>NZ_FOXM01000043.1 GCF_900115715.1 Geopseudomonas sagittaria
ATGATGCGCTCGCCGGCGGCCAGACGGCGCTCGAGCATGCGCAGGGAGATCTGGTAGGCGTCGTCGATGGTCAGGTCGTAGCGGCTGGTCAGCGGTGCCACGGTCTCGCGGCTCAGCATGGACTGGTAGAGCTCGTCGCCGAGCTGTTGGATCAGTTCTTGGTTCATGCGCATTTTTCCTGTTGGGTGGCGGCATCGGCCTCGGCGAGGAAGTCCTCGACCAGACGGGCGAAACGACCGGCGTGTTCGATCTGGGTCCAGTGGCCGCACTGGCCGAAGACGTGCAGCTGGCTGCGCGGCAGCCACTGGGCGAGGGTCAGCGAGGCTTCCAGCGGGATGATCTGGTCCTCGCGACCGTGGATGACCAGCGCCTCGTGGGGCAGGGCGCGGATGCCGGCCTCGTCGCTGGCCAGGTCGTCGACGCCGTGCTGGCGCGGCGGCGGGAACATGGCGGCGAACGACTCCTGGAAGCCCGGGCGGATGCTGGCCTGGTAGCGCAGCTCGGCCAGTTCGTCGTTGACCAGATTGCGGTCGTAGGCGAACAGGTCGAGCAGTCGGCGCATGTTGGCCAGCGACGGGGTGTAGCCCCAGGCGGTCTCCAGTCCCTGGGTGATCGGGAAGGACACGCCGACGCTGCCCATCAGCACCAGCCGGCGCACCCGCTCGGGGTGGCGGATGGCCAGGGCCAGCGCCAGGCCGCCGCCGAACGAGTTGCCGACGATGTCGGCCTGGGCGATGCCGAGGGCGTCGAGCACGCCGATGGCATGCTCGACCCAGCGCTGCTGGCTGTACTGCGCATCGGCCGGACGCTCGCTGTAGCCGAAGCCGAGCATGTCCGGGGCGATCACCCGACGGTGCTGCGCCAGCTGCGGGATGATCCCGCGCCAGTTGGCCCAGGCGCTGACGCCGGGGCCGGAGCCGTGGATCAGCAGGACCGGAAAGCCTTCGCCCTGGTCATGCAGGTTGGTACGGTAGCCGGCGGCGATGATCTCGCGGCCGATTTCCGGGCTCTGTACGGGCTGGTTCATGCTTGCCTCACAGCTTCACGCAGATGTTCTTCAGTTCGGTGTAGAACTCCAGCGAGTGCACCCCGCCTTCGCG
>NZ_FOXM01000042.1 GCF_900115715.1 Geopseudomonas sagittaria
ATGGGCGGGCACGGTGGTTGTCGCCAAACATAGCCACCACACCCGTTCCCCATGCAGGCCGTCCAATTTTTACATACCGCGTTCGCTCAAGCACTGCCGACCATTCACGCTCGCCGCCTGACCGCACTCATGGCTTGCGTCAGCGCCTTGCTACAAGGTCAGCGCCTGACCCTGACGGCGCTGGGACGCTCGTTGCCGGGGCAGGCCTACCCCAAGCACGCCATCAAGCGTGTGGATCGCCTGCTCGGCAATCCGCACCTTCAGTCCGAACAGCTGCTGTTCTACTGGGCCATGCTGCGCGCCTTGCTGGGCACCCTGAAGCAACCATTGATTCTGGTGGATTGGTCACCGATCAATGCCGAGGCCAACCTGTTCCTGCTGCGCGCAGCGATCCCTCTGGCCGGCAGGGCGTTTCCGGTCTACGAGCGGGTGCATGACCGCGATAGCTGCCCTCAGCAACAGCGCGTACTGCTCGATGCGCTGGAAAGTCTGCTGCCAACTGGCTGCGTGCCGGTGCTGGTCACCGATGCGGGTTTCCGTCGGCCCTGGTTTCAAGCTGTGGAGGCTCGCGGCTGGCACTATGTCGGGCGAGTGCGTAACCGCGATCTGTATCGCACGGCGACGGGCGACTGGGAAACGATCAAGCAGCTGTACAAACATGCCGGCCCGACACCAAAAGCACTCGGCTGGGTAGAGATGACCCGCAGTGCACCGCATCGTATCCGCCTGTACTGCGTCCGCCAGGCACCGAAGGGACGCAAGCATCGCCGGGTGACCGGGCGTATTGCGCGCAGCAAGCACAGCAGGCAGAACGCCAGCCGGGAGCGAGAGCCCTGGCTGCTGGCGAGCAACCTACCGAATTACACTGCCCGCGCGGTAGTAGGCCTCTATCGCAAGCGCATGCAGATCGAGGAGGGCTTCCGCGACGTGAAGAGCCTGCGTTTCGGCTTCGCCTTGGACCTGCACCGCACGCGCTGCCCGCGCCGCATCGAGATTCTGCTGCTGATCGCGGCGCTGGCCTGTTATGCCCTCTACCTGGCCGGCCTGTATGCCCGGCAATCCGGAGAGGCGCGCCGCTATCAGTCTAACAGCGTCAAGACAAAGCATGTCCTGTCACTGTGGCGAGTCGGCCTCGAATACCTGAGGCGGCACGCCGGGGCGCTACCCCGGCATGTGCTCGCCGCTATCGAGTACCGACTGCGTGACGAAGTGCATCAGCAGGCACAGGTGCTGGGGTAGATTTGTGGGGATTCCTCAG
>NZ_FOXM01000038.1 GCF_900115715.1 Geopseudomonas sagittaria
GGCGGTGAGCTGGCCAGCTCGACGCGCCGCTAGCTAGCCACGAACTCGTTGACGGCGCCTGACGCAGCGGTGCCTGCCAGCGCGCTACACATTTAGGGGTGCCTCTAATGGGGTACCTCTAAAAACGTACACCAGGACTGGGCCAAGCTGCGGAAAGTGCAGCTCCTTACATCAGTGCGAGCTAGGCGCTCGAAGAGCTTCGTGCATGTCCTGTCGCGATATGCGACCAGCGGCCTTGTAAACAACCGATTTGACCATCAGACCAAACTCGGCGCGTGCCAGGCCAATGCTCCGGATTATTTTGCCGCCTATCTGCGCGATGGCTAGCAAAGACATTCTCGACGCGGGCTCGGGGACTGGCACGCTTGTTCCGTGCCTTGCCCCACTCCCCGATAGGCTTACCAGCCCAGCCCTTGCGCTGGATATGTGATCGCCAGCCAATCATCCGGAGCCAGTGCTCCCTGGGCTTGTCGTGACAGCCGCGATCCGCCCAGAAGTCCCGGCTGCTGTTTCCCCGGTCGAGGACATCTACCAGATGCCGGGGGTCGGCCTCACTGGCATCGCTCACCTTCACGCAGCGGATCAGCTTGTGCCGGCGATCCACGCTCACAGACAGCTTGTAGCCGAAATACGACTTGCCGTGCTCCTTCGCCCAGCGCGTCTCGACATCCTTTTGCCGGCGTTTGGCGAGTGGCCATCCGGGTGGTACCGCCTGCTCCTTCACCACGGCCTGCTCATCGGACGTGTTGTGCTGGATGGGCACGCGAACGGTGCTGGCATCGATGATCTGCCCTTCGCGGACTCGGGATAAGTGTTGCTGCAACTGGCGCTGCACCTCGGCAAAGATCTGGTGCTCGACGTTGGCCTGTACCAGGCGCTCGCGAAAGACCCAGATCGTGTTGCGATCCGGAACTCGGCCGGAGTTTTTCAACCCGGCAAAACGCTGGAAGCTCATGCAGTCGAGCAGTTGGAACTCCATTTGCTCATCGGACAGGTTGAACAGCTGCTGGAGCACCAGCAGGCGGGTCATCAACTCCGTTGGATAGTGAGGCCGACCGCCCTTGGCCCGACTGGGCCTGGGCGCCCAGCGGTCGATCTCGGCTGCCAGGACGGTAAAGTCCACATGCTTGTCCAGCAGGGCCAGTGGATCGCCCAGGCTGTCCAGCTTGGCTTCACGTTCTTGGTCGGCAAACAGACTGAGCATGGGCAGGGCTCCGGAGGATCAAGGGCGCGCCGATTTTACCGTGAGGAGGCCAGTTTTTAGAGGTGCCCTATAGAGGTAGAGGCGCTGTGTAGCCGCCGAGCAAATTCAGGCTCGTTATCGATTGCAGGAAGCGGATGCAGATTTGCAGGAGGTGGCTATTTTCTGGATAGCCGCCTGCATTAATCTATAACCTGTTTAAAACAAAAATAACGGGCGCAGCATGAACTTCGGACTCGACTATTTTAGCCGTCTACTTCATGAGGGTAGGTTCTTCTTCCGCTGCCTACGGCAGGTGACCATTTTTCATGGTAGCCGGCGCGACCAGAAATTGAAAAATCCCTTGAAGGCTCCGACCGGAATTGTGACTAGGACTACAACTGCGTCATCAGCTTTTGGTGATTTTCGATTCTCACCGCGCCCAGCAAAAACGGTTTCATCTTTACTATACCTAGTAACTTCGTTAGCCAGCACTACTGTTACAAGCACATGGTGGCGGGCACACCAACTCCGGCAAGCTGCAGAGCATGACTGATTCCAGATGTTACAGCAACCGTGACCGTTATCTAAAAGAGCAGCCTAAATTCGAGCCCCACTAGGCATTCCTCCCAACCCCTGTGCTTTGAGTGCTGCGCGCTTTAATGCCTAACATGGCAGTGTATTTGAACTGCTAGCCAGCTTATAGATGGGAAAGTTTTCCATAACAACAAGAGTAAAGCTGAATGAAAAAACTCCCGAAAGTTAGCCCTATTTCACTGGCCATCACCATGGCCTTTACAATTCCCTCCGTTGGGCATGCGGCAGAAGGTGGATTCGTTGGAGGAAGCACCGCTACACTAACGGCGCGTAACTATTACTTCAGCCGCGACTTCCGAGACGTACCCAAAGCGGCCCAGTCCAAGCAGGAAGAGTGGGCGCAGGGCTTCATCCTCAACTTCAAGTCCGGCTACACCCCGGGCCCGGTCGGCTTTGGCGTCGATGCCATCGGACTCTTGGGCATCAAGCTGGACGG
>NZ_FOXM01000036.1 GCF_900115715.1 Geopseudomonas sagittaria
GGGAGTACGGCCGCAAGGTTAAAACTCAAATGAATTGACGGGGGCCCGCACAAGCGGTGGAGCATGTGGTTTAATTCGAAGCAACGCGAAGAACCTTACCTGGCCTTGACATGCTGAGAACTTTCCAGAGATGGATTGGTGCCTTCGGGAACTCAGACACAGGTGCTGCATGGCTGTCGTCAGCTCGTGTCGTGAGATGTTGGGTTAAGTCCCGTAACGAGCGCAACCCTTGTCCTTAGTTACCAGCACGTAATGGTGGGCACTCTAAGGAGACTGCCGGTGACAAACCGGAGGAAGGTGGGGATGACGTCAAGTCATCATGGCCCTTACGGCCAGGGCTACACACGTGCTACAATGGTCGGTACAGAGGGTTGCCAAACCGCGAGGTGGAGCTAATCTCACAAAACCGATCGTAGTCCGGATCGCAGTCTGCAACTCGACTGCGTGAAGTCGGAATCGCTAGTAATCGTGAATCAGAATGTCACGGTGAATACGTTCCCGGGCCTTGTACACACCGCCCGTCACACCATGGGAGTGGGTTGCTCCAGAAGTAGCTAGTCTAACCTTCGGGGGGACGGTTACCACGGAGTGATTCATGACTGGGGTGAAGTCGTAACAAGGTAGCCGTAGGGGAACCTGCGGCTGGATCACCTCCTTAATCGAAGACTTCAGCTTCCTCATAAGTTCCCACACGAATTGCTTGATTCACTGATGAAAGGCGATTGGGTCTGTAGCTCAGTTGGTTAGAGCGCACCCCTGATAAGGGTGAGGTCGGCAGTTCGAATCTGCCCAGACCCACCAATTGTCGTGGTGCGCAGGCCGGTCAAAATTGATGGGGCCATAGCTCAGCTGGGAGAGCGCCTGCTTTGCACGCAGGAGGTCAGGAGTTCGATCCTCCTTGGCTCCACCACTCCCAAGACGAAAATCGCCGAAAGCTCAGAAATGAGTGTTTACCGCCCGGTGCCGCAAGGCAGATGTGGAGGGTGAAACATTGATTTCTGGTCTTTGTATCAGACTGTTCTTTAAAAATTTGGGTATGTGATAGAAGTAGACTGGTTAGTCGTTTTCACTGGCGGCTAATCAAGTCAAGGTAAATTTGCGAGTTCAAGCGCAAGTTTTCGGCGAATGTCGTATTTACACGAATATAACCAGATTGCTTGGGGTTATATGGTCAAGTGAATAAGCGCATACGGTGGATGCCTTGGCAGTCAGAGGCGATGAAAGACGTGGTAGCCTGCGAAAAGCTTCGGGGAGTCGGCAAACAGACTTTGATCCGGAGATCTCTGAATGGGGGAACCCACCCAGCACAAGCTGGGTATCTTGTACTGAATACATAGGTGCAAGAGGCGAACCAGGGGAACTGAAACATCTAAGTACCCTGAGGAATAGAAATCAACCGAGATTCCCTTAGTAGTGGCGAGCGAACGGGGATTAGCCCTTAAGCTTCTTGGATTTTAGTGGAAGGCTCTGGAAAGTGCCGCCATAGTGGGTGATAGCCCCGTACACGAAAGAATCCTTGAAGTGAAATCGAGTAGGACGGAGCACGAGAAACTTTGTCTGAATATGGGGGGACCATCCTCCAAGGCTAAATACTACTGACTGACCGATAGTGAACCAGTACCGTGAGGGAAAGGCGAAAAGAACCCCGGAGAGGGGAGTGAAATAGAACCTGAAACCGTATGCGTACAAGCAGTGGGAGCCCACTTTGTTGGGTGACTGCGTACCTTTTGTATAATGGGTCAGCGACTTATATTCAGTGGCGAGCTTAACCGTTTAGGGGAGGCGTAGCGAAAGCGAGTCTTAATAGGGCGTTTAGTCGCTGGGTATAGACCCGAAACCGGGCGATCTATCCATGAGCAGGTTGAAGGTTAGGTAACACTGACTGGAGGACCGAACCCACTTCCGTTGAAAAGGCAGGGGATGACTTGTGGATAGGAGTGAAAGGCTAATCAAGCTCGGAGATAGCTGGTTCTCCTCGAAAGCTATTTAGGTAGCGCCTCACGTATCACTCCAGGGGGTAGAGCACTGTTTCGGCTAGGGGGTCATCCCGACTTACCAAACCGATGCAAACTCCGAATACCTGGAAGTGCGAGCGTGGGAGACACACGGCGGGTGCTAACGTCCGTCGTGAAAAGGGAAACAACCCAGACCGTCAGCTAAGGTCCCAAAGTTATGGTTAAGTGGTAAACGATGTGGGAAGGCTTAGACAGCTAGGAGGTTGGCTTAGAAGCAGCCACCCTTTAAAGAAAGCGTAATAGCTCACTAGTCGAGTCGGCCTGCGCGGAAGATGTAACGGGGCTCAAACCATACACCGAAGCTACGGGTGCATCCTTTGGATGTGCGGTAGAGGAGCGTTCTGTAAGCCTGTGAAGGTCAGTTGAGAAGCTGGCTGGAGGTATCAGAAGTGCGAATGCTGACATGAGTAACGACAATGGGAGTGAAAAACTCCCACGCCGAAAGACCAAGGGTTCCTGCGCAACGTTAATCGACGCAGGGTTAGTCGGTCCCTAAGGCGAGGCTGAAGAGCGTAGTCGATGGGAAACAGGTTAATATTCCTGTACTTCTGGTTACTGCGATGGAGGGACGGAGAAGGCTAGGCCAGCTTGGCGTTGGTTGTCCAAGTTTAAGGTTGTAGGCTGGGATCTTAGGTAAATCCGGGATCCTAAGGCTGAGAACTGATGACGAGTTGTCTTTTAGATGACGAAGTGGTTGATGCCATGCTTCCAGGAAAAGCTTCTAAGCTTCAGGTAACCAGGAACCGTACCCCAAACCGACACAGGTGGTTGGGTAGAGAATACCAAGGCGCTTGAGAGAACTCGGGTGAAGGAACTAGGCAAAATGGCACCGTAACTTCGGGAGAAGGTGCGCCGGTGAGGGTGAAGTATTTACTACGTAAGCCCATGCCGGTCGAAGATACCAGGCCGCTGCGACTGTTTATTAAAAACACAGCACTCTGCAAACACGAAAGTGGACGTATAGGGTGTGACGCCTGCCCGGTGCCGGAAGGTTAATTGATGGGGTTAGCGAAAGCGAAGCTCTTGATCGAAGCCCCGGTAAACGGCGGCCGTAACTATAACGGTCCTAAGGTAGCGAAATTCCTTGTCGGGTAAGTTCCGACCTGCACGAATGGCGTAACGATGGCGGCGCTGTCTCCACCCGAGACTCAGTGAAATTGAAATCGCTGTGAAGATGCAGTGTATCCGCGGCTAGACGGAAAGACCCCGTGAACCTTTACTATAGCTTTGCACTGGACTTTGAGCTTGCTTGTGTAGGATAGGTGGGAGGCTTTGAAGCGTGGACGCCAGTCTGCGTGGAGCCAACCTTGAAATACCACCCTGGCAACCTTGAGGTTCTAACTCTGGTCCGTTATCCGGATCGAGGACAGTGTATGGTGGGTAGTTTGACTGGGGCGGTCTCCTCCTAAAGAGTAACGGAGGAGTACGAAGGTGCGCTCAGCGTGGTCGGAAATCACGCGTAGAGTATAAAGGCAAAAGCGCGCTTGACTGCGAGACAGACACGTCGAGCAGGTACGAAAGTAGGTCTTAGTGATCCGGTGGTTCTGTATGGAAGGGCCATCGCTCAACGGATAAAAGGTACTCCGGGGATAACAGGCTGATACCGCCCAAGAGTTCATATCGACGGCGGTGTTTGGCACCTCGATGTCGGCTCATCACATCCTGGGGCTGAAGCCGGTCCCAAGGGTATGGCTGTTCGCCATTTAAAGTGGTACGCGAGCTGGGTTTAGAACGTCGTGAGACAGTTCGGTCCCTATCTGCCGTGGACGTTTGAGATTTGAGAGGGGCTGCTCCTAGTACGAGAGGACCGGAGTGGACGAACCTCTGGTGTTCCGGTTGTCACGCCAGTGGCATTGCCGGGTAGCTATGTTCGGAAAAGATAACCGCTGAAAGCATCTAAGCGGGAAACTTGCCTCAAGAT
>NZ_FOXM01000033.1 GCF_900115715.1 Geopseudomonas sagittaria
CGGAAACCACCGCGATGATCTTCCTCGTGCTGCTCGGCGCCGATCTGCTCAACTCCGGCCTGGCGCTGACCCAGATGCCCACCGAGCTGGCCGAATGGGTGAAGAACAGCGGCATGGCGCCGATGCTGGTGCTGCTCGCCATCCTCGTCACCTACCTGATCCTCGGCTGCGTGATGGACTCGCTGGCGATGATCCTGCTGACCATCCCGATCTTCTACCCGATGATCATGGGCCTGGACTTCTTCGGCCTGGACGAGTCCTCGAAGTCGATCTGGTTCGGCATCCTGGCGCTGATGGTGGTGGAGATCGGCCTGATCACCCCGCCGCTGGGGATGAACCTGTTCATCGTCCAGCGCGCCGCCGCCGACGTGCCGTTCATGGAAACCGCCCGCGGCGTGGTGCCGTTCCTGATCTCGGACCTGCTGCGCATCGTCCTGCTGGCGCTGTTCCCCGGCATCTGCCTGTGGCTGCTGACCTTCTGAGTGCGCTGGCGCGCTAACGACACCGCCCGCCGCACCGCTTGCCGGTGCGGCGGGCGGTGTGCTTCATGGGCGGCGGTGGCGGCGCGGGTCCATACTGGAGCGATGCACGCGACTGGCCTGGCCCGGCTGGCGGGCAGGGGGCCGCGCGCGGCAGGAACCCGGTAAGCGTCGATGAACGAGTCGTCACCCTTCGCGGAGCGCAGCGACCAGCCGTGCCGCTTCACGGGGCGCCTGCTGCAGTGGGCCTGCGAGGGCCTGGCCCTGGCCGGGGGACTGATCCTGCTGCTGTTGATGGGCCTGTCGCTGGCGTCGCTGCTCGGCCGCAAGCTGTTCGCCACGCCCGTGCAGGGCGACATCGAGCTGATGGAGATCGGCATGGCGGTGGCGGTCGCCGCCTTTCTGCCGCTGTGCGAACTGCACGGCAAGCACATCCGCGTCGAGTCCTTCACCCTGCGGCTGTCCGCGCGGGGGCGCTGCCTGCTGGACGCCTGCGCCCACGGGCTGTGCCTGCTGGCGGCGCTGCTGCTGGCCTGGCGCACCAGCCTGCAGGCCTGGGACAACTTCCGCTACGGCGACGTTTCCATCCTGCTGTCGATTCCGCTGTGGATCCCGCTGCTGCTGATCGTGCCCAGCCTGCTGCTGCTCGCGCTGGCCAGCGCCTGGCAGGTGGGCCGCCACTGGGCGGCCAGTCGCGCGGCGCCCGAGCCGTGAGGCGGTGGGTGCCGGGCAGGGGCGGGGTCAGACCGCGACGTCGGCCTTGATGTGCGGGTGGGCCTGGTAGCCGAGCAGCTCGAAGTCCTCGAAGCGGAAGGCGAACAGGTCCTTCACCTTGGGGTTGAGCTGCATGGTCGGCAGCGGCAGGGGCTCGCGCGACAGCTGCAGGTCGGTCTGCTCGAGATGGTTGCTGTACAGGTGGCAGTCGCCGCCGGTCCAGATGAACTCGCCCGGCGCCAGATCGCAGACCTGGGCGACCATCAGGGTCAGCAGTGCGTAGCTGGCGATGTTGAACGGCACGCCGAGGATCTTTAGCCCCCCAAAATAGTGCACAGTGTGTTGTCCTCCGGGTGTTTGGGGGGAACTTTTCGTATTGTGCATATGGACTTGTGCACAGCTCGTGAACCCGGAGCCAAAGTCCCTGAGCCAGCTTGGATGGGCAGCGATGGCCTGGAAACGTTCTTCGGCAGTCTATCGATAGACGCATGAACATCAGGTTCAAAACCAGCGGTTTCGACGCCAAGGGCTCATTGCTCGGGTTGGGGCTCTCTTAGGTTGAGCTCTGCGCGGATGCTGGAGAACAACTCATCGGGAGTGAGCGTCTCCTCCATTTTCAGGTAGTAGCGCGTCAGGATCGTCAGAGGATGGACGAGGTCCGCCTGAGTTTGATATGCGGACGCCTTGCGCAAGATCTTGTTGGCTTGGTGCTGTTCACGCACCTCACGTTCTAGAGCCTGGATCCCCCCCGGTCGCGTTCGCTGCTGGCCTGAGCGCTGTGCTGGCCACTATCTCGCTCAGACTGCCGCATCCAGCGGCGCAGTGTTTCGGTCGTGCAGCCGATCTTGGCAGTGATTGAGAGGTTTGCTGCCCACTCCGATTCGTGATCGCTCTGACACTCAAGCACCATAAGAACCGTTCTCTGGCTGCCGGGAAATACTTGGTAGCTGCCTGCATGACTCCATCCTCGCTGGGTGGAGGCTCTGTGTAGGAAAGCGGTGGCGGTTCACTTTGCGTCGGTGAAGGTGTAACGAAATCAATCGGGAGGCTTCATGACCAAACTTTTATTATTAGAGGCTGTATCAGAGAAGAACGATAGGACATGGTTTATAGCTGCGAGCAAAATCTAAGCGTGATTTTTTATAGCCATGTACAAGCTATATGAGTGACTTTGCAGCTACGTGCAAAATGCATGATTAATGTTTTGTAGCTACCTGCAAAGTTCATGCGTTCGCATTTCGCAATAGCTTGACAGCTATGCTGCGGGGTGTGTAAAAAAATCTAGGATTCGAGATCGCCAGAGATGATCATAATAACTTGTAATCCGTTGGTTGGTTATTAATCTTTCTGGTGGTAAGTTGCAAAATTAATTTTATTGGGTGCCTCCTGGGTGAATCGAGGCGTAGTGTTCTTGCGCGCATATATGTGTGCAAACAATAATTGGCTACGTATCGTCAGGTGCAGATGAAACTGGTAATTGTTCCTCCATGCAAAAAGTATGGCATTAGATGTTTGCTTTTGGACGATCAGGAGATGGTTGTCGAGTTGGTAAGCCATTATTTAAATACGCTGGCTTTAAGCGGGCAAGGCTACTCGCCAAAGACAATAGTTTTGTACGGGAATAATTTGCGATATCTGTGCGAGTGGCTGGCCAGTGATTCTTTATATGGCAAGCTGCCGATGGATCATGTTTTGTCAATTATACCTCGCGGAGTTATAAGTCAATATTTGTCTAGATTGCGGCAAGCTGGTAAGGAGGAGACAACGCTTAAGAATCGTGATTTGACGTATAAAGGTTTTTTCGAATGGCTGACGACTAGTGAGGCAGAGGCGGTACGAAGCTCAAGCGGCTATGAAAATGGCTTGATCATTAAAAAAGCAAGCTCAAGGAATGTTCCGAGATTCGTAACAAAAGAGCAGATGATTATATTGCTCGGCGCTGTATATCATGAATCCCAGCGCTGTGCTCTGCACTTCATCTATGATGCTGGACTACGTGTTTCAGAGATCGGACGAGTTCTTAAGGAAGATATAGATGCATTGGATCAATGGCCGACAGAGTTGGCATATTTGCCACTTTTGATCAGAGGAAGCAAAGGGCGCGGCGGGAGGAATATAAAAGAAAGATATGTTCTGGTGACGAGGGCGATTTATGATCGAATAAAGAGATATCACAGCAGTGCCGCCTATCGATTTGCGCACTTTAGCGGACCAAAGCCGGCATTTCTGAATACAAATAGATCGCGCATCTCTGCCAAGTCAATACAAAAAACTGTTGAGGCCGCGGCAAAGCGCGCTGGATTCTTGCCTGGTACTGTCAGCCCTCACAAATTGCGTCATGGCACTGCGCTAACTATTTTGCAAGGGGCTGATGGGCATGACTATCTCGAAAAGCTCGTGCTGATTCAAGTCCAATTTGGTCACGCTAGCGTTAAAAGCACAGAGGCATATTCAAGAATTCCTCCTTCATTATTCATAAGGTTGGACGGGAATAAAGAGGTTAGAGAACGATTTCAAGAGGCGCAAGATATATACGACCGGACATTCTTGGCAAACAAGTTTCACTGTGAGAGAAGGGGGCGCAAGAGAAAGTCATGAGGATTATTCATAAAAATGAGATGCCTGAGCCAACGCTGGATTCCCCTTTGGTTCAAGTTGCGTGGATTTTTGATATGCGCGCCTCACTTGCCAAGAGTAATAGTGCCGCCAATAACTTCACTAATGCAAAGAAGTATTTTTTAGAATTTATCAAGGCGTATTTTTCTGAGGGTAAGGCTCTAGATCCTTACTACGTTGATTGCGAATTTGATGAATATACATTGCTTCGCTTTAAGCATTATTTTGATGATTTGGGGATGTCATCATATCACTCTGCGGGTGTTTTATCTGCTGTGCGCCAGACCTTCCAAACGGCAATAGAAAATCAATGGATAAAATTGAAAAGCTTCATTGATTACGTACTGCCAGCAGGTAGCCGAGAAACGGATGCTCGGAGGCCATATTCAGAAAAAGATATGGCCGCAATCGTTAAAGCGCTGAACGATGATATTCGCTTTGCGCGAAAAATATTAAGTCCGTATGTCAGAACTGGTAGAGGGCATGCCCCTGACCTCAGTGCTCATCAGACTCTTGGGATGAAACGTGAGAATGGGTGGTGGGATGATGAAGATAATATGTGTTGGTATTTTGAGAATGAGCTTAACTGCCAGGCTATTACACATCTGCACCCTGACGCCCAAAAAAAGCATAAATATTTTTTGATTGTTGCGACAACGAGGCACGGTGGGATACATAATCTTTATCGTCGCTTGGGGGTGACTGCATGGATTGGGCATGAATTAATAATGCCATATATATATAAGCTTTTGGCTGAGACTGGGCTTAATCCTTCTGTAGCGTTGGCTCTGAAGATTGATGATTATCAGGACGGCCATCCGCTTACAAATCGTCCATATTTGAGATATTGGAAGGAACGCGGTAGTGGCGAAGGCGAGCTGCATCTAGAGTTGTTTGAAAGCGGGGTGTTGACTCTTGATGATCAGCAGGCAAAAAACATTAAGCGCATATGGGCTGACGTAGTGGCGTTGACTGCCAGCTTTCGCCATGAACTCCCACCTGAGAGCCGCGATAGATTGTTTGTATATCAATCTAGAGCTAGTTCATGCGCTGGGCAGGCTCGAGATTTTCTGAAGTGGACTGGTTTGCATACGTCGTGGACAAAAGATTTTGTCAGGCGACATCAGTTATTTGATGCTCAAGGTGAGTATTTAAGTGTCACCATGTCTCGCTTTCGTCCATCCCTTGTTTCAAGAATGCTGAAACGTGGTGTGGATATCTATATCGTGAAATCAATTCTGGGACATCGCAGTATCTTGACCACGCTGCGATATATTGATAGTCATGATTTTAATCCGTTGGCGCGCAAGGAAGTAAAGAATACATTAGAAATTATTAGGGATAACCGGCGCGAATACGAGTGCGCACCAAAGCCCTTGGCCGTTGAGTCATACACAGAAAATGACGTTATTTTTTCCACTGGGCTGGCCTTCTGTAAAAACGTTTTTAGTCCGCCTGAAAGCATTCGTAAAGCTGGAGGGATAAACTTGGGAAGTCCTTGCACATATTTTAATATGTGCTTGAAATGTCCCAATGTTCTTATTGTTCAGGAAAACTTGCCGCAATTGTTTGCCTTGCGCCGTCAGTACATGGTCGCAATGGATCAAGGTCTATCTGCCACTACGCACAGGTCAGCTATCATGCAAAATATTCATGTGTTGAATGGTTTGCTTGATGCTAAAACCAGTGACTGGCCGGATCACGTGCTTGCGGAGGCTGAGCGGAGATCAGAGTTTATTGATGTTCTGGTCGATCCAGTGGCCATCAGGGGTATGTGCTCATGAGTTTTTCAGAGTCTGACAAAATAAGATTTGTTGAACTGCTATCTACCCCGGCTGCGAACATTGATGATGTTAAGGTTTCTAAGGTCTCAAGCGTATACTCCCCTGTTTGGGACTTTACGAAAGACTTAAAGCACCGGCCGCGCTCGATAGATAATGCTGCTCTAGTTGTTAATTGGTGTAGGTGGCCATTCTCGGTTGCTCTTCGCAAAGAGTTACAGCATGTTTTTTGCTTATATCGTTTGGCGCCTAAGTACTTTTCCGCCAGAGAGTCAAAGCCGAATTCCTTCTGCTCTTTGGTCAGCCGATCCATGGATTTTCTGGCAAATGTTGTTAGGACGTTTCCTTCGGCTGAATTGGCTGAAAGCCTAGATCAATTTACTTGGCTTGATATTGACAAGGCTGCGCGTTGTTATAGTTATTCATCTGATACTCGCGTAAAGCAGGGGCTCAAGATAATATTTAACCCTGGTTCTGCTAAGGTATTGGAGAAAACTTTTTGCTTTGGGCCTCAGCAGATCCGAAGGCTGATCATTAATTCCGCTAATTCGCTGAGTCCAGAGGAGGCTTTAAATAAGAGCTTGAAGGGCCCAGAGTGGATGTCTGATGAGTTTTTTTCATTCCTCAGTGATGAGTCATCTGCTCGGGTTAAAGATTTTCTTTTGCGTATGGGGGCTAAAATCGAGGATGCATGTTCATGTAAGTACACTGCTCCTGAAGGTGTTCAAGGGATTAAATGTTTCCCACAGGTATTTTGGCTTTACGAACAGCTGCGTAGGGCAAATAAAAAATGTCCTATTTCAAATGAAACCCCAGCTCAAGTCCAGTATCAGTTAGATCGTCTTGAGGTCAGGGTTGGCACGCTTGCCGCGTATCTTGCCGAGGTCAACATGGCTGCGCAAAGTGTCTTGGCTATGTATATGGGGGCAAGATTTTCAGAGCTGGCCGAGGTGGAGGTCGGGTGTCTTAAAGAGATTGATGGCATGCCGTGTGTCGTTAGTCGTAATTTCAAGGGGCGTCCGGACTCAAGTAATGAGAGCGATAGTTGGGTTGCAATTCCTGTTATGCGCGATTCGGTTCGGGTCTTGGAACTTCTCGCGCGCTTGAAAAATAATGGGAAATTGTTTTCTTCACTTTCAACCGCTGGTGGAACGTCGATCAGGGGGAGGTCTGTGAAGAATGAAGGTGTCGGGTATTCTTCCGGCGGTTTTTCTAGCGCAATGAGAAAGTATATTGAGTCAGTAGATAAGTATGGTAGGTTCAAGGGTTTGCACTTCAGTAGTCATCAGTTTAAGCACTCGCTTGCTCGGCAAATGATCAAGGCTAAGTTGGGGCTCCCTTATGTAAGCTTTCATTTGAAACACCTTCATTCGCGTGTTTCTACTTTGCCTAGCGATGTAACTTTGGGTTATGGGAATGCAGGAAAGGTTCTTCAGAGTGAGTCTGCTGGTTTGCGGATGCATGAGGCTAGGCGCGAGCTTGCAAAAAAAATATTCGATCCGGACAGTGTAGTGTGCGGCGGTGCAGCTGCAGAGTTTGATGAGCGCAGGAAATCATTTTTCAAAGGCATGACTGACGCGGGAATGACTAAAGAGCAGATTATTAATGAGTTGGCTGCGGTCGCCAGTTCAAGTTTTGTAAATGTTGGTCTTGGCTATTGCACTGGGCGAGTGGGTGACTCTGAAGTTAAGGTTCGCCCTCCGTGCATCGGTAGTTTGCGTTGTAATCCTAGTCAGTGTGCCAATGCAATTATATCAAAGGATGCCCATGGGGCGGCCTGGAGGAAAATGTACGAAGAAAATAAGAGGATGGCCGAAGATGCAAGGTTTTCATACGGCCGAACTCAGTTCGAAGCTGCCGCAGATGAGGCGCGTAAGGTTCTTTATCTGCTAGGGGAAGATGAAGGTTTGAATGTTGAGTGACTGTGGTGGAATGTAAATGGGGGAGAATCTCACGTTTGACGAAAAGAATGAAAAAGATTATATTGAATACACTGAAAGGATCAATTTTGCGCTAAGCATTATAGCTAAAGAGCATAAGCAGCCGGCAACAAAGTCTAATTTGGCGAGGTTGTCGGGAGTTCACCGAAATACACTTAGAAATCGAGCTATTATGGATTGCCCTGCTGAACTTAGAGGTAGGCAGGATGCAGCCAATTTCGGTTGGCCATACTCGGTTCTGGCGGAAATTATCGCTGCACGTAAATCAGCTGTGTTGGATAAGGGTGAGACAATCTCTGAGATATCTATCTTGGAGCTCAAAGTGAAAAAATTAGAGCAACAGTTGGGGATGAGTCGTCATCAAGTCGCTGCATGGTTCACTCGAGCGATCCAACTCAAGCGAGAGCGGGACGAGGCAAGGCGTAGTGTTGAATTGCTGGCCAGTAACCAAAGGATGCTCAAGGATGAGGTCAGTGATCTGCGTAAGAAACTTGTGCAAAGCATAAAGGTGTTGAAATGAGACAGTATTTAGATTTGATGCAAGAAATTTTGCATGGTGGTGAGCCAAAAGGTGATCGAACCGGTACGGGGACTCTCAGCGTTTTCGGGAGACAAATGCGTTTTGACTTGAGCAAAGGGTTTCCTCTGCTGACAACTAAAAAGTTGCATGTTAAATCAATAATTCATGAGTTGCTGTGGTTTCTTAACGGGGATACGAATGTTCGATATCTCAATGAGAATGGAGTAACCATATGGGACGAGTGGGCGACTGAGAGCGGAGATTTGGGGCCACTTTATGGCAAGCAGTGGAGAAGTTGGCCGACGAAAGATGGTGGGGCGATCGACCAGATTAGTTGGGTGATAGATTCGATCAAGAAAAACCCGAATTCTAGGCGGCATATTGTTAGTGCTTGGAATGTTGAGTATCTTCCGGATGAGTCAATGAGTCCGCAGGAAAACGTCAAGCAAGGTCGTATGGCTCTTGCTGCGTGCCACACTCTATTCCAGTTTTATGTAGCTAACAATAAATTATCTTGCATGCTTATGGCGCGCAGCCAGGATTATTTGTTGGGCACTCCATTCAATATTGCTAGCTATGCTCTGCTGACTCATATGATTGCACAACAGTGTGACTTGGAAGTGGGTGATTTCGTATGGACTGGTGGAGATGTACATCTTTATCTGAATCACATAGATCAGGCTAAGCTGCAATTGTCTCGTGAGCCGCGCGATCTGCCAAAGCTCATCATAAAGAATAAGCCTGGGTCGATTTTTGATTATAAGTTTGATGATTTCGAGATTTGCAATTATGATCCTCATCCAGCTATTAAGGCGCCTATTGCGATATAGAAAATTTTACTAGAAGGATGAGTTTTTCTGATTTTTTGTATGCATCGATAAAAGCTGGGCGGCGCAATCGATCTTTACGGTGTAATTTTGCTTGATCTAGGTATGCAGTCCCGGGGTGAGGTGGTGGGGGTCAAGCTTGAAACGGTCCGGCGTTCGAGTCCAGGCATCACAGATCGTTTTGAGCGGAGTACGTCACCGTAGAGCCTTCAGGTGCTTGGCAAAGTTGTATGCCGTGACGAAGGCCCGCACATGGGCTTTCAGGGCATCGAAGTCCGGGTAGTGGAACGACTTGATGGTGGCCTCCTTCACGGTGCGGTTCATGCGCTCGGCCTGTCCGTTGGTCCACGGGTGATACGGCTTGGTGAGCTTGTGCTTGATGCCATGCTCTTGGCAGACACGGTCGAAAATGTGCCCACCAAACCGATTGGTCAGGCCGTTTCGATACCGTGGCTGCTCGGTGAACGCCACGCCGTTGTTCGTGAGGACGGTGTGGATGGTGTACGGGTATGCCGTCACCACCTCTTCGAGCAACGCCGCGCCGTTCTGCTTTGTCGCAGCACCGAAGAACGCCACGTGGGTGAACTTGGTGACGCGATCGATCGCTAGGAACATGTGCTGTTTTCCCTGCTCCAGACGGAGCTCACAGCTGTCGATGTGCAGGTGGCCGATTTCGGTTGGAGCAAACTTTCCATGCTTGGCTCCGCCAGGCTCGCTGCTGGGCAATCTGCTGATGCCATGGCGTACCAGACAGCGATGCAATGCACTGCGAGTCAGTTGGGGGAGGGTTTCACGCAGATGCCCCTGCAGGTCGTCCAAGGGAAGCAGAGTGCGGCGCCTGAGCTCGACCACCATCGCCCTTCAGCATCCGAGAGCCGGACGCTACATGGCTTGGTAGGGCCCATAGGTTTGTCAGTTGTCGTCGAGCGCGAACGCCACTTGGCTACGGTCTTGACGTTCAGTCCGTAGAGGGCGGCAAGGGCGCGCGTCGACTCTTGCGACGCTTGGAGCTCGGCTCGAACTCGCGGCGTTGTGCGGGCTGAACCATGAAGACCTGTTGCCATAGCGCATCCTCCTGATGAGAGCTCAAGAATGCACCATGACTTCCTGGGACTGCACACCTAGGAAATCCGTGGTGCCATCATTAGGAGCCACCACCCAGCAATGACTAGCCCCAGTCAGCGTGTTGCCCGTTTCCTCTCCCCAGAAGTCTCCCTGCTGCAGTCGCAGCCCACGCGCAGGTGGGTCAAAAAATCGAATGCTTTTCCGCCATAGGTCGCGGCTTCCTGAGCCGTCCCATCGTCAATCTGCTGTCGATTCGGCATCACAAACCGCTATCCTTCGTCTTTTCGGCTCTATGGGAAGCGGAAGGTTGAATCCCAAGCACGTGCCGAAGACGGTTGGAATGCATCGTGTAACAAGCACGTCGCTCAACCGAACGACAAGACCAAGGAGCGCAGGTTTCTATTTATGTCGAACCCGTTTTTCGATCACCCGATCCTGAATTCCCCATACCAGCGGCCCGCCCGCCACTGGGAGCTAGACGAAACCGGCCAACCGACTCAGAAGGTCGTTGAAGAACGGCGCAAGGCCCAGTTCATTACCCCCATTCCCAAGCCCAAGAAGCAGAAATCGGCCCCTAAGCAGGAAGGCTTTCTCTTTGACGAAGGAAAGGGGCTTTCCACCGGCAAGCAGCAATACGACCCCACCTCGATCATTAACAAGGTTCGTGGTCATGTAGACACATGGCGTGCGTTGCCAGCCAGCCAATGGCAGGTCACCCCCGAAACGGCGCGCTTGCTCCAGCATTGGCGGCATCACGACTTTCATGGCGTGCGCCCGTTCTTTTGCCAGGTCGAAGCGGTTGAAACGGCGATTTGGCTTACCGAGGTCGCTCCCTTATCCAAACCTGGCAAAGAACTGCTGGAGCACCTCGCGGCTGCCAA
>NZ_FOXM01000034.1 GCF_900115715.1 Geopseudomonas sagittaria
GCCGAGGTGCCCTACGAGCAGGTGTTCGAGATGGACGACATCAACGCCGAGTTCGGCCAGACCGACGTGGTGCTGGTGCTCGGCGCCAACGACGTGGTCAACCCGGCGGCGAAGACCGACCCGCACTCGCCGATCGCCGGCATGCCGATCCTCGAGGCGTACAAGGCGCGCACCGTGATCGTCAACAAGCGCTCGATGGCCAGCGGCTACGCCGGCCTGGACAACGAGCTGTTCTACATGGACAAGTCGATGATGGTGTTCGGCGACGCCAAGAAGGTCATCGAGGACATGCTCAAGGCGGTCGACTGATATGAGTTTCTCCGCTGCGTCCCCTGATCGCGCAGCCCTTTACGGTCGCCCCACGGGCGACCGTTTTTTTATTCGCGTGAGTTCACTCCCGAGCCTCAAATAGAAGCAACGGTGATATAGAAAGCGTCTTACGCGCAAACATTCACGCCTTCCCACCCATGTAAGCATGGTGAGAAAAACCGGACTTTACAGACCAGCCACTGGTTATTCCAAACACCCATCAGAACCTTGTCCTTTATCAACATTTGGAATCCTCAAGAACCAATACAACTTCCCTACAAAACAGCTGCATGATAATATTTCATGCAGATATACATACTAATAAAAACTGAAGCCAGCCCAGCTCTCCAGAACTTATTGCACCCTGACCTGGATCGCAGTGAGAGCAATGAGGATGGCCCTCAAAAGAGAACGAAAGCATGCCCAAAGCCATCCCTCCGAAGGAACTTATCCAGTGGGTACCAGGAGAGGTTCTCAGCACCAGCGAAGAACTCGGATGGAAAGACATCGAGCAACGCTCGTATCGCTACAAGGGCCAGGATGTCCTGATCCCGCCGCTCGATCATTTTATGATCGTTTGTTATTACATGGGCCGTACGCCGATGGACAGATGCATAGATGAAGGCTGGAAGCGTACGGCCTGCGCACCGGGAGACATTTCCCTGCTGACAATGTCGCAGGACTCACACTGGCACTGGACCGAAGAGATCGACGTCTCGCACATCTATCTTTCCAATGCGCTGATGTCACGCGTAGCCATGGATGTCATGGAGCGACCGATCGAGGAGGTTCGCCTTCATGATCTACTTCGCAGGCAAGACTTAATCTTGACATCCATTTCCGGCGCAATCACAAGCGAGGTGTGCAGTCGTGGAATTGGTGGATCCTTGTATGTTGAAGCCTTGGGCATGCAACTGGCCATTCATCTTCTGCGTAATTATGCCAGCGTTACTTTCAAGGAGAGAGAATCCCCTGGCCGCCTATCTCAACTGCAGAAACAGCGCTTGCTTGAGTTTATTGATGCCAACCTGCACAACTCCATACGCCTAGATGAAATGGCTGATACCGTGGGACTTGGCGCCTGGACATTCTCCAGAAAGTTCAGCGAATCCTTTGCCTGCTCACCACACGCATTCGTGACCAATCAGCGCGTCGAGAGGGCCAAACGCATGCTGTGCGAGGGTTCGCTGGCCATCAAAGAGATCGCTTATCTTTGCGGGTTTTCAGACCAAGCGCATTTAACCCGAGTACTTCGCACCAAACTCGGCGCCACTCCCGCACAGTTGAAGCGCACCAACAAATAGACTCTTCCAGCACAGCACCAAAGCCCACCCAACGATCTATGGGTGGGCTCGCTGCTTCTGGCCGCCGGGCAGCACGATCCGGAGGTTGACCTTGAAGACCTTGCTGCCTGGCGAGAAGTGCTGGGCAAGGGCATCAACGTGATCAAGTCGTACTACTGATCTACCCCCTCCCCCGCTCGAGCAGATGGCTCATCGCCGTCTTCAGCTTCATCGGCCGTACCGGCTTGTGCATCAGCACCTGGCCGAGTTCGCGCATCTGCAGCTTGAGGTCGTTGCTGTAGTTGGCGGTGATCATCAGCACCGGCAACGGCGCGCTGCGCCGGGCGTTGAGCTCGACGACCAGCTCGGCGCCGGTGTGGCCGTTGTCGAGGTGGTAGTCGACGACCAGGATGTCGGCCTCGCCCTGCACGGTGTCGACCTGGCGGGCCAGATCCTCGCCGGACAGCGCGGTGACCACATCACAGCCCCAGCCTTCGAGCAGGGTGCGCATGCCGGCGCAGATCGCCGCGTCGTTGTCGACCACCCAGACCCGCGCGCCCTGCAGGTGTTCGCCGGGCGGCGGCGGCAGTTCGCTCTGCTCGCGCGGGCGCGGCACGCTGCGCGCGTAGGGCACCTCGACGGCGAAGCAGGAGCCGATGCCCTCGCGCGAATACACGCGGATGCGGTGGCCGAGCATGCGCACGATCTTGTCGACGATGGCCAGGCCGAGACCGAGGCCGCGGTCCTGGGTGGCGCGCACCGGGGTGCCGCGCTTGAACTCCTGGAAGATCTCGCCGAGCTTGTCCGGAGCGATGCCAGCGCCGGTGTCCCACACCTCGATGGACAGCCCACCGGGACGGCGCCGGCAGCCGAGCAGCACACGGCCGCTGGCGGTGTAGCGGATGGCGTTGCTGAGGAAGTTGCGCAGCACCCGCGCCAGCAGCTGGGTGTCGCTCTTGACCAGCGCCGAGCTGGGCACGAACTCCAGGGTCAGCCCTTCGCTGGCGGCGATCTGGTGGTATTCGGCGGCGAGGTTGTCGAGCAGGTCGGCGATGGCGAACGCGCCGACGTCGGGCTTGATCACCCCGGCGTCGAGCTTGGAGACGTCGACCAGGGTGCCGAGCAGGCTTTCCACGTCCTCCAGCGAGTTGCTGACGTTGCGGATCAGCCCGGCGCTGGGCGCCGGCACCGGCTGTTCGAGCAGCGCGCTGGTGAACAGCCGCGCGGCGTTGAGCGGCTGCAGCAGGTCGTGGCTGACCGCGGCGAGGAACTTGGTCTTCGACAGGTTGGCCTGCTCGGCCTCGCGCTTGGCCTCGCGCAGGCGCGCCTCGGCGCGGGCGCGCTCGTCGATCTCCTCGCGCAGCTGGCTGTTCACCGCGGTCAGTTCGGCGGTGCGCTCACGCACCCGGCGTTCGAGGTTCTGGTAGGCCTGGTGCAGGGCTTCGGCGGTGCGCCGGCGCTCGGTGATGTCGCGGATCAGCACGAAGATGCCGAGCACCTCGCCGCCCGGCTGGCGGTTGGGCACGTAGGAACGCAGCATGTAGCGCTCCTGACCGGACTGGTTGCGCTCGGCCACCTCGAAGGTGACGCTCTCGCCGGCGAAGGCGCGCCCGATGTAGGGCTCGAGCAGGCGGCAGTGCTCCTCGCTGTGCACCGCGTGGATGGCCTGGCCGAGCATGGCGCCGCGCGGCCAGCTGTACCACTCGTCGTAGACGCGGTTGGTGAATTCGTAGGTGAGGTCGCCGCTGATGTAGGCGATCAGCGCCGGCACCTGGTCGGTGATCAGGCGCACCCAGCGCTCGCTCTCGCGCAGGGTTTCCGCGTAGCGGTAGCGCTCGGTGATGTCGGTGTAGGTGTTGACGTAGCCGCCGGCCGGCATCGGATGGGTGCGCACCTCGAGCACGCGGCCGTCGCTCAGGCGCTGCTCGCGCTCGCGCAGCGGGCGGCCGCCGGCATCAAAGCTGTCCGGGGTGAGCAGTTCGAGTTCGCTGTCGGCCATCACCTCGGCGAACGACCGGTGCGCCTCGATCGGCGCCAGGCCGCTGAGCTCGAGGAAGCGGCCGTTCCACAGCTCCAGCTCGCCCTCGGCGTTGATCACCGCGACGCCCTGGGACAGGTTGTCCATGGTGCGCTGCAGCAGGCGCGACTTCTGCGCCACCGCCTGCTCGCGGCGCGCGGTCTCGTGGACCTTCACCTCGGTGATGTCGGTGTAGAGGATCACCAGGCCGCCCTCGCGGGTCGGCCGCTCGCTGACCTGCACCCAGCGGCCGTCGTGCAGGCGGTAGAGGGTGCGCTCCTGCTCGGCGCCGCCATGCTCCTCGACCACCAGCCCGGAGCTGATCGCCAGGCGCTTGACCTCGGTGAGGCGCATGCCGCGGCGGATGCGGCCCTGCAGGTCGCCCCACAGCGCCTGGAAGCGGCGGTTGAACAGCAGGATGCGCTGCCCGGCGTCGAACAGCACGAAGGCGTCGGAGATGCTCTCGATGGCGTCGATCAGGTGCTGGTGGGCGGTCTCGGCGCGGCCGCGCGCCTCGCTGAGCAGCGCATTGCTGGTCTGCAGCTCGGTCATCGCCCGGTTCAGCGCGTCGGTGCGCTCGCGCACCTGCTCGGCGAGCACCACCGAGTGCTGGAAGGCGGCGTAGGCGTCGGCGCCCTGCGGACCGGCGGACTCCACGCGCTCGATCAGCGCGGCGTTGATCCGTTCCAGCTTGAGGTTGCGCGCCTGCAGCTCGGCGAGCCGCTCGCGCAGCTCAGCGGCACAGGCCCCGTCCGGGTCGGCCGATGGCGACGCCGGTGAAGGTCTGGTTGATGTGCATGCCATTGAACTGCTCCCCGTAGGTGTTGAAGCCGATCACGCGCTGGCGCACCAGCAGGCCGGCGGTGTCGGCCACCAGGCCGCGCGCTTCCACCTCCATGCGGCGCAGGAAGCAGTCGCAGCCGATGGTCAGCAGCAGCGGGCCGAGGCGCTGTTCGAGGCCGTCGAACAGCGCCTGCAGGTTGGGCAGCAGCGGCCCGGGCTGCATGGCGGTGAGGACGATGCCGTTCTCCACCGCGCAGTAGAAGGTCAGGCTGAGGTCCTCGTTGACCCGCTGGATCGAGCGCACGTAGTGCTGCTCGCCGAGGCGCACCGCCAGCGGGTGCAGGGCGAAGGTCTTGAGGTCGAGCTGCTGCGGGTCGAGACCGAGCAGGCGCGCATACTCCAGCGCCGCCGGCTCGGCGTTGAGCTCGAACACCGTGCGGCTGGCCGGGTCGGCGGCGGTGACCACCAGCTTCTCGTCCAGCGGCTGCATGTGGTGGGTGGTGAACACCTCGAAATCCAGCGCGGTGTGCACCAGCACCACCACCGCGGCGCCGGTGTGGAAGCGGCCGTCGTGGTAGACGTGAGTACGGGTCAGGTGGTTGTCGTCGCCGGCCGAGCCACCGAAGTGGGGGATGCGCCCGAAGGCGGCGTTGAGCGCCGAGAGCACCAGCTCCTCGCGGCTGGACAGGCCGTCGAGCAGGGTCAGCGCGAAGCTGTGGCCGCTGATCGGTTCGCGGCTGCTGCCGCGGCACTCCTCGGCCAGCTGGGCGACCACCTGCTGGGCGTCGAGCAGGCTGAAACTGTCCAGCGCGTCGATGCGCGCGGCGGCGATGGAGAAGCTGCGGTGGTCGAAGCCGATGGCGCTGACGCAGCCGCGGCCGTAGCCCTGCGGGGTGATCTCGCCGGCGGTGGTGCAGCCGACCAGACGTACGCCGCCGAAGTACTGCTCCAGGGCGTTGGCCAGCGCAGGCAGGTCGTATTCGGCGCTGCAGAAGAACAGCACGCAGCCCAGATGCGGGTGCATCAGCTGGCGGGCCAGGTCCTGGGCCACGCTTTCCGGGTCGCCCGACTCGGAAAGGGCCATGCGGACGACGTCGTTCAGATCTTCTTCCACGTCGCCTCCGGACCGGCAGAACACACAGACGGGATCATTCTAGAAAGGCGGCGGCGGGCGGGTAATGCTACTTGGGTACTGCCCGGCCCCCTCTTTGGGGGTACAGCACGGCATACGGAAAATCCGTGCCACAGTCTTGGCGCGCAAGACGGCGGGTGCAGGCGACCCACGGTCGCCGTGCAGCCGGCCGCCCCGCTATCGATGGGGCACCGCCCGGAGGATGGAGAGCCGCTCGGCGCCTCTCCACCGCGACGCGCCGGATGGAAGCGACCCACGGTCGTCTTTCCACCCGGCCCCGGGGCGGGAGTGACGGCCTTAGAAGCTCAGCGCGGCACCGACGGCGAAGGTGCGGGTTTCCTCGTCGAGGGCGTCGCTGTCCTGACCCTCGATCTCGAACTGGTTCAGCTCGGCGACCAGCTTGAGGTTGGCGTTGACGTCGTGGAAGAAGGCGATGCCGCGGGTCTCGTAGTCGGCTGCGCTACCCAGACCGTTGCCGTCGTCTTCGGTCTTGCCGTAGGACAGGGCGACGCGGTTCTTGCCGAAGCGGTAGGAGCCCTGCAGCAGGTAGCCCTCGCTGTCGACTTCGCGCAGCTGCGCCTCGCCGGCGTTGTTGGTGAAGAACGGATTGATGCCCTCGGCCTGGAAGCCGGACGCGGTCAGCGACAGGTTGCCCATCTTGGCCTGCACGCCGTAGCCGACGCCGGTGGAGTCGACGTCCTCGACGCTGTCGTCGGTGTTGTCGGAGCTCTGCTGCATGCCGTTGACCCACGAGTAGATCTGCGCGCCGCCGACCTCGAACTGGTAGGTGATCTCGGTCTCGAAGCGCGGGGCTTCCTGGTAGGCCTTGTCCAGGGCGGAGCTGGCGTCGTCGGTGGTGTCCACCGGATCCATGATGCCGGCGGCGATGCGCAGGCCGCCCATCAGCGGCGAGCGGTAGGTGATCTGCGAGGTCGGGAACGGGTACGGGTAGCCGGTGCCGATGTTGCCGAACGACACGCCGCCGCCGTCGACCAGGCCCAGGGTGTCGCTGACCTGGCCGTAGCCGGTGAGCATCTCGTCGAGCAGGATGTTGGAGCGGGCGAACAGGCCGAAGTCCTTGCCGAACAGCACTTCACCCCAGGCGTCGTTGGACGCGGTGCCGTAGAACTGACGGACGTCGATGGCGGTGGCGGTGCCGTTGGTCTCGCTGTCGTTGATGGTCACCCAGAACGAGGAACGCCCGCCGAGCTTGAGGTCGTCGACCTGCTTGCCGAAGTTGAAGCCGATGTAGTTGGGCAGAAAGCCCATCTTGACCCGCGACTGGTCGCGGTCGAACTGCTCGCCGGCACGGTCGACGTCGCTGTTGACGTAGAAGGTGTTGAAGTAGCCGTCGGTGGAAAAGGTGGTGTCGTTCTTGTCGTAGAGCACGATCTCGGCAGCAGCCGGCAGGCTGAATGCCAGGGTGATGGCAGCGGCCAGCAGGGAATAGCAGGCTTTGTTCTTGTTGTTCATATGGGTCTCCGCATGCGTCAGGACGACTGCCTGATCGAACAGTCGCGCCGATTATCCGGAGCCGGCCGGTGGCGGCCGTATTCTGCACAGGCCGCGAAAGTCTCATGCTTTGGCAGGCCAGTACGGCGCACACCGAAGGCAGCTCGTCCGCAACGAGCGGAAGTCGCAGTACTTGTGCAGGGTGACCGATGCTTTGGGAGTAAGCGAAGAATTGGTAATAGCTATCGGGAATCTCTAGATCGCGGATACAGAGAGACCTTAACAACGTAGACAGCCACCACTCTTGAACAAAACGGTGGAAGCATTGAAGAAGTCGGTGTGACGCTTTCAGCCATCGTCTTGCACGACTGACCATATGTGCCGAGTGAGGCGTGCGCCGTCATGGGTAGTGGCCAGGCCATGCGGCTCTTTACGTTCGCTGATCGCCCGCAAGGTGCGGGCGAAGGCTTCCCATCGCCGCGACGACCTGCGGATAATGCCCCGGCCGCTCTGCCGCGGCCCTTCCAGCCGCCAGGAACGTCCGCCGTGCTCGACATTCTCACCATCACCGCGCCCATCTTCCTGCTCATCGGCCTCGGCTTCCTCTCCGTGCACAGCGGCCTGCTCGCTCGCGAGCAGATCCGCGGCATCAGCAGCTTCGTCATCCACTTCGCCCTGCCCGCCCTGCTGATCCACTCGCTGGCCACCCGGCCGATCGAGGAAATCCTCAATGCCGGCTACCTGCTGGCCTACGGTCTGGCCTCGCTGGCGGCGTTCGCGGTGGGCTTCGCGCTGTCGCGCTGGTGGCGCCGGGACAGCCTGGCCGGCGCGGCGATGACCGGCCTCGGCATGTCGGCCTCCAACAGCGGCTTCATCGGCTATCCGGTGGTGGTGATGGTGGTCGGTCCGCTGGCGGCGCTGCCGATGGCGCTGTGCATGCTGGTGGAGAGCCTGCTGATGGTGCCGCTGGCGCTGACCCTGGCCGAGGCCGGGCGACAGAACGGTGGTTCCGTACGCCAGGTGGCGGTGGAGATCGTCCGCCGCCTGGCGAAGAACCCGGTGCTGATCGGCATCGTCGTCGGCCTGGGACTGTCGCTGCTGGAGCTGCACCTGCCGCCGATCCTGCTGCGCCCCATCGAGATGCTGGCCCAGGCCTCGGCGCCGGTGGCGCTGTTCGTCATCGGCGGCACGCTGTACGGGCTCAAGCCCGGCGGCATGCTGGCGGATGCCAGCCAGATGGCGCTGGGCAAGCTGCTGCTGCACCCGCTGGCGGTCTACCTCGCCTTCAGCCTGGTCCCCGGCGTCGGAACCGACCTGCAGGTCGCCGCCCTGCTGTTCGCCAGCGCGCCGATGTTCACCGTCTACCCGCTGCTCGCCCAGCAGTACGGTCTGGAGGACCGCTGCGCGGCGGCGCTGGTGGCCACCACGGTGCTGTCGTTTTTCAGCATGAGCCTGCTGCTCGGCGTGCTGCCGAGCCTGCCCATCAGCGGCTGAGCAGCCAGCGCCACTCGGCGCTGCCCAGCTCGGCGGCCGCCCGCTGCAGGCAATCGCCGTTCTATTTTCGCGAATCAGCCCTCGGTCTACCCTGAGCTCGCTGCTCTATTCGCAGACCTATCACTCGTTCCACTTCATCCACAAAACGATTCATCCCGGTCAACTGGCCACGTTGCAAGGCTTCACGGATCAGCCTGATCTCATCAGCGCAAACGGCCTCACGCACAAACGCCTCGTAGCGCCGCCGACGCTCGGTGAGCGTATCTCCCAGCCCGACAAAGCAGGGATCAGCATCTAGCCAGTGACTATCTGCCACATCATCCACCCGAGACCGATAGCTCGACCACGGATAGTCTGCTGCATCGGCCACCATGCGTGCCCGCACCGGGTTCAACTCGATATATCGACAGCACGCCAGCAAGTAAGCATCAGTTTGTACCACGCTGGACTTGTAGCGACTCTCCCACAGGGTTCCAGAACGCCCTTCCAGGCGATTGAGATAGCGTGTCGCGCGCGCCGCTAGCGCCTTCATCAGCTGGCCTAATACCGCTACAGAATCTCCCGGCGCCAACAATAGATGCACATGATTGGTCATCAGGCAGTAGGCGTAGACCTTTACTCCGAATGCATCCTTGAGTTCACGGAGATCAACCAAGTACCGCTGGTAGTCCTCGGCTGCGACGAACACCACCTGGCGGTTATGGCCACGCTGCACCACGTGGTGCGGGTAATTCGGCAGGACAACACGTCCCATCCTGGGCATAGAAAAACCTCCTTCCATGGAAGTATTGTGAGTCTTAGCTTTAGAGCAGAAAAATAAATCTGTCCCTGAGGAATCCCCACAAAAAATCTTTACGAATCAAAAGGATAGGGCTTGAAGATGCCTGCATGGGCGGGCACGGTGGTTGTCGCCAAACATAGCCACCACACCCGTTCCCCATGCAGGCCGTCCAATTTTTACATACCGCGTTCGCTCAAGCACTGCCGACCATTCACGCTCGCCGCCTGACCGCACTCATGGCTTGCGTCAGCGCCTTGCTACAAGGTCAGCGCCTGACCCTGACGGCGCTGGGACGCTCGTTGCCGGGGCAGGCCTACCCCAAGCACGCCATCAAGCGTGTGGATCGCCTGCTCGGCAATCCGCACCT
>NZ_FOXM01000031.1 GCF_900115715.1 Geopseudomonas sagittaria
GCCGAGGACCTGGTGGTGCCGCTGATGGACCAGCCGATCCGCGTCGACCGCGATGCCCTGACCCTGGGCTACGCCGGCGTGTACAGCTCGTTCCTGCTGTTCGCCCAGCGCGCCGAGAAGAAGTACGGCGTGCCGGCCCGCGACATCCTCGTAGAACTCGGCCGCCGCGGTACCGTCGGTGGTCAGGAGGACATGATCGAAGACCTGGCCCTCGACATGGCCAAGGCCCGTCAGACCCAGAAGGTGACTGCATGAACCGTACCCTGACCAGCGAACAGGTGCTGGCCCTGGCCGAACACGGTGAGCACCACCCGACCGGTACCGTCATCATGACCAGCAGCTTAACCACCCGCCTCGTCTGAGCGCCCCTTTCGCCCCTGCCTCTGGCCGGGGCTTTCTTACCGAGGAATCATTACATGCCGATTGTCCAGATCCATATCCTCGAAGGCCGCAGCGGGGAGCAAAAGGAAACGATGATCCGTGAAGTCAGCGAAGCAATCTCGCGCTCACTGGGTGCTCCTATCACCAATGTGCGGGTGATGATCAACGAGATGCCGAAGGGGCACTTCGGCATTGGCGGTGAGCTGGCCAGCTCGACGCGCCGCTAGCTAGCCACGAACTCGTTGACGGCGCCTGACGCAGCGGTGCCTGCCAGCGCGCTACACATTTATGGAGACCTCTGATCAGGTGCTCGTAGATGTCGTCCGCGAGAATCGCCCCGCTTCGATCAGTTAAGGGCGCCTTTCAGGCCCTTGCCCGGCTTGAAGCCCGGCACCTTGGCGGCGGCGATCGGCACTGTCGCCCCGGTCTGGGGGTTTCGGCCTTCACGTGCGGCCCGCCGCTTCACCTCGAAGGTGCCGAAGCCTACTAGGGTGACGCTCTCGCTCTGCTGCAGGGCGCCGGTGATCGCGGCCATGAACGCGCCCAAGGCAGCGGTCGCCGTGGTCTTCGGCAGGTCAGCGGATGCCGCGATGGCGGCGATCAGTTCGGATTTGTTCTTGTTTCGGTCCAGATTGAAGTGTGGGCCACGAGTATGGTTAGCCACGACCTGATCAGCTTCCGGAATCTGGCTCAAGCGCAGCCTCCTGGGTGCCAGCCGGCACGGGACGGCTTAGCCCCCTTTCAAGCGACAACAGTGGCAGCGCTTTGGGTCGAAGGCTACCGGTCACGGACGGCTGCAACCGGCCGATTCTGTTGAAAAAGTCGACATCTGGGAGGGCTGCCGAAAAGTCAGCCGAGCGAAGGTCAGGCAAGGCGAAAAGCGGCGAGGAAGCGGCGAGGAAGCGGAGTTTACTGGTCGTAAATGAGCATTCCGAGCCGCTTTTCAACGCAGAATGACCGAGCGCAGGCACTTTTCGTACAGAGCCTAAGAGGCCAATCGGGGTCGCACTGTGGCGGTGCTGAAATCGCAGCCGCCTTTGCGAACCACTCGGACTTACAGGAGATTTAGTTTAGTTACTACGTTGGCCTCATTAAAAAACTCGACCACAAGACGATTGAATCGGTCGGTCTGCTCAATTTGTGTCCAGTGCCCACAACGCCCAAAAACATGCAACTGTGCCCGGTCGATAAGTTCGCCTAGACGCAGACTGCTGGATAGAGGAACAACCTGATCCTCTCGACCATGAACAATCAGTGTCTCATTGGGAAGAGTCTTGATATCTTCATCCGAGCTAGCCAACGCGTCTATCCAGCGTTGGCGCGGCTCAGGAAACATGCTGGAGAATGACTCTTGAAATCCTGGCTGAATACTCGCCTCATATCGAAGTCTCGCCAATTCGTCGGTGACTAAGGAGCGATCATAAGCGAATATATCGAGGAGATTACGCATGTTTTCTATCGACGGCGTGTAACCCCACACCGCGTTCAGGCCCTCTGTCACGTCAAAGCGAGTACCGGCCGCCCCCATCAGAACAATACGATCAACGCGCTCCGGATAACGAAGCGCGGTAGCAATCGCCAGCCCCCCACCGAATGAGTTACCTACGATGTGAGCCTTTTCTATTTCCAGGGCATCCATGACACCGATTACATGGTTAACCCAATTATCCTTGGAATAATTATAGTTTTCAGGTCGATCCGTAAAGCCAAAACCAACCATATCAGGGGCGATAACACGATAAAACTTGCTCAGAGCAGGAATGGTCAGTCGCCAATTCGCATAAGCGCTCACGCCGGGCCCAGAACCATGAATTAGTATCACAGGCTGTCCCTCCCCGACATCGTGATAGTTTGTTAGAACACCTGCAGCTAAAATACTTTTACCTATTTCAAGGTTTGCCATTTTTTGATCCTAAATTACCATGAATATTACTTGATTCTAGTTTGTTTGCTGGATTTCGCCCAAACAAACTAATGAATACCACTCTCGCAACCTAATAATAGTTCGAAACATTCAGAATCTATTTACGTACGCAATACTGAAACTATCCTGAGCATGCTCCACCTTTATTGGTTCGGATGTGTTGGGCTGGCTGTTGTTATCCATCTTCTTCTTAAAAGAATGGGTCCAGGCGAAGTCCACCCTGCTTGCCGGTGAAAATTGATAAGAAAACCCTGCAGAACCAAACCTATTGGGAATGGCAGGAATTACCGCGAGCATAGTATCGGAGCGCAACGCTTGAGTTGCTATGCGGGCACCACCTCGCAGCGTCCACTTGCCAGTCTGATAGGCAACTCCAAGCGAAAGAGCCGTCTGATCTTTGTAATTTTGCGGCAATAGAATATCGATGTTGCCACCATTATCCTGCACAAAGCCAACATCAATATCCTTCATTGCGTGCTTCCAGAATATTCGGGAAACGTCGGCAGCAAGCAACCACTGCTCATTAAGCTGATGACTTATACCAAGATTCAATTGCGCGGGAGTTTGAAAATCACGTATCTTGATCTTACCTGCCAGCGCAACTTGGCCTATTATCGCGTCTACCGCCGTCAAAGTTGCATTACCTTCCATGTCAGCCAACCGGCTTTCCATAGAATACGCAGCACCCAAGACCGTATCTTGTGTGACTTTGTAGATCATACCTAATCGTCCGCCGATACCCCACGCATCCACACCACTTGCCACCGGTTCGTTCTTGGTAAAACTGAAATGCGCACCTCGAAGGTCAGGTAGGCCCCCAAGCACAGGAACAAGGCTACCTCTCGCCCGGCCCGCCCCGATCAGCGAACCAACCTGATCCGCCCCCATCAACATCTCCAGGTTCAAGCCCTGCCACACGGCGTCGACACTGGCCCCCACAGTCAATTTTTCGTTGATTTCGTAGCTCGCCGCAAACGGAATGTTCAAGGTCAATAGCCGACTTGAGTTCTCGAGTCCAGTATCAAGTCCGCCAGTGGCACGAGACAGAAAACTGTTGCGCCCGTATTCCGTTCCAACCCCTCCTTGAGCAAAGACACCAAAGCCGAGTCCCAAGGAGCCACTGTGATAGGTGTAAGCCAACTGAGGGGCGGCATAAGGGCCCCGGTTTTTCGAGTGATCTCTGGAGGGGCCACTTTCTCCAGTAGCCTGGCTTTTAACCTCTATATCGGCCAGTACAAAATCCAGCCCCAGATGAATTTCCGAACCAGGCGACATCAAAGACAGCGTCGCCGGATTCGTCATCATACCGGCCGCTCCCACATCGAATGCGGTGGCTGCTCCGCCCATCGCTGTTGAGACGGGGCCATGCCCAACGAACCTAAATACATCGCTGGTAGCCAGGACCTCTTGAGAGGTGACCACCAATACCGCTGTGCTTATTGCGCCAATCAGTATTCTCATCATTTATATCTCTTATTATTCTAAGTTAGTTATTGGTTATGACCAGACGAACACCGCACCCTTCGTATCCATCTTCGAGTTTATCGTGGCCAAGACTTTTCACTATACTTTCAGCAGAAACACGTACCGACGCACATTGCCGAAGCAATGTTTATTATTCAATATTTCGTGACCAACTAGATCAGGAATTAGGCATTACCGCAAAACGCCCGGATCATTCGCCTAGTCGCCTTGAGTATCTATCGAATATATCCAGCAGAATGAATTCGCGAACTGCCGCGTCCCAATCAAGCTTCTGTATTTTTATAAGTTTCAGAATTAATCACTCCGCGCACTAAGATGGAATTAGACCGCGGGCTTGCGCCATGGTCAGCGCCGTATCTTCGATCATATCTTCCTGGCCTCCGACCATGCCGCGCCGGCCCATCTCAACCAGAATGTCACGTGCTGGCACTCCGTATTGTTTCTCTGCCCGCTTGGCAAACAGCAGGAATGAGCCATATACACCGGCGTAACCTAGTGTGAGCGAGTCGCGGTCAATGCGGATCGGGAAATCCATCATCGGTACCACCAAATCTTCGGCTACATCCTGGATTTTGAACACATCGACACCAGTCTCGATCCCGGACCGGGAGCAAACTGCGATGAAAACTTCCATCGGCGTATTGCCGGCACCAGCACCGAGACCTGCAGCCGCGGCATCGATCCGGTTGGCTCCGTATTCAACCGCCATCAAAGAGTTAGCCACGCCCATTGCCAAATTGTGATGGCCGTGAAAGCCGAGCTCGGTTTCCGGATTGAGTTTCTCCCGCAGCAATCCAATGCGTGCTTTAACGTCTTCCGGCAACATGTAGCCGGCCGAGTCAGTGCAATAGATGCAGTTGGCTCCATAGCTTTCCATCAATAGCGCCTGCTCCAGTAGCTGCTCAGGCGATGCCATGTGCGCCATCATCAGAAAGCCGACCGTATCCATGCCTATATTGCGGGCATATTGGATATGCTGCTGCGAGACATCGGCCTCGCTGCAATGGGTAGCCACACGAATAGTATGCACACCCAGTTCGTGCGCCATCTTTAGATTGTCAACGGTACCGATACCAGGCAGTAGCAACGCAGACACCTTGGCTTGCTTCATCAGAGGGATCACCGACGACAGATATTCCTCGTCGGTATGAGCGGGAAAACCATAGTTGATTGACGAGCCGCCCAAACCATCGCCGTGCGTGACCTCGATCAACGGCACGCCAGCAGCGTCTAGTCCCCGTGCGATGCTGGTCATTTGCTCCAGCGTCATTTGGTGCTGCTTCGGGTGCATGCCGTCACGCAGTGTCATGTCATGAACGGTAATTTTTTTGCCTTTGAGTGCCATGCTTTATTCCTCACGCAGCAGTTATTTTTTGCTTATTTGTCGTCGGACCGAGTGTAAGTTTTCCGCTGCGAATTTCTTCAGCGAACATCTCCGCAGTGCGGACAGCTGCGGCAGTCATGATGTCAAGATTGCCGGCATATTTGGGCAGGTAATCACCTAGGCCCTCAACCTCCAGAAACAGAGAGATGCGCTTACCGTCAAATACCGGCCCGTTAACCAGTTTGTAACCGGGAACATATTTCTGGACTTCCTTGACCATTGCATGCACCGACGCAGTGATTCTTTCACGATCAGGTTCGGTTTCAGTCAGGCAATGCACGGTGTCGCGCATAATCATCGGCGGTTCGGCCGGATTGATGATAATGATGGCCTTGCCTTTTTTTGCGCCACCGACGATTTCAATCGCACTGCCGGTAGTACGGGTGAACTCATCAATATTGGAGCGGGTGCCGGGGCCTATCGATTTGGATGCAGTGGTGGCTACGATTTCTCCATAAGTTACAGGCTGCACACGTGACACCGCAGCGACCATCGGGATAGTGGCCTGGCCACCACAGGTCACCATGTTGACATTCATTTCACCCTGACCAACATGTTTAAGAAGATTCACCGGCGGCACACAGAAAGGACCGATTGCAGCCGGGGTCAAGTCGATCATCATCACACCTAGCTCGTTGAGCTTGCGCGAGTTTTCTGCGTGGACATAGGCCGAAGTGGCATCGAAGGCAATCAGGATCCCATCTGTTGCGATATGCGGCAACAGACCATCAACGCCATCGGAGGTAGTTTTCAATCCCATGGCGGCAGCGCGCCGCAAGCCTTCAGAAGTCGGGTCTACACCGACCATCCATACCGGCTCCAACACCGTGCTGCGCTGTAACTTATAAAGCAAGTCGGTACCAATGTTGCCGGGGCCGATCAGTGCGCATTTAATTTTGCTCATCTCACATACTCTCTGCTTTAATAAAAACGCACCGAACAGTTACCGATGCCGCCTATCGAAACGCGCATGTTATCGCCGGCCTTGACTGGGACCATTGCACCGAGTGCTCCCGACAGGATCACTTCGCCGGCCTTCAGTGGGATGCCCAACTTGCCCAGTGTATTTGCGAGCCAAACTACCGCATTGACAGGAGAATTCATGGTAGCGGCGCCCGCACCGGTGACCACCGTTTCGCCATTTTTTTCCAAAACCATGCCGCTGGTGCGCAGGTCAAGCCCTCGCGGATCAACCATGCGATCACCTAGCACGAACACACCGCAGGATGCGTTGTCGGCCACGGTGTCCTGAATGTGGATTTTCCAGTCGGTGATGCGTGAATCGACGATCTCGAAGCAGGCCATAACGCCTTCGGTGGCGGCTAGTACGTCGGCAGCACTGACTCCAGGCCCCATCAGGTCTTTCTTCAGTACGAAGGCGATTTCTCCTTCAGCCTTCGGCTGGATCAACGTAGCAGCGTCGATGGCCGCACCATCGCCATAGATCATGCCATCAAGCATGTAGCCGAAGTCGGGCTGGCTCACGCCCAGCATGTTCATCACCGCGGCGCTGGTAACGCCGATTTTCTTGCCAACGATGCTCTCGCCGGCCTGCAGGCGGCGTGAAATCATGCGCTGCTGGATGTGATATGCATTGTCGATCGTAATATCTGGGTAGCGGCTAGTCAGCGGGCCCACCACTGTGCGCGAACACAGGGCAGCATAGAGCTCGTCGCCGAGAGTTTCGATGAGTTCAGGTGACATGTTGGCCGGATTTCCATTGATTAAGTGGTTTTTTATTAATTATGGGTGAGTCTCATACTCAGCACTGTATTGAACCCCTCATCGAAAAGTGCTGTTGCACCGCTAAGGCTATTGGTAATAGTGCACCGTTGTGGTCAGAACCAGGTTATTCACGGCTTACGTACTGCACCATTGCCGAATCCCATTAAGTACGTTCCAGCTCAAGCTCCAGCGCCGAAATATAACCAGATCGGCTGATGGCGCAAATATTTAGCCCTACTCCGCTTTCTTGCTGGATAGATCAAATCTTATCAAAATTGATCAAATCTAAATCCAGGGGCGAGTCGTGCAGTGCGACATGCGGCGACAGACTGCAAGTGCAAAACCGCAGTAAATATTAACTCAGGACCAAGTATTTACTTATTACGCATAGACTTATGACCCCACATGGCCGTCCGCTTGTGCCGCGTCATCACCCAAGACCGATCATCTACCTCGCGCGCGCCCCAGCCAAACTCAAGCTCAAACCCGGACGGCGTCTCAGCGTAAAAGGAAATCATGTGATCGTTGACATGGCGTCCGATCGTCGCCGTGATCCTGCTGGACGTACTATCACTATTTGCCGGAACCCGAAGATTGGAGTCGGTAGATTTGTCACCCAATCCATCGATTCGGTCGTACGCATGACCTACATCATCCAGCGTCAAGGCCTGCAGCAAAAAATGGTGAACTCTCTTGGGTAACGGAGCCTCCGCGATCGCCATTGTGTGGTGGCGCCCGTTGCAATGAAGAAAGTAGCCCCGCACTGTAATATCCGGCCCCATAGCTATATCAATGACGTCGGACATCTGGAAACCCAGCATATCAGTATAAAAAGCCAGTCCTTCTTCAATATTCGGGACAGCATAAAAATAATGCCCAGCTCCTTGGTCACCAGTCAGGAACCCAGTGACACCAGTGCCAGAAACGAAAGGCTGCTCGAATAGTTCGGTAGCCCCGTAGTAAATTTCCAGCGGCATTCCAAATGGATCTTCAAAAGAGACCAGTTCCATCACGCCACGCTTTTCTGCCAGTTCAGTGTCGCCGGTCCTCACCTGAACACCAGCCTCCCGTAGCCGCTCCGTAATCAGCTTCAAGGCCAGCGGATTGGCCACTTCATAACCGGCGAATGCTAGGTCGTCAGCCTCCCCCCTTTCCACGGCAATCCGCCAACTGCGTGAGTCCATGCGGTATAAGGCATTCTCATCGGAGCCAACAACCTCCATCAAACCCACTTTTTCGGTGAGGAACGAGCGCCATGCCGGTACATCACTTACAGAGAACCCCATGTAACCCAAGCTTTTAATGCCCATATTCATCTCCTCAATCAATGTTCAGTTTTTCAAGCAGGTCCTTACCTCCGACTGCGGAAAAAAGTCCGCGAACGCCCATGCCTCCGTCATAATTCAGTAAGGCACCGGTGGCGGGCGCAGAGTCGCCACGCGTGGCGAAAAACACATAAGCTCCTGTGTATTCTTCGGCATCAGGCAGGCGGCCGATTGGCAGTACGTCCTGCAGCAACTCAGCCAACGGCATATTCGATATCGACTGCTCACTCATTCCCAACGAGCAAGGTCCTCTCAAATCCGTATTGATACCGCCAACCCCCACACCATTGACCCGGACGTATGGTGCCAACTCGAATGCCAGCTCGCGCACCAGCCCCACCACTGCGTGCTTCGTCGCCGTGTAAAGAGGACCACCGCCATTGGGGTAAAAACCTGCATTCGAGATCGTGCAGATCACGCTGCCACGGCTGGCAACCAGTGCTGGCAGGCAAGCCTTGACGGCGAGAATATAGCCCTTAACATTAATCTGAAATACTTCATCAAATGCTTTGTCGATACTGTCTTCAGGTAGATCGACAAGTGCCGTGTTGTAATCCCAGATAGCGGCATTGGGGATCAGAGTGTCAATCCTCCCGAACTTGGCAATACAACGACTGGCAGCCAGTTTCTGGTCTTCCATTGAACGCACATCACCGACAATGCATACCACATCTTCGCCGTGATCAGACTCCAACTGTTGAAGTCGATCGGCACACTTATCGAGGACAGCCACCTTGGCACCTTCGGCCACGAACCGTTCCACAAGGGCATGCCCCAGTCCAGATGCGCCCCCCGTGATTAATATAACTTCGTCTTTTAGTTTCACTTTTAAATTATCCATATTATTGAGGGCGGCGTTCATTCGCATCGCTCAGCTTCAGCTTTAGCTTTAGCTTTAGCTTTCATAAAATCCCGCAAGTTAGAGCTAGCGTCCTGCAACTTTGTGGCCGATACAGGAATGTGATCAGCCACCAATCGGGTTGCAACGGAAAAATCCTTCGGGGCATTGATAGCCGTTGCTGCTTCAACGCGACCATCAAGAACCCTGAACTGCACCAGCGGCTGACCATTCTCGACGTTACCGCGCAAGACAACTTCTCCGGGGCCTTCGATGTCGCCAACCATCTGTATCCGATGCCCCGCAATCTCCGTCCACGAGGTTGGCACCTGAAGAGCGGGGATAGACTTGCCTAACATGGCCGCGGCGGCAGTTTCAGCCTGCATGTGGCTGTTCAGGTAGGTCTCCAGCGAGCGCTGTTCACCGGACCTCAGGGGCCAGGCTGCTACGTCACCTGCGGCGAATACTCCAAGACATGAGCTTGCACCCGTAGCGTCAACCACCACGCCACGCTCACATGCGATACCGGCCGCACGTGCCAGCTCGTCGGCTGGTTCTGCACCGATGCTCACCAAAACTGTGTTAGCTGCTATCCGACGTCCATCGGCACAAACGACGGCATGCACGTGACCCTCTCCCTCGAAATGCGCTGCCTGTGCGTTCAGTTCAACCCGGACACCCAAACGCTCCAACTCGTTGCGACACCAGGCCCCGGTTGTTCGGCCTAGCACTCGCAACAGCAGTTCGTCCCCGGCCTCCAGAATCGTGACGTGGGCACCGGCATTAATAGCAGTGGTAGCCACTTCGCAACCGATCAGGCCACCGCCGACAATGACCAGAGACTGGCCCGGCTCAAGCGCCTGCCTCAGCGCCTGGCTGTCGGCGCGGTCACGCAAGGTGTGGATGCCGGCCAGCTCGCTTCCCGTAATAGCCATACGCCGTGCGCGTACGCCGGTGGCTATTAGCAGTCGGTCGTAGGCCAGAATGTCACCGGATTCGAAAAGTACCTGGTGGTTTACCACATCAATACCGGTCACGCGCACCCCTAAATGGAGATCTATATCGGCCGATGCATACCAGTAAGGATCCAGGATCGCGGGTGGTTCGACCATTTTTCCTGACAGGGTGTCCTTGGATAAGGAGGGGCGATCGTAAGCCACGTGCAACTCCTCCCCGACCAGATGGATCTTTCCCTGATATCCTTGGGCGCGAAGATAGCGAGTGGCAGTTGCGCCAGCCAAGCCAGCACCAATAATGACGATTGATTTAATCATGGCGCTAGATACCCGGCATCAAAGTCTACGAACACATCGCTGCCATCTATTCGAATCGGAAATATTTTCAGCGGTTCACAGGGCGGCGCTGCTTTTATCTTGCCCGTGCGAACACAGAACTTACCCATGTGCAGCGAGCATTCGACAACGTCACCTTCTAGGTAGCCGCCTTCGGACAAGGACCAGTCACCATGAGTGCAACGGTCCTGTGTTGCGAACAACTCTCCATCGACGTTGAAAATCGCGACGGCTTCGCCCTTACTTTCAACCTTCAAGGCGTCACCGACGGGCACATCAGATACTTCACAAACTTTGGAGAAAGTCATTCTTTTTTGTCTCTTATTATAGAGTTGGTCTGAAAAAGTACGCACTCGGAAAATGCACGCCAGTAACCATGTGGTGGTTGCAGACTGGATGTCTCATGATGTCAAGCCTTTTTCAGAGTTTCTATAGCTAACTTTAACTACTCATTAAATCCGGCGGCCAGCTCGGCGCAAGCGGCCGGATAACGTCGACGCGCATGGAAAATGACAGAGCTCAATTCAGGTCCACAGATTCAGGAGGTTGGGACGGTTAAGCCAGATGACGGGCGAGACGACACGCGCCATACCTGCAACCCCCAGACGATCCACACCACGTGGATCGCGAACGTCAGGAGCCCGAACCACATCGCTTCGTGACTCCAAACGATGCTGTACAAGTCCCAGATACCGTCGAGCACTTCCGTGACGATGACCACGGGGACAACCGCCATGAAGCGAGCGGGCTGACGTGCGCTCCACAACGCAACCAGCCCGATGGCCCCCAGCTGCAGCCCGACTACGGCCCAGGCATCCTGCAGCAGGGTGAATACCGGAGCGCCGACCTGCAAATCCACACCCGAATACATCATGCCGAACAGCCGCAGACTGCTGAAATGCAAAGTCCCGAGGAGATTGGCCAAGTAAAAGATACCGATCGCGATCAGGAAATGGCGACCGCGATTAGTTTGCGTAGCCATTGGGTAGCTCCTCTTCATTTTCAGGTCGCTCTCATGAATAGGCCGGGCATAGGGTAAGTGGCCAGCATTCCTTAGTTAGAAAAACTGGCTGAGATTATTCGCCGTAATCGTGCTCTGGTCGAGCAAGATCGTTCGCTTGGCAATTTTGAACCCCAGCCCGTCACTTACACGGCGTAAAATATCTCGACGCTCACCGACATAGATGTCCGTCATACGCTCCAATCGGTTTCTGTAACAAAGGAACGCAGAACCAACTTCCAAAGTTCCTGGAACCTCGGTTTCGCGGACGATAACGTTGCTGACAATATGCCGGCTGCGCGACGGCGGATCTTCAGTCCAGTTAAGCCCCGAAACCCTTCCCCGAATGCGCGCACGCATGCTCTCATAAGTCTCGTCAAAATGGGCATTGCCGCCGGCGGGCACGTACTCCAGCGCCTTGTTCCGGGAGGTATGACTAGTACGGATTGGCATCCAGTATTGGATGTCTTCGGTCAGTAAAGCCAGCCAGGCCTCATAATTCTGATAATCAAGCAACTGTGCTTCGCGATAGTAGAATTGTTCAACGGCGTTTTGCAATTCAAGACTTACGGCCATTCCTGGCCATTCAATGGCTTTTGTCAAATCAGCAGATGTCATAATTAGCTTCCTGTATATATGTTGGGCGGTCGGCACTCTCTGCTCATGCAAACAGCCAACCCATTGCATGACGATTATCGCCAAACGCACAGCTGTACATTTTGGAAAGCACTCGAGTAAATATTCCCCGACAAAGCCAAGGGTTTACCCAAGTGAATCGATTCACTCACGCACTTCCAGCAACCAAAAAACAGGCTAAACTCTTGTCTACCAAGGTAGAAACTCGATACAAGTGATTGCCTTTTTCGGTCACTTTATCTGCTCAAGACTTTAGCGTGTCCCAACTCGGCTCGGACATCATGCGGCTCCAGTGGTGGTAGAACCCGCGCGCAGCTTCTTCGCTATAAACGTAGCTGGTCTTTCCAGGAAAATCCGGGTTGTTTTTGTTCGGCACACCTGCACCCATCTGGGCACAAAAAGCTCTACTTCTAGCCTTGTGGCCGCGCAACACCCGCTGAACCTCCACCCAGTTTTCGCCATCGTCCTGCTCGTAGGTCCCCCCTTGGTTGAAGGTAAAGATGTTTTTCCGACGATATTCTTCCTTGATATCTTCGGGTGCATCAGCATCCACTACGATGAAAGACCAGACTTCGACCTCATTAGGGCCACGCGGGTGCCAAGTACGGACTGTATTGATGCCAGGGAGAAATGAGCATGTCGGAAAAACGGTCATATGCTGTGCGACCATGCGATTAGCCGGGAGAGTTTGTCCCAGACGATCTTGCGCACGTTCAGCGGCTGGACCTTTGGTCCAGTAATCGACAATTTTAGGCCCCATGATGGCTTGCAGAAGTCCGAAATCGTCATTGAACCAGCCGGTCCCGTGCCCACCCCACTTAGCCCGGAACTGGTTTCCAGTTGACGGCAACTTTACTTGGGACAAATCCATCTCAGGTGGAAGGCTGGACAATACACCGGCAAGATGCGACATCGTGCCCGCATGGTACATATCGCTACAGAACTGCTCGGCGGCGAACTTCCAGTTGCAGGGGATTACCGTCTTTTGCATGCCGGTGATGACCTGAGTACCCGCCTCGGTGCGATCGAGCATCACGTCCATGTAGGGGGTTGCGTCGCTCAGGTAGGCCTTCAAATCTGGGGCTTCGGTATCCCAGTTGGCAAAAATCAGCCCCTTGTAAGTATCCACCCGCGCTTGCAGGGGCCCCCAGTCGGCCTTGTCGAACCCGCAGTCACCCTCTTTTTTGTCACAAAAAGCCTCTTTCTCGTAGGGTACATTGATCAGATTACCGGCGGTGTCATAGGCCCACCCGTGATAAGTGCAGGTAAATGACTTTGCGTTGCCAAAATCCGATCGCTCAATACGCATACCGCGATGCCGACATTGGTTTAGGAAGACCTTAATGCTGCAGTCTTTCTGCCTCACTACAATTACTGGGTCTTCACCCATGTAGGTGGTTAGATAGTCACCGGCTTTGGGAATGTGCCCCTCGTGCCCAAGCAGCAGCCAGGATCGAGCAAACACCCTCTCAAGTTCGATCTCATACAGATCCTGATCAGAGAAAATACGGGGGTCAAGCAACCCATTTTCCTGATCAACGAGCGCCTTAATCTCCTCGCCAGACCAGTTTTTCACCCATTTCAAAGGGGCTTCCTGCACTTCTTTTTTAATTATTGAACTCATGACCTATATCTCCTTCAAGATGCTCTTGTTAGAGCAAAAAATAATCTTATTTCTCTTGCTCACGTCGAAAGCCAATACCTAAGACACCGCGCCCCGGCGCATCACTGTGACAAGCCGATTATCTGAAATACAGAAAGCGACCATTCAACATGCGTTCGCAACAGCCAAACTCTAAACCTTGCAGTTTGATATTGTGCTCCTTATCCTTAATCTAGATCATTCGTACGATTGTTTTTAGCTCGGCCCATTCCATGTTTCTGCCCAAACGAAACGTGTAAATGCTGATCTTGGTTATTCAGGCATATGGATTCCTGCAGCTGCTGCTTTCATTCCATTTATATCATGCTACGACACGGAGACGCGGGGGGATATCCGTTATTTAGCTATCGATATCCGTTTTCTTAAGATCGTCATCCGTAACAACAGGCCAGCGCTACCAAGCAAGGTACCGGCGATAGGCACTTTTCATCTAATAGCGCGCCCCGCGACTCGTTTTCACAGATGCCTAAGTGCCTATACAAAAGTAATCGCGTATTTATTGCCATGGCCTGACAGCACCTCGAGCACATGATCAGTGAGCGATTGAAAGCTCCGATAGGCTGCTATGGGTAGCCATTCGTACTTGATTTTCCGCCACAGAATCTCGATCAGGTTGAGTTCCGGCGAGTAGGTTGGCAGGAAGACCACATAGAGCCGTTGCTCTCGCCACTCCAGCTCCTTGCTCCGAAACAGTGCCGAGCGATGGATGCTGGCATTGTCGAGCACGACGATCGCGAAGGCTTCTGGCGACTTCTCTTTCAACAGAAGATCGAAGGCCTCAAGGACGGTTTCCGTGGTCACGGTCTCGGTGGTTGTGTGGTAGACCAGCTTGCCCTGGCGACTCAGAAAGCCCAGCACATTGAGGCGGCGACTGCGTGAGAAGGCCGGCAGCTCCAGTGGCTGGCTCACGGGGCTCCAGGCATAAGGCACGGAGGATGCCTGCGAAAAGCCGGATTCATCGAAGTAGTACAGCTCTGCTTCCCCACGCTCTTCCCATTGCTGGAGCTGTCTCAGCAGGCCTTGGGTGCTGCGAAAATCGGCTTCATTGCGCCGATCTTTCAGCGATTTACGTGCGCGCTTGAAATTATAGCCCAGCTTTTTTTAACGCCCGCCTGATGGTCGTTGCACTGGAGGTCTTACCGGTTTCTTGTTGCAGGCGCGCCTGAACGGTTTTGATCTGATGCGGAGTCTCTGTCACCAGCGCTTTCAGCCGCTCTCGGTCCTGTGCGTCGTAGATGGCGGGGCGACCGGCTCGTTCTTGATCAGTGAGGCCACCAAGGCCGTCTCGCTCCCAGGCATCAAGCCAGCGAGCAACCGTGTCACGCCTGACTGCGAGTATTTTGCTGATCTGGTTGATGGTGTGGCCATCGTTGCTGAGCAAAATGCCATGGGCTCGACGGCGCAAGGCAGGCTTATCCCCGCGCTCATGCGCATCGCGGAGGGACTGGGCTTCGGTCGCGGAAAGGGGCTGCACAAATCGCATTGAAAATGTCTGGGGCCAGAAAAATGATGGCGCCAATTATACGCGAAAACTTATGCTTAGGCACTTATTAGAACTTGGCCGGAGAATAAGAGCAGTGATGGTGCGCGCAGCAGGAACAGCCTGACCCGGAGCCCCCCCCCCCCGTAGAGCAAGGTGCTGCGGTTCTCCTGGTCGTCCCGTTGTACGCTACCGAGTCGGGCCTCCGGCTTCCTGAACAGATAGGCACTGAACCGCCCCGACTTTCCTGAAGACTCCAACCTTTGATAGGTTGGAGCCATGACTACCTTGCAAAACGCCGACCTCAATAAAATACTCCCCTGAAGTGAGGGAGCATCAGGCTGAGTACAAATCCGAATGGGCAGCCATCTCTTCCATTGCAGCCAAGATCGGCTGTACCGCTGAAACATTGCGCCGCAGGGTGCGCAAGGTCGAGGCGGATGCCGGTGAACATGGAGGCCTGACGACATGCGAGCGGGAACGCATCAAGGCTCTGGAACGTGAAGTACGTGGGTTGCGCCAGGCCAATGAGATTCTGCGCAAGGCTTCGGCATATTTTGCCCAGGTGGAGTGCGACTGGCAGGCATTCCTGCGTCCCTTCAAACGATGAAGGCATTCATCGACGAACACCGCGAGGCCTACGGGGTCGAGCCGATCTGCAAGGTGTTGCCGATTACCCCGCCAACCGATTACGAGCATGTGGCACGTCGTGCCAATCCTGCGCGGCAAGCGGCCAGGATCCGCGCGATACAGCTCTGCGTGAGCAGATCCAGCGGGTATGGGATGAAAACTTTCAAGTCTACGGTGTGCGCAAGGTCTGGCGGCAGTTGCTGCGCGTGGGCCTGGTTGTAGTGCGTAGCACAGTGGAACGCCTGACGCGACAGATAGGCCTCTAGGGTGTGATCCGGGGAAAATCGGTCAAGACCATGATCAGTGGTCGGGCTGCATCGTGCCCTCTGGATCACCTCAATCGGCAGTTCAGAGCCGAACGCCCGAATGCGCTCTGGGTGTCGGACTTCACCTATGTTTCCACGCGGCGAGACTTTGTCTACGTTGACTTCGTTATCGACGTATTTGCCCGGCGCATCGTCGGCTGGCCTGGACCACTAATTTCCGGGACCAAACACCTAGGTAGTCGTCAACCATGTACAGCGCATGCTGCGGGCCAGCTTGATAATGTGCGCGATGCTGAAGATTGAGGCCAGACCGCAAGTGCTCAAAAACAGCCACAGTCTGTGCTGCATACCACTCACGATCTAGGGAAGGTCTGAAATAGCCCTCACCATTCGCGCCCGTCCTGCTCGGCAGGCCAAAATCGGGCTATTTCATCCGCCTGGACTCAGTTTCCTGCCCCCGAAGGGCATTTGCCGGGGGCTTCCCCCGCATCACACGCGCACCTCTCCTGCGAGTAAGCGCTTTCGCATCATCCACAGATTCGACAGGGCGAACAGCGTGACCAACTGGGCCGTGTTCTTCGCCAACCCACGGAAACGCACCTTGGTGTAGCCGAACTGGCACTTGATCACCCGAAACGGATGTTCAACCTTGGCTCGCGTCTGGGCCTTGGCCTTCTCGATCTGGCGAATCATGCGTCCGAGCAGGCTGCGCTTGCCCAGTGGCTTGTAGGTACTGCGGCGAGCGGCAACCGACCAGATGACCTTGCGGCCCTCATGCTCTGCGCGTTTTTCGACGCCGGTATAGCCGGCGTCCGCGCAGACATACGACTCTTCGCCGTGCAGCAGTTTGTCGACCTGGGTGACATCCGCCACGTTGGCTGCCGTGCCGATCACGCTGTGCACCAGGCCGGAATCGTCATCGACGCCGATGTGTGCCTTCATGCCGAAGTAGTACTGGTTGCCCTTCTTGGTCTGGTGCATCTCCAGATCACGCTTGCCATCCTTATTCTTGGTCGAGCTGGGGGCATGGATGATGGTTGCGTCGACGATGCTGCCCTGACGCAGGAGCAAACCGCGTTCGCCCAGGAAGCCATTGATGACTTCCAGGATCTGGCTGGCCAGCTCGTGCCTTTCCAGCAGGCGGCGGAAGTTGAGGATGGTGGTTTCGTCCGGGATCCGATCCAGGTGCAGTCCGGCGAAGTGGCGCAGGATCGTCACCTCGTAGAGGGCTTCCTCCATCGCCGGATCGCTGTAACCGAACCAGTTCTGCATGAGGTGTACCCGCAGCATGGCGGCCAGCGGGTAAGCCGGACGCCCACCTTCGCCTCGCGGGTAGTGCGGCTCGATCAGCGCCATCAGTGCCTGCCACGGCACGACCTGATCCATCTCGATCAGGAAGCGCTCACGGCGGGTCTGTTTGCGCTTGCCGGCGTACTCGGCATCGGCGAAGGACAGCTGCTTCATGCAAGAGGCTCCAGAGGGACTGGCGGCTATTTCACCAGATCGGGAAGTGTTTTTCAGACCTTCCCTAGGTCCAGACAGCACGCTCCTGGCGGCGCGCCGGGACACGGCGAGGGCAGGCGCACCCGCGTGGAAAGAGATTAGCCGCGACGGCGCAAGGTGTCCGAGGGCAACTCGCCGAAGGTGCTCTTGTAGTAATCTGCGAAGCGTCCGAGATGCAGGAAACCGTAGTCGAGGGCGACTTCAGTAACGCTGCTTACTGCGACCTGCGGGTCACTCAGGCGAGCATAGATTGCTTCCAGCTTGCGCTGACGTATAAAGCGCTTGGGCGTGGTGCCAGCGTGCTTTTCGAACAACGCGTATAGCGAGTGCGCACTCATATGCGCCAAATCGGCCAACTGCTCAAGGCTGATACTCTGCTTAAGGTTCTTCTCGATGAGCTCTTCCAGGCGCTCGAACGACCGACAAGCGCCCCCCAACGGCTCGCGACTGACATTGCTACCCGGCAGGCTGAGCAGCTTGCTTACTATAATCTTGGCGTAGTGCTCCTTCACCTGAAAAATAGTCTGATCAGTTTCCGCCTCCTGACAGACCAGACTCAGCAAGCTGAGGAAGCCGTCCAGTTGCTCGAGGCGATGAATCGGGGCAAAGCGCACCCCCTCGCTCGGGTAACTCCACTGGTTCTCGCTGCAGACCTTGTCGATGAAGCGGGCCGGCAACTTGACAATGAACTTCTCGTAGCAGTCCGAGTAGGTCAGGTCGAACGGGGTGCCAGGGTTGAGCAACAACAACTCGCCGGGGGCAAGGCCGTGCTCCTCACCGCAGCTTCGCCACATGCAGTGCCCCTTGAGTATGATATGCAAATGGTAGAGAGCCTCTCGTTCCGGCGAAGTGATTTGCACTCGGCTGCCGTAACTCATCTGGAACAAATCCAAGCTGCCGATAGTGCGGTGTTTCAGGCTAGCCTCTGGATCACTAATGCGGCGCTGGATGACCCGGTGGGCGCCCGCATGCTCGTTGGCATAGTCTGACACCACACCAGGATAGGTGTTGGCGAAAACCCGGCTCTTCTCATGTAGCAGACAAAGATTCATAAGCCATTGTGCTCTTATAATTATATGCATTTAGACAATGATTCACAGACCGTGTGGAGCTTTACATTTTACAACTATTATTAACCTAGTGTCCGGGCAGAAGATATCCGTTTTCACAAGATCGCTATCCATTTTCTTTGGAAAGCGGATAGGAGCTTACTGCCTTCATAAATTCGATCGGTGTCAGAGAGACCCCCACAAAAAGTCTTTACGAATCATAAGGATAGGTCTTGAAGATACCTGCATGGGCGGGCACGGTGGTTGTCGCCAAACATAGCCACCACACCCGTTCCCCATGCAGGCCGTCCAATTTTTACATACCGCGTTCGCTCAAGCACTACCGACCATTCATGCTCGTCGCCTGGCCGCACTCATAGGTTCAGCGGCAGCCGGACGGCCAGGTGTGCCTGCTGTCGAAGTGGCTGCAAGCCTCCTCAAGTTGCCTTTCGGCGTTTCACTGAGCGTCCTTGCTCAGGTTTGAGGGTTAATTCGAGGGTTTCTGCTCGCAGCAGGCGTACCTATCCCGTGATCGGTGGCCCGTGAGGCAGGAGCTTGGCCATGCGTCGCAGGTTTTGCTCGGTCGCGGCCAAGGTGAATTCGTCAGTCGCACCCGTCAGGCCACGCAGTCGTAAACGGTCGAGTTTCATGATCCGTTTGAGGTGGGCGAAAAGCATCTCCACCTTCTTCCGTTCGCAGCGAGAGACGAGGTATTCCGGTGTCTTGGCGATGCGTCGAGCTACGTCGCGGGCAGCCTCATGGATGCTGCGGACGATCTTCCGGTTCGGTGTGTTGGGACAGCACTTCGCTTTCAGCGGACATGTGGCGCAGTCGGTTTGGCTGGAGCGGTAGATGATGGTGTTGGCCTTGGTCACCCGTGATCTTTTCTGGGTGAAGGCGCGCCATTCACTTCGTAGCGGTTTGCCGGCTGGGCAGCGGTATTCATTGGCCTCCTGATTCCAGTGGAAATCGTTACTGGAGAGGCTGTCGTCCTTGCGCTCGGTCTTGTCCCACACCGGCACGTGCGGCTCGATGCCCTTCTCTCCGACCTCCAGGCCAGCATCGGAGCAGTGCCATAAGCGGTATCGCCAATGAGGCGTTCTGGCGTGAGGTCGAACTGCGCTTCGACGCGCTCCACCATCGTTTTGGTCGAATCAACTTCGGCGGTACGGTGCGCCGGGGTAGCTTCCACATCCATGATCACGCCGTGCTCAGTGTCGATCAGGTAATTCGTGGAGTAGGCAAAGTAAGCCGGGCCGCCTGGCGCTGCTGTCCAACGGGACTGCGGATCGGTGAGCGAAATTTTCTTGGGAAGAGCTTCAGCCAGCGCCTCTTCATCAAGGGCTTCGAGGTACTCGCGCACGGCGCGACTGCTGAGCGCCGGATCACGCCAATCGACTTCACCTCCCGCCGCCCCACGTTGCCGGCTGGCATCCGCCTTGATGCTGGCGTCGACGGCGAAACCTTCACCCTTGACCAGGCCGGCCGCCATGCAGCGCCGCAGCACCTCATTGAACAACCAGCGGAACAGATCACTGTCACGGAAACGGCCGTGGCGATTCTTCGAGAAGGTCGAGTGATTGGGTACTTCGTCTTCCAGACCCAGCCGGCAGAACCAGCGATAGGCCAGGTTTAGATGCACCTCTTCGCACAATCGCCGCTCGGAACGGATGCCATAGCAGTAGCCGACGACCAGCATGCGCACCATCAATTCCGGGTCAATCGAGGGGCACCCGATGGGGCTATAGAAATCCGTCAGGTAGGCGCGCAGGTCGCTGAGATCCAGGCACTGGTCGATGCTGCGCAGGAGGTGTTGGGCCGGGACGTGATCTTCCAGATTGAACGAGTAGAACAGACGCTGCTGTCCTCCCGGTAACTGTCCCATCATGCTGTTCGCCCCCGCGCTCGCTGACAGAGCAATTCTGCCGACGGCATGGGGAAACAGCTACTTTTTCAACAGAATCGGCCGAAAGAGGCCATCTTGCTCATGATTCAGCGACTGGACGCAGCGCTCTCGCGACCTCAGGAAAAATGTGACGATAAAATCCGTTATCGTTACTTTCTGGCCGGCGGCCGGCCCTCGCCCGCCAGCGATCAATGCTAGGGAGGAGGTGGTGGCGACGGGAGCGTTCTGGAGGTCTGCTTGGAAGACAGGCCGGGCGTTGGTGCCGGCGGATGGCTGCTATGAGTGGAAGCCAGCCCCGGCTATCCCAAAGCACAGGCAGCCGTACTACTTTCGTCTGCGCGGTGGCGCGCTTCTGCTCTTCCCCGCCATCGGCCACCTGCCTCGCAGCGGACGGGAGATTCAGGAGTTAACGGCGCACCTTGCTCGCCGGCTCGCCGGCGATGCCCCAGTGGCTCTTGGGTACCTCGGTGATCAGTACGCGCACGCGGTCGAGCGGCGAGTCGAGGGTGCGTGCCAGCGCCTCGCTGACCTCGCGGATCATCGCTTCCTTCTGCTCGTCGCTGCGGCCTTCCATGATCTGCACATGGGCAATCGGCATAGCTGTGACTCCCTGGTGAAGGGCCGGCGCATGGCCGGCCCGCAGGTTCAGACGAAGCGCGCGGAGACGCTGCCCAGGCCCTGGTAGCGCACGGTGACGTTGTCGCCCGGCTCCACCG
>NZ_FOXM01000030.1 GCF_900115715.1 Geopseudomonas sagittaria
GCTTCCGCGACGTGAAGAGCCTGCGTTTCGGCTTCGCCTTGGACCTGCACCGCACGCGCTGCCCGCGCCGCATCGAGATTCTGCTGCTGATCGCGGCGCTGGCCTGTTATGCCCTCTACCTGGCCGGCCTGTATGCCCGGCAATCCGGAGAGGCGCGCCGCTATCAGTCTAACAGCGTCAAGACAAAGCATGTCCTGTCACTGTGGCGAGTCGGCCTCGAATACCTGAGGCGGCACGCCGGGGCGCTACCCCGGCATGTGCTCGCCGCTATCGAGTACCGACTGCGTGACGAAGTGCATCAGCAGGCACAGGTGCTGGGGTAGATTTGTGGGGATTCCTCAGGGGCTGCCCCCCTTTTCTTCCGCTACCCCCCCAACCCCCGCATCGACGACCGCAACTTGTAGCGATCCCCCGGATGGATCAGCCGCGCGTAGCTGATCAGGTTCTCCCCCGACCAGGTGCGGCGGATCACGCTCAGGCAGGGCGCGGCGCTGTCGATGCCCAGCGCCGCGGCGGTCTGCTCGTCGACCAGCACCGCTTCGACCACATGCTCGACGTCGGAGATCGGGCAGGCGGCGACCAGTACCTCGTTGGGGGTTTGTTGGGAGAAGTCGGTGGTCAGATAGTCGGGCACCCAGCGCGGGTTGACGAAGCGTTCCTCGAGCTGGATCGGCAGCTCGTCCTCGCGGTGCACGAGGATGGTGTGGAACACCGGGCTGCCCAGGCGCACGCCCAGGCGCAGGGCCACTTCGTCGTCGGCGTCGATGGCCTCGCAGCGCAGCACGTCGTTGCGATAGGCGTGGCCGCGGCCGCGCACTTCGGCGGCGATGTTGAGCACTTCCTGCAGCGAGGACTCGGCCTTGCGGTCGGTGACGAAGGTGCCGAGGCCGGCCTGGCGGATCAGGTAGCCCTGCTGCACCAGGTCGCGGATCGCCTTGTTGGCGGTCATCCGGCTGACGCCGAAGTCGCGTGCCAGCTGTTCCTCGGGGGGGATCTGGTGGTGCGCCGGGTAGGCGCCGCTGTTGATCCGCTCGAGCAGGTGCTCCTCGATCTGCTTGTAGCGCGGTGTGCTGGTCACGGCGGGTTCCTTGGTGTTCGCTGCTGGCGGGATGATACCCGGCTCGCCGGGGCATTCGCATGGGGCCGGAAAGGTGTAGGGGCGAATGAATTCGCCCCTACAGGTCATGCGGTCACTGGGCGAGCGCGCCTTCCCTTACAGCACCATGGCCGCCACCCAGCCGAAGGCGATCAGCGGCAGGTTGAAGTGCAGGAAGGTCGGCACCACGGTGTCCCAGATGTGGTCGTGCTGGCCGTCGGCGTTGAGGCCGGCGGTCGGGCCGAGGGTTGAGTCGGAGGCCGGCGAACCGGCATCGCCGAGCGCCGCGGCGGTGCCGACCAGGGCGATGATGGCCAGCGGCGAGAAGCCGAAGCCCAGCGCCAGCGGCACGTAGATGGCGGTGATGATCGGCACGGTGGAGAACGACGAGCCGATGCCCATGGTGATGAACAGGCCGACCAGCAGCATGATCAGTGCGGCCATGCCGCGGTTGTCGCCGATCAGCTCGACCGAGCCGGACACCAGCTCCGGGATCGCCCCGGTGGCCTTCATCACCGCGGCGAAGCCGGCGGCGGCGATCATGATGAAGCCGACCTGGGCCATCAGGTGCATGCCCTGGGTGACCACGTGGTCCTGCTCGCGCCAGCGGATCACCCCGCTCAGCGAGATCACCGCGAAGCCGACCAGGCCGCCGAAGATCATCGAGTCGGTCCACAGCTGCACCGCCAGGGCGAGCAGCAGCGACAGGCCGATCATGCCCACCTGGCGGCGGCTCAGCTTGGTGTCGGCGTGGTCGAGGTGCTCGCCGGCCACCGCGACGTCCTCATAGGCGCGCTTGCGCCGGTAGCTGAAGGCGGCGATGGCGAGGCCGGCGACCATGCCCAGCGCCGGCAGCAGCATGGCCTGCGGCGCCAGCTCGCGAGCGACGTTGAAGCCCTCGGCGGCGCCGGCCTGGTTGATGTTGGCGATCAGGATGTCGTTGAGGAAGATCGCGCCGAAGCCCACCGGCAGCACCATGTACAGGGTGGTGATGGCGAAGGTGATGGCGCAGGCGACCAGGCGGCGGTCCAGCTTGAGACGGTTCATCACGTGCAGCAGCGGCGGCACCAGGATCGGGATGAAGGCGATGTGCACCGGGATCAGCGTCTCGGCCAGCGCGCCGGCGACGATCAGTGCGCCGAGCATGCCCCACTTGACCAGCGCCAGCTCGCCGCCGGCGTGGTGGCTGTGGCTGACGTGTTCGACCACCCGCGCCGACAGGCGCTGGGCGATGCCGGTGCGCGACAGCGCCACGGCGAAGGCGCCGAGGGCGGCGTAGGCCAGCGCCACCGAGGCGCCGCCGCCGAGGCCATCGTTGAACGCGCTGACGATCTTTTCCATCGGCAGGCCGGCGGCCAGGCCGCCGACCACTGCGGCGATGATCAGGGCGAAGACCACGGAGACGCGCAGCATCGACAGCGCGACCATGACCACCACCGCGAGAACAATTGCATTCATGTTTCTTTCCACCAGTTCGATTGTTTTTATTGTCTCTGGAAACGCCATGCAAAGTCGCGCCCTCGGCCACCCGGTGGCAGCGGTGGCGGGAGGGCGCGATAGCTTGCGGGTCAGCCCAGGGAGGGCAGCAACCCGGCCGGCATCAGCGCGTTGAGGCCGCGCGCGGCGAGCAGCGCGCTGGCCGCCTCGATGTCCGGGGCGAAGAAGCGGTCTTCCTGGTAGTAGGGGACCCGGTCGCGCAGCAGGCTGCGCGCCTGTTCCAGCTTCGCCGAGGTCTTCAGGCCGGTGCGGAAGTCGAGGCCCTGGCAGGCGCCCAGCCATTCGATGGCGAGGATGCCGCGCACGTTGTCGGCCATGCTCCACAGGCGCTTGCCGGCGTTCGGCGCCATGGACACGTGGTCCTCCTGGTTGGCCGAGGTGGGCAGGCTGTCGACGCTGTGCGGATGGGCGAGGGCCTTGTTGTCGCTGGCCAGCGCCGCAGCGGTGACCTGGGCGATCATGAAGCCGGAATTCACGCCACCGTTGGCCACCAGGAACGGCGGCAGCTGCGACATGTGCATGTCCATCATCAGCGAGATGCGCCGCTCGGACAGCGAGCCGATCTCGGCGATGGCCAGCGCCAGGTTGTCGGCGGCCATGGCCACCGGCTCGGCGTGGAAGTTGCCGCCGGAAATCACGTCGCCCTCGGCGGCGAACACCAGCGGGTTGTCCGATACCGCGTTGGCCTCGATCTGCAGCACCTCGGCGGCCTGGCGCAGCTGGGTCAGGCAGGCGCCCATCACCTGCGGCTGGCAGCGCAGCGAGTAGGGGTCCTGGACCTTGTCGCACTTCTCGTGGGACTGGGCGATCTCGCTGCTGGCACCGAGCAGGTCGCGGTAGGCCGCGGCCACGTCGATCTGCCCGCGCTGGCCGCGGGCGGCATGGATGCGCGCATCGAACGGGGCGCGCGAGCCGAGCATGGCCTCGACGCTGAGGCCGCCGCAGACGGTGGCGGCGGCGAACAGATCCTCGCCCTCGAACAGCCCGCGCAGGGCGTAGGCGGTGGAGGCCTGGGTGCCGTTGAGCAGGGCCAGGCCCTCCTTGGCGGCCAGGGTCAAGGGCTCGAGGCCGGCTACCGCCAGCGCCTCGCGGCCGTCGATCCACTGGCCCTGGTAGCGCGCCTTGCTCTCGCCGAGCAGCACCAGCGACATGTGCGCCAGCGGGGCGAGATCGCCGGAGGCGCCCACCGAGCCCTTCAGCGGGATGTGCGGATAGACCTCGGCGTTGATCAGGGCGAGCAGCGCGTCGATCACCTTGCGGCGGATGCCGGAGAAGCCGCGGGCCAGGCTGTTGACCTTGAGCAGCATGATCAGGCGGACCATGGCGTCGTCCAGCGGCTCGCCGACGCCGGCGGCGTGGGACAGCACCAGCGAGCGCTGCAGCTTCTCCAGGTCGGCCGGGGCGATGCGGGTCGAGGCCAGCAGGCCGAAGCCGGTGTTGATGCCGTAGGCGGTGCGGCCCTCGGCGATGATGCTCTCGACGCAGGCCACGCTGGCGTCGATGGCGGCGTGGCAGCTGTCATCGAGGGTCACGCGCAGCGGCTGCTGGTAGGCGGCGCGCAGCTGGGCCAGGGTCAGTTGGCCGGGAACGAGGTGCAAAGTGGTGGTCATGGGTCAGGCTCCCTTTACCGGGTTGATCATCGGCAGGTCGAGACCCTGCTCTTGGGCGCAATCGATGGCGATCTGGTAGCCGGCATCGGCGTGGCGCATCACCCCGGTGCCCGGGTCGTTGCGCAGCACGCGGCCGAGGCGGGCGTGGGCGTCCGGGGTGCCGTCGGCGACGATCACCACCCCGGAGTGTTGCGAATAACCCATGCCCACGCCACCGCCGTGGTGCAGCGACACCCAGGTGGCGCCGCCGGCGGTGTTCAGCAGGGCGTTGAGCAGCGGCCAGTCGGACACCGCGTCGGAGCCGTCGAGCATGGCTTCGGTCTCGCGGTTGGGGCTGGCTACCGAGCCGGAGTCCAGATGGTCGCGGCCGATGACGATCGGCGCCTTCAGCTCGCCGCTCGCGACCATCTGGTTGAACGCCTGGGCGAGGCGCGCGCGGTCCTTCAGGCCGACCCAGCAGATGCGCGCCGGCAGGCCCTGGAAGCTGATGCGCTCGCGGGCCATGTCCAGCCAGCGGTGCAGGTGCGGGTTGTCGGGGATCAGTTCCTTGACCTTGGCGTCGGTCTTGTAGATGTCCTCGGGGTCGCCGGACAGCGCCACCCAGCGGAACGGGCCGATGCCCTGGCAGAACAGCGGGCGGATGTAGGCCGGGACGAAGCCGGGGAAGTCGAAGGCGTTCTTGACGCCCTCTTCCAGGGCCATCTGGCGGATGTTGTTGCCGTAGTCGAAGGTCGGCACGCCCATCTTCTGGAAGTCGAGCATGGCCTGCACGTGCACGGCCATCGAGCGCTTGGCGGCCTTGGCCACCGCTTCCGGCTCGACTTTGCCGCGTTCGACGTACTCGTCCCAGCTCATGCCCAGCGGCAGGTAGCCGTGCAGCGGGTCGTGGGCGCTGGTCTGGTCGGTGACCAGGTCCGGGCGCACGCCGCGGCGCACCAGTTCGGGGAGGATCTCGGCGGCGTTGCCGCACAGGGCGATGGACACCGCCTTGCCCTGGCTGGTGTAGCGGTCGATGCGCGCCAGGGCGTCGTCCAGATCGGTGGCCTGCTCGTCGACGTAGCGGGTGCGTAGACGGAAGTCGATGCGCGACTGCTGGCATTCGATGTTCAGCGAGCAGGCGCCGGCGAGGCTCGCGGCCAGCGGCTGGGCGCCGCCCATGCCGCCCAATCCGGCAGTGAGGACCCAGCGGCCGGTCAGGTCGCCGTTGTAGTGCTGGCGACCTGCCTCGACGAAGGTCTCGTAGGTGCCCTGGACGATGCCCTGGCTGCCGATGTAGATCCAGCTGCCGGCGGTCATCTGGCCGTACATGGCCAGGCCCTTGCGGTCCAGCTCGTTGAAGTGTTCCCAGGTGGCCCAGTGCGGCACCAGGTTGGAGTTGGCCAGCAGCACGCGCGGGGCGTCCTTGTGGGTCTCGAACACGCCGACCGGCTTGCCGGACTGGATCAGCAGGGTCTGGTTGTCCTCCAGGCGCTCGAGCACCTCGACGATCTTGTCGAAGCACTGCCAGTTGCGCGCGGCGCGGCCGATGCCGCCGTAGACCACCAGATCCTCGGGTTTTTCCGCCACGTCCGGGTGCAGGTTGTTCATCAGCATGCGCAGCGGCGCTTCGGTCAGCCAGCTCTTGCAGCGCAGGGTGGTGCCGGTCGGGGCGGCAATTTTGCGGCTCGGGTCGTGGCGGGGATCGATGGTGCTCATCGGGGTTCCTCTTTCGCTTGTTTTTGTTGGGGCGTGGGGTTGGGTTCAGCCGTGCAGGGACAGCCGGTGGATCAGGCGCGCCGCCACCCGGGCGGTGCGGTGGTCCTGGTCGTGTTCGGGATTCAGTTCGGCCAGCTCGGCGAGCAGCAGCTTGCCGCTGGCCTGCAGGCGCTCGATCAGCGGCTCGAGCAGGGCGACCGGCACGCCGTGGGCGGCCGGCGCGCTGACGCCGGGGCCTTCCCAGGCCGGCAGCACGTCGAGGTCGACGGTCAGGTACAGCGCGTCGCAATCGGCGATGAAGGCGTCCAGCTCGGCGCCGATGGCATCGAGGGTGCTCTCGCGGATCTCGAAGTCCTCGCGCACCAGCACGCCCAGCTCGGCGGCGGTGTGGAACAGCGCGCGGGTGTTGGCGGCGCGGCTGACGCCGAGGCAGGCGTAGCGGAACGGCCAGCCGCGCGCGGCGCAGGCTTCGGCGATCTGCGCGAAGGGCGTGCCCGAGGAGTGCACGTGGGCCGGGTCGCGCAGGTCGAAGTGGGCGTCGAAGTTGACGATGGCCAGGCGCGGCGTGCGGCCCAGTTTGCTGGCCAGGTGCGCGGCGATGCCCTGCCAGCTGCCGAAGGCCACCTCGTGGCCGCCGCCGAGCACCACCGGCAGGTGGCCGGCGCCGAGCAGCTCGGCGACGTTGGCGCCGAGGCGCTGCTGGGCGGCGTCGAGATCGCCATCCAGGCAGCACACGTCGCCGGCATCGAAGGCCGGACCTTGGCGGTGCCAGGCCAGGTTGGCGAGCAGCTTGCGGATCGCGGCCGGTGCGCTGGCGGCGCCGACGCGGCCCTGGTTGCGGCGCACGCCTTCGTCGCAGGCGAAGCCGAGCAGGGCCAGGCCCGGCTGCTGGCTCTCGCCCAGCGGCTGGATGCGCTGGTGCCAGCGCGGGCTGTCGGCCTCGGGGTCGACGCGGCCGCTCCAGGCGTCCAGGTTCAGGCGATCAACGTTCATTGCTAACGACTCCATTGAAGATGCGCTGGCGCAGGCGACCGGCCTGCACCGCGTAGGCCAGCTCGGCGGCGCGCGTGACGTCCCACAGGCACAGGTCGGCGGGTAGCCCCTCGGCGATGCGGCCGAGCTGCGGCTGGCCGAGGGCGCGCGCGCCCTGGGCGGTCATGCCGGCCAGCGCCTCGCGCGGGGTCAGGCGGAACAGGCTGCAGGCCAGGTTGAGCAGCAGGGTGGGCAGGAACAGCGGCGAGGTGCCGGGGTTGGCGTCGCTGGCCACCGCCATCGGCACGCCGTACTGGCGCAGCAGCTCGATCGGCGGGCGCTGGGTTTCGCCGAGCACCAGGAAGGCGCCGGGCAGCAGGGTGGCGACGGTGCCGGCTTCGGCCATGGCGGCGATGCCGGCCTCGTCGAGGTATTCGATATGGTCGGCGGACAGGCCGCGGTGGCGCGCCACCAGCGCGCTGGCGCCCTGGTTGGTCAGCTGCTCGGCGTGCGCCTTGACCGGCAGACCGTGGCGCGCGGCGACGGCGAACACCCGTTCGCACTGCGCCGGGCTGAAGGCGATGTGCTCGCAGAACACGTCCACCGCATCGGCCAGCTTCTCGGCGGCGGCCGCCGGGATCATCTCCTCGCAGACCAGGTCGATGTAGGCGTCCGCTTGGCCTGCGTACTCCGCCGGCAGGGCGTGGGCGCCGAGCAGGGTGGTCAGCACGCGCACCGGCAGTTCCTCGCCGAGGCGGCGGGCGACGCGCAGCAGCTTCAGCTCGTCGGCCACCGACAGGCCGTAGCCGGACTTGATCTCCACCGTGGTCACGCCGTCGGCGATCAGCGCTTCCAGGCGCGAGCGGGCCAGGGCGAACAGCTCGTCCTCGCAGGCTTCGCGGGTGGCACGCACGGTGCCGAGGATGCCGCCGCCGGCGCGGGCGATCTCCGCGTAGCTGGCGCCTTCCAGACGCTGCTCGAACTCGCCGGCGCGGTTGCCGGCGTACACCAGGTGGGTGTGGCAGTCGACCAGCCCGGGGGTCAGCAGCCCGCCGCGGCCGGCGAGAGTGGCGCCGGCGACGCGCGCTTCGTCCAGCTCGCTCATCGGGCAGAGCAGGGCGACGCGGCCGTCCTCGACCAGCACGGCCATCGGCGCGGGCAGCTCCTGCAGGCCGTCGAAGACGCTGACGTCGCGCCACAGCAGGCGGGGGGTGGAGGGTGCGGGCATTGCGGATGACCTTCGGCTGACGTTGTTTGTATATACAATAGGAGCGAGGACGCAGGTCGTCAATAGTCGCCAGTGCCGTTGGTCCGGCAGATTTCGCCCGCGTGCCGCGGTGGAGGCCAGGAAAGCCGCAGAAAGGCTGAATCGTCAGGGGTGGCTGGCGCTGTCGGGATGGCCGGGACACCAGGCTGCTGGGTGGTGAACGTGACGGGGCGGGCGGATGGATTGGATGACGGCGGTTGCGTGGCTGCAGGTTATGTATATACATTTGCTGGCAACAGGCACCGCTCCTACGCTCCTATCAAAGGCCGGTGTCGCCCCATGCCTTGATCGAGGAACTCGGCAACATGCACAGATTCAGTCTCGCCGCCGCACCGCGCCGGCCGTGGAAGAACGGCGGCGGCGAAACCCGCGAGCTGGCCGTGGCGCCGCCCGGCGCCGGGCTCGACGACTTCGACTGGCGCCTCAGCTGCGCGCAGGTGGCGAACGGAGGGCCGTTCTCGGCCTTTCCCGGCGTCGACCGCAGCCTGGCGGTGCTCGACGGCGCCGGCCTGCGCCTCGAATGCGCCGATGGCGCGACGCACCTGCTGAGCGCGGAGTCGGCGCCGCTGGCGTTTCCCGGCGAGCTGGCGGTGACCGCGACGCTGCCCGGCGGGCCGGTCGGCGACTTCAATCTGATGACCCGCCGGGCGCGCTGGACGCACCACCTGCAGCGTTTGCGCCTGTGCGGCGAATGGCCGCTCGCCGCTGACGCCGACCTGACGCTGGTTTACTGCGCCGCTGGTGTCGGCCTGGACTGCTGGCTGGCGGGCGGCCGAGAGCTGCGCCTGGCGGCTGGCGAGGGTGTGCTGCTGGACGCGCTGGTCGACGGTGCGGCGACCCTGATGGCGCCGCAGGTGTGCAAGGTGCTGCTCGGGCGCCTGTGGCGCTGCTGAGGCGTCAGGAGGCGGGCGGCTCCGGCGGCTCGTGCTGCTCGAGGGTTTCCTGCAGGGCGCTGTGCAGGCGCGCATGCACGCGGGCGAACCAGCGCCAGAGCAGGGCGAGCAGCACCACGGCGAGCAGGCCGATGAGCAGCAGCCACTCGCCCGGCGGCAGGATGCTCGAGCTGAACGCGGCGAGCAGCGGCAGGAAGCTGCCGAAGGTCAGCAGCGGAATCAGCTCGGCGAGTACCCGGCGCACCCGTGGCGGCCGGTGGCTGCGCCCGCCGAGGCCGGCGAGAAACAGCGACAGCGCCTTGAGCCGGCGGTAGGCGGCGATCAGCAGCGGCAGCGACAGCAGCAGCGCCGCGCCCCAGATCAACACCTTGTGCAGGTTGGGCTGTGCGCCGCGCAGGCCGAGCCAGGCGCCGATGGGTTCGGCGAAGTAGCCGCCGGCGAGGAAGATCGCCGCCACCAGCGCCAGGTTGACCACGGCATGCAGCAGGCTGCGCCGGATCAGCGCCGCCAGCGCGGCGTTCTGGCCCGGCAGCTGGACGCTGCGCAGCCAGGCGCCGTAGGCGCCGAACACCCGCGCCACGCTGTCTGGCACGGCGTCGGCCAGGTGCCGCGACAGCGGTGCGGCGGCGCGGATCAGGTAGGGGGTGGTCAGGGTGGTGAGCGCCGATACCGCCACCGCCACCGGATAGAGGAAGTCGCTGGTGACCTTTAGGCTGATGCCCAGCGCGGCGATGATGAAGGAGAACTCGCCGATCTGCGACAGGCCCATGCCGACGCGCAGCGAGGTGCGCCCGTCGTTGCCGGCGACGAGGGCGCCGAGGCTGCAGCTGAGGACCTTGCCGAGCACCACGGCGACGCTGATCGCGGCGATCGGCCCGGCATGCGCGAGCAGCACCGCCGGGTCGATCAGCAGGCCGATGGTGACGAAGAAGATCGCGCTGAACATGTGGCGCAGCGGCTCGACCAGCCGCTCGATCTGCGCCAGCTGGCGCGACTCGGCCATGATCGCGCCGATCAGGAAGGCGCCCAGCACCAGGCTGTAGCCGAGCTTGATCACCAGCAGGCAGAAGCCGAAGCACAGGCCGAGCACGGCGATCAGCAGCGTCTCGTGGCTGTCGAAGCGCGCCACATAGGCGAGGATGCGTGGCACCAGCAGCAGGCCGATCACCAGCGACGCCAACATGAACAGCAGCAGCTTGCCGAGAGTGGCGAGCACCTCGGCGGGCGCCACCGTGCCGCTGGCGGCGATGCCGGAGAGCAGGACGATCAGGCCGATGCCGAGGATGTCCTCGACGATCAGGATGCCGAAGATCAGCTGGGCGAAGGGCTCGTGCTTCATCTTCAGGTCACTGAGCGCCTTGACGATGATGGTGGTCGAGGAGATCGCCAGGATCGCGCCGAGAAACAGCGCATCCATGTGGCTCCAGGCGAACAGGCGGCCGATCTGGTAGCCGAGCCAGGTCATCGCCACGATCTCGAAGAAGGCGGCGAGGATCGCGGTGGGGCCGACCTTGAGCAGCTTGCGCAGGCTGAACTCGAGACCGAGGCCAAACATCAGGAACACCACGCCCAGCTCGGCGAGGATGCGGATGGTGTCCTCGTCGCTGATCAGGGCGACCGGCCCGGTGTGCGGGCCGATGAGGAAGCCGGCGACGAGGTAGCCGAGTACCACCGGCTGCTTGAGGCGATGGCAGAGCACCGTCACCAGGCCGGCCACCAGCATGAGCACGGCGAGATCCTGGATGAAGGCGATGGCATGCATGGCGCGCGCTCCTCTGCCGCGGGCCGCCCGGCAGCGTGCGACTGGCCGCGCCGGGCGCCCTGTTCGATGATAGGCGGGTCTGCCCGTCACGCGAACCTTTGCGATATACTGCGCGACTTTCGACCGGCCACGCAGTCCGGTCCACTCTCCTTCGCAGACAAGCCACGCGCGGTTTTCCGGCGTGGCTTGTTGGTTTTTGTCGCGCCAGGCTGGCGCAGAACAAGAGGCACGACGATGAGCGCACTGGTAGGCGTGATCATGGGCTCCAAATCCGACTGGAGCACCCTCAGCCACACCGTCGACATGCTGGAAAAGCTCGGCATCCCCCACGAGGTCAAGGTGGTCTCCGCCCACCGCACCCCGGATCTGCTGTTCCAGTACGCCGAACAGGCGGAAGAGCGTGGCCTGGAAGTGATCATCGCCGGTGCCGGCGGCGCCGCCCATCTGCCGGGCATGTGTGCGGCCAAGACCCACCTGCCGGTGCTCGGCGTGCCGGTGCAGTCGTCGATGCTCTCCGGCGTCGACTCGCTGCTGTCCATCGTGCAGATGCCCGGCGGCGTGCCGGTCGCCACCCTGGCCATCGGCAAGGCCGGCGCGATCAACGCCGCCCTGCTGGCGGCGAGCATCCTCGGCGGCAAGCACCCGCAGTTCCACGAGGCGCTCAAGGCCTTCCGCGCCCAGCAGACCGAATCGGTGCTGGAAAACCCGGACCCCCGCGAAATCTGAGGCGAACTCCCATGAAGATCGGCGTAATCGGTGGCGGCCAGCTGGGCCGCATGCTGGCTCTGGCGGGTACTCCGCTGGGCATGAACTTTGCCTTCCTCGATCCGGCGCCGGACGCCTGCGCCGCCGCCCTGGGCGAGCACCTGCGCGCCGACTACAGCGACCCGGACCATCTGCGCCAGCTGGCCGACGAGGTCGACCTGGTGACCTTCGAGTTCGAGAGCGTGCCGGCCGAGACGGTGGCCTTCCTCTCCCAGTTCGTGCCGGTCTATCCGAGCGCCGAGTCGCTGCGCATCGCCCGCGACCGCTGGTTCGAGAAGAGCCTGTTCAAGGATCTGGGCATCCCCACCCCGGCCTTCGCCAACGTGCTGGACCAGGCCGACCTCGACCACGCGGTGATCGAGATCGGTCTGCCGGCGGTGCTCAAGACCCGCACCCTGGGCTACGACGGCAAGGGCCAGAAGGTCCTGCGCAAGCCCGAGGACGTGGTCGGCGCCTTCGCCGAGCTGGGCAGCGTGCCGTGCCTCCTCGAGGGCTTCGTGCCGTTCAGCGGCGAGGTGTCGCTGGTGGCGGTGCGCGGCCGCGACGGCGAGACGCGCTTCTACCCGCTGGTGCACAACACCCACGTGAACGGCATCCTCGAGCTGTCGGTGGCCAGCAGCGACCACCCGCTGCAGGCGCTGGCCGAGGACTACGTCGGCCGCGTGCTCGAACAGCTGAACTACGTCGGCGTGCTGGCCTTCGAGTTCTTCGAGGTCGACGGCGGCCTCAAGGCCAACGAGATCGCCCCGCGTGTGCACAACTCCGGGCACTGGACCATCGAAGGCGCCGAGTGCAGCCAGTTCGAGAACCACCTGCGCGCCGTCGCCGGCCTGCCGCTGGGCTCGACCGCTAAGGTCGGCGAGAGCGCCATGCTCAACTTCATCGGCAGCGTGCCGGCGGTGGACAAGGTGGTGGCCGTCGCCGACTGCCACCTGCACCACTACGGCAAGGCGTTCAAGGCCGGGCGCAAGGTCGGCCACGCCACCCTGCGCAGCAAGGACCGCGCGACCCTCGAGGCGCGCATCAAGGATGTCGAGGCGCTGATCAAGGGCTGAGGCCCGCGCCCGTAGGGTGGGTTCGCCGCAAAGCGGCGTAACCCACCAACGATGCCAGCCGGCATCGCCACCGCCGGCCTCTGCAGGCCGGTTGGTGGGTTACGGCCTGCGGCCTGCCCCACCCTGCGATTCCCGTCCTCGCGACGATCGCGCGGGCAGGAGCCGCTCCCACCGACTAGGCTGCTCACAGGCTCACCTTGCGGAGACTCTGTCATGGGCATCCTCGGTACCATCCTCATCGGCCTGCTGGTCGGCGTGGTCGCGCGCATCCTCAAACCGGGCGAGAATTCGATGGGCTGGATCATGACCATCCTGCTCGGCATCGGCGGCTCGGTGGTCGCCACCTACGGCGGCCAGGCGCTGGGCATCTACCGCGCCGGCCAGGCGGCCGGCTTCATCGGCGCGGTGGTCGGCGCGATCATTCTGCTGATAGTGTTCGGCTACCTGAAAAAACCCTGAGGCGCCAGCGCGGCGCCGCCCCAGTTGCGAGAGCCGCATGCGTCTGCCGTTCGTCCTTTGCCTTAGCCTGATTGCGACCCTGAGCCACGCCGCCGAGCCGACGGAAACCGACTGGCTGGAACTGATGCCGGCGGAGGATCTGGCGGCGCTGGAGGCGATGCCGGAAATCGACCACCGCGGCGCCGAGGGCGACAGCGCCTTCTATGGCCGGGGCGGGCTGAAGCAGCAGGCGGACCTGCCGGCGGTGATGTACTCGACGCGCACCGTGGCCGCGCTGGACGGCAAGGCGCTGCGCCTCGGCGGCTATCCGGTACCGCTGGAAACCACGGCCGACGGCCGCTTCCAGACCTTCTTCCTGGTGCCCTATCCCGGCGCCTGCATCCACGTCCCGCCGCCGCCGCCGAACCAGATCGTGCTGGTGCGCTACCCGCAAGGCGTGGCCCTCGACGACATCTACGCGCCGCTGTGGGTCAGCGGCACCCTGCAGGTCGAGCCGGTCAGCAACGATCTGGCCGACGCCGCCTATGCGCTGGACGCCGACAGCGTGCGTGCGGTCGAGGAAGACGACCTCTGAGCGTGGCTTGCCAGCCTCACGGCTGGCCGGCCAGGCGCATCTGCTGGATGCGCTGCTGCTTGTAGGAGCGCGCGGCGGCCGGGATCGGCGCACTCTTGCCGGTTTCCAGCCATTGCCGCACGCGGCTGGCGTCGCCGATATGGGTGCGCTTGCCGAAGGTGCCGAGCAGCACCATGGCCACCGGGCGGTGCTCCAGGCGGGCGAGCATGGCCAGGCAGTGGCCGGCCTCGTTGATGAAGCCGGTCTTGGTCACCTCGATGTCCCAGGCGGGATTGCGCACCAGCGGGTTGGTGTTGTTGAAGCCCTGCACGTAGTTGGGTTTCTGGAAGTGCGCGCTGCGGCTCGGCGTGGTGCTCAGCTCGCGGATCAGCGGGTACTGCCGCGCGGCCTTGAGCAGGGCCACCAGGTCGCGGGCGGTGGAAACGTTCAGCTCGGACAGGCCGGTGGGCTCGACGAAGCGGGTGCGGCTCATGCCCAGCGCCTTGGCCTTGGCGTTCATCGCCGCGACGAAGCGTGCATGGCCGCCCGGGTAGTTGTGCGCCAGGGCGGAGGCGGCGCGGTTCTCCGAAGACATCAGCGCCAGACGCAGCATCTCGCGGCGGCTGAGCAGGCTGCCGACGCGCACCCGCGAGTAGACGCCGCGCAGCTCGCGGGTGTCGTGGATGGTCACCGGGATGACCTGGTCGAGGGGCAGCTGGGCATCCAGCGCCACCACGGCGGTCATCAGCTTGCTGATCGAGGCGATGGGCACGACCGCGTCCGGATGGCTGGAGAACAGCACCTGGTCGCTGTTCAGGTCGACCACCAGGGCGCTGCTGGAGGCCAGCTCCAGGCGGGCCGGATCACGGGTGGCGTGGCCGTCGGTGGCCCCGACATTCGGGGTCAAGGCGATGCATGCGCATGACAGCAACAGACCGAACATCGAGGAACGGATTTTCATGGAGGTGGCTCGCTGTTTCGCGTGGAGGTAAGGTCAGATCAGCGGTCCTTGCTTGAGTTCACAGTATAGAGAACGCCTGCCGGTCTGTCGGTGTCCAACCGCGTGCGCAGCGCAGGATCCGCGAGGATTTCACCGCCATCGGCGGCGGGCGAGGCGGTTGACGAGCGGCGGTGCCGCGCCCGCATTGACTTCGCTCCGCCCGGCCCTCGAAGATGCGCGAAGAATCCAACGAGGTGTTCAAGCATGAGTCCCAGTGGAATCGCCGAACACGCGGTGGAAGTGCTGAGCGCCCGCGAGCGCCAGCGCTTTCTCGATCACCACCCCAACTCCGTGGCGCTGGCCGCCCGCGCCCGCCAGGCGCTGTTCGGCGGCGTGCCGATGCACTGGATGAGCGACTGGTCGACGCCGGTGCCGCTGTTCGTCGAGCGCGCCCAGGGCGCGCGCTTCTTCGACGTCGACGGCCACGACTACGTCGACTTCTGCCTGGGCGACACCGGCAGCATGTTCGGCCACTCGCCGGCGCCGGTCGCCGCCGCGCTGCGCGAGCAGGCCGGCAACGGCCTGACCAGCATGCTGCCCGGCGAGGACGCGGTGGTCTGCGGCGAGCTGCTCGCCGCGCGCTTCGGCCTGCCGTTCTGGCAGGTGGCGACCACCGCCACCGACGCCAACCGCTTCGTGCTGCGCTGGGCGCGGGCGATCACCGGGCGCAAGGTGATCCTGGTGTTCGACGGCTGCTACCACGGCACCGTCGACGAGGCCATGGTGCGTGCCCGCGACGGCCATACCGTGCACCGCCCGGGGCTGATCGGCCAGGCGCGCAACCTGACCCAGCACAGCCGGGTGGTGCCGTTCAACGACCTGGCCGCGCTGGAGGCGGCGCTGGCCCCCGGCGACGTCGCCGCGGTGCTCTGCGAGCCGGCGCTGACCAACATCGGCATGGTCCTGCCCGAGCCGGGCTTCATGGCGCGCCTGCGCGAGCTGACCCGCCAGGCCGGCACCCTGCTGATCATCGACGAGACCCACACCATCTCCACCGGCCCCGGCGGCTGCACCCGCGCCTGGAACCTGGAGCCGGACTTCCTCACCCTCGGCAAGCCGATCGCCGGCGGCGTGCCCTGCGCGGTGTACGGCTGCAGCGCGGCCATGGCCCAGGCCATGCAGCTGGCCCGCCAGCACGCCAGCGAGCTGAGCCACGGCCACGGCCACAGCGGCATGGGCACCACCCTGTCGGCCAACGCGCTGGCCATGCACTGCATGCGCGCCAACCTCGAGCAGGTGATGACCCCGGGCGCCTACGAGCACATGCTCTGGCTGGCGGCGCGCCTGGCCGAGGGCTTCCGTACGCTGATCGCCCGCCACGACCTGGCCTGGTCGGTGACCGAGCTGGGCGCGCGCTGCGAGTTCCAGTTCTGCTCCACGCCGCCGCGCAATGGTGCCGAGGCCGAGGCGGCGTTCCACGACAGCCTGCAGATGGCCCTGCACCTGTACCTGATCAACCGCGGCATCCTGATCACCCCGTTCCACAACATGACCCTGTGCTGCCCGGACACCAGCGCCGGCGACGTCGACCGCCTGCTCGCCGCCCTCGACGCGGCGCTGACCGAGCTGCTGGCCATCCCCGGCGCACGGGAGGGCTGAGGCATGGCCCTGTATCCCTCCGGCATCGCGCCCGGGCGCTGAGTGATCGGCGGGCAAGGCTGCGCCGTTGCCCGCTCTGCGCCTCACCTGCTGTAGGGTGGAAAACGGCCGCAGGCCTTTTCCACCTTGCGCCGGATACCGTCTGTCACCGTTGCCCAAGGATTCCCCATGCCCTTCGCCGATCTCCAGGAAGCCGACGCCTTCCTCGCCGCCCACCCCGACGTCCACGCCATCGAGCTGTTCATCATCGACCCCTGCGGCGTGCCGCGCGGCAAGCTGCTGCGCCGCGAGGAGCTGCGCGCCGTCTACCAGAGCGGCCGGCCGCTGCCGAGCAGCATCCTCGGCCTGACCATCCGTGGCGAGGATGTCGACGCCACCGGCCTGGTCTGGGAGGTCGCCGACGCCGACTGCTGGGCCTTTCCGCTGCCCGGCAGCCTGCAGCTGCAGAGCTGGCGTGCCCAGCCGACCGCCCAGCTGCAGGTGTCCATGCACCCCGAGCAGGGCCTGCCGGCCAGCGTCGCCGACCCGCGCCACGTGCTGGCGCGGCAGATCGAGCGGCTGCAGGCCGACGGCTACCAGCCGGTGATGGCCGCCGAGCTGGAGTTCTACCTGCTCGACCGCGAGCGCGACGCCGAGGGCCGCCCGCAGCCGGCGCGGCAGAGCAACGGCCTGCGCCCGCAGGCGCCGCAGGTCTATGGCGTGCTCGAGCTGGAGCAGCTGGCGCCGTTCCTCGACGACCTCTACGCCGCCTGCGCCGCCCAGGGCCTGCCGGCGCGCACGGCGATTTCCGAGTACGCGCCGGGCCAGGTGGAGATCACCCTCGAGCACCGCGCGGATGCGCTGCAGGCGATGGACGAGGCGGTGCGCTACAAGCGCCTGGTCAGGGGCGTGGCCCACAAACACGGCTATCAGGCCTGCTTCATGGCCAAGCCGTTCGGCGAGCTGGCCGGCAGCGGTCTGCACCTGCACGTCAGCCTGGCCGACGAAAGCGGCAACAACCTGTTCGCCAGCGAGGAGGCGACCGGGACCCCGCTGCTGCGTCAGGCCATCGGCGGCCTGCTCGAGACCCTCGAGGACGGCCTGGCGGTGTTCTGCCCCAACGCCAACTCGTTCCGCCGCTTCCAGGCCAACAGCTACGCGCCGCTGGCGAAGAGCTGGGGGGTCAACAACCGCACCGTGTCGCTGCGCGTGCCGGGCGGCCCGGCGGCCAGCCGGCACATCGAGCACCGCATCTGCGGCGCCGACGCCAACCCGTATCTGGCCGCCGCCCTGCTGCTGGCCGGCATCCACCACGGCCTGCGCGCGCGCCTCGATCCCGGCGCGCCGATCGAGGGCAATGGCTACGCCCAGGCCCGCGAGGTGCTGCCCACCGACTGGCTGACCGCCCTGCGCACGCTGGAGCGGTCGGAATGGGCGCGGGAGGCCCTGGGGGCGGACTTCCATCGCGTGTTTCTGGCGATCAAGCAGGAGGAGTACCGCCAGTTCATGGGCGAGGTCGGCGAGCAGGACTGGCGCTGGTACCTGGGGCACGCCTGAGACGCGGCGAGCGGCGGGGCATAAGGGCTGCGCACTGTTGCGCGATGGGTAAATGTCCTTGCCGCAAGTCGGGACAGTCGCGCACCATGGCCGCCATAGCCCAAGTGGCATGGCTTCGCAAACGCGACAATTCGCCGCAGTTTGCCGCGCGATGCCCGTGAGTTCGTCACAGGCCTCCGCGAGGCCCGCAAAACCGCGGCGGGCGTGCCCCGGCGGCGGGGCGAAATTGCTCGACACAGCCGCTCTGCATTCGACTAAAGTAGCGACCTCACCACCAGCCGACGAGCTTGAAACACCCATGCAATCCGGTAACGCACAGCTGAACATGACCGTCCTGATGACTCCGGACAAGGCCAATTTCTCCGGCAATGTGCATGGTGGCACGCTGCTCAAGTATCTCGACGAGGTGGCCTACGCCTGTGCCAGCCGCTATGCCGGCCGCTACGTGGTGACCCTGTCGGTGGACCAGGTGATCTTCCGCCAGCCGATCCATGTCGGCGAACTGGTCACCTTCCTCGCCTCGGTCAACTACACCGGCAGCACCTCGATGGAAATCGGCATCAAGGTGATCACCGAGGACATCCGCAACCAGTCGGTACGCCATACCAACAGCTGCTACTTCACCATGGTGGCGGTCGACGGCCACGGCAAGTCGGTGCCGGTGCCGCCGCTCAACCCGCAGACCGCCGATGAGAAACGCCGCTTCGCCCAGGCCCAGCAGCGCCGGCAGATCCGCCGCGAGCTGGAAGAACGCTACAAGGCGATCATGGGGCACTACTGAGGTTCCTTATGCCGGTATCGCGCTGCCCGTATTGCTGCCTGTCGCTCGTGCGGAGCGGTACATGCTGACGCTCGGCGAACTGACCGTGCTGCTGCTGGCCGGCAGTCTCTGCGCCTGGTTCTGGCATGGCCACGGCGTGCACGAGCACGCCCTCAAGCTGGTGCGCCAGGCCTGCCTGCGCGAGGACGTGCTGCTGCTCGATGACAACGTGGCCTTCCGCCGCCTGCGTCTGCTGCGCGACCGCAGCGGGCGCCTGCGTCTGGCCCGCGAGTACGGCTTCGAGTTCACCGTGACCGGCGAGCAGCGTCATCCCGGCCGGCTGGTGCTGGTCGGCCGCAGCCCGGCGCAGATCGAGCTGGCCCCGCATCCGTTCCGCGAGCCGCTGGACTCCGCCGAGGGCGAGGCGGAGCGGGTGGTCAAGCTGGACGAATGGCGCCGTCGCCATCCGCCGCAAGGGCGCTGACGCCCCCGGCGGCGTCGCCCGGCGTGCGCCATTCTCCTGATCCGTCCCAGCCGCTAGCCGGCCAGCAGCCAGTCGCGCACCCGCTCGGCACACTCGTCCGGCTGTTCCTGCATGAAGCAGTGGCCGCCGGCGATGCGCTGCGCGCTGACGTGGTGGTTGAGCGCGCAGCAGCGCGCCGCGCCCTTGCCGACGAAGGGGTAGCTGGCGGCGCCATGCACGATCAGGGTCGGCGTGCTCAGCGCGGCCAGCGAGCGCCACAGGCGGCGCGGGTAGGAAGCGAAGATTTCCGCCTCGCGGCTCGGCCGGCACTTCAGCTCGACTCCGCCTTCCACCGCCTGCAGCGCATGCTCGACATAGGCGTGCAGCGCCGCATCGCTCCAGCCGCGGAAGATCCCCCGCCCGTGCAGCCCCGCGTAGGCGGCGGCGCGGTCCGGCCAGCGGCTGCGCCGCCCGCGCGCCTGGCGCGCCAGGGTCTGGCGCTCCTGCAGGCCGAGCAGTTCGGACAGCGCCATCACGCCGATCATCGCCGGCGGGAACAGCACCGGGTCGAGCAGCACCGCGCGCTGGAACAGCGCCGGCTCGCTGGCGAGGATCAGGCCGGTCAGCACCCCGCCGAAGCTGTGTCCGCAGGCGAAAAGCGGCACATCCCCGAAGCGCTCGCGCCCGGCGGCGAAGGCTTCCACCGCCAGCGCGGCGCTGCGGTTCCAGCCGTGGAAGCGCCCGCCGTGGTCGCTGTCGCCGTGGCCCTGGACATCGCATAGCCACAGGTCGAAATCCCGGCTCAGCAGCGCCAGCAGCGGTTCGTAGGTACGCCCGCAGAAACCGTTGCCGTGCAGGAAATGCAGCAGCGGCTTGCCCGAGGGCGCGCTGTGCCAGCCGCGCAGGGTGAAGCCGGCCGAGCTGGGGTGGGACCAGGGATGCAGGGTCATGGCGACTTTGCCGCGGGGAAGGAGAGGCGCAGTCTAGCAGGCTTGCCGTTCAGGACAGCCAGCCCAGCAGCAGCGGCAGGCTGAGGGCGGCGAGCAGGGTCTGCAGGGTGATGATGCCGGCCATCAGGTGGCTGTCGCCGCCGAGCTGGCGGGTCAGTACGTAGGCGGTGGGTGCGGTGGGCAGGGCGAAGAACAGCACCAGCAGGGTGCTCTCCATGGCCGGCAGGGCCAGGGCGCGCGCCACGCCGAAGGCCAGCAGCGGCATCAGCAGCAGGCGTGCGGCGCAGTTGCCGAGCAGCGCCGGACCCTCGCCGCGCAGCTGGTCCGGGCGCAGCGCGGCGCCGACGCAGAGCAGACCGAGCGGCAGGCTGGCAGCGGCGAGCAGGCCGAGCAGGCGCTCGCTGCCGCCGGGCAGGCCGATGCCGCCCAGGTTGAGCAGCGCGCCGCCGAGGCAGGCGAGGATCAGCGGATTCCGCGCGATCGGCAGCAGCAGGCTGCGCGCGCTGACCCCGCGCTCGGCGCTCAGCGCCCACACCGACAGCACGTTCACCGCCGGCACCATCAGGGCGAGCATCAGCGCCGCCAGGGTCAGCCCCGGTGCGCCGAACAGGCTGCCCACGGTGGCCAGGCCGAGGTAGGTGTTGAAGCGCAGCGTACCCTGCACCAGGGCGCCGAAGCGCCCCGCCGGCCAGCCGCGCAGGCGGCGCAGCCCCAGCAGGCCCAGCCAGCCGAGGCCGAGGGCGAGCAGCACCGCCAGCGCCAGGCGCGGCAGCGCCGGGTTGTCCAGCGGCGCGCTGGCCAGGCTGCTCAGCAGCAGGGCGGGGAACAGCACGAAGTAGTTGAGCCGCTCGGCACCGGGCCAGAACGCCTCGCCGGGAAAATCGCTGCGGCGCAGCAGGTAGCCGGCGACGATCAGCGCGAACAGCGGCCAGAGGGCGAGCAGCAGGGAAGGCATGGCAGCTCCGTTGCAGGGCGGCGCGGGTGCCGCGGGTCCGACGGGATGAGTCGGCAGTCTAACGGCAAACGCGACCGGCGGTCGTGTCTTCAGGGCAGCTGCAAGCCACCGCTGGCCCGGTGCAGTTCGCGCAGCTGGGTGCCGATCTGGCGGATATTGGCTTCGCCGTCGTCCAGCTCGCGGCGGCGTTCGGGCTTGAGCAGGGCGAGCAGCTGGCTGTCGAGCTGGTCGCTGAGCTGGCGCAGCTGCGCCTGGCGCTGGCTGCTCTGCTGCTGCAGGTGCTGCCATTCGCCGGGTTGCGGCAGGCCGTAGCCGCCGTCGAGCAGCTCCGCCGGGCGGCTGAGGAAGCCGCTGCCGGCGAGCAGCTGTTCGAGGGTGCGGTCGGCCGCGGCGTTGCTCAGGCCGCGCTCGCGGCGGCCGAGGTAGTCCTGCTTGAGGTCGTCCTGGGCCAGTTGCAGCTGGCGGCGCCGCGCGGCCTGTTCGAGCAGCAGCAGGGCGGCGCTGGCGCGCAGGTCGGCGGCGGCGAAGTGGCGGCGGCGTGCGCTGGCCGGCAGGCCCAGCCAGTCCTCCACGCTGGCCTGCGGCAGCTGCAGGCGCTGGCGGGCGACGCTGAACATCGCCTGGTAGCGCTCGCGGAAGGAGTCGAAACGATAGCCCAGGCGCAGCGCCTCGTGCGGATCGGCCAGCACGCTGCGGTCGGCCAGGCCGCGGGCCTCGAGCAGGGCGAGCAGGCCGCTGGGGGTGATGCTGTCGAGATCGTGGAGGCGCGGGTCGGCGCTGCCGCTTCTGAGCAGCTTGAGGGTTTCCACCGCGCAGTTGTTGCTGATGAACCAGTAGTCGCCGTCGTGGCTCCAGTGCAGTTCGGCGGCGCGCTCGCCGAGGGCGCGGATCTGCGTGCGCGACAGGCGCAGCGGGATCGAGGCCAGGCTGCGCAGCTCGACCTTGGTGTATTCGTCGATCACCTGGGCCAGCGGCAGGACGAACAGCCGCGACGGATAGGCGCCGGTCAGGCCGTCCCAGCTGGACAGCTGCACGTCGCCGACGAAGGCGCGGTAGGACAGCACCAGGTGCTGGTCGAGGTCCAGCCGGCAGTCGGCGCCGCGCGGCCGGCCGGGGGCGCAGACCACCAGGCGCAGCATGCTGTGGCCCCAGCGGCTGACCCAGTTGTCGTTGGCCTCGGCGAACAGGTAGTCGATGGCGTAGATCCGTTCGGGATCGAGGCGGCCGAGCGGCTGGCGGGCAAAGTCGCTGCCGGCGTTGAGAAAGGCCAGCTCGTCGGCGCAGCGCGCGGCGCCTGGTGGCGTCCAGGCGAAGTGCTCGCGCAGGTAGCGGTGCAGGCTCGGCCGGCGGCAGGCGTACTGCGGATCGAGCAGGAAGTATTCCAGGTTCACCGCGACGAACTCGCGCGGGTTGCTCAGCTCGTAGGCGTCCGGGCTGCGCAGCCATTGCGGGTTGTCCGCCTCGCGGGCGCCGCGCTGGCCGACACGCTGGGTCCAGCCGGCCAGGTCGAGCAGGCGCGGGTCGTCGGAGAGGGTGAAGCGGCGCTGGGTCTGCCCGCGGCATTCGCCCGGCAGGCCGACCTCGCCGCGGCTGGCGAGCTGCTGGCGGCAGCGCCGGATCAGCCGCGCGTCGGCGGCCGGCCAGGCGCGGGCGCGGTCGTAGAGGTGGGTCAGCTCGTGGAGCAGGGTGGCCAGCAGCTCGCGGCGCACGGTGGCGTGCGGACGTCCGCTGGCCTGGCTCGCCGCGCTGCTGTCGGCCAGCGCCGGCAGCAGGCGGGCGTTGAGCGCGAAGGCGTCGAGGCGGGTCAGGCGGCCGTAGACCGCATGGGGCAGCGCGCTGCTCCAGCGCACCGCGACCGTGCGCGGCACCTGCTCGCGCAGGCGCGGCGGCAGGCTGGCCAGCGCCTCGTCGAGCAGGGCCTGGCTGGCCTGGCGCTCGGCGGCGCTGAGGCCGGTGTCCTGCAGCTGCAACTGCAGGGCGGGCGCTGCGGTGCTTGCGCTGACCGGCGCGAGGCCGGCGAGCAGCAGGGCGAGGCCGCCCAGCGCCGCGCGCCAGTCCATCACAGGGCGAGCAGGGCCTGCGCCAGTTCGGCGTCGCTGGCCTGGCGGGCTTCGGGCACGCGCTCGCGCACCACCTGCAGGGCGGCTTCCAGCTGGGCGCCGCGGATGCTGCCCTCGCTGGCGACGAAGCTGGCGGCGTCGTCGCGGGCGGCCTGCACCACCTTCATGTCGCGCACCGAGGTGGTGGTGTCGGAGGTGAAGTCGAAGCTGCGCTCGAGGGCGCGGATCACGATGTTGCTGGTGGCGACCAGGGTCTGGGCCTGGGCGCTGCCGGCGGCGAGCAGGACGAGGGTGGCGGCGATGAGCGAACGGCGCATGGCGGTGTTCCTGAGGAAGTGGACGAGGCGCGTAATGTATTGATTCTCAGGGTTGCGTGCCATACGTGCAGCGCCGCGGCGTGAGCTGGGCGGCGTCTGCACGCTGCTGACGGTGTTACAGGGCGAGGATCGCCTGGGCCAGTTGCAGGTCGTCGGCCCGGACCTGCGGGGCCTGGGTGCGGATGTGGCGCAGCGCGGCCTCCAGCTGGGCGCCGCGGATGCCGCCGGCGCTGGCGACGAAGCTGGCGGCGTCGTCGCGGGCGGCGAGGACGATCTTGTCGTCGTTGAACGAGGAGGTGATGTCGCTGGTGCTTTCACTGGCGTTGGCGACCAGGCCGCCGAGGGTGTCGGTGGTGGCGACGAAGCTGCTGGCGGCAGCGCTGGTGGCGAGGGCCAGCAGGGCGGCGCCGGCGAGGAGGGTGAAACGGGTCATGGGCAAGTCCTGTGCGGAGTGAATCGGGTATCAGGTAGACAGCGGGCGCTGCGCCAGGTTCGCGCCCCGGCGGCGTAGGCCGCGACAAGCCTGCGCGCCGGCAAGGTGCAGCGCAAGGTGCCCGGCTGGTGGACAGAAACGACTGCGCCGCCCGAAGGCGGCGCAGTGGTGCAGCGGTCAGTGGATCAGCCGGAGCCGATTACTTGTTGCCCAGCATGTGGCCGGTCTGCTGCATGTTGGTGTGCCAGGAGAAGGCTTCGCTGAGGATGTGCGGAGTCTGGCCGCCTACGGTGGCACAGGCGCGGTCGAAGTAGTCCTGCATCGCCGGGCGGAAGTCCGGGTGCACGCAGTGGTTGATGATCACTTGGGCGCGCTCGCGCGGCGCCAGGCCACGCAGGTCGGCCAGGCCGATCTCGGTGACCAGGATGTCGACGTCGTGCTCGTTGTGGTCGACGTGCGGGGTCATCGGCACGACGCTGGAGATGGCGCCGCCTTTGGCCACGGACTTGGTGACGAAGATGGCCAGGTGGGCGTTGCGGGTGAAGTCACCCGAGCCGCCGAGGCCGTTCATCATGTGGGTGCCGTTGACGTGGGTGGAGTTCACGTTGCCGTAGATGTCGAATTCCAGCGCGGTGTTGATGCCGATGATGCCGAGGCGACGGACGATCTCCGGGTGGTTGGACAGCTCCTGCGGGCGCAGCACCAGGCGGTCCTTGTACTTGTCCAGGTTGGCGATGACGTGGTTGCTCATCGACTCCGACAGGGTGAACGAGCAGCCCGAGGCGAAGTCCAGCTTGCCGGCGTCGAACAGTTCGAAGGTGGAGTCCTGCAGCACTTCGGAGTACATGGTCAGGCCGCTGAAGTTGGACTGCAGCAGACCGTTCATCACGGCGTTGGCGATGGTGCCGACGCCGGCCTGCAGCGGCAGCAGGCTGTTGGTCATGTGGCCGGCAGCCACTTCCTTCTCGAGGAAGGCGATCAGGTGGTTGGCGATGGCCTGGGTGTCGCCATCCGGCGGCAGGACGGTGGAGTAAGAGTCTTCCTGGTCGGTGATGACGATGGCGGCGATCTTGGCCGGGTCGACCGGGATGTACGGCAGGCCGATGCGCTGCTCGGTGCTGATCAGCGGGATCGGATGGCGGTTCGGACGCTTCTCGGGGAAGTAGATGTCGTGCAGGCCTTCCAGGGCCAGCGGGTGGGCCAGGTTCAGCTCGATGATGATCTTGTCGGCGGTGGCGCCGAAGGTGGCGGAGTTGCCCACGGAAGTGGTCGGTACGATGCCGCCTTCTTCGGTGATGGCGCAGGCTTCGATGATGGCCACGTCGACCGGCTTCAGGCTGCCGCCGCGCAGTTGTTCGGCGGTGTCGGACAGGTGCTGGTCGATGAACATCACTTCGCCGCTGTTGATCGCCTTGCGCAGGCCGGCGTCGGACTGGAACGGCATGCGGCGGGCGAGCAGACCGGATTCGGCCATCAGCTTGTCCAGATCGTTGCCCAGGCTGGCGCCGGTGATCAGGGTGATCTTCAGCTCTTCGTGGCGGGCGCGCTCGGCCAGAGCGACCGGCAGGGCCTTGGCTTCGCCGGCGCGGGTGAAGCCGCTCATGCCGACGGTCATGCCGTTCTTGACCAGCTTGGCAGCTTCGGCTGCGGTGGTGATTTTGTCGGTCAGGGACTGCAGACGAATACGATCAGGGTACTGGGACATGGAGCGGTTCCTTTGATACGGCTAGGGCGGACACAGTCCTCCGAGTCTAAGGATTCGCCATCGCTACGCCTTTAATACTAAGGTCGTAATGCGCCGAGTGGTTTTTCGCCGATTTCGCGACCTTTTGCCGCACAAAAAGCCGCCGCCCGGGGGCGGCGGCGTCTGTTGCGGGCTTTTGCGGCCGGGTCAGTCGACCGCCTTGAGCATGTCCTCGATGACCTTCTTGGCGTCGCCGAACACCATCATCGACTTGTCCATGTAGAACAGCTCGTTGTCCAGGCCGGCGTAGCCGCTGGCCATCGAGCGCTTGTTGACGATCACGGTGCGCGCCTTGTACGCCTCGAGGATCGGCATGCCGGCGATCGGCGAGTGCGGGTCGGTCTTCGCCGCCGGGTTGACCACGTCGTTGGCGCCGAGCACCAGCACCACGTCGGTCTGGCCGAACTCGGCGTTGATGTCGTCCATCTCGAACACCTGCTCGTAGGGCACCTCGGC
>NZ_FOXM01000041.1 GCF_900115715.1 Geopseudomonas sagittaria
ACCAACATCTTCCCGACCTTCACCTGCATGGAGAACTGCTGGCTGGCGGCGCAGTCGCGGCTGAAGAACTCGTTCCGCTTCTTCCGCCGCAGCGAAAGCTACGCCGCGGTGCGCGAGCGCGCCGAGCTGGGCCTGGAGCTGTGCGGCCTTAGCGCCAAGCGCGACGTGATCGCCGGCACCATGAGCTACGGCGAGCAGCGTCAGCTGGAGATCGGCATGGTGCTGGCCACCGAGCCGAGCTTCCTGCTGCTCGACGAGCCGATGGCGGGGATGGGCAAGGACGAGTCGAGCCGGGTGGTCGAGCTGCTCGCCCGGCTGGCGAAGAACTACTCGCTGGTGCTGGTCGAGCACGACATGGACGCGGTGTTCAGCATCGCCCACAAGCTCACCGTGATGGTCAACGGCCAGATGCTGGCCAGCGGCCCGCTGGACCAGGTGCGCAACGACCCGGCGGTGCAGGAAGCCTATCTGGGCGACGGCGAGGAGAACTTCTGATGAGCGCAGCAACGGCAATCGCCACCCGCAATGAGCCGGCCATCCCGCTGGTCGAGGCCCGCGGCCTGCACACCTACTACGGCAACAGCCACATCCTCCACGGCGTCGACTTCACCATCGCGCCGGGCGAGACCCTGGCCCTGCTCGGCCGCAACGGCATGGGCAAGAGCACCACCATCCGCTCGATCCTCGGCCTCACCGCGCCGCGTCGCGGCGAGGTGCGCATCAAGGGCGAGCTGATGACCGGCCAGCCGACCTACCGGATCATCCGCCGCGGCATCGGCTTCGTCCCCGAGGGGCGCGGCATGTTCCCCAACCTCACCGTGCGCGAGAGCCTGGTGATGGCCGCGCGGCCGGGCGTCGACGGCCGCTGCGACTGGACCCTGGAGCGCGTGCTGGCGACCTTCCCGCGCCTGGCCGAGCGCTTCGCCCACTACACCGGCAACCTTTCCGGCGGCGAGCAGCAGATGGTCGCCATCGGCCGCGCGCTGATGACCAACCCCGAGCTGCTGATCCTCGACGAGGCCACCGAGGGTCTGGCGCCGCTGATCCGCAAGGAGATCTGGCAGGTGATCCGCGCGGTCAAGGACACCGGCATCGCTACCCTGGTGGTCGACAAGAACGTCGGCGTGCTGCTCGACCTGACCGACCGCAGCATGATCATGGTCAAGGGCCGGGTGGTCTACGACGGCCCCAGCAGCGAACTGAAGCAGCAGCCCGAGCTGCTCCAGGAGCACATCGGCCTGTGAGTCCGCTGGCCCCCGCGTCGCATGCCGTGCGGCGCGGGGCCGCGCGATCCTTCCCCCGCGGCTCTCTTCCTCCCTCCTTCCCCCGGCTTGCCGCGCTCGCGCCTGGCGCAGCTGCGCCGTGCACAAAGCGGATAACGATCGTGCACAAAGCGGATATCACCCCGCGTCCGCGCGCCGTAGCCTGACTGCAACGCTAGGAAAACGACAGCCGGCCCGTGCAGCCGCAGCCGCCCGCGCGCGTCGGCCAGACCAACAAAAAAGACAAAGAGGTGTCGAGATGAAGAAAGGTGTAATGCGCCCAGGGCACATCCAGCTGCGCGTCCTGGACATGGCCAAGGCCCTCGAGCACTACGTCGAGC
>NZ_FOXM01000039.1 GCF_900115715.1 Geopseudomonas sagittaria
TGACCGGGATTTCCAGGTTGTTGACGATGTGCAGCATCGCCGTGACCAGGATGAAGGCACCGAAGAACCAGTTGCCGACGTAGATGTGCTTGGTCTGGCGCTTCATCACGGTGCCGAAGAACACGATCGCATAGGAAACCCAGACGATGGTGATCAGGATGTCGATCGGCCACTCCAGCTCGGCGTACTCCTTGGAGGAGGTGAAGCCGAGCGGCAGGGTGATCGCAGCCAGCACGATCACGGCTTGCCAGCCCCAGAACACGAAGCCGGCCAGCGGGCCGCCGAACAGGCGCGCCTGGCAGGTGCGCTGCACCACGTAGAAGGAGGTGGCCATCAGCGCGCAACCGCCGAAGGCGAAGATCACCGCGTTGGTGTGCAACGGACGCAGGCGACCGAAGCTGGTCCAAGGCAGGTCGAAGTTGAGGCTCGGCCATACCAATTGGGAGGCGATCAATACGCCTAGACCCATGCCGACGATCCCCCAGATTACCGTCATGACGGCGAACTGGCGGACCACCTTGTAGTTATAAGCAGTCGGGCTGATTGCTGTACTCATTTCAGGGGTTCCACGGTTATGGACTTTCGGGACAAAAAACGGCGGCAAGTATGGAGAAAGCAGGTTGCCATTGCAACGCAAGCGCCTGTCATACAAGGGATTGCAGGCACGTCGGCAATGCTGTTTCCAGCTCTGCGGTCGTAGTCGTGTTGGCGCAGCACGGAGCCTCGAAAGACGCCGCAAGGGGTGATGTCGCGTTGTTTTTGTAACGACGTGCGACTGGTGGGACAGCTTAGTCCTCAAGCCACTGGCTGTGAAGAAAGCTTAAGGATAGGTGCGACACTTGGTCGCGCGAACGGCGGGCCTGGGAGGGCAGGCTGGGTGGGGGGAAGGAAGGCGTGCCGCATTGCGCGGCACGCCCTTGGACTTACTGAGCGGGTTTCTGCGACAGGCTGTACACGTAGGCTGCCAGCAGGTGGACCTTGTCGTTGCCCAGGTAGGGTTCCTGGGCCGGCATCTGACCCTGACGGCCATTGCGGATGGTCAGTTGCAGCTGGGTCAGGCTCGAGCCGTAGATCCAGCCGGTGCTGGCGGTCAGGTCCGGTGCGCCCATGGCCGGCACGCCCTTGCCTTGCGGGCCATGGCAGGCGACGCAGTTGGTGGCGAAGATCTGCTGGCCGGCAGCCAGGTCGGCGCCATGGCCTTCCGGCAGTTTCAGGCCGGCCACTTCACTGCGCACATAGGCAGCGACGTTCTTCACGCCCTCTTCGCCGATGATCGCCCCCCAGGCCGGCATCATGCCGTGGCGACCGGCGAGGATGCTGGCCTTGATGGTTTCGGCTTCGCCGCCCCAGCGCCAGTGCTGGTCGGCCAGGTTGGGGAAGCCGAAGCTGCCCTTGGCATCCGAGCCGTGGCACACCGAGCAGTAGGAGGCGAACATGCGCGAGCCCATCTTCAGCGCCTGCGGATCCTTGGCTACGTCGGCCACCGGCATGGCGGCGTACTTGGCGAACAGCGGGCCGTACTCGGCCTCGGCGCGATCCATCTCGCGCTGCCACTGGCCGACCTGGGTCCAGCCATTCTCGTAGCCCGGCAGGACGCCTTTCCAGTTGCCCAGGCCCGGGTAGAGGGCCAGGTAGATGGCGCCGAAGATCAGGGTGCCGACGAACAGCAGGAACCACCAGCGCGGCAGCGGGTTGTCGTACTCCTCAATGCCGTCGAACGAGTGACCCATCGTCTGGTCGGTGGTGTCCGGGCGCTGGCCCTTGCGGGTTGCGAAGATCAGCCACGCCAACACCAGCATGGTGCCGATGGTGAGGATGCTGATGTAGATACTCCAAAAGCCTGTCATGGATTATTGCTCCTGGCTAAGGCTGCGCATCAGCGCGTGTTCTTGAGGCTGGTGCCGAGGACCTGCAGGTACGCGACCAGCGCGTCCATTTCGGTCTTGCCCTTGACCGCGTCGCGGGCGCCGGCAATGTCTTCCTCGGT
>NZ_FOXM01000029.1 GCF_900115715.1 Geopseudomonas sagittaria
GCGTAGGCGTCGTCGGGGATGCTGGCGGCAACGCCGGCACCGCTCTGCACGATGACCTGGTGGCCCTGGGCGAGGAGTTTCTTGACCGTTTCCGGTGTGGCGGCCACGCGGGTTTCCCCGGCGTGGGTTTCGAGTGGGATACCGATGTGCACGGGCAAATCTTCCTGGACAATATCGTTGTTGCAGGGGGCCGTATTGCCCAAACAAGCCAGGTGTAGCGGTCACGGCACTGTGCAAAGCCCGGATGACCGACAAGGTCTTGAATTGAAAGCAGTACGAAAGTTGCAATCCGGTTTGAGGACGGGGCTGAAATAGCCCCGGTCTGGCCTTGCCACGACGCTTCCTGATCCATTTCGATCAGGAAGCGCTGGGGCGTTTCTGCTTGCGCTTCCCGGAGTACTCAGCATGGGCGAAGGATGCTGGCTTCGTCGATGGCTCCGGATGGGCAGGCGGAAGTCCCATTTCACCAGGTCAGGAAGTCCTTTCCAGACCGTCCTCAAGCAGGCAATGTTTTTCAGAAAACATGAAGCAAGCGGAGGTTAAGCCGCGACTCTTCCTTGAAGCCGCTTTCAACCGAAATGTCGCGGCCAAAGGTCGCCAGCAGTTGTGTTCGTGGGGTGACGAAGTAAGAGCCTCCGGCCAGCATCTTTTCCTGATTGCTTTCGTCTCCCAGCCTGACGCCATCCACTTCTGTTTCCCCTCCCCACAGGCGGGAATAGCCAACGTGGATGGCGGCTTTTTCACCCACCTTGTGCCGGATGAAGCCTTGCACCTGGTACTGCGGGTCCTGTTCGAGCGTCAGGTCGGCAGGTGTGTAGTCGTCGTTGTCGCCGAAGAAGGTAACGTCAGCGACAAGGTCGATGATGATGTCATTGGAGAGCCCATGCATGTAACCGCCCTGGAAGACATATTTCCATCGGTTCTCCCCAAGATTCATCAGGTTGTCCTTGTCATATTCGCCAAGGGGGAGAAAAAGGTACTGGGTGATGGCCAGTGCTCGACTCAGTGATGGTTCCTTGTTGATCCAGATGGCATTGGCCAGAATGGGGTCGGCCATGCCACTTTCGCTGCCGAGAGCATCAATGTCTTCGCCTGCGGATAGATGGCCAAAGGGCAGGAGTAGCTGGATATTGGTCAGGTGGCCAGCAATATCCTGATAGCGGACCCCCCTGAGAATGGCGACATCGGAGTCGAGCTTATATTTATCGCTGAGTCGATCGCCATTCAGGAAAAAATCATCCCGCTCGGCATGTTGCAGATAGACAAGTCCCAGTTTTGTGCCTGCGGGCATCGGGGTGTAGTCGCCAGGATCAACATCCAGGGCGTGGCACAGAATCGGGAATTGCAGGCAGGAAGTGATCAGGAGTGACCGGAGTGTCGAGCCTATATGGCGGCTCGACTTCTTGGTGATGGTGCATTCACCGGCGGAGGCAAAGGCTGGATTGTAAATTTTTTGCAAGGTCAGAGGGCAGGCTTTTGTTGTTGTTTTCATGTTGTTCCCGCATTGTTATAAATTCTTGTTGGGTTAAGCACAGGAGTCCTGTGCTTATTTTCGAGTTGATTTTGCGGGTTCACTTCATGGGGCAGGGGATGACAACAGCTCCAGCAGATAGGCATCCACCTGCTTCAGCATTTCGGCGTCGGTGCCAAACAGCCCCAGATGGCCATCTATCGAGTCCAGAGGCCTGAACTCGCTGTTCGGGATCAGCGCTTGTTCGGCCAGGCAGTCGTTGCGGGTAAAAAACATGTCATGGGAGATCGGCATCACGTAGGTCTTGGCCTTGATGCGCCCCAGGGCTGCCGCGAGATCGCCGCCGGTATTCCGGCTGACATCGCCCCGCTGCCATTTCCAGGCCATGGTCAGCAGGTTGTTGGGGTCCATCTCCGCGAAGTAGCCGGTCATGAAGTTGTCGACGAAGGCCTGCATCGATTCGAAGCCCAGGGCCTGGTGTCGATTGGCGCGGAAGAATTCGGTACTCCAGCCCATCACCGTCCACAGTTTCGCATGGCGCTTGAGCCCGGCGGCCACCTGGGACGGTGAGTCATACAGGCCCGTCCGATAGGCAGGGTCGGTGGTGATGGCTTCAATGAGTGTTTCGGTGAACAGGAAGTCATGCGAGCTGTTCCTGGCTGTTCCCGCCATGGGTGCGGCGCGTTTGACGAAGTCCGGGTAGCGCACCGCCCATTCGTAGGTCTGCTGGGCGCCCATCGAGCCGCCGACCACCAGTGCCAGACTCTCGAGCCCGAAGTGCTCGGTCAGCAATCGGTGCTGGGCGCGTACGTCGTCGCCGATCCTGACCTTCGGGAAGCCGGGGCCAGCCAGGGGAGGCGTACTATTGCTTGGCGAGGTGGAGAGGCCGTTGCCGATCTGATTGACGACGATGATGCAGTATTTCGACGGATCCAGGGCGCGGCCCTCGCCGATATATACCTGCTCCATGATCTTGCTGGTACCGGAATACCAGGTCGGTACCAGAATCGCGTTGCTCTTGTCGGCGTTGAGCGTGCCGTGTATTGCCACGGCCAATCGGCAATCAGGAATGCTGGAGCCCTCCTCGAGTTCGAGGGAGCCGATATTGATCAATTCGAAAGGGCCATGATTCTCTTGCGAGTAGTAGTCGGTCATGTCAGGTCTCCTGGATATGGAGCTGCCGCGACGCGAGCGAATAACGCCGTGGCAGCTTCATTCGGTGGGGGAAGTCGACGTCAGGCGATTGCGAAGCCCGGGTAACCCTCGGCAGCTATTTCGTCGCAGCGGCGGTGGTAGTTACCTGCGCCGCCGATATAGGAAATGAGCCTGCGCGGCTTTCCATCCACATTCGAGCCCATGTACCAGGAGTCGGTTTTTACCACCAGGGTCTTGGAGGCGACCTCATCGTGGTGCTGCACCCAGCGATCTTCGAACTCCTTGGTCGCTTCGACGGTCTGCTTGCCGTGCTTGCGCGCAAAGTCGATACAACCGGTGATCCAGTCGACCTGCTGCTGCAGGCAGGTGGTCATGTTGCAGAGCGCAGCGGACGGTGCCAGCGGCGCACCGGTGGTGAACAGGTTGGGGTAACCGTGAATCTGCAGCCCCATCGAGGTGCGGATTTCCTGCTGCCACTGCTCCTTCAGCGAGCGGTGACCGCGACCGCGAATATCGATGCGGCTGAGCGCGCCGGAGCCAGCGTCGAAACCGACAGCCAGGATGATGATATCGACCTCATGCACCTTGCCGTCCGCGGTCTGGATACCTTCGGGAACGATTTTCTCGATAGGCGCCTTCTTGCAGTCGACCGCTTCGACGTTATCTTGCAGGTATACCTCCAGATACTTGTTTTCCAGAGGTACGCGATGAGTACCGAAACCGTAGTCCGCGGAGGAGGGGATGAGCAGGTCGCAGAGTTCCGGCTTGGATTGCAGGCGCTGGCGCATCTTTTCGCGCACGAACGCGGAAACCGCTTCGCTGACCTGTTCGTCGACGAACATCTCGGGGAAAGAGGCCAGCCACAGGGCCAGAGAGCCGTCGTCCCAGAGTTTTTCCAGCACGGCACGGCGCTCGTCGGGGGTCTTCTCGGCCCAGGGGCCGGCGTCGAAGTCGTAGTCGAAGCCGGCAAAGGTTTCACGCACGCGCTTCTTGAGTTCGTGGAACCGTGCCCCCCACTTGTCCCAGTCTGCCTTGCTGTATTTGGGGTTGCGCATCGGAATCACATACTGCGGGGTGCGCACGAACACCTTCATCGATCCCACCTGGGGCGCGATGGTCTGGATCACCTGAATACCGGTGGCGCCGGTGCCGATCACGGCGACGCGCTTGCCCTTCAGGTTGACGCCATCTTTGGGCCACAGGCCGGTATGGTGGATCTCGCCGCGGAAGGAGGATTGCCCCGGGAAGCGGTCGGTCAGCGGGGCGGAAAGCATGCCGCAACAGGCAATCAGGTACTGGGTATTGATCGTTTCGCCCGCCGCCGTCGTCACATTCCAGCGGCCTTTCTCCTCGCAATAGTGCGCGGAAACGATACGGGTACTGAGCTGGATATCCTTGCGCAGATCCAGACGGTCTGCCACGTAGTTCAGCCACTCTTCGGTTTCCGGTTGGGCGGGGAAGCGCTCGGTCGGCTGCCAGGACTTATAGAGTTCCTCGGAGAACCAGTACTGATAGATCTCGGCCTGGGAGTCAAAACGGGCGCCGGGGTAGCGGTTCCAATACCAGGTGCCGCCGACACCGGAGGCCGTGTCGTAGGCGCGGACCTTCAAGCCCATCTCGCGAAGGCGATGCAGTTGATACAGGCCGGCAACGCCTGCACCAATTACCATTGCATCCAGATGCGTCACTTTACTGTTATCGGGGGACAGGGCGGTGGGTTTCAAAAGAGTGCTCATTGTGAGGCCTCATATTATTATGCTTATGTTGACTTTTTGGTTGCCTTTACTTTCTTTGCGACCGGCGGGGTGCGGCGAAGGCACAGAGAGACCGTAACAATGCAGATAGGCATCACTCTTGAAAAAAACGGTGAAACTATTGAAGAATTTGGTGTGGCTTTTCTGCCAGGTCTTGCACGACTGAAGAAATAGCCTGAGAGACGCTTGTTGCGTCATGTCGTGGCAACCCATTCCGGATGGTGGGTCAAGTTTTTATCCGCTTTACAGCACTTTCGAGCGCTTTGCTGAAAGCTGGAAAGGAAGTCTGTCAAGTTCGGGTTCGCACGCCCTTGCCGCCCCTCCATCGCGCGAGCGCATAGTGTCGACGCTACCGAGCGACCGTTGGTCGGTCCATGCTAGGTGCAGGCAATTTCGCTCAGGGCTGCTGCGTAGCCCTTGATCACTGTCGCCTCGCCCCCGAAGCTCAGCAGCATGCTGCTAAGCGACAGTGCCGCGAAGCAGAAGCGATGCATGTAGATATTTCTGTGGGGGGCAGAACCGCGGCCGGATGGACCTCCGGCGCGAAATCAGGCTGGGACAACCTGCTCCAGCACGGCCAACGACTGGACCAGGCGCTGGCTGCGCTCGCTCAGCTGCGCCACCTCGAGCTGGTGGATTTCCTCGATGACGGCGAACAGTGCCTGGAAGCGCTCGAGGTCGTCATCGTTGACGAAGCCCATGCCCTCTTCGGCGAACACCACGGCGTCGCGGCAGGTGTCGATGAGCTGACAGATCTCCAAGGCTGCGGCAATCCAGCGTTCGCGGTTGCGGTAGAGCAGGCTCTGCGCTTCGAGTTGCCAGTTGATCGAGGTCACGATGCCCGCGCGGTACTCCTCCTGCAGGTGCACCGGCACCTCGGCCAGAGTCCCGGCCAGCTCGGTGGAGCAGGCCAGGGCCATTTGCTCGAATGCGGCCTTGTGGATGTGCATGAACTCGCGCAGCTGCTCGAGTGTCGCCCTGGATTGTGCCGTGCCCTCCGGGCTGGCCAGGCGCTCCGGCGTCAACACCAGTTCGAGCTGAAGCTTGTCTTGCTCGTCGTTCAGGGCCTTGGCTGCCTGCATGCCGACCAGGGCATGACGTTTTGCCACTTCGATGAATCTGAGCTCGAGTTCGTGCATGGAAACGGGACTCTCTTTAAATTCGGCCGCAAGAGGGGGAGCAACAGTTTCCTCTGCAGCAGGACATTCCCTTGTCGTACCTGGCGTGGACGTCAGGATTGGCAAGCCCTTGCCGCTCGCAGCATGGCGCGAGCGATCATGGCACAACGCTACCCCAGGGCCCGCAGGACTGTCCACGCCGGGGTGGCGGTTTTGTCGATGCTGGCACGGAGACAGCCTGCGTCGGTGCGAGGCTGCCCTGCAGCGCTGGACGGACGGGTGCGCAGGGCAGCGCATGCCTCGACTAGGCTGAAAAAGCGTCATCCCCCCACCGCCCAGGGGCGGTGCCCTTGTCCACAGGAGAAGCTGCCCATGTTCCCGATCCACTTCGACCGCCGTGTGGCACTGGCCGCGCTGGTGCTCAGCTGCAGTGTCGCTGCCCAGGCGGAAATGTCCTTCTTCGTAACCAGTGTCGGCATGGGCAAGGGCGCCGATCTCGGCGGCCTGGTCGGTGCCGATGCCCATTGCCAGAAGCTTGCCGAGGCGGCCGGCGCCGGTGGACATACCTGGCGCGCCTATCTCAGCACCAGCGCCGCCAATGGTCAGCCGGCGGTGCATGCCCGCGAGCGCATCGGCAAGGGGCCGTGGCAGAACGCCAAGGGCGTGGTCGTCGCCAGCGACGTGGCCCAGCTGCACGGCGACAACAACCTGAACAGGGAAACCGCGCTGGACGAGCGCGGCATGCCGGTCAAGGGCCGCGGCGAAAAGCCGAACATGCACGACATCCTCACCGGCTCGCAGGCCGACGGCACCGCCTTCGCAGGCGACGAGGACCGCACCTGCGGCAACTGGACCAGCAGCACCAGCGGCGCGGCGATGGTCGGCCATCACGACCGCATGGGCCTGGACGACAGCGCTGCGGCGCGCTCGTGGAATACCTCGCATCTCTCGCGCGGCGGCTGCAGCAACGAGGCGCTGGCGTCGTCGGGCGGTGCCGGCCTGCTGTACTGCTTCGCGGCGGACTAGCCGACTAGTGGCCTGTGCGGTTAGTTGGTTATCTCAAGTTCGGATGACCATGGTTCCGAGACAAGGCGTCGCGACGAGTCATAGCAGGGCTATGGCGAGGAGTGGCAATGCAGTATCGGAGCCATGGGCGCCGAAATTGACTAACCAAACAGGCCACTAGGCGTAGGTATCCCCGGCAAACTCGATCAGGCAGAAGCCATGGCCGAAGGGGTCGGCGAAGCTGATGCATTTCGAGCCGTTCCATTCGACGCATGCGCTCTCCTGGAGCGCGCCCGCGGCCAATGCCCGTTGCGCGGCCTCGTCGAGGTCATCCACCACGAAGTCCAGATGCACGGGGGTCCAATGCCGGGAGTAATGGCGCCGCAGGGGGAGGGTGCGCACGGGGTGCGAGCCGGCGGGGTTGCGCAGCAGGTAGATGACTGACGACGCACCGCTGAGCTCGGCGACGTCCTCAGCGATGAGGCGGCTCAGCTGCAGGCCTAGAGCGGCGCTGTAGAAGTCTATCGCTGGCGCGAGCTCCGGGACGTCGATGTTCACGATCACCCGCATGGCTGGACTACCTGGCGGCATTGGCGCCGGCTCCGGCCTGCCGCTTTTCCAGCTTGCTGCGCCGGATCGGCAGCAACCTGAGGCTCTGGTAGCGCTGCCACTGCTCGAGCAGGCCGCTCTCGTCGGAGCTCCAGGCATGCTGGGCCAGCCTGGGCGAGGCGGCGATCTCGGCGAGGATCGCCTGTGCCTGGCGACCGAGGGGCGCTGGTTCGGGCGCCGGGCTGTCCCGTTCGGCCGCCTTGCGCACCTTGCGGGCCAGGGTCTTGCGCCGCGGCGGCGTGACGCCGGTCGCCGCGAAGCGCTGCCACTGCTCGAGCAGCACGCGATCGTAGGCCGACCAGGCATAGCGGCCCAGCTTGGGCGTGCTGCTGATGGTGCTGCGGATGGCGGTCGCGGCTTCCCGGTTTGGGCTGGGCGCGGGGGCGCGCTTGGTGGGGGCGTAGCTGGTGAGGATCAGCGCGACGATTGCGCATACCCCGGCGAGCGCCAGTAAAACCAGCAGGATGGGTTGCCAGTTCTCGCGGATCAGCAGGTAGAGCCCCCAGGTGACCAGGATGAGTGCAACCAGCCCGCCGCCGCTCCCGCGTCTGGCTGTCGAGGTGAGCAACGGGTTCCTGTACAGGTGCATCAGGTGGTGGTGTCTTTCCAGAAAAGAGTCGTCGCTCTCGTCTTCGTCGCTCATGGCGTTTTCCCGCTGGCCGCCTTGCAGTTCGAATGGCCTGACGCGCATTCGGTATCCGTCAGGAAAGCCTAGTTCATGGCCGGGCGCGTGTTGGTCCGCAGCCGCGGGAGGGGGCGTGCTTGCCTTGAGGCGAAGAAGCGGGCGCGGGCCTGGCTGTGCGGGGGAGGCGGTCGGGGCGGACGAGGGGAGCGTGATCCCACATCCATGTGGGCAGGGAGCAAGGCGGAAGATCAGCGGCGCAGGTAGGCGCTGAAGTCGATGTCGCCGGCGCTGAGGATCGCCTGCACGCGGTTGTGCACGCCGAGCTTGCGCAGGATGGCGGAGACGTGGGCCTTGACCGTGGTCTCGGCGATGTCGAGGTTGTAGGCGATCTGCTTGTTGGATTCGCCCTTGGTCATGCGCTCCAGCACCAAGAGCTGCTTGCGGGTCAGCGCCTGCAGCAGTTCCGGCGGGATGCCCGACGACTCCTGGCTGGCGCGGCGCGGGGCCGGCTTGCTGGAGCGGATGATGTCCGAGGGCAGGTAGACGTTGCCGTTGAGGATCTGCTCGATGGCCTCGGTCATCTGCGCGCGCGGCGAGGACTTGGTGATGAAGCCGACCGCGCCGTAGGTGATCGCCTGCAGGACGATCTGCTTGTCCTCCTCGGCGGAGACGATCACCACCGGGATGGTTGGCGCCTCGTTGCGCAGGGTGATCAGGCCGTTGAGGCCGTGCATGCCGGGCATGTTCAGATCGAGCAGGATCAGGTCGAGGTCGTCGTGTTCCTGGGTCAGGCTCAAGGCGCTGTCGAGGTCGGAGGTTTCCATCACCTCGCTGTCCGGGAAGCCGTCACTGATGACGTTGTGGATGGCCTCGCGGAACAGCGGATGGTCGTCGGCAATCAGGATCTTGTACATGGCCTTCACCTGGATTCTTGTAATTGTCGTTGGCACTGCACTCAGGGCAGCGGTGCGGGGGTGGCGTCCTGCACCGGCAGGCCTGCCTGCTGCCAGGCATCGATGCCGTCACGGTACCAGTACAGCCGGGTATAGCCCAGTGCGGCCGCGCGCTTGCTGGCGTTCCAGGACAGCCAGCAGTCGGACTTGCAGTAGAACACCAGCGGCCGGGCGCGGTCGCCGCCGCTGGCCTGGTCGAGATAGTGGGCGAAGTAGTCCTGCCACTGCGGCGCCAGCTGGCCGTCGCCGACGTTGGCCAGCCACAGGCTGCCGGGGATGTTGTGGTGCGCCTCGTCGGCGGCGAACTGGCCGTGCAGCCAGGCGCGGCGGAACACGTCGATCAGCACCGGCGGCTGCTGGCCGGCGAGCAGCCGCTGCAGGGCGGCGGTGTCGATGGTCTGCGCGCCGTCCACCGTGGCCGGGGTCGGGCTGCGCTGGCGGGTCAGGCGATAGCCGTCGGCGGAGAACAGTGGTTCTTCGGCGGCGAGGGCGTTCGGCGTCTGCAGCAGGCACAGGCCGAGCAGCGGCAGACAGAGCAGGGCGGCGAGCAGGCGCGACATGGCTGGGGGTTCCCCTGTTGTTTGCGACTATTTACCGGCAAGTAGCAGTGCCTTGGGAATCCTGCGATAGGGGGCGAAAGGCGCTACCAAAGTAGTAATTTCGCCGGATTGGCGACGGCGGGCGGGCCGGCGAGGGATGGCTAGCGCTGGCACTCCGCCGATCCTGCGCGGGCCGAGGGGCCCGGCAGGATCGGAAGAAGAGCGCCGCGATGGCGGGCGTGCCGCTCAGTCAGGCACTGCGCTTGAGCGCTGCGTGCTGCGGATTGAAGGTCAGCACGGCCAGCGCGCTGCACAGCAGGGTGACGCCCAGGCAGACCAGCAGGGCGGTGAGGCTGAAGCGCTCGTAGAGGGCGAAGCGCACCAGCTCCACCGCATGGCTGAACGGGTTGAGTGCGCACAGCCAGTACAGCCATTCGCTGGCCTCGCGCATCTTCCACAGCGGGTAGAGCGCCGAGGACAGGAAGAACAGCGGGAAGATCACGAAGTTCATCACCCCGGCGAAGTTCTCCAGCTGGCGGATGCCGTTGGACAGCAAGAGGCCCAGCGCGGCGAGCATCAGCGCGGCGAGCAGCAGCGCCGGCAGCGCATACAGCAGGCCCCAGGCCGGCGGCTGCACGCCGTACAGCCAGGCGATGGCGAGGAAGGCGTAGACCTGCAGCAGCGACAGCAGGCTGGTGGCCAGCAGCTTGGCAGCGAGCAGGAACGGCCGCGGCAGCGGGCTCATCAACAGCACGCGCATGCTGCCCATCTCGCGGTCGTAGACCATCGACAGCGAGCCCTGCATGCCGTTGAACAGCAGGATCATGCAGGCCAAGCCGGGAACGATGTAGGTCTCGTAGGTGATGTAGGTGTCGTAGGGCTCGATGATGGCGATGCCCAGCGCGGCGCGGAAACCGGCGGCGAACACCAGCAGCCAGAGCAGCGGGCGCACCAGCGCGCTGAGAAAGCGCGAGCGCTGCTGGACGAAGCGCAGCCATTCGCGCAGCACGATGCCGCGCAGGCATTCCAGGTATGCGGTCATGCAGCGGCCTCCGTCAGGCGGGCGAACGAGGCGCTGAGATCCTCGCCTTCCGCGGCCAGGCTGGCTGCCGTGCCGCGGGCGACCAGGCGGCCGCGGTGGAGGATCAGCAGCGGGTCGTCGGCCTGCACCTCGTCGAACAGGTGGGTGGTCCACAGCACGGTCAGGCCGTCATCCAGACACAGGCGGCGCACATGCTGATTGAGCGCCTGGCGGCTGGCCGGGTCGAGGCCGGCGCTGGCTTCGTCGAGCAGTAGCAGTTGCGGCTGGTGCAGCAGAGCGCGGGCGATCTCCACCCGGCGGCGGTGGCCGCCGTTGAGCGCGCGCACCGGCTCGCGGCGGCGCTCGGCGAGCTGCTGACGCCCAAGTTCCAGCTCGATGCGCTCGGTGGCCAGCGCGCGCGGCAGGCCGTGCAGGGCGGCGTGGTAGCGCAGGTTCTGCTCGACGGTGAGGTCGAGATCCAGGGTGCTCTGCTGGAACACCACACCGATCTGCGCCAGCGCGCGGCGCGGCTGGGTGCGGATCGAGCAGTCGCCGATGCGGATGTCGCCGCCCTGCAGGTCGTAGAGGCGGGTGAGCAGGGCGATCAGGGTCGACTTGCCGGCGCCGTTGGGGCCGAGCAGGGCGTTGAAGCGTCCGGGCACCAGGGCGAAGTCGAGGTCGACCAGCGCCTGGCGCGCGCCATAGGCGAAGCTGACCCCGGACACCTCGAGGCCGATCATGGCGTCACCACCACGCCCCACGGGTAGCGGCCGACCTTGATCGACTTGGTGACCTTGAGGCTGGCCAGGTCGATCACCGAGACGTCGCCGCTGACGCCGTTGGTGGTCAGCAGCTGCTTCTCGCCGGGGGTGAAGGCCATGTGCCAGACGCGGCGGCCGACCAGCAGGTAGTCGAGCACCTCGTAGGTCTTGGCGTCGACCACCGCCACGTGGTTGGCCGGGCCGAGGGCGACGAAGGCGTACTTGCCGTCGCTGCTCAGCTTGACGCCGACCGGCTGCACCTTGTCCGGGTGCACGCCCTTGATCGCGAAGTTGAGCACCTTGACCGGCTGGCGGCTGGCGACGTCGATCACCGTGACCGTGCCGCCGATCTCCGCCGAGGCCCACAGCAGCTTGCCGTCCTGGCTGAACTCGACGTGGCGCGGGCGCTGGTCGACCTGGGTGTTGTCGACCAGCTCGTGGGTCGTGGTGTCGATCCAGTGCAGCATGCTGGTGGTTTCGCTGGTGTTCACCGCCCACTTGCCGTCGGGGCTGACCGCCATGCCTTCCGGCTCGACGCCGACGTCGATCTGCGCCAGCACCTGCTCGCTGTCGACGTCGACCACGGTGACCAGCGCGTCGTCCTCGTTGGAGATGTACAGCCACTTGTCGTTGGGGTGCAGGGCGAACTGCTCGGGGTCGGCGCCGGAGGGCAGTTCCTTGATGATCTTGCGGCTGGCCAGGTCCATCACCTGCACGCGGTCGGAGTCGCTGGCGCAGATGTACAGCAGCTTGTGGTCGCTGGACAGGGTCAGCCCCCGCGGGCGCATGCCGACCTCGAGGGTCTCCACCGTCTCCAGCGTGTCCAGATTGATCACGCTGAGGGTGTTGTCCTTCTCGTTGGAGACGTAGGCGGTGGCGGCGAGGGCGCCGTGGCCGGCGAGCAGGAAGCCGGCGGCGGTGGCAGCGAGCAGCAGGTGGCGCATGGCAGTTCTCCGAATCGTTGTTGTTGTCGTGGGCGGGCCGTTCAGGCTTCGCCGCTCAGGCGGCAGCGGCTTTCCGGGCGGTCGTAGCCGAGGCTGTCGAGGTCGGTGAGCGGGTGCAGGAAGCCGTCCTGCGGCGAGGTGCTGACCAGTGCGCGCGGGTGCACCAGTGGGATCGGCTGGCGCAGCTGGCCGTTCCAGTCGCGGTAGCTGAGCTTGCGGCCCTTGAAGCCGTCCAGCGGCAGTTCGCCGGACAGCGCCAGCTGGCGGATCGCCTCCGGCTCGGCAGCCTTCAGCTTGCCGACCGCGGCGGCGATGCTGCGCACGGCGATCCAGGCGGCGAAGTCGCGGTCGTTCATCCAGCGCTTGGCATGCGCCTCGAAGCGCTTCTGCAGCTGGGCGGCGCCGTAGGTTTCCACCGTCTTGTGCCAGCCGGTCGGGGTCAGGCCCTGGGTGCCGGCCACCGGGCGCGGGTACCAGGTGTGGTAGGGCACGTACTCGCCGAAGTCGCCGCGCTCGTCGGCCACCAGCACCACGTCGTACTCGGCGGTCTGGGTGAACAGCGGCATCTCCGCCTGGGCGCTGCGCCGCTGGTCGTTGTCGAAGGTCCACGGCTTCTCGGCGACGATCTTCACCCCGAAGCGCTTGGCGGCGCGGCGCAGGGCGTCGGCGTAGGCCTGGTCGTCGGCGGTCGGGCCGGGGATCAGGAGGGCGCGGTTCCACTTGCGCGCGGCGAGGAACTGGCCGAGGGCGTCGGCGAGCATGGCGCGGCTGGGCAGGGTGTGCAGCAGGTTGGCCGCGCAGTGGTCGGTGCGCAGGCTGTCGTCGGCGCTGCCGGCGTTGAACAGCAGACTGTCCGGCAGCGCCGCAGCCAGCTGGCGCAGGCTGTCGGCCGGGGCGTTGACCACGAACAGGCGCAGGCCGCTGGCGTGCAGTTGCTGCGCCTGCGCCAGCAGGGCCGCGCCGCTGGCCGCCTCGACGGTCTCCAGGCGGTAGCTGTGCTTGAGGAAGCGCCCGGTGCTGTTGCTGTCGGCGATGGCCAGCTCGGCGCCGCGCAGGCCGGCGTCGACCGGCTCGGGGATGACGTTGGACAGCACCGGGCCGCGCTCCGGCGCATAGCCGAGGTAGCCGATGCGGATGTCGAGATTGGCGCTGGCGCTGGCGCTGGCCAGCAGGCCGAGGGCGGTGAACAGGCAGGGCAGCAGTGTGCGCATGGCAGCCTCCGATGGGGTTGCTGCCAGCTTAGGAAGGTCGAGGGGGCTGGCAAATATGCAGAAAGTAGCGCCGCACTGGTACCAAGGTACTGATTCGGCGCCGGGATGCAGCTTTTAGGATGGGGCCACAACAATTAAAGCTCCGGAGTCTTCGCCATGTCCCTGCTCAGAACCCTGTCCCTGCCCGCCCTGCTGATCCTCGGCATGGTCGGTTTCGATAGCGCCAGCGCCGCCGGCGACCTGACCCGCCGCAGCGAGGCGCTGCCCGACCTGGTGCTCGGCTCGGAAGCCAGCGACTACAGCATGTCGCAGACCGAGTACCAGCTGGAAACCGGCAAGGCCTACCAGCTGAAGATCATCGCCAGCGGGCGCAAGGAGTACGCCTTCCAGGCGCCGGAGCTGGCCACCTCCATCTACCTGCGCAAGGTCGAGGCCGGCGGCGTGGAGATCAAGGCGGTGACCCTCACCGAGCTGGAGTTCGAGGACGCCGGCGAGGCGGAGATCTACTTCGTGCCGATCAAGCCCGGCAAGTACCGCTTCTACGCCAAGGGCCTGGAAGGCAAGGGCATGCAGGGCGTGTTCGTGGTGCGCTAAGCATCCCGACCCGCGAGCGCTGAACCATGGCCGCGCCGCTTTCCGCCCTGGGCCGCGCCAGCCTGCTGGTCAGCGGCCTGTTCGTCGCCGTGCTGCTGGTCTGTCTGCTGCTGGTGCTGCGCCAGGCCGAGCTGGACATCCGCCGCGAACTGCAGGCCGCCGACAGTGTGGCGCGCTTTCTCGCCCTGCGCGCGGCGGACGATCCGGCGCTGCTCGACGCCAGCCTGACCGCCAACCTGCGTCATCTGGAGCTGGACTGGGGCGACGGCGCCAGCAGCGACATTGAGGACAACCCGCTGGGCGGCAATCCGCTGGGCGGCAACCCGCTGGCCGCCTGGCTGGCCGGGCGCTTCGCCGACCTGCCGGTGTACCGGCTGGTGCTGGCCGACGGCCGCAGCCTGAGCATCCGCGTCAGCCCCGCCGACGAACTGGAGGAGGTGTGGGAGTCGCTGCTGCAGCTGCTGGCGCTGTTCCTCGTCGCCTGGCTGCTGTGCCTGGGTGCCAGCGCCTGGCTGGTGCGCCGCGGCCTCCATCTGCTCACCGACGTGCTGCGCGCCCTGCAGGCGATCGCCGGCGGCGCGCTGGACACCCGCCTGCCGGCCTACGCCCAGCCTGAGGCGCGCCGCCTGGCCGGACAGGTCAACGCCATGGCCCAGGCCCTGCAGCAGGCCGGCGCCGACAACCAGGCGCTGACCGCCGCCCTGCTGGCCACCCAGGAGCGCGAGCGCACCCACCTGGCCCAGGCGCTGCACGACGACCTCGGCCAGATCCTCGCCGGCATGCGCGCCCAGCTGTATCTGCTCGGCGCCTGCCGTGACAGCCCGCAGCAGGTCGAGGCGATCAGCCAGCGCCTGCTGGAGACCAGCGAACAGATGCAGCAGAGCTTCCGCAGCCTGGTGCGTGACCTCTATCCGGTAGTGCTCGAGCGCCTCGGCCTCGGCGGGGCGGTGCGCCAGCACGTCGAGCAGTGGCAGGCGCAGCAGGGCGTGCCCTGCGTGCTGGAGCTGGACGAGGCGCTGCCGGTGCTCGGCGAGGAGGCGCGCGCCCACGTGTTCCGCCTGCTGCAGGAGGCGCTGACCAACGTCGCCCGGCATGCCGGCGCCAGCCGGGTGCGGGTCGGCCTGACCTGCCGCGGTGCGCTGCTGCAGCTGGAAGTGAGCGACGACGGCGGCGGCCTGCCGACGCCGCTGCGCGAGGGCGTCGGTCTGCGCTCGATGCGCGAACGGGCGCGCTGCCTCGGCGCCGCCCTGCAACTGCACGATGGCGAGCCCCGCGGCCTGCGCCTGTGCGTGGAGATTTCCTGGCGAGAGTGGGCGACATGAACATCCTGATAGTCGACGACCATGCGGTGGTGCGCCAGGGCTATGCCAGTCTGCTGGCGACCCTGCTCGATGACGTGAGCGTGCATGAGGCGGCCAGCGGCGAGGAGGCCCTGCAACGGGTTGCCCGCGACTGCCCGGAGCTGGTGATCCTCGACGTCGGCCTGCCCGGCATCAGCGGCCTGGAAACCGCGCGGCGCCTGCTGGCGCGCCAGCCGCAGCTGCGCGTGCTGTTCTTCAGCATGCACGACGAGCTGCCGGTGGTGCGCAAGGCGCTGGAAGCCGGCGCCAGCGGCTACCTGACCAAGAGCGCAGCGCCGCAGGTGCTGCTCGAGGCGGTACGCAAGGTGCTGGCCGGGCAGACCTACCTCGAGCACGGCCTGGCCACCGCGCTGGCCTGCGCCGGCAGCGACGGTCAGGACCCGCGCCTGCGCGGCATGACCCAGCGCGAGCTGGAGATCTTCGTCATGCTCGCCCGCGGCGTCGGCCTGCGGCAGATCGCCGAGCAGCTGTGCATCAGCGCCAAGACGGTGTCCAACTACCAGACCCTGCTGAAGAGCAAGCTGCAGGTCGCCAGCCAGGGCGAGCTGGTGCACCTGGCCATCGATACCGGGCTGCTGCGGGTCGGGCAGGCCGGGGCGTAGGCGCTCGCCGCTACCCCCTCACCCCCGGCCCCTCTCCCCGCGGGGAGAGGGGAGTGCGTCGCTGCGGCAGATCGCTGCCCGAGCGCAATGGCTTGGAGCGGGCGCGTCGGGCATGGCGCACCCTGCCTGCTCCCTCTCCCCCTTGGGGGAGGGCTGGGGACGGCCATGCGCTGCCCCACCGCAACCTCACTTTTCCCAATCCAGCGGACACTCCCTGCAGCCTTCCATGTTGGTGCCCTGGAAGGTGGCGTAGTGGCGGCGGGCGCCGGCGAGGTCGACGGCTGCCAGGTTGGCGTCGTTGACCTTGGCTTCCTGCAGGTTGGCGTCGCGCAGGCTGGCACCCTTGAGGTCGGCCTTGCTCAGCCAGGCCATTTCCAGGTTGGCGGCGGTGAGATTCGCATCGTGCAGGCGCGCCGCGGACAGGCGGGCGAATTCCAGGTTGGCGGCGGTCAGGTCGGCGCCGCTGAAGCGCGTGGCCTGGGCGTGCAGGGCCCAGCCGTTGATCGCCACCAGCCGCGCGCCAGAAAAGTCGGCCAGGCGCAGGTTGGCCTGCTGCAGGCTGGCGCGGGTCAGGTCGGCCTGGTGCAGTTTGGCCTTCTCCAGATTGGCTAGGTCCAGTTTGGCGTGACGCAGGTCGGCGCCGGAGAGATCGGCGCCGGCCAGGTTGATGCGGCGCAGGTCGAGATGGCGCAGGTCGGCCCCGCGCAGGTCGGCGCCGGGGCACTGGCTGTCCACCTCCAGGCGGCAGCCGTTGATCACGGTGACGCCCTCGTCGTCAGCCTGGGCGACGGCGCCGGCCAGCAGCAGGGCGAGGGGCAGGAGCGAGAGCAATGGCTTCATGGCGGATGTCCTGTAAGCGGGCAAAAAAGGCGGAGGCGCACGCGGGCGCCTCCGTAAAGGGCGCCGGGCTGCGGAGGGGAGCCCGGCGGTGGTCGTCCGCTCACGATTGCCCTGCACCAGGGCCGACAAATCGCAGGGCATGAGCGGATACCATTTCCTCAGCGCTGGGCAGTCTTGCTATCCCAGCTCGGCAGCTTGAATACCCAGAACGAGCCGCCCTGGGCGACCGGCTTGGTCAGCTCGGCCATGTCGCCGCCCCACAGCGGCACCGCGCCGCCGTAGCCGGCGGTCACGCCGATGTACTGCTCGCCGTCCTGCTCCCAAGTGATCGGCGGCGAGATGATTCCGGTGCCGACGTTGAACTGCCACAGCTCCTTGCCGTTCCTGGCGTCGAAGGCCTTGAAGTAGCCGTCGCCGGTGCCGGTGAACACCAGGTTGCCCTTGGTGGCCAGCACGCCGGCCCACAGCGGCAGCTTCTCCTTGTGTTCCCAGGCGACCTTGCCGGTGGTCGGGTTCATCGCGCGCAGGATGCCGACGTGGTCGTCGTACATACGCTTGATGCGAAAGCCCTGGCCGAGGTAGGCGGCGCCCTTCTTGTAGCTGACCTCCTCGGTCCAGTAGTCCTCCTTCCAGTGGTTGGCCGGCACGTAGAACAGGCCGGTGTCCTGGCTGTAGGCCATCGGGTTCCAGTTCTTGCCGCCGAGGAACGGCGGCGACACCTCGATCGACTTGCCGTGCTTCTCGCCCGGTGCCGGCGGGGCCGGGCGCTGGCCGGGGTTCTCCACCGGGCGGCCGGTCTTGAGGTCGATGTGGCTGGCCCAGGTGATGCCGTCGACGAACGGGAAGGCGTTCTGCAGCTTGCCGTTCTTGCGGTCGACCACGTAGAAGAAGCCGTTGCGGTCGGCGTGGGCGGTGGCCTTGACGGTCTTGCCGGCCTTGTCCTGGTAGTCGAACAGCACCAGCTCGTTGTTGCCGGAGAAGTCCCAGGCGTCGTTGGGGGTGTGCTGGTAGAACCACTTCACCTCGCCGGTGCTCGGGTCGACGCCGACCTGGCCGGAGGTGTACAGGCTGTCGAAGTCCTTCGGATCGCCGCCCTCGGCGGTGCGCGCCCAGCCGTTCCACGGCGCCGGGTTGCCGGCGCCGACGATGATGGTGTTGGTGGCCGGGTCGAAGCTGGCGCTCTGCCAGGGCGCGCCGCCGCCGTGGCTCCAGGCTTCCTTCTTGCCGGTCGGGTGGTTGGGATCGTCCGGCCAGGACGGCGCCTTGACGTCGCCGGTCGGGGTGCTGTCCTTGCCGTTCAGACGGCCCATGTGGCCCTCGACGAACGGGCGCATCCACACTTCTTCGCCGGTCTCCGGATCGCGGGCGAACAGCTGGCCGACCACGCCGAACTCGTCGCCGGAGCTGCCGTGGATCAGCAGCACCTTGCCGCTCTTGCCGTCCTTCACGATGGTCGGTGCGCCGGTCATGGTGTAGCCGGCGCCGTGGTCGCCGAACTTCTTCTTCCACACCACCTTGCCGGTGTCCTTGTTCAGCGCGACCACCGCGGCGTCGAGGGTGCCGAAGTAGATTTTGTCGCCGTAGATGGCGGCGCCGCGGTTGACCACGTCGCAGCACGGGCGGATGTCGTCGGGCAGGCGGTGGCTGTAGGTCCACAGGCGCTTGCCGGTCTTGGCGTCGAGGGCGAACACGCGCGAGTAGGAGCCGGTGACGTAGATCACCCCGTCGTGGACGATGGCCTGCGATTCCTGGCCGCGCTGCTTCTCGTCGCCGAAGGAGTAGGACCAGGCCGGGGTCAGCTTGAACACGTTGTCGGCGTTGACCTGCGCCAGCGGGCTGTAGCGCTGGGCGTGGGTGCCCATGCCGTACTGCAGCACGTCCTGGGTGCTGACATGGTCGTTGGCGATGTCTTCCCAGCTGACCCTCTTGGCCAGTGCCGGCAGGCCGATGCCCAGGCCCGCGGCGAGGATCAGACAGTGGATGGCGCGGCCCAGCGGACGCGGAGCGGAGGGCAGGATGTCTCTTGTTGTCATGGGGGCGGTGTCCCTGATCGGTGGTGGAAGGCTGCCGTGGGGCAGCCGCTCACCCCGATGGTGATCCCGGCCCGGTTCGCCGGATAGGGAAGCCTTCCCGCTGTGCTCGGGAAAAAATCCCTTTCGAATCAATGATTTGTTCTGCTACCAAGGACCCTGTCCGAAGGCCTGAACGGACCGCTTCCAAAGTCTCCTACCAAGGGAGTAGGGCTCGGGCACCAAAGCAGAATACTGATGGTGGCCGCTGCGTCCCTAAGATGCGATCAACGCATTCCCGTCCCGGAATGCTTCGCCTTGCACCGCATCGAAACGAGGTACCGTCATGAACAACAAGAAACTGCTGCACGCCCTGCTGGCCTCCCTCGCGCTGGGCGCCGCCACCCAGGTCCTGGCTCATGGCGACGTGACGCCGCAGGCCGTCAATACCGCCGAGCTGGAGCAGCTGGGCGAGGAATGGCGTGACGAGAACCCCTACCGCGCGCCCTCCGAGCACAACGCCAAGGCCGTGGAGATCGGCTCCTCCGCCTACACCCAGAACTGCGCGCGCTGCCACGGCCTGGAAGCCGTCTCCGGCGGCATCGCCCCGGACCTGCGCTACCTGGACGCCGGCATCGAGGGCGACGAGTGGTACAAGGAGCGGGTGATCAACGGCGCGGTGCGCGACGGTCGCGTGTACATGCCGAAGATGGCCGACTACCTCAGCCAGGAATCGCTGTGGGCCATCCGCAGCTACCTGGAAAGCGTCGCCGTCGAGGAGTAAGCCGCCATGCGCCTGCTGATCCTGGTGTTGTGCAGTCTGCTGACGCTTGCCCAGGTCGCGCAGGCGCAGGTTCGACCGTTCGACGACATCGTCGCCTCGGGCGTGCTCAAGGTGGCGGTGTACGAGAACTTCCCGCCCTACAGCTTCCAGGAGGACGGCCAGGCCCGCGGCGTCGACGTCGAGCTGGCGCAGCAGCTGGCTGCCAGCCAGGGGCTCAAGCTCGAGCTGATGTGGATGACGCCGGGCGAGAAGCTCGACGACGATCTGCGCAACTTCGTCTGGAAGGGCCACTACCTGCGCCCCGAGGAACTCGCCGACGTGATGCTGCGGGTGCCCTACGACCGCGAGTTCTCCTACAAGCGCAACGAGCTGGGCGAGATGGTCAACGAGCTGGTGGTGATGTTCGCCCCCTACCAGCGCGAGCGCTGGCAGGTGGCCCACGACGCCCGCCGCCTGAAGGAAGTGCCCAGCGTCGCGGTGTTCGCCTATCACCCGATCGGCGTCGAGGTGGACAGCGTGCCGTCGTTCTACCTCAGTGCCGCCTTCGGCGGGCGCATGAGCCGCAACACCCGCCACTACCCGAGCCCGCCGCTGGCCTTCGCCGCCATGCGCGAGGGTAAGGTGGACGCGGTGATGGCCATGCGCGGCGAGATCGACTGGCTGCTCCACGAGGCCGGCGACCCGCAGCTCAAGGCGGCGGAAAACGCCTATCCGGAAATGGGCCGCCAGCAGTGGGACATCGGCATGGCGGTGCACGAGAGCAATCGCCAGCTGGCCTACGCCCTGGAGGGCGGGCTGGTCGAGCTGATCGGCTCCGGCGAACTGGCGAAGATCTACGCCCGCTACGGCCTGCGCTACGAGGTGCCGGAGCTGTACGAAGGCGAGGTGCAGGCGCAGACCCACGGCGAGTGATGGGGGAATGATCGCTCCCACGCTCCCGCGTGGGAGTGTGTCCGGGGACGCTCCGCGTCCCGTGGGCATCATCCAGTCAGAGGACGGGAGGCAGGGAATGACCATACGTAGCATGGGCCTGGCGCTGGGCTGGCTGCTGCTGAGCAGTCCGGCCTGGGCCGGCGATGCCGATCCGCTGCAGTCGCCGATGTGGAGCTTCCACCAGACGCGCTTCCTCGGCGCGGCGCCCTACGAGTTCGACGAGCGGGTGGTGCTGACCGCGCCGCCGTTCGCCGAGGACTCGCGCCAGGTGCCGATCAGCATCGACGCCACGGCTCTGGGCCAGGAAGTGGTGCGCATCGTCGCCTGGGCCGAACTCAATCCCATCGCGCAGATCTTCAGCTTCTTCCCCGAAGGTCCGGTGGCGCCGCGCATCGCCCTCAACATCCGCGTCGAGCAGGCCACCCCGCTGCGCGCCGCGGTGCTGACCCGCGACGGCGTCTGGCACGTCGGTTCGACCCGCGTCGACGCCGCCGGCGGCGGCTGCACCGCGCCCAGCGCCGTGCGCGCCCAGGCCGGCTGGGAGGAGCACCTCGGCGAGATCTTCGGCGCGCGTTTCCCGGCCGGGGAGGGCAGCCGCCTGCGCCTGCGCGTGGCGCACCCGATGGACAACGGCCTGTCCGGCGGCATCCCCGAGTTCTTCATCGAGCGCGCCGAGCTGCGCGGCAACGACGGCTCGGTGCTGGCCAGCCTGGAGCTGCACCCCTCGGTCAGCGAGAACCCGACCCTGACCCTGCAGCTGGGCGAGGCGGACGCCGGAGCGCGCCTGTGGCTGCGCGACAACAACGGCAACGAGTTCGAGGCGGCGTTCTGAGCCGGCGATCTTGAAAGGAGGCACCATGCGACTGTTGAGCCTGCTTGTGGCGATCTTCCTCAGCCTGCCGCTGGTCGCGGCCGAACTGGCCTACGACCTGCAGCCCCGGCAGATCGCCGCGGACACCTGGCTGCTGGAGGGCAGCACGGAGAACTTCGCGGCGAGCAACGGCGGCAACATCGTCAACGTGGCGTTCATCGTCACCGAGGCCGGGGTGGTGCTGATCGATACCGGCATCTCGAAACGCTACGGCGAGGCCCTGCGCGCCGCCATCGGCCGGGTCACCGACCGACCGATCGCCCTGGTGATCAACACCCACCACCACCCCGACCACGTGTTCGGCAACCAGGCCTTCAGCGACGTGCCCATCGCATCCTTGCCCCGCACCCGCGAGCTGCTCGCCGAGCAGGGCGGCGCCTTCGCCGACAACATGTACCGCCTGCTCGGCGACTGGATGCGCGGCACCGAGGTGCTGCTGCCGGGCGAAACGCTGGAGCCCGGCGTGCGCGAGATCGGCGGCCATCGCCTGCAGCTGCTGGCCTTCAGCGGCCACACCGGCGCCGACCTGGCGATCTTCGACCAGACCACCGGCGTGCTGTTCGCCGCCGACCTGGTGTTCTACCATCGCGCGCTGACCACCCCGCAGACGCCGGGCCTGGACGTCTGGCTGGCCGATCTGGCCGCGCTGGAGAAGCTGCCGTACAAACTGCTGGTTCCGGGTCACGGTCCGCTCGCCACGGGGCGTGAACCCTTCGCGCAGATGCGCGACTACCTCGGCTGGCTCGATGGCCTGCTGCGCGAGGCGGTGGCCGAGGGCAAGGACATGAACGAGGCGATGCGCGCGCCGATTCCCGAACGCTTCGCCGCCATCAGCCTGACCCGCTTCGAGCTGATCCGCACGGTCAGCCACCTGTACCCCAGGTACGAGGCGCAGGTGTTTCGGCGGGTGGACGCGGGGGAGTAGTCCGCGCTTGCCTGGTCGATGGGTGGAGCAACGCGATACCCATCACGCCATCACTGCTCATCCCCATTCGCCGCGAATCCCATTCGTTCCTTCATCGCTTCCCGCCAATCCCTTGGATAGCGGCCATTGCGCACCTCGCGATGAAACGTCGAGTACGGCCAGTCGGCCGCCTCGCGGATCAGGCAGCCGGTCTCGACCGGCTGCGAGGCAACCAGATGCAGGCGGGTGAGCGTCTCGCCGCGAAAGAACGCCACATACCACCAGCCGTCGTCGGCCGGCAGGTGCAGGTCCTGCAGCGCGACGAGCTGGGGCGATCCGGCAGTGGCGACGCGGCGCGCGTCGTAGGAGTGGAACAGGCAGACGCTGGTCTCGCCGGCCTGCAGCAGGGCGCGCGGATCGCGGGCCGCGCCGTCCTCCAGCTGGCGGCGCAGTTCGTCCGGCGGGGTCAGTTCGTCGATCCGCGCGGCGCGCAGGTATTCGCCGAGCACGAACAGGGCGACCGCCAGAATGGCCAGCAGCCACGGCGACCAGAGGATCAGCAGGGCGAGCCACAGGGGAAACCGGTAGCGCCTGCGCAGCCGCACGGCGACGGCGCTGGCGGTCGCCGCAACGATCGTCCAGAGAATAATCAAGGCTAGCAGCATGCAGTCCCTCCATGGTGGGCACACTTGAGCGCGGCAAGGTTAAGCGATTTCGCCGCTCGTTGCCGCCTTGTCGCCCCGTCCGTCGCTGACTAGGGTTCATGGCAGTCGGCACGGGGTGCCACCCGAAGCGAGGCGCGTTATGGCGGGCTCTCAGGTTGCGATTGTCGCGGTGCTGCTGGCTGCCCTGACCCTGTTTCTCTGGGGCCGCTGGCGGCACGATCTGGTCGCGATGGCGGCGCTGCTGGCCTGCGTGCTGCTCGGCCTGGTACCGGTGGAGGAGGCCTTCGCCGGCTTCGGGCACCCGGCGGTGATCACCGTCGCTTGCGTGCTGGTGCTCGGCCATGGCCTGCAGAGCAGCGGCGCGGTGGACATCCTGGCGCAGCGCCTGCTGCCCGGCGGCGTCGGGCCGACGGCCAGCCTGCTGGCGCTGCTGGTGTTGGCCGCGGTGCTGTCGGGGTTCATGAACAATGTCGGCGCCCTGGCGTTGCTGATGCCGATCGCCCTGCAGATGGCGGCGAAACACCAGCTGGCGCCGGGCAGGGTGCTGATGCCGCTGTCCTTCGCCTCGATCCTCGGCGGCATGACCACGCTGATCGGCACGCCGCCCAACCTGATCGTCTCCGGCTACCGCGAGGCCAGCGGACTGGGCGGCTTCGCCATGTTTGACTTCGCCCCGGTGGGCCTGGCCGTGGCGCTGTTCGGTGTGCTGTTCATCGGTCTGCTCGGCTGGCGCTGGGTGCCCACGCATGGTCCGGCCGCCAGTGGCGGCTTCGAGAGCGAAGCCTATCTCAGCGAGGTGAGCATTACCGAGGGCAGCAAGGCCGCCAACAAGACCCTGCACGAGGTCGAGCAGATGCTCGACGAGGCCGAGGCGCAGATCGTCGGCCTGGTGCGCCATGACATTCGGGTGGTCGCGCCCGGCCCGCGTCGGCGGCTGCACGCGGGGGACATCCTGATCGTCGAGGTCGAGCCGGAGTCGCTGGCCAAGGTCTTGTCCAGCCTAGGCCTGCATCTGGTCGAGGATGTGCCGGCGCCGCCGCCGGAGAGCGCGGCGAGCGCCGGGACTGCCGAGAGCGCCGAGACCGAACCAGCCGGCCGCCCGCCGCTGGTCGACGGCCAGCGCGTGGCGGAAGAGGGGCAGGCTGCTGCCCAGCAAGCGCCCAGGGAGGCCGCGAGGAGCGGTGCGGAGGAGGTGGTGATCCAGGAGCTGGTGGTGATGCCCGGCTCGTCGCTGATCCGCCGCTCGGCCACCGACGTGGAGCTGCGCAGCCGCTACGGCATCAATCTGCTGGCCATCTCGCGTCAGGGTCTGCGCATGATCCGCCGCCTGCGCTCGACGCCGGTCCGTGCCGGCGATGTGCTGCTGATGCAGGGCGGCAACGAGGCGCTGGCCGGCTTTGCCGGGCAGTTCGGCTGTTTGCCGCTGGCGCCGCGCGACATCCGCGTGCCCAGGCAGGGTCAGGCGCTGCTCGCCGGCCTGGTGATGGCCCTGAGCGTGGCCGTCGCTGCCAGCGACCTGCTGCCGCCGGCGCTGGCCTTTGCCGCCGGTGCGCTGGCCTTCGCCGTGCTCGGCATAGTGCCGCCGCGCTCGCTGTACACGGCGATTGACTGGCCGGTGATCGTGCTGCTCGGTGCGATGCTGCCGGTGGCTGATGCGATGCTGAGCAGCGGCGCGGCCGGCAGTATCGCCCGCTTCCTGCTCGACTACCTGGCGCGCGGCGACGCGGTACTGGCCCTGGTGCTGTTGCTGGTGGTGACCATGTTCCTCTCCGATCTGATGAACAACGCCGCCACCGCCGCGGTGATGTGCCCGATCGCCCTCAGCAGCGCCCAGCTGCTGGCGGTGAATGCCGATGCCTTCCTGATGGCCATCGCGGTGGGCGCCTCCTGCGCCTTCCTCACTCCCATCGGCCACCAGAACAACACCCTGATCCTCGGCCCTGGCGGCCTGCGCTTCGGCGACTTCTGGCGCCTGGGGCTGGCGTTGGAGGTGATCGTGGTGGCGGTGGGGGTGCCCATGCTGCTGTGGGTCTGGCCGCTGTAAGGTGCCGCCGTGCGGGCCTTGCGGCGGGGTATTGCTACCAAGGAAGCATGTCTTTGCCCCCTGCGATCAATTGTTGCGCTACCCCCTGCGGCGAAGAATTCCCTGCAGACCGGGAAAAATTCCCGGCGATAACAATGAACCCGCAGAGGTAGCCGCAATGAATCACTCCGGTCTCACCCATTCTTTTGCCCGGACCGCCCTGAGCCTCGCGCTGGTGCTGTCCGGCATGTCGGCCTGGGCCGTCACCGACGACGAAATTCTCAAGGACGCCCAGACCCCCGACCAGATCGTCACCAACGGCATGGGCCTGCAGGGGCAGCGCTACAGCACCCTGGATGCCCTCAACGCCAACAACGTCAAGGAGCTGCGCCCGGTGTGGGGCTTCTCCTTCGGTGGCGAGAAGCAGCGCGGCCAGCAGGCCCAGCCGCTGGTCAAGGATGGCGTGATGTTCCTGACCGCCTCCTACTCGCGGGTGTTCGCGGTGGACGCGCGCACCGGCAAGGAGCTGTGGCAGTACGATGCGCGCCTGCCCGACGGCATCATGCCGTGCTGCGACGTGATCAACCGCGGTGTCGCCCTGTACGGCGACCTGGTGATCTTCGGCACCCTCGACGCCAAGCTGGTTGCCCTCAACAAGGACACCGGCAAGGTGGTGTGGAAGAAGACCGTGGCCGACTACAAGGCCGGTTACTCGATCACCGCCGCGCCGCTGGTGGTCAACGGCAAGCTGATCACCGGCGTGTCCGGTGGCGAGTTCGGCGTGGTCGGCAAGATCGAGGCCTACAACCCGAGCAACGGCGAGCTGCTGTGGACCCGTCCGACCGTGGAAGGCCACATGGGCTATGTCTACAAGGACGGCAAGAAGGTTGAGCACGGCGTCACCGGCGGCGAGGCCGGCAAGTCCTGGCCGGGTGACCTGTGGAAGACCGGCGGTGCGGCGCCGTGGCTGGGCGGCTACTACGACCCGGAAACCAACCAGCTGCTGTTCGGCACCGGCAACCCGGCGCCGTGGAACTCGCACCTGCGCCCCGGCGACAACCTCTACTCGTCCTCGCGCCTGGCGCTGAACCCGGACGACGGCACCATCAAGTGGCACTTCCAGACCACCCCGCACGACGGCTGGGACTACGACGGCGTCAACGAGCTGGTCTCCTTCAACTACCAGGACGGCGGCAAGACCGTGAAGGCGGCGGCCACCGCCGACCGCAACGGCTTCTTCTACGTGCTCGATCGCACCAACGGCAAGTTCATCCGCGGCTTCCCGTTCGTCGACAAGATCACCTGGGCCAAGGGCCTGGACAAGAACGGTCGGCCAATCTACGACGACGCCAACCGTCCGGGCTCGCCGAACGACGCCGGCGCGCAGGGCAAGACGGTCACCGTGGCGCCGTCGTTCCTCGGCGGCAAGAACTGGATGCCGATGGCCTACAGCCAGGACACCGGGCTGTTCTACGTGCCGTCCAACGAGTGGAGCATGGACATCTGGAACGAAGGCACCGCCTACAAGAAGGGCGCGGCCTACCTGGGCGCCGGCTTCACCATCCACCCGCTCAACGAGGACTACATCGGCGTGCTGCGCGCCATCGACCCGAAGACCGGCAAGGAAGTCTGGCGCTACAAGAACTACGCGCCGCTGTGGGGCGGCGTGCTGGCCACCAAGGGCAACCTGGTGTTCACCGGTAACCCGGAAGGCTACCTGATGGCCTTCGACGCCAAGACCGGCAAGAAACTCTACGAGTTCAACACCGGCTCGGGCGTGATCGGCTCGCCGATCACCTGGGAGATGGACGGCGAGCAGTACGTCTCCGTGCTGTCCGGCTGGGGCGGCGCCGTGCCGCTGTGGGGCGGCGAGGTGGCCAAGCGCATCAAGGACTTCAACCAGGGCGGCATGGTGTGGACCTTCAAGCTGCCCAAGGAAGTGGCGGCGGTTGCCAAGCGCTGATCTGATCCAGGGCGCGTCACACAGGGGGCCGGCTTAATGCCGGCCCTTTCGTTTCTGGCGCCGCCGGCCATGTCTTAGGCATCGGGGCTAAAGTCTGGCGGCCGCTGGTCGATGGATACTTATGCGGCTTTGCGACCTGGGCCGTGATTGCGCCGGTGGGCCTGCAGTGCCTGCCGGGCTACGAAAACTACAAGAAAAGAACAATGCAGTGCCACCCGGCGGTCAGCAGGAATGCCCGGCATGCCGCTGCCGCCGTCCCCGTGGTGGCCCGCCTCCAGCAAGGAGTTGCCATGTCATCCGATTTTTCCCGTTCCGCACTGATGCGTCTGGCCCAGGGAGGGCTGGCCGTCATGTCGGTCGCCGCCCTGAGCATGGGCTGGCTGCCCCTCTGGTTGTGCCTGCTCCTGCTGCTCCTGTTGCCCTGGCTGCCGTTGGCCTGGCGCCGCTGGCGTTCCGGCAGTGGCACGGCGGCCGCTGTCGATGTCGGCAAGCTGGCCCGCGAGCTGTCCTTTTCGGTCAGTCACAATGCCCTGTCGGCGGCAGGAGTGGCCTATTCGGTGCAGCACCTGGCCGCGCGGGTCGAGTCGCAGGTCGATGCCGCCGCGCGCATCGTCGGCAATGCCGAGATGATGATTGCCACCGAGGCGCAGACCGCGGCGCTCAGTCGCCAGGCGGTGGAGGCCGCCATCGAGGCGCGGCAGAGCAGCGATGCCGGCCGCCGTGTGCTGGTCGACACCATCGGCCGCATGCAGCAGCTGCGCCAGCAGGCCGGCGCCAGCCGCGAACTGATCGAGGCGCTGAACCGGCGCAGCGCGGAGATCCAGCGGGTCACCGGGGTGATCCAGGAGATCGCCAGCCAGACCAACCTGCTGGCGCTCAACGCGGCCATCGAGGCGGCGCGCGCCGGCGAGCATGGCCGCGGTTTCGCCGTGGTGGCCGGCGAGGTGCGCAGCCTGGCCGGGCGCACCGCGGCGGCGACCGCCGAGGTGGGCACGATGATCGGCGAGATCCAGCGCCAGACCGGCGAGGTGGTCGAGCAGATCCGCAGTCTGTCCGCCGAACTGGTCACCGGGGTGGCCGAGGTCGAGCGCGCCGGCCAGCACCTGGACAGCATCGCCGCGCTGTCGATCGGCGTGGAACAGCAGATCAGCGAAATTGCCGCCGGTTCGGACAACAATCGCTGCCAGCTGGGTAGCCTGTTCGAGGCGGTGGGGCAGATGCGCAGCGACCTGGCGGTCAGCGACGAGCAGACCCGGCGCCTGGAGGGCGAGGCGGTGAAGCTGGAGGAGTTGACCGAGACCATCAGCGAGCAGTTGGCCGCGGTGGCCCTCGACGACTACCACCAGCGCGTCTACGACCTGGCGCGCGAGGGGGCCCTGGAAATCGCCCGGCAGTTCGAGGCGGCGATCAAGGGCGGCCGGATCAGCCTGGATGATCTGTTCGACCGCCGCTACCAGCCGATTCCCGGCACCCATCCGCAGAAGTACGCCACCCGCTTCGACCGCTTTACCGATGAGGTCCTGCCGGCGATCCAGGAGCCGCTGCTGAGTCGTCACGAGGGCGTGGTGTTCGCCATCGCCTGCACCCCGGATGGCTATGTGCCGACCCACAACCGGGCGTTCAGCCAGCCGCTGACCGGCGATGCGCAGCTGGACATGGCGCACAGCCGCAGCAAGCGGCTGTTCACCGACCGCACCGGGATCCGCTGCGGCAGCCACCAGCAGGCGCTGCTGATGCAGACCTACACCCGCGATACCGGCGAGCTGATGCACGACCTGTCGGTGCCGATCTTCATCCAGGGCCGGCACTGGGGCGGCCTGCGCCTGGGCTACCAGCCGGAAACCGTGGTGTCGGCTAGCGCGCGACAATCCGCTCCCGTCGCGGCCTGAGTCGCACCCTGGAGGCCGGCCCGTGCCGGCGCCTTGCGCTTTGGCCGGGTGCGTGCCAACTTTCAGCGGCCGTTACTACCAAATAACGAGCTTCTGCATTCCAACGGCGCATACCGGCGCCGTGCGCTGACTGACACCATCAACCCACAGTCCGCGCAGAACCAGAACCAGTCCGGACCGCAACAATAAAAGAGAGGCCATGAGCATGATCTACGCACAACCGGGTACCGCTGGCGCCATCCTTTCCCTCAAGCCGCGCTACGGCAACTTCATCAATGGTGAGTTCGTCGCGCCGGTCAAGGGCCAGTACTTCACCAACACCTCGCCGGTCACCGGCGAAGTGATCGCCGAATTCCCCCGCTCCGATGCTGCCGACATCGAGCTGGCGCTGGACGCCGCGCATGCCGCCGCCGACGCCTGGGGCCGCACCTCGGTGCAGGACCGCTCCAACCTGCTGCTGAAGATC
>NZ_FOXM01000028.1 GCF_900115715.1 Geopseudomonas sagittaria
CAGGCCTGGGCCGAGCGCGAGGCGGCCGGCGAGCGCAGCGAGCAGGCACTGCTGGCGGCGATTCGCCAGGGCGCCGTGCAGCGCGTGCGTCCCAAGGCGATGACCGTGGCGGTGATCGTCGCCGGCCTGCTGCCGATTTTCTGGGGCAGCGGCACCGGCAGCGAGATCATGAGCCGCATCGCCGCGCCCATGGTTGGTGGCATGCTCAGCGCGCCCTTGCTGTCACTGTTCGTTATCCCGGCGGCCTACCGGCTGATACGCCGCTCGCATCTCCCCAAAGCATCAGCTGTGCAACCATCCAATTCCACAGGAGCAACCCAGCAATGAAACAAGTACTCGTAACCATTCTGACCGCCGCGCTCGTCCAGACCGCCACAGCGGCTGACATGCACGACAAGCCCATGGACAGGATGCCAATGGATCAGCCCAAGCATATGGAACAACAGGACAGCGCGGCCACGACCGCCAAGGCCAGCGGCACGATCAAGGGGATCGACGCCGCTAAAGGGACCGTCACGCTCTCGCACGGCCCCGTTCCCAGCTTGAAATGGCCACCAATGACCATGGGCTTTATCGCAAAACCCGAACTGCTGAAGGGGCTGAAGGTCGGTGACGAAGTGAGCTTCGAATTCCAGAGCCAAGGCATGACAGCCAGGATCGTTTCCATTCAAAAAACTGACTAAGCTTGCCTCCCCCTTGGCTCATGCAGGCACGAGGCAAGGGGGCATCGCCGCGAGATCTATCATTTCCTGCTCGATCAACCTGAGCTCGAGTGAGTCTGCGGCGTGCACAGTTAATAGGTGATATCGGAGGGGAAGTTGGACAGCCGCACGATGGACTCATCGAGCCGTGCGAGCATGCCGTTGAACGAGGACACCAGCGGGCGCAGCTCCGCCGGCAGCGCCTACCCGGAGTCACGCAGGCGGCGTAGCACCTCCCAGCCATCCAGCCCGAGCCTAATCACGTCGATGAGCAGCAGGTCGTAGGCCTCGGCCAGCGCCTGCTGCAACACCTTGCTGCCGCTCTCCACCCGGTCGACGGCGAAGCCCGCCTCGCTCACTTCCCTGCTGAAGGTAGGCGCAGATCTTCGGATTGTCTTCTACTAGAATCTGCATAACGGTTTCGCTCGCGATTGCTCGAAAGTCGATGTCTGTCCGCCCCAGAGCGACCGGAAGCCACAGGCTGACAAAAATATAATCTGCGGCGATGCTACCGGCGAGCACCCTGCCGGAGCATTTGGGTAATAACCGAACAACAGCGGCTCGCTATACAACAGCGACTCGCTATTTCGGCGAAGCTCGCGAAAAGCTAACATGGTCACAAATTTTGGCTCACCCGCTCGAAAGACGGGGTCGCAAAGCCTCCGGTCTAACGCCGCCTGCCCAAGCGGGCGGCCATGATAGCGGGGTTGCCGGTCGAGCTGGTTCCGCCTTGCGGGGCCGATCTCTCTACCGCCAAGAAATGCAGCGTTTCCTTTGGCGCTGCAGTTCCTTGCGCCTCCGCCCCTGCTTGCGTCGCTGGCCCGCATCTCCCAGGCCCCCAGGCAGTCATAATCCGGAGCAAAGGACCGTTCAGCATGTCTCCCTTGGCAAAGCACTACCCGAGTCCGGGGAATACGCCATCCTCCCTAAAGTCTCGGCTGGTAAAGCCTCCCCTGTGCTCTATATTCGAAGCGCCTCGAGTCGTGCCTGCTGCCCGGCCAGCGCGACTTTGCCAAGATAGCGCTCCACAAGTAGGACTCGGGGCATGCTCGAACCTTCCGGCAGTTACCTTATCTGCGAGGCGAGGGCGTGGTGGCCAGCCTGGTCGCTCCCGCTGCATCTGCGCTTGCGGGTTCTCCCGGCGAACTCCCGGCGATCCATGTGGCATGAAGTACTGCTTGATATGCTTTGGGAAATCTCATTATCCGGCGGCTCTGGCCATCGGCCGACGCCTCAGCGAGGTTTCCCGGTAGCCCATGCACGACAAAGACAGCAACGCCACTACAGGCGAGTCGAACATGGCCTCTATCTGCGGACTGCGAAAGCTCCTCTGGCAAATCCTGGCTACAGCAGGACTGTATGTGCTGGCTGGTCAGGCTGGCTTGCTGCTGCCACAGTCGTCGGGCTACGCCTCGCCGATCTGGCCGGCGGCCGGCGTGGCCGTTGCCACGCTGCTAGCCTGGGGCTGGCGTTGCTGGCCGGGCGTCTGGCTGGGAGGAGTAGTGGTCGATCTGTGGCTCGCCTCCTCCTCTCACGACCTGGGTCTCGCTGCCCTCGCAGCCGCGGCGGTGACCACCCAGGCACTGCTGAGCGCCTGGCTGGCCCGAGGCTACCTGCAAAGCACCTGGCGTGTTTCGGGCGACCGCGGGCTGGCCCTGTTCCTGCTGACAGCCGGCCCGCTCGCCTGCCTGATTGCTCCCACCTTCGGCAGCGCCCTGTTGTTCGCCGGCGAGCGGATCGCTGCAGACAACCTGATCAACGAATGGTTGCACTGGTGGATTGGCGACAGCCTCGGTGTACTGCTGTTCGCTCCCGTGATCCACCTGCTCTGGCCTGACCCGCATCCCCTGCGCGCCCCCGGCGGAGGCTTCCGCTTCGCCCTGCCGCTGATCGTCACTGCCACGTTTCTGGCGCTTGGCCACCTTGCCCTGACCCGGCTGGAGGCCTTGCGCGCACAGAGCGAGGCACGCACCCTGATGGAAGTTATAGGCGACGGCGCCACGCTGGAAATAACCGAAACCCTGCTGCCACTGGAGGGGCTGGCGCACTTCATCGCCGCCAGTCAGCAGGTCACCCGGACGGAGTTTCGCGCCTACACCCAGAGCTTCATCAACCGCCCCGCTATCCACTCGGTGGACTGGGCGCCGCGGATCACTCACAGCGAGCGCGCCGGCTTCGAGGCAGCCGCCATCCGCGAGGGCTTTGCAGACTATCGCATCGCCGAACTGGACCGCGACTTGCGCATGCAACGAGCCGGCGAACGCGCCGAGTACTTCCCGATCCTGTTCAGCGAGCCTCTGGCCGCCAGCCGCTCGGTACTGGGACTCGACCACGGTTTCGAAGAACTGCGCCGTCAGGCCATGGCGGTTTCCCGCGGGCGGGGCAAGGCCATGGCCGCCGACCTGATCCGCCTGCCGCGGACCGATCGCCATGCCTCCCTGCTCTTCATTCCGGTGTGGCCCCTCACCGATAGCGGCCATGAGCAGGATATCGGCGGTTATGTGGTTGGGGCCATCGATATGCAGCAGCTCTTCGCCCCACTGCTCGCCAAGGCCGCCGAACGCCAATTCGACCTGCGCATCACGGACGTCACTCCTGGCTCGCCCCAGCACCCGCTCATCGACTTGCTGGACAGCGGTACTTCTGCCGACTGGCAGCGCGACCTGCATGTTGGCGGACGGACCTGGCGTCTGGAGATGGAGTCCAGCGTTCCGCTCTGGACACCGGGCTCGACGATCGAGGAGCGCCTGTTCCTCGGCTTTGCTCTGCTCACCGCCTTTCTCGCCACATTCGCCACGCTGAGCAGTGCCGAACGGCATGCCGTGATCTCCCGCGAGGTGGCCGAGCGTACCAATCAACTCGCAGAGCTGAATGCCCAGTTGCAGCAGCAGATCGAAGAGCACAGCCTGGCGCTGTCCGAGCTGCATGCCAAGAAAGAGGAGATCCGCGCCATCCTCGACCACCTGCTCGAATGCGTAATCACCATCGACTGCCGCGGTATCGTGCAGAGCGTCAACCCGGCCATCGAGCCGATGCTCGGCTACACGCAGGAGGAGCTGCTCGGGCAGAGCGTCTCCCGTTTGATGGGCTCTCCACTACGCGAGCAGCACGACAGTCATATCTCGCGTTATCTGGTCACCGGCGAGAGACACATCATCGGCTCGAACCGCGAGGTCACCGGCCGTCACAAGGACGGCCACCCGATCGACCTAGAGCTGAGTGTGTCCGAGTATCACGTGCATGGCGAACGCCTATTTATCGGCACCTTGCGTGACATCCGCGAGCGCAAGAACCTGATCGCCAGCCTGACCCTGGCGCGCGAGGATGCCGAACAGGCCAGCCGCGCCAAGTCGGCCTTCCTCGCTGCCATGAGCCACGAGATCCGCACCCCGATGAACGGCGTGGTCGGCCTGATCGACGTACTGGGCCGGGATCGCCTGTCCCCGTACCAGGCCGACTTGGTGAAGACCATCCGCGACTCGGCAAACAACCTGCTCGGCGTGATCGACGATATCCTCGACTTCTCCAGGATCGAGGCCGGCAGGCTGGAAATCGAGCGAGCTCCTGTGCCTCTGGTCGAACTGATCAACAGCCTCAGCAGCACCCTCGGACCGCTGGCCAGCTCGCGCGGTGTCGCCTTGGAGCAGTACATCGCCGGCGATGTGCCGCGCTGGGTATGCTCCGATGCCTTGCGTCTGCGGCAGATTCTCTACAACCTGATCGGCAATGCCATCAAGTTCTCCAGTGGGCGCAGTGAACGCCCAGGTCGGGTCATGGTGCGCGCCCACCTCGCCGGCGACGATCCGCTGCGCGTGGCCATCGCCGTGGAGGACAACGGCATCGGCATCGCCCACGAGCATCAGGCCAGCCTGTTCAGCCCCTTCACCCAGGAGGATTTTTCGACCACCCGCCGCTTCGGCGGCAGCGGCCTCGGTCTGGCCATCTGCAAGCGCCTGGCGACGCTGATGGACGGCGAAATCACGGTCGTCAGTACCCCGGGCAGTGGCAGTATCTTCACCGTCACCCTGCCCCTGCCGATCATCGACGCCCCGCTGGATACCGACGATGGTCAAACCCTTGCACCGCCCGAGTCGGCCGTTCCGGCTGAACTCGCAGCCAGCCGACGGATTCTGGTGGTCGAGGACGAGGCCGTGAACCGCAAGGTGATCCAGCGGCAACTCGCCCTGCTCGGCTACCGCTTCGAGATGGCCAGTCATGGCGTCGAAGCCCTAGCCATGTGGCGCCAGGGCGGTTTCGACCTAATCCTCAGCGACCTGCACATGCCGGAAATGGACGGCTACGAGATGACCGAAAGGATTCGCCACGAGGAAGGCTCCGACCAGCACATACCCATCCTGGCGCTAACTGCCAACGCACTACGCGACGAGGCGGCACGAGCCCGCGCCTCCGGCGTCGACGACTACCTAACCAAGCCCATCCGCCTGGCTAGCCTCGAGGCTGCTCTGGCGCGCTGGCTGCGCTGCGACGCGACTCTCGAGCGGAGCACACCGCCAACACTCGCGGTCGTCGAGGAGCCCCCGCTGTTCGACCCGAACGCACTGGCTGCACTAGTCGGCGACAGCCCACAGATGATTCGTGAAATCCTCAGCGACTATGTCGAGGCACTGGGTGACCTAACCCCGCAATTGCAGGACTCCTTCGCAGGCAACGACTTCGACGCCATCGGTGCCCTTGCCCATCGCCTCAAGTCGTCGTCCCGCGCCGTGGGCGCCGCGCGTCTGGGGCAACTGTGCGCAGCAATCGAACAGGCCATCGAGGATGGCGACAGCACAGCGCTGGCCCGCGACATCGCCGAGTTCCTCCCCCTGCAGGCCGCCACGGCCACGCGGATCGAACAGTTTCTTCTGGAAAAGAACGGTCAGGCATGACCACGAGGCAATCCCTATGAGAATTCTGGTAGTCGACGACGACCCCTTCATCTGCAGGCTGCTGGTCCGCCAACTGAAGACCCTCGGCTGCGAGCAGGTGACCGACCTCGATCGAGCTCTTGCTGCAGTAGAACATCTGGAGCGCGAACCCGGTAGCATAGACCTGATCTTCTGCGATCTGCAGATGCCCGAGATGGATGGCATCGAGTTCATCCGTCATCTGGTGCGCCTTGGCTATGCGGGCGCCTTGGTGCTGGTCAGCGGCGAGGACGAACGCATTCTGCAGAGCGCCGAGCGCCTGGCCCGAGAGCACGAGCTACGCGTGCCGGGCGCCCTGTTCAAACCGGTCTCCAGTGCGCAGCTGCAGCAGTTGCTGGAACAGGCTGCGACCGGTGGCAGTGCCCCACATGCAGCCGAAGCACGCTGCTACGACGCCGCGGAGCTGGCCCACGCCATCGAGGCCGGTGAACTGGTTAACCACTACCAACCCAAGGTCGACTTCGCCAGCACCCTGGTTACCGGCGTCGAGACCTTGGTGCGCTGGCAACACCCGCAGGATGGTCTGGTCTATCCCGACCGCTTCATCGCTCTGGCCGAAGAGGCGGATCTGATTGATGCACTGATGTGCAAAGTGCTGCACACCGCCTTGCGCGATGTCCGTCAGTGGGCCTCTCGAGGCCATGGACTGCAGGTGGCCATCAACGTGTCGATGGACAACCTGCAACGCCTGGACTTCCCCGACTTCGTCGAGCGCGCTGCGCTGGACAGCGGGGTGCCTCTGTCCAGCTTGGTGCTGGAGGTCACCGAAAGCCACCTGATGAAGAACCGCCAGGCGGCACTGGATATCCTCACCCGCCTGCGCCTGAAGCGAATCCACCTGTCCATCGATGACTTCGGCACCGGTCACTCCTCGCTAGTGCAGCTGCGCGACATCCCGTTCAACGAGCTGAAGATCGACCGCAGCTTCGTGCATGGCGCCTGGCGCGACGCCTCCCTGAGCACCATCCTCAACGCCAGCCTGGAGATGGCGCGCAAGCTGGGCATGAAGGCAGTGGCCGAAGGCATCGAGGATCGTGCCGACTGGGACTACCTGCGCCAGGCCGGCTGCGATGTCGCCCAGGGCTGGTTCATCGCCCGAGCCATGCCGGCTGAACAACTGCCAGCATGGCTGCAGGACTGGGAGCGTCGCCGTGCCGAGCTGATCACTCCTGTCACCGATGGCTGAGAGTCACGGCCGCTCGTCTGTGCGGGCACGCCTCCGGCCGCACAGACTTCCTTTTGCCTCATGAAAATACCCACAGCTCGTCAGAACAACAATGAACCCTCCAGACTCTCTTGCGCCTCCCCCCTCATCCCGGCATCTGCGTCTGCCCAGATCCCGTGGCCTGCTGCGACTGGTACAGATCTCCACGCTGGCTCTGGGGTATTTCGCCCTCTCCCAGTTAGCCCTGGCGCTCAATAGCCCCTCCAATCATGCAGTGATGCTCTGGCCGGCCGCCGGCCTGGCTCTCGTCGTCCTGCTAGGTTGGGGCATCGCGCGCTGGCCAGGAGTCTGGTTCGGCTATTTCGCCTCCGATCTGTTGTACCGTCTACAGTTAGCAACCGGCGAAGACAGCGCGAACCTGATGGCCCTGTCTGCCCTGCTCGCTAGCGGAGCCAGTCTGCAGGCGGTGCTCGGCGCGCGCCTGCTACGCCCCCTCCTGCAACGCAGCGACCCGCTGGAGAATGAGCAAGAGGTATTCCGCTGCCTGTTGCGGGCGATCCCGCTGAGCAGCCTGATCGCCGCGAGCGTCGGCTGCACAGGCCTGATCCTGCTGCAAAACCTGCCTTTCGCGCGGCTGCTGGAGACCTGGCTCACCTGGTGGGCCGGCGATACCCTGGGCATCCTCCTGGTCATGCCGCTGCTCCTGCCGCTGCTATCCCCCCTGCGCCGCCACTGGTCCAGCCGCGCCCTGCACATCGCCATCCCGACCCTAGTCACCTGTGCCCTGGTGATACTCGGCGATGTCTGGCTGCAGCGCCTGGAGCGCGCCAACTGGCAGGCTCGCCTGACCGCAGCCGGCGAGTCCATCCGCGACATGCTCGCCGTCCAGATGACCCGGCAGTCGCAACGCCTGCTGGCAGTCAGCGATCTGTTCGATAGCGGTGTCGAGCCCAGCGCCCACCAGCTCGAGCGATTCGCCCACCGCGCCCTGACCATGGATGGACTGCATGCCCTGGCCTGGGCCCCGCGGGTGACCGATGTCGAGCGCGAAGGCTTCGAGCGCCAGCAGCGGCTGAACGGCTACATCGGCTTCACCATCCGTGAATACGATGAGCAGGACACTCCACGCCAGGCCAGCACTCGCCCTGAGTATTTTCCCCTGCAGTTCATCGCTCGGCCGGAGGGTATCAGCCGCCTGGGCGGCATCGATCTCACCAGTTCCCCCTCGAACCACACAGCCCTGCACCAGGCCCGCATGAGCGGGCACAACATATGGTCGCCACACCATCCGCTGGGCGAACTCCTGGACCGTCATCCCCATGCCTGGAATCTGTTCGTTCCCGTCTATGCGCACGACTTCGATGCCACCCGGGCCACGCCCCAGGCCCGCGCCCGCGCACTGCGCGGCTATGCGGTGGGTTTGTTCCATCTCGACGAGCTGTTCGCCACCCTGAACCAGCGGGCCGCCCTGCAGAGCATAACCTATCGCATCTCCAGTCCAGTGCCCGGTCAGACGGGAGTGCTGTTCGACAATCGCCCGACCGACATCCTTCTTGGTCAGCCGGCCTGGCGTACCAGCATCGACGGCCTCGACGGCGAGCGCCTGAGCCTCGAAATCTGGCCGCTACCGGCAACCACCGAAGGCCGCTCGCCGAGCGCCATGCTCTACCTGCTCGCCGGCGTCCTGGTCACCTTCCTGGTGGTGACATTCACACTCATCGCCACCGCGCAAACTGTACGTGCCAGACGCCATGAGCTGGAGCGCCGCCATGAGCTGCAGGAAAGCCGGGCGCGCCTGCAGCGGGTGATCGATGCCAGCCAGTTCGGCTATTGGGACCGCAACCTGATCACCAACGAGGTGGTCTTCAGTTCGCGCTGGTTGCAGATGCTTGGTTACGGCCCCGATGAGCTGCCCAATCGCCACGACACATGGAACCGCCTGATCCACCCCGAGGACCAGCCGCGGGTCCTGACCTGCATGGAGGAGCACATTTCGGGACGCAGCCCCGTCTACCGCGCCGAGCACCGTCTGCGCGCGCGCAATGGCGAATGGCGCTGGATTCTCACCAGCGGGCACGTTAGCGGCTACGACGCCCTGGGAAAGCCGACGCAGATTTCCGGCATTCATGCCGATATTCACGAGCAGAAACAGGCTGAAGCCGACCTGCTGGCCAGCCAGCAGGAGCTGCAGCGCCTCAACGCTCGCCTGGAGCAGACGCTGCTGGAGGCCGAACAGGCCAACCAAGCCAAGTCCAGCTTCCTCGCCACCATGAGCCATGAGATCCGCACGCCGATGAACGGCGTGATCGGCATGCTCGAAGTGCTTGCCCAAACCCCGCTCAAGCCTCAGCAGCAGGACATGATCGGCCTGATCCGCGAGTCGGCGCTGTCGCTGCTGGGAATCATCGAGGACATCCTCGACTTCTCCAAGATCGAGGCCGGCAAGCTGGAGCTGGAGGAAGTCGAGATGTGCTGCGCCGAGCTGCTCGAACATGTCTGCAGCATGCTCGACCACCTGGCGGACCGGGCCGACATCGACGTGACCATGTTCACCGACCCAGCCATACCCCAGGTCCTGCTCGGCGACCCGCTGCGCATCCGGCAAATCCTGGTCAACCTGACCAGCAACGCCATCAAGTTTTCCAGCTCCACGACCAAGAGCGGCCAAGTCGAGGTTCGCAGCCGCCTGCTGTCCTCCGATAGCAACCAGGCCTGGATCGAGTTCAGCGTGCGCGACAACGGCATCGGCATCGAGCCCGGCAAACTCGACAAGCTGTTCCATCCCTTCACCCAGGCCGACGCCTCGACCACCCGCCATTTCGGCGGCACAGGCCTGGGTCTGGCTATCTGCCAGCAGTTGATCCAGCTCATGGACGGCCGCATCGAGGTGGAAAGCCAACCAGGCGCCGGTGCATTGTTCCGCGTCCAGCTACCGCTGCAGCGCGTGCACAGCGCCCCTCCTGTAACGCCAGCGGCGCTGGCCGAGGTCTGCTGCCTGGTGGTTGGCGCGCAGACCGGGTTGCTAGCCGACCTCACTCGGTACCTGATCGACGCCGGCGCCCGCATCGTCACGCTTGCCGATCTCCATGCCCCCTTGACGGCACGACTCACCGAACGGCCACAGCTGTGCCTCGTGGATGAGGGCCGGAGAAAGCTGGACTCCGCGCAGCTGCGCGAGGCCGCCCGTGCCTGGCGCCTCCCCGAGCTGCGCTTCCTCTGCATCGGCCGCGGCGCACGTCGACGCCCGCGGGTGGAAACTCGTCATCTGGTGCGCATCGACGGCAACGTCCTGAGTCGGCGCACCCTGATCGAAACCGCGCGCTTGGCCCTGGGCCAGGGTGTCTCCGGCGACATCGGCCAAGGAACCGTACGCATGCGCAAGACCAACCCGACGCTGTCGGGAGTGGCGCTGCGGCAGGGACAACTGATCTTGGTGGCCGAGGACAACCCAACCAACCAGAAGGTGTTGCTGCACCAGCTGGCCCTGCTCGGACTTACTGCGGATGTCTCGACCAACGGCCGGGAAGCGCTGGAACTGTGGTGCAAGGGTGGCTATGCATTGCTGCTGACCGACCTGCACATGCCGGAAATGGACGGCTACCAGTTGGCCGCCGCGATCCGCGCCGCCGAGAACGGCAGCCGGCGCCTGCCCATAGTGGCGCTGACCGCCAACTCGCAGAAGGGCATAAACCAGCGCTGCCTGGAAGCCGGCATGGATGACTACCTGAGCAAGCCGGCCCGGCTCGACGATCTGCAGGCCATGCTGGAGAAATGGCTGAGTCCAAAGCCCACCCCGCACGAGCCAGCCGCCCCTACTGCCGCCAGCAAGACAGCGGTCGATATCGAAGTGCTCAAGACCGTGGTCGGCAACGAGCCGGCAGTGCTCGCCGACTTTCTCGTCGAATTTCGCAACACCGCCAACCGGGTAGTCGCACAACTGCGTACGGCACTACAGGCCGAGGATTGCGCGAGCGTGGTCAGCCTCGCTCACTCCCTCAAGTCTAACTCGCGCGCTGTCGGAGCCATGTCTATGGGCGAGCTGTGCGCCCGCCTGGAGGGATCCGGCGACCAGTCCTGCGATACCGCCTTGCTGCAACCGCTGTTCGACCAGCTGGAACGCGAACTGCAGGCGGTCGAGCAGTGTATCGACGGCATGCCGGCATGACCCGCGGCGGCCTCCCTCCTGTAGGCCTCTATACCAATCGCAGGCGCGGGACCTCCTGCGCTCGGCGGCCCGCTCTACAACCCATGTGACGCACCCCAAACATGACAGTCAACAAGAAGCTCCCCGTCACCATCATGGTCGCCACCGACGACAAAGCCGATGCGACCATCATCCAGAACCAGCTGCAACTCGAGTTCGAGCACCTGATCATGACACTCGACGAGGACACCCGGATCGGCGCCTTTGACGAGCACCTTCCGGACGTGCTGGTGTTAGCCTTCAAGAGCCTGAAGCGCTCCGAGCAGTTTTACCTGGAGCTGTACCGACTGAGCGGGAAGATCCATCTGCAACCGCATCGTACAGTGGTGCTGTGCAGCAAGCAGGGCGTGCATGATGCCTATGCGCTGTGCCGGCGCGAGGTGTTCGACGACTACGTCATGTTCTGGCCAATGACCCATGACGCGCCGCGCCTGCGCATGTCGGTGCACAACGCCCTGCGCGAGCAGCGCGCCCTCAAGCGCAGTGCGCCGGCCCTCGGCGAGTTCGCCCAACAGGCGCGACGCATCGCCGAGCTCGAGGATCTGCTCAAACAGCACGTGGCCGAAGGCAGCCTGCGCCTGGCCAGCGTGGATCGTGCGGTGACCAAGGCCGAGCAGGACATCGGCAGCGCCTTCGACCATCTGCACCACCGCGCCGGCAGTTTTGCACACAACGATCCCCATGCCCTGCATCATCTGCAGGAGGAGATAGAGCGGCTTAAGCAGTCTGCACTGAACCAACCCTTCCAGAGCGTCAGCACCGCTATGCAGCCGGTACACCAGTGGGCCGCGCAACTGCAGCACGACTACAGCCCGCACATCGAATCGGCGCGTGCCCTCGGTGCACTGGCTAGGGAGGTGCGGCCGCGCATCCTGCTGGTCGACGACGACGAGTTCGTGCACAAGATCGTTGCGCATCAGTTGGATGCCCGAGACTACGACCTGAGCATCGCTGGGGATGCCACCGAAGCGTTGCGCATGCTGCGCAACAACGCACCGGACCTGGTGCTGCTCGACATCATTATGCCGGGGGTGAACGGCTTAGAAGCACTGCGCCGCTTCCGCATGATGCCGTCGCTGACAAAGGTCCCGTTCATCATGCTGACGGGCAAAAGTGAAGGGGGCGTCGTGGTGGAAAGCCTCAAGAGCGGCGCCAACGACTTCATCGCCAAACCCTTCGACCGCGCCACGCTGCTGGCCAAGATCACTCGCTTGCTATGAGCTGTTGATCCATTCGTGACACTCCAGAGCTGCTGCTGCACCGCTTGCTCTCTGGAGAGTACCAGCGCCGCCGGAGCCTTCCGCCTCCACGGGAAGCACCGCTCGCATACAACCGTGGCATGACATTTGCTGTAACAATCCGTGGTCCAATGGCGGGCCATGCTTCCCCTCGACAAAGGCGTCCCCACTGCTGCCCCCTGCTCCTTACAGGCGGCGACGGTGCGGACGCCTTTTGGTTTTGAGGGGCAGGAATACGCACAGCTCTGGTGTCAATAACCCGTGCGGTTGATCGATTAAGTCAGATGTGGATGACCGAGGTCATGAGACAAAACGCCGGGGTGAGTCATGTAAAGGCCATTACAAGCAATGCCCGCACCAAGGTGGATACCTCGGGCGCCAAATCGATCAAACGAACTGGCCGGGCATGCCATGAGAGGTTGGCCTCTCGACGCACCATTACTGCACATAGTAGTTGCACCCGGGTTAGCCATGCATCGAAAGGGAGCATCGCCCCCTCTATACGATTGTTCATCCTAGATGTTTGCCGGCCAGGAGGTCCGCATGCATGAGCTTTTACCATTCGCCACTTTCTTTACGCTCGAACCCACGCCGCTTCAGCCTCCAGTGGAAATTCGCCATCATATTGATCGTTCTGACCGTGATGGCTGCCGGCAACGTCGTGATAGTGCATAACTTTCTCGCCCGTCTCTCGGGCGTGGCGGAAGTCGTCAACCTTGCGGGCAAGCTGCGCATGCTGAGCCAGAAAATCGCCTTCGAGGAACTGGCTTCATGGTATCAGGATCGGAGCCGCGACAGTCTCAAGTCGGCTCAAGCCGCTTACGAGAACGCCCTCAACGCGCTCGAGCATGGTGGCAATGCTCTGGGGCTCAGCATTCAGCGACTGCCGCCGGCGATGCAGCCACTGGTCTTTGCGCTACACAGCGACTGGCAGACGTACCGTAACGGCCCGGCACTCGAAAGAACGCAAGGCATGGCAGCCGCGATGCCAATCGAAAGGATATCTTCGAAAACTGACCTCTTGCTGGCTAGTGCCGAGACGCTAGTGTCGGCTATCACCTTGGAGGCACAGCGGACCAATGCCAGTATTCAGAAACAGGTGATTGCTCTGTTCATTTCCGAGCTGGTAATTTTCCTGCTGCTGGTCTGGTTCGTTCGCTGGCGCGTCCTCGAGCCCTTGCATGAACTGACACGTCGCCATCGGGAGTTGGCGCATGGGAATTATTCCACCCGGATGCGGGTGAAATCAGGCGACGAGATTGGCGAGCTCGCCTCCGCCTTCAATTTCGCGTCGCAGACGATTGCCGACCTGATGCACCAGAACCAGCTCGACAATACTGCACTGCAGCACTCCTCCAGCATGTTCAAAGGGCTTGCCGAGAACTCGATCGCTGGCGTTTATATCGCTCAGAACGGCAGGTTCGTATTCGCCAACCAACGCATGGCGGAAATGTTCGGATACAATCGCGAGCGATTCACTGACTCGATTAACCTGCTTGACCTGATCGACGAAGAAGATCTCGAAATTGCACAGGAACAGATAAGCAAACGCTTGAGCGGCGAAGCGAGTACTGCCATTTACGAGGTGCGTGGGAGAAAATCGAATGGTGCCCTCGTGAACCTGGAAATCTACGGATCTGCCATGACGATCAATGGCTGCCCGGCGGTGATAGGCGTCATGCTGGACGTAACCGAACGTCACGATAAGCAACGCCAACAGCAGCTTGAATATATAGAACTCCTGCAATACCAAGCGACGCACGACGAACTTACCGGACTTGCCAACCGCAAGCTGTTTCTCGAGCGACTCGACCTGGCAACCATCAGGACCCAGCGTACGGGAGCGATGGCGGCAGTACTCTTGCTTGATCTCAACAAATTCAAGGTCATAAATGACAGCCTGGGACATCACGCCGGAGATGAACTACTACGAGCTGTGGGCAGGCGGCTGCAGAAACTCATCAGGGGAACCGATACGGTCGCGCGACTTGGCGGAGACGAGTTCGTCGTGCTTCTTTCGGACTTGGCCACGCCCGAGGAGGCTGCCCACGTCGCACAGAGAATTATCCGGGCACTGACCACGGTCGTGAAAATCGAAACCAGAGAGGTTCACGTCGGGGCCAGCATAGGTATCAGCCTGTACCCGCAGGATGGCCAGGGACAGGATCTTCTCAAAAGCGCCGACCTAGCGATGTACCAAGCCAAACGCGAAGAGGGTAATGCATACAGATACTACTCTGCAGACATGGACAGTAAAAACCGGCGCCACATGGAACTGCTAGACGAATTGCACCATGCGCTCGAGCACGAAGAGATGACGTTGGTGTACCAGCCCCAATGGGACCTGGAAAGCGGGCGTATCGTAGGAGCAGAGGCCTTGTTGCGCTGGCAGCATCCCTGGCTAGGAAATATTTCTCCCGCCGAATTCATTCCGCTGGCGGAGGAGACCGGGCTGATAAACCAGATAGGAGAGTGGGTCATACACACCGCCTGTGCGCAAAACGCGACCTGGCACAGGGCAGGGCTTTCCGAGTTCACGATCTCTGTGAATCTATCGGCAAGACAGTTACGTGGCGGCGACCTCTCCGCAATGATCGGCCGCATATTGGAAAATACCGGCCTGAGTGGTCGATATCTGGACATTGAACTGACCGAGAGCGTACTGGCCCATGATCTTGAAAAGGTTGTAGAGATTCTTTCTGGAATCAGGAAAATAGGCGTCGGCCTCTCCCTGGACGATTTCGGTACTGGCTACTCCTCGCTTGGCTACCTTATGCGACTGCCATTCGACAACCTCAAGCTCGATAGGTCTTTCACCAGCGATCTCGACAAGCGACCGCATGCCCGGTCCCTGACACAGGCGATCATCACTCTGGCACACAATATAGACCTGAGGGTTGTAGCCGAAGGTATCGAAACGGCAGAACAGCTCGAGTTTCTGCGCAGCAGCGGCTGCGACCAGGGGCAGGGATATTTTTTCAGCCCTGCAGTATCTGCGGATGCCTTCTTCGATCTTGTTAATGAGGGGCTGCCCCGGTCAGCCCTGCAGCGGCCATCATGCCCGGAAGGCGCTGTCACAAATCTCTAGTAAAGTGAAAATATAGGGCAAGAGCCCCCCAGTGGGGCTCTGCCACTGCGCCCATTGCCCAACCAGACAACTTCCTCATACACGTAGCAGACCATGTGCAATAAAAAAATGCTGTCCCGTCCGCTGCTCCTCACCACCGGAGCGATGTTGGCGAAAGTGAATCTGCACGCGGCTGGACTCTACGTCATGGCCGGCATGTTGGGCATCCTTCTGGCCCAATCCACGGGGTACGCCGTACCGATATGGCCGGCGGCAGGTATGGCAGTGGCGGTACTGCTGGCATGGGGGCTGGCCTGCTGGCCAGGCCTCTGGCTGGGCGGCCTGCTGATTGAATTGTGGCTCGAGCCGACACTGCTGGGTGCCAGCCTGGGTATCCTGACCGCCGCTGCGGCGACCGTCCAAGCATTGCTGGCTGCGTGGCTGGCGAGACTCTACCTGCAAGGCTCCTGGCCATTTTCCCGCGACTTCGGTCTGGCTTTGTCGCTAGTGTCCGTCGGCCCCTTGACCTGCCTGGTGGCCCCCACCCTTGGCACAGTCATCCTGGTTGCGGGTGGTCGAATTGCCAGCGAGAACCTTTTCAGTGAATGGCTGCTCTGGTGGGTCGGCGACACACTGGGGGTGTTGCTATTCGCGCCGCTGATCCGGCTGCTGTGGCCGGGTAAGCACCCTTTCCGGCTGGCCGATGGGAGCAGCTACCGCTTTGCGATGCCCCTAATCGTCACTTCGGCCCTGTTGGCGACAGGCCATATCGGTTTGGCACAACTGGAGGATCTGCGAGCCAAAAACGAGGCGCATCGGGTGATGGAGGCAATCGGCGACGATGTGGCCCAGGAGATCACTGAAACGCTGTTGCCGTTGGAAGGACTCGCGCACTTCTTCGCGGCCAGCGAGGAAGTCACCCAAGAAGAGTTTCACGAGTACTCCCGCAGCTTTGTCAATCGCGCAGCTCTGCTGTCAGTGGACTGGGCTCCGCGCGTAGGCTGGACTCAACGTGGCGAATTCGAAGCCAGTATGGCTGCTGCAGGCTTTGCCGGCTTCCGTATCAGCGAACTGGATAGGCACGGACAGTTGCAGCCGGCAGGCGAGCGTCCGGAGTACTACCCCATAGTGTTCACTGAGCCATTGGCCTCTGGCGGTACGGCCGTGGGGCTCGACCACGCCTTTGAAAAATCGCGACGTCAGGCCCTGGAGCTCGCTCGTTACAATGGCCGGGCCATCGCTTCTGAACAGATCAGTCTGGTACGCAGCGAGCGCCAAGCCACCCTGGTCTTCATTCCTGTCTGGCGACTTAACCAAGGCCGTCTGGATGAAGAGCTGAGCGGCTACGTGGCAGGCATCATTGATATCGAAAATCTGTTCGCCCCGCTGCTTGCCAAGGCCAGGAACAACGACTTCGGCGTGCGTATTGCGGACATCACACCGGGAACCTCGCAGCATGTCTTCATGGACCTGCTGCCAGCCGGTGTCGAACCAACCTGGCATCGAGACCTTCAGGTCGAGGGCCGTACCTGGCGGCTGGAGATGGCCTCCCATGGCCCGCTCCGCCAACCAGGATCGACTCAGGAGGAACGCTTGTTCCTGGGGTTCTCCATGGCCACAGCATTTCTCGCGGTGTTCGCCACCCTGGGTAGCGCCGGGCGGCAGGCTACCGTGACCCGCCAGGTGCACGAGCGGACGGCGCAGCTGCATACCAGTGAAGAGCGCTATCGCCGCCTGATCGAGCTGTCCCCCTTCGGCATTCTTGTGCAGTGCGGTGGCCGCTGTGTCTTCGTCAATGCGAGCGCCCTGACGATGTTCGGCGCCCGTTCCGAGGAGGAAATGCTGGAACGCCCGCTCCTCGATTTCATTCATCCGGACAGTCACGAACTCATGGGTGAGCGCTTGGCCCGGCGCGCAGCCGGGGACCCCATCCAAGATGCCGCTGTGCTGCGATACCTCCGCCTGGATGGCTCCTCCTCCTGGGTGGAGATCACCTCGGCGGCCTACCAATGCGAGGGACGCCCCGGCTCACTCCTTCTACTCAATGACATCAGTGCCCGCATCCATGCCGAAGAGCAGCGCGACCGCATCTTCTCGCTCTCTCTCGACCTGCTGTGCATCGTTGGCAACGACGGCTATTTCCAGACCATAAACCCTGCTTTCACCCGCATTCTGGGCTGGAGCGAAGAGGAGCTCCTCAGTCGCCCGCTGATCGATTTCGTACACCCCGATGACGTCGAGGCTACCCAGGCAGAAATCGCACGACTGGGGCAGGGGGAAAAAGCCATCGGCTTCGAGAACCGCTACCGCTGCAAGGGCGCCTCCTGGCGCTGGCTGGCATGGAAAGCCGTGCCGCAACCTGGCGGCCTGATGTTCCTCACCGCTCATGACACCACCACACAGCACCGCCATGCCGAACAACTCGGCGAGCTGAATGCCCAGCTACAGCAGAGGGTCGCTGAACGCAGCCGGGCACTCGCCGATCTGCAGGCCAAGGAAGAAGAGATCCGTGCCGTGCTCGACCATCTGCTCGAGTGCGTGATCACCATCGACAGCCGTGGCATCGTGCAAAGCGTCAATCCGAGCATCGAGCCGCTGTTCGGCTATACACCGACCGAACTGATCGGTCGCAACGTTTCCATGCTGATGCCGCCCCAGCTGAGTGAAAGTCATGACAATCGCATCGCTCATGCCATCGCTCGCTTTCAGCAAAGCAGTGAGCGGCACGTCACAGGCCTCACCCGGGAGGTAACCGGTCGGCACAGGGATGGACACCCAGTCGATCTGGAAATCAGCGTCTCCGAATACCAAGTGCATGGTGAGCACTTCTTCGTTGGCACGCTGCGCGGCATCCGCGAGCGTAAGGTACTGATCGCCAGTCTGACCCAGGCGCGTAAGGATGCCGAACAGGCCAGCCGCGCCAAATCGGCTTTCCTCGCCGCCATGAGCCATGAGATACGCACACCAATGAATGGCGTGATCGGCCTGATCGACGTGCTAGGCCGAGATCGTCTGCCTCCGCATCAGGCTGACCTAGTGATGACCATCCGCGACTCGGCGAACACCCTGCTCGCCGTGATCGACGATATCCTCGACTTCTCCAAGATCGAGGCCGGCAGGCTGGAGATCGAGCAAGCCCCTGTACCTCTGGTCGAACTGATCGAAAGCCTCTGCGGTACCCTCGGGCCACTGGCCAGCTCGCGCGGCGTCGCCCTGGAGCAGGACATCGCCCCCGAGATACCCCGCTGGGTCCGCTCCGATGCCATACGCCTGCGGCAGATCCTCTACAATCTGATCGGCAATGCCATTAAGTTCTCCGGTGGACGCAGCGAATGCCTCGGTCAGGTCGTGGTGCGCGCCTGCCTCGCCAGCAGCGATCCGCTGCGCGTGGCCATCGCAGTGGAGGACAACGGCATCGGCATCGCCCCCGAGCATCAGGCCAGCCTGTTCAACCCCTTCACCCAGGCGGAGTCCTCGACCACCCGCCGCTTCGGCGGCAGCGGCCTCGGCCTTGCCATTTGCAAGCGCCTGACGACTCTGATGGACGGCGAAATCACGGTCGCCAGCACCCCGGGCATCGGCAGTATCTTCACCATCACCCTGCCCCTGATAGCAATCGACGCCCCGCCAGGGAGCGACGGCGGACGGGTACCGATGAGGGAATCGGCTATGCCGACCGATATTGCAGCCAGCCGGCGAATCCTGGTGGTTGAGGACGAGGCCGTGAACCGCAAGGTCATCCAGCAGCAACTCACCCTGCTCGGCTACCGCTTCGAGATGGCCTGCCATGGCGTCGAAGCTTTGGCCATGTGGCGCCTCGGCGGCTACGATCTGGTGCTCAGCGACCTGCACATGCCGGAAATGGACGGCTACCAACTGGCCGCATGCATCCGCCGCGAGGAAGGCCCCGATCGCCACATCCCCATCCTGGCGCTGACCGCCAACGCGCTGCGCGACGAGACCACACGAGCCCACGCTGCCGGCATGGATGACTACCTGACCAAACCCATTCTCTTGCACGATCTCGAGGCCGCCCTAGTCCGCTGGTTGCACTGGGAAGCGGTCGCCGAACGAGACACACCATCAGCGGCAGACTCCCCCAAGGAAGCACTCCTGCTCGATCCGGGCGCGCTGACCACACTGGTCGGCGACAACCCAGAGATGATCCGTGAAGTCCTCGGCGACTATGGAGAGGCACTGGGCGACCTGACGCCGCAATTGCAGGAGCACTTTGCAGGCAACGACCTCGAGGCGATTGGCGCCCTTGTCCACCGGCTAAAGTCATCGTCCCGCGCCGTGGGCGCCGCGCGTTTGGGGCAGCTGTGCACAGCACTCGAGCAGGCCACCAAGGACTGCGATGGCGCCGCGCTTGCTCGCGGCATCGCCGAATTCCCCTCCCTGCAAGCCGCCACGGCCGCGCGGATCGAACAGTTGCTTCAGGAAAAGAACGGTCAGGCATGACCACGAGGTAATCCCTATGAGAATTCTGGCCGACGACGACGTCCACTTCATCTGCAGGCTGCTGGTCCGCCAACTGAAGCTCCTAAGATGCGAGCAGGTGATCGGCATCGATCGCGGCCTTGCTGGGTAGAGCAACTGCCGCGCGTCCTCGGTGGCGTAGCTCTCATCATCCTGAGAGCGGATCAGCCTATGCAGATGGAATAGCTCGATAATGCGGCCATCCGCTCCCGCTGCCTAGTACGCCGGACAGTGCAGTCCCAGCGCCAAACATCAATCTCGAGACAAGCTCATGCTGAATGAAGTCATCTCTTTGGTTATGCGCGCCGGAGCGCTCATCGCCGCCGAAGCTGCACGGCCAGGTGGCCCTCGCGGGGCGGGAGACAAGGCGGATATCGACGTCGAAGTGGAGATCCTGCTGCGCGAGGGGCTGCTGCGACTGCAGCTGGGAGACTTCTGGGGAGAGGAAACGGGAAGCGCGCTGACTGGGGCGAGCCATTGCTGGGTGGTGGACCCGAACGATGGCACCACTGATTTCCTGGCGGGTAGGCCTGGCTCGGCCATTTCCGTTGGCCTTCTGAAAGATGCCCTACCGGTGCTGGGCGTCGTCTATGCGCCAGTTACCACGCGCGGGCCTGACTGCATTGCCTGGGAGCTCAGCATGACTGGCCTGCTGCGCAATGGCCGACACATTTGCCCCAATCTGGACGCACGGCAGCTCGACGCTAACTCGGTGGTGTTCGTCAGCACGGCCGCCGACCAGCAACCAGAGCTGAACACCGAGCTCTGTGCTCCGGCGCGCTTCAGCCCGATGCCCAGCATCGCCTATCGGCTCGCGCGCGTGGCCGCCGGCGATGGCATCGCGGGGGTTTCGCTCTATCCTGTATCTCCGCACGACGTGCTCGCCGGCCATGCCCTCCTCAAGGCTGCTGGCGGTGACTTGCTTGACCAAGACGGCCACCCGATTCGTTATGACGACCTGAACAAACCGCTGTGCCGCAGCTGTTTCGGTGGCAATCTGGCGGCCAGTCAACACTTGGCTGCACGCCCTTGGCATCAACGGCTTTCGATCCCCTGACGCCCTGAGCGCCCCGTGCTCCCCACAATGGAGGGCGGTCGTGCGTGTACTTCAGCCGGCACCCGCCCGAAGCGGAGGACGGCGTGGCTTTCAAAGCTCCGCAGCCGGCTTCAGGAAATGGGCTGGCAGCACAGCTACATTCAGCTTGAGGGGGCTGTAATCACTCAGAGACTCTTAACATCTCGGGACACAACCCCGGATGAGGCAGGCATGAAGCGCAAGAAAGTCTCTGACAAGCACGGCATGATCGCGAAATTCACGGAAGAGGCCCTACGGTTGGGCGGCGGTGTTTCAGCCAACCAACGCCACTTCATAAAGGCAGCTCTTGCCCATGGCAAAACGATGGAGCCTGCAGGTCGCCTCGCGAGAACCAATAGGGAGTGCAGCCATGACTGACCAGCCCAAGCAGGAAGCCGTCACCCTTAGCGCCGAGGCCTACCAGGCACTCCTCGACGAGCTGGAGGATCTCCGTAGCGAGCGTGTTGTGTGTGATCGTATAGCCACCATTCGCGCCTCCAAGCTGCTATCCATAGAAGAAATGCGAACCCGCCTTCGTTGATGCTTCGGCGATCCAGGCTGGTCCTGACTGTTGGCGAGCGGTCATACTCGGAAGCCATCGCCGATATGGCCTGTACGACCAGTTCAATGCGGAGACAGGGCGATGAACATCAAACCGATTCTTTCCGAGGAAGACCTATCCGCAGCCCTTGCCCGCATGGATCAGCTGTGGGGTGCCGAGATCGGTACACCCGAGGGCAATGAGCTGGATGCTCTGGCGTCGCTGATCGAGATGTACGAGGCCAAGCTCTACCCGATGCCACCAGCAGATCCCATCCAGACCATCAACTAAATTCCGCATGGACCAGCGGAAGGTGACTCAGCAAGATCAGAAGTCATTCAGCGAGTCGAACAAGTGGCCAGCGGCCATGGATGGACTCACATCCCGGCGGCGGCAACGAGGTCACCACATAGACCCGTCGCTCATTGCCGGCGGCTACCAGAAGCCCCTCGATGGCCTGGCCCTCCCCCAGGTCGAACCAGTGCGAGACGCCGGCAGGGTCCTTCTCCATGAATTCTGGAGCCTTGCTAACTGTTAAATTTAGTTTGTCCTTTAAAAATCAATGACTTACTGATTTTAACTTTTTCGCGTTTTTCGCCTTCGATGCGGCCATCGGTGATCTGGATCGCTAGCGTTCTGCTAGGCATCAGGGGCCATTTGGCACAGCGCTCTCCACGGCGCATCCTTGACAGCCCTTGCACAGGGCCCCCATGGCCCCTCTACCCCCGGTACAGGACCTTCCGAGTACAGTACGTCCAACACCACTCGGATACTCAGCAAGAAGCCCTGGCGGGGGAAGCTCATCCTTTTGCCTGTAGCTCGTACCATGGCAGTAGGCTTCCCCCGCTCTTGTACTATTTTCAGCTCGCTTGCCGAGACTCAGGATGACCCGGTCTACAAATACCGGGTGATCTGTTTGAACTCGTCCAGCGAAACATGTCCAACGTTCGCGATGCCATTCAAGGCGTGCTCCAGGCAGTGGTCGATGTGATCCTGGATCAGGGTGCGCTTGGCCTGGCACACGGCTTTTTCCACCGCATGCAGTTGCTGGGCGACATCCACGCAGGAGCGCCCTTCCTCGATCATGGCGATGACACTGCGCAGGTGGCCCTCGGCGCGCTTGAGCCGTTTGATGATGTCGCCGTGACTCTCATGGTGGTGATGATCTTCATGCATGACTTGAGCCCGCTGTCCGTATGATCTAGGCTTGCATCCTATCCCCTGGGGGAGGATGCTTCAAAGCCGCTTAATGGCCCGCATGCTAGCCCCCAGGCGTTCCGAGATTGATATGTTCAGCCAAACCCTCAAGATCAAGCTGGTGTTTGCGCTGCTCCTGGCCATGGTCGTGGCATGGGGCGGGCACGCGGCTGCCTGGCTGACCAACTCGTCTCATCCTGCGTTCGAGCCAACCGACCATCACCACCACCAGCATGAATACGCTGGCGATGAGCAAGTCGGTGCTTGCGTCCTGTGCCAGTTGCAGCATGAACACTCCCCGCTGAGTGCCGACCATCTGCACGAAACGCCATACCCTACCTCGCTGATCAAGGTGCACACATTGGCTGAGCGCAGCCAAACGCTGGTCGCACCTCGCCATTTCCTGCCCGCTAGCCCGGTCTTTCTGATCGAGCGCCCGCCCCGTCCGAGTTTCGTGCTCTGACGTCGGTCGCCTCCACGGCGGCCCAAGACCACTGCAACTTAGGACTTATCCATGCATTCGCAATCCCTGTGCGGGGTAGGTGCGCTTGTCGCGCGCCTGCGCCGTTCGTTACTGCTGCCGCTGCTCAGCGCCCTGCTGTTCATGGCCGCCCCCGAAGCCCTCGCCCATGGCGTGGCCGAAGGTGACAAGGGCTTCATCCAGGAAAGCTCGGGGGTGATGCTGCTGCCGTTCATCTACATGGGCGCCAAGCACATGATCACCGGCTACGATCACCTGCTGTTCTTGTTCGGGGTGATCTTCTTCCTCTACCGTCTCAAGGACGTCGGCCTGTACGTCACCCTGTTCGCGGTCGGCCACTCGGTCACCTTGCTGCTCGGCGTGCTGATGGAGATCAGCGTCAGCGCCTATGTGATCGACGCCATCATCGGCTTCTCGGTGGTGTACAAGGCGCTCGACAACCTGGGGGCCTTCCAGCGCTGGTTCGGCTACCAGCCGGATACGCGGACGGCCACCCTGGTGTTCGGCCTGATCCACGGTTTCGGCCTGGCCACCAAGATCCTCGATTACCAGATCGCCGCTGACGGCCTGATCCCCAACCTGATCGCCTTCAACGTCGGCGTCGAGATCGGCCAGCTGCTGGCCCTGAGCGCCATCCTGATCGCCATGGGCTACTGGCGGCGCACCGCCGGCTTCTGGCGCCACGCCTACACCGCCAACGTCGCCATGATGAGCGCCGGTTTCCTGTTGATGGGTTACCAGCTCACCGGCCTGATCGTGTCCCAGTAAGGAATTTTCTTCATGTTCAATAATCAACGTCCTGATACCAACGACCTGCCCAGCACCGCCCAGCTGCTGCGCTCCACCGTCATCGCCCTGATCACCGCCGGCGTCCTGCTGGTCACCGTGGTCATGCCTTCGGAATACGCTCTCGACCCCACTGGCGTCGGTCGTGCCCTCGGCCTGACGCAAATGGGTGAGCTGAAGGCAACCCTGGCGCAGGAAGCGGCGGCGGCGGAGGCCGCACAACCGGTCGCGACCGCCCCGGCACAGACTCAGCCCCCGGTGCAGCCAGCCCCTCAACAGCCGGTCGTGGCGGTAGCCGTGGCAGAGCCAGTTGCACAGCCGGTTGCAGAAGCCAAACCAACGCTGAAATCCGACGAGCTGACGCTGACCCTGAAGCCGGGTGAGGCCAGCGAGGTCAAGCTGGAAATGCTCGACAAGGCAACGGTCAGCTATGAGTGGTCAACCAACGGCGTGCCGGTCAATCACGACACCCACGGCGAGCCCTACAACGGCCCCAACGGCTATTTCCACAGCTACAGCAAAGGCAAGCAGGTGAAAGGCGACAAGGGCGAGTTCAGCGCCATCTTTGACGGTACTCACGGCTGGTTCTGGCGCAACCGCAGCAATCAGGACGTGACCATCACCCTGAAGACCACCGGTGAATACCTGAGCTTCAAACGAATGATGTAAGAGCTCCGCCCCTCCCTCCACGCGGTGGGAGGGCATCTGCTTCACCCCCACCATGAATTCAATGATTGAGGACTACCCAATGAAAACCACCACTACCCTGGGCCGCGCCCTGCTGATGACCTGCCTGCTGGGCCCTCTTTCGGCCTACGCGGCTGAAAGCGAACAAGCCATTGAAGGCAAAGCGTCCAACGTAGCCGTCGAAACCAAGGAAGCAACAGAGATCAAGGACGCCAAGGAAGTCCAATCGAGCAGCCAGAACCAAGGCAACGGCACCGACTACGGTCATGGCCACAGCCATGGTCATTCGCACGACTAACTGAAAACCACCGGATAGCGGACAACGAGATACCTGAAAGTGCCAAGGGTCTCTGGTCAGCTATCCGGCGACGGCCAGCTCGCAAGGGCTGGCCCGTCCGAAGGAGAGCGGGAAAACTCCAGCGCAATCGCGCTACCGCCATTGAGGCCTGACCCCTGGGGGGCATCCATGACCTGGATCATCACCAAATACGCACTGACCGCCGCCGTGGTGGTGCTGGTATCGGAAATCGCCAAGCGCAGCGACAGGCTTGGCGGACTGATCGCTGCCCTGCCGATGATCACGGTACTGACGCTGATCTGGCTCTATGTGGAAAAGCAATCGCCGGAAAAGATCGCCAACCATGCCTGGTACACCTTCTGGTACGTGCTGCCGACTCTGCCGATGTTCCTGGCCTTCCCGGCGCTGCTGCCGCGCCTGGGTTTCTGGCTGACGCTGCTGGCCTGCGTGGTCATCACGGTCGTTTGCTTCGGGCTGTTCGCGCTTGCGGTGCGGCGCTTCGGCATTGAGCTACTGTGATCTGGCCGACTGTTGAATGGAATTGATGGCATTTGCCGGGCTGTTCCTCTCGGCTTTCGGCGCAGCGACGTTGTTGCCTCTGCAATCCGAAGCCGTACTGGTTGGCCTGCTGCTTCAGGCCGAGTATTCCGTTGCAGAGTTGCTGGTCATCGCGACCCTCGGGAATGTGCTCGGCTCAGCCGTCAACTGGTGGCTGGGCACCTGCATTGAGCACTGGCGTTATCGACGCTGGTTTCCCGTGAGTCCGGAAAAGCTGGCTAAGGCCCAAGCCGGGTACCACCGATACGGGCGCTGGTCTCTGTTGCTTAGCTGGGTTCCAGTCATCGGTGATCCACTGACTGTGATGGCGGGCGTGATGAAAGAGCCTTTCTGGAGCTTTCTCGCCATCGTTACCGTGGCCAAGGCTGGGCGCTATTTGGTTCTGACAGGACTCACCCTGGGTGGGTTGCAGTGGCTATGAGTCGAGCGAAGCTTGGCTTGGCTTGGCTTGGCTTGGCGAGGGCATACCTATTACTGGGGCTTCTTGGAGGCTAGATCGACCACGCTACGGTTGTTCAATTTGGCCTTCAGCACCCCGTTCTCGTCCAGCAGAACCTCGTTAATCGAGGCCAGACGGGCGACCTTGGCGCTCAGTTCCTTGATCTCCTGTCGGTACGCTTGCGATTTCTTGCGCTCGGCAATCAAGTCCTGATGCTTCACATCGCGCATGGCGCGGCTAGAGCGCCCCTGAACCTCGCGGATTACTTCGGCGATGCTCTGGTAGTGGTTGTGTATCAGCGCCGTCGAAACGCCCGCCTCGCGGGCTACAGCGGCGATACTGACCTTGGTTTCCCCGCTATGTGAACGCCCCCGCTGGATGCGGTATAGAGCCAGCTTCAAATCCTTCTCACGATCCTCGGCGGGCTTGTACTTGGCTGTCTTGTCCTTGCTCTTCATGCGATTCGTGTCTCCGGATCGATGCCAAGCTGCATGAGTACCTCACGGCTGCGCTGAAGATCGCGCAGGACGCGCTGGCGACCACCCTCGCCAATGTCCAGGCAGTCCAGCAACTCTTTGAGGTCGGTGTAGAGCCGCTGGTAGATGGCCGCATGGCCGCGCCCGATTACGGCATTGTCGCAATCGCCGCAGCGGGTGCGCTCAAGCGTGTTGCCCACACAGCCATCGCTGTCAGCAGTGCACCAAGCATGGCCGTTGCTGCGGATCGCGCTACTCTCGGCAATAGATGTCAGCATCGAGGCGCGATCCTTGAAGATCAGCAAGTTCTCCGGTTCGCGCTGCCAGCGCTTGAGGGCACGACCATAGCCACCGGAAAGGAGCTCGTCGCCCTGCCACGTCTCGACGACGCCGAGCTTAATGTCCTCCAGTTCGGCCTGGATGTCGGCGTATAGCTCGATATCGAAGTGCTGACCCCAGCCCTCGTCCATCGCATAGCCTAAGGTCATGTCCATCGACCAGTGGGCGTAGTGCTCCTTCAGGTAGCGCAGGTCGCCGAAGCGGCTGTGCGCAGCGTAGTTGGCGAACTTGCGACGGAACTGATGGCTGGCAAGATTCCAGCTCAGCCCGCAATCCTTGGCGAATGCCCTGAGGTTGGAGCCCCAAGTGCCATTCGAGAGCGTACGCACCTCTCCCGAACTCACGCCGAGAAAGAGCGCATGGCGGTGCTTCTGCGCCTCGGCGATCTGCGGATCATGCGGGTTGGTCCAGCGCCGCTGCACGATCTCGGCGGCGATTATGGCCTGATAGGGTGCGGCCCAGCGCTCCATCAAGCGCAGGGCACGCACTGCCGCCTTAGGGATCATCCAGTCATGCACGCCTGCATCGGTCTTGTCCGACCGTGAGCGCATCCAGTGGAAGACGTTGCCGTCATCGTCCTGGGTGCGATGGTGCGCGCCGGACTGCACGTTGGCCAGCTCATGATTGCGGCAGCCGGAGGTGCTGGCCAGAACGATGTAGCAGGCCGTGCGCAGGTCGTTCAGCGCCATGTTGAATGCCCTCAGACCGCCCTCCCAACCATGGGCATCCAAGTGACGGTTCTTGGCCCTAATGACACCTTCACTATGCCCCTTACGCTGCGCCGCGAGGGCATCCAGCGCGTCGCGCAGATCAAGCAGTGGCTTGCCGCGCTCGACCTGCTGGTCGGCCCGCTCGAACAGGGTGCAGAACACATCATCGGGGATCAGCGGTGTCTTGCCGCCCCGGACGTCGCCGGTAAGTCCCGCCATCGCCTTCGCGGAAGTCTCGGGCCAGGGATGCTGTGGCATCGGGTCGTCGGTGTACTGGCTGAGTTCATACAGCGCTTCGACGGCGCTGAAACGTTTCTCCAGCGCATTCTGCGACAGCGGCTTGCCCACGGATCGGCTAGTCTGCCGGTGCGCCTTGCAGGCGGCCACATAGGTTGCGCAGACCATAGGCGTCACCGTGCCCAGGTGGTCGAGCTTGAGCGCCTCCAGGTGACGTAGGAATGGTTTTGCAGCAGAGAAACATTGGCGCACCACCATGCCTTTAGGCTGACCTGCCCCTTGACGCCCACGCCGCAGGTAGCGGTACAACATCGCCCTCATCACCGCCCGAAACGCCGGAGGGACGGAGCTGAAGTTCAGCCGCTTCTGGCTTGCGGCCATGTTGCTGGTGAAGCCGTCGAGCTGCCAGGTGTCGTCGCCGTATCGGCTACGTATTACCCACTGCACATCGACCTGAATGGCGTTGATGATCAGCGCGTCGCGTTCGTATCCGGGAAGCCCTCGCACATCGACCGGCTGGGCGGTAAGGGTTGCCCAGGGAAGCGCTGCCAGAGTGTTGCCTCTCATGCAAAGACCTCCAGGCTGACGATCAGATCAACCGACCAGAACGGGTGCGACTGGGTGCGGGCGCGCTCGCGGGCTGCATTCACGGCAGTCGCCTTGAAGGTGCCGCGCCGCAGCCCCTCGGCAACGATGTAGTGGTCGATCAAGCGGGGGATGTGGGCGTACTCCTGCACCCAGCGCCGCTTGTCCATGAGCGAGCGCTCGGCCAGCACGCGGAAGTAGAAGCTGAACAACTTGTGCAGATCCTCGGCGGTCACCGCGTAGTGCTTGCAGCGCAGGCAGTTCATGAAGTTCATGCAAATCGCGCCCTCGCGCTTCGGGGCGTACTGGCCGTTCACCGGGTCGGCGCAGCGGCCCATGGGAGTGTCCCTGTAGGTCGCACCGATGGTTCGAGTCAGCAACTCCTGCACCAGTACCTCGCCCATGAACTGCCAGTTGCGGCGGACATTCGCGTTGGGCGCCAGGTAGTTGCGGTCGGCCACCTGCGGGCTATTGCCGAGGGCCACGGCGGTGACCGCCAGGTCGCCATCGCTCAGCTCGAAGATGCGGTTGGCGAAGGTCTTGCGCAGACGCGAGACGTTGATGCGCAGCGACTGTCCGTCGCTGCCGGTCAGACGATGCTCGGCCACGAGGCGATCTGTCGCCCTAGCCAACATTTTCTCGCTCAACGCCGTGACTTGACCGACCCCCTTACCTTGGCGAGTGCGATACAGCCACACGCGGCCCTTGAGGTCTTCCGGGGCTTCTGCCCCCAGGGGCTCGGTCAGGGCCATCACGCGGCGGATCAGGCGCTCCACGTTGGTTCTCACGCTCGGCGTGGACTCCAGCAGGCGCTCGGCGTCCGACTCGGCGCGCAGCGCCACCTTGCTGGTGTTGTAACCGCGCCGCTTCCACAGCACCAGGAACACGGTGTTGTCCTTGGGGTGTCGGCGCAGGCAGTCGCGGCCCATTTCCAGCAGCGCCGTGGTATTGCGTCCGGTGTGCAGCGCCACGACCAGCAGGGCGAAGGCCAGCAATTTGCCGGTCACAGGCGCGTCGTCGGCCCAAATCGGCTTGATTGCCTGGCGCAGCGCCACCGTGAGCGCTTGCCGCTCGCGGTTGGACAGCGCCGTTTCGCCCTTGTACTTCCGGTTGCTGTTCGGGAAGGGGCTGCGCGGGAAGGTGGCCTCATCGCCGGAGGCAACCAGCGGGATCAGCCCACGCCGCCCCAAGGCGTGCAGCACGGACTTGGTCTGCGTGTACTGGGTCTTCTGAGAGGTAGTCGCCACGCCCTGCCTTGCCATATGGCAGAGATAGCCGTCGATCAGGTCCCGGTTCACATCGGCCAGGGCCAGATCACGGCCAAAAGCCGGCGCCCGCAGCACGCAAAAGTCGAGGAAATTGCGCAGCCCATTGTTGCAGTAGTTAGCCACGGTGCTGGCCGCGACGGCGCCCTCCTGGCCGGCGAGGAAGCGCTCGATCTGGCGCTGGCAGGCGTAGGTGATGGGGGCGATGCCGGCACCGTACCAGCGGGCAAAGTCAAAGCTCCGTGCGCTAGAAGCGTTCCGCCCGAATTTGACCGTGGTGTTCGTCGGAGGGATGGCCTCGGGCAGAATGACGACATTGCCTGTCGCGTCGCGGCTGTGCTCGACTTGCGGGACATCGAGGTCGGTCTTGGCAAATACCTTGCGCTTGCCCATCAGGCCGCGCCCGCCAGTGCGTTCAACTCGTCGTCATAGGCCAGCACCGCCTCGTCGGCCATTTCGTTGACCAGATGCAGGTAAGCCATGGTCGTCTGAATCGAGCTGTGGCCGAGTTGCCGCTGAACGAACACCAGGGGCTCCAGCCCGCTCGAAGGGTTGCGCTGAAGGCTGACCAAGGTATGGGTGGCATAGGTATGCCGGAGCTTGTGCGCATGGGCCTTGATTCCGGCCCGCTTGCCGGCGTCGCGGATGATCCGGTTGAGGCTCTTGCCGTCCTCGCCATAGGGCTCCCCGAACCGGTTGAGGCACAGCGCCCTTTGTGGCGTCTTGCTCAGCGAAGCACGCTCGCCGCGCACCTTCGACACATAGCGGTAGAGTTCGGCCATGAGCTGGCGGCTGACATAAATATCTCGCGGTTTGCTGCCCTTGGTCACCATGCCGCTGCCGTCGAACGGATCGAGCTGAATGCGGAGGTTCCGTTCGGTTCTTCTCGCCCTATCCGGGTCGAAGACATAGGCCAGCGGGAAGGCGGCGATTTCCTCGCGGCGCAGACCCGTATGCAGTGCCAGGCGCATCATAATCCGGTGATGGGGGTTCTCCGCTGCGGCGAGGAGCGCCTTGATCTCGGCCATACTCAGGAACTTGGGCAGGGCCTTGTGGCTACGCGGCATCACATCGTTTGCCATGGCCTTGCCACCACTGGCATCGACATGGGCAAGGACGCCTGTTTCGCACTTCACGCTGCGTTCTTCATAGGCGAAGGGCGGGCGCTGCACCCACCCCTGGCTCAGCGCGAACTCGTAGAACTTGCAGATGTAATGCAGGCGCTGGCGAGTGGTGTTCGGTGCCAGTTCGCACGCCACCAGGCAGTAGTCCCGATAGGCCGCCACAAGGCTCTTGGCCTCACCACGATCAACGTCGCGCCAGTCCAGCTCATGGGCCTGGAGGAAGCTGAAAAAGTCGTACAGCGCTCGACCTGTGCTGGGCCAGGATCGCTTTGAGCCAATGTGGCCACGCAATAGGTAGTGACGAAGGAACAGGTTGGCCGGGCCGCAGCTTTCCATCGAGTCCCAAAGCAGAATCGGGAACCCCGGATAGGGTTGCCCTGCGATCACAAAATCCTCAGTAGCCCAAACAAGCTCCATCTGCAATTCCCCTGCACTGACCAGACACCCAATCCCTTTGTCTGCTCTCACAGAGTTAGGGCCATTAACTGCCCCTCAGCACATCCTCAGGACTATGAGTTCGTAAGGGCGTGCTTCGAACATAGCGGGAATGTAACGATTACAACGCTCCAGACCATGAA
>NZ_FOXM01000027.1 GCF_900115715.1 Geopseudomonas sagittaria
CATCTTGCGGCTGCTGACGATGCCGCGGCTGTAGGCCAGCAGGACGATCTTCAGCAGCACCGCCGGATCGAAGGCCGGAGCGCCTTCGACATCGTTGCGGTAACGGGCGTGGAATTCGGAAAGGTCCAGTTCGTGGTCGACCAGATAGCACAGGGCGTGCTCGAAGCTGCCGGGCAGCAACTGCTTGTCGAAATCCACGGGGAGCAGTTTGAGTCCCTTGTGAACGGTCTTGAACCGAGGCATCGCCTCGCGCCTCCCTGCGAATGGATGGGTTGGAGGGTATCAGCCTCGGGGCGGGCCAGCAGCAGGTTTTTCTACAGCCTCAACGATTAAGCTAAGGGGCTGGCTTTAGCCAGTCCCAGCGAGTGAAACGAGCGGCTTCAGCGCCTTGTTAGGAAACAACACGCGCACAATTACAGTTTTCTGAATAGTAACGATCAATCTCATACGCAAGTGCCATAAGGGGTTCGTAGTCATCGGCCCATTCTCCGATGCCACGACTGAAACCTAATCCTGCGCCATCAGATGGGCGGGGTAGTCGACTTGTGTATACCGACTCTAAATACCCACTCATTGCTGAAATGGCTTCATTCGTTGACTCAACTAGCCACGTAGGCCCATTTGATTCAGCACTTTCATGTATGCGACGGCATTCATTCATCGCACTTTTAATCAACTGTTCAAGATGAAGATCGCACGCATCCATGCTTTGGTTCCTAACTATAAATAGACACCAAGTGGTGCATAAAATCCCGGACGGGCTTGGTGGATAACCTTCCTTGTCATTCTCGCTTTCCCTGTCTACGCTGCGGGTTCTGCGGTCAGGGTGACCGCTTTGGGGAGTTATACACCATGGATGGCAAGCCTAAGCTGCTCGATCAGATGCGCGACCGGATCCGCGTCAAACACTACTCCATTCGCACCGAGCAGGTCTATTGCGAATGGGTGAAGCGGTTCATACGTTTTCACCGCTATCGCCACCCGCTGGAAATGGGCGCCCCGGAGGTGGAGGCGTTTCTCAGCGATCTGGCGGTGCGGCGCAATGTATCGGCATCCACCCAGAATCAGGCCCTGGCAGCCTTGTTGTTTCTCTACAAGGAGGTATTGGCGGTCGATCTGCCCTGGCTGAATGACGTGGTGCGGGCAAAGAAGCCGCAGCGCTTGCCGGTGGTGCTGTCCATCGATGAGGTGCGGCGGATTCTGGCCGGTCTGGAAGGGGAGTTGTGGCTGGTCTGCAGTCTTTTATACGGCACCGGTATGCGTTTGATGGAGGTGCTGCGCCTGCGAGTCAAGGATGTCGACTTTGCGCGCAATGAAATCCTGGTGCGCGACGGCAAGGGTATGAAGGATCGGGTGACCGTATTGCCGCGCAGTCTTCTGCAGCCGTTGCGCCAGCACCTTGCGGTGGTGCGTGCGGTGCACAAGACGGAACTGGAGGCGGGGCGCGGTGACGTGTGGCTGCCGTTTGCGCTGGCGCGCAAGTACTCCAATGCGCCGCGGGAGTGGGGCTGGCAGTATGTTTTTCCGGCCGCGGGGCCGTCGGTCGATCCCCGTTCAGGTGCGGTGCGCCGCCATCATCTGGACGAAAAGCGCATCCAGCGCAACTTCAAGCGGGCGGTGCAGGCGGCGGGCATCGTCAAGCTGGCCACGCCGCATACGCTGCGCCACTGTTTCGCCACGCACCTGTTGGAGAGCGGGCAGGATATTCGCACGGTCCAGGAGCTGCTCGGCCACTCGGACGTGAAGACCACGATGATCTATACCCATGTGCTCAATCGTGGCGGGTTGGCTGTGTTGAGTCCGCTGGATCGCTGAGTCGCCTGGGCGCCTGTTTCCCCCGATGCGGCCGAGCTGCGCAACACGCACTTCGGCCGGGTTCCGGCGGGCGGCTCAGGCGTTCAGGAACGACTGGTGGATCTCGCTGCCGTAGCGGCGAATGATGTCCAGCTTGGCGCGGTGCAGGGCCTCGACGTCGCCTGGCCGGCCTGACTTTTCCACCGCGCAGCGCGCCAGCTCATCGGAAATCACGTCCATGAACAGTTCGGCCAGCAGCAGTCGGGCGGTATCGCGGAAGTGTCCGCGGCCATCCACATACAGCTGCACGGTCGGTGCCGCAGTGTTGATGAGGATTTTGCGCTCGGCGGGGCTGTACACCGCGCGGTCCAGTTCGTTGTCGAGGTGGCGAAACTCGTAGCCGGTGAACATCAGTTCGCCATGATCGCGAGGCGTCCGGTGTTTCACGGCATGCCCGGAGGTGGCATGGCTGTGCCCGGAGGCGTGCTCCGCCACCACCATCTCGCACCAGGCCCAGTGGCTGCCGGCGCGCACGCTGATCTCGCCGCGACTGCCTGGCGTGTCGCCGACAACCGTCCATTCGATCCGCTGCCGGTCATTCAGGGCGCTGGCGGGTAGCTCCACGGGCGCGGGGTCGATGTGCAGCGAGTCGGGCAGCACATAGGCGAAGTGCAGGATCTCGTCTTCGGCCAGTTGGCCGGGATCGACTAGCAGGCTGACGTGGAACGGGTGCTTGGGCTGGCGGTAATAGAACGGGGTGGTGAAGCGCAGCGCCGCCGGGCGCTCGGTGGCGTCTGCGGCGGTCGCGTCCGTCGGCGCGGGTGGCAGGCTGATGCCCAGATCCTGAATGGCCGCCCGATTCATGCGTTCAAGCAGGTGCTCGATCATGTGGCTGGTGCGGCCGGAGGCGCTGGCGTGCTCCAGGTGCTTGAGCTTTTCGCGCTCGGCCAGCACGCAGGGCGCGATCATGGCGCTGACGGCCCGGGAAAACGCCTGCACGAACGGCTCCTTGGCATTCAGCCCCTCGCGCTCGTCGCTAATGATCGCCATGCCCTGGCCGAGCTTGTCGATCAGGGCCGGGCAATGCACCGTGCCGAACAGGTACTCGGTACCCACCTGGTTTTCGTATTCGAACAGCTGGCAGTCGAGCACCGCCGTGCCGGAGAGGATGACCAGGCCGTTGGTGCGCTCGTCGCCGCGGGTGGTCAGCTCCACGTCGAGGGCGCGCTTGAGGGTGAGGGTGAACGGGTAGGCCTGTTGCTCATGGACAAAATGCCCGGCCTGCTCGGGACCGAGCAGCAGGGCGGCGGGCGGTTCCTGGTAATGCACGACGCCGCTGCGCTCCACGGTCTTGCCGCGCTGCAGGTGCAGCAGTTCGACCTGGCGGCGTGTCAGCACGTCGCGCAGGTAGACGTTGTTGGCCACCGACTGCACCACGGAGCGGTAGTGGGAAATGTTGGTCTGCGCGTTTGCGATGACGATGGTCACCTTGGTGCCGTTCTCGGCAATCCCCAGGCGGGTGCGATCCTTGTCGCGGACCGGCCGGTCGCCGTCGCCGTCGTCATACAGGTAGCCGCCATTCTCGCCGCGGAACAGCTCGATGCGCGCGTAGCGTCCGGCATGGATGGTCTCGATCCAGCCGTAGCCCAGGCCATAGAGCGCCTGCTTGAGGCCGCGGCCGAAATAACCGCGCCCGCCGCCCTCGCCGCGCGCGAGGGTGCTGTGCGCCCCGCCATAGGTGAGGATGAAGCGCGCCTGGGCGAAGGACATGCCCTCGGCCTGGTCGGTGACCATCAGCACCGCGCCGGCCTGATGCCGCTCGTAGTGGATGCGGATCTGCCCGCTCACCGGCACGCCAGCCCGCTCCAGCCGGGAATAGCTGTCGTCGGCGTTGGTGATCAGTTCGACCAGGGCTTTCTCGATGGAGGCAAAGCGGCGCGAGTCGATATCGATCACCCGCTGGTCGACCGGGATAGGGGAAATGGCCATGCTCTGCTCCTTGGTTAACGCGTCAACCTGCACTCGATTGAAGAGAAAGGTAGCCAAAAACCGGCTGCTCCAGGGGATATTGGCCCCGCCGCCCTGCGCGGCGCCAGGGCCAGCGCAGGTGGCCGCCAGGACGGGCGCACACCGGGATGGTGCGCCAATGCCCTGGCGCAGCGCTTGCCCTGGGTCAGCCGCACTTGCTGTGCCCGCAGCTCAGGCAGGTGGCGCAGCCCTCCAGCTGCACCACCGACTGGGTGTGGCAGTGGCCGCACAGTTGCGCGCCGGGCGGGAAGCCTTCGCCCGGCTCCAGCGCCGCGGCGCCCTGGCTGGCTTCCCAGGCGGCGCGGCGTTCGGCCAGGTAGCGCTGCTGCGCCTCATCCGGCTGCTGACCTTGCAGCATGCCGATGGCGATCAGGTGGCGCTCCAGCACAGCGCCGATCTCGGCAACGATCGACGGCATGTAGACGCCGCCCTTCTTCAGGTAACCGCCGCGCGGATCGAACACCGCCTTGAGCTCCTCGACCAGGAAGGTGCAGTCGCCACCCTTGCGCAGCACCGCGGACATGATGCGGGTGAGGGCGACGATCCACTGGAAGTGGTCCATGTTCTTCGAGTTGATGAAGATCTCGAAGGGCCGCCGCTGCTCGAAGGGCGTGCCGGCGTTGAGCAGAATGTCGTTGATGGTCACGTAGAGGGCGTGCTCGAACAGCGGCGACTTGATCTTGTAGGTGACGCCGGCCAGCGTCTCCGGGCGCTGCAGGGTTTCGTCGAGCTGCACCGGCGGCTGCCCGGCCGCTTCGGCGGGGCGCTGGCTCGGGTCGACCACCTTGAAGCTCTTGATGCGCTGGCCGATCTTCACGGTCATGGACGTTCTCCCATTGCAGAGCCCCCTCACCCCGGCCCTCTCCCCAAGGGGCGAGGGGGATCAATACTTGCCGTAATAGCCTTCCTTGAGCGCGTCGAACAGGTTGGCGGCGCTGTTCACCTCGCCGTCGTACTCGACCAGTTCGTTGCCCTTGAGTTCGACCACGCTGCCGTCCTCCAGCTCGAAGCGGTACAGGGTGTTCGCCAGGTCCGCCTCGCGCACCAGTACGCCCTGGAAGGCCGCGGGGTTGAAGCGGAAGGTGGTGCAGCCCTTGAGGCCCTGGCGCCAGGCGTAGCGGTAGATGTCCTTGAACGCTTCGAAGGGGTAGTCGCTGGGCACGTTGGCGGTCTTGGAGATCGACGAGTCCACCCACTTCTGCGCCGCCGCCTGGATGTCGACGTGCTGGGTCGGGCCGATGTCGTCGGCGCTGACGAACCACTCCGGCAGGCGGTGCACCGGGTCGTCGCTGTCCGGATCGGCCTGCGCATCGATCAGCGCGCGATAGGCGAGCAGCTCGTAGCTGAGCACTTCGACCTGCTCCTTGGCCTTGCGCCCGGGGCGGACCAGGTTGCGCACGTAGCGGTGGGCGAAGCTCGGTTCGATGCCGTTGGAAGCGTTGTTGGCCAGGCTCAGGCTGATGGTGCCGGTCGGCGCGATGGAGCTGTGGTGGGTGAAGCGTGCGCCATGCTCGGCCAGTTCCGCGACCAGCTCGGGGGCGACCTCGGCGATGCGCTGCATGTAGCGCGAGTAGCGCGCGTGCAGCACGCGGCCGGGCAGCTTGTCGCCGACCTGGTAGCCATCGGCGACCATTTCCGGGCGCAGGCGCAGCATCCTGGCGGTGATCTCGAACTCCTCGGCCAGCAGCGGTGCCGGGCCTTTCTCCTGCGCCAGTTCCAGCGCCATCTGCCAGCCGACCACGGCCATCTCGCGGGCCACGTCTTCGGTAAAGCGGCAGGCCTCGGCGCTGCCGTAGCGCAGCCGGAGCATGGCCAGCGCCGAGCCGAGGCCGAGAAAGCCCATGCCGTGGCGGCGCTTGGCGAGGATCTCCTCGCGCTGCGCCGCCAGCGGCAGGTTGTTGAGCTCCACCACGTTGTCGAGCAGGCGGGTGAACACGCCCACCACCTGGCGAAAGCGCTCCCAGTCGAAGCGCGCCCGCACGCTGAACGGTTCCGCGACGAACAGGGTCAGGTTGACCGAGCCGAGCAGGCAGGCGCCGTAGGGGGGCAGGGGCTGTTCGCCGCAGGGGTTGGTCGCGCGGATCTCCTCGCACCACCAGTTGTTGTTCAGCTGGTTGACCCGGTCGACGAGGATGAAACCCGGCTCGGCGAAGTCGTAGGTGGCGGCCATCAGCATGTCCCACAGGTGGCGGGCGCGCAGCTTGCCGTAGACCTTGCAGGCCACCGTGCCGTCATCACGCACCGGGTAGCCCTCGTGCAGCGGCCAGTCGCGCCAGAGCACCTGCTGCGGATCGTCGAGGTCCAGTTCGGCGGCCTCGCGCGGGTGCACCGGGAATAGCAGTGGCCACTCGGCGTCGCTCTCCACGGCCTGCATGAAGTCGTCGCTGATCAACAGGCTGAGGTTGAACTGGCGCAGGCGGCCGTCCTCGCGCTTGGCGCGGATAAACTCGCGAACGTCCGGGTGGGCGACGTCGCAGGTGGCCATCTGCGCGCCGCGCCGCCCGCCCGCCGAGCTGACGGTGAAGCACATCTTGTCGAAGATATCCATGAACGACAGTGGCCCGCTGGTGCGCGCGCCGGCGCCGGACACCAGCGCGCCGCGCGGGCGCAGGGTGGAGAACTCGTAGCCGATGCCGCAGCCGGCCTTGAGGGTCAGGCCGGCCTCGTGGAGCTTGGTGAGGATGTCGTCCATCGAGTCATGGATGGTGCCGGAGACGGTGCAGTTGATGGTCGAGGTGGCCGGCCTGCGCTCCTGCGCGCCGGCGTTGGCGACGATCCGCCCGGCCGGAACGGCGCCGTTGCGCAGCGCCCAGAGGAACTGTTGGTACCAGTGCTCGCGCTGCTCGGGCGCCTCCACATCGGCCAGGGCGCGGGCGACCCGCCGCCAGGTGGCGTCGATGTCGGCGTCGACCGGGGTGCCGTCGGGCTCGACCAGGCGGTACTTCTGCGCCCAGATGTCCGCGGAGGCGGCCTGCAGCGGGATGCTGCCGGCCCCCGGCGGGGCGGATGCGCCGTGCTTGGCCATGGGCCCGGACCTCGCTGCGGCCGAAGGATCCTTTCACCTTAGCTGCAGGTCAGCGGCTACGCCGGTCGCGTGCGTGGGATGATGCGCGGTGGGTGGTTGCATGGCGCGCTGGGACTCGGTGATGAAAGGAGGGGAGAGGTGGTGCGGGCGAAGAACGCTGGCCCCCTTGCATTACGCCTACGCTCTACCTAGAGTTCAGCCGGCATTCGAGACGCCTCCGTGGCCGTCTGGCACGGAGGCTCCAGCAGGTTATGGAGTGGCCATGATCGAAATAGAAAAACTCACCAAACGCTTTGCGCAGCACACCGTGGTGGACGACCTGTCCTTCCGCGTTCAGCCCGGCGAGGTGCTGGGCTTCCTCGGCCCCAACGGGGCCGGCAAGTCGACCACCATGAAGATGCTCACCGGCTTTCTCGCGCCGACCTCGGGCTCGGCGCGGCTGTTCGGCTTCGACATCCAGCAGCACACCCTCAAGGCCCAGCGGCTGATCGGCTATCTGCCGGAAGGTGCGCCCTGCTATGGCGACATGCACGTGCGCGGCTTCCTCGAGTTCATCGCCGAGGTGCGCGGCTTCCGTGGCGCGGAGAAGCGCGCGCGGGTGGCCAAGGCGGTGGAGCAGGTGGAGCTGCAGGCGGTGCTCGGCCAGTCGATCGAGACCCTGTCCAAGGGCTTCAAGCGCCGCGTCGGCCTGGCCCAGGCGATCCTTCACGATCCGCGCGCGCTGATCCTCGACGAGCCCACCGACGGCCTCGACCCGAACCAGAAGCATCAGGTGCGCCAGCTGATCCAGAACCTGGCCACCGACAAGATCATCATCATATCGACGCACATCCTCGAGGAGGTCACCGCGGTGTGCACCCGCGCGGTGGTGATCGCCGCCGGCAAGCTGGTCGCCGACGGCACGCCGTTCGAGCTGGAAAGCCGCTCGCGCTACCACCAGGCGGTGACCCTGGTCGGCGATGCGCCGCTGGACGAGGCCGCGCTGGCGGCGCTGCCCGGCGTGGCCGGGGTCGAGCGCAATGCGCGCGAGCACAGCCTGACCGTGCTGGCGCAGACCGGCCAGGTGATCTTCCCGCAGGTCAGCGCGCTGGTAGCGGCGCGTGGCTGGAACATCAAGGAAATGGACGTGGAGCGCGGCCGCCTCGACGAGGTGTTCCGCTCCCTGACCCGAGGAGAGGCGGCATGAGGCAGTTGCCGGTAGTCTTCAAGCGCGAGCTGGCGAGCTATTTCGCCACGCCGCTGGCGTACGTGTTCATCGTGATCTTCCTGGTGCTGTCCGGGGTGTTCACCTTCTATCTGGGCAGTTTCTTCGAGCGCGGCCAGGCCGATCTCAGCTCGTTCTTCAACTTCCACCCGTGGCTGTACCTGTTCCTGGTGCCGGCGCTGGCCATGCGCCTGTGGGCCGAGGAGCGCAAGAGCGGCACCATCGAGCTGCTGATGACCCTGCCGATCACCCGCGCCGAGGCGGTGGGCGGCAAGTTCCTCGCCGCCTGGGCGTTCGCCGGCATCGCGCTGTTGCTGACCTTCCCGATGGTGCTGACGGTCAACTACCTGGGCGAGCCGGACAACGGCGCGATCCTCACCGGCTACATCGGCAGCTGGCTGCTGGCCGGCAGTTATCTGGCCATCGGCTCGTGCCTGTCGGCGCTGGCCAAGAACCAGGTGATCGCCTTCATCCTCACCGTCTGCGTGTGCTTCCTGTTCGTCGCCAGCGGCTTCCCGCTGGTGCTGGATGCCTTCAGCGGCTGGGCGCCGCAGGCGCTGGTGGATGCGGTGGCCTCGCTGAGCTTCCTGACCCGCTTCGATGCGATCAGCAAGGGCGTGCTCGATCTGCGCGACCTGCTGTATTTCGCCAGCCTGATCCTGGCCTGGCTGATGGCCACTGCGGTGGTGCTCGACCTGAAGAAAGCCGACTGAGGACGCCCGATGAAACGCATCATTTATTCCGGCAGCGGGCTGCTGTTGATCGCCCTGGTGTTCCTGGCCTTCAACATGGTCGCCAGCCTGGGCCTGCCCAACGCGCGCCTGGACCTGACCGAACAGAAGCTCTACACCATCAGCGAAGGCACCGAGCGCATCCTCGGCGAGCTGGACGAGCCGGTGAACCTGTACTTCTTCTACTCCGACAACGTCAGCCGCGACCTGGTGGCGGTGCGCAACTATGCGCGGCGCGTCGAGGAGATGCTGCGCGCCTACGAGCGCGCCGCCGGCGGCAAGCTGAAGCTCAAGGTGATCGACCCCGAGCCGTTCTCCGAGGACGAGGATCGCGCCGCCGAGTTCGGCCTGCAGGGGGTGCCGCTGCAGCAGGGCGGCGACAAGCTGTACTTCGGCCTGGCCGGCACCAACGCGCTGGACGACGTGCAGACCATCCCGTTCTTCCCGCTCGATCAGGAGGAGTTCCTCGAGTACGAGATCAGCCGGCTGGTGCAGACCCTGGCCAAGCCGGCGCGGCCGGTGGTCGGCGTGCTCTCGGCGCTGCCGCTGGACGGCGGCTTCAACCCGCTGACCGGGCAGGGCGGCGCGCCCTGGATGATCATGGAGCAGATCCGCCAGCAGTTCGTCATCAAGAGCCTGCAGGGCGACATCGACCGCATCCCCGACGAGGTGTCGGTGCTGCTGCTGGTGCATCCCAAACAGTTGCCGGAGCCGACCCTGTACGCCATCGACCAGTTCGTGCTGCGCGGCGGCAAGCTGCTGGCCTTCGTCGATCCGTTCAGCGAGAACGACAACGGCGGGCTGATGGGCGGCGGGCAGAGCAACGCTTCCGATCTCGAGCCGCTGTTCAAGGCCTGGGGGCTGCGCCTGCGTGCCGGCGAAATGCTGGTCGACGGCAGCTACGCGATGGCCGTGGGCATGGGCCAGGAGCAGCGTCCGGTGCGGCATCCGGCCTGGCTGAGCCTGCCCAAGGCGGCGCTGGACCAGGACGACGTGACCACCGCCGGGCTGGAGAACCTGACCATTGCCAGCGCCGGCATCCTCGAACCGCTCGAGGGGGCGAAGACCCGCTTCACGCCGCTGCTGCACAGCTCCGAGTACGCCATGCCGATGGACGCCCAGCGCCTGGCCATGCTGCGCGATCCGCAGGAGCTGCTGCGCGAGCTGGAGCCGACCGGCGAGCGCTACGTGCTGGCCGCGCGGGTCGCTGGTCCGGCGCAGACGGCGTTCCCGGCGGGCATCGAGGGGCAGAAGGACGGTCTGCAGAGCGCCGAGAGCATCAACCTGATCGTGGTCGCCGATACCGACCTGCTCAGCGACCGCATGTGGGTGCAGGTGCAGGACTTCTTCGGTCAGCGCGTCCCGCAGCCGTTCGCCGACAACGCCGGCTTCGCCATCAATGCGCTGGACAACCTGGCCGGCAGCGATGCGCTGATCAGCGTGCGCTCGCGCGGGCGCTACAGCCGGCCGTTCGTGATGGTGGAGAACCTGCAGCGCCAGGCCGAGGCACGCTTCCGCGAGAAGGAGGAGGTGCTGCAGCAGCAACTGGCGCAGACCGAACAGCGCCTGGCCGAGCTGCAGCAGAACGACAGCCCCGAGCAGGTGCTGGAGCTGACCCCCGAGCAGCAGAGCACCCTGCAGCAGTTCCTCCAGGAGAAGCTGAAGATCCGCAAGGAGCTGCGCGAGGTGCGCTTCCAGCTCAACGCCGACATCGAGGCGCTGGGCCGCAGCCTGAAGTTCGTCAACATCGCCCTGGTGCCGCTGCTGCTGACCTTGGGCGTGATCGGCCTGTGGCTGTGGCGCCGCCGTCGCGCGGAGCGTTGAGCGGACTGTCGTAGATCGCTGGTCGTTGATTGTGGGAGGCCCGACCTCGGGGCGATGCTCTTGCCCTGTTGGCGGGCCTGTGGCCCGTATCGCCGCGAGGTCGCGCCTCCCACAAAAGACAAGAGCCATCGTCTGTCGCTGGCGCGGGCGCCATAACCGCGTCGCTGTGCAATCAAGGAGTTCGTCATGCGACGTTCTGCATTGCTGGTCCTGCTGTTGGTGGCGTTGCTGCTGGGTGGGCTGTTCGCCTGGCTGCAGCGTGGTGCCGAGGCGCCGCTCCAGGCCGAGCGGCAGTTGCTGCTGCCGGCGCTGAGCGGGCGGCTGGACGAGGTGCGTGCACTGTCGATCCGCCACGGCGAGCTGCCGGCGGTGCGCATCGAGCGCAGTGAAACCGGCTGGATCGTGCCCGCCAAGGCTGGTTATCCGGCGGCTGCCGGCGAGGTCAATCGGTTGCTGCGCGCGCTGGCCGAGGCCCGCAAGGTCGAGGCCAAGACCCGCAATCCGGACAACCACGCCCGTCTCGGCCTGGCCGCCAAGGGCGAGGGGCGCGCCACGCGTCTGCGTATCGAGGGGCTCGCCGGCGGGCCGCTGGTGCTGCTGATCGGCCAGGGCTCGCGCCAAGGCGGGCAGCTGGTGCGCCTGTGGGGCGACGATCAGGTCTGGCTGATCGATCAGCCCCTGGAGCTGGTCGACAACGAGCTGGCCTGGCTGGATCGGCGCATCAGCGCGATCCCCTTCGCCAGCGTGCGCGAGGTCGAGGTGCGGCATGCCGACGGCGAGCGCCTGAATGTCTGGCGCGACAGCCCGGGGCAGGCCGACCTTGCGCTGCGGCAGCTGCCGGTGGGGAGCAGCCTGGCCTACCAGCCGCTGGCCAACGGCATGGCCCTGCTGTTCGCCGCGCTGGACTTCGCCGACGCCGCGCCGCTGGCGCAGATCGGCTTCGAGGAGCGGCCGGAGCTGGAGTTCACCCTGAGCACCTTCGACGGTGGCGAGCTGCGCGGCGCCTTCCATCTGCAGGGCGGCCAGCACTGGCTGGTGCTGGGCGAGAGCCGGGGCCTCGACGACCAGTTGATCGCCGGCCGGGACTGGGCCTACCGTCTGGAGGAGCAGCAGTACCGCATGCTGGCTCGGCGCCTTAAGGATCTGCTGGGGCCGGCGAACTGAGGTCGTGGTAGGTGGGGCGAATACAGCCCGATCCTTGTCTTGAGTCAAGCAGCGGGGGCTTTTCAGCACAGGCGCTTTGTTTATACTCGGGCCTGCGGTCGACAAGAACGCGATTCGGAATACCCGCTCCAGGCGCCTTGCGGCGGCGGAGGTCGGATATAACAAGAAGAACGTTTTTCAACGTACCGTCCCGAGCTGCTCCCATGGGGGAGCAATGTAACTTTGCGAGTCTGGAGAGAGTTGTAATGGCTGATCGTGAGAGCGGAACCGTCAAGTGGTTCAATGATGCCAAGGGCTATGGGTTCATTCAGCGCGAAAGCGGTCCGGATGTCTTCGTGCACTTCCGTGCCATCCGTGGCGAAGGTCATCGCACCCTGCTGGAAGGCCAGCGCGTCGAGTTCGCCGTGGCCCAGGGCCAGAAGGGCCTGCAGGCGGAAGACGTCTCCGCACTCTGAGGGGCTGTTGGCAGCATGAGAAAACCCGTCCTTGCGACGGGTTTTTTGTTGGCGGTGGTTATGTCGGCCGCGGGTCGCGGCCAGCGGCCCCTAGCCGAGGCTGGGCAGCGTCGGCAGGGCGGGGAGATCGGCGCGCTCGGCTTCGATCAGCAGGCACAACGCATGATCGCGGTCGGCCCAGTGCTGGCAGGCGTCGCCGAGCAGTTCGAGAAAGGTCTGCAGATCCGCCGATTGCAGCGGGCAGTCCGCGGCAATCGGCAGGTGGATGACCAGCAGCTGCTCGGCCGGCCAGTCCAGTTCGGTCAGGCAGTCCCAGGCGGCATCCCAGTTCTGTCCGTAGTAGTCGGGAAACGCCAGGGTCTCGCCGAGGGCGGCGAGCAGGCTTTGCCGGTCGATGGCGGGCAGCGGCGCCAGGGTTTTCCAGCACAGGGCCGGATCGCTCGGGGCGTGCGTCCAGCCCGGCGGCAGGCGGTAGATTCCACTGCGCTGTTTGTCGGCGAGGAAGTGGGCGGCGAGGCGACTGGTCATCAGGGCTTCTCCAGCACGCGGAACGAGCGGTAGTGATCCTCGGTGTAATAGAAGATCACCGGTGGATTGCCGCCGGTGACGATGCGCCGCGGGCCGCGATGGGACAGACCGGGGGTGCGCACCGTGTACTCGCGATAGTAGCCGCGCGGCTGGGCGGGCAGCTGGCGCTCGCGATTCTGGAATACCGTGCCGTCCTGGCTGTGCGGGTAGGGGCCGCCCTGGCGGATCAGGGCGAGGGTCTTGTCGATCTCGCGCTGGATCGGCGCGTCAGCCTGGATCTGTACCTGTCCGGAGCTGCCCTGGCCGGCAGGCGATTGCAGCAGGTGCTGCAGCGGGCCCTGGGTCAGCAGCCAGCCGACCAGCAGCACCACCAGCAGGGCGGCGGCCTTGAGCAGGGCGAAGGGGTTGTGGCGCGGCGGATTGCCTTGGGCGCGCGGGCCGCGGGGACGGCGCGGGGCTTGCGCCGGCGCGGCCACGCCCTCGAGCATCACCCAGGCCGCCTTGACCCGGCCGCCCTTGTCGCGGGTGGTGTCGAACTCCACCGCGTCGCCCTGCTGCGGCCGCCGCGCGGCGTTGCGCACCGCGGAGATGTGGAAGAACACTTCGCCCGATTGGTCCTCGGGCTGGATGAAGCCAAAACCTCGGTCATCGTTCCAGGAAACGACCTTGCCGCGCATTGCCTGCCTCGCGTCGATGGGAAAATAGTGCGACGTGTGCCGCGATCAGTCGGTGCGCCAGGTGATCTCGCTCACGCCCTCGGCGGTGACCTTCAGCCAGCGGTCGGCATCCTCCTCGCCCTGTTCCTCGCTCCAGCTGCCGGGCGCGCAGCGCACCTGCACGCCAAGCGCGGCAAAGGCGGCCTTGGCGCAGGCCAGATCGTCTTCCCAGGGGGTCTGGTCGCTGGCCAGCAGCAGGCTGCTCCAGCGGCCCACGGCCTTGGGCATCCAGGTGACCGGGATGTCGCCGGCACGGCACTGGCTGGTCTGGCCGCGGGTCTGCCAGGGCGTGCAGGGACCGATGGCCTGTTCCAGCCAGGCGGTTACCGCCGGCAGTTCGGCGTCCTTGAGGTAGATCTCGATATCCGGTTGGCGCATGTCAGGGATTCCTGATGAGGGCAGGTACGGGCTAGCGTGGCGGGTTACTGGCGCTCGATCCAGTCGTAGCGCACCGAGACGGTGACCTCGAAGGGCTCGGCGAGGATGCGCTCGCGGCGCTCGGCGTTGACCCGCCAGCCGTGCGGGGTCATCGCCAGCAGATCGGCGCGCGCGTCATGGCTGTCCAGCGGCAGACGGAACTCCAGGGTCTGGGTGTCGGCCAGCTTGAGGTCGTCGGGCAGGTCGGCCAGGTGCTTGTCGTCGACGTAGTCGCGCACCTCGTCGTAGAGCTTCTGGCGCAGTTCGAACAGGTGCATGCGCGCCGGCCCCAGGCGCAGGATGCCGCCGCCCGGACGCAGCAGGCGCGCCGCCTCGGTCCAGTCGATCGGGCTGAACACGCTGGCCAGCAGGGTGCACGAGGCGCTGGCCAGCGGCACGCGGGCCATGCTGGCGACCATCCAGGTCAGCTGCGGCGCGCGCTTGCAGGCGCGCTTGACCGCCTCGCGGGAGATGTCCAGGGCGTAGCCGTCGGCATCCGGCAGGGCCGCGGCCAGCTGCGTGGTGTAGTAGCCCTCGCCACAGCCGATGTCGATCCAGCGCGCCGGCGCGCGTTCGGCGGCCAGTTCGGCCAGGCGCGCGGCCAGCGGCGCGTAGTGGCCGGCATCGAGAAAGCGCCGGCGCGCCTCGACCATGGCGGCGTTGTCGCCCGGGTCGAGGCTCTTCTTGTGCTGCACCGGCAGCAGGTTGAAGTAGCCCTGGCGGGCGCGGTCGAAACGGTGGCCATGGCTGCACTGCACGCCGTTGTCGAGGCCGTTGTGGATAGTGTGCAGCGCGCCGCTGCAGATCGGGCAGATGAGCATGGGTCAGTTCGCCAGCAGACGAACCAGCGTCTGGTAGTAGATTTCGGTGAGCAGATCGAGGTCGCTGGCCAGCACGCGCTCGTTGACCTGGTGGATGGTGGCGTTGACCGGGCCGAGTTCGACCACCTGGGTGCCGAGGGTGGCGATGAAGCGCCCGTCCGAGGTGCCGCCGGTGGTCGAGGCGACGGTTTCGCGGCCGGTGACGTTGCGGATGCTGGCCGATACCGCGTCGAGCAGCGCTCCCGGCTCGGTGAGGAACGGCAGGCCGGACAGCGACCAGTCGATCTGCCACTGCAGGCCGTGCTTGTCGAGGATGGTTTCGACACGCTGCTGCAGGCCTTCCACGGTGGATTCGGTGGAGAAGCGGAAGTTGAACAGGCAGTTCAGCTCGCCGGGGATCACGTTGGTGGTGCCGGTGCCCGAGTTGAGGTTGGAGATCTGGAAGCTGGTCGGCGGGAAGAAGGCGTTGCCGGCGTCCCAGTGTTCGCCGGCCAGCTCGGCCAGTGCCGGCGCCGCCAGGTGGATCGGGTTCTTCGCCAGGTGCGGGTAGGCGACGTGGCCCTGCACGCCGCGCACGCGCAGGTGACCGTTGAGCGAGCCGCGGCGGCCGTTCTTGACCATGTCGCCGACCAGCGAGGTGCTCGACGGTTCGCCGACGATGCACCAGTCCAGGCGCTCGTTGCGTGCGGCCAGGCGCTCGACCACCGCCTGGGTGCCGTGCAGCGCGGGACCTTCCTCGTCGCTGGTGATCAGGAAGGCGATGGCGCCCTGGTGCTGCGGGTGGTCGGCCACGAAGCGTTCGACGGCCACCAGCATGGCCGCCAGGCTGCCCTTCATGTCGGCGGCGCCGCGGCCGTGGAGCATGCCCTCGTCATCGACGAAGGCCGCGAACGGCGCGTGCTGCCAGGCCTCCAGCGGGCCGGTCGGCACCACGTCGGTGTGTCCGGCGAAGCACAGCACCGGACCCTCGCCGCCGCGGCGGGCCCAGAAGTTGTCCACATCCTCGATGTTCATCGGCTCCACATTGAAGCCGCAGGCGGCCAGCCGCTCCATCATCAGCTGCTGGCAACCCTCGTCCAGCGGGGTGACGGAGGCGCGGCGAATCAGCTCGCAGGCCAGTTCGAGGGTGGGGGAGAGGGTGGTCATGCAGGCTCCGCAACGGCGACAGACGAAAGGGGCTTATCTTAAAGGAAAACGGCGCTTGTCTGAGCGCCGTTGTCGGGGAAAGCGGGACGCCCCTCCCCACGCAGGGGAGGGGGCGGAGGGGCCTCAGGTCACCGGCACCTCGTCCGCGGTCGGTTCCGGCCTGGGCAGCGACGACAGCAGGGCCATGAGCAGCGCGGCCAGGTAGGGCAGTGACTGCACCAGCAGCACGCCGACCCAGAAGTACACGTCCAGTCCTGGCTGCGGCTGGGTCAGGCTGATGCCGGCGGCGGCGCCCCACAGCAGCAGCATGACGAACACTTCCTCTCGCGCTTCCGCCAGGGCCACCAGCAGGCCGTGGTTGCTGCGCATCTTCGGCGTGCGGAAGAACGGGATGCTGCGGGTGACGAAACCGTACAGCACCGCCTTGGCGATGGTGTGCGACAGCGCCAGGCCGGCCACCGCGGCGGCGCTGGCATCGCGCATGCTCACGCCGACGGCGCGGCGGTAGAGGAAGAGGATCTTGCCCAGCTTGAACACGAACAGCGCCAGCGGCGGGATGGCGAAGATCATCAGCGGCGGGTCGACGCGGTGCGGCACGATGATCATCGCCGCCGACCACAGCAGGGCGCCGACGGTGAAGAAGATGTTCAGGCCGTCGGCGATCCACGGCAGCCAGCCGGCGACGAAGTGGTAGCGCTGGCCGCGGGTCAGCTCGCTGCCCTTGCCGAGCAGCAGGCTGGCCATGTGCCGCTTCATGATCTGGATGGCGCCGTAGGCCCAGCGGAAGCGCTGCTTCTTGAAGTCGATGAAGGTGTCGGGCATCAGGCCCTTGCCGTAGCTCTGCTCGGAGTAGGCGGCGGACAGGCCCTTCTCGAACACGCGCAGGCCCAGCTCGGCGTCCTCGGTGATGCACCAGTCGGCCCAGCCGAGTTCGTCGAGCACGCTGCGGCGGGTCATGGTCATGGTGCCGTGCTGGATGATCGCGTCGCGGTCGTTGCGGGTGACCATGCCGATGTGGAAGAAGCCCTTGTATTCGGCGTAGCAGAGCTTCTTGAACAGCGACTCGTTCTGGTCGCGGTAGTCCTGCGGCGACTGCACCACGGCGATCTCCGTGTCGGCGAAGTGCGGCACCATGTGCTTGAGCCAGTTGCGTTCGACGCAGTAGTCGGAGTCGATCACCGCGATCACTTCGGCGTCGGCGGCGGTGTGCTGCAGCACGTAGTTCAGCGCGCCGCCCTTGAAGCCGGCCAGCGGTGCGACGTGGAAGAACTTGAAGCGCGGGCCGAGGCTGGCGCAGTGGGCTTCAACCGGTTGCCAGACCGCCGGGTCCTTGGTGTTGTTGTCGATCACCAGGACCTCGAAGTCCGGGTAGTCGAGGTTCGCCAGGGCGTTGAGGGTCTGCTTGACCATCTCCGGCGGCTCGTTGTAGCAGGGGACGTGGATCGACACCTTGGGTCGGTAGGCGTTTTCGTCGGTCACCGGCGGGAAGGGCCGCACGCGCTGGTGCTTCCACACGGTCTCGGCCAGCTCGTGGGCTTCGGTGAGCAGGACGATCATCACGCCGAGGGCGCCGAAGGCCAGCAGGATGCCGACCAGGGTGCTGAACCAGTTGCTGTACTGCTGGCTGTAGTCGTAGGCGATCCACACCAGCATGGTGCCGGCGAGGAACGCGACTATGGTCAGGAAGGTGCGGCCGCGCTGGCGCAGCGCACTGCCGTCGATCAGCAACAGGGCCAGGGCGAGCAGGGCGAGCACGCCGGAGGCGGTGGCCAGCAGGCGCCACTCGGGAATCTCCACCACGGTGCCGGTGAACGGGAACTTGGCCTGGCGCTCGGCGTTGTATACCCCCCAGTAGGCGCCGACCGAACCTTCGTCGCCGGCCTTCCACGGCTGGTCGAAGGCTTCGATGACGAAGTAGTTGTAGCCCTTGGCGTTCAGCTTGTTGACCAGGGTGCGCAGGTAGATGGCCTGGTCGGCCTGGGTAGCCTGGGCGCCACCACGGGTGCGGCCGTTGCTCGGCCAGCCGACTTCCGCGAGCAGCAGCGGCTTTTTCGGGAACAGCTTTTTCAGCTCGCGGGCGCGCTCGAGGACGAAGTCGACCGAGTTTTCCTGCGGGATGAACTCCCAGTAGGGCAGCACGTGGGCGGCGATCAGGTCGACGTGCTTGGCCAGCTCCGGATACTTCTGCCAGATGTGCCACTGCTCGGCGGTGGTCACCGGCACCTTGAGTGCCGCGCGCACGCGGTCCAGGTAGCCGATCATCTGCTCGACGGTGACCTCCTCGCGGAACAGCGCTTCGTTGCCGACCACCACGCGCACGACGCTGCGCTCGCGCTTGGCGATCTCGATGCCGCGCTGGATCTGCCACTCGTTGGCGGCCTCGTCGTTGCTCAGCCAGATGCCCAGGGTCACGCGCAGGCCGGCTTCCTCGGCCAGGCGCGGGATCTCGCCGAGCACGCCATCGACCGAGTAGGTACGGATGTTGTCGGTCTGCTCGCTCAGCAGCTCGAGGTCGGCACGCACCTCGTCCTCGCTCGGATAGGTGCTGTCCTGCGGACTCTGGTGCAGGCGGAACGGCGAGAAGGAGTAGCCGGCGATCTGGTCGGGCCAGTCCGGCGCCTTAAGCGGCTGGTTGAACCAGGCCCACAGGCCGGTGAACAGGGAGGCCACGGCCACGACCATGACCAGGTTGAGACCCAATTTGCGAGCAGACATGTGTACAGGGTTCCGGGAGGTGGAACAGGGGGAGGCCGGCGGACGCCGATGCGCGCGAATCCTACTCTGTGGCCCTTGGGCTGTACAGGGGGCGGCGCGCGTTGGTGCTGCCAATTTGACAGCAGCAGGACACGGCGGTTCGCTGGGCGTGAAGGGACGGCGAACTTATAATGGCCCACGCATTTTTTCGGGGGTGTCATGCAGATCGATGAGCAGCGTTTCGGCGGCATTGCCCGCCTGTACGGCCGGGTCGGCCTCGAGCGGCTGGCTGCCGCCCATGTGGCGGTGGTCGGCATCGGCGGTGTCGGCTCCTGGGCGGCCGAGGCGCTGGCGCGCAGCGGCGTTGGCGAGATCTCGCTGTTCGATCTGGACGATGTCTGCGTGACCAACACCAACCGGCAGGTCCACGCCCATGTCGGCAACATCGGCCGCGCCAAGGTGGAGGCGATGGCCGAGCGCATCCGTGCGATCAATCCCGACTGCATCGTGCACGCGGTGGCCGATTACGTCACCCGCGAGAGCATGGCCGAGTACATCACCGAGGACCTCGATGGGGTGATCGACTGCATCGACAGCGTGGCGGCCAAGGCGGCGCTGATCAGTTGGTGCAAGCGGCGCAAGATCGCCATCGTCACCACCGGCGCGGCCGGTGGGCAGGCCGATCCGACCCAGGTGCAGGTCGCCGACCTCAACAAGACGGTCAACGACCCGCTGATCGCCAAGGTGCGCTCGCTGCTGCGCCGCGACTACAACTTCTCGCGCACGCCAGGACGCACCTACAGCATCACCTGCGTGTATTCGCGCGAGCAGTTGCGCTATCCGCAGGCGGACGGCAGCGTGTGCCAGACCAAGGGCTTCGCCGGCGAGGGCGTGCGCCTGGACTGCGCCGGCGGCTTCGGCGCGGTGATGATGGTCACCGCCACCTTCGGCATGGTCGCCGCGGCGCGGCTGGTGGACAAGCTGCTGGCCGGCGCACGGCGGCCGGCGGAGCGCAGGGCGTCCTCACAAGGGTAGGAAACTCGCGCAGCGATTTTCCACCGTGCCCTGCGCGGAGTGGAGGGTGGATCCTGTAGGAGGCGCGCCCTCGCGGCGATGCTTTTGGCGCCTTGGGCGGGCTTGCAGCCCGCATCGCCGCGAGGTCGCGCCTCCCACAAGCGCATTGCCTCCAAGAGCATTGCCCACAAGAGTTTTGTCGCGGCGAAGCCGCTGGCGCTACGCCAGCTCGCGGATGCGCGTCAGCACCGCATTCAGCCCGTTGCTGCGCGAGGGTGACAGCTGGCGCGCCAGGCCGAGCTGGGCGAACCAGTCGGCGACATCCACCTCGGCCAGCTCCTTGGCGCTCAGGCCGTTGACCCGCACCAGCAGCAGGGCCAGCAGGCCGCGCAGCAGGCGGGCGTCGCTGCCGGCGCGAAAGCTCAGGCGTTCGCCGTCGTGCCCCGCCACCAGCCACACGCTGCTCTCGCAGCCATGCACGCGGTTTTCCTCGCAGCGCTCGTCCTCGCGCAGTGGCGCCAGGCGCTCGCCCCACTGCATCAGCAGGCGGGCGCGCTGCTCCCAGCCGGGGCAGTGGGCGAAGTCGGCGAGGGCTTGGCGTGCGGTTTCGGGCAAGCTCATCGCAACAACTCCAGGGCGTGATGGAGTGCGGCGAAGAAGCGCTCGAGATCGTCGCCTTCGCTGTACAGGCCGAGCGACACGCGCACGGCGCCGGGCAGGCCGAGGCTGTGCAGCAGCGGCATGGCACAGTGCTGGCCGGCGCGCACGGCGATGCCCTGCTCGCCGAGCAGGTGGGACAGATCGGCGTTGTGCACGCCCTCGACCACGAAGCTGGCCAGCGCGGTGTGCGGCTCGCCGAGCAGACGCAGGCCGTCGAAGCGGCGCAGGCCGCTGAGCAGGCGCTGGTGCAGGGCGGCCTCGTGGGCAGCCAGCGCGTACTCGTCCTGCCCGCCCAGGTAGTCCAGCGCCGCACCCAGGCCGATGGCGGCGGCGATGGCCGGCGTGCCGGCCTCGAAGCCCAGCGGTGCCGGGCGAAAGCGCGCGTTGTGGTAGTCGGCGTGCTGGACCATCTCGCCGCCGAACTGCCAGTGCTGCAGCTTGGCCAGCGACCTGGCCCGGCCGTAGAGCACGCCGATGCCGTCCGGGGCGTAGAGCTTGTGGCCGGAGAAGACGTAGAAGTCGCAGCCCAGCGCGGTCACATCGTGGCGGCCGTGCACCACGCCCTGGGCGCCGTCGACCACGCTCAGCGCGCCCTGTGCGCGGGCCAGGGCCAGTAGGCCCTCCAGCGGCTGCCAGCGGCCGAGCACGTTGGACAGCTGGCTGACGGCGAGCAGGCGGGTGCGCGGGCCGATCAGCAGGGCGGCCTGTTCCAGGTCGATGTCGCCGGCAGCGTCCAGCGGCAGGACCACCAGCTTGAGGCCGCGACGCAGTGCCAGTTGCTGCCACGGCAGCAGGTTGGCGTGGTGCTCCAGGGCGCTGATGGCAATCTCGTCGCCGGTCTCGAACAGGTGTTCGAGACCGTAGGCCAGCAGGTTGAGGCCTTCGGTGCTGCCGCGGGTGAAGACGATCTCGTAGGGGCTGTCCGCATTCAGCCACTGCGCCACCTTCTCGCGGGCACCCTCGAAGGCCAGGGTGGCGCGCTCGCCGGGCGCATGCTGGGCGCGGTGCACGTTGGCGGCGCCGCCGGTGTAGTGGTCGAGCAGGGCATCCAGCACCACCTGCGGCTTCTGCGCGGTGGCGGCGGTGTCCAGATAGGTCTGGCGGCTGGCGGTGAAGGCGGCGAAGGCCGGGAAGTCGGCGCGCCAGGGGGAGGGCAGGGACATGGCGGCTCCTGTATGGGGCGGTCCCGGTGGGATGCGTGTGTCGCGGTCGTCGGGCAGGTTTTCCGTCCGACGCTCGAGGCAGCGTACCGGTAGGGGGGTAACTCGCGAAGCGATTACCCGCCGGGCGTGCATCGGAGCAGCGGCAGACAGCCCGGCGCGGGTCGTCTGCCGCCAGAGTCCGTGGTGGACAAGCGCTGCGCGCGTTGTCCACCCTGCGGATGTTGCTCAGTTGTGCGCGTGCAGCACTTCGTTCAGCTCGATCGCGGTCTTGTTGGTCTTGCACTCAACCGCGCCGGTCTGCGAGTTGCGGCGCAGCAGCAGGTCGTCCTGGCCGGCGATGTCGCGGGCCTTGACCACTTCCACCAGGCTGCCCTGGTCGTCGAGCACGGCGACCTTGGTGCCGGCGGTGATGTACAGGCCCGATTCCACGGTGCAGCGGTTGCCCAGCGGGATGCCGATGCCGGCGTTGGCGCCGATCAGGCAGCCTTCGCCGACGGAGATGACGATGTTGCCGCCGCCGGACAGGGTGCCCATGGTCGAGCAGCCGCCGCCGAGGTCGGAGCCCTTGCCGACGAACACGCCGGCGGAGACGCGGCCTTCGATCATGCCCGGACCGGCGGTGCCGGCGTTGAAGTTGATGAAGCCTTCGTGCATCACGGTGGTGCCTTCGCCGACGTAGGCGCCCAGGCGCACGCGGGCGGTATCGGCGATGCGCACGCCGCTCGGCACCACGTAGTCGGTCATCTTCGGGAACTTGTCCACCGAGAACACTTCCAGCAGCTCGCCCTTCAGGCGGGCTTCCAGCTGGCGCTCGGCCAGCTCACTCAGGTCGACGGCGCCCTCGTTGGTCCAGGCCACGTTGGGCAGCAGCGGGAAGATGCCGGCCAGGCTGGTGCCATGCGGCTTGACCAGGCGGTGCGACAGCAGGTGCAGCTTGAGGTAGGCCTCCGGGGTGGTGGCCGGGGCGGCGTCTTCGACCAGCAGCACGGCGACCAGCGGCTTGCGGCTCTCGGCCAGGCGGGTCAGCAGCGCGGCCTGGCTGGCGTCGATGCCCTTGAGGGCACCGGCCAGGTCATGGGCCTGGTGGTTGGTCATCGCGATGGTCTGGTTGCCGCCCTGATAGCCGAGGGTTTCGGCGGCGGCGGCGACCAGTTCGGCGGCCGGGTTGAGCAGCGGCTGGGCGTAGAAGACTTCCAGCCAGGCGCCCTGGCGGTTCTGGGTGCCGACGCCGAAGGCGATGCTGTAGAGATTCTGCGACATGGATTTTTCCTTTCAGGTATTCAGCCGGCGGGCTCAGGCGAGCGCCGCGGCATAGAGTTCCGGTTTGAAGCCAAGCAGGGTGCGCTCGCCGAGGTCGAGCAGCGGGCGCTTGATCATCGATGGCTGGGCGAGCATCAGCTCGATGGCGCGGGCCTGGTCGAGGTCGGCCTTCTGCGCGTCGGCGAGCTTGCGGAAGGTGGTGCCGGCGCGGTTGAGGACCTTGTCCCAGCCATGCTCGGCGCACCACTTCTCCAGGCTGGCACGGTCGATGCCAGCAGTCTTGTAGTCGTGGAAACTGTAGCTCAGGCCCTGCGCGTCGAGCCAGCTGCGGGCCTTCTTCATGGTATCGCAGGCCTTGATGCCGTAGATCTTCATCTCTGTGCGTTCACTGGACATAAGTGTTTCCGAAAAATGCGCCGCGGGTGGCGCCAGTCAGGCAAAGGCCAGGTACAGGCGGTAGAACAGCGACGACAGCATGACTAGCACGCCGACCGCCAGCAGGCCGACGCCGGCGTCGCTGTCGCGCTGGTTGTAGCCGACGCCCATCAGCAGCATGCCGCTGCCGATCAGCGCGGTCATCACGTTCAGCGGCTCGCTCATCATCCCTGACGGGTCTCCAGGTAGTTGCGGATGCGCTGGGCGGCTTCGACGCACTCGGCCAGCGGCGCGACCAGGGCCATGCGCACGCGATTGGCGCCCGGGCTGACGCCGTCGACCTCGCGCGACAGGTAGGAGCCGGGCACCACGGTTACGTGCTCGCGCTCGAACAGTTCACGGGTGAAGGTGGCATCGTCCACCGGGGTCTTGGCCCACAGGTAGAAGCCGCCGTCCGGGCGTTCCACCTCGAGTACCCCGCCGAGCACCTCCAGCACGGCGTCGAACTTCTCGCGGTACAGCACGCGGTTGGCGCGCACGTGCTCCTCGTCGTTCCAGGCGGCGATGCTGGCCAGCTGGGTCTGCACCGGCATGGCGCAGCCGTGGTAGGTGCGATAGAGCAGGAACGGCTTGAGGATCGCGGCGTCGCCGGCGACGAAGCCCGAGCGCAGGCCCGGCAGGTTGGAGCGCTTGGACAGGCTGTGGAACACCACGCAGCGCTTGAAATCGCTGCGGCCGAGCTCGGCACAGGCGTTCAGCAGGCCGGCGGGCGGGTTGTGCTCGTCGAAATACAGCTCGCTGTAGCACTCGTCGGCGGCGATCACGAAATCGTACTGGTCGGCCAGGGCGATCAGCTGCTTCAGGGTGTCCAGCGGCACCAGGGCGCCGGTGGGGTTGCCCGGCGAGCAGATGAACAGGATCTGGCAGCGCTGCCAGACCTCGGCCGGCACGGCGTCGAAGTCCGGGTTGAAGCCGTTCTCGGCCAGGCACGGCAGGTAGTGCGGGGTGGCGCCGGCCAGCAGGGTGGCGCCTTCGTAGATCTGGTAGAAGGGGTTGGGGCTGACCACCAGGGCGTCGGGGGTGCGGTCGACCACCGCCTGGGTGAAGGCGAACAGCGCCTCGCGGGTGCCGTTGACCGGCAGCACGTGCCTGGCCGGGTCGAGCCAACCGGCGGGCACGCCGAAGCGGCGCTCGCACCAGCGCGCGATGGACTCGCGCAGGGCCGGCAGGCCGATGGTGGTCGGGTACACGGAGAGCTGGTTGAGGTTGTCGGCCAGCGCCTTGGCGACGAAGTCCGGCGAGCGGTGCTTGGGCTCGCCGATGGACAGGGCGATCGCCTTCTTGGCAGCCGGCGGCTGGGCGCCGGCCAGCAGGGCGCGCAGCTTTTCGAACGGGTAGGGCTGCAGGAGGTCGAGGGCTCGGTTCATCAATAGTTCCTGTTCAGAAGCTGATGCGGGACGGCGTGATCAGGCCGTCCTGGGTATCGGAAAGCTGGCGGACCAAGGATTCCTGCAGGCGGGCGCAGAGTTCCGGATCGGACAGCGGCTGATGGTGGGCGTCGGTGACGAAGAACACGTCTTCCACCCGCTCGCCGAGGGTGGCGATCTTGGCGTTCTGCACCGACAGGTCGAAGTCGAGGAAGATCTGCCCGACGCGGGCGAGCAGCCCGGGGCGATCGGGGGCGATCACCTCGATCACGCTGAGCGGACGCTGGGCGTCGGTGTGGATGGTCACCTGCGGGGCGAAGCCGAAGCTCTTCAGCTGGCGCGGCACCCGGCGCTTGATGATGGTGCTGTAGTCGAGGGGGTTCTTCAGCGCGTCGACCAGGCCCTGGCGGATCTCGGCGATGCGCTGCGGATCGTCGCCGATCGAGCCGCCGTCGGCATCCAGCACCACGTAGGTGTCGAGGGTGAACTGGCTGGTCGAGGTGAGGATGCGCGCGTCCTGAATGTTCAGGTTGAGCTGGTCCATGGCCGCCACGGTCACCGCGAAGAAGTCGTGCTGGTCGGGGGCATAGATGAAGATCTGCGTGCCGCCCTCGAATTCGCGCTGGGTGGTTTCCTTGATCAGCACCAGCGGCGCGCCGTCGTGCGGATGCTGCAGGATGGCCTCGGCGTGCCAGGCGATATCGGCGCCCGAGTGGCGCAGGAAGTAGTCGTCGCCGAGCTGCGACCACAGCTGTTCGGCGGCGTCGCTGTCGATGACGTTGCGCGCGCGCAGCAGGTCGAGGGCGGCGTGCTGGTTCTCGCGGATCTGCTCCTCGCGGTCGATCGGGTTCTCCAGGCCGCGGCGCAGCGCGCGCTTGGTCTCGGCGTACAGCTGGCGCATCAGCGAGGCGCGCCACGAGTTCCACAGCGTCGGGTTGGTGGCGTTGATGTCGGCCACGGTCAGCACGTACAGGTAGTCGAGGTGGGTCTGGTCGCCCACGGTGCTGGCGAAGTCGTGGATCACCTGCGGATCGGAGAGGTCCTTGCGCTGCGCGGTGGTGGACATGATCAGGTGGTTCTTGACCAGCCAGGCGATCAGGCGGCTGTCCCACGGTGGCAGGTGGTGGCGGGCGCAGAAGGCCAGGGCGTCCTGCGCGCCCAGTTCGGAGTGGTCGCCGCCGCGGCCCTTGGCGATGTCGTGGAACAGGCCGGCGAAGTACACCAGCTCGGGCTTGGGCAGCTGGGCCATCAGCTCGCTGGCCAGCGGGAACTTCTCGGCCAGCTCCGGGCGGTCGAGCTTGCGCAGGTGCTTGATCAGGTTGAGGGTGTGCGCGTCGACCGTGTAGATGTGGAACAGGTCGTGCTGCATCTGGCCGATGATGTGGCCGAATTCCGGCAGGTAGCGGCCGAGGATGCCGTAGCGGTTCATCCGCCGCAGGTTGCGGTGGATGCCCTCGTGGGACTTGAACAGCTCGACGAACAGGCTGGTGTTGCGCAGGTCGTGGCGGAACTTGTCGTCGATCAGGTGGCGGTGGTCGCGCAGCAGGCGGATGGTGCCGGAGCGTACGCCGCGGATCTCCGGGTGCTGGGCCATCAGCACGAAGATCTCGAGGATGGCGCTGGGGCTGCGCTTGAACACGTTCGGCGCGCTGGCCTCGATGAAGCCGTTGCGCACCTGGAAGCGTGCGTTGAGCTTGCGTGCCTGGCCGGGCTCGGTCTGTTCGAGCAGCAGTTCCTCGAGGATCTGGTTGACCAGGTCGCTCAGTTCGGCGGTGGCCATCACCATGCGGTAGTACTTCTGCATGAACTGCTCGACCGCCAGCTTGGTGTCGCTGGTCTCGAAACCGAACAGGCCGGCCAGGCGGCGCTGGTGGTCGAACAGCAGGCGATCCTCGGCGCGGCCGGTGATCATGTGCAGGGCGTAGCGCACCTTCCACAGGAACACCTGTCCGGCGCTCAGCAGGTCGTGTTCGTTCTGGGTCAGCAGGCCGCGGGTGACCAGGGTCTCCAGGGTCAGGCTGCCGTACTGGCGGCAGGTCACCCAGAGGATGTGCTGCAGGTCGCGCAGGCCGCCGGGCGAACCCTTGACGTTGGGCTCGAGGTTGTACTCGGTGTCGTTGTACTTGGCGTGGCGGGCGCGCTGTTCGGCGCGCTTGGCCAGGAAGAACTCGCGGGCCGGCCACATGTGTGCGGTGCTGGTGGCTTCCTGCATGCGCTGGCGCAGGCGGTCGGGACCGGCGATGGTGCGGCTTTCCATCAGGTTGGTGATCACGGTCAGGTCGGCGCGCGCCTCGCTGGCGCATTCCTCCACCGAGCGCACGCTCTGGCCGATCTCCAGGCCGATGTCCCACAGCAGGGTGAGGAAGCCCTCGATCGGCGCGCGCAGGCGTTCGTGCTGCGCGCCGTCGAGGAGGATCAGGATGTCGATGTCCGAATGCGGGTGCAGCTCGCCGCGGCCGTAGCCGCCGACCGCGACCAGGGCGATGGCGTCGCTGTCGCCCCACTCGAAGCGTGCCCAGGCCTCACTGAGGATCTGGTCGACGAACCAGGCGCGCTCGGTGATCAGGCGGCGGATGTCGCAGCTGGCGGAGAAGCGCCCGTCGAGCGTCTCGGTAGCCTGGCGGATGGCTTTCTTGAAGGCGGCGATCGGGCTGCTCTTCAGGGCCAGTTCGGCCTGGAACTGGCCGCGGTCGAACAGCGCATTGTCCATTTCCATCGCAGGCATCGGGCGATCTCCAATCGGCGGGGCTGGGCGGGCGGCTCAGGGCAGGCAGCGGGCGATGGTGTCGTCGCTACGCAGGGTGAGGATCTCGCAGCCGCTGTCGGTCACCAGGATGGTGTGCTCGTACTGGGCGGAGAGCTTGCGGTCCTTGGTGATCGCGGTCCAGCCGTCGCCGAGCAGGCGGGTCTCGTAGCGGCCCTGGTTGATCATCGGCTCGATGGTGAAGGTCATCCCGGCCTTGAGCTCCAGGCCGGTGCCGGCGCGCCCGTAGTGCAGCACCTGCGGCTCTTCGTGGAACACGTTGCCGATGCCATGGCCGCAGTACTCGCGAACCACCGAGTAGCCGTTCTTCTCGGCGTGCTTCTGGATGATCTCGCCGATGTCGCCCAGGTGCGCGCCGGGACGCACCAGCGAGATGCCCTTGTACAGGCACTCCTGGGTGACCTGGCAGAGGCGCTCGGCCCACTCCGGCACCTTGCCGACCAGGAACATCTTGCTGGTGTCGCCGAAGTAGCCGTCCTTGATCACGGTGATGTCGATATTGAGGATATCGCCATCCTTGAGCGGCTTGTCGTTGGGGATGCCGTGGCAGACCACATGGTTGATCGAGGTGCAGATCGACTTGGGGAAGCCCTTGTAGTTGAGCGGCGCCGGGATGGCCTGCTGCACGTCGACGATGTAGTCGTGGCACAGGCGGTCGAGTTGCTCGGTGGTGACGCCGGCCTTGACGTGCTCCTCGATCATCTCCAGCACGTCGGCGGCCAGGCGGCCGGCCACGCGCATTTTCTCGATTTCCCCGGGGGTCTTGATGGTGACGGTCATCAGCTCTCTCTGGCGCAGCGCGCCTGCCTTATAAACAGGAAGGAATGTCATTCTAACAGACCCGCCGGCCGCTGCGGACGACCGGCGCGGCATGTCGGCGGGTTTCGCCCAGCGTCCAGCTATGGTATAAAGCGCGGCGCTTTTCGGGGTGGTCCCGTGAAGCCATCGAAACCACACACGCATCGACACAATTATCCTGGGTGCCCGCAAGGGTTGGATTTTGGGATGCGTGGAGGCTCAACCCGACTTATCGAGGAATAGAAATGTCCCAAGTCAACATGCGCGATATGCTGAAAGCCGGCTGCCACTTCGGTCACCAGACCCGTTACTGGAACCCGAAGATGGGCAAGTACATCTTCGGCGCGCGCAACAAGATTCACATCATCAACCTCGAAAAAACCCTGCCGATGTTCAACGAGGCTCTGGCCTTCGTTGAGAAGCTGGCTGCTGGCAAGAACAAGATCCTGTTCGTCGGCACCAAGCGCTCCGCTGGCAAGATCGTTCGTGAAGAAGCGGCCCGTTGCGGCATGCCGTTCATCGATCACCGCTGGCTCGGCGGCATGCTGACCAACTTCAAGACCATCCGCGCCTCGATCAAGCGCCTGCGCGACCTGGAAGTCCAGTCCCAGGACGGCACCTTCGAGAAGCTGACCAAGAAAGAAGCGCTGATGCGTACCCGCGATCTGGAAAAGCTGGAGCGCAGCCTGGGTGGTATCAAGGACATGGGCGGTCTGCCGGACGCGCTGTTCGTGATCGACGTCGACCACGAGCGCATCGCCATCACCGAAGCCAACAAGCTGGGCATCCCGGTCATCGGCGTTGTCGATACCAACAGCAGCCCGGAAGGTGTGGACTACATCATCCCGGGTAACGACGACGCCATTCGCGCCGTTCAGCTGTACCTGGGCTCCATGGCCGACGCCGTTCTGCGTGGCAAGTCCAACAGCGGTGCTGGCGAAGAGTTCGTTGCCGAAGTCTCGTCCGAAGCCGCTGAAGGCTAAGCGCCCGGCGCGCCAAGCGTTTTGCGGTGCGCAAAAAGGGGGCTAGGCCCCCTTTTTGCCAACTCCGAATTGCCGCCCGGCCTGCCGGGCGAACTGGTTTAGAGCAACTCTAGAGGAATCCGAACATGGCAGAGATTACTGCAGCCCTGGTTAAAGAACTGCGCGAGCGCACCGGCCAAGGCATGATGGATTGCAAGAAAGCCCTGACTGCCGCCGGTGGCGACATCGAAAAAGCCATCGACGACATGCGCGCCGCTGGTGCGATCAAGGCTGCCAAGAAGGCTGGCAACATCGCCGCCGAAGGCTCCATCGCAGTCAAAGTGGCCGACGACAACAAGGCGGCCGTGATCCTCGAAGTCAACTCGCAGACCGACTTCCTGGCTCTGCAGGACGACTTCAAGGGCTTCGTTGCCGACAGCCTCGAGCAGGCCTTTGCCGAGCAGCTGACCGACGTGGCTCCGCTGATCGCTGCCCGCGAGTCGGCCCGCGAGGCCCTGGTGGCCAAGTGCGGCGAAAACGTCAACATCCGCCGTCTGACCCGCGTGGAAGGCGACGTGGTGGGTTCCTACCTGCACGGCCACCGCATCGGCGTTCTGGTCGTCCTCAAGGGCGGCAATGCCGAGCTGGCGCGCGAAATCGCCATGCACGTGGCGGCCAGCAACCCGCAGTTCCTGAGCTCGGCCGAGGTTTCGGAAGAAGCCGTGGCCAAGGAAAAGGAAATCTTCCTGGCGCTGAACGCCGACAAGATCGCCGGCAAGCCGGAAAACATCGTCGAGAACATGGTCAAGGGCCGCATCAGCAAGTTCCTCGCCGAGGCGAGCCTGGTCGAGCAGCCTTTCGTCAAGAACCCCGACGTCAAGGTCGGCGAGCTGGCCAAGCAGGCCGGTGCCGAGATCGTTTCCTTCGTCCGCTACGAAGTGGGTGAGGGCATCGAGAAGGCCGAAGTCGACTTCGCTGCCGAAGTTGCTGCCCAGGTGGCTGCCACCCAGCAGTAAGATGCGCTGATGCCGTTCGAGACAAGGCTGCCCGCTTCCGCGCGCAGCCTTTTCTTTGCGGCATGGCAGGCTTCGGTCTGCCGAACAAGAATGAAGGGAGTCAGTTTTTTCGGTGCCATGGGGGCACAGGTTCTTGTCGTCGTGGTCAAAGCCGCGCCGGCACGCGAAAAGAGCCGGTTATTCGCAACATCACACTGCCGCAGGAGATTCGTATGGCCCAGCTGAGTGGTCGCCAAGCCCGCTACAAACGTATTTTGCTCAAGCTCAGCGGTGAAGCGCTGATGGGCAGCGAGGACTTTGGTATCGATCCCAAGGTGCTCGACCGCATGGCCCTGGAGATCGGCCAGTTGGTGGGTATCGGCGTCCAGGTCGGTCTGGTCATCGGCGGTGGTAACCTGTTCCGCGGCGCCGCACTGAGCGCCGCCGGCATGGATCGGGTCACCGGCGACCACATGGGCATGCTGGCCACGGTGATGAACTCGCTGGCCATGCGCGACGCGCTGGAGCGCTCGAACATCCCGGCCCTGGTGATGTCGGCGATCTCCATGGTCGGCGTGACCGACCACTACGACCGTCGCAAGGCCGTCCGCCACCTGCAGAACGGCGAAGTGGTGATCTTCTCCGCCGGCACCGGCAATCCGTTCTTCACCACCGATTCGGCGGCCTGCCTGCGTGGTATCGAGGTCAATGCCGACCTGGTCCTCAAGGCGACCAAGGTCGATGGCGTGTACACTGCCGACCCGTTCAAGGATCCGAATGCCGAGAAATTCGAGCATCTGACCTATGACGAGGTGCTCGATCGCAAGCTGGGCGTGATGGATCTGACAGCCATCTGCCTGTGCCGCGATCACAAGATGCCGCTGCGGGTGTTCAACATGAACAAGCCCGGAGCCTTGCTTAATATTGTTGTCGGGGGCGCCGAAGGCACCCTGGTCGAGGAGGGTTGAGAATGATCAACGAGATCAAGAAAGACGCGCAGGAGCGCATGAAGAAGTCGCTGGAGTCGCTGGATCACGCCTTCGCCAAGATCCGCACCGGTCGTGCCCATCCGAGCATCCTGGACAGCGTCATGGTGTCCTACTACGGCTCCGACACGCCGCTGCGCCAGGTCGCCAACGTGATCGCCGAGGACTCGCGCACCCTGGCCCTGACCGTGTTCGACAAGAGCATGATCCAGGCCGTCGAGAAGGCCATCATGACTTCCGATCTGGGCCTCAATCCGGCCACCGCCGGCACCACCATCCGTGTGCCGATGCCGGCGCTGACCGAGGAAACCCGCAAGGGCTACACCAAGCAGGCGCGTTCCGAGGCGGAAAACGCCCGCGTGGCGATCCGCAACATCCGTCGCGATGCCCTGGCCCAGCTCAAGGATCTGGTCAAGGAAAAGGAAATCAGCGAGGACGACGAGCGTCGCGCTGCCGACGAGGTGCAGAAGCTCACCGACAAGGCTGTCGGTGAAGTCGAAAAGGCCCTCGAGGCCAAGGAAACCGACCTGATGGCCGTTTGACGGTCGGATGACAGTCATGGACAAGACGAAACAGACTGCCCCGCCGGGCATGCCGCGCCACGTTGCCATCATCATGGATGGCAACAATCGCTGGGCGAAGAAACGCTTCATGCCCGGCGTCGCCGGTCACAAGGCGGGCGTCGATGCCGTGCGTGCGGTGGTCGAGGCGTGCGCCGAGGCAGGGGTCGAGGTGCTGACCCTGTTCGCCTTCTCCAGCGAGAACTGGCAGCGCCCGGCCGACGAGGTTGGTGCCCTGATGGGGTTGTTCCTCATGGCCCTGCGCCGCGAGGTGAAGAAACTCTCCGCCAACGGCATCCGTCTGCGCATTCTCGGCGATCGTTCGCGCTTCCAGCCCGAGCTGCAGGCCGCGATGGCCGAGGCCGAGCAGCTGACCGCCGGTGGTAGCGGCCTGCTGCTGCAGGTGGCGGCCAATTACGGCGGGCAGTGGGACATCACCCAGGCTGCCCAGCGCCTGGCGCGCGAGGTGGCTGCCGGCCACCTGCAGGTCGACGAGATCACTCCGGACCTGCTGCAGCGTTGCCTGGTCACCGGTGAGCAGCCTCCCGTCGATCTGTGCATCCGCACCGGCGGCGAGCAGCGCATCAGCAACTTCCTGCTCTGGCAGCTGGCCTACGCCGAGCTGTATTTTTCCGAGCTGCTCTGGCCCGACTTCAAGCACGAGGCCATGCGCAGCGCACTGGCCGACTTTGCCGGTCGCCAGCGCCGCTTCGGCAAGACCAGCGAACAGGTTGAAGCAGAACAACGGAAACCTACATGCTGAAACAGCGCATCATCACCGCCCTGTGCCTGCTGCCCATCGCCCTGGGTGGCTTCTTCCTGCTGCAGGGTGGCTGGTTTGCCCTGTTCATCGCCGCCATCGTCTGCCTGGGGGGCTGGGAGTGGGCGCGCCTGGCCGGGCTCGAGGCGCAGCCGCTGCGCATCGGTTATGCCGCCGGGGTGGCGCTGCTGCTGCTGGGGTTGTACCAGTTGCCGCAACTGGCCGGTGCACTGCTGGCGCTGGCGGTGCTCTGGTGGCTGGCGGCGATCGGCCTGGTCCTCGGCTATCCGTCCAGCAGCCGGGCCTGGCGGGCACTGCCGGTGCGACTGTTGCTCGGCCTGCTGATTCTCCTGCCGGCCTGGCAGGGGCTGCTGCTGCTCAAGCAGTGGCCGCAGGGCAACAGCCTGATCCTCGCGGTGATGCTGCTGGTCTGGTGTGCCGACATTGGCGCCTACTTCAGCGGCAAGCGCTTCGGCCGGCGCAAGCTGGCCGTGCAGGTCAGCCCCGGCAAGAGCTGGGAAGGTCTGTATGGCGGTCTGGCCGCCAGCCTGACGCTGACCCTGCTGGTCGGCCTGTACCGCGACTGGGATGCCCGCGAGCTGGTGGTGGCGCTGCTCGGCGCGGCGCTGGTGGTGCTGAT
>NZ_FOXM01000035.1 GCF_900115715.1 Geopseudomonas sagittaria
GGCGCCATCGACAACCAGACCTTCTACGGCATGCTGTCGGCCAAGCGCGGTGGGCACACCTTCCAGGTCGGCTACCAGACCTTGTCCGGCGACCACGGCATGGTGCGCATCTTCGGCAACGTGACGCCGCTGGCCAACGAGCTGCCGACCTTCGACTTCGCCTCCACCGATGAACGCTCCTGGCAGGCGCGTTACGACTACGACTTCGCCGCCCTCGGCATCCCGGGTCTGGTCAGTACCGTGCGCTACGTGAAGGGCGACAACGTCGATACCGGCCTTGGCTACGAGGGCGAGGACTGGGAGCGCGATCTGGATCTGGGCTACACCGTGCAGAGCGGCCCGCTGAAGAACGTCAGCGTGCGCGTGCGTAACGCGGTCGCGCGCTCCAACTACCGCCCCAGCATCGACGAGAATCGCCTGATCATCAGCTATAACCTGGCGCTGTTCTGATTTAAATCCACTCCAGAGACCTACCACTCTTTACGGGGCTTGCCCGCCATTAGGCGGGCTTTTTAAAGCCATTTGCATGTCAGGTGGAGTCTGATTGTGGTGTGTGTTTTTATAAAATCAATAATAACAATTGGGGGGTGATTGTGTTGGCTAAGTCTGAATTTCTTGATGCGCATGAGTTGGGGGAGTCGACCGGGTGGATGGGTTCTGAAATTTTGCGCATGATTCTTGTGTTTATATTGTTGATCTTCAGCTTCGCGGCTACGGCCTCTAGTGGAGAGAAGGACTCCATTATTCTCAAGGTCCACCACTTCATGCCGCACGACTCGTTTACTCAGCGCGAATTTCTCCAGCCATGGGCTGATAAGATCACACGAGAGTCCGGCGGTCGCATACGGTTTCACTTTTTCCCAGAGATGCAGCTCGGCGGCAAACCTACTCAGCTGATCGACCAAACACGAAGCGGAACCGCCGACGTTGTCTGGGCCTTACCAGGGTACAGCAGTGGAGCCTATCCACTGACGGGTGTATTTGAACTGCCGTTCATGAACCACTCAGCCGAGGCGAGCAGTCAAGCTCTATGGGACTTCTTGGAGAAGAACGGCCAGCGGGAATACCAAGGTATAAAACTATTAGCAACCCATATTACCGACAGCGCGGTGCTGCATACCCGCAAACATCCGATCCGGACCACTGCTGACTTCGCTGCACTCCGAATTCGGACATCCAACGCGGTCCAGAGTAGAATGATTAGTCTATTTGGTGGGCAGCCGCAAATCATACCAATCAATCAACTCCCTGCTGCGCTGGCTCGCGGTTTAGTCGACGGAGCCGTAGTGCCTTGGGATGTTGCTACCTCAGTCAAGCTGCAGGAGCGGGTTAAGTTTCACACGGAAACAGCTCCAGAAATGCCAAAGTTGATGTATTCGGCGTTGGTGCTGGCTATGAGTAAGGCTCGCTATGATAGCCTTCCTGCCGACCTCCAGCAGATCATCGACGCCAACAGCGGACGCACGCTTTCGGGGTATGCAGGACGCCTATGGGATACTTATGGAACGGATGCGGGGCATCGACTTGCATATGAGAAAAATAACGATGTCATGGTCCTGGATACCCAAGAGCAGAATCGGTGGATGGAACTCGCTCGCAGTCTAGACGGAGACTGGGTAAGTGAGGCCGGGAAGCAGGGATACGCCAACGGCATAGGGTTGCTCAAAGAGGCTCGCCAGATGGTCGAAAAGTACAACTCCGTCACACCGGCCAGCCCCCGGTGATGAAGTACAACCGCCAACTGATGCAGGCGATCATGTGGGATTGCCTGAACATCGCCGACATCGTCGGCGTGCAGGTGAATTGGCCTCGACGAGGCGCCCAAGTGCTACGGTGAATTCGACGCGTCGATCCACCAGCAACTGGTTGAACACCACCAGCAGCTTCAACTCCAGGTCACGCAGTTCCATGGAACCTCGCTTGGGTCATCGCCGAAGCTCCGCCGGACTGGCAGGAATATTCACAATTCTAATAGTCTGTATGGTGTTTGGTGTATTTATCAATAGTGCTGGCTTCGCCATGATCGGCCATACCCAAACAACAAAACCATCACGGGTACCAGCATGAACAACAAACCTGCCTTGCGCATCGGTATCGTCGGCAGCGGCATTCCCGGCGTCGGCCTGGCACTGGATCTGTGCCGCCATTCCCATCTCCAGGTACAGCTGTTCGAGTCCGCGCCGGCGTTCGGCGAGGTGGGTGCCGGCGTGTCCTTCGGCCCCAACGCGGTGCGCGCCATCGCCGGCTTGGGGCTGGGCGAGGCCTATCTGCAGGTCGCCGACCGTACGCCGGAGCCCTGGCAGGACGTGTGACGCCGGCCGTCATCGACCCGCACCGCATCTTCAGCGCCGCCTGAGCAAGTGCTTCGTCCATTTCTTGTAACGAGTTCAGTTGCGCGCCATTCAAGAGCTGTGAGAGGTGCGCACAAACGCCGGGGTTATGGATGAACAGTATTTTCGAGATTAACGAGCAATGCAGTGGTATCCGCTTTCAGTGCCCAGGTGATCATTCTGTGTTGCATGTCATGGAGCGAAGAGGGCGGCGTTGTCTGCCGGTTGGCTGACGTAGCGGCGGCTGCGGCCTGTGCAAAGTGCGCGTGTTGCACGGTGAATATCGCTGCGAGCCAATGAGCAGCTGCCATGCCCCGGCCACTGCGCACGCTGCCGGGGAGGTGCTGGCCTGCCTGCTGTATCCGCTGAGCGACCTCACGATTGAGGGCCGCGCCCCGAAACAGCCAACCAGTTTTTAAACAACAACGATAAATACAAGAGGTGCCGAAATGAAAAAAGGCGTGATGCGTCCCGGTCACATCCAGCTGCGCGTGCTGGACATGGCCCAGGCCCTGGAGCACTACGTCGAGCTGCTCGGCCTGATCGAGGTCGACCGCGACGAGCGCGGCCGCGTCTATCTCAAAGGCTGGACCGAGGTCGACAAATTCTCCGTGGTGCTGCGCGAGGCCGACGAGGCCGGTATGGACTTCATGGGTTTCAAGGTGATCAACGAAGCCGCCCTCGGCCAGTTGACCGAGGATCTCGTGGCCTTCGGTTGCGCCGTGGAGAGCATCCCCGCCGACGAGCTGAAGGGCTGCGGCCGGCGCATCCGCTTCAGCGCGCCCTCCGGCCACCGCTTCGAGCTGTTCGCCGAGAAGCAGCAGACCGGCAAGTGGGGCATCGCCGAGATCAACCCGGAAGCCTGGCCGCGCGGCCTCAAGGGTATCAAGGCGACCCGCCTCGACCACGCCCTGCTGTATGGCGACGAGCTGGCGGAAACCCTGCGCCTGTTCACCGAAGTGCTCGGCTTCGATCTGGCCGAGCAGGTGCTCGACCCCGAAGGCAACCGCGTCGCCCAGTTCCTCACCTGCAGCATGAAGGCCCACGACGTGGCGTTCATCCAGCACGCCGAGAAGGGCAAGTTCCACCACGCCTCGTTCTTCCTCGAGACCTGGGACGACGTGCTGCGCGCCGCCGACCTGATCAGCATGACCGACACCTCGATCGACATCGGCCCGACCCGCCACGGCCTGACCCACGGCAAGACCATCTACTTCTTCGACCCCTCCGGCAACCGCAACGAGGTGTTCTGCGGCGGCGACTACCACTACCCGGACCATCCGCCGGTGACCTGGAACGCCGCCGACCTGGGCAAGGCGATCTTCTACCACGACCGCCAGCTCAACGAGCGCTTCCTCACCGTGTTGACCTGATTGCCTTCGACAAGAGCGTGCCCATGAAAGAGATCAAACACTTCATCAACGGCGAATACGTCGGCTCGGCCAGCGGCAAGCTGTTCGACAACGTCAACCCGGCCAACGGCCAGGTGATCGCCAAGATCCACGAGGCCGGCGAAGCCGAGGTCGACGCCGCGGTCAAGGCCGCCCGCGCCGCGCTCAAGGGCCCGTGGGGCAAGATGACCGTCGCCGAGCGCACCGAGATCCTCCACCGCGTCGCCGACGGCATCACCGCGCGCTTCGACGAGTTCCTCGAGGCCGAGTGCCTGGACACCGGCAAGCCGAAATCCCTCGCCTCGCACATCGACATCCCGCGCGGCGCGGCCAACTTCTCGGTGTTCGCCGACCTGGTCAAGAACGTGCCGACCGAGGCCTTCGAGATGGCTACCCGGATGGCACCGGCGCGCTCAACTACGGCGTGCGCCGCCCGAAGGGCGTGATCGGCGTGATCAGCCCGTGGAACCTGCCGCTGCTGCTGATGACCTGGAAGGTCGGCCCGGCGCTGGCCTGCGGCAACACCGTGGTGGTCAAGCC
>NZ_FOXM01000026.1 GCF_900115715.1 Geopseudomonas sagittaria
CGACGTGAAGAGCCTGCGTTTCGGCTTCGCCTTGGACCTGCACCGCACGCGCTGCCCGCGCCGCATCGAGATTCTGCTGCTGATCGCGGCGCTGGCCTGTTATGCCCTCTACCTGGCCGGCCTGTATGCCCGGCAATCCGGAGAGGCGCGCCGCTATCAGTCTAACAGCGTCAAGACAAAGCATGTCCTGTCACTGTGGCGAGTCGGCCTCGAATACCTGAGGCGGCACGCCGGGGCGCTACCCCGGCATGTGCTCGCCGCTATCGAGTACCGACTGCGTGACGAAGTGCATCAGCAGGCACAGGTGCTGGGGTAGATTTGTGGGGATTCCTCAGGGTCAGTGCCGGTTTCGAAAGTGGCAGCATGGTCGGGTTGCAGTGGAAGGTGAAAGTCTCCCAGCAGGACCAGGATCTCGTGGCGGCCCAGACAACCATCGCTGATCTCAAGGTGCAGAACGCGAAGCTTGAAAAGGCCCTCGAAGAAGCGAATCTGCAGATCGCCGACGTCGAATTGAAGAAGCGGATTTCCGAACTGGCGAGTGTCAACGCAGAGGTTCTGCCCGCTGCCTCTCGGGTGCAGAGCTCATTGCAGCAGAGCATCGCCGCCAATACCGAATTCGTGCAGCAGTATCAGGTTGCCAGTCCGGCTTCTGCTGAATCCTGGGCGGTGGTTTTCGGGGGCGATGCGACCTTGCCGGAAGCCAGGCACGAAACGGAAATGGTGGCGCGCAAGGTCGCTATCAATAATGCCAGCATTTACTACCGGCAGGGCTCTTACCGGAGTGTCGTGGTGGCCGTCGACCGGGGGCAGGCCAACCAGTTGCTGAATGCCCTCAAGCGCCTGAAGGGGGATGCGTACATCGTGAACATGTCCACCTGGTGCCCCCGCGCAGAGGCGCGCGCCGGTTTCCTGGAATGCGCAGCCCCCGGCTGAACGTGCTGCAACGGCCAGCAAATCGCGTCATGCAGGTCTCTTGATTGCCAATGGCTATTTCCGCAATGAGTGCTTCTTCTGCTTGATTCTGAGCTTTGCCTGAGGCGACGACCGGCCCTTCCGCGTCCTTGTCAGGTGCCTGTGGCCGTCTAGATTCCAGATGGCCTAGCACCGCGCGCAAGCGCATTCAGGAGGCCGATCATCATGGCTACCCCAGTATTCAAGCGAATTACTCTGGAGCAATTTGCAGCGTTGTTGCTCCAGTTTCCCTTCACTCGGCAAGTCGATGCGGTGCATATGCACCATACTTGGCGGCCGAGTCATCGCGATTTCAAGGGACATGAAACCATCGTCGGCATGTGGCGCTTCCATACCCAGGAGAAGGGGTGGAGCGATATCGCCCAGCACATCACCATCGATCCCGAGGGCTTCATCTGGTTGGGACGCAACTGGAACCGGCCACCGGCCAGTGCGGCCGGCCATAACGGCAATTCCGCCTTCGGCCCGTTCATGTTCGAGATGATCGGCGACTTCGACCAGGGCCACGATTCCCTCGTCGGCGCCCAGCGTGAAACTGCGCTGCGGGTGGTCGCGCTGGTTCAGCAGCGTTTCGATCTGCCGGTCACCAGTCTGCGCTTCCACAACTCGATGTCGGCGAAGTCCTGCCCCGGCAGCAGTCTGGTCTATGACGATGTCGTGGCGGCGGTCAATCAGATCCGTGCCCAGGGCCGCGGGCTGAGCCGGGCCATGGTCGCCGGCGGAGTGGGCGAGGGACCGTTTCCGGAAGAGCGGAGCCTGGCCACCCGGGAGGCGATCGAGGCCTTGTCGCGCGTCAGCGCCGCGGCCGACGATCCTGCCGACGCCGAGCTGGCGCATGACGATGTCGAGGCCGCAGCCAGCGCTGCCGTCGAGCGGCAGGAGCAGGAGCAAGAGGTGGCGGAGTGGCGGCGCGAGCTGTCGCCGCAGCGTCTGACCGCGTTGCAGCCCCACGTGATCAACCTGTCCCTGGGGCGATTCTCGGCCAGCGGCAGGATCAGCACCACGGAGTCCGATGTCGACGCCATTTTCGAGGAGCACCTGGTCAGGGCGCTGGCGGAGGCCAGGGCGCAGAACCGCAAGTTGCGCCTGCTGTTCTATGCCCATGGCGGGTTGGTCAGCGAGTCCAGCGGCCTGGCCATCGCGGAGAAGCACATCGACTGGTGGATGCGCAATGGCGTCTATCCGATCTATTTCGTCTGGGAGACCGGTCTGTTCGAGTCCATCGGCCAGATGCTCAAGCGGGCGGTGTTCGGCAGTCCGCGCGGCTTCATCGACTCGGCCAATGATCTGCTGATCGAGAGCGCGGCCGAGCCGCTGCGTGGACCGAAGATCTGGGGCGAGATGAAGCTGAGTGCCGAACGTGCGGCGCAGCCGCAGCTGGGCGGCGCCTGGCAGGTCGCCAGCAGGCTCAAGTCCTTCTGCGATGCCCATCCCGGCGAGATCGAGCTGCACGCCATCGGCCACAGCGCCGGCGCGATCTTCCACAGCCACTTCCTGGCGGCGGCGCACAGTCTTGGCGTGCCCGTGTTCGACACGCTGCAGTTCTTCGCGCCTGCCGTGCGGGTGGATACCTTCAAGGATCAGCTGCTCGGGCTGCTCGATGCCGGCAAGGTGGCCAGGAAGCTGACGCTGTTCACCATGAACAAGCACTACGAGAAGGATGACAACTGCGCCCAGCTCTATCGCAAGTCTCTGCTCTACCTGATCTTCAACGCGCTGGAAGACAAGCGAGGTACACCGATACTCGGCCTGGAAGAGTGTCTGCGTGCGGACGCCGATCTGAAGCGGCTGTTCTGCCTGGATGGTCACCCCGCCGGGGCTGGTGAAGTCGTCTGGTCGATGTCGTCGAGCGACAGCGGTCGTTCGGCCAGCCATGCCACCGCCCATGGCGATTTCGATGACGATCCGCCGACCATGAACAGCGCCGTGCGGCGGATTCTCGACCTGCCGGATGATGGTGTGATCGACGGCTATCCCGCCAGGCTGCGCAGGTCCACTGCCGAGATGAACTGGGCGGACGATATCGACTGGCCGGAGGAGTTCGAGCCGTCCCATGCGGCCTTGCCGGCCGAGCCCCCGCCGCTGCCGACTTCGACCCCGTTGCAGGCTGCACCCGTCGTTGCCGGCCCGGCAGCCACGGTCGTGGGAGGGCGGCGCATCGCGCTTTGCGTGGGTATCAATGACTACCCCGATCCCCGGCATCGTCTGGCCGGTTGCGTGGCCGATGCGCGGATGTGGGCCAGCTCCCTGAGCCGGCTCGGGTTTGCCAGCGCGCTGTTGCTCGATGGCCAGGCCACGCGTGAGGCGATCGACCGCAGCCTGCGGGCTATGGTGGAAAACGCCCGGGCGGGCGATGTCATCGTCTTCCAGTATTCCGGGCACGGCACCTATGTGACCGACCTCGACGGCGATGAAAGCGACAGCCGTGACGAGGCGCTCTGTCCGGTGGACTTCGCCAGCGGTGCGCTCTACATCGACGACGACATCGCCGAGGTGTTCGCGCGGTTGCCCGAAGGCGTGAACCTTACCTGCTTCATGGATTGCTGCCATTCGGGCACCAACAGTCGCTTCGCGGTCGGTTCCAGCGGCGGTCGGCCGCTGCATGCGCGGGATGCGCGCCGCCGCTTCGTGCCGGCGACGGCGGAGATCAACCAGGCCCACGTGCTATTTCGGCAACGGCTGGGGCGGGCGGCGCGGCATGGCGGCAATGGCGGTGCCGAGCTGATGCGCGACATCAAGTTCGCCGCCTGCCGCGACGACGAGGTGGCGTGGGAAAGTGATGGGCATGGCGAGTTCAGTGTGCATGCCACGCGCGTGCTGGATGCGGGCATCGAGGGGCTGACCCACGAGCAGTTCCTCCAGATGATCCAGGCCGACTTCGGCCCGTCGCCGCGGCAACACCCCCTGCTCGACTGTGTCGAGCAGGCCCGTAGCGGTAGCCTGCTGCAGCCACGGCAAGCCGAGCAGCCGCTCGAAGTGGACAACGTCCTGCTGATGCAGACGCTGTGGCAACTGCAACGGCTGGTCGGCCAGCTGGCGCGCCATGGGGGATGACGCGGTGGCAGGGGCGGCGCAAGGCGGGTCCGGAGGAGCCGGGACTGACGCCGCGATGGGCTACACGCTGGGGGAAGCATTCGGCTGGACGCCGAATCTCCCCTACGAGCGACAGCCGGGCGATCCCTTGTACCGTCCCTTGCGCATCTACACGGTGGATCCATCCTTGCCGCGGCTCGACGGCGCCATCGCTACCCTCGAGGTGCCCTACGAGCCGCTGGATCCGGGGCCCCGGGGACGGTTGTTCCACGTCGACAACCACGATGTCCAGCTCGGTCTCGACTACCGCTGCGCCGAGCTCGACGAGCGCAATGTCCTGATCGCCGATGGCTACGCTCCCTCGCCCTCCGATCCGCGTTTCCATCAGCAGATGGTCTATGCGGTGGCGAGCAAGGTATACCTGAGCTTCCGGCAGGCGCTGGGGCGCGATCCGGCCTGGGGGTTCGGCAAGGCCCACGAGCCGGCCCGGCTACGCCTGTATCCCCACTACGGGGAAGAGCGCAACGCCTACTACAGCCATGACGGGCAGGAGGGGGGGATCCGCTTCGGCTACTACAGGGCCGACGCCAAGCCGACCGACGCCACCCTGCCGGGGGGCTACGTGTTCACCTGCCTGTCCCACGACATCATCGCCCATGAGGTCAGCCACGCCCTGCTCGACGGCCTGCGCCCGCGCTTCTGCATTCCCGTCGGGCCGGACGTGCCGGCGTTCCATGAGGCCTTCGCCGATCTGGTGGCGATCTTCCAGCACTTCAGCTACCGCAGCGTACTGATCACGGCGATCCGCCGCTGCAAGGGCGAGCTGGCGCACGCGCAGCTGCTCACCCAACTGGCGCAGCAGTTCGGCCATACCACCGGGCACGGCGGTGCCTTGCGCTGTGCGATAGAAGCCGATCAGGAAAAGCCGCGACTGTATGACCCGGAACTGGAAGCCCATGAGCTGGGGACGGTACTGGTGAGCGCCGTGTTCGAGGCCTTCACCCGTATCTTCGCGCGCAAGACGGAGCGCCTGATCCGGCTGGCCAGCAACGGCAGCGGCATATTGCCGCCGGGGGAGATTCCGCATGACCTGCAGATACTGCTGGCCGAAAAGGCCAGCCAGTTGGCCGGCGAGTTCCTCGGCATCTGCATCCGCGCCATCGACTATTGCCCGCCGGTGGCCATCGGTTTCGGCGATTACCTGCGTGCCCTGATCACCGCCGATCATGACGCGGTGCCGGACGACAGTTGGGACTATCGCGGGGCGCTCATCGACAGTTTCCGGCGGCGCAATATCTATCCGCATCTGGTGGCGAGCCTCTCCGAGGACGCCTTGCTCTGGCGCCCGCCGAGGCTGGAGCTGCCGCCGGTCGCCCATCTCGACTTCGCCTCGCTGCGTTTTCGGGGTGACCCCGGACATGCCGCCAGCCTCGATGAGCTGCGCCGGCAGGCCCATGAGCTGGGCCGCTATATCTGCCACACGGAGAGGCTGGAGGAGTTCGGACTGGTGGCGGCGGATGATCCGCGACTGGGCGGGGACCGGGTCAGCCTGCCTTGCATCCAGTCGATCCGCACCGCCCGTCGTGTCGGTCCCGACCGCCAGGTGCTCTTCGATCTGGTGGCGGAAGTCACCCAGGAGCGTCGGGTCGCGGCGTCGGAGCACGGCCCGGGGTTCTCGTTTCACGGCGGCGCCACGCTCATCCTCGATCCGCGCGGGGAGGTACGCTACACCGTCTCGAAAAGCGTGGTCGGCCATGAGCGGCTGGAGCGGCGGCGGGCGTTTCTGCAAGGCCGCAGGGGGCGCCGCTTCTGGGCTGTGGAGGCTGGACGTTATGTGCCGCGCGACGATGTCTTCCGACTGGCACATGTCGACGAGTAAGACTGAGTGCCCCCCTGGGGCTGCCGGCCCCTTCGGTCCGGGGCCGTTTCAGCGCAACTGGCTGTCCTTGCTACCGCGGCGGTTGTAGCCGCTGAACACCGCCTGTTGCTTGTCGTGCTCGCTCTGGCAGGCGACGCACAGGCGCACGCCGGGTATCGCCTGGCGGCGCGCCTCGGGGATGGGCGCGTCGCATTCCTCGCAGTGCGTGAGGCTCTCGCCGCGCGGCAGCTGGCTGCGCGCGCGGGCGATGGCGTCCTCGATGGTGCTGTCGATCTGTTCCTGTACCGCTCCGTCGTTGGTCCAGCCGCCGGCCATGTCGCCTCCGCGAGGGTGGGGGAATACTTTTCAAGATATGCGCCCGGATCTGTCCGGATGCAAGGGTGATGTGCTCCGCGTTGCGACCTATGGATAGCGGCCGCCCGGAGTGACGGCGCCCGGTGCCTGCGCATATGCTCTGCGCCACGGGCGCAGTGATCGCCTGATCCAACAAGAACAAGAATGCAGAGGTAGCAAGTGATCGTTCCACAATACTGGGCCGAGGCCCGCGCGCAGCACCGGCGCAACGGCAAGCAGATCACCGTGCGCCGCTTCGGCTGGTCCGACGTCGGCCAGGCGGAGGCGCAGGCCAACGCCGAGCGGCGTGCCCAGGAGGCGCTGGACGGCCTGCGCGACGGCGAGAAGCTGGCGCGCCGCGAGCCGAAGGTGCCCTACAACGGCGCCGAGGGGGTGCCGATCCGCGAGGAGATCGTCGCGCGCCACGACGACGTGCTGATCACCCGCAATTCCTACGGTGCGCGCTGCCTGAACACCGCGGACGTGCTGTTCGCCGACATCGACTTCGAGCAGCAGCCCAGCCTGCGCTTCGCCATCGGCGTGTTCGCCGCGCTGGCGGCGCTGGGCCTGCTGGCCGGCTGGCTGAGCGAGTCGGTGCAGGTGCTGGCGGTCGTGCTGCTGATCGCGCTGTTGGCCTCGGGCCTGCTGGCCGGACGGGTGCATCGCCTGTACCTGGAGCTCAACGGCGGCCATCTGGCCACCGCGCGCAAGCGCATCCTGCGCTTTATCGAGCGCAACCCCGGCTGGAGCTTTCGCCTGTACCGCACTCCCGCCGGCCTGCGCGCGCTGGCCACCCACCGTACCTTCGCCGCGGACGATCCGGCGGTGGCGCACTGCTTCAGCGCGCTGGGTGTCGATCCCATGTACGCACGCATGTGCCAGCGACAGAAGTGCTTCCGCGCGCGGCTCAGCGCCAAGCCCTGGCGCATGGGTGTCGCCCATCACCTGAAGCCGCGTCCCGGCGTCTGGCCGGTGGCGCCGGAGCGCCTGCACGCGCGCCGCGACTGGGTCGAGCGCTACGAGACGGCGGCGCGCGGCTATGCGGCCTGCAGCTTCCTCGAGGTGCTCGGCAGCGGGGTGGTCGCGCCGGCGGTGGCCCGGGTGCAGTGGCTGCACGACGAGCTGTCCGGCGCGCAGAGTCGCTTGCCGCTAGCCTGAACATGCCGCCACTGCCTGGCGGCGTGCAGAGGAGAAGCGGCATGGCCAAGACGCTGGGGGTGCTGACCATCCACGGGATGGGCGAGACGCCGAGGGACTACCACGCCGACTTCTACGGGCGGCTCAGGGATGAAGTGGGCGCAGCGCTGTGGGGCCGGGTGGTGTTCAAGGCGCTGTATTACCAGAACATCATCCAGGGCAACCAGGAGGATATCTTCAGGCGCATGCGTCACCAGCTGGACTGGATGAAGCTGCGCAAGTTCCTGCTCTACGGTTTCTCCGACGCGGCCTCTCTGGAGTACAAGAAGGAGGCCCACGCCAGTCCCTATCTGCGTACCCAGCAGATGATCCTGCACACCCTCGATGAGGTATTCGACGAGGCCGGTGCGCTGCCGCTGGTCATCGTCGCCCAGTCGCTCGGCGGCCAGGTGATCTCCAGCTATATCTGGGACGCGCAGCGCCCGTCCGGCGCCAGCGTGGGCGTCTGGCACGGGACGCGCAGCGATGGCGTCGCCAGAGGCTCGGAGCGCGACCGCTTCCGCCGCCTGCAGACCCTGCGGCGGCTGTACACCACCGGCTGCAACATTCCGCTGTTCGTCGCCGGCCACCCGAGCATCGAGGCGATCAACGCACCGCCCGGCGGCTTCCGCTGGATCAACTTCTTCGACGAGGACGATGTACTGGGCTGGCCGCTGCGCCAGCTGAGCCCGTCCTATGACCAGCTGGTGGAGGATGTGGAGGTCAACGCCGGCGGAGGGCTGGTCGGCACCCTGATCAAGTCGTGGAATCCGCTGAGTCACGAGGCCTACTGGAGCGATGCGGCGGTGGTGAGGCATATCGCCGCGAGCATCCGCCAGCTTTCCTAGCCGGCCGCAAGACGGCGTGGCCTATCGGCGCGCTGCCAGGCGGCCGCTGAGTCCGTCCCCGCTGCGGTTCACTCCTTCACGTTCATGTATTCCCGCGCCCAGGTGATGTAGTCGTCGGGGTTGGTGTACTTGGTCACCAGCTCCGAGGCGCTGAGGCCGTTGCCGGCGGCGATGCCGCGCTGCTCGCGCAGGCTGTCGTAGGTGGCCTTGATCGCCGCGAAGTAGGCGCCGTGGCCGTCGACCACGATGCGTACGCCCAGCTCGGCCAGGCGGCAGTCGTCGCGTAGCTCCGGGTTGCCGTAGGTGACCAGCATCAGCGGGATGTGCAGGTCTTCGGCGATGGCCTTGAGGTGCTCGCAGTCCTGCACACCGACCAGGCAGATACCGTCGGCACCGGCAGCCTGGTAGGCCTGGGTGCGGTGGATCACTTCCTCCAGCGGCTGCACGCCGGCGTGGGTGCGGGCGATGATCGCCATCGCCGCATCGTCGCGTACCGACAGGGCGGCGCGCAGTTTGCCGACGCCTTCCTCGACGCCGATCAGGTCGTAGGACTTGCGGCCGAACTGGGCCGGCAGCAGGGTGTCCTCGAGGGTCAGCGCGGCGACCCCGGCGCGCTCCAGCTCGATGACGGTACGCATGGCGTTGTGCGCGTTGCCGTAGCCGTGGTCGGCGTCGGCGATCACCGGCAGGCGGGCGACGCGGCCGATGCGGGTGGCCTGCTCGGCGAATTCGCTGAGGGTGATCAGCGCGATGTCCGGCGCGGCGAGCACCTGCAGCGAGGCGACCGAGCCGCCGAGGATGCCGACCTCGAAGCCGAGGTCGGCGGCGATGCGCGCGGACAGCGGATCGAACACCGAGGCGGTGTGGTAGCAGGCGGGGCTGGCGAGCAGGGCACGGAAGGCTTCGCGCAGTTGGTGATGACAGGCTCTTTGCATGATGTTTTTCCTGTATGTCTTCGTCTTGTCTTTTATCTCTCGATTGTTGCAAAAGCTGTACCCAAAAGTCGTATTGCGCCATTGACTGGCATTTGGGCCGTTTATTTGCGGGTGGAGTGGCGAAATGACGCCGCTACCCGGGTGCTGGTGGCGGAAATCCGCCGTGGATGCCCCCGTGCTGAGCAGGCCTGGGTAGTTGCTCTGCGCCATCGACTCGTGTCCGCGGTCAGCAGCGATCCGGAGCGATTCAGCTACCCTTTAGGGCTGTGCAAGAACACCTTGGCGGTCTGGAAATCACATCAGGTCGCGCTTCAGCTTTGCCCGAGGAGGAACGATATGAAGCTCTACTACACCCCCGGCGCCTGCTCGCTGGCGCCACACATCGTGCTGTGCGAACTGGGCCTGCCCCATGAACTGGTCAAGGTGGACCTGAAGACCCACACCATCGAGGGCGGTGGCGACTTCTACGCCATCAACCCCAAGGGCTACGTGCCGTGCCTGGAGCTGGAGTACGACCAGGTGCTCACCGAGGACGCGGTCATCCTGCAGTACCTGGCCGAACTCAAGGGTGACGTCGGCCTGCTGCCGCCGGTCGGCAGCATGGAGCGCTGGCGCGTGCTGGAGTGGCTCAACTTCATCAGCAGCGAACTGCACAAGGGCCTGGGCACGCTGTTCAACCCGGCGGTGACTCCCGAGTGGCGGAGCGCCGTCCTCGAGCGGGTCGCCCTGCGCCTGGGCCTGGTCAACCAGGCCCTGAAGGGCAATGCCTTCCTGTGCGGTCGCCATTTCACCATTGCCGACGCCTACCTGTTCACCATCGTCAGCTGGACCGGCTTCATGAAGATCGACCTGGCGCCCTGGCCGGAGCTGGCGGCCTACCAGCTGCGGATGGCCGAGCGCCCGTCGGTGCAGCAGGCGATGCGCGAGGAGGGGCTGCTCAAGTAGCGCTGCGCGTGAATGCAAAAGGGGCGCCGAATGGCGCCCCTTTTGCTGTCGGCCGGGAAAGCGGCTTACAGGGTCTTGGACACGGAAACCACGAAGTTGGCGTCGCAGTAGTCGTCCTTGCCGATGAAGTTGCTGCACTCGTCGTCGCTGAGACTGGTGTCGGTGTAGGTCAGGCCGAAGTCCAGGCCGGCGAGGGTCTTGGTCAGGCCGATCGACCAGTCGTTGTAGCTGTCCTCGTCGTTACCGCTGTTGCTGAAGAAGGTCGGGTCCTTGAAGTCGTAGTTGCCGTACTGCAGGGCCAGGCCGATCTCGTAGGGCAGGGTGTACTCGTAGCCGATGTAGGAATACAGGGTGGTGTTGTCATCGGCGAAGTCGTCGGAGTAGGCGGCGCCGACCTTGAAACCGTAGGCGGTCAGGCTGCCGTAGTACTCGCTGTAGTTGAGGGAGCTGTTGCCCGGATAGTCGTACTTGATCCAGCCCAGGTCGTAGGAAACGTTCTCGGTGATGTCGTTGCCGAAGCCGAGGTAGTAGTCGAACTCCACATTGCCATCGACGGAGTCGCCGAAGTCGACGTTGGAAGCCCAGGTACCGACGTACAGACCGCTCTCGTGGGCCACGTCCAGGCCGCCCTGGATGGCGCCATTGCCCTGGGTCTGGGAGATGCCGCGGAACATGTAGTCCGAGGCCAGGCCGACGTTCATGCTGACGTCGAAGTCGCCAACGGGGCTGTTGACGGTTTCGGCGACGGCGAAGCTGCTGGCGGTCACGGCGCTGGCGGCGGCGATGGCGAGGGTCAGTTTCTTGAGCATGGTGTGTGTCCCTAATGGTGGAGCCGAGTGTTCATTTCCCCGGCTTGTAAGTCGGTGACAGCTTTGGAATAAGCTGATTGGGCTTATGCATTTGCCTTGCCAACTTCAAAAAACCATTTAGAAACAATTACTTGCCGTTTGTTGTGGATATTTTTAAGTGTTCGAGGGATCTAGCGGAGACCGTGCTTATGCACTGTCATGGGGCGTGCTTGCCGCGAAGAGGCATCGCGGCGGGGCTGTGTGCCGCCGCGAGGTGGGGAACTTTCTGGGCAGGTGCAGACCCGCCGTTGACGGCGGGGCGGGGCGGGGCGGGGCGGGGCGGGGCGGCGTCGGCTGGCGACTCAGGCGCTCAGGCGTTCGCGCAGGCGCCCCAGCATGCCCATCAGGTTGCCGACCTTGTTGCGCTCGCGGTCTTCCTTCGGCGCCTCCGCCAGGCGGGTCATCACCTGTGGCGGTTGGGCGCGCCAGGCCTGGGCCTGACGGGCGGCGGCGCTCAGGCCCTTCTCGAACAGGCCCGGGCGGATCGGCTTGGGCAGGTAGCGGAAGATCTGCGCCTCGTTGATCAGGCGCAGCAGGGCCTGGGTGTCCTGGAACGGGGTGACCACCAGGCTGAGCAGCTGCGGGTGGGCTTGGGCCAGGGTCTTGAGCAGCGGCGCGGTTTCCTCGCCGGCCAGGCGCAGGTCGCTGATCAGCAGGTCGACCGTTTCCGCATTCAGCTGCTGCAGGGCTTCGGACAGGTTGCGCGCGCGCAGCAGGCGATGGCCGCCGGCGGTGCAGAAGCTGTCGACCGTGGACAGGGTTTGCGCATCGTCATCGAGCAGCAGGATGTTCAGGCCGACGTCGAGGGTGGCCGCTTCCGGCAGGCCGGGTGCCGGCATCTGCCGCGTGGCGATTTCCGCCGCCTGGCGCAGGGTGAAGGCCATCTCCTGCTGGTCCCACGGCTTGGTCAGGTAGCGGAAGATGCCGCCGTTGTTGAGCGCATCGACCGCGGCGTCCAGATCGGAGTAGCCGGTGAGCAGGATGCGCAGGCTGTGCGGGGCGATCTCGCTGGCCTGGGCGAGAAACTCCGCGCCGCTCATCTGCGGCATGCGCTGGTCGCTGACGATGATCTGCACCGGCTCGCTCTTCAGGCGCTCCAGCGCACGCCGCGGGTCGCTTTCGGTGAGCACGTCGTACTGGCGGCGGAACTGCATGGCCAGGCTGCGCAGGATGCGTTCTTCGTCGTCGACGAAGAGGATGCGGGTCGGGGCGTTCATGTCAGGCACTCTCCTGAAGGTGGGGCGCTTGCGGGCGCGGCAGCCGGATCAGGAAGCGTGTGCCTCGCCCCGGCTCGGAGGCGACGCGAATGCTGCCGCCATGGTCCTGGATGATCTTGAAGCTGATCGACAGGCCGAGGCCGGTGCCCTGGCCGACCGGCTTGGTGGTGAAGAAGGGGTCGAAGATCTTCGCCAGCACCTCGGGCGGCATGCCCTTGCCGCTGTCCTGCACGGAGATCAGCACGGCGCCGTCGTCGGCCCAGGTCTTCACCAGGATGCGGCCGAAGCCCTCCATGGCCTGGGCGGCGTTGTTGAACAGGTTGAGCAGCACCTGGTTGATCTGCGACGGTGCGCAGGGAATGCGCGGCAGATCGCCGAGCTGGGAGATGACCTCGGCCTTGTCCTTGATGTTGTTGCGGGCGATCACCAGGGCGCTGCGCACGCAGTCGTTGAGGTCGATGTCCTCGCTCATCGCGCGGTCGAGGCGGGCGAAGTTCTTCAGGCCGACGACCAGCTCGCCGATCTGCTCGAGGCCGTACAGGGTGTCGCCGAACAGTTGCTGCAGGTCTTCCTTGAGCAGTTCCGGCGCGGCCTGTTCGCGGGCCTCGATGGCCTCGCCGAGCGCGGCGCTCAGGCGCGCCTCGTCGCAGTCCGGAGCATGCAGGCAGTCGAGCAGGGTGCCGTGGGTGTCGGCCAGCTGCAGCAGCGGCTGCTTGAGCTCGCGCAGCAGTTGCACGTTGTTCTTCACGTAGCCCAGCGGGGTGTTCAGTTCGTGGGCGACGCCGGCGACCATCTGGCCCAGCGAGGCCATCTTTTCCGACTGCACCAGCTGGGCCTGGGACTCCTTGAGATCGACCAGGGTCTTGCGCAGCACCGCGTTGCGCTGGGCGATGCGCTGCTCCATGGCCTTGAGCAGGTCGAGCACGGTGCCCAGGCCCCGGTAGCAGCCCTGGGCGTCGACCAGGATGAACTCCTCGGTGATGGGGTAGTGCAGCTGCGAGGTGACGGTGTGGGCGGCCTCCTCCAGGCTGGTTTCCAGGCTGACCACCAGCGGCGCGGCGTTCATCACCTCGCCCACCGGCTTGCGTCCGTGCAGGTCGCGGCCGAAGCGCATCATGAAGATGTCCTGCAGGGTATAGCGGCTGATCAGGCCCAGCGGACGGCCAGCGCCGTCGACCACCGGCAGCGACAGGAAGGCCTTGCACTCGGGGGTGAGCAGGCGGTCGGCGACATCGGCGATGCTGGTGTCCGCCTCCAGCGGCGGCATGGGCTTGAGCAGGTGCGTCAGCGCGCTAGTGGTGGTCATCGACGATTCCCAGGGTCCCTATCCAGAGCCGCCATTGGAACAGCGCAAGGTTGCGATGTTGTGACCGGCGTCCCGGTCGGTAGGCCATTTATCCGCCAGGCGCGTGCGCATGGGGCGGCGAATAACTTTCCCGCCGGCTCGCGGCATCGGCGAAAATGCCGGCGAATTTTCTTGGCTCCCACAGGACCTCTCCATGAAAGACCAGCTGATTGAGCTGATCACCCTGATCAGCTCGGGCTGCATGCGTGACGACGACATCGCGCGCATCGCCGACGAGGCCGCCCAGGCCTACGCCGATCCGCAGGCGTTCCTCGCCGCCAACCCGGACATCAACTACGACGACGACTTCCCGATCCCGCTCGGCGAGTGGGTGGTGGTCGGCAGCCTGCCGGATACCGTGCTGTTCTTGGGCGACAGCCCCAGCGAGCTGTTCCAGCAGATCCGCGACTCCTTCGGCCCCGGCGTGCCCTTCGTGCTGACCGCCAAGCAGCTGGCCAAGGCCGACCTGCTCAGCGCGCTGCGCCGCATCCAGGTGCAGCTCAGCGCGCTGTACCCGGAGAAGGGCGGCTACGTGCTGGTCGACTTCAGCGAGCCGCTGGACGACGAGCTGCAGTGCGTGCTGGTCTACACCGCGGACCTGCCGCGGGTGCTGGCGCTGGCGGTGGAGGTGGGCATCTACGCCGCGCCGGCCTACGAGAGCCTGCTGGCCGCAGCAGAGGCCGAGGACGAAGACGCCGAGTAAGCCTTCCCGGCCAAGCCGCCGGCATGCCGGCGGCTGCCATCACTTCTTTATTGCCCCCGTTCCGCCCCGCCAATGCCCCTTTTCGGTCTGTCGTGCGCAAGCGTTGTGCACGCCGCGGGCTGCGCTGGCGGGCGTGCAGGCGTGAAATTTCCCCTGCCTTCGTAAAACCCTTTTCAGATCAATGGCATGCCAAACAATGGCATGCAACGTGCTTTCCCTTTAGGAACTAAATGTTCTCTTGGGTAATTTTCTGCGGTGTGTGACGGCTTGCTGGCCGTCTGTTCCCGCCGAGGCATGGGAGGTCTGAAGATGAGTGTCGAAGCTGCTGGAGTGATGCGCAGCAAGCCGGTGTACGCCGCGGTCCCGCCGCTCCCGGGTGCGGGGCGGCGCCTGCTGGTGACCCAGGACGCCAGCCTGGCAGAAGCGGCCGATCTGCATGGGCAACTGAGTGCCGACGGCCAGCCGCTGGAGCTGGCCAGCCTGCGTGGTGAAGCGGCGTGGACCGGCGGGCTGGCCAGCTGCGGCGCGTTCGATCGCCTCGAGGTGCGCCTGCTGAGCCTGTTGTCGTCGGCCCCGGTCGGCACCCGCCTGTACGTCTGCGGCGACGAGAGCTTCCTGTGGCGCATCTATCGTCTGGCGCGCAGCAGCGGCCTGCTGGCCGAGGAGATCGAGCTGGTCAAGGTCGGCAGCTGCCGCGAGCTGTACTGCGTGCACTGCGCCACCCAGCAGAGCATCGGCGCCGAGAGCGCGGTGACCTGCCGCGGCTGCGGCGTGCATCTCATGGTGCGCGAGCATTTCTCCCGCCGCCTCGGCGCCTACATGGGCGTGTGCCTCGACCCGGACCAGCCGCACGGGGAGGGCCGGCCATGAACCGCTTGCTCGATGTGCGGGTGACGGCGGTGCGCCAGCTGACCCCGCTGGTGCGCGAATTCACCTTCGCGGCGGAGCAGGGCGAGCTGCCCGGCTTCTCCGCCGGCAGCCACGTGCTGGTGCACCTGCCGACGCCGCAGCGCAGCCTGCGCAACGCCTACTCGCTGCTCGGCGATCCGGCCGAACCGGCGCAGTACCGCATCGCCGTGCGCCTGCAGGAGGATTCGCGCGGCGGTTCGCGTTACCTGCACGAACAGGTGCAGGAGGGCGACCGCCTGCAGCTGTCGCCGCCGGCCAACCTGTTCGCCCTGCACTCCCAGGCGCGCCATCACCTGCTGATCGCCGGCGGCATCGGCATCACCCCGTTCCTCGCCCAGGTCGCCGAGCTGGAGCGCCGCGGCGCCAGCTTCGCGCTGCACTACGCCTGCCGCGGCGGCCTGACCGACGCCTATCGCGGCGAGCTGGCCGCGCGGCTGGGCGAGCGTTTCCAGGCCTACGACGCCAGCGCCGGCGAGCGCCTGGAGCTGGCTGCGCTGCTCGCCGCGCAGCCGCTCGGCACGCATGTCTACGTCTGCGGCCCGCAGCGGCTGATCGACGGCGTGCGCGCGGCCGCCGCCAGCCTGGGCTGGCCGGCCGGCCGGGTGCACTGGGAAGCCTTCGTCGCCGCCGAACCGGGTGAGCCCTTCGTCGCCGTACTGGCCAACAGCGGCCGGCGCATCGCGGTGCCGGCCGAGGCCAGTCTGCTCGAAGCGCTGGAAGCCGCGGGCGTGGAAGTGCCCAGCCTGTGCCGTGGCGGCGTCTGCGGCCAGTGCGCCACGCGCTACCTCGCCGGCGAGGTGGAGCACCGCGACGGTTTCCTCGCCGAAACCGAGCGCGCCGACCAGCTGATGCCCTGCGTTTCCCGCGGCCGTTGCGGCAGCGCCCTGTTGCTTGATCTGTAAGGAGTAGTCCGTCATGTCCGTCACCCTCAAGCCGCTGGAAAGCTACCGGGACGATTTCACCTTCCGCAACAGCCCCGAGGCCATCGCGCGCTTTCCCTTCCCGTTCCCGGAAGATAAGTACATGTACTCGGTGAACATCGAGCCGGCCGGCAGCGGCGCGCCGGGCTCGGTGTTCGAGCACTGCTTCGACATCGACGAGCACTACCGCTCGGAAACCGCCGAGCGCGCGCGGGTGCTGAAGAAGGACCCGCAGCGCTGCATCGTCATGCCGCACATGCACGAGGCGAGCTGGGACGCGCTGGAAATGCTGATGACCCACCTGGCCGCCGACTACCCGGAGCTGTTCCGCCTGAGCTGCGACGGCGACCAGTGGACCTGGGAGAACCATGCCCTGGACCTCCGCCAGCGCTTCACCTTCGGCGACGCCGACACCTTGCCCTACGAGCCGCTGGAGTACATCGGCCGCCAGGTGCAGGGCGACTTCGCCCTGCTCGACCAGCGCGACGGCGACCTGTTCATGGACGCCGGCATCGTCACCGGGCCGGCCGACTGGTCGCTGGCCTTCGACGCCGGGATGAGCTTCAAGCAGTGGCACGCGCCGGTGCCGATGGCCCCCGAGCTGGGCGTGTTCGACCGCGCGCTGAAGTACCTGCTGAACATCGCGGTCGAGCGCCCGGTGCGCCGGCTGAACTGGACCATGACCATCAATCCGCGCCTGGACACCTCCTCGGAGACCTTCCACGAGTGGGGCCACGAGCGCGGCCAGGTCACGGCCGACAACGTCGCCGGCTTGGTGCACCTGCGCGTCGAGCTGCAGCACATGGCGCGTCTGCCGCGCAGCAACGCGCTGCTGTTCGGCATCCGCACCTACCTGATCAGCCTCGAGGAGCTGGCCAGCAACCCGGCCTGGGCGCGGCGTCTGCACCGCGTGCTGCGCGACCTGCCCGAGGCCATCGCCGACTACAAGGGCCTGACCCGCTACCGGCCGCTGGTGGTCGAGTGGCTCAGCCAGTTCGATCCGGAAAGCGCGGCGGCCTGAAGCGGCTGCCCGCGCAGGGTGGGTAACCGCGCCGCGTTACCCACCCTGGACTTCTTCGGTGGATAAGCCGCAAGCGGCGTTATCCACCCTACCTCTACCGCCTTGCGTGCGCCGGATGGTCCGGCGTGCCCCGACAAAAAGATCCAAGGAGAACGACATGGCCAATTCCTGGCGCATTTCCGCCCTGAGCGAACGCCACCGCGCACTGGGCTCCAAGCTGGAAGACTGGAACGGCATGGGCACGGCCTGGACCTACGAGGCCACCGACCTGGCCGACGCCCACGAGGCGATCCGCACCCGCGCGGGGCTGATGGATGTGTCCGGGCTGAAGAAGGTCCACTACGTCGGCCCGCACGCCGAGTCGCTGCTCGAGTACGCCACCAGCCGCGACATCGCCAAGCTGTATCCGGGCAAGTCGGTGTACGCGACCATCCTCAACGACGCCGGCAAGTTCATCGACGACTGCGTGATCTACCGCACCGGGCCGAACGCCTTCATGGTGGTGCACGGCGCCGGCAGCGGCTACGAGATGCTGGTGCGCTCGGCCCAGGGTCGCCAGGTGGCGGTGCTGTTCGACGACGACCTGCACGACCTGTCGCTGCAGGGCCCGCTGGCGGTGGATTTTCTCGCCGAGCACGTGCCCGGAATCCGCGAGCTGCCGTACTTCCACCACCTGCAGACCAAACTGTTCGGCTGCCCGGTGATGATCTCGCGCACCGGCTACACCGGCGAGCGCGGCTACGAGATCTTCTGCAAGGCCGCCGATGCGCCGCTGATCTGGGACACCATCCTCGAGAAGGGCCAGCCCATGGGCATCATCCCCTGCGCCTTCACCGCGCTGGACTGGCTGCGGGTGGAGAGCTACCTGCTGTTCTTCCCCTACGACAACTCGGAGATGTATCCCTTCGCCGACCAGGCAGCCGGCGACAGCCTGTGGGAGCTGGGCCTGGACTTCACCGTGTCGCCGACCAAGGCCGAGTTCCGCGGTGGCCTGGAACATGCAAGGCTCAAGGGCAAGGAGCGCTTCAGGATCTTCGGCGTGCTGCTCGAAGGCGAACAGGCGGCGGCCGGCGGCGACACCCTGTGGGCCGACGGCAAGCAGGTCGGGGTGATCACCTGCGGCATGTATTCGCGCCTCACCGGCAAGTCGATGGCCATCGCGCGCATGGAAGTGCCCTACGCCGAGCAGGGCTGCCCGCTGGAGGTGCGCGGCAGCGTCAACGTCAAGGCCATCGCCCACGCGATGCCGTTCGACGATCCGGAGAAGAAGAAGCGCACCGCCAAGGGCTGAGGCGTCTTCTCCGTTACTGGGTTCCTGGGGCTGGGAACAGGGCGGCACAGGGATGTGCTGCCCGCTTTCATTTCAGAACCTGCCCACGATCTGCTGCGCGTCGGTCATGCTGCGTTGAAATCGGTTTCGGAATGCTCATTTGCAACCAGCAAACTCCGCTTCCTCAACCGATTTCGCCTTGCCTGACTTTAGCTCGCGAGATCGTGAGCAGGTTCTCTGGGGGAGGGGAGTCGATATGTTCACTGGAACCAGCGCCGGCTGGTGGTTTCTCATCAGCGCCGGCATTTGCGAGATCTGTTACGCCGCGGCCATTCCCCGGACCGAAGGCTTCACCCGGCCGTGGCCGACGCTGTACTGCGCGCTGTTCATCGGCCTCAGCCTGTACCTGCTGGCGCTGGCCATGCGCACCCTGCCGGTGGGCACGGCCTATGCCGTCTGGGTCGGCATCGGCGCGGTGGGCACGGCGATCTATGGCATCACCTTCCTCGGCGAGGCCGCCAGCGCCGGACGCATCGCCTGCCTGCTGCTGATCGTCGCCGGGGTGGTGGGGCTCAAGGTGTTTTCGCCGGCGATGGCCTGATCAGGTCGGCTCGCCAGCTACAAGCGCGGCAGATCCGTGCGCCGACATGCCACCTTTGTCTGACGTCAAAAATCGTCGCGCATGGTTCTCCGGCTGCTAGCCTTTACAATAGGCGCTGCCAGAGGAGGCGAAGGATGGAAAGGAATTATCGACAGCAGGCGTGGCTGGACTCGGCTGAAGCCTTGGACTTTCTGCACGAGCTGACCGGACTGGCCAGGTCGGCCGATGAACTGCTCAAACTATGCGAGGCCGAGCGCTGCACGGCGTACATCGATTGTGGGTTTGCCGTGGGGCCGGTGCCGGAGGACCTGCTGTTCGTGCGCAAAATCAGGGGCGCCGGCCATTGCGAGCTGCTGGAAGCCGGCGAGGTGGCACTGTCTCCGAGCGCTTCGCGCAGTGAGCCTTTGCTGCGCGTCAGCGGCCATGTGCTCGTGCGCGGCATGGTCTGGGTCTGGTCGGACGACAAGGCGTCGGCAAGCCGGGAAGAGGGCATCTGGCGTCTCGATCTGAGCCATCTGTGCCGCACGCTGTATTTCAAGCCCGCGGAAATCGAGGCCCTGGCGGTCCGTCTGCAGGCGGGGCCCCTGGCGAACCGGGAGCAGCGCGCGTCGGCCTGACGCAGGGCGCGCGGTTTTTTCGCCCAGTGTTGTGCCGGCCCCGTCTTCCGTATTTGCAGAGCGCCCACACGGGCCGCCACCCGGCCCGGGGGACCGGCACGCGTGGGTTGTGCCGGCCGCGAGGAGCAGCCTCTACTACTCAAGCAGCAGGCTTTTGCGCCGTTGTTACTGTTTCGCGCTGCTGGTCAGGTTCATATAGTTCTTGCGGCTGAAGCCGGCGGTCAGCGGAGCGCCTTCGTAGTTGCAGGAAACCCCCACCTTGAGCATGCGCTTGTGGTCGTAGTAGGTGTGATTGCCGGGCTGCTTGATGGCCAGTTCCATCTCGGCCGGGTTGAGGCCGAGCGACTTCAGTACGGCTTCCGATTCGATCTCTTTTTGCGGATTGCACGGCGGGGTATTGGTGAACTCCACGTCGACATAGTCGACGGTGCCGCCATTCGACTCCAGAAGCACATGGCGATCGGCGCTGTCGAAGACGATGTTGTTTGCCTGGTTGGGTTGTACGCCAACACGGTTGGCAACCTCTTTGACCGGCATGTCGATGTATTGGAACGGCGTGTTGGCCTTACCGGATTCGGCAACAGCCAGGCCGGTGCCCATGAGGAAAACCACGCCGACAGCAGCAAAGCGAATGTTCATGTAGTTCCAGGATCTTGGGGGTCAGGTTCAATAATCACGCATGGTCACGCTGGCGCTGATCCATTCGTAAACCGTCAAGTTCCCTGCAACGCTTGCAGTGTTGAGCTGGAAACTTGAGCAACCCTGCAAGTATCTCCAAGCCCGGCCGCGCTTTGAAGTCGATGAATGTCTTAGGCGTTGGCGGCTGATTCGCCTGACTTTGTGCGTGTTTTGCGCTTTACGTCACATTTCCGTGCCGGTTGCCGCGCGCCGGCTTGATCGAGCGCAATGGCCCCGGCGCCGATTCGGGGTCGGGATATCCCCGACCAGCAAACCCAGCCCCCGCAAAAGCCCATGCCCGTATCGCAGGATACGGGCATGGGCAGGGGTCTGCGCGTGGCCGGGCGCCGTCAATTGCGACCAGCTCAGTTCGACTGCAGCGCGACCGGTGCAGCCGCTGGCGGCTGGGCGAAGTAGGCGCGGGTCAGCTTGATCACCACCGGGCTGAGCAGCAACAGGGCGATCAGGTTTGGGATGGCCATCAGACCGTTGAGGGTGTCCGACAGCAGCCAGGCGAAGTCCAGCTGGGCCACCGCGCCGAACGGCACCGCCAGTACCCAGAGCAGGCGGTAGGGCAGGATGGCCCTGGTGCCGACCATGTACTCCCAGCACTTCTCGCCGTAGTAGCTCCAGCCGAGGATGGTGGTGAAGGCGAACACCACCAGGGCGATGCTGAGCAGGGCGCCGCCGAAGCCGGGCATGGCCGCCTCGAAGGCCGCCGCCGACAGCGCCGCGCCGCTGACGCCGCTGGTCCACACGCCGGTGGTGATGATCGCCAGGCCGGTCAGGGTGCAGATGATCAGGGTGTCGATGAAGGTGCCGAGCATGCCGATCAGCCCCGAGCGCACCGGGCTGTCGGTGGTGCCGGCGGCCTGGGCGATGCCGGCGGTGCCCAGGCCCGCCTCGTTGGAGAAGATGCCGCGGGCCACGCCGAAGCGGATCGCCGCCATCACCGCGGCGCCGGCGAAACCGCCGGTGGCGGCGACCGGATTGAAGGCGTGGTGGAAGATCAACGCGAAGGCGTCGGGGATGGCCGCGAAGTTGACCGCCAGCACCACCAGGGTGGCGGCGATGTAGACCACGCACATCAGCGGCACCAGCGCGGCGGCCACCTTGCCGATGCGGCGGATGCCGCCGAGGATCACCAGACCGACCAGCACCATGCTGACCACGCCGGTCAGCCAGGCCGGCACACCGAAGGTGCCGGTGAGGGCCTGCGCCATGCTGTTGACCTGGACCATGTTGCCGATGCCGAAGCCGGCGAAGCCACCGAACAGCGCGAAGGCGCCGCCCAGCCACAGCCACTTGCGGCCCAGGCCGTTCTTGATCGCGTACATCGGGCCGCCGACGTGTTCGCCGTGGTCGTCGACTTCACGGTAGTGAACCGCGAGGACCACCTCGGCGTACTTGGTGGCCATGCCGACCAGGGCGGTGCACCACATCCAGAACAGTGCGCCGGGGCCACCGAGGAAGATGGCGGTGGCCACGCCGGCGATGTTGCCGGTACCGACGGTGGCGGCGAGGCAGGTCATCAGGGCCTGGAAGGGGCTGATCTCGCCGCTGCCCTCGGGGCCTTTCTTGCGCCCCTGCCAGAGCAGGCGGAAGCCGGGGATGATCTTGGTCAGCGGCATGAACTTCAGGCCGAGCATGAGGAACAGACCCGTTCCCAGGATCAGGGCCAGCATGGGCGGACCCCAGACCAGACCATTGAGGCTGTTGACCAGAGCGTTCAGGGATTCCATCGAGGGTTCCTCTTTTCTTGTTGGTATGCGTCGAGGCTCCCCGTACCTGCCGGCAATGGCCTGTCCGAGGGTGCGACCTGACGATTGAGCGTTTCGCGTGAATCGACGTGTCCTGGGCTGCGTCCGCTGCGGGGGGCACGGCGGACACGGCATGGGCCGACCAGGACAAGCTGCGCCGTGGCGAGTGATCTGGGAGATTTCGCTGGGTCGGCCTGTCGGAGCTGGCGGCGGGCCAAGTATATGGCGGTGGTTTTGGGTTTTTTGGCTGTTTGCAATGCCGATTTCGGGGGAAATTCCCGCGAAAGTGCCGGTCGGGGTGATGCGGTGGTCTCGAGGGCCGGGCGGGTGAGGGGGAACGTGGGGGGCAGGGGCGTGGCGGGCCGGGCGGCCGGCATCGCGCGATGCCGACCGCGTTCGGCTACTTCTTCAGCATCGGGGCGTCGTAGCTGTGCTTCTCGTGGCGGACGGTGGCCCAGATGGCGAAGACGGTCAGGGCGACCCCCACCACCAGGATCACCGCCATCACCGCCGGCTTGTCGGCGAAGGTGTAGATGGTGCTGGCGCCTTCCCAGCTGTTGATCGGACTGCTCATGGCATTGCTCCTTTGGCTGGCGCGGCGCTCATCCGCCGCGCACTGGGGATGGTGTTCAGACCGGGGCGGCCTGGGCGTTCAGCTTGGCGCTCGGCGCGCCGGCAACCACGGTGGTGCCGGCGCCGGTGATGGCCCACTCCGGGTAGGCCTGGGCCGGCACCTCGACCAGATCCAGACCGCGTTCCTCGGCATGCGCGGGGACGCGCAGCCAGCCGGCCTTCTTCATGGCCAGGGAGATCAGGTAGCCGGGGAAGAAGCCCAGCGCGGCGAGCACCACGGCGCCGCCGAGCTGGCCGAGGAAGTTCACCGCTGGGGCGCCTTCGGCAATGTTCGGGTAGCCAGCGATGAACACGCCGCTGATCACCAGGCCGGCGAAGCCGCCGAAGCCGTGCACGGCGAAGGCGCCGACCGCATCGTCGAGGCCGCGCTTGACCAGCAGGTTGTGCACCAGCGGCGCGGCGGCGGCCACGCCCATGCCGATCACGTAGGCCAGCGGCGGGTAGTAGACGTCGAGGCCCGGGGCCACCGAGACGATGCCGACCAGGCCGCCGGACATCATCCAGAACGGCTCGCGGGTGGTCAGGTAGGCGCCGATCAGGCCGCCGGCGAAGCCCATCAGGGCGTTGAAGGCGAACGCCGACAGGGTGGCCGGCTGGCCGTAGATGTTGGTCCACTGGCCGCCGACGTTGTAGATGATGCAGCCGCCGAGGAAGCCGAAGAAGCCGACGATCACCAGCATCAGGCCGATCACGCTCATCGGCATGCTGTGGCCGACGATCGGGTTGGCGCTGCCGTCGGCGTTGAAGCGGCCGAGGCGCGCGCCGACGTTGATCACCACGCCGAGGGCGAAGAAGCCGGCGATCAGGTGCACGCAGCCGGCGGCGCCGACGTCATGGAAGCCCCACTCGGTGGTCAGCCAGCCGCTCGGGTGCCAGCTCCAGGCCGCGCCGAGGATCCACACCACCGAGCCGAGGATGATCGCCAGGACGATGAAGGCGCTCATCCGCGTGCGCTCGATGATCGCCCCGGACATGATCGACGCGGTGGTGGCGGCGAACAGCACGAAGGCGGCCCAGAAGATGCCGGTGGCATTGTCCTGCACGTTGGGGCCCATGCTCGAGCTCCACGGCAGGCTGGCCGCGGCGCCGCCGAGGTCGGGAATCAGCCCGCCGGCGAAGCCGTTGTAGATCCACCAGCCGAAGAAAAAGAAGGTCGGCACGATGAAGGCGAAGGCGAGGATGTTCTTCACCCCGGCGGTCAGCGCGTTCTTCAGCCGCGAGGCGCCGATCTCGTAGGAGAGGAAGCCGGCGTGGATCACCACCATGAAGGCGATGCACCACCAGTAGAAGATCTCCATGTTGATGGTGTCGGACATGCGGATAAGCTGGTGCAGTTCTTCGAGTGTGGGGGTTGCCTGTTCCATAGATGAATCCTCGATGCAGTGTGAGGGCGGATCATGTTGGGCAGATCGAGAGGCAAGGCATGACCGTGGCGGCACGGTCTTTATTTTTGGTTATAAAAAGTTCTTTTGGTGAATAAGCAAGCGCTGTGCCATCCCCGTAGTCCTTGTCTTTCAATGACTTGGTGTTGCAGTGCAAAAATGTCGCGGGCCGGCATGCCCCGCGGTAGCCCAGAGCGCACCCGGCATGCCCGCAAATGGGCCGCGGTTGAGCGGTTGAGCGGGCATGCCGGCAGCCTCAGGCGCGCACCCGGCTCTTGTCCGGGTCGTAGAAGATCGGTGCGGTCACCGTGGCGGCGATGCGTTTCTGCTGGCCGTCGAGCTTGCCGATTTCCACCACGGTGCCCGGTGCGCAGTAGCCGATATCCAGGCGGCACAGGGCGACGTTCTTGCCGGTGAGCGGCGAGCGGGTGGCGCTGGTGACCACGCCGATCTGCGCGCGACCGTCGCGCACGCAGTCGCCGTGGTGGGCCGCTTCGTTGCCCTCCAGTTGCAGGCCGACCAGCTTGTGCTGCGGATTGGCACTGCGGCGCAGCAGGGCCTCGCGGCCGATGAACTCGTCCTGCTTGCTCTTGAGCGGCACGCAGAAGCCGATGCCGGCCTCGAACGGGTCGGTCTGGTCGCAGAACTCGTAGCCGGCGAAGATCAGCCCGGCCTCGATGCGCAGGGTGTCCAGCGCGTGCAGGCCGAGCGGCACCAGGCCCAGCGGCTCGCCCAGCTGCCACAGGCGCTGCCACACCTGCAGGGCGTCGTTGGGATGGCACCAGATCTCGTAGCCCAGCTCGCCGGTGTAGCCGGTGCGCGAAACCATCAGCGGGCAGCCGTTGTAGTCGTCGAGGCGGCCGACCAGGAAGCGAAACCAGCCGAGCTCTTCGAGTTTCGGCTGGGTGCCCGGCGTCCAGATCATCTGCTGGAGCAGCTCGCGCGAGCGCGGCCCCTGCACGGCGACGTTGTGGATCTGCTCAGAGGCGGACTTCACCCACACCTTCATGCCGAGCTTCTCCGCCTGCTGGCGCAGCCAGTCGCCGGCGAAGTCCTCGCCGCCCACCCAGCGGAAGGCGTCCGGGCCGAGACGCAGCAGGGTGCCGTCGTCGAGCATGCCGCCGTGCTCGTAGCACATCGCCGAGTAGACCACCTGGCCGACCGCCAGCTTGCGCACGTCGCGGGTCAGGCAGTAGTTGAGCAGCGCCTCGGCGTCCGGGCCGAGCACCTCGAACTTGCGCAGCGCGGACAGGTCCATCACCGCCACCCGCTCGCGGCAGCCGTGGTACTCCTCGATGGCGCCGAAACCCGAATAGTGGGTCGGCGTCCACCAGCCGCGGTAGTCGACGAAGTTGCCGGTGAGCGCCGAGGTGGCGGGGTGGAAGCCACTCTCGCGGGTCAGTACCGGGTCGGCGTCGGCGGTCTTGCGGGTGGCCATGGCCATGCTGAAGCGCTCCTTGGCGGAATACACGCGGATGTGGATGTCGGTCGGCTGCCAGCCGTTGGCCGGGTCGATGTCGTCCGGGCAGGAGCTGCTGGCGCACACCAGATCGGTCATCGCGCGCAGCAGCACGTAGTCGCCGGGACGCGACCAGGGCTCGTCGAGGGTCAGCTGCTGGTGGGCGTCGATGCCGGTGTTGAAGAAGAAGTTGATCGCCGGCCAGCCGGCGCGGGCAGTCACGCCGTGGGCGGCCAGCGCGCGGCTGAGGTTGTCGCTGCAGTTGGCGTGGCCGAAGTAGCCTTGGCTTTCGTAGTAGCGCGCGGTGCAGGCGAGGGCGAAGGTGTCGTGGCGGCCGACGGTGTCGCGCACCACCTCCAGCATCGGCTGCAGGTCGCGGTCGAAGAACTTGCTGAACAGACCGGGGCCGGGGTAGGCGTTGCCGTTGAGGGTGCGGGTGACGGTTGGGTCGAGGTCGATCTCGCGCCCGCCATCGAGGCCGCGGCGGTCGAAGGCGACGAAGTCCGAGCACTGCCGCCCGGCCACATCCAGCACCTGGAGGTACTGGCCGGCCGCGACCACATAGTCGCGCGCCGTGCCGGGAGTGATGGTGAACTCGTCGACCAGTTCGCCGAGCGGCGCCGGCAGCGGCGGGGCCAGCACGCTGCGCGGGTTGGCGCGCTGGATCAGCAGGCGCAGCTCGCTGGCGCGCTGCTGGCTGTCCACCGCGACCCGCCCGCCGGGGGCGGCGACGATGACCAGCAGTTCGCTGCTGGCAGTGAGGCTGCGCGAGAAGCCGGCCGGGGTGTCGCCGTCCCACAGACGGGCGGCGTCGGGCAGCTGGCGGCAGTCGATGTCGCGCTTGGCCAGGCCGAGGCGGGTGTGCAGCGACTCATTGCTGCCGTCGCTCAGCAGCGCGGCGATGAAACGCGCGCCGGGGCTAGCGGTCAGGCCGAGGTCGGCCAGCGCGGCGTGGCCACCGGCAGCGAAGGCCAGCAGTTCGGCGCTTTGCCGGCCTTCGAGATCGATCACCTCGAGGCGGTCGCCGGCTTCGAGGGCGACCACGGTCAGCCCGCCCGGAGCGACGCGCTGGCGCTCCAGCGCCGGGGCGCGGGCGAACAGCGCGGGTTCGCGCGGTCGAGAAATCACGGGCATGTGCATGCAAGGCTCCTGGACGGGGCTCGATGGGGGGAGGCTGTTGGTGGGAGGCCCGACCTCGGGGCGAAGCTCTCTGGCTCCTGGCGGGCCTGTGGCCCGCATCGTCGCGAGGGCGCGCCTCCCACAGGTCAGCCGACGACCTTGAGCTGCTTCTCGGCTTCGTCCGCCAGGTAGGCGGCCATCGAGTCGTCCAGCGCGTCGAGCCAAGGGGTGTGGTGCGGGGTGGCCAGGGTGCCGGTCATCAGCGAGCGGTGGCACTTGTTGCGGTAGCCCATGATGTCCTCGTACTTGTCGTGCTTCCACTCGAGGAAGGTCTGGTTCACCGCGGCGATGTCGAAGCTCGGGTAGTCGGTGGCGTCGATCAGCTGCTGGATGTACTTGCCCTGGAACTCGAACATTTCCCTGGCGTTCTGCAGGGTTTCCTCCTCGGCGCGCCAGGCGAGGTTCTCGGCGTGCATCGCCTCCGCGCTGGGCAGGGCGATGCGGCCGAGCAGCACGTCGCGCACGTACCAGGCCTGGGCGTCGAACATGTTGAAGCTGTACCACTGATCCTGCATGCCCAGGTAGATCATCTTCGGGTTGGCTTCCCAGAACACGCCCTTGTACAGGTTGAGCGGCCACAGGCGGTTGTCGGTCTTCAGGCACAGCTCTTCGGGCAGAAACGGGAAGTGGTGTTTGTAGCCGGTGCACAGGATCACCGCGTCGATGCGCTTGTGGCTGCCGTCGGCGAAGAACGCGGTATGCCCCTCGACACGCTCGAGCAGCGGCTTCTCCTCCCAGTTGGCCGGCCACTGGTAGCCCATCGGCGCGCTGCGGTAACAGCTGGTGATCGAGCGGGCGCCGTACTTGTAGCACTGCGAGCCGATGTCCTCGGCGGAGTAGCTGCTGCCGACGATCAGCACGTCCTTGCCCTTGAACTCCAGCGCGTCGCGGAAGTCGTGGGCGTGCAGCACGCGGCCGCCGAAGCTCTCGAAACCCTGGAAGTAGGGCACGTTGGGGGTGGAGAAGTGGCCGCTGGCGCAGACCACGTAGTCGAAGGTTTCCGCGTAGGTTTCGTTCCTGGTGTAGTCGTGCACGCTGACGGTGAACAGGCCGCTGGCCTCGTCGAAGCTCACCTGGCGCACCGCGCTGTTGAAGCGGATGTAGTCGCGCACGCCGGCCTTCTCGACGCGGCCCTTGATGTAGTCCCACAGCACCTCGCGCGGCGGGTAGGAGCCGATCGGCCGGCCGAAGTGCTCGTCGAAGGTGTAGTCGGCGAATTCCAGGCACTCCTTGGGGCCGTTCGACCACAGGTAGCGGTACATGCTGCCGTGCACCGGCTCGCCGTTCTCGTCCAGGCCGGTGCGCCAGGTGTAGTTCCACATGCCGCCCCAGTCCTGCTGCTTCTCGAAGCAGACGATCTCGGGAATCTCGGCGCCCTTGGCCTTGGCGGACTGGAAGGCGCGCAGCTGGGCGAGGCCCGAGGGGCCGGCGCCGATGATGGCGATGCGAGTGGTCATGGTCTTCTCCCAAACGGTGAAAGTCGCGGTTTCTTGGGAAACAAAATTTCCCGATGGGAATGACGGTACTGCAGTGGCGGCGCCGGGAAACTCTCCCGGTGGAGGTACGCCATTGGGGGTAGGGGCTGCTCGGGGCGCTCGCGGACAACGTGGACAGACCGTGATGGGGCAGGGCGCTTCGTCATGGTGCAGGCGCCGGGAGCGCAGGAGGCTATTCGCTGCGGGAAAGATACTTTCCTGCTGGTTTTGCGGGTTATTGACCGAGGGGGCATGGAACTTGCTGTGCTCGAGCAGCGATCTTTTCTGCGAGGGAGAACCCATGGCGCCTCAGCCGATCACGCGCGTTTGCCTGCCAGGGAGGGGGCGATGAGCGAGCACACCCACCTGGCGCAGCCCGATGGGCTGGCCGGCCTGACCGAGCGCGAGCGGCAGACCCTGGCGCTGATCGCCGAGGGGCTGAGCAACAAGCTGATCGCCCGCCAGCTGGGCATCAGCGACGGCACGGTGAAGGTCCACGTCAGGCATCTGCTGTGCAAGCTGAGCCTGCACTCGCGCCTGGAGCTGGCGGCCTGGGCCTATCGCTGCGGAGGCAACCTCGAGGTGCCGGCGCAGGGACCGCAGGCCCTGCCGGTCAGTCCGCCCGGCCTGGGCAACCTGCTCGATGACCTGCCGCTGATGGTCTATCGCTGCCGCAACGATCCGCAGTGGAGCATGGCCTACGTCAGCGCCGGCTGCCTCGAGTTGACCGGCTATAGCGCCGCGCAACTGCTTGGTGGCGGCGGGCTGACCTACAGCAGCCTGATCCATCCTGGCGACCGCCGCCACGTCTGGTCGTCGGTGCAACGCGGCCTGCAGGAAGTCCGCGCGTTCAGTTTCGGCTACCGGCTGCTGTGCGCCGATGGCAGCGAGCGGGTGGTGGAGGAGCGTGGCTGCGGCATCTACGCGGACAACGGCGAGGTGCTCGGCCTGGAAGGGGTGGTGATGGCGCGTTAGCGAGGCCGTCGCCCTGTCCGCTACCTTGGAATGGTGGCTACCAGTACTTTTGTAGTGCGACAAAAAATTCACTACAAAACTGTTGACGAGGGCCTTCCGAAATTGCAGGATGAAGCCACTCCCAGACGCGGGAGCCCTGGAAAGGGGCTTCGGTGTCTCTCCGGCCTACCAGCCGGACCTTTCGTGCTTGTACTGCCCACAAGGCGGACTGATGAAGTTGACCGGCATGCTCGTCTCCGGGACGGGAAGCGCTGGTGATACGTCCTCACGGTGTCTGCCATGGCCTGCTCGGTGTGGTGTGGAACATCCTCTGGCGTTCGCCTCCCGCTCTCTCCCTGCGTTCCTGCCCCAGGCTTCAATGCTCTGCTACCTGTAGTTGCGCTCGGATCAGTGCTACATCAGGCCAGATTGAGATTCGAACCCACGAACAATTCGCCAGACGGCGGGCCGTTCGGGGAACCCAAATTCAAACTCGATCAAATCCTTAGGGGCTCAAACCATGAATCTGAACAAACAATCCACTCCCGATGAACTGGCTCGACTGTTCGCCGCCCGCAAGGACAAGCACAGCAGCCACATCCTCTGGGTCAGCGAATCCGGCGAAGTGCACCTCGACAGCCTGGCGCCGGAGATCGACGAGAAGCAATTCGAACAGCGCACCCCCGGCATTCGCGCCCGCCTGCGCACCTACCACTGCGGCAAGGGCTACGTCGGCAAGAAGGCCGCGGCGGACAAGGACTTCATCGGTCGCGTCTACCAGACCCTGCAGCAGGAATGGCCGGCTGTGCGCAGCAAGCCTGAGGTTTCCTACATCGATCGCTACTGCTGATCCAGGCTGACCTAGCCACAGCGCGCACCTGCCAACGCCTGGCCCCGCAAGGGGTCAGGCGTTTTTGTGTGCGTTCATCCGCATTCCGTCCTCAGCCCTGGCGAGCCGCCCAGATCGGGCTTTACTGAACGGGTCATCCATCCGCTCGACGAGGGCCACCATCATGGCCAAGACGATGAAGGCGGCCGTTGTCACCGCATTCGGCAAGCCCCTGGAAATCCGCGAAGTGCCGGTACCCACCCCCGGTCCCGGCCAGCTGCTGGTGAAGATCGCCGCTTGCGGCGTCTGCCACACCGACCTGCACGCTGCCGAGGGCGACTGGCCGGTCAAGCCGCAACCGCCGTTCATTCCCGGCCACGAGGGCGTCGGCCACGTGGTCGCCGTGGGCGCCGGGGTCACCCATATCAAGGAGGGCGACCGGGTCGGCATCCCCTGGCTGCACTCCGCCTGCGGCCACTGCGAGCACTGCCTGGGCGGCTGGGAAACCCTCTGCCACGCGCAGAGCAACACCGGCTACTCGGTGAACGGCGGCTTCGCCGAATACTCCCTGGCCGAGGCCGAGTACGTCGGCCGTCTGCCGGACAGCGTCGGTTTCGTCGAGATCGCGCCGATCCTTTGCGCCGGGGTGACCGTCTACAAGGGCCTGAAGATGACCGACACCCGCCCCGGCCAGTGGGTGGCGATCTCCGGCATCGGCGGCCTCGGTCACATGGCCGTGCAGTACGCCCGCGCCATGGGCCTCAACGTCGCCGCCGTGGACGTTGACGACGCCAAGCTCGACTTCGCCCGGCGGCTCGGTGCCAGCCTCACCGTCAACGCCCGCCAGCAGGACCCGGCGGCTTTCCTGCAGAAGGAAGTCGGCGGCATGCACGGCGTGCTGGTCACCGCCGTCTCGGCGAAGGCCTTCGAACAGGCGCTGGGCATGGCCCGCCGCGGCGGCACCATCGCCCTCAACGGCCTGCCGCCCGGCGAGTTCAGCCTGTCGATCTTCGACATGGTGCTCAACGGCACCACGGTGCGCGGCTCCATCGTCGGCACCCGCCTGGACCTGCAGGAAGCGCTGGACTTCGCCGGCCAGGGCAAGGTGCACGCCACGGTCGCCAGCGAGCCGCTGGAAAACATCAACGACATCTTCGCCCGCATGCACAAGGGGCAGATCGAGGGCCGCATCGTCCTCGACCTCGGCGCCTGAGCCAGCCGCCGGCGGGATGGCGGGAGAAGGGGCGCTCGTCGCTCAGTGCGCGGCGCCCTGGCGCCACTGCCGCGGGCTGACGCCGAACCAGCGGCGGAAGGCGCGCGAGAAGGCGCTGGTTTCCGAGTAGCCGAGCAGTGGCGCCAGCTCGGAAATCGGCAGCTGCTGCTGGCGCAGGTAGTGGGTGGCCAGCTCGCAGCGCACCTTGTCGACCAGCTGGCTGAAGGTCAGGCCCTGCTCGCGCAGGCGGCGCTGCAGCGACCAGCTGGCCAGGCCCATCTGCTCGGCGATGTCCTCCAGGCTCGGTTCGCCGGCCAGCAGCTGCTGGCGCACCTGGGCGCGGGTGTCGTCGACGATGTTCGGTGCCTCGCGCCCGGCCAGGCTGAGCTGGCGCAGCGAGTCCTGCATCACCAGCAGCAGGGTCGGGTTGTGTTCGGGCATGGCGCGGCCGAGGTCGCGCTTGGGGATGAGCAGCGAATTGCACGGCTGCTCGAAGTACACCGGGGCGTCGAACACCTTGCAGTGCTCGTGCCAGTGCTCCGGGCGCGGGTGCTCGAAGTGCACCGCGCGCGGCGCCCACTGGCTGCCCAGTACGTGGCGGATCAGGTTGAGGGCCATGCCCAGGGTCAGCTCGGCGTCCTGGCGGCGGACCAGGATGGCGCCGTGGCGCACCTGGTAGTCGAAACGGTAGCAGTCGCCCGCGTCGACCAGGCGGATCAGGCTGTTGCGCTGGTGCAGGGGGAAGGCGCGGGCGAAGTTGATCAGCGCCTGCTCCAGGGTCGCCGAGCACAGGCCGATGTAGCCGAGCAGGCCGAGCTCCTGCGGCTTGAACTGCTGGCCGTAGTACAGGCCGAAGTTGTCGCAGCCGGACTGGCGCGCGGCTTCCTCCAGCACCTGGCAGTAGTTGGGCAGCGCCAGGCTCAGGGTCGGGTGCTGCAGCAGCTCGGGGTCGATGCCCGAGACGCCGAGGATGCGGTCGGGGTCGCCGCCGTGCCTGTCGATGAAGGTGCACAGGCCGCTGGCGGCGGCGGCCAGCACGCCGGTGTGGCGCGGGCCGTTGGCGAACTCCGGGACACCGGCCGGGCCGGCAGGGGTGAGCAACGGGCTCATGGTGGAACTCTCTGCAGGAACAACCGGCAATTTGAAGCAAGTTTCACGCCGGGGGCCCTTGATGTTCCGCAGAGCGGCGCCTGGCGCGGCCTGGACGCCGGCGCCGGCCGCGCACTGCACTACGGCGGGGCAGGAAACGGGTCGTTCGGGAACACTCGGGCCGGATCGGGGCAGGCGACTTGACCCCAGGTGACATGCGATCCGTTCCCGCGAAAAAGTTGACTGCAGACGACAGCGCCCCTCGCCGACGGTCAAGTCAGGCGCGCGGCGCCGGCGCATGATCGACCGCAAGCCGCAGCGATGTGCGGCGGGCAGCCCGTGGTTGCCCGCCGCCATCCCGGGCGCATCCACAACTACAAGAATCGTCGTTTCGGAGAAGCCGCATGATCTACGCACAACCGGGCAGCGCAGGCGCCATCCTTTCCCTCAAGCCGCGCTACGGCAACTACATCGGTGGCGAGTTCGTCGCGCCGCTCAACGGCCGCTACTTCACCAACACCTCGCCGGTCACCGGCGAGGTGATCGCCGAATTCCCGCGCTCCGATGCTTCCGACATCGAGCTGGCGCTGGACGCCGCGCATGCCGCCGCCGACGCCTGGGGCCGCACCTCGGTGCAGGACCGCTCCAACCTGCTGCTGAAGATCGCCGACCGCATCGAGCAGAATCTCGAAGTGCTCGCCGTCGCCGAGACCTGGGACAACGGCAAGGCCGTGCGCGAGACGCTGAACGCCGACGTGCCGCTGGCCGTCGACCACTTCCGCTACTACGCCGGTTGCATCCGCGCGCAGGAAGGCAGCGCCGCCGAGATCAACGAGCACACCGCCGCCTACCACTTCCACGAGCCGCTGGGCGTGGTCGG
>NZ_FOXM01000040.1 GCF_900115715.1 Geopseudomonas sagittaria
AAGAGGTGTCGAGATGAAGAAAGGTGTAATGCGCCCAGGGCACATCCAGCTGCGCGTCCTGGACATGGCCAAGGCCCTCGAGCACTACGTCGAGCTGCTCGGCCTGATTGAGGTCGACCGCGACGAGCGCGGCCGCGTCTACCTCAAGGCGTGGACCGAGGTCGACAAGTTCTCCGTGGTGCTGCGCGAGGCCGACGAGGCCGGCATGGACTTCATGGCCTTCAAGGTCCTCGATGACGCCACCCTCGGCCGCCTGACCGAGGAGCTGGTGGCATTCGGCTGCATGGTGGAAAGCATCCCCGCCGGCGAACTCAAGGGCTGCGGCCGCCGCATCCGCTTCAGCGCCCCGTCCGGCCACCGCTTCGAGCTGTTCGCCGAGAAGGAGCAGACCGGCAAGTGGGGCCTCTCCGAGGTCAACCCGGAAGCCTGGCCGCGCGGCCTCAAGGGCATGAAGGCGACCCGCTTCGACCACGCCCTGCTCTACGGCGGCCACCTCGACGAGACCCTGCGCCTGTTCCGCGAGGTGCTCGGCTTCGACCTCGCCGAGCAGGTGCTCGACCCCGAGGGCAAGCGCATCGCCCAGTTCCTCACCGTCGGCATGAAGGCCCACGACGTGGCGTTCATCCTGCATCCGGAGCAGGGCAAGTTCCACCACGCCTCGTTCTTCCTCGAGACCTGGGACGACGTGCTGCGCGCCGCCGACCTGATCAGCATGACCAATACCTCGATCGACATCGGCCCGACCCGCCACGGCCTGACCCACGGCAAGACCATCTACTTCTTCGATCCGTCCGGCAACCGCAACGAGGTGTTCTGCGGCGGCGACTACCACTACCCGGACCATCCGCCGGTGACCTGGACCGCCGACCAGCTGGGCAAGGCGATCTTCTACCACGACCGCGAGCTCAACGAGCGCTTCCTCACCGTCCTGACCTGATTGCCTCCTGTTTTCGAGTTACCCGAGATTGCATCCATGAAAGAGATCAAGCACTTCATCAACGGCGAATACGTCGCTTCCGCCAGCGGCAAGCTGTTCGACAACGTCAACCCGGCCAACGGCCAGGTGATCGCCAGGATCCACGAGGCCGGCGAGGCCGAGGTCGACGCCGCGGTCAAGGCCGCGCGCGCCGCGCTGAAGGGCCCGTGGGGCAAGATGAGCGTGGCCGAGCGCACCGAGATCCTCCATCGCGTCGCCGCCGGCATCAACGCGCGCTTCGACGAGTTCCTCGAGGCCGAGTGCCTGGATACCGGCAAGCCCAAATCGCTGGCCAGCCACATCGACATCCCGCGCGGCGCGGCCAACTTCTCGGTGTTCGCCGACCTGGTCAAGAACGTGCCCACCGAGGCCTTCGAGATGGCCACCCCGGACGGCACCGGCGCGCTCAACTACGGCGTGCGCCGGCCCAAGGGCGTGATCGGCGTGATCAGCCCGTGGAACCTGCCGCTGCTGCTGATGACCTGGAAGGTCGGCCCGGCGCTGGCCTGCGGCAACACCGTGGTGGTCAAGCCGTCCGAGGAAACCCCCACCACCACCGCCCTGCTCGGTGAAGTGATGAACGCCGCCGGCGTGCCGGCCGGCGTATACAACGTGGTGCACGGCTTCGGCGGCAACTCGGCCGGCGCCTTCCTCACCGCCCACCCGGACGTCGACGCCATCACCTTCACCGGCGAGACCGGCACCGGCGAGACCATCATGCGCGCCGCCGCCAAGGGCGTGCGCCAGGTGTCGCTGGAGCTGGGC
>NZ_FOXM01000023.1 GCF_900115715.1 Geopseudomonas sagittaria
TGGTGCGGACGGAGAGACTCGAACTCTCACACCTTGCGGCACTGGAACCTAAATCATACGCTGCAACCCGCAACCCTTGCAAATCAACAGCTTGAGCCGCCCGCATCTGTTCACGCTGTCCAGCAAAACAGTTCCCATGTCACGCAGGCTGACGGATCATGTCACGATCTCGCTACGCCACATCTATAAGCGCATCCGTGCTCCCATCTCAGCCCGTCCGGGCAATCACTTTTCCCCAGCTTTCCTATAGAACCGCCTGCCGAACAGGCCGACACCGGCGAACATGACCGCACCGATCAGCCACGACACGACGCCGCCATCGCCTGCAGCCGCAACGCACTGCCATAGCCGCTCGTCAGCCAGCAGCTTGCCGATCTGCGCGGCATAGTCGGCATCGTGCGCCTGGCAGCAGTGCGACCACCAGCCTTCGAAGAACGCGGTGCAATAGTCCATCACTCCACCCCCTCGAACATGGCGCGCTCGGCAGCGCGGCGCCGGACCAGGCCGGCGAGAACCTGACCGCCTGCACGATTCCACCGCTCCAGCTCGGCCGCGGCGCTGGCATAGTCGCCCGCGTTCAGCCGGCGCAGCATCGTGGACTTCTCCAGCGCGCCCGGCCCGAGGTTGTACGTCCACGCCACCAGGGCGTCGAACTGGCCCTGCGTCAGAGGCACCGTGACCAGCCGCTCTACGTAGCCGGCGAAGCGATCCACCTCGGCCAGCAGCAACTCCTCGGCGCGCTCGCGGGTGATCTCCTGCCCCATTTTCACGCCGGCCGTGTGGCCGTAGCCGATGGTCGGGATTCCGGCTGGGCATTTGTACGCGCGCAAGCGCAGCCCCTCGAACTGACGGATCAGCGCCAGGCCTTTTTCACTCGTTCGCATGTCATTCCCTCCCCAGAAACAAGAAAGCCGCCCGGAGGCGGCCTGTGTGCTGCGTTACTCGGAAGGCTCGACGACCGTCAGTCCGTTGGCCGCCAGCGCCTCCAGCCAGTGCTGCCGGGCCTCGTCTCCTGTCGGGTCAGAATGCTCGCGCACGGAGGTGACTACCTGAGCCAGAACGTCATCGATGGCGGGGTCTCCGGTAGGTGCTGATTTTTCCGCCAGCACGGCTGGTATCCACCAGGCATGACATCCGCGCCACAGCGCACCGCCAGCGCCCTGCAGGCGAACGGACAAGTTTCCCGGCCCGTAGCCGGCCGCCTCGGCAATCGCGTCCGCAGCCGAGGCGGGGGCGTCCGGGCACAGCTGGACGACGGATAGCGTGTACTCGGTCATACGCCGGCCCTCTGGTTCAGGTAGCGAGTGAGGTTCGCCGTCTCTGCGGCATTCAGCGCGCGGTTGACGATGATCAGGCCGCAGTTGTCCACGTTGTCCGTGAAGCTGGTGCCAATGGTCTGCGCCGTGAGGATCTGAGCGCCGACGCCGGGGATGGAGCGGGCAACCGTGCAGGCGCTGCCGAGCGCAGCCTGGAATGTAACGGCGAGCGAGTCGTCGGCGTCGTAGTCGATGCGGCGCGGAGTGTCGCGTATGAAGGGTTTCGCGGATGCGGTTGGCTGGACGGCGTGGTTGCCGTGGAGTTCTCGGAGCGAAACGGAGCCGATGGTGATATCGACGTTGGCGGTGGTTCTTGTTATCGAAAGCACGGCGCTGCTTGCCACGATCACACCTTTAAACGTCCCCACGCCAGCAATAGCAACCGACCCCGTTGTGTTCTCGAATACCTTGACGCCGCCTGACACGTGCGCAGAAACTACGACCGTGACTTCGTATGCTTTGCCAATGGTCGCCACGCCCGCCGACGCTGCCACGGTTAGCTGCGGCGATGTTGTTCCACTTTGGTAGCGCAGAGTCCCTCCTGAAAACGTGGCTATATGGGTCGCATCCGCGCCTGATATCGTCCAGCCAGCGGCCCCTTGGCTAAAGTCGCCGTTAGTCAGTATCTCCGCTCCCCGCACCAGCCCCAGCCTCTTATCCAGCATCAGCCCCACGGGCTGGCCGGCAGCGGTGACGGGCGTGGTGCCGGCGCTGTCCTGCCAGAGCGTCGACAAATCCGAGGGATCATAGATAACGCCCTGCTCGCCCAGAGCAAACAGGGCGCGGGGATTCCAGGCGCCGATGGCGTCATTCACCGCCCGCGCAATGGGCGACGTGACGGGCCGCGTGATGGGTCGTGTGATCATTGTGGCTCCAGAATAAGAAAGCCCGCTCAGCGGCGGGCTTGTACTCGCGGATAGTTATCGGGCATTCCACCCGAAGAACTGCGTCCCGGTCGACGGGTCAACGTTGACGTTGATGGTGAACTGAGTGGCTGTGATATTGGAAATCCACCACTTTGCCGCGTTGGTCGAGTTAGTGGCCACAATGCTGATATCTGCCGCTGTCGGCGTGAACGAGAGCCCGTGCGTAACAACGACCGATGTCGACCCTGGGGCAATGCTTGCCGTCCCCTTGTTCTCGGTCGCATAGCCGGAGTTCCCGTAAATCTTGTTGCCTGTTCCGGGCAGAATGCCGGCAGTCTTGTTGCCCTGCACGTAGTTTCCGCAGGCAATACTGTCGGTTGCTTCGCCGTATTCGATCCCGTAAAGCTGCCTGGTCGCGCCGCCGCTGGAAGTTCTCGAAACGTTGCCGGAGGTGATATTCCCCGCCCCTTTGACCTTGATCCCGGAAAAGGCCAGCGAGTTGAAGAAGTCAGAATCGACCACGGTATTGCCACAGATCGACGAGGTGGCAGTGGTGGCAAAGATGCCGTGACCGCCCTTGTTGGAGATCGCATTGCCGCTGATCGTCACATAGCTGCCAGTGACCGCAATGCCGTGCCCGTAGTTCGTCGTGACGGTATCGCCGTTGATCTGGTTCCCAACAATGGCGACGCTCTGGGCTGCCGTCAGGTTGATGTCCGTCCCGAGGCCATTGAAAAACACGTTATTACCGATAACGCTGCGCACCAGGGCGCCGCTGATGCCAATCGAGCATGAGCTTATGTCGCAACCCACAATCGCCAGAGCCTGCCACTGCTGGGTCAGCTGGATAGCCGTTCCGCATGAGTGGGCGCGCGCGGAGTTGAAGTAGCCATTACGGCGGTCGTTGGACGCGGCCAGGCCGCCGAGCTTGAAGCCCACGTTGCAGGTGCTAGCGCCCGACGAAGAACCAATCTCCCAGTTCTGGGTGTTGATCTCTACCCCGACGCCGCACTTGAACACGGTGGCGTTGCGCGACATGGTGAACATATCCCAGTTGACCAGGCCGTCACCTACACGAATGCCGGTCACGGACGATGTCTTTCCGGGACCCTCGATGAACACGTCATCGCCAAATGACACATAGTGCGCCTGCACGTCGAACATCACGCCGATTGTCTCGTTGAGCGTGAAAAACGAACTCTTGACATACTTGTACGGCGATCCGACAAAACGCACCGACCTGTCAACGACAACGGTGGACTTGATCTGGCAGCCCTCGTGCACACGGATTGTATGGCCCACCGCGCTCGGGGCCTGGATGGCTGCCGTCACCGCGGGCGCCCAGTCCCATGTGGTGTGGTCGTTGAGGGCGGGCTTGTCGGTGATCTCGCCGGCGAACTCCCACAGGCTGAATTCCTGCGCGGACAGCATGCCGCGAACACTGGTGATGGCCGATGTGATCGCGTTGCGGCTGAAGGCGACCATGGATGCCCCGCGCAACGGGTCGCCAGAGGCTCCCAGATCCTGACGCAGCACGGCATCGCCTACCGCAACCAGCGAAGCCGAGTCAGTCGCCCACACGCCGCTCATGGTCAGCGGCAGCACGGCAGAGGCTGAGGCACGGTACAGCTCGCCGGAGTACGAGAGCACCTGATTCAGCGCGGTCAAGGTCAGGCCACCAGCGTAGGCGCCAAGGTCGACGTAGCCAGACGACACCTCGAAGGATTCCTGGCGGGCGACCATCTCTGCTGCCGTAGCAGCCGCCTCAGCAACGACCCCCCCCATTACATCAAGCTCGTCCTGCTGCTGCTGGTCGATCATGGTCAGCAGGTCAAGGGCGTCTTCGTGCACTTCCGCGAAGAACTTTCCCTGGTTGCGCAGGTCGGTCAGCTGCAGGAGATCAACAACCCGACGCACGCTTAGCGTCTGACCTGTCTCGGGCGGGGTGATCAGCGTCACGCTGCCGCCGGCCTCGCCACCCGAGCCGCTCACGGTGTACTGAGAGTTAATGGTCAGCGGCAGCACGCCGGCAGTGGCGTCGTCGATCAGCGACACAACCAAGTCGCCCGCCGAGTTGAATTTGAATCCGACTGGGAAGATGGTTGTCACGCCGTTGCCGGCGAAGCTCGCCGTGCTGGTACTGGTCTGGACCGTCATGGGCCGTCCTTTTTTCGAGGCAATAAAAAACCCCGCCGGAGCGGGGTTTGTGTGTTTCGGGGCTGTCGCAGCTATAGAGCAATCAGCATGAGGCCTATACAGACGAAGATGACGGACATGCAGGCAGTCCAAAGCAGGAATGCATTACCGCCATCCACGACCGCGGCATAGGCATCCCTAAGGCTGCTGATACGCCCATCAGCCACCTCGGAGGCAATAGAAATAGACACGAAGGTCGACGGGAAGAATGCGACAACCGCTGCATATACACGGTGCTCGACCGGAAACGGCATGGCAAACAGCCAGACAACCAGCAGCGGCAGCGCAACCACGATGCAGACCGCCTGCAGCGTCTTCACCGGCCATCGCTCGCTCGGAGCTCCAGAATCATTCCGATCAGACGTCCGCGCATAGCTTCCTCGCGATGCAGCCTTTGCCGCTCAATCGAGGCGTCGGCCAGCTGCATGGATCGCAGGCTTCCTCCGGCACGCTCGATCATGCTGTCCCTGGCCATGTAGAAATAACGCTGCTCTTGATCAGTGCAGGCGCCAATAGCGGCCGTGGCTATGTGCTCTGGGTCGGCCTCGTCAGAATAGAATCGCTCAGCGCTATCGAATACGCAGTCGACGTGCGCCGCGCCTGCTGCCTTGAGCTCGTCATCGCTTATCGATGGCGCCCGCTGATTGGCGCACCCAGCCAATACCATGGCGATTCCAGCCAAGAAAACTCGCATCCTTACCTCGCAATTCCAAGTGGGTCCAGATAGGTCTGAGACGGTTTGATCAGGAACTGCTGATTGTTCTCCTTTTCGGCCCGCCTTTCCATCCTGCGCAACGCGCCAGGGTTCATCGCCTCCTGAACGCTGTACAGAAACAGATAGTCCATGGCGGCACGAGTGTAAAACAGGTTGGCGAATGGCGTGTTCTGGATGGCGAAGCGGAACGATGCCGCCGCCGCGTCGTCGCCGTCGCGCATGCGGGTGAATAGGTCGTGCCCGCCGTCGATCAGTCCCAGCGTCGGACCGGATAGCGACTGGGTTAGCCCTCCGCCGAAGCGGTTGGCCTCGCCGAACAGGAAGTCACCGTACAGGCCCATTGCGCCACCCTGCAGCATGGCTGCCACCATCGTCTTGGCGTCGGTGGGGTCGCGCGGTTCGCGACCCTTCAGCAAGTCCTTGGCGGTCATCGCGCCATAGCCGAAGATCGTCGTCCACAGCAGCAGCTGGGCAAATCCGGCTTTCTCGCCGCGACCACTGCGCAGCGCCTGGACAATCTCTCGGCCTGGACGAAACCCGGCACCGTAGGCGCCAGGCGCATAGCCTCGTCCGTACAGCTCGCGGCCAATTGACTTCTGCAGCACGGCCACCGGGAAGGCCTTGAACTGACCAATGAAGCGCAGCAGCTCGCCGGCGACTGTTCCCGGCTGGGTGCCGCGGCGCATCATGGCTCGAGTGCGGGCGTCCGGCTCGATGACGGCGTAGCTCGCCCGGTCGGTGATGTAGCTGCGCAGCTGGCCCCGCAACTCCTCGCGCAACTCGTCCAGCGCAGCATCATTCACGGTGCGACCCTGCCCCTCCAGGTAGCTGGACAGGTCGCCATCCGGAATTCCGTCAACCCCCTGGGTCGTCATGTACTCGCGGCCGTCCGCCTCGCGGGTGGCGGAGTGCCGCAGCAGATCCCATCGGCCGGAGTCGACGCCGAATAGCTCCAGCGTGCGCTGCAGATCGGGATTCATCTGATCCCAGTCGAGCGAGCGATTGTAGGCAAGATGGTGGCTCATCATCAGCGCCGCAGTAGAGCGCATGGTGTCGGTCCACCACGTCAGGCCGTTGAGCTTGAAGAACAGCTGCTGCGCCCGGCTCATCTTGCCGCCGAGCGTGTCGTCGGCGCTGAACTTGCTCACGACATCGCCGCGCACGTTGTCGAAGAATACCCCCAGCGTGGACAAAATTTCGCGCTGCTCGTCCGTCTTGCGACCAGACAACAGGCCGCTGAACAGATCCCCCATGGACGACAGCATGCCGCGGCCCTGGTAGCGCAGCTCGCTTGCCGCCACCGGAAGATCGGTGATTGCCGAAACGACCGCGCCGCCCAGCTTGGCCATGGATTGCCACGCGCGCAGGTTGGCAGCAACGCGCGCACCGACCTGATTGACAGCAATCCGGGCGGTTCCGTCGATCTCGGAAAACCGAGTCTTCAGCAGCCCCCTGCGGTCCGCTTGGAACTGCCTCAACTTTTCAGGGTCGGCCTTGAAGTCGGTCATTAGCTCGTCAAGCGCGGCCTCCCAGTTGGATTCCGGGTTGGTGCCAAGACGACGCATCAGGCCGGTGCTTTCTCCTGCGCGGTCCAGGCCGCCGAGGAATGCCTCGCGAAGCGATCCGGTGCCATAGGCCTTGTTGTACTGGTTCCAGGCCAAGCCATCCTTGAAGTGCAGGACGCGCTCGGCGCTGACCTTATTGGCGAGGTTTCGCGGCCCCTTGAAGCCGGAGGCCTCGGCAGGCTTGTTCGCCTTGAGGTGTACGCCAGAGACAAGGCCGTTGTAAGTTGCCAGCAGAAAGCCGTCGCGGTCGCCTGCGTCAAAGGTGCGCTCGTCCAGCAGCGGCAGAATGTCGTCGCGCCATTGCTGAAAGCCGGCACGCTCAATCTTGTACGGGTCGTGTGACTGGCGCACCACGTAGCCAGGCAGCTTGCGAATGAACGCGCCGGTGCGGTTGGCGTCGATGCGGCTCGCATCCTGGTATTTCTGCATGACCTTGGCGATGGCCTGCGCCTGCTGGCCAATGCCGTCAAGCGGGCGATCCGTGCCAAGGCGCCAAAGCGCGTCGGCGATGTCATCGTCCAGATCGCCGCGGGTCAAGAACGGCAGCAGCCCTTCCCGCTCAATGTCATTGAGGAATCCGGCTATGTAGGCCTGAGACAACTGCTTCTGCTCGGCCGCCACAGATCGGCGGGCGCCTGGGCGAGAGACGTTGGTGCCGACAAGGAAAGACTCGAGGCCGAGGTCTGGGCGATCCGACCAAGTGCCACGGATGTAGCCGACCAGCTCGGCGCGCCGGCGCGCATTCAGCAGCGCGTTGCGCTTCTCGATCACCGCTGCCAGCTTCACCTGATTGCCCAGTTCGTCCGCCGCCTTCAGCGCAGCATCCTCCAGGCCAAGCATGCCGTCCGCCGCCTGCAAATCTCGAATGCGCGCGCGCAGGTCGGTCTGCAGTTCGATCATCTCCTCAATGCTCAGCTCGCGGCCTGCCGCTTTGGCGGCAGCCTGAACCGTATCAATGCAGTCTTGTGCGGCCATTAGTTCCTCAGCTGGCAAATTGCCGCGGCGCGGTAGGCGGCGGCGTAGACTTCGGCGTCTTCCATAAACTCGTCGGCGGCGCGCGTGAATGGCGAGATATCCATGCCGGCCTGCGCCGCCACCTCGTCCGTCAACGCCTGCTCATCGGCGAGCAGCCTTTCGGCGCCGTCAAGCTCTTCGGCGTCCGGAAGAGACATAGCATCTTCGGCGGCGCGGCTGGCCTGCTCGGCCTCGGCATCTGCCATCTGAGCCGCAGGCCGCTTGATTCTTTCCGCGGCGTCGGCGCGCTTCGCCGGGTCAGCCAGGTCAAAGATGGCTTCAACGTCAACCTGGCGCCCGGTCACGGCCTGCGCGACCGCTGTGCGCAGCGCGCTTTCCCGCACCTGCCACGGCGCATTCTCAGCGCGCATGCGGGCGGTATCGCGCAGCTCGAAGCCGTCAGCGATCTGCCTCGCGCGCTCGTCTATGCGCGGACGATAGCGCTCTGGAATCTCGCCGCGGCGCAGGGATGCAAGATCCGCCCGGGCGAACTCGGCCTGCCGGTTCGCGTCCAGCGCATTGGCGATCGCCTTCTGCCGCTGGCCAAGCTGCGCACGCTCTTGGGCGATGGCGTCACGCGCAGCGCGCTCGGCCTGCTTACGAGTCATGCGCTGGCCCTGGAATTCCTTGGCGCGATCCCGGTAGGTGTCGCCCAGCGAATCTAGCGAGCGCTGTAGGGATGCCTGCTCTGCGCGCAGCCCGCGCACGTCAGCAGCCTTTCCGCCTGCCGCCGCCTCCAGTTCGGCGCGGATGGCCGGAGTCAGCTCGTCGGCCGCCTGCCGCCCGGCGCCGACAACTAGCGCGGCACGGTCGTCCGCAAGCCCGCGCTCAAGCGAAACACGCAACGCGGCGAGCGGGTCGTCATCGGCGCGAGCCATGGCATTGGCCAATTGGCTGCGGGAAGCCGCCGGCGCCTGAATCGGCTCCACGGCCACCGCTGACAGCAGCTCGGTTGCCTCCTGAACTTCCGCCCTCAGCCTGCTGCGGCGCATGTCGGAAACCATACCGCCGACGCTGTGCAGGCCGCCTCCCAGCACGGTACCGAAGGCGACGTTCATCAAGCTGTCGGTTATGTCGTAGTCGGACTGATCCTGGGCAGATGCGTACAGGGTCAGCGGCTCCAGAAGCGCCGCGCCGGCAGCCCCCTCCAGCGCCCCGACACGCGCCCGCACACCGAAGCGAGCCGCACGACTGCCGGCCTTGGCCAGCATGCCGGCATAGCGCGCCTCTCCCACAATCGGAATGAAGGCGGACGCCAGGTTGATCGGGTCGACGGCCGACGCAGCGAAGCCGGCCAGCAGCTGAATGGGGACGGTCGAGCCCGGCGCATTCTGCAGGACGAATTGGCGCTCGTTCTCCTCGCGCTTGCGCTCCATCAGGATTTCCAGCGCCCCCTCGCGGATGCCGGAATCCTCAATGGTCAGGTCAAGCCCTGCCTCCTTGACGCGAGCCCGCGCTTCGTCGGCCGTCACCAGCGGCGTGGTCGGCGGGGCGCGCAGCGTCTCGCGCGTGCGCCCCATCATGGTCCCGCCCGGGCGGATAACCTCACCCTCGGCAGCCGCGCCTAGCTCCTGGATGCGATTGACGGCAGACAGCGGGTTCTCGAACCACGACTGGTCAAACGCCGCTTCCGCCGCGTCGGCCTGTCCGGTCACGACGTCATCAAGCAGGTTTCTGTCGCGCCTGACGATCAGGCCTTCGGTGATGATAGGCATCAGTTGCCCCCGCTGCGGCGTAGTTCAAACGAGTTTTTGCCGGGCGCCAGCACGGATTCGCCCACCAGATCGTCCCAGCTGCGCACAACAGGGCCGCCCGACGTGCTGAGCACCGCCTCGCCGCCGTAGTAAAGCGCCAGGCCTGACTCATCAGGCAGCGTCACCCAGTAGCCGTCGCGCTCAATGGCCGCCTTGACGCGGCCTTTCGCGAAGTCCTCGCTGACACCCTGCGGAACGGCAAAGGACAGCTCGCCGGGGTCGATCTTGCGCGCTACGCGCTCAGCTCCTGCCTCGATAAGGTCGGCATCGTATTCCTTCGGCGCCCGCCACGTCCCCTTCAGGGTATAGCGGTCGTCGATGACTGCCTTATAGGCCTGCTCGGCGGCCTCTGATGCGCTCTTGCCTTGCCCCATGTAGGCATAGGAAAGGCGCTCCATCTCGCTGTACAGCGTGGCGAAGGTGCGCTCTCCGCCAACCTGGCCAGACAGCGTGGCGCGGAACTCAGCCATGCTCTCGCCCAGTGCGTCCTTTGCTGCCTTGGTGTCGCTGCTGGGCAGGCCGGCTTTCAGCTCCTCGGTCTTGAGTGGCGCGATTCGCGCAAGGGTCGATGCGGTCTGCGGATCAACGCCTGTGCCGATGACCATCGCCGCGCCTGGCAACTTGCCCTGCAGCTGCTTGAACACGGACGGCCAATGCTTGCCCCACTGCGCCTGCAGCTGCTGCATCATGTCGGCCGCGTTGCTGCCTCCGTCCTCGGTTCGCGCGAAACCTGCCGCAATGCCGGCAGCCTGCTGGTCTGTTAGCAGCTTCGGCTCGGCAACTCCCAGGCGGCGCTGCTCGGCGATGGTGGCCACCGCGTATGCTTCTGCCGCCGCCGGCTCTCCACTGCCGAGCCCTTGCGCCGCCCGCTGCACGTCAGGCGATCTGCTGGCGACGTAGGATGCCGGATCGCCCTGCAGCTCCTTGCCGAGCCGCGATGCTGCGTTGACCAGCACTCCGTACAGCTTGGCGTCCTGCTGAAACCCGGCGGAGGCGGTTCCCCCAGCGACCGGATTGAACTGCTCGAGCAACTGGGCGCGCTGCTCGGGATCTGCGGTTGCCAGGTCGCGGATTGCCGCGCCAAGCCCCTGAGATTTCTGGAACTGCTGAAACCGCTGCTGACCCTCTTCGGCGCCGTAGGACGCGACGAACTCGGCCTGCGATGGCGGGCTGTCGTAGTCGAACCCGGACAGGTATGCCGCCGTGGCATCTGATACGCGCGATGACAGCTCAGCACGGTAAATCGCCTGAGCCTGGCGAGCCTCGATTTCGCGGCTCTTGATCTCCCGCTCGATCAGGTTGCTCATCTGCACCTGATCTTCGGCCGTCATGTTGCCCTGGGCCGCCTTGAAATACTCGCGCGCCCGATACGGGTCGTCGCTGGTCATGCGGGAGATGACAGCAGTGGACATGCCGCTATTGGCCTTGAGCAATTGCGCCTGCGCCATTTCGGCCGGAAGGCCCTTGCGTTGGGCCTGCGACTGCAGAACGGCGGCCATTTTGCTCTGGTAGTAGGCGATCTTGTCGGGGTCATTGTAGTGGAGGGCCGCCCCCTGCATGGAGGTTTCCAGCTGTCCGCGATCCACGTCGTCGTAGTAGCTCTGGCGCTCGCCGAACTCGTAGCGGTTGAGGTCGGCCCCCAGCGACTGCCGGCGCCGCGTCACGATCTCTTTAAAGCGCGATCGCTGGCTTTCCGTCTTGAGGCCTTCGCCTATCTTTCGCTGCGTCTCGTCGAACTGGCCAATAGTGCCGTTGGTCACGTCGAGCGCGTTGGCGCCCTTCTTGGTGTATACGCCCTTCTCCGGGTTGAATAGCGTGTCGAGCTGCCAGTCGGTGAGCTGCCTGTCAGCATCCATCACTGCGGCGGTGTCGGCCTTCTCGCGCTCTTCTTCTGCTCGGCGGATGGCGAAGTCTTCGACCTGGGCCATGCCGCGCACCAGCCCGGAGGCGTCCGGGGCGCGCATGCTGAAGCCGGCATCGCCGATCGGCGCCACGCGCACCTGGCGGCTGGAGTAATCGGGAATCCGTGCCATCACTTTTTCCCCTTGCCGAACATGCCCATGGAGGCGGCCTTTTCAGCGCCGCCGAGAATGGAGCCGATGGCGTCCATCTTGCCCTGGTACTTGGCCAGCTTGCCCTGCTGCCGCTGGTCAATCGCTTGCACCTGATAGCCGTAGGCCTCGCGGGCGGCATTGTTGACCAGGGTCAGCGCGTCCAGCTCGCCGAGCGCGGCGGTGTCGTTCTGCACCTGGCCGGCAGATCCGCTGTTGACGTCCACGCCGTTGGCGGCGAAGGCGGCACGCTGGGCGCCGAGCACCTGGCCGGTCTGCTGGCGTTGCTCGTCGGCGTCGATGTTGCCGCGCTTCACCGCGTCGCGCCCGGCGCGTTCGGAGATCCCGGCGTTGACCTTGGCCACCTTGTTCAGGTACTTGCCCTGCTCATAGCTTTGGACGGCGCCGACTACGTTACTGATGCACATGGGCACCTCTCATCCAGAATTGACGGAACGGCAGGCCCAGCGGGCCGTAGGGCGCCGGAGGCTCGAAGGTGAAGCCGAGCCACTGCAGCCAGCGAATCGCCACGGTGTTGCGCGCGTCGACGAAGTTGGTCAGCAGCGGGCTGCGGGTCAGCATCTCGGCGACCTCGGGCCGGCACACATCGAGGAAGGCGCGCGGGTGGCGCTCGACGTGCACGGTGCTGATCAGCCACGGCACGCCGATACCCTCGGAGTGCGGAGCATCGCCAAACACCGCTACCACGTCGCCATCCACGACGATCTTGCTGGCCTTGTGGCCGTCCATGCCGTCGCGGATCGCCTGGGCTATCGGCACCTGCAGCGCCTCCTCGATCTCGTCGCGGTCGGCCTGGCGCACGATGGCCGCCACGGCCTCGACATCGCTCTCGTGGATCGGCAGCACCTCAGCCCTTGCCACTGATCGTCACCTCGGGAATCAGCGCCAGCACGGTCAGCGGCAGCGGGTCAGGCTGGCGCAGGTAGATCCGCCCGGCCTCATCCCATTGCGTGCTGATCTTCAGCTCGCTGACGCCAGATTGAAGCGCCAGCGGGTCGTTGTAGTTCACCCGGTAGGGGGCTTTCTGCTCGTACAGGTGGGTGGAGTCGCGGCCAGCCCAGAAGTTGCGCGAGTCCTCCAGTACGGCCGTGATCGAGTGGATCGCCTTGCGCTTGTCGAGCACGGTTTCCTGTCCGGGGAAGTCGATCTCTAGCGTCTCCAGTTCGGCGGTATAGGGCAGTCCGACATGCGCCACGGCCGCCGGCGACTGCAGGCTGATCGAGCCACCCGCCACGGTGCGCGGGGGGTGCACGTCGCCATCGGCCAGTACCGCCACGGACTTTCCTTCCAGATGGCTAAGGCCCGAAAGCGAGCCCGCCAGAAGCGCCCAGTCAGCCACGGCCGTGCCGCGCAGCGATGCCGGACACGCCTCCAGAAGCTTGACGGACACCCTGCTGGATGAGTCGTAGCCCGTAACCTCAATGCGCACCAGGTCACTGCCGGCGCGCAGGCGGTAGCGATTGCCAACGCTACCGGAAGAGAACGGAGCATGCCCGCTGGCGGTAAGGGTCACGACCTCCGGGTGCAGCCAGCTGGAACCGCCGCTCAACGTCAGCAGCGCGCTGTCGCTGGTGTTGCGCCCGTCGTAGGTCAGGCCGCAGTCGACGAAGTAGGCATCCTCCATGCCGGTGATACGCCGCGAGGCCATGCGTTCGACATAGCGCATGGTGGCGCCGCCGATGGTGCGGCGCACCAGCAGATAGAGCGCGTCCTCGTCACCCTCGGCCACGCTGGCCACCGATTCGACGAAGCCGTCGGTGCTGTGGCGGTGCCAGGCGATCAGCTGTTCTTCAGGCAGGAAGGTCATGCCCAGCAGCGCGCCGTCGTTGCGCACGCACCACACCAGCCGATCCGGCGCCTGCTGGAAGGCCCAATCCACGATCTGGTAGCCGCGGAACAGGTGCGGCGCGAACTTGGTCAGGTCGTCGCCGCTGAATCCGTCGCTCTCGAAGGTGTAGGCCAGCGATGCCACGCCGGCGCCGCGCGCCTGCACGTAGATCGCCGAGTCGTTGACCACGATGGGGGGAATCTTGGCGCAGCCGTTGTAGCTCTGCACGTTGGCGCGCACGCTCTTGGGCGTCAGCCCGGCTTCCGAGCCCTCGATCACCCACTCGCCGCCAGAGGTCAGGCCGAGCAGCTGGCGCAGCGGCAGCAGGTGGCGGAAGCGATGCACCTGGCGCGAGGCGATGGTCATGGTGACCGCGTCGTCGTCCTTGGTCGGGGTGGCATAGCCGAAGTTGTGGAAGTTGCCGGTCTTGCTCATCCACACGGTCTGCGGGCCGTTGTCGCTGCCGGCGAAGCACAGGCGCTGCTGGTAGTAGCCCACGGCGCCTGGATAGTTGCCGGCGCCAGCGAACGGATTGGCCGCGTTCGGCGGCGTGTCAGTCTTGGTGGCGGCGATGTTGATGTCGGTGAAGGTGTTGGTCGAGGCGCGGCCGATGTAGCCATAGATCCCTGATCCGGCGTTGTCCTTGTACACGTTGTAGTAGTCGGCGCCGGCGACGGCAGTCCAGGTCAGCACCCCGCCCGGCAGGCTGTCCCAGCTGGCGACGGCGGCCGATGCCGATGGCAGACTCTCGTCAGGAACCTCGTTGTCCACAACGGCAGTGACCACGTAGCGGTAACTGGTGGTCGCCCCGCTGCCGCCGGTGCGCGCGCTAGCCGACAGTCCAGCCGGAGCACTGGTCGACGGCACGAAGCTGATCGTGCTCAGCGTCCAGTCGTCATGATCCAGGCGCGAAAGAGACCGCGGGGCATGCGCCGGATGGACGATGGTCAGCACGTCGGCCGACTGCGTGTAGTTGAGTTCGAACAGCTGCGTAGCTGCGTAGGGCGTGGCGATCTCGTAGGGCACGCCAGGGCTTGCCTCGACGATGCCGCCGTCCTTGTAGACGCGCATGTAAAGGTTGCCGAACTCGAGCACATAGGTCTGCTCGTCGTTGAACTCGAACGGGATCAGACGGGCGACACCGCTGGCCTTGCTCTCGTGGACGAACACGGTGCCGGCGCGGTTGCGCACGCCGCCGTAGGGCATCACGAAGAAGTTGTGGCACAGCTTGAGGCCGGTCTGGTAGCGCGCCAGGTCGACGCGCGCCTGCAGTGAGGGTGCCAGCTCGCCGGCGGCGAAACTCGGCTGGATAACGCTGGTGCCCATCAGTTGCGTCCTGTGATGAATTCGGATTCAGGCGGCACGCCCTCCTCCGATTCCTCGAAGGCGTTGGCCTGCGCCATGTCGACGACCATGCGGTACTGCTGATAGGCCGCCGCGTAGTTGCTGGCATTGCCCTGCAGGCCGGTCGCCAGCTCGGCCGCCAGCCGCCAGGCCAGCGCGGAGACGAACAGCGGATCGAAATAGGTGGTGTCTTCCACGCGGGCGACATAGACCAGCTCAGCCGGCGACTGATCGCAGAGGATCGCCCGGCCGCCATCGGCATGCGCCACGGCGAACGGCACCCGCTGGGCGCTGGTCGGCTGGCGGACGCCGGGCTGGCTGACGTGCTGCGCCCTGATGCAGTCGACCGGGTAGCGGTAGCGGTACGCCCAGCCATCCGGTGGACTGCCAATGTCGGCCAGGGTCACGCGCCTGGTGGCGAACGGCCACGGGAAGTCGCGCAGCAGCTCGTCGCGGCAGGCCTCGTAGTGCAGGCTGCACAGCTGGGCGGCGAGGCTCTGCTCATTCAGCGAGGCGATCAGCTGGCTCTGGCCGATGCGGGTCAGCGCGATGTTGCAAATCTGCACGACGCTGGGCATGGGTTAGACCTCGGAGAACACGCCGATGCTGACCAGCGCCGGCGAGCGCAGGACGCGGAAGGTGCCGGGGCCGGCAACCTTGGTGGTCGGCTTCGACGAATCTAGGCGCGTCACGCGAATGGGCTCGCCCGGAGTGACCAGCACCACGTCGCAGAAGTAGGAGCTACCGGCGGCGTTGATGTTCGAGCCCGGCGCGGCATAGATACCGACCACGGCTTCGGCGCCAGAGGCCACCGGAATGTCTGCGCTGGGCTCCGCGGCAGTGCCGAGCGGCAGCGATACGGTTTGCACCATGGTTCACCTCTGACAGAAAAGAGAACGGCCCCCGGAGGGGCCGATGGTCACGCGTCGGGCAGCTCGCGCTTGCCCTTGGGTTCCGGCTTGGCGGGGATCTCCTGGAGATGCGCGCCGGAGCTGTCGATCTCGAGTTCCACCACTTCGCCCGGCTCGTACAGCCGACCGTTGATGAAGGCGCGCTCGAGCACGCGATAGGCCTTAGCCATTGCCCTGCACCCCGGCGACGATGCCCGCAGTGACCTTGCCGGTGGTCGGCGCGGTGCCGGTCACGGTGTAGTTCACACGCAGGTAGCGCTCGCACTTCTGCGCCAGGGTGATCACCGGCAGCTGGTAGCCGGCAACCAGGCTGGCCAGCGGCACCACGGTGCTGTGCAGGGTGACGGGCGAGCCGAACGCCGAGTCGGCATCGGTCTGCACGTCGATGGTCAGCGAGGTCAGGTTGTTGAAGGCGGCAGTCACCTGGACCAGCAGCGGGACGTTGCCGCCCTTGCCGTAGTCCTTGCTGTTGCCGGTATCGATGGAGTCGGTGGACGCGGCGGTGGCGGTGATCGCCTGGTCGCGCGACATCAGCAGCTTGGCATCGAAAAGCATGTTGTTACTCCTTAAACCACGCGGGCTTCGGTGTTGAGCAGGGCGTCAACGCGCTTGATCGGCATGCCGAGGAATTCCGGGATCTTGCGACCGCCGTACTCGCCCAGGGTCAGGTTGATGTTCTTGGCGTTCATGGCCTGCTTGTGCAGGAAGGTCTGGATGGTCTTGTTGCAGTAGATGACGGTGCGGCCTTCACCCTGCATCGGGTTATCCAGGCGGTAGTAGGCGTCGATCATCTTCTCGACCAGGTCGGCACCCGAGGCGGCGTCCTTGGTCAGCGCGGTCACGTCGATGTTGGCGATGCGCGCGTTCGCACGCCAGTCGCGCACGGACATGCCGATGTCCCACTTGAAGTGGTCGCGGTAGGCCTGGAACTCGCCGCCAGCATCGTCGGTCACGGTGTCTTCACCGAGGAAGCGATGCTGGAAGCCGGCTACCGAGCCCTTCGGGTACAGCAGGTGAGTGGACAGCTCGCCCCAGGTCACGAACCAGATCGAGGCGTTGGTGGAGCCGGTGCCGCCGGCGTCGACGATGTTGGCACCCGACTCGGCCGCCAGGCTGTTGTAGCGCGGCGCCAGACCGAGGAAGGCTTCCGGCTCGCTGGCGGTGTTGCCGTAGAACATGTAGCGCGCGGTCTTGTTGTTGAAGCCCTGCAGCTTGGCCATGTTCTCGGACACGCGGAAGGCGTCGGCGTTGCCGGACAGGTCGGCCAGCGCCTTGTCCACCTTGCCGTAGTCTTCCATCATGCCAGTGGTGTCGATGACCTGGACGGTGGTCGACTTGCTCGGCTGGACGCCCTTGTTGAACAGGCGCCAGGCCGGCTCGGGAATGCCGGAACGCATGGTGGTCTTGTGCTTGGAGCCGTCGTTGCACTCCTGATACTCGGCGTCCTGCAGGATGTCGTTCTGCTTGGCCAGCAGCTCGACGATCTTGGCGATCTTGCCGTCTTTCTCCGAGCGGCTGAACTTGTCCAGCAGCGTCGGCATGGTGGAGGTGAGGATGCCCATGGGCAGTGCTCCTTAATGACTGATTGGTCGTCTAGCGGAAGGCGTCGACGAGGGACATTTCTTTGTGGGCTTGCGTGCCGCCCATCACCAGGCCGTCCTCGGAAAGCGACTGGCCGATGCGATGACAGAACTTGACCAGCTCGGGGTGATTACCGATGCCGGACTCGTTCAGCAGGGTGCGCAGCTCGGGGGAGCCGAACTTCTCGATGGCCTTCACGGCGGTCTCGACGGTCTGCGCATATCGCTCGCCGCCGATCTCCTTGTCGGCCTTCACAGCGGCTTCCCACTGCTGCGCCTGTTCCGCCAGCGCCGCCTGGTTGGCTTCGGCCTGCTTCTGCACCAGTCCTGCCTGCAGGTCGATCAGCTTCTGTGCGGCCTCCTGGGGGATGCCAAGCTCTTTGGCGATCCCCTTGAAGGAGCCCAGCACGTCGGCGTCGATCTCAAGGCCTTCCGGCACGCTGAAGTCGGCGTATTCCACAGGCTGGCCGGCGTCCGCGGGCACCTCGGCGGCAGGGGCTTGCGCCTCTGCAGCAGGAGCGACCACGGCGTCGGACTGAACGGGCTCGGCTGCGCTGGTGGTGGTTTCCGGGGCGGCAGCGGCTTGCGTCGAATCAGTCATCGGTTTGGTTCTCATCTCGTTGGCGGGCGTTCTCGGCGGCCATCACGGCGAACAGCTCGGGACACAGCCGGTCGATCTCACCCAGCAGGAACAGGCCGGAGTCGCGCCGGCCCTCGTTGAAATTCATCACGCCGCCGTGGGTGTTGAACACGGCGCCGAACACGTTGGCCCTGGCCATCAGGCGCCACACGAAGCGCCTGCCCTGCGGCGCATTCATCAGCCACAGGAAGTCGCTGATCTCCTGGCGCTGGGCGAGCTTGTCCTCGCGCTCCTTGCGCTCAAGGGCGCGCTCATCGCTTGCGTTGGTCATTTACGGGCCTGTGATGGCGGTCAGGGCGTTGTCTCCCCCGGTGTCGGTCTCGGACAGCAGCTTGGCGCCCTGCATCATCTGCATGGACTGCTCCATGGCTTGCTGCTGCTGCATGGCCTCGGCGCGCTGCTGGCGAATCTGCGCGACCTGATCGTCGGAGCGGATCAACGTCGGCGGGATGCCGAGCATGGTTGCGTACTCGTCGACGGCCTGGTCGAAGTCGACCTTATCCACGATGTCCGGATAGATGCCGGCCAGATTGCCGGCGAAACCGACGGCACGCTCGATGCCAGCCACGCCAAGCGCCTTTTGCGCCTGAGCCAGCACGCTGACGTACTCGACCTTGAGGTCCATGCCGGCCAGTTCCTCGGGAGGCGGCGGCAGCAGCGGAGCGCCCGGCAGCAGCCCGGCCCAGCGCGGCGACGACTGTTCGAGCATCAGACCGAACACGCGGTCGATCAGCGGATCCAGCAGCTCGTCGTTCATGCGCTCGAGTACCGGGCCGAGCATCAGCATTTTTTCCTCTTTGCGCGCGGCGATCTCGGTCGCGGTGCGCACGTCGTCCATGCTGCTGATCATCAGGAACAGGTCGACGAAGAACGCCGAGTTGATGCGGTCCTCGTGGGCGCGGATCTCCTCGCGCAGCGCGGAGTAGGCAGCCGGCTGGATCTGATACAGCGGCTCGAACTTCTGGCCGACGTTGGCCGAATCCACGTAGGTGATGTCGCCCGGCAGGATCGACGCACGCTGGCCACGCAGCGAGCCAGGCGCACCCATCGGCGGGTTGACCAACTTCTCGAGCATCTGCGCCTTGCGCTTCTCCATCAGCTGCAGCGCCTTGGTGTCGCCGATGGCGACCGAACCAGGCCCGTGGCCGTAGATGTTCTCGCCGTTGACGTCCCAGCGCGGCACCATCATCGGCGACGACTGGAAGCCGGACTGGCGCAGGATCTTGTCGCTGTCGCCGCCACGCTCCCAGTACACCGAGCGGAACGGCATGTTCTGGTTGTCGGGGCGCTGGGCGTCGCGCTGGTCGTTCGGCTCGATGGCGTGGACCACGTCGACCCAGGCGTCCGGGTTGCTCGACAGCAGTGATACGGCGGTGCTGCTCATGGCCTTCTGGCCGAACTGCTGGGCCATCTGCCGGGCCGTCATTCTAAATTCGCGGTACAGCGAGTCGACCTGCTGGCGTGAGCTGGTCGCCGCCATGTAGCTGCCTGCGGTGAAGTTGTAGCAGCGCAGGAACTCGTCCTGATCCGGCATGACGATCATTGCGCCGGTGCCGAAGGCGCCCATCTCTCCATAGAGCGTGGGCAGCACGTTGTACAGGTTGGACCGGGCGAACACGTCCTGCATGGCCAGTTCGGCCTGGTGCAGCCAGGTCTTGACCGGCCCGAACTCCATCAGGGCACTGTCCGGCGTGGTCAGCTTGAACCACGGCCGGCTCGGGCTGGTCATCCCGGAGAACATGCCGGAGGTCAGCACCTTCAGCGCCGACCGTGCGGTGCTGTTGATGATCATCTGGTCGCGGCGCTTGCCGTCGTTGACGTCGCTCAGGCTCCAGCGGCCCATGTCCGGCGCCATGTGGTCGGACAGGTCGCGCCATAGCGGCAGCCAGCCCTTGTCCCGTTCGTTGCGCAGGGCAGACAGCCTCCGGTCGAGGGTCTGCCGGAGGGAGTCAGCCATGGTCGTCAGCTTCCGAGGAGGGTCTTTTGACCGGTCGCGGCCGGCGTGGTCAGGCCGGTGGCGCCGGTCAGGATGGTCGATTGCTGGCCAGCGGCAGCGGCACGGCGGCGGCGCTCGTCATCGCGGGCCTGCTGGACCGAGGCGTCGGCCGCGGTCGGTGCGTCGGGAGCCGGTGGCGGCGCCTTGGGGGCTTCGGGCGCGTTGAACATGTCGTCCAGGCCCAGCGCCTTGCCCAGCGGGCCGGCCTTGAAAATCTTTTTGCTGCACATGGTCAGCTCCTGAAGGGGTCGTATTCGCTCAGCAGTGCCGAGCCTTGATCATGCGTGTGGTTGGACTTCATCACCGGGAAGGCGAAGGTCAGCGCCAGTGCGTCGGCGTCGTCCGGCGAGATGCCGAGGCGCTTCTTGATGTCGTCCTTCTTCTCCAGGGCGATCTGGTCGCGCTGGTTGTGCCCGTACTCGGGTGAGGTCAGTTCAGCCTCGAGCAGCGGGTCGTCATCGATGGCCAGACCGGCACGCAGGCTCTCGCGCAGGCGCCACCACATGTAGGTGCGCATGTTCGCGTAGTGGGCGTCAGGCGATGCGCTGGCGAAGTTGATGTCGATGATCGCGATTCCCGGCATCAGGCGGCGCAGCTGGTCAGCCACAGGGCCGCCAACGCCGGTGGAGTCGACGAACACAGCGTCAGGTCGATGCTCCTGCACCACGGTGCACACCTTGGCGATGAACAGCGTGGTGTCGCGCGTCTCGCTGCCGGGAATCTTGATCTTGGGGATTGATCTGGCGTCCAGGCCGCGACGGAAGCGGATCACGTTGTCGTCGTCGCCGCCGCGGGCAATGTCGATGCCGCACACCAGCGCATCGGACAGGCCGTGGACGGCCTCGCGCCGGATGGCCTCGGCCACCCAGTCAGTCGGGATCAGCTGCAAGCTCGATGCCCTCGGGAACATGCCGCGGACGCGGACGCGGAAGAAGTCGGAGTCTTCGCCGTAGTCGGCGGCCCACTTGGCAATCTGCTGCTTGTTGGTGCCGTCCACTGTTCGGCTGTCGACCTGCCTGGCGTTCCAGCGGTGCTTGTAGCGGGTGAAGCACTCGCGGAAGCGGCCGACGTTGCGGGTCGGGTTGCCGAACGCTATCCAGATGATCTCGGTGTCTTCGTCGGTCAGCGCGCCCTCAGCAACCTCCCACACCTTGTCGGCGATGTTCGACGCCTCGTCAAAGATCAGGACGATCCGCTTGCCCTTGTTGTGCAGACCGGCAAATGCCTCGGTGTTGTTCTCGCTCCACGGCACGGCGTCGGCGCGCCAGCTGCGCGAGTGCTCGGCGTCGTTGGCGGCGATGGCCGTGGCCGTCGTCGTGAACCAGTGGCTGACGATGGACAGACGGCGCCACTTGCTGACTTCCGGCCACGTCTTGGTGCGCAGCTGGTTCTCGGTGTTGGCCGTCACCACCACCTTGCAGTCGTCACATGTCGACATCGCCCAGTCGATGATCATGCTGATCGCCGCTGACTTGCCGATGCCGTGACCGGAGGCCACTGCAATCATCAGCGGCTGGTGGCGGGTCTCAGGGTCGCTCAGGTGTCCACCGATGTCGTTCATCACGTCGCGCTGCCAGTCGCGCGGCCCATCGACGCCCTTCAGCTCGCCCTCGCCCCACGGATAGGCATACAGCGCGTATCCATAGGGGTCGTGCGTAAAGCTGCCGATGTCGTCGACCAGCTGCGCCTCGAGGTCGTCAGTCTCCGCGCTTGGCGCGCTCGCGGGCCTTGGCGATGCGGTCGGCGAGCGAGACATTGACGTTGACCTCTAGCTGTTCGCGGAAGGCATTGACGCCAACGTGCTTGCCGATCAGCTCCAGGTTGCGAAGCTTGTCCGGCCACTTGATCTTGCGAATAATGGATGCGGTGTCGCCGCTCATCAGTTCCTGCACATCCAGGCCGCTGATGGTCAGTCGCCAAGGCTTCGGCCACTGCGCGACCGGCAGGAAGTTTCCAGCGCCGTCGAGGATGTCCACCACGTCGAGCTGGTCAATCTCGGCCAGGCGGTTGAGCACGTAGTCGGCGTCGACCTTCACGCGCTGCGACCTTTCGGCCTGGGCAGCGCGGATAGCTGCAGCGACACAGGTTTTCCCAAGCAACTCAGGGCCGATGCGGTCTGCCGTCTTGGCGCTGTAGCCAGCTCTGATACACGCCTGCGTGGCATTCAGGTCCTTCAGGTACTCATCGACGAAAGCGGCCTGTTTCGCGGTCAGCGCCATGGCATCACGCGACAGGCTCAGCTACGACCGGCGCGATGCGCATCCAGTCGAACTGGCTGTAGATGGCCAGGGTGACGCCATCGGTACCGATGAAGCGCAGTCCGTTTGAGTCCTGGACGTAGGTAGACGCCTCCAGCTCGTGGACGACGCCAGTGGAGTGGATCTGGTACTTGGTCATGCGGTGCTCCTTGGGTTACTCCCCAGCCTTCTGCTCAATGCCCGCCTTCTTGGCCAGCCACTGCGTATACAGCGCACCAGCCACATCAGCGCCCAGCACGGCAATACCAATGCCCAGGCCGCCGGCGAGGTAGATGCTTCCACCTGCAGCGAGGCTCAGCAGCAGCGCAGACATTCCGAAGAAGCCGGACGCACCGAAGCGCAGCGTGACGCGCTTGGCGATCTCCCAGCCGGTGAGGTCTGAGCCGGACGCCCTGAGCATCTCGCCGGACATGCCGGCCATGCTGATGACGATGAACAGCCAGAGCGGCATGTCGGACAAAGCTGCGTGCTCGCTCTGCATGTTGGCGTCCTTGCGGGTGTAGGTGCCGGCTGGTCCTGGTGAGAATCCCGGATGGGGATCAGGGGCCGGCGGAAAGTGGATTACTTGGATTCGTGCAGGCGCTGCTTCAGCTCGTAGCCCATCAGCGGCCAGACCTTGGCGACAGCGTTCTGCCGGGCGATCTTGCGACCGATCTCGGCGTCGAAGTTCTCCGGGCTGGCACAGGCCGACTCACCGGTGACGGTGAAGCCGTTCTTCAGCACTAGGACGCAGAAGGTCAGCAGCGAAAGACTGGGTGGTGTATTGGCTCCGCTCGCCTCGTCGATCAGACCTGCATCCAGCTCAACCCCGACGACACCGTCTCGCGCAGTGAAGTAGTGCTCGCTGTCGATGTTGGCCTCAAGGTCTGCCGGCGTGATGCGGGGAGCTGTCAGGCCCTTGGCTTGTATCTCCTGCTCGATTGCTCGATCGGTCATGCGGGCTCCAGAAACGAAAAAGCCCCGCATCTGCGAGGCTCTGAATTGGTGGGCGTGGGATGGCGAATCCCTGTGCAGCCAAATTGCGCCCATGAAAAAGCCCGGCAACCATTGCTGGCTCCGGGCTTCGTGTTCGATTGTCCATCCTCAACGCGCAAGATCGACAGGATGGAGATATATTCGCTCAGTTGATCAGTGGATTGCAATGGCTTTCTGCAAATAATCTAGGCAGCTTCACTACAGATCAGCTCCTCGATATCAAGAATCTCCTGTGCAGCCTCAAGCGCCTCGCTCACTTCGCGCTCCAGATCCCGGCGAATACCGCCTCTCCAGCGGCGCAGGGTCGACTCTGGCTTCCCGTCGTCATCCCAATTCGCCATCTCGTACCATCCGGCCGGAAGGACGCTGGTCGAGCGCTTCCCTTCCGCCCCGGGAAGCTTCGGATAGGCCCAGGTCACGACGGCGCACTCGATGAACCGCTTGCCGGCCGGCGACTGGACAGCCTTGGCCATGCGCAGCACGGCTTCGCGCTTGCGGTCGGCGTGGGTGCTGTACTTCGACACCAGGGCATCCCACTTGGCGGAAGTCAGCTGCGAGTGCAGGCGCCCGAACACCATGCAGTCGACGAGGAAAGCGCCCTCCTTGCCGCTGATCTCGCCCGGAATGCGCGCCTGTTGCACCTTGGCGTCGAAGTCGCACCCGCCAGCGCTGTTGATCGTTTCTGCCGCCAATGCCCGAACCACTGCCGAAATCACGCTCTGATAGATCATGCCGCCCCCAAATATCCCTTGATTGCTTCCCTGGCCTCGTCCGCCCCCCGGCAGACGATGGCCATGTACCCTTGCTGGTTGAGCCAGTCGAGCCAATCGGCCTGCTCTGGCTCCACCCTGCCGCCCTTCACCCGCTTCAGCTCGATCAGCAGGCCGTGATAGCCGTTTGCCGGCACCAGCAGCTGCAGATCCGGGTAGCCCTTGCGGACGCCCTCAGCCTTGAGCTTTGCCGCCACCGCGGGGTGACGATCCCCTCCGTTCGGAATCGCCACCAGCCGGCCGCGCAGGGCCTTGTGCTGCAGGTCGAACCAGCGAACCAGGTTCACTTGCTCGGCGTGCTCGGTCGGTACTGCTCGCTTGATTGCCGTGGTCACTTCCTCATCATCCTGTTCAGCATCTGCCGCGCCGCCTGCTCAAGCTCTGGATTGGCCTTCAGCAGCCTTTCCGCCTCTACCCGCACCCTTGCCGCGCCCTCGTCGAGAAGATCGAGCTGGCGAGCTGCTGGGAGGCTTTGTGACGCTCCAGGCAGGCCGCCCTGTGGTCGCTGATCGCCTTTCGCTGCTCCAGGCTCAGCAAGGCCAAATTGACGGAGCCAGTCATCGCCAACCCTCACGCGCCGTCTTCCAGCTCGCCCGGGGTGGCCGCGAAGTACAGGCCGCGCTCGCTCGGGAATGCCACGTCTGCGCCAACGGCCGGCTGGCGGCGCTGCTCGTTCGGCCTGGCAACGCTGCCGAGAACCGCCATCGCCAACCGATCGATATCGCCCTTGCGCATCTCCGCGTGATGCTCGCGCAGCTCGGCGCGGTACCACTCGGCTTTGCCTAGGCACTTGGCCGGCTCGCCCTTCTCACCAGCTCGCAGGCGGTACTTGAGGAAATTCCCCTTGCAGTAGCCGGCGAACTCCTCGGGCGTCAGGGCCGCGCGAATTACATCAATCGCCTGCATGCCATCCGGGAACAGGTCGTAGTGCTTCGGGTTGCTGATTTCGTCGTGGCTCATTGGCTAACCCCCTCGGCCAGCTCGCGGCAGTGGCCGACGAACTCCAGCTCCGGCGCGCTCAGGCCGGCGGCCTTCTCGTCCACGATGTCGCTCAGCAGGATCAGCGCCCCGCGCAGGGTGTGCTCGCTGGTGTGGCCTTGTTCGGCGATCTGTAGTGCTGCTGCTTGTGCGGTCATTGCGTGTGCTCCTTGCGGTCTTGGCGGTTGTTGGCGATCAGGGGCTTCTGGCCGGGTGCCAGGTGCCAGTCGAATTCGGTCTTGCACCCGCTGCACAGCCGGGTATTCATGCTGCGAAGGTCAACCATCGGCTCGCCGCAGTCGGGGCAGCGCTTGCCGAGGCCGTTGTCGTGGCTCATGCGACCTCCCAACCGATCAGGCGGCGCGTCTGCTCCAGCAGCTCGGCCTCGGTACCGAACCTGGCGATGAACGCGCGCTTGTCCAGGTGAATGCTCGGGGTGAGCGGGTGATTGATGCCTCGGTGATGGGCCGGGCACAGCGGGATGGCGTCGAAGTGGCTGGCCTTGCGCCCTGCTCCAGCGCCGGCGCGCGGGTGATGGATCTCGGCCGGCGTGTCTCGGTAGCCGATCTGGCGGCAGGCCATGCAGCCGAGCGACTGCACGCGGCTGAGGTGCTGCTTCTCGGCCTTGGTCATGCTGCGGCCTCCCACTGCTCAGGCATCTGGCCGCGCGGCTCGCTCCAGACCACGCCCTTATCGGCGCCGAACGAGTACATGAACTCGATCAGATCCCCCAGCTCGCGGACGGTCATGCGCTTGGTGCTCAGGCCCAGCAGCACGAAGCCGCCGTTGATGCCGGCAGCCATGCGCACTTCCTGGCGCACGGTCGCGGTCATGATGTGCTTCCAGTCCTCGGCGTCGAGCTGCTGGATCGCCCCGTTGACCGACCACGGCACTTGGCGCGCGATGTCGGCGAGCATCGCCCAGAGCTTGGCGTTCTGCTCCAGGGTGCGGCGGGACTTGACCGGGCGGACGATGATCTCGACGGCGCCCTCGGCGGCCAGCTCGGTGGCAAACAGGTAGGCCAGTCGGCACACGTCACGGACGCGGCTCGTGCCGGCGGTCCAGAAGTGGCGAGGCTTGCGGATAACGTCACCCATGACGCATCCCCCGGCGCACGCTGCCGTCGCGCAGGATGACGATGATCTGCCCGCCCATGCGCATCTCGACCTTGCTCGGAGCGTCCTTGGTGATGACGTAGCCGGCGGCCTGGCGCTGGGTGATTGCCGCCTGCTGGGCGGGGTCGCGGGTGTACTGGCCTGCGTTCATGCGGCCTCCTTGTGCTTGTAGCGATCGACGGCGGCAACGAACTGGCAGATAAACCACTCGGCCAGGCTGTGCTGCCCGTGCGCGGATTCCTTGGTGTCGTTCAGCGGCTGGTGAATGCGGTGCCTTGCCTGCTCCAGCGGAGCCCGTTCGGTCATGCTGTCGACCAGCTCGGCAACTACCCAGCCGACAGGCACGAAATGCGGGCGCGGCTTCCGATCGCCTGCGGACAGGAACGATGCGTAGGTGCTCAGGCTGTAGTTCTCGCTGACGAGCTTTCCAACTTCGTAGGTGCTGACGTTCAGCACGCCACGATCGGCGTAGTAGCTGAGCATTCCGTGCAGCAGATGGCCGCTCAGCATCTCGGGATCGCCGAACGCGAAAACAACGGGGCACCCGGTGGCGGCCTCGGCATCCTTGGCCTTTTCGATCTCGATCGGCTTAGGGCATGCGCCCTTCACTTCGACGAAAACACCGCAGGCAGGCAGGTAGAAGTCGGGCATGTACCAGCCGTGGCGGGTGTCGATCGTGCGCGGCTCGTAGACCCAGCGGACGCCGAGCACGTCCATGATGGAGGCCCATCGCTGCTCTGCGTGCGATCGCATCTCGTAGCCGGCGTGGGGGAAGATGGTTTGATGGCGCTCCATCACTTGCCCCCCTTGTACCGGCTGGAGAGGCTGGTGGTTTTCGGCTGCTCGGCATCCTCTGGCGGCTGCCAGTCGTAGGCGAGCTGGGCGAAGGTGCTGAACTGGCCCATGAAGGCGGTGCGAACAGTGCCGGTCTCGATGTCTCGGCCTTTGCCGATGATTACCTCGGCCACGCCCTTGTACTGGCTGTCCTCGTGGTACACCTCGTCCCGGTAGACGAACATGATCACGTCGGCGTCCTGCTCGATCGCGCCAGACTCGCGCAGGTCGGAGTTGATCGGGCGCTTGTTCGGGCGCTGCTCCAGCGATCGGTTGAGCTGGGACAGCAGGATCACCGGGATCTGCAGCTCGCGCGCCATCAGCTTGGCGCCGCGGGTCATGGCGCTGACGGCCTCGGTGCGATTGCCGCTCCCGCCCTCCTCGTCCAGCAGCTGCAGGTAGTCGATCACCATCAGGTCGAGGCCATAGCGGCGCTTGTGGCGGCGGGCCAGCGATCGGATGCGGCTCATGGTCATGCCAGGCCGATCGGACATGCTCAGCCCTGAGTCGCGGATCTTGCCGGCGGCGGCGGTCAGGCGAATGCCGTTCTCGCCCTTGCCGCCACGGCCGCTCTTGATGTCCTGCAGCGGGATCTTGCCCTCGGCAGCCAGGAAACGGTCCATCAGCTGGCCGTTGCTCATCTCCAGGCTGACCACGAGCACCTGCTTGCCGCCGCGGATGGCGTTGTGGGCGGCGATGTTCATGGCCAGGGTGGTCTTGCCCATCGCTGGGCGGCCGGCGAGGATGATCAGCTGCTCGGGGCGCAGGCCCTGCAGCTTCTCGTCCAGGTCGGCAATGCCAGTGCTCAGGCCGTCGAGTTCTCCTTTCAGCTCCTCGCGGCGCTCCAGTACCGGGATGTGGTCGCGCAACACGTCGGCGGCGGCGATCACCTCAGCGGTCGCGGCCTCAGAGTCGAGGGAAAGCACCTCGGCCTGGGCGGCTGCCACCTTGTCGGCGGCGTCCTGATCGCCGTGGGCAATCTCGTTGAGGCGATCGCTGCACAGGATCAGCGCCCGGTCGAGCGATCGCTCGCGGACAATCTCGGCATACCGGCCGGCGTTGGCGGTGCTCGGGGTGTTCTTCACCAGCTCGCCGACGTAGGAGATACCGCTGTGCCCCTCCGGCGCCGATCGGAACGACTCACCTACGGTCAGGGCGTCAATCGGCTGGTTTGCCGCTGCCACCCCGAGAATGGTGCGGAACAGGTCGGCATTCTCGGGCCAGTAGAAATCTTCAGCGGCCAGGTCGGCGGACAGTACGTCGATCAGTTCGGGGCGCTTGATCATCGCGCCGAGCACGCTGTGTTCGGCTTCCAGGCTGTAGGGATCACGCATGGTAGTTACCCTCCACAACCTTGACGAAGTTGCTCGGGGCGATCAGCCAGTCGAAGGTGGCGCGGAACGGCTTGGCGCCCATGCGGCCTTGAACCTTGCCCATCAGGAAGGCGGAGGTCTTCACGGTAGCGAAGTAGTCGCGCCAGAAGTCGAGGTCGCGGTGCACAGCGCTTTCACGCCAGCGGCTTTGCAGGTGACGCTTGCGGGTGTCGTTCAGGATGGCGACACCAGGCAGCTCAGGGAGGACTTCGTGGTACAGGTCGACAATGGCCTGGTGAGGGCATGCCGGCATTTGCGACTTCTGGCGAACAGGCTCGGCAGCTTCGGCCGGTTGCTCCGGTTGACGCTTGGCGTCGACGACTCCCGTTAGGGAGTTAATGTCTTTACTGTCTTTAAAGTGTGTCAGAACCGACACAGTGGCGCGTACCTTTTCAACACACTGTGTCGGTTTCGACACGGTCGCCTTTTGATCGATTTTCCAGCAGGAAACAGGGGCAATGCTGATCGGGTCGCGGCTGCCACCAGAGCGAGCAACGACACCCTGGCGGATCAGGTCGTTGATGATGCGCGAGACGTTCGCACGATCCAGGCCGGCCATCTTGGCGATGTATGAGGCGGCAATGCGCGCCTCGTCGACGTTGTAACCGATGGTCAGGCGGTGCACAGCCAGAGCGACACGCAGCTCGCGGCCAGATAGGTCGGCCCCGATCAGGGCTTCATACAGCTCGTTATCCATCCTGGTGAACCCTGCGGAGCTGGTGTTGCGTAGTGGAACGATATTTGTCATGATCTCTCTCGCGTTTGATGTACACAGAGCCCGGTCTAGCCACCGGGCTTTTTTTCGTCCGCGATTTGCATATTCGTATCGCGGGTCTAACATTGATTTATGCCGCAGCCTTGCGTGCAGCTGCCCGGAGGGCCTTCTTGTGGAACTTCTCGATGGCCTTCCCCAGCTCGTAACGCGGTTCGGTGCCGTTGATGGCGCGGTGAATATTCGGCTGGCTGGTCCCGCAGCCCTCGGCGATTTCCCGCTGAGAAAGACCCAGGCCGACCAGCTCGGAGAGCATGTCGTGGATAGTCATTTTGGTCGCTCAACTCGTTTTAGTATTGGCCATGATACGCAACAGTATGGACCATGGCAATACAATCTGCCGATACAAGAACGTATCGAGGATTGCATGACCATATCCCGCAGGCTGACCGAAAAATTGCGCACAAAAGGATGGTCGGAGGGCGAGCTAAGCCGCCGATCCGGCGTACCTCAGCCGACCATCAACAGAATCATGAGCGGTGAAAGCCAAAGCCCACGCCGCCCGAACGTAGAGAAGCTTGCGAAGGCGCTCACAGTTTCCCCAGAATGGCTGCTCTTTGGAGGCCCGCTAGACAGCAACGTCGAGCCGGGCCCGGCAATGAAAGGGAGAGTTCCATTGATTTCGTGGGTACAAGCGGGCGATTGGTCAAGCCAGGCGGAAGTCAGAAGCCATATGAATCCGGAGGACTGGCTGCCCTGCCCTGTCAGCCATGGGCCGCGCAGCTATGCGCTCCGTGTGCGCGGCGAGTCGATGTACAACCCGAACGGACGGCAGTCATTCCGCGAGGGCGACCTGATCTACGTCGATCCTGATCGGCGCGCGATCAACGGATCGCTGGTCGTGGTCAAGATTGACGGCAGCCAGGAGAGCACGTTTAAGAAGCTCATCATTGAAGGCGACGAGCGGTATCTGAAAGCCCTCAACCCGGCATGGCCTAATCCGATCATTCCCATGGATGAAACTGTAACCATCTGCGGCGTCGCCATCTTCAAGGGTGAACCGCTCTAACCGCTAACACGTCCGCGCAATACGAAGCCCGCCGCCGCGCGGGCTTTTTTTCGTCCATGCAAAAAATAACTCGATTTCGTATTGACCGCATCCATACGTTATCGTATCGTTCACTCCATCGAAGCGAAACACAGCGACGACAGGCAGAGATGCCTCGGCATGGCCGGAACGCTCTTTAACAACTTAGAAGCCGTCACCCTCAGCGGGCACCAGAAATGTGCATATGAGGGCAGCACCCGCCACATGCGGGCAGCTGGACACAGGAACCAAGTAGTCGGCGCGCATGCCAATGAGGGGAAGCGCGATGCCCAGTGAGCGATGGGCGCCTGTGTTAGCCAGACGATTTCTCGGTGCGCCTCAAGCGGGGCGCATCAGGGGAAGTCCACTGGAGGATCAAGAGATGTGCAACTGCCATAGCGAAGTAACCGAGAAGTTGAAGGCCCGCGTGTCCAGCCAGCTTCCAGCCGGCGCAACCGGGCTCGATGTTGATCTGCAGGGATACGCCTTCATCCTCGGCGATGCCCTCGGCCACAAGGCAGCCCACAACGTGCGGATCGAGTACATGGCGCCGAAGAAAGCCGGCGGCATGAAGAAGGTCGTCCAGAATATGAACATGATCGCCAGCTTCTGCCCGTTCTGCGGCGAGAAGTACGAGAAGGATGCGGTCTAAGCAGTTTTCCTAGCAGCCCTTCGCATGAGGGGCTGACGGGAAGACAACCAAGCCAAGAGGAAACACCCCATGTTCGGTATCGGTAAAAAGCTGTTCGGCGCCAAGAAAGCAGTCAAGAAGCTGGAAAATCGCGACCTGATGCAAGCCATCGTTGGTGGTTGCCTGCTGGTCGCCTCGGCTGATGGCGAGATCAGCAAGAACGATCCGACCAACCATTACGGCCACCGCGACACATTCCTGCCGGCCGTTTACCAGCTGCTCAACGCAGCCTGAGCCGATTTCCGGCTGCCGCTTCACGAGGCGGCAGTCGCGGAAGTCCACATGGAGATGAAGAGATGAGCGATTACTTCCGCGAGGCTTTCGGCGGCCAAGGCAGTCCAGGCGAATCAATTGATGGCGGCCCTGCCTTCCCAATCAAGGAGCACCTTGATAGCTACTGGTCAGGCATGACCCTGCGCGACTACTTCGCGGCGAAGGCCCTGGCGGCGCTGATCAGCTCGGTCAAGGAGCGATTCGACCTCGGTGAATCATACCCGGATAACAATCTGCGATTCGCCAAAACCGCATACGCCATAGCCGACGCCATGCTCAAGGCTCGCGGCAACTAATCGGAGATGAAGAGATGAGCGAAGCAAAGCACACGGCTGGTCCGTGGCGCTGGGAGATCAACGAGAAGCACAAGACCATGCAGCTCGCCGGCGGCGTGCCGAAGTACGACATAACCGTCATGTGCTTTGAGCGATGGGGCATGCACAGCGCCGTGCCGATGCTTAGAAACACGGCAGAAGACGGCATGAACATCATGCACCGCTGCACAGACTTCGCTGTTCCTGTATCTGGACGTGAGCACCATGCGCACTGGCTCAAGACCATCGACCACCCTGATGCCCGCCTGATATCCGCAGCGCCTGAGCTACTGGAGGCTCTGACAGAGCTGGTCACCGACATGGTGATCGCTCAGGGCAACATGCGAGACGCAGCAAAGCACGACGCTCGCTGGGAAGGATGCGCTGATGCCATCCAGCCTCGGATCGACAGCGCCCGCGCAGCCATCGCCAAGGCTCGCGGCAACTAACACCCCGTCCGCACCCTGCGGGCCGTCTGACGCCAGACGCACAGGGCGCCGCGCGATGCACGCTGCGCGACAGAGTGAGTCCCTGGCTTTCCCTCCCTCGGAGGTTTCCCGGGTAGCAAGCGAGCGAACGACTGGCCGGCGATAGCGGCCCCGATCACCCGGCAGGGCGGATCGGGAATGGATATGCGTTGCGCAACGAAACTGCGCTGGGAGCAAAGGCGATCAAGTTGTCGAGGCTGTTCGTGGAGTTGGTGCGCCGTACGACACTAGGCCCGTGTAAATATCGAAGCCCGACGCCAGAACATATCCATTCCCGATGCGCCCTCGCATCACCACCGCGGCGAACTGCCCCCGCGACCCACTCCAGCAGGAGTGCGCAATCGAAAAGATGACGACGCCGGCCGGAAGGCAGCAGCCGGCAATCCCCCCACTGCCTGCATCGGCAGACACCCAGCAGCAGCAACCCAACCCAATGCCTCTGGAGGCGCGCCCCTCGGGTGGTGCCGGGGGCTGGGTGCCTGACCAATGCAGGAAGGAGACGCACATGGAAATCACCATCAAGCATCACGGCATCAAGTTGACCCTGGAAGCCTACAGCGAAGACGGCCTCGACCTGTTCACCGTCGAGGCGATAGAGGCCATCGACGCCCCCTACGACGTGGCAGAGCTGGCCAAGCTGCTGACCAATGACGGGCAGGCCATCCACCGGCTCGCCAGCGACGAACTCGACAGCCAGCGCGAGCTGATCAGGACCAACCAGGACGAGGAGCGCGCAGCATGAACGACGAACTTCGCGCCGCCGTCGAGCGGCTGTTTGCTGCATGCCTGGACGTGACGCTGGCAGGCAAATACCACGCCCACATGCGCTACTCGGCGCACTGCGGGGCAGTCTGCATAACCCTCTACCCAGCAAGCACCCCGTACAAGGACGGCGATTGCCGTGTCGCTCTGGTCGACTCGTGGATCTTCATCCACGACGAGCGCTGCATGGAAGGCGATGAGGTGGCGCGCATCCACGCCGTTATCGACCAGCTCAGCGGCTACCTGCAGGAGGAAGCAGCATGATCCGCGAGCAAGCCACCCGCATCGAGCCGCAGCAGCCGGCCGAAAGCTCGAGCGAGAAGCTGGGATGCCTCGGCGTCCTGGCCATCTTCGTCGCCATGCTCGGCACCGTCTACGCCACCCCCTACGTCATCGCCTGGGCGGTCGGCGTTATCTGATCTGGAGCAACCAATGAGCAACCAAATCCAGCGCATCGACACCGATAGCGCAATGCCGGCAGTTGTCAGCGAGTCGGCAACCATCCTGTCCGTCATCCAGCGCGCCGCCGCCGACCCTCAGTGCGACATCGAGAAGATGGAGCGCCTGATGGCAATGCACGAGCGGATGCAGTCGCGTAACGCCGAGACGGCCTTCAACGCCTCCATGGCCGAGATGCAGATCGAGCTGCCGAGCATCGCCGAGCGCGGCAAGACCAACAACGGCAAGTACGCCACCCTTGAGGACATCAACGACGTGGTTAAGCCGATCATGCAGCGCCACGGATTCGCCCTGTCGTTCCGTGTCGAGCACGTCCAGGGCGGAATCAAGGTGACGGGCATCCTCATGCACCGCGCCGGGCACCGCGAGGAGACGACCATGCTCCTGCCGTCCGACACCAGCGGCAGCAAGAACGCCGTCCAAGCGGTCGGATCGTCGGTCAGCTACGGCAAGCGCTACGTGATGAACGCCATGCTGAACATCACCACCCGCGGCGAGGACGACGACGCCTATGCCGCGGCGCCGACCGCGACCATTACCGCGCCGCAGGCCGCTCAGGTAGCCGCGCTGCTGCAGAAGTGCAGCGACAAGGCCAAGGCGGCGTTCGAGGCAATGCACGGCGCTCCCGAGCATGTCGCCAAGGCAGAGTTCGACAAGGTCATGGCCGCGCTGTCGAAGTCGGCCGCAAAGCACGCACAGGAGGCAGGCAGTGCAGATCATCACGCACATTGAGCAGGGGTCTGCTGACTGGCTGGCTCTGCGCCTGGGCATCGTCACGGCGTCGGAGCTGGACTGCCTGCTGGTCAACGGCAAGGGCGAGGCTGGCTTCGGGGCCGCTGCCTTCACCTACATGGACCAGCTGATCGGCGAGCGCATCACTGGTGAGGCGGCCGACCAGTTCCAGGGCAACCGCCACACCGAGCGCGGCCACGAGCTGGAAGGCGTGGCACGCGGACTGTACGAAGCGCGCACAGACGCCACGACAGAGCAGGTCGGTATCATCCTGAATCACGGGATCGGCTACTCGCCGGATGCTCTGGTGGGCAGCAGCGGCCTGACGGAAATCAAGACCAAGCTGCCGAAGCTGCAGGTCGGCGTGATCCTGGCCGGCGAAGTTCCGAAGGAGCACGTCGCGCAGTGCCAGGGCGGGCTGTGGGCGTCCGAGCGCGAGTGGATCGACTTCATCAGCTACTGGCCGGGCATGCCGCTGTTCATCAAGCGCGCCCATCGGGACGAGGCGATGATCGACAAGATCGCCGAGCGCGTGCGCACCTTCTACGAGCTGATGGACGACCGCATGGCGCGGGTTCTTGCGGCATGACACGCGCCATCTCCATCGTCCGCGAAACGGAATACGGTCCTGAAAAGCTCTGCACCGTGTGCCGCGAGTGGTGGCCGGCTGACACCGGGTTCTTCGGCGTCCGTCACGACAGGGGTTGCAGGCTGACGGGCCGGTGCAGGGCATGCGATTCCCAGCGCAAGCGCCGTCAGCACAGAGCCAAGAAAGACCGCGACCTGCCAGCCAAGGCCGCACAGCTCGCCCAGCTCGGCATCGCCGAGACGGCTCGCCGCTTGAGACGGTCGCCCCACACGCTGTACCGGGTCGCCAGGGCTCACGGCATCGAGTTTGCTCGCCAGCATAAGCAGCGACAAGAGGCATCCATCGTGCCTCACATCCGCCGCCACGCCGGCCGCATGCGCCAGATCGACCTGGCCGCACAGCTCGGCATCAGCCGCACCACCCTGCGCCGCCTAGCCAAACAGCACAGCATCAACATCAACAGCCGGGCGCACTAGCTGCGCCCTCCTCTACGGATAGACACCATGAGCAAACCCGACTACTCGCAGTTTGACGCGACGCTTCTCGACGCTATCAGGGTCGGAAAAACAAGCTTTGCACAACTAACAAATCACAAGCCGTTGATGGCTCTGGCAAGGCCGTTCTGCGCCGGCACCGACACCCCCGAGTGGCGCATCGTCGACCGCCGCCTGCAGGCGCTGCGCAAGGCCGGCAAGATCAAGCACGCCAGCCAGCTTTGGACCATCGTCGAGTAATCACCGGGCGCTCCGGCGCCCTCCTCTACCGGATATCCCCATGTACCCAAATCTCCCCACGCCGGCCGCGAAAGAGGCCGCGCGGCAGCAACTCGCCTGCCTGATGGCCGAATACACCGGAGAAGTCCAGGTGTTCGGCTACTGCATCCAGCGCCAGACCATGTCTCCACAGCACGGCGTCTGGCAGAAGGCCAATCAGACACGCAAGGCGAGGGCGGCGAAATGCGCGAGGAACTGACCACGTCGGGCAACACCTTGAAGCGCAGCTCGATCAAGCTGGCCGACTTGACCCACCTGCAGGCCGATTCAAAGTACGTCGAGGCGCACGGCGCCGGCGGAAGCATCCTGCTGGACGAGCCGCTGGTGGCGCTTGAGCGCGAATTCGGCGACACGCTGCTGCGCATCCACCGCAGCACGCTGGTTGTGCGCAGCAAGGCCATTGAGGTCGAGCGCCACGGCGAACACCACTACCTGCACGTCGAGGGCGTGATCGGAACGCTCAAGGTGTCGCGTCGCTACGTCGCCAAGGTGCGCCAACAACTGAGCGTGCCGGCATGAAGCGCAAGACAGACCAGTTTGCGATGGTCTACGCCGCCGAGTACTTCATGGGCAAGTGCGCGGAAGACAGCGCGCCGTGCCCATACCCAATCTGGCAGCTAGGCCGCCGCTGCGCCTGGCTCGCCGGCTACCACGACGCCCGCCGCGAGGGATTTGCATGAGCAAGGTACGCAAGCCGAACAACAACCGCGCCCGCCTGGAGCGGGCCAGCCGCGCAGCCCTGCGCCAGTCGAAGATCGCGGTCTACAACATCGATCCCATCGGCCGGCAAGGCCTGTGCAACTGGAGCACGGCCGCGAAGTACCGCCCGAGCCGCCACGTCGCCGACGCCATCTTCGACATGTCGCACCAGTGGGTCATCTACATCAGCGCGTTCTGCGAAGACCAGGCCGGCCGGCGCTATTACAAGTCGGTCGAGATCGCGCCGAACGGGATCTACCACACCGACGCACTGGCCGGCGTGCTGGACGAGCATTACCGGGCGCTGCTGGATAGCTGCAACCCTGTGCATCTGGTCGGCAGCGGGTGGATTGCCAACCCCTGCGGGCAGTCGCTGAGCGAGGAGCAGGCCGCGCGGATCTTCGAGGCGGTCAAGGCGTGGCCCGAGCAGGAGGCGGCGGCATGAGCCGTCGCAGTCACACAGGCCATCGCATTGGCGAATGGCATGGCAAGGCCAAGCTCACGACCGAACAGGTGCGCGCTATGCGTTCCGACTACATCCCCGGCATCGTCGGATACGTCGCGCTGGCCGGTCGCTACGGATGCGGCGTGAGCACCGCCCGCGACATCTGCACTGGCGTTACGCGCTGGGCTGACTGACCAAGGAAATCCAATGAGCTATCAAGAATTCGTAACCCGCAAGCTGGAGACGGTCGCGCCGGCCGGACTTTCCGAACCGTTCACCATGCCCGAGTCGCTATTCCCCATGCAGCGCGACCTTGTTTCATGGGCGCTGCGCCGCGGGCGATCAGCGATATTCGCCGACACCGGCCTCGGCAAGACGCGCATGGAGGTCGCATTCGCCGACGAGCTGTGCCGGCGAACTGGCGGAGACGTGATGATCCTCGCGCCGCTGGCCGTCGCCGCGCAGACAGTGGCCGAGGCCGCGAAGATGGGTATCACCATCACCCACTGCCGAGAGCCGGAAGACGTTCAGCCCGGCATCAACATCACCAACTATGACCGCGTGCACAAGTTCGACCTGTCGCGCTTCATCGGCGCCGTGCTGGACGAGTCGAGCTGCATCAAGCACCACACCTCGCGCACCTTCGATCAGCTGGTGCAGGCATGCGCGCTGATCCCCTACCGGCTCTGCGCCACAGCCACCCCAGCGCCGAACGACTGGACCGAGCTGGGCACCCATGCCGAATTCCTCGGCGTCTGCACCCGCGCCGAAATGCTCGCCGAGTTCTTTGTGCATGACGGAGGCGAGACGCAGACATGGCGGCTCAAAGGCCACGCCAGGCACCTGTTCTGGCGCTGGGTCAGCCAATGGGGCGCCATGGTGCGCAAGCCGTCCGACCTCGGCTATGACGACAGCGCCTATCGCCTGCCGCCGCTGCTGGAAACCGAGCACATGGTTGACGTTGACGACAGCGCGCTGACCGAGGACGGCATGCTGTTCGCCCTGGAGGCCAGCAGCCTGATGGAGCGCCGCGCGGCCCGCAAGGAAAGCATGGATGCCCGCGTGCAAGCCTGCGCTGATCTGGTCAACGCCGATGGCGAGTTCTGGATCATCTGGGGCGAGTACAACGCCGAAACCGAGGCGCTGGCAAAGATGATTCCCGGAGCCGTAGAGATAGCCGGATCGGACAAGACCGAGGACAAGGAACGCAAGCTGGCCGACTTCGCTGCCGGCACGACCCGCGTACTGGTCAGCAAGGCATCAATCTGTGGATGGGGGCTCAACTGGCAGCACTGCTCCCGGATGGCCTTTGTCGGCGTGTCCGACTCGTTCGAGGCCTACTACCAGGCCGTGCGCCGCTGCTACCGATTTGGCCAGACGCGCGAAGTCCACGTCCATCTGTTCAGCAGTCAAATGGAAGGCGCCGTGCTCGCCAACCTGCGCCGAAAGCAGCACGACGCCATCGCCATGGGCGAATCGCTCGCAGCCGAAACATCGGCCGCCGTGCGCCAATCCATCACGGGCACCGCCCGCCAGACCAACGAATACAACGCCAAACGCCAGGTGAAAGCGCCGGCATGGCTTAGGAGTGACGCCGCATGAAATGTATCGCCCAGGTTGACCGCACCGATTCCACCCTGTTCCACGGCGACTGTGTGGAAGTCATCGCCGGCCTGCCGGATCGCAGCGTCGACTATTCGATCTTCTCTCCGCCGTTCAGCAGCCTGTACACCTACAGCAACAGCCCGCGCGACATGGGCAACAGCCGCACTGATTCCGAGTTCTTCGAACACTTCGATCATCTGGTAAAGGAGCTGGCCCGCGTCATCAAGCCGGGCCACTGCGTCAGCTTCCACTGCATGCAGCTGCCGACCAGCAAGGAGCGCGACGGCTATATCGGCCTCAAAGACTTTCGCGGCGCACTGATCAAGGCGTTTCAGGCGCACGGCTTTATCTACGCCAGCGAGGTGACGATCTGGAAGGATCCGGTGACGGCCATGCAGCGTACCAAGGCGCTCGGCCTGCTGCACAAAACCGTGCGCACCAACGCGACCATGTGCCGGCAGGGCATCGCCGATTACCTCGTCACCATGCGCGCGCCGGGAGACGTCGAGGACAAGGTAGCCCACGGCGCCGATATCCCTGTCGATGAGTGGCAGAAGCTGGCAAGCCCTGTCTGGATGGACATCAATCCGAACGACACACTGCAATTTCGCTCCGCCCGCGAGCACGACGACGAGCGCCACATCTGCCCGCTTCAGTTGGAGGTCATCCGCCGCGGCATTCGCTTGTGGACGGCGCCCGGAGACGTAGTGCTGACCCCGTTCCTTGGCATCGGCAGCGAGGCTTACTGCGCAGTCGAGCTTGGCCGGAAGGCGGTCGGCGTCGAGCTGAAAAAGAGCTACTTCGATCAGGCGGTCAAGAACATCGACAGCCTTGCCGCCCAGCATGATCTTTTCGGTGTCGCATGACCCCGCCCGGCGCCACCCACGCCCTCGGCTGCCACTACTACCGCAAGCGGCCTCAAGGCGGTGCCGATGTCTGGTGCCGCGAGCACGGCAAATGGCGGTACATGGAAGACAAGTCGGCCCGCAAGGCCATGAAGGAGGCGACGAGGCTATGACCGCGAAGACAGACGCGCAGCGACAACAGGAAAAGCGCACACGCGACAAGCTGCGCGAGGACGAACGCCTCGCACGCCTGCTGGCTCGCCGCATCACCCTTGACGTCTACAAGGGCACCGACTACGCGCTGATCCGCTGCATGGTGCGCGCCGGGATCGAAGAGCCGCACGACATCATCACCCGGCTGATACATGGGGCTGACCGCCTGAGCGACGCCGAGCTGGCTGCGCTGGTGAGCCTGCCGAGCGTGTCACGGAAGCCTGTCACGAACGAAAAAAAGGAAATCACATGCGCTACGGGAGCGTCTGCAGCGGCATCGAGGCCGCAAGCGTAGCTTGGCATCCGCTGGGCTGGCGAGCCGACTGGTTCGCCGAGATCGAGAAATTCCCCGCCGCCGTCTTGGCGCACCACTACCCCATCGTGCCGAACCTCGGCGACATGACCAGGATCGCGCGCCAGGTGCTGGCCGGAACCGTGGAAGCGCCTGACGTGCTGGTCGGCGGCACGCCATGCCAAGCGTTCAGCGTGGCCGGCATGCGAGCCGGGCTGGACGATCCGCGCGGCGCGCTCACCATAAAGTTCGTGGAGCTGGCAGATGCAATTGACCATGTTCGAGTCGCCAGAGGCGACGACCCCGCCGTCATCGTCTGGGAAAACGTTCCCGGCGTACTCAGCGACCGAGGCAACGCCTTCGGCTGCTTTCTTGGGGCGCTTGCTGGGGAAGACTGCGAATTGCAGCCTTCAGGGGGCCGGTGGACGGACGCTGGTTGTGTGTATGGACCAAAAAGAGCAATCGCGTGGCGGGTACTTGACGCCCAATATTTCGGCCTGGCCCAGCGACGGCGCCGTGTGTTCGTTGTCGCAAGTGCTCGAAACGGATTCGATCCCGCCGCAGTACTTTTTGAGCGCGAAGGCGTGCGCCGGGATACTCCGCCGCGCCGAGGCGAGGGGCAAGACGTTGCCGGCACCGCTCCTTTCGGCCCTGCGCTCCAGTGCGGATGCGGGTATCTCTACCCCGACACCCTTGGCGCCTACGGATGCCCTGCCTGCGAAGGCGAGGATGGTCCCGGCGTAGAGGTGCTGGCAGGCGTCCCGCTGTTCGGCGGCGGCAACCAGGGCGAATCGCTGTTCCACGGCACCTGCCTAACGGCACACGGCATCCGCCACGATTTCGAGAGCGAGGTGTTCGCCGTCCACGGCACGCAAGATCCATGCGTGCAATCCGGCATGGCTTTCGCGCCGGGACGCAATAGCGGCCAAGAGAATGCCGTTCTATCCGTAGCGCTGCGCGGCCGTGAAGGCGGCGGCATGGCAGAGCTTGGCGACGAAGTGGCCGGATGCCTACGCGCATCGAGCGGCGGCGGTGACAAGCCGCATGTGCTTGCTCCGGTCTGCGTGACAGGACATATCACGCACACGCTCAAGGCCGAAGGATTCGACGGCAGCGAGGACGGCACCGGAAGAGGCCAGCCGATTGTCTGCGCCACGCCGGACGCCTCCTATGGTCGGCTCCAGGGCTGCAGCGGCCAGGACGCCGGCCACGGTCACAGCCACCTGATACCGAATCAATCGGCCGTCCGCCGCCTGACGCCGGTCGAGACGGAGCGCCTTCAGGGATTCCCCGACAACTACACCCGCATACCGTGGCGCAGCAAGCCCGCCGCCGAATGCCCGGACGGCCCGCGCTACAAGGCTATCGGCAACAGCATGGCGGTGCCCTGCATGCGCTGGATTGGCCTGCGGATCGAGCGACACCTGGAACAACACGCATGACCCCACCCATCTACTGCCGATCGCTCCCCCTGCGGCCGGCTCAAGACTGCGACTGCAGCGAATGCCGGCCTATGCCGGCGAAGGAGAACGCATGAAACGTGCAAGCCCCGTAGAGCTGCGCGCCGCACTGGAAGCAGCAACGACCATGGCCCGCGCAGGCATTCTGTTCGTGCCGATGCCGGCCCTCGACCAGGCAGACCATGACGCCTTGGCGAACCAGATGCACGACCGCCTCGAAAAGCTCGAGCAGGAAGCCAGCGCCCAGGATGCAGGCCATGAGTGACAAGATCGACGCCGTGATCGCCAGCATGGGATGGGATCTCGATCCGCAGGAGTGGGCGGACATGCGCCTCCTGTGCGAGGCCGACCTCGCCCAGCAGCCCGCCACGGCGGTGCGGGAGGAGTGGCGCTACATTATTGAGCGCGTAGTTGATGAGCTGGACGCGCTGAACTGTGCTTTCCGCGACCAGATAGACGATGAAATGGCAGACCCGGAGGAAGAATTTGATCGGTGCGCCGCCACTGACGAACTGATTGAGCAGGCGCGCGCCATGCTCGCCATCGCCCCTGCTGCGCCGGTACCGCAGGAGCCGGTGCAGATGCACCACGAGCCGCACAATCGCGCGATGTGGCATGAGAACTGCCCTGGGCGGCGGTTCTCATCGCCGATGAAGCCGCGTGGCGATGGCTCCTGGGAATGCGGCGTCTGCGGGGCTGTAGGGCGCGTCACCGCCCCGCCCTCCGCCGAGCAGCCGAAGTGCGGCACCTGCAACGGTCACGGCATGGTCGGCGGGCTGAGGCAAGACGGGTACGACAGCGAAACCTGCCCGCAGTGCGCTGGAACCGGCTACGACTGTCCGGATTGCATCGCCGCCGCCGAGCAGCCGAACGCAGCAGTTATGCCTTGCGGTACGGCGGTATCGAACGTGTACGAAGCGTATGAAGCCGGGAAGAAATCCGCAGAGCAGCCGGACGCCATGAAAGTAAATCGCAAAACGCTGGAGCGATACGTTCGGCATCTGCAAATAGCCGGGTACAACAACGCTGCCGACGATCTACGCGCCCTGCTGGCCGGAGGTGAGCAATGAAGCCGCTACACGGAGACGCCGAGCACTGGTTCGGCGAGTGCGCCAAACTGATCGCCGAGCGCGACGCCTTAGCTACCGACTGGCGAGTGGCCTCTGGCGCAGCCATCATGCTGCGAACAGAACTGGCCGACATGCGCAGCGAGCGCGATGCCCTGGCGCAGCGGTGCCGGGAGCTGGAGGCGGAGAACAACACCTTCAACGCCGAGAGGCTTCGCGTCGGAAAGGAGAACGCGACCCTGCGCGCCGAGAACATCAAGCTTGCCGAATGGTACTCAGAGGCGGGCGTCAGGGAAGACACCCTGCGAGCCGAAGTCGCCGACCTCAAGGCCCGCCTGCTGGAGGCAGAGCGCGGCAACGAGGAACTGGTGCGGCTGCGGGCTGAGAATCGGGAGCTGGAGAAGGACACGGCGCGCATCGACTGGCTAGCGGACCAGTTCAAGACTTGCACGGTATACATGACCGGCGAGCACCCGTGGCGCCCCACCAGCTACAAGCTGCGCGAGCTGAATGGACCAACGTTCCGCCATGCCATCGACGCAGCTATGGGAGAGGCCACATGTGCAACCACCGATGGCGCTACCGCAACACCCTGAGCCGCGCCGAGTGCTGCCGCTGCGGCGTGCAGGTAGAGCGCGTCTGGCCTGACCCGGACGGCCGCTGGCAGCTCTGGAAGGTCGCCATGCGCGCGGCGATGAGAGCCAAACCGCAGGCCACCGTCCTGGCATAGCCTGCCGATCACCTACGAATCAAATAGCTGCCCGAGGGCGGCGAGGGGAAAGTCATGCCTGCCGAAACACAAACGATCTATGTGGTCTGGACAAACACCGACCTGACCGAAGGCCGCGGCCATCAAATCCCCATCGCCTACGCACTGTCTCAGACAACGGCGCGGCGGATCGCGTCTAGGCGTGGAGTGCAAGGCTCTGATGCAGAGGTCCAGCCGTTCGAGGCAATCCTGCATCGCGGCAGATGGTGCGCGCCGGTTTCAATTGAGAGGCCGTCTAAAGCCGACGAGGAGAAGGACAGGGCCCTGGCAGCCGCAGCAGCAGCTCGCGCCGCACGGGATGCAGCAATCGAGAAGGCACGCAGCATGGGCATGACGGAAGAGGATCTGAAGGCTTTGGGAGGCGGCGCATGAGCACGAAGACTGACGACTTCACCGCATGGTTCGAGGCGCCCGAGCAGGCCGATCTGCGCTTGAGCTGCTCGAGAGGCTGGGCCGAGCTGATCTGGCAGGCATCCCGCGCGGCGGTGGTGGTCGAGCTGCCAGATACCTGGTCGCCGAATGACTGCGGCGACTGGGCGTACTGGGCTGACGCAGTTGATTCAGCAATCGAGGCTGCCGGCGTGAGGATCAAGGAATGAGCACCTGTCCGTTCTGCAAGCGCGACCCATACCACTACGTCGATATCGGAGTTGGCTACCAGGCTGCAGCGGTTGATTGCTGCGACCTCGGTATCGCTCTGCATTACGGCGACAAAGAGGCGTGGCAGACACTGAGGAATATGCGCAGCCACTCGCCACGCAAGAAAGCTCGCGCCATGAAGGTGTTGCGTGAGTACGGATATCGGCCTGATTCGAAGGGTCGATTTGCCGCCAAGGTGTTCGAAGTGAGGGTGAAGTGATGACCCTGATCGACGTCCCCCAGACAGCGAAGTTCCTCGGGGTATGCCGGCAGACTGTGTACAACATGATCAAGGCCGGTGAAATTCCCTTCGTCATGGTCCGCAGCCACTACCGCATACCCCGCGAAAAACTCGTAAGCCAGCTCGCCGCCGAGCCCACTGCTAGTATCTCTAGCGCGGGCGGCGTAGCGGAGGAATCCACATGCCGTACAAACGAGACGATTCGCCCTATTGGTGGATCAGCTTCAAAACACCAGCTGGACGCTACGTTAGACGGTCTTCTGGGACCGACGACAAAGCGGCAGCGGCAGCGATAGAGAACCAGGCGCGGGCCGATGCCTGGAAGGAAAAGGAGTGGGGCGTGAATCCGCCCCGCACCTTCGAGGAGGTCATCGTTCCGTATCTGCAGCATGCTCGCCAGCACCAGCGCAGCTACGAAACGACGGCCCATCGCGTGAAGCAGTTGAGGAAACACTTTGCCGCCCAGATCGTCAACGACCTGGGCGGCCAGAGCATCCGGGACTATATCACCGCGCGGACGCAGGATGGCGCGAGCGCGGCGACGGTCAACCGGGAGTTGGCCGCATTCAGCGCGGCGATCAACTGGTGCAACACGGAACTGGAGTGGGCTTTGCCGAACCCGGTGAAGGGCCGGACGATGAAGGAGCCGGAAGGAAGGGTGCGCTGGATAACCCGCGCGGAGGTGGATGCGCTGTGCCGGGCCGCCCGTGAGGGGCGCAACGGCGCACTGCTGGAGGACTTCGTGCGGCTGGCGGTCAACACCGGCTGCCGAAAGGAGGAACTGCTGGGGATGGAGTGGCGGCGCGTGGATCTCCACAACCGCCTGCTGTACCTGGAGGGAGAGCACACCAAGGCCGGCAAGCGCCGGTCGATCCCGCTCAACCAGGGCGCGCTGTCGGCGCTGTTGGGCAGGCAGGCATTCCGCGCAGAGCACTGCCCGGCGAGTCCGTGGGTATTCGCCCGAGCGGACGGGGAGCGTGCGGTGAGTATCAGGGTGGGATTCGAGAATGCGTGCAAGCGGGCCGGCATCGTGGACTTCGTGATTCACGACCTGCGCCACACCTGCGCGGCGCACCTGATCAGTGCCGGGGTGGCGCTGGCCGAGGTGCGCGATCTGCTCGGGCACTCGACCATCACCATGACCGAGCGGTATGCCCACTTGGCCCCGGCGAGGGTGCGCGATGCGGTCGGGATTCTCGACGGACTGAGCGCGGAGCGTGATGAAGTCGTGTCACGATCTCGCTACGCTGAGAATCCAGTGCGTCTAATCTCAAAGGAGGGAAAACGGCTGTAAGCCGCATTCTAGAAGGTGGTGCGGACGGAGAGACTCGAACTCTCACACCTTGCGGCACTGGAACCTAAATC
>NZ_FOXM01000032.1 GCF_900115715.1 Geopseudomonas sagittaria
GATCTGCTGAACACCTACGACTTCCCGGGCGACGACACTCCGATCGTTACCGGTTCGGCGCTGATGGCCCTGAACGGCCAGGATGACAACGAGATGGGCGTCTCTGCCGTGCGCAAGCTGGTGGAAACCCTCGACTCCTACATCCCGGAGCCGGTTCGTGCCGTTGACCAGCCGTTCCTGATGCCGATCGAAGACGTGTTCTCGATCTCCGGCCGCGGCACCGTGGTGACCGGTCGTATCGAGCGCGGCATCGTCAAGGTCCAGGAAGAAGTGGAAATCGTCGGCATCCGTCCGACCTCCAAGACCACCTGCACCGGCGTGGAAATGTTCCGCAAGCTGCTCGACGAAGGTCGTGCCGGCGAGAACGTGGGCATCCTGCTGCGCGGCATCAAGCGTGAGGACGTCGAGCGTGGCCAGGTTCTGGCCAAGCCGGGCACCATCAAGCCGCACACCAAGTTCGAAGCTGAAGTGTACGTGCTGTCCAAGGAAGAAGGCGGTCGTCACACCCCGTTCTTCAAGGGCTACCGCCCGCAGTTCTACTTCCGTACCACCGACGTGACCGGCAACTGCGAGCTGCCGGAAGGCGTTGAAATGGTAATGCCGGGCGACAACATCAAGATGGTTGTCACCCTGATCGCTCCGATCGCCATGGAAGACGGCCTGCGCTTCGCGATCCGCGAAGGCGGCCGTACCGTCGGCGCCGGCGTGGTTGCCAAGATCTTCGAATAAATCGTTGATCTTTCTCGGTCAGGTCGGCATAATAGTCGGCCTGACTCAGTTACAGGCCAGTAGCTCAATTGGCAGAGCGGCGGTCTCCAAAACCGCAGGTTGGGGGTTCGATTCCCTCCTGGCCTGCCAGATTCTCGATTCAAGAGTCTGGCACCCTTCACAAGGTCCTTGCAGATGAACGCCAAGGCTGAAAACAAAGATTCCCGTCTCGATATCCTCAAGTGGTCGGCGGCTGCCGTCCTGGTAGCTGTTGCGGTTGTGGGTAATCAGTATTTTTCCGCTGAACCCCTCCTGTATCGCGTGCTGGGTATCGTTGTCCTGGCGGCAGCGGCTGCATTTGTCGCGCTGCAGACGGCCAAGGGTGGCGCTTTCTTCACTCTGGCGAAGGAAGCTCGCACCGAAATTCGCAAGGTGGTCTGGCCGACCCGCCAGGAAACCACGCAGACCACGCTGATCGTTGTGGCTGTGGTGCTGGTGATGGCGCTGCTGCTCTGGGGGCTCGACTCCCTGCTCGGTTGGCTGGTTTCGTTGATCGTCGGTTAAGGGTGCTCTGTGGCTAAGCGTTGGTATGTTGTGCATGCCTATTCGGGATACGAAAAGCATGTAATGCGCTCCCTGATCGAGCGCGTCAAGCTGGCCGGCATGGAAGACCAGTTCGGCGAGATTCTGGTGCCCACCGAAGAGGTGGTCGAGATGCGCAACGGCCAGAAGCGCAAGAGCGAGCGCAAGTTCTTCCCCGGCTACGTGCTGGTGCAGATGGAAATGAACGAGGGTACCTGGCACCTGATCAAGGATACCCCGCGCGTCATGGGCTTTATCGGCGGTACCGCAGACAAGCCGGCGCCGATCACCGAGAAGGAAGCCGAGGCCATTCTGCGCCGCGTCGCCGATGGCAGCGAAAAACCGCGGCCGAAAACCCTGTTCGAACCGGGCGAGGTTGTTCGCGTCACCAGCGGCCCGTTTGCCGATTTCAGTGGCGTCGTGGAAGAAGTTAACTACGAGAAGAGCCGGATCCAGGTGGCGGTGCTCATTTTCGGACGCTCCACTCCGGTGGAGTTGGAATTCGGCCAGGTCGAGAAGGCCTGACCGGCAGGGATCCCAACCCCGCAGTCGATGACTGCGGGGTTTTGTTGTCACTGGGATAAACGCGAAAGCAATCGGGGAGCCGTAAGGCGCATGTACCCGCAACTGGAGTAGCAGATGGCTAAGAAGATTACGGCTTATATCAAGCTGCAGGTGAAGGCCGCCCAGGCCAACCCGTCGCCGCCCGTCGGTCCGGCCCTCGGTCAGCACGGCGTCAACATCATGGAGTTCTGCAAGGCGTTCAACGCGCGGACCCAGGGTATGGAGCCGGGTCTGCCGACCCCGGTGATCATCACTGTCTACAGTGACCGCAGCTTCACCTTTGAAACCAAGAGCACCCCGGCTTCGGTTCTGCTGAAGAAGGCTGCTGGCATCACCAGCGGTTCCGCTCGCCCGAACACCCAGAAAGTCGGCACCGTGACTCGTGCCCAGCTGGAAGAGATCGCCAAGACCAAGACTGCCGATCTGACTGCAGCTGACCTGGATGCGGCCGTGCGCACCATCGCCGGTTCCGCGCGTAGCATGGGCCTGAACGTGGAGGGTGTGTAATGGCTAAGCTGACCAAGCGCCAAAAGGCTATTGCCGAGAAGATCCAGGCAGGCAAGCAATACGGTTTCGAAGACGCCGCTAAGCTGCTGGCCGAACTGTCGACCATCAAGTTCAAAGAGTCCGTGGACGTGGCGATCAACCTCGGTGTTGATCCGCGTAAATCCGACCAGGTCGTACGTGGCGCTACCGTGCTGCCGAACGGCACCGGCAAGAGCGTTCGCGTTGCCGTGTTCACCCAGGGCCCGGCTGCCGAAGCCGCTCTGGCTGCCGGCGCCGACCGCGTAGGCATGGACGAACTGGCTGCCGAAATGAAGGGCGGCGATCTGAACTACGACGTGGTCATCGCCTCTCCGGACGCGATGCGTGTCGTTGGTCAGCTGGGCCAGATCCTCGGCCCGCGTGGCCTGATGCCGAACCCGAAAGTCGGCACCGTGACCCCGGACGTCGCTACCGCGGTGAAGAATGCCAAGGCCGGTCAGGTGCGTTTCCGTACCGACAAGAACGGCATCATCCACGCCTCCGTGGGCAAGGTCGACTTCGAGCCGGCCAAGCTGAAGCAGAACGTCGAGGCTCTGCTGTCCGACCTGAAGCGCCTGAAGCCGTCCGCCTCCAAGGGCGTGTACGTCAAGCGCGTGACCCTGAGCACCACCATGGGGCCGGGTCTGCAGGTCGATCAGGCTTCCCTGGACGCGTAAGAATCTGGCGCATCGGCTCGCCGGTGCGCCGCAAGTATTGGGGTCCCTGCCTGGCGGGGGCTGTCCAAGACCGTAGGCGGCGCAAGCCTTAAATCACCAGCCTACGCAGATGGTGCTCCCGATTCCTTACCGAATCAGACACCAAAACGCCGTTCGGCTCCGGCTGGACGAAACGGTAACATCCAGGAGTAAACCCGTGGCAATTAAGCTCGAAGACAAGAAGGCCATTGTCGCTGAAGTCAACGAGGCTGCCAAAGCTGCCCTGTCCGCTGTCGTGGCTGATGCCCGTGGCGTGACTGTAGGCGCCATGACCGGACTCCGTAAAGAGGCCCGTGAAGCTGGTGTGTACGTGAAAGTCGTGCGCAACACCCTGGCTCGCCGCGCCGTTGAAGGCACTGATTTTGAAGTGCTGAACGACGTGTTCAAGGGCCCGACCCTGATCGCATTCTCCACCGAGCATCCGGGCGCTGCCGCCCGTATCTTCAAGGAGTTCGCCAAGGGTCAGGACAAGTTCGAGATCAAGGCGGCTGCCTTCGAAGGCAAGTTCATTGCGGCCAATCAGATCGACGTGCTGGCAACCCTGCCGACCTACAACGAGGCTGTTTCGCAGCTGATGAGCGTCATTCAGGGCGCCACCAGCAAGCTGGCTCGTACTCTGGCGGCGGTTCGCGACAAGAAGGAAGCCGAGGCTGCCTGAGGCACCGCGGAATCTTCCACCTTTTTTGTTTAATAAGGCGGCCTTGAGGCTGCCACCCAATACAGGAATAGAGTCATGGCTCTGACCAACGAAGATATCATCAACGCCGTTTCCGAAATGTCCGTGATGCAGGTTGTTGAACTGATCAAGGCAATGGAAGAGAAGTTCGGTGTAACCGCCGCTGCTGCTGCTGCTGCCGGTCCGGCCGCTGCTGCTGCTGTGGTTGAAGAGCAGACCGAGTTCAACATCATGCTGGTCGAGGCTGGTGAGAAGAAAGTCAACGTCATCAAGGTCGTTCGCGAGCTGACCGGTCTGGGCCTCAAAGAAGCCAAGGCTGTGGTTGACGGCGCTCCGGGCCTGGTCAAGGAAGGCGCTTCCAAGGAAGAAGCCGAAGCGGCCAAGAAGGCTCTGGAAGAAGCAGGCGCCAAGGTCGAGCTCAAGTAAGCTGAGCCGACCTTGCGTCGACAGTCCGCGCGCCAATTACGGACTGATGGCTGGTGGCTTATGCCACCGGCCTTTTTCCGTTATGGGCGGCCTGGCAAGGCCGGCTGCCCGTGACGCGAAACACCACCCTGAGCGGTGGTTGCAAACCGAGGGTTTGCACGATTTTCCGGCTACTCCCGTCGGAGAGGCCAAACAAGCAGGTGACCAAGCTGGGGAACGCTGATGGCTTACTCATATACTGAGAAAAAACGTATCCGCAAGGACTTTAGCAAGTTGCCGGACGTCATGGATGTGCCGTATCTGCTGGCCATTCAACTGGATTCGTACCGCGAATTCCTGCAGGCGGGCGCTGGCAAGGAGCATCTCCGCGACGTCGGCCTGCATGCGGCCTTCAAGTCCGTTTTCCCGATTATCAGCTATTCCGGCAATGCCGCCCTGGAATACGTCGGTTATCGCCTGGGCGAACCGGCATTCGACGTCAAGGAATGCGTGCTGCGGGGCGTGACTTTCGCCGTGCCGCTGCGCGTGAAAGTGCGTCTGATGATCTTCGATAAGGAATCGTCGAGCAAGGCAATCAAGGACATCAAGGAGCAGGAAGTCTACATGGGGGAAATCCCCCTGATGACCGAGAACGGTACCTTCATCATCAACGGTACCGAGCGCGTCATCGTCTCCCAGCTGCACCGCTCGCCGGGCGTGTTCTTCGATCACGACAAGGGCAAGACCCACAGCTCGGGCAAGCTGCTGTACTCCGCCCGCATCATCCCCTACCGCGGCTCCTGGCTGGACTTCGAGTTCGACCCGAAGGACGCCGTGTTCGTGCGTATCGACCGTCGCCGCAAGCTGCCGGCGTCGGTGCTGCTGCGCGCGCTGAACTATGGCACCGAGGAGATCCTCGATGCCTTCTATGACACCAACGTGTTCCACCTGAAGGACCAGTCGCTGCGCCTCGAGCTGGTGCCGCAGCGCCTGCGTGGCGAGATCGCTGGTTTCGACATCAAGGATGACGCTGGCAAGGTCATCGTCGAACAGGGGCGCCGGGTCACCGCGCGCCACATCAATCAGCTGGAAAAGTCCGGGATCAAGGAGCTGGAAGTTCCGCTCGACTACGTCCTCGGTCGCACCCTGGCCAAGGCCATCGTGCATCCGGCCACCGGCGAGATCATCGCCGAGTGCAACGTCGAGCTGACCACCGAGCTGCTGGTCAAGATCGGCAAGGCTCAGGTGGTTCGCCTCGAGACCCTGTACACCAACGATATCGACTGCGGTCCGTTCATCTCCGACACGCTGAAGATCGACGGCACCAGCAACCAGCTGGAAGCCCTGGTCGAGATCTACCGGATGATGCGTCCCGGCGAGCCGCCGACCAAGGATGCCGCCGAAACCCTGTTCAACAACCTGTTCTTCAGCGCCGAGCGTTACGACCTGTCCGCGGTCGGTCGCATGAAGTTCAACCGCCGCATCGGTCGTGAAGAGATCGAAGGCCCGGGCGTGCTCAGTCGCGAAGACATCGTCGCCGTGCTGAAGACCCTGGTCGACATCCGCAACGGCAAGGGCATCGTCGACGACATCGACCACCTCGGCAACCGTCGCGTACGCTGCGTCGGCGAGATGGCCGAGAACCAGTTCCGTGTCGGCCTGGTGCGCGTCGAGCGCGCGGTCAAGGAACGCCTGTCGATGGCCGAGAGCGAAGGCCTGATGCCGCAGGACCTGATCAACGCCAAGCCGGTGGCTGCCGCGGTCAAGGAGTTCTTCGGTTCCAGCCAGCTGTCGCAGTTCATGGACCAGAACAACCCGCTGTCGGAGATCACCCACAAGCGCCGCGTTTCCGCGCTTGGCCCGGGCGGTCTGACCCGCGAGCGCGCCGGCTTCGAAGTCCGCGACGTACACCCGACCCACTACGGCCGCGTGTGCCCGATTGAAACGCCGGAAGGCCCGAACATCGGTCTGATCAACTCGCTGGCCACCTATGCTCGCACCAACCAGTACGGCTTCCTCGAGAGCCCGTACCGTGTGGTCAAGGGCGGCCAGGTGACCGACGAGATCGTCTTCCTGTCGGCGATCGAAGAAGCCAACCACGTGATTGCCCAGGCCTCGGCGACCCTCAACGAGCAGGGTCAGCTGGTCGACGAGTTGGTGGCCGTGCGCCACATGAACGAATTCACCGTGAAGGCGCCGGAAGACGTCACCCTGATGGACGTATCGCCCAAGCAGGTGGTTTCCGTCGCGGCCTCGCTGATTCCGTTCCTCGAGCACGACGACGCCAACCGCGCGCTGATGGGTTCGAACATGCAGCGTCAGGCCGTGCCGACCCTGCGTGCCGACAAGCCGCTGGTGGGTACCGGCATGGAGCGCAACGTCGCCCGTGACTCCGGTGTCTGCGTGGTCGCGCGTCGTGGCGGGGTGATCGACTCGGTCGATGCCAGCCGCATCGTGGTGCGCGTGCACAACGACGAGGTCGAGACCGGCGAGGCCGGTGTCGACATCTACAACCTGACCAAGTACACCCGTTCCAACCAGAACACCTGCATCAACCAGCGTCCGCTGGTCAGCAAGGGTGACGTGGTCTCGCGTAGCGACATCATGGCCGATGGCCCGTCCACCGACATGGGCGAGCTGGCTCTCGGGCAGAACATGCGCGTGGCGTTCATGCCGTGGAACGGCTTCAACTTCGAAGACTCCATCTGCCTGTCCGAGCGCGTGGTTCAGGAAGATCGCTTCACCACCATCCACATCCAGGAACTGACCTGCGTGTCGCGCGACACCAAGCTCGGTCCGGAGGAGATCACTGCAGATATCCCGAACGTCGGTGAAGCTGCGCTGAACAAGCTGGATGAGGCGGGGATCGTCTATGTGGGTGCCGAGGTGGGCGCCGGCGACATCCTGGTCGGCAAGGTCACCCCGAAGGGCGAGACCCAGCTGACTCCGGAAGAGAAGCTGCTGCGGGCGATCTTCGGCGAGAAGGCCAGCGATGTTAAGGACACCTCCCTGCGCGTGCCGACCGGCACCAAGGGCACCGTCATCGACGTCCAGGTGTTCACCCGCGACGGCGTGGAGCGCGACTCGCGCGCCCTGTCGATCGAGAAGATGCAGCTCGACGAGATCCGCAAGGACCTCAACGAGGAGTTCCGCATCGTCGAAGGCGCGACCTTCGAGCGTCTGCGCGCCGCGCTGGTCGGCTGCAAGGCCGAAGGTGGCCCGGGTGGCCTGAAGAAGGGCACCGAGATCACCGACGAGTACCTCGACAGCGTCGAGCGTGGTCAGTGGTTCAAGCTGCGCATGGCTGAGGAAGCGCTGAACGAGCAGCTGGAGAAGGCCCAGGCCTATATCTCCGACCGCCGTCAGTTGCTCGACGACAAGTTCGAGGACAAGAAGCGCAAGCTGCAGCAGGGCGACGACCTGGCGCCGGGCGTGCTGAAGATCGTCAAGGTTTACCTCGCCATCAAGCGCCGCATCCAGCCGGGCGACAAGATGGCCGGTCGCCACGGTAACAAGGGTGTGGTCTCGGTGATCATGCCGGTCGAAGACATGCCGCACGATGCCAACGGCACGCCGGTGGACATCGTCCTCAACCCGCTGGGCGTACCGTCGCGGATGAACGTCGGCCAGATCCTCGAAACCCACCTGGGCCTGGCGGCCAAGGGCCTGGGTGAGAAGATCAACCGCATGCTCGAAGAGCAGCGCAAGGTCGCCGAGCTGCGTCAGTTCATGCAGCAGATCTACAACGAGATCGGCGGTCGTCAGGAAAACCTCGACAGCCTGAGCGATCAGGAAGTGCTGGACCTGGCGCAGAACCTGCGTGGCGGCGTGCCGATGGCCACTCCGGTGTTCGACGGTGCCGAGGAGAGCGAGATCAAGGCCATGCTCAAGCTGGCCGACATGCCGGAAAGCGGGCAGATGCGCCTCTTCGACGGTCGTACCGGCAATGCCTTCGAGCGGCCGACCACCGTCGGCTACATGTACATGCTCAAGCTGAACCACCTGGTCGACGACAAGATGCACGCGCGTTCCACCGGCTCCTACAGCCTGGTTACCCAGCAACCGCTGGGCGGCAAGGCGCAGTTCGGTGGCCAGCGTTTCGGGGAGATGGAGGTCTGGGCGCTGGAAGCCTACGGCGCCGCCTACACCCTGCAGGAAATGCTGACCGTCAAGTCGGACGACGTGAACGGCCGTACCAAGATGTACAAGAACATCGTGGATGGCGATCACCGCATGGAGGCCGGCATGCCCGAGTCCTTCAACGTGCTGATCAAGGAAATCCGTTCGCTCGGCATCGACATCGAGCTGGAAACCGAATAACCCGCGACGCGTACCGGCGGCAGGCGAGCCTGCCGCCGGCTCCGTGAGGAGGAAAGGCCTTGAAAGACCTGCTGAATCTATTGAAAAACCAGGGTCAAGTCGAAGAGTTCGATGCCATCAAGATTGCGCTGGCGTCGCCCGAGATGATCCGTTCCTGGTCCTTCGGTGAAGTTAAGAAGCCGGAGACCATCAACTACCGTACCTTCAAGCCCGAGCGTGACGGCCTGTTCTGCGCCAAGATCTTCGGCCCGGTGAAGGACTACGAGTGCCTGTGCGGCAAGTACAAGCGCCTCAAGCATCGCGGCGTGATCTGCGAGAAGTGCGGCGTGGAAGTCGCCCTGGCCAAGGTGCGTCGCGAGCGCATGGCGCACATCGAGCTGGCCTCGCCGGTTGCCCACATCTGGTTCCTCAAGTCGCTGCCGTCGCGTATCGGCCTGCTGCTGGACATGACCCTGCGCGACATCGAGCGCGTGCTCTATTTCGAGAGCTACGTGGTCATCGATCCGGGCATGACCACCCTGGACAAGGGTCAGCTGCTCAACGATGAGCAGTACTTCGAGGCGCTCGAGGAGTTCGGTGACGACTTCGATGCCCGCATGGGTGCCGAGGCGGTCTTCGAGCTGCTCTCCGCCATCGATCTGGAGCACGAGATCGGCCGCCTGCGCGAAGAGATTCCGCAGACCAACTCGGAAACCAAGATCAAGAAGCTGTCCAAGCGCCTGAAGCTGATGGAAGCCTTCCAGGGCTCCGGCAACAAGCCGGAGTGGATGGTGCTGACCGTGCTGCCGGTGCTGCCGCCGGACCTGCGTCCGCTGGTGCCGCTGGATGGCGGGCGCTTCGCGACCTCCGATCTGAACGATCTGTACCGTCGCGTGATCAACCGCAACAACCGTCTGAAGCGCCTGCTCGACCTGGCTGCGCCGGACATCATCGTGCGCAACGAGAAGCGCATGCTGCAGGAAGCCGTGGACGCCCTGCTGGACAACGGCCGTCGTGGCCGTGCCATCACCGGCTCCAACAAGCGCCCGCTGAAGTCCCTGGCCGACATGATCAAGGGCAAGCAGGGTCGTTTCCGTCAGAACCTGCTCGGCAAGCGCGTCGACTACTCCGGTCGTTCGGTGATCACCGTGGGCCCGACCCTGCGCCTGCATCAGTGCGGTCTGCCCAAGAAGATGGCCCTCGAGCTGTTCAAGCCGTTCATCTTCGGCAAGCTCGAAGCCCGCGGCATGGCCACCACCATCAAGGCGGCCAAGAAGATGGTCGAGCGCGAACTGCCCGAGGTGTGGGACGTGCTCGCCGAAGTCATCCGCGAACATCCCGTGCTGCTCAACCGTGCGCCGACCCTGCACCGTCTGGGCATCCAGGCGTTCGAGCCGGTACTCATCGAAGGCAAGGCCATCCAGCTGCATCCGCTGGTCTGCGCCGCGTACAACGCCGACTTCGACGGTGACCAGATGGCCGTGCACGTTCCGCTGACCCTCGAGGCCCAGCTGGAAGCGCGCGCGCTGATGATGTCGACCAACAACATCCTCTCCCCGGCCAACGGCGAGCCGATCATCGTGCCGTCGCAGGACGTGGTGCTGGGTCTGTACTACATGACCCGCGAAGCGATCAACGCCAAGGGCGAAGGTCGCGTGTTCGCCGACCTGCAGGAAGTCGACCGCGTGTTCCGCGCCGGCGAAGTGTCCCTGCACGCCAAGGTCAAGGTGCGCATCAACGAGGTGGTCAAGGACCGTGACAGCGGCGAGATCACCAAGAACACCCGCATCGTCGACACCACCGTCGGCCGCGCGCTGCTGTTCCAGGTGGTGCCGACCGGCCTGTCGTTCGACGTGGTCAACCAGCCGATGAAGAAGAAGGCGATCTCCAAGCTGATCAACCACGCGTACCGTGTGGTCGGTCTCAAGGACACCGTGATCTTCGCCGACCAGCTGATGTACACCGGTTTCGCCTACTCGACCATCTCCGGCGTGTCGATCGGCGTCAACGATTTCGTCATCCCGGAAGCCAAGGCGCGCATCATCGATGCGGCCACCGCGGAAGTGAAGGAAATCGAAACCCAGTACGCCTCCGGCCTGGTGACTCAGGGCGAGAAGTACAACAAGGTGATCGACCTGTGGTCGAAGGCCAACGACGAAGTCTCCAAGGCGATGATGGCCAACCTGTCCAAGGACAAGGTCATCGACCGTCACGGCAACGAAGTCGAGCAGGAGTCGTTCAACTCCATGTACATGATGGCCGACTCGGGTGCGCGGGGTTCTGCCGCGCAGATCCGTCAGCTGGCCGGCATGCGTGGTCTGATGGCGAAGCCGGACGGCTCGATCATCGAGACGCCGATCACCGCCAACTTCCGTGAAGGCCTGAACGTACTGCAGTACTTCATTTCCACCCACGGTGCTCGTAAGGGTCTGGCGGATACCGCGCTGAAGACCGCCAACTCCGGTTACCTGACCCGTCGTCTGGTCGACGTGGCCCAGGATCTGGTGGTGACCGAGGTCGATTGCGGTACCGAGCACGGCCTGCTGATGACTCCGCACATCGAAGGCGGCGACATTGTCGAGCCGCTCGGTGAGCGCGTGCTCGGCCGCGTGATCGCCCGCGATGTGCCCAAGCCGGGCACCGACGAGATCATCGTGCCGGCGGGCACCCTGATCGACGAGCAGTGGGTCGACTTCCTCGAGCTGAACAGCGTCGACGAAGTGATCGTGCGTTCGCCGATCGCCTGTGAAACCCGCTACGGCATCTGCGCCAAGTGCTACGGTCGCGACCTGGCCCGTGGTCACCAGGTCAACATCGGTGAAGCGGTCGGCGTCATCGCCGCTCAGTCGATCGGTGAGCCGGGTACCCAGCTGACCATGCGTACCTTCCACATCGGTGGTGCGGCCAGCCGAAGCGCCGCTCAGGACAGCATTCAGGTGAAGAGCGGCGGCACCGTCCGTCTGCACAACCTGAAGCATGTCGAGCGTGCCGACGGCGCCCTGGTGGCGGTGTCGCGTTCCGGCGAGCTGGCGGTGGCCGACGACTTCGGTCGCGAGCGCGAGCGCTACAAGCTGCCCTACGGTGCGGTGATTTCCATCAAGGAAGGCGACAAGGTCGAAGCTGGCTCCATCGTGGCCAAGTGGGACCCGCACACCCACCCGATCGTCACCGAGATGGCCGGTACCGTGACCTTCGTCGGCATGGAGGAGGGCATCACCGTCCGCCGCCAGACCGACGAGCTGACCGGTCTGACCAACATCGAGGTGATGGATCTGCACGAGCGTCCGGCAGCCGGCAAGGACATCCGTCCGGCGGTCAAGCTGGTCGACGCGTCCGGCAAGGAGCTGCTGCTGCCGGGTACCGACGTGCCGGCCCAGTACTTCCTGCCGGCCAAGACCCTGGTCAACCTGTCCGACGGCGCCAAGGTGAACGTGGGTGACGTGGTTGCACGTATCCCGCAGGAAACCTCGAAGACTCGCGACATCACCGGTGGTCTGCCGCGCGTAGCCGACCTGTTCGAAGCGCGTCGTCCGAAGGAGCCGTCGATCCTCGCGGAAATCAGCGGCACCATCAGCTTCGGCAAGGAGACCAAGGGCAAGCGCCGTCTGGTCATCACCCCGAACGATGGCAGCGATCCGTACGAGGAGCTGATCCCGAAGTGGCGTCACCTCAACGTCTTCGAAGGCGAGCAGGTGAACAAGGGTGAAGTGATCTCCGACGGTCCGAGCAACCCGCACGACATCCTGCGTCTGCTGGGTGTCAGCGCGCTGGCCAAGTACATCGTCAACGAGATCCAGGACGTGTACCGCCTGCAGGGCGTGAAGATCAACGACAAGCACATCGAAACCATCCTGCGCCAGATGCTGCGCAAGGTCGAGATTGCCGAGTCGGGTGACTCCAGCTTCATCAAGGGCGACCAGGCCGAGCTGACCCAGGTGCTGGAAGAGAACGAGCGTCTGGCGGCCGATGACAAGTTCATCGCCAAGTACGCCCGCGTGCTGCTGGGCATCACCAAGGCCTCGCTGTCGACCGAGTCGTTCATCTCCGCGGCTTCCTTCCAGGAAACCACCCGCGTCCTCACCGAGGCGGCGGTTACCGGCAAGCGCGACTACCTGCGCGGCCTGAAGGAGAACGTGGTGGTCGGTCGTCTGATCCCGGCGGGTACCGGTTTGGCCTACCACAGCGAGCGCAAGCGCCGCCGCGAAGCCGACAAGCCGCAGCGCGTGAGTGCCAGCGAAGTCGAAGCGGCGCTGACCGAAGCGCTGAACTTCAGCGAAAAATGAGTGCTACCCCCGGTCGCGGCAGTGGCCGGGGGTGCCTTGACGAGGGGTGTCAAGCTCTTTAGACTCTTGTACCCCTTAATCTCGCGGGGCATTTTGCTCCGCGAAATTTTTGTGTCGAAAGACAATCAGTGGAGCTAGTAGATGGCAACTATCAACCAGCTGGTGCGCCAGCCGCGCAAGCGCGTCACCGAAAAGAGTGACGTGCCTGCGCTGCAGAACTGCCCCCAGCGCCGCGGCGTGTGCACCCGCGTTTACACCACCACCCCGAAGAAGCCGAACTCCGCGCTGCGTAAGGTCTGCCGTGTGCGCCTGACCAACGGCTACGAAGTCGCTTCCTACATCGGCGGTGAAGGCCACAACCTGCAAGAGCACAGCGTGGTGCTGATCCGTGGCGGTCGTGTCAAAGACCTTCCGGGTGTGCGTTACCACACCGTGCGCGGTTCGCTGGATACCTCCGGCGTGAAGGACCGTAAGCAGGGTCGTTCGAAGTACGGCACCAAGCGTCCGAAGTAATTTTCCTAATTCATTTTTGTCGAGTCGATAAGAGTAAGGTCGGGCAAGTCCCGGGCTAACCTGAAGACCGTTTGAGGGCTTATCAATGCCAAGACGTCGTGTAGCGGCCAAGCGTGAAATCCTTGCCGATCCGAAGTACGGAAGCCAGATCCTGGCTAAATTCATGAACCACGTGATGGAAAGCGGCAAGAAGGCCGTGGCCGAGCGCATCGTTTACGGTGCTCTGGAAACCGTCAAGCAGCGCAAGAACGTCGACCCCCTGGAAACCTTCGAGAAAGCACTCGACGCCATCGCTCCGCTGGTCGAAGTGAAGTCCCGCCGTGTCGGCGGTGCTACCTACCAGGTGCCGGTTGAAGTTCGTCCGTCCCGTCGCAATGCTCTGGCCATGCGCTGGCTGGTGGATTACGCGCGCAAGCGTGGTGAGAAGTCCATGGCCCTGCGCCTGGCTGGCGAGCTGATTGATGCCGCCGAAGGCAAAGGCGCTGCAGTGAAGAAGCGTGAAGACGTGCACCGCATGGCTGAAGCCAACAAGGCCTTCTCGCACTACCGTTTCTAAGAAGCGCTTTCACTTAGCGAGGACCCTACCGTGGCCCGTACTACCCCAATCAATCGCTACCGCAACATCGGTATCTGTGCGCACGTGGATGCTGGCAAGACCACCACCACCGAGCGGATCCTGTTCTACACCGGCCTCAGCCACAAGATGGGTGAAGTGCACGATGGCGCGGCGACCACCGACTGGATGGTGCAGGAGCAGGAGCGTGGTATCACCATCACCTCCGCTGCCGTGACCACCTTCTGGAAAGGCTCGCGCGCCCAGTTCGACAACTACCGCGTCAACGTCATCGACACCCCCGGTCACGTGGACTTCACCATTGAGGTGGAGCGTTCCCTGCGTGTGCTGGACGGTGCTGTCGTGGTGTTCTGCGGTACCTCCGGCGTCGAGCCGCAGTCGGAAACCGTATGGCGTCAGGCCAACAAGTACGGCGTACCGCGCATCGTCTACGTCAACAAGATGGACCGTGCCGGCGCCAACTTCCTGCGCGTCATCGGCCAGATCAAGCAGCGCCTGGGTCACACCCCGGTGCCGGTGCAGCTGGCCATCGGCTCCGAGGAGAACTTCCAGGGCCAGATCGACCTGATCAAGATGAAGGCGATCTACTGGAACGACGACGACAAGGGCACCACCTACCGCGAGGAAGAGATTCCGGCGGAGCTGCTCGCCGAAGCCGAAGAGTGGCGCTCGAACATGATCGAGTCCGCTGCCGAAGCCAACGAAGAGCTGATGAACAAGTATCTCGAGGGTGGCGAGCTGACCATCGAAGAGATCAAGGCCGGTCTGCGTCAGCGCACCATCGCCTGCGAAATCGTTCCGGCTGTGTGCGGTTCGTCGTTCAAGAACAAGGGTGTTCCCCTGGTTCTCGACGCCGTGATCGACTACCTGCCGGCGCCGACCGAGATTCCGGCGATCCAGGGCGTCAACCCGGATAACGAGGAACTCACCGACGAGCGTCATGCCAGCGACGACGAGCCGTTCTCGGCTCTGGCGTTCAAGATTGCCACCGACCCGTTCGTCGGCACTCTGACCTTCGCGCGCGTCTACTCCGGCGTGCTCAGCTCCGGTGACTCGGTGCTGAACTCGGTGAAGGGCAAGAAGGAGCGCGTCGGCCGGATGGTGCAGATGCACGCCAACCAGCGTGACGAGATCAAGGAATGCCGCGCTGGCGACATCGCAGCCCTGATCGGCATGAAGGACGTCACCACCGGTGACACCCTGTGCTCCATCGACAAGCCGATCATCCTCGAGCGCATGGACTTCCCGGAGCCGGTAATCTCCGTGGCGGTCGAGCCGAAGACCAAGGCTGACCAGGAGAAGATGGGTATCGCACTGGGCAAGCTGGCCCAGGAAGACCCGTCGTTCCGCGTCAAGACCGACGAGGAAACCGGCCAGACCATCATCTCCGGCATGGGTGAGCTGCACCTGGACATCCTCGTTGACCGCATGAAGCGCGAGTTCAACGTCGAGGCCAACATCGGCAAGCCGCAGGTGGCTTACCGTGAGATGATCCGCAACAAGTGCGAGATCGAAGGCAAGTTCGTTCGTCAGTCCGGCGGTCGTGGCCAGTTCGGCCATTGCTGGATTCGCTTCGAGCCGTCCGACGAAGGTCAGGAAGGTCTGGAGTTCAAGAACGAAGTCGTGGGTGGTGTGGTTCCGAAGGAATACATCCCGGCGATCCAGAAGGGCATCGAAGAACAGATGAAGAACGGCGTTGTTGCCGGCTATCCGCTCATCGGCCTCAAGGCAACCGTGTTCGACGGTTCCTACCATGACGTTGACTCCAACGAAATGGCGTTCAAGATCGCGGCTTCCATGGCGACCAAGCAGCTGGCCCAGAAAGGTGGTGCCGTCCTGCTCGAGCCGATCATGAAGGTCGAGGTGGTGACTCCGGAAGACTACATGGGCGACGTGATGGGTGACCTGAACCGTCGTCGCGGCCTGATCCAGGGCATGGAAGACACCGTGTCCGGCAAGGTGATCCGTGCCGAAGTGCCGCTGGGCGAGATGTTCGGTTACGCTACCGACGTGCGCTCGATGTCGCAGGGTCGTGCGAGCTACTCCATGGAGTTCTCGAAATACTCGGAAGCTCCGGCCAACATCGCCGAAGCTATCGTCAAGAAACAAGGTTGATTCAGCCCTTTTGGTAAGAGGTTTACTGTCGTGGCTAAAGAAAAATTTGAACGTAACAAACCGCACGTCAACGTCGGCACCATCGGTCACGTCGACCATGGCAAGACCACTCTGACTGCTGCTCTGACCAAGGTCTGCGCCGAGACCTGGGGTGGTTCCGCTCGTGACTTCGCCCAGATCGACAACGCTCCGGAAGAGAAGGCTCGCGGTATCACCATCAACACTTCCCACGTTGAATACGATTCCGCCATTCGTCACTACGCTCACGTTGACTGCCCCGGTCACGCTGACTACGTGAAGAACATGATCACCGGTGCTGCGCAGATGGACGGCGCGATCCTGGTGTGCTCGGCTGCCGACGGTCCGATGCCGCAGACCCGCGAGCACATCCTGCTGTCCCGTCAGGTAGGTGTTCCCTACATCGTCGTGTTCCTGAACAAGGCCGACATGGTGGACGACGCCGAGCTGCTGGAACTGGTCGAGATGGAAGTTCGCGATCTGCTGAACACCTACGACTTCCCGGGCGACGACACTCCGATCGTTACCGGTTCGGCGCTGATGGCCCTGAACGGCCAGGATGACAACGAGATGGGCGTCTCTGCCGTGCGCAAGCTGGTGGAAACCCTCGACTCCTACATCCCGGAGCCGGTTCGTGCCGTTGACCAGCCGTTCCTGATGCCGATCGAAGACGTGTTCTCGATCTCCGG
>NZ_FOXM01000016.1 GCF_900115715.1 Geopseudomonas sagittaria
CTCACCGCCAGCACCGCTCGGCGGCCGATCCACGGCGACATCGCGTCATCACCGGCCTCGTCGCGATGGCTCATGGCTCGCATCTGGCCGCCCTGCAGGGTCAGCCCGGCGAACTCCTGGGAGACGACGCTCGCCCCGGTGTAGGACGGCGGCAGCAGGCGGATGTCGGAGAAGGTCAGCACCGGCAGGTTGGGTTGCAGCTCGCCGACCTTCAGCTCGGTCTTCGACACCCGGATTTTGAGCGCCGCCCCGGCACGGCTGTACTCGTCGGCCGGCTCGCCATCGGTGTGGCGCGGCATCAGGCCGGTGCCCAGTGCGCCGGCGCGGTCCGCACTGCCGTCCAGCTTGATGCCCAAGAGTCCGATGGCATCGACGCCAAAGCCGACCGGGCCCGGGGTGTAGCCGGACTTGAAGTTGAGGATGAAGCCCTGGGCCCACTCCTCCTGCTTGGACTGGGCGGCGGCAGGCACGTCGCGGAAGTCGCGGCTGAAGTAGTAGTTGCGCGCGGTCAGGGTGGCGGTCGAGTCTGCGATGAAACCGCCGTCGGCGGCGTGAGAGGTCAGAGGCGTGGCCAGGGCTATGGCGAGCGCGAGGCGCTGCGTTTTCGGCTGCTGGATCATAGTTTTCTCTTGTTCTTATGTTTTCTGGGTACCCTGCTGCCTCTCGTCGGTGGCGGCACGCAGGGTGTGGGTTGCCGTCCTGCCAGACGCACGGTCGGCAAGATGGCAGCAACGGAACGAACTGGCAGACGACGGGCCAACCGTTGCCGGAAGGCCCGCCCGGCGAGGAGGCGAAGGTCAGCCCGCGGTTGGCTCCAGCGGCTTGGCTACCGTCACGTCGGGGCAGGGCAACCGGCCCGGCCGGTGCCAAAGGAACACCCCGATGGCGATCGCCCCCACCACGCCCGGCGCCGCGAAGGCAAGGAAGCTGACCTGCAGCGGCATCGACGCCGCATGCAGGGCACCGCCGAGCAGCGGACCGATGATGGCACCGATGCGGCCGATGCCCATGGCCCAGCCCAGCCCCGTGGAGCGGATGTGCGCGGGGTAGAACTGCACCGTGCAGGCATTGGCGAGGATCTGCGTGCCGATGGTGCAGGCGCCGGCGATGCCGATCAGCAGGTACAGCACCGGCAGCGGCGACTTCAGCGCCAGCAAGCTGAGCGAGAGCGCGCCGCCGACGAAGAAGCCCAGCAGCACCCGTCCGAGACCGATGCGATCCGCCAGCCAGCCACCACCGACGGCGCCGAAGATGGCCCCGAAGTTGAGCACCAGCAGGAAGGCCAGGCTGGAGTTCAACCCGTAGCCGGCCGCATTCATCAGCTTGGGCAGCCAGGAGCTCAGGGCGTAGATCATCAGCAGGCAGCAGAAGAACGCCAGCCAGAGCATGAGGGTGTTGAGCAGGCGGCCTTCCTGGAACAGTTGCGGGATCGAGCCCTTGGCGGCCTTGCCCGTGGCGAGACTCAACTGGTCTCCCGAGCGGGGCTGGTAGTCAGGCACCGCCCGGCGCAGCAGTCCCTGGGCACGCTCCACCTGCCCCTGACGCAACAGGAAGTTCAGCGACTCAGGCAACTGGCGTACCAGCAGCGGCAGCACCAGCAGCGGAATCACCGCGACGAAGAACACCGCTTGCCAGCCCCAGTTCGGCATCAACAGCATGCCCAGCCCGGCGGAGAGCATCCCGCCGACGGAGTAGCCACTGAACATGATCGCCACCAGGGTGCTGCGCAGCTTCTTCGGCGCGTATTCGTTCATCAGCGCCACCACGTTGGGCATCACCCCGCCGATGCCGAGTCCGGCGAGAAAGCGGCACAGGGCGAACTCCTCGGGACTGCGCGCGAAGCCATTGATGACGGTGAAACCGCTGAACAGGATCACGCAGGTCATGATGGTCTTGCGCCGCCCGATGCGGTCCGACAGGGGGCCGAAGAACAGCGCCCCCAGCATCATCCCCACCAGCGCGCAGCTGCCCAGCAGGCCAGCCTCCAGTGCGGTCAACCCCCAGTCCTTCATCAGCGCAGGTAACACAACACCGTAGATGACCAGATCGTAACCGTCGAAAATGATGATCAGCGCGCACCAGAACAGTACACGCATGTGAAAGGCATTGAAGCGCGCCCCGTCCAGCAGGGCTCCTGCATCGATCGTACGCATGGTATGGCTCTTCTTGTCATTGTTATTGAGCCGGGGACGCCGTCTGGTGCGCCCCCGGAATGGGCAGCCGTCGTCTCAGGCGCAGGCGCTCATGGCTTCCCAACCCAGACGCGCACGGGCCGCGTCCAGGTCGGCATCGAGATCGTGGTTCCACAGCCAGTCGAAGCGGGTCGCCAGGACATCCCCCAGCGCCTGCTCGTTCGCACCGACGACCGGGTCGCGCAGTTCGTAAAGTTCGCCGGCCTCCCAGGAAGTTCGCTGCACGCGGCAGGCGCGGGGGCGGCGCAGGGCGTCGTAGGCTTCGAGCAGCTCGGCGAGGTTGCTGGCATCGGCTCTCACATCGCCCAGCAGGCGGGCGAGGAAGTAGGCGTCCTCCAGCCCCTGGCCGGCGCCGGCGCCCTGGTGCGGCAACATGGCGTGGGCGGCGTCGCCGATCAGGGCGACCCGACCGTGCACGTAGCCTGGCAGCTCCGCCAAGTCGTGCAGTGCCCAGAGAGTTGGCGCTGGGATGCACTCCAGCAGGACGCGCGCGGCGTCGCCCCAGCCGGTGAAGGCGTCGAGCATCTCGCGCTGGCTCGTCTCGCTCACCCAGGGGGCATCCGCGGGCCAGGTCGGCTCCGGCTGGCTGCGGTCGGAGATGAAGGCCACCACGTTGATGATGCGACCGTGCTTCACCGGGAAGGTCAGAATATGGCCGTCGAGTCCCAGATACATCTGCGGCACGTCCACCAGGTGCTCGTCGATGCCGTGGGCCTGATAGGCTTCGCGCAGGCGCTGGCTGTCGATCATCCCGCGATAGGCGCGGGTCCCGGTGTAGCGCGGCGCCTGCGGCGCCACCCCCTGGCCTTCCAGCACATGGCTGCGCAGCGCGGACTTGATGCCGTCGGCGCCGATCAGCAGGTCGCAGCGGTAATCCGTGCCGTCGGTGAACAGCACCCGCACCTCATCGCCCTGCTGCTCGACCTGGGTGGCGCGCTTGCTGAATTGGGCGATACCTTCGGGCAGGTGGGCGACCAGCGCGTCGAGGAAGTCCGCCCGGTGCACCGAGGACTGGCCTACGCCGGGAGCTATGCTGGCCCCCAGGTAGCCGGCATCGCTGCCGCGGCGCCATTCGAACCACACGTCCTGCCAGGGCTCCGGCGTACGGTCGGCGACCTGCAGATAGGCCTCGCCCAGTCCCAGGCCGGCGATGGCGCGCACCGCGTTGGGGCCGAAGGACACGCCGGCACCTACCTCGCCGAACGCCGGCGCGGACTCGAACAGCTGTACTTGGAGATGGGAATGGCGGCACAGATCCAGTGCCAGGCCGACGCCGGAAATGCCGCCGCCGATGATGCCGATGCGCAAGGCAGGTTTGTTGTTGTTCATGCGGGTACCCGTGATGGTTTTGTTGTTTGGGTAGGACCTATCATGGCGAAGCCAGCTCTATTGATAAATGCACCAAACACCATACAGACTATTAGTACTGTGAATGTTCCCGCCACCCCGGCGGGGCGTAGGCGATGACCCGAGCGAGGCTCCATGGAACTGCGTGACCTGGATCTGAACCTGCTGGTGGTATTCAACCAGTTGCTGGTGGACCGACGCGTCTCCACCGCCGCGGAGAGCCTGGGCCTGACCCAGCCTGCCGTGAGCAACGCCCTGAAGCGCCTGCGCACCGCGCTGCAGGACGACCTCTTCGTGCGCACCTACCAGGGCATGGAGCCCACCCCCTACGCTGCGCAGTTGGCCGAACCCGTCGCCCAGGCGTTGCACACCCTGCGCGAAGCCCTCCATCATCAGGAGCGCTTCGACCCGCTGACCAGTGAGCGCACCTTCACCCTGGCCATGACCGACATCGGCGAGATCTATTTCATGCCCCGGCTGATGGATGCGCTCACTCGCCAGGCGCCCCGTTGCGTGATCAGCACCGTGCGCGACAGTTCTGTGAGCATGGTGCAGGCCCTGCAGGACGGCACCGTGGACCTGGCCGTGGGCCTGCTGCCCAACCTGCAGGCCGGCTTCTTCCAGCGCCGGTTGTTCCACAACCGCTACGTGTGCCTGTGCTGCAAGGACCATCCGGCCACCCGCGAGCCCCTGACCCTGGAGCGCTTCTGCGCCTACGGCCATGTGCGCGTCATCGCCGCCAGCACCGGCCACGGCGAAGTGGACACCCACATGACGCGGGCCGGCATCCGGCGCGACATCCGTTTGGAAGTGCCGCACTTCGTCGCCGTCGGCCATATCCTGCAGCGCACCGAGCTGCTCGCCACCGTGCCCGAGCGTTTCGCCGACTGCTGCGTGGAGCCCTTCGGCCTGACCACCCTGCCCCTCCCCGTGGCCCTGCCGGAAATCGCCATCAACATGTTCTGGCACGCGAAGTACCACAAAGACCCGGCCAACCGCTGGTTGCGGCAGCTGATGTTCGAGCTGTTTTCGGATTGAGCGTCGATTAGGCCGGAGCGATGCGGGAGGCAGTGATCTTGCGCAGCCAGCTTGCCCCCGGATTGGCAACGGGGGCAGCTCATCAACCGGCAGCTCTTGTAGACGGCGCTGGGTGATACCCCAGTCGAACCGGCGGTGCCGATCCGCCGGCGCGGCCACTGCCATCAGGCCATTGGCGTCGCCAGACGCTGGGCGATGAAATTGACGAACGCCTTTATCTTCGGCAAGGGCTGACGGCTGGAGGGCCAGAGGATGCAGAGCGTGCGGCGATCCTCGACGTACGAGGCCAGAAGTGCGAGCAGACTTCCCTTGGCGATCGCTTCAGCGACGACGAAGTCCGGCAGACAGGCTATCCCCTGCCCTGCCTCGGCCATTGCCAGCAAGGGGTCGATGGCGTTGGTGACCGCGGTCTGGGGCAGGTCGAGGTGCAGCGGCTCGCCCCTTTCCACCAGCGGCCAGGGATCGAGCTTGCCGCTTGTGGGATAGCGATAGTGCAGGCAGGCGTGAGTCGCGAGTTCGAGCGGATGCGCAGGCATGCCGTGGCGGGCAAGGTAGGACGGAGCGGCTACCAGCCGATGACTGAAGCCGCTCAGCGCACGCATGACCAGGCGCGAGTCCTGTACCTCACCTATGCGCATGACGGCGTCGAAGCCCTCCTCGATCACGTTCACCAGGCGGTCGCTGAAGTCCAGCTCCAGTTCGATGGCGGGATACGCCTGCTGGAAGGCGATCAGATGAGGCATCAGACGCACGCCCAACTGCGGAAGGCTAATGCGCAGTTTGCCTTGCGGCTTGCCGGCTGCCTGCGTCAGCTCGCGCTCGGCAACCTCAAGCTCGGCGAAGACACGGTGGCATCGCTGCAGGAACAGCGAGCCCTCGGCGGTCAGCGTGATGGCGCGCGTGGAGCGATGGAAGAGCCTGACGCCCAGGCGCTCCTCCAGGCGCGCCACCGCCTTGCCGATGGCTGAGGAGGACACCCCCAGGCGCCTGCCCGCCTCGGTGAAGCTGCGCGTTTCGGCGGCCTGGACGAAAGCGCCAAGGGCGCCGAGATGGTCCATTCGGGAGCTCACATTAATTCCCAAGATTCCGAAATGATCGGAACTTTAGCTTATTTTTCTTTCAAGGTGTGCCCCCTATAGTCGCGCTTCCCGTGACCTGGATATGCAGGCCGACGGTATCGAAACGAGGCAACCATGAACTCCATACGCCCACTCACCGCGCTGCCGCCGGAACTCGCAGAGCACCGCGGCTATGCCCGGATCTTTCAGCCAGGGCAACTGACCTTCGGCTTCATCGCACCGCTCGAGAGCTACCCCGACACTCCCTGGCCGACGCTCGCCGACCACCAGAACATGGCCCGAAAGGTCGACGAGGCGGGCTTTTCGGCGATCTGGCTACGCGATGTCCCGTTCTACGACCCAAACTTCGGCGACCTCGGCCAGCTTCTGGACCCCCTGGTCTACGCCGGCTACCTGGCTGCGGTGACAAAGCACATCGCCATCGGTACCGCCGGCATCGTGCTGCCGCTGAGGGATCCGCTGATCCTTGCCAAACAGGCGACGAGCATCGACCAATTGCTGGGTGGCCGCTTCATTCTCGGCCTGGCCACCGGTGACCGCACCAGCGAATATCCGGCGTTCGGCCGCGACTTCGACAACCGCGCCGAACGCTTTCGCGATGCCCTGGCCATGCTGCGGGCGGCCACGGAGCAAACATGGCCCATGCATGTCTCGCGGTTCTACGGACAGCTCGACGGCAGCCTGGATCTGCTTCCCAAGCCGCGTGCCGCCCGGCTCCCGACGCTGGTGATCGGCATGGCCGGACAGTGCATGGAGTGGATCGCCAATCACGCTGACGGCGTGCTCTGGTACCTGACCGACCCGGCACGCATTCCGGATATCGTCAACCAATGGCGAGCCGCCTGCGCCGGCATGCCCTTCAAGCCCTATGGCTACGGCACCTTCTTCGACCTGGACCGCGATCCGAACCTGCCGCTGCAGCCCGGGCGCGTCATGCGGGCCGGGCGCAATACGCTCATCGACCTGTGGCGGCGCCAACAGGATCAGGGCGTCTGCCACGTTGCGCTGAACTTCAAGCCCCAGCGCAGGCCTGCCGCGGAGGTCATCGACGAGCTGGGGGAATACGTCCTGCCCCATTTCCCCATCGGCCACCCCGCAAGCCTTGCCCCAGCGCAGATGGAGGCGCCGTGATGAACCACCCCGCACACGCCATGGACTTCATTTTCCAGACCCGCCTGGGTAGCTATCCCTTGGCAGCACAGTGCGAAATGCTGGCCGAGCTTGGCTATCAGGGGTTGACGGTGTCCTGGTGGAGCCAGGAGCTGGCCGAGCTGCCACGGGTCAAGGAGCGCTGGGGGCTGGACGTCGGGGCCATCTACGCGATCTACCGCCAAGGCCTTGAGTCGCGCTTGGTTCGGCTGTTCGAGAGCGTCGAGGGGTGCGGCTCTATCGAGCTGGCCCTGCATTCCGGCGAGTCCGTCACGGATGCCGATCGCCGGATGCTCGATCGGCTGCTACCGATCTGCGAGCGGCGGAACATCGAGCTGGTGCTCTACCCGCACATACGCTACGGCATGCAGACCACCTCCGAGGCCATCTCCCTGTGCAAGGAGTTCGACCATCCACGCCTGGGCATCGTGTTCAACGGCTACCACTGGTACGCAACCCAGGAGAAAGCGCTCGAGCAGCGCTTGGACGCGCTCTGGCCCTGGCTCAGGCAGGTGAACATCGCCGGTTGCCGCCTGTCGCCGCTGGGCTGGGGAGGTGCCGCCACCATCGAACCCCTGGACGAGGGGGAGATGGACAACTTCGTGCTGCTTGGCGCACTGACGCGGCGTGGCTATCAGGGCCGCTACGCCTTCCTCGGCTGGGAAAGCATGGGGGGCGATGTCTACGGCAACCTGCGTCGCTCGCTGACCGCCTTCAGGTCCATGGAGCGTCGCCTGTTGCACCACCCCCACTGGGCGGTGATGGACCAGCTGCCGTACTGACCCCAAAGCGCGAGAGAGCCTTTCCATGAAACTACCGATTCACGCGCTGGATTCCTTCTTCTACACATCGATGGGCGTCTACAGCTTCCGCTCGCAGTGCGAAATGCTCGCGGAGATCGGCTACGACGCGATCACGGTTGCGGCATGGGGTGGGCAGCCGTTGACCGATCTGTCGCTGCTGCCCAGCGTCAAGACCGAGCACGGACTGGACATCGCGGCGCTATACCTGGTTCTGCACGAGGGGCGCAACGACGCCATGCTGCGGCGAATCGTCGAGTCCGTCGAAGGCGTGGAGCTGATCGAGCTCGCCGTGCAGTCCTCGCTCAATGGCGAGCCGGCGATCCTGCGGGTGATCGAAAGCCTGCTGCCGATTGTCGAGCGGCGCGGCCTGCGCCTGGCGCTGTACCCGCACCGCCATCACGTTACGGAAACCACTTCGCAGGTCGTCGCTATCTGCCAGCACTTCGATCACCCGCAGCTGGGGGCCACCTTCAATGGCTACCACTGGTATGCCAGCGAGGAAGGCGACCTCGAAGGGCGTCTGTGCGCAATGCAGCCCTGGCTGATGCAGGTGACCACGTCCGGCTCAGCGCTTTCACCTCTGGGCTGGGGCGGCGTGGCCACAATGGAACCCCCGGACCGCGGCGAACTGGACAACTTCGCTTTGCTCGCCGCGCTGTCGCGCATGGGCTACCGCGGCCGCATCGGGCTGCTGGGCTGGGACTACTGCGGGGACGTCTATCTGAAGCTGCAACGCTCCCTGGCGACCATCCGCGAGATGCAGGAGCGCCTGAGCCGTCACCCTCAGTGGGCTCCGCTCGCCGGCGGGCAATGAGCGTCGAGCGCCCCCTTCATCCCCTTGTTCAATCCTTGAAAAATGGAGACCCCATGACCGCACTCTCTGTACTCGACCTCATGATGATCGGCGAAGGCAAAGGGCTGGCCCATTCGCTCGAAGAGGCCGCCCTGCTCGCCCGCCACGTGGAAAAACATGGCTACCGGCGCTACTGGGTGGCGGAGCACCACGACCTGTCGGGTATCGGCTCGGCCGCCACGACCCTGATCATTCAGCACCTGGCGGCGGCGACATCGACACTGCGGGTCGGCGCTGGCGGGATCATGCTGCCCAACCATTCACCGCTGGTCATCGCGGAACAGTTCGCCACGCTGGAGACCCTGTTCCCGGGACGCATCGATCTGGGCGTCGGACGCGCACCGGGATCTGCCGGCCCGAGCATCCGGGCGATGCGCGGCGACGCCTCGGAGCGCGACTTCGCTACCGACGTCACGCAACTGATGGACTACCTGGCCAACAACGGCCGACAGGAGGCACGGGGCTTACCCGGTCGCCATGATGTGCCGGTGTGGATTCTTGGCTCCAGCCTGCAAGGTGCCGATCTCGCGGCGAAGCTCGGTCTGCCCTACGCCTTCGCTTCGCATTTCGCTCCGCGTTTCCTGATGCAGGCGATCGCCCATTACCGGACCAACTTCCGGCCCAGCGAGCATCTGCAGCAGCCTTACGTGATCGCCGGGGTGAACGTCATCGCCGCCGAGACCCACGACGAAGCGGAGTACATCGCCAGCTCGCATCGCCATTGGGTGAATAACCTGCACAACGGTGTGCCGGGGCCGTTGCCGCAGCCGGAGGATGGCTACATGGCGCGCCTGTCCAACTTCGAATTGCAGGGACTGGCGCAGGCGATGGCTTGCACCGCCATCGGGGATAAGCGCGAAGTTGGGGCCTGGCTGCGTGAGTTCATTGCCACCACGGGCGCGAACGAACTGATGATCGACGCCAGGATCTACACCCCCACCGCGCGTTGCCGCTCGTATCAGCTGGCGGCCGAATCCATCGAGGATCTGCTCGAATAGCGCTGGCCCTGGATGCCGCTGCGACAGCCCGGCCACCGGGGCCGGCTGCTCCTTCCGATATGCGGCAGTCGCCAAACAACGGCATTGGCCAGGGACGGCCGCTACGCCTCCTGGCCGAAGGTGGCTATGGCGAAGTCAAGGAAGCTGCGCAGTTTCGGAGTGATGCGGCGATCCGGGGCATAGAGAATGTGCAAGGGCCGAGTCGGCACCTGATAGTCCGGCAGCAGCGCAACCAGCTCGCCCGTCGCCAGGTGCTTGCGAACCAGTTCGAGGGGCTGAAGCAAGATTCCCAGCCCCGCCAATGCGGCGCACAGCAGCGGCTCCCCATGATCGACCATCAGCCGCCCTGAGACAGCCACCACGATCCACCCGTCTGGACCGTCGAAGGTCCACTGCGTGCGCAACTCCGTGTGCGCGAAACCCAGGCACTCATGTGTCTGCAAGTCCCATGGCGTATTCAAAGGGCCATGAGCCGCCAGATAGTCCGGCGCGGCGCAGAGCACGAGTCTGTAGGGAGCGAGAGGCCTGGCGATTAGCCCGCTGTCGGCCAGTTGGCCGACCCTGAATACCGCATCGTAGCCTTCGTCGATCAAATCCACAGTACGATTGGACAACGTCAGCTCGACACTGACCTCTGGGAACGCCTTCATGTACTCGGGCAGGTGCACTGCCAACTGCTGCATACCGAAGCTCACCGGAGCGTTGATGCGCAAGCGCCCACTGGGTGACGCCTGAGCCTCCGCAGCGAGGTTTTCGGCGTGCTCCACTTCGGCGAGGATGATTTTTGCGCGCTCATAAAATGAGCGTCCGAAATCGGTGAGACTCTGGCGCCGCGTAGTGCGGTTCAGCAGCCGCATACCGAGGCGTTGCTCCAGATGATGGACATGCTTGCCCACCAGTTGCGACGAAATCTGCAGCACTTCCGCCGCGGCGCTGAACGATCCCAATTCCGCCGCCTTTACGAAGGCATTCATGCTGGACAGTCGGTCCATTGCAAACAACCTGTTTTGAATGTCGGTCCATTTTGGATATTTATCCCTTTTGCTTTCAAGTATTGAATGAACTGACATTCGAGCAGGGGCTTGGGCGATCGGCTTGAATGCGCGTCCTTTGCGCCCACACAGGTACCAGACTTGAGAACGTTCGAACACGTTGCACCCGTCTCGGCACTTTCCGTGTTGGGGGCGGACTTCACCTTCCCGCGTGCCATTGAGGGCCAACCGACGCGACTGTCGGATTTCGGCGGGCTGCAGATCGGTCGCTTCCGCACCAGCGATGACGTGGAGCTGGCCTACTGGGTGGCCGGTGAAGGTGAACCCCTAGTGTTCATCCCCGGCTGGTCGGCCAACGGGGCGCTGTACGTCTACCTGATGGTTCTGCTGAGTCGGCATTACCGCGTCCATGTACTGGATGTCCGCAATCAGGGGCTGTCCCAGCGCGTGTCGTTCGGCACCCGGATTTCACGTATTGCCATGGATCTCAAGGAGTTCGCCGAGCATCTGCATCTGGACAAGGCACATTACTGTGGCTGGTCCATGGGCGCCTCGGTGTTGTGGGCATATATCGACCTGTTCGGTACCCAGGGCGTTCGCAAGCTGGCTTTTATCGATCAGGCCCCCTCGATCTACTGCCACGCGGACTGGACTGAACAGGAGCGCCTGGACGCCGGAGCTTTCACTTCATCCCCGGAGCGCATGATTGCCTCGTATACCCAGATGAAGCCGGTCAACATGCTGATTTCCGGCACCAGGGTTCTGGAGCACGCAACGCAGATGGATTCGCCGTACTACGCAAATGCCCTGGCGTTCGCCCAGTCCATCATCATCGATGACATGAGCTATACCGGTCAGGTGCTGTTCGATCATGCGACCAATGATTGGCGCGACGTCATCCGCAGCAAGATCGACGCACCGACTGCGATTTTCTCGGGCGAGTACAGCGACTGGCTTCACAGTCAGCGCTGGATGGCCTCAGTCATTCCCGACGCTTCGCTGTTCGTGTACTCGAAAGCGGATCATGGCGACCACTTCCTGGCCTTGAAGAACCCATTGAAATTCAGTTCAGACCTGCATGGGTTCCTGATGCGCTGAGCGGAATTCGATCGGCCCCCCGGTCGAACGTCCGGCTCTGGAAGCCGGGCTGCACTTGGCAACGCGATTACCGCAATGCCCCTTAATCATGTTCTCAGAGGATGCCAATATGCCCGTTGTACGAGTGAGCTGGTTTGAAGGCAAGGACCATGCGGCCAAGCAGGCGGTAGCGGCCGAGATCACCGAAAGCATCGTGAAGAACACCGGCACTGACCCGAACTACATCTACGTTATCTTCGAAGATATTGCCCCCAGTGATTGGGCGGGGGCGGGCAAACTGTTCGGCGGGCCCGACAAGGACTCCTGAATGGTCATCTTCGGACCCGTAGTGAACGCCGGTCATTCGGTGGGTCGGCTCAATCGCCAAGGGTGGCCGAGATCGGCAGCGATGCCGGGAGTTCCTTTCTATAGCAGCCTGTTGATCCGCGCCCTGCCATGCTTGGCGACATGAGGTTGACGTATGGCGTGCTGGCGATGGACAGCTACCTGTTCAGCACCCGTCCCAGCAGCCCTTCGCACACGAGACGATATCGCTATGACTCAAGACACCGCATTCTCTGAATTGCAGCATGAGCCGCAATCCGGTCTGTACTACCGACTCGCCACCAATTCCGAGACTCCTCGCGCGCGCCTGCTGCTGCTTCACGGCGTGGGCGGCAACGAAAGCAACCTTGCTGGGCTCCTACCCTTCCTTCCGCCCGCACTGGAGCTAATTCTGCTGCGCGCGCCACTACAGGTCGCCCCACAGGGCTTTGCCTGGTTCCAGGTCAACTTCACCAGTACAGGGCCGGGAATCCAGGCAGATCAAGCGGAGGCAAGCCGTAATCGGTTGCTGCGCTTCATCCAAGTGCAACCCCAGATGCCGACGGTCATCGCCGGCTTCAGCCAGGGCGGCATCCTCAGTTCCAGTGTCGGGTTGAGCGCCCCCAACTGTGTAGCGGGCTTCGGCCTGCTCAGCGGTCGGATACTGCCGGAGCTGGAGCCACACATTGCCCCTCGGGAAGCTTTGCGCTCCTTGTCCGCCTTCGTTGCTCACGGGAAGCATGACGACAAACTCCCACTGAGCTGGGCCGAGCAGGCAGATGCATGGCTGGAACGCTTAGGGGTCCCCCATCAGACCCACATTTATGAAATGGGTCACGAAGTCATCAGTGAAGAAGTCAGCGATTTCGTCCAGTGGCTACGACCACTTCTGAAGCTTGAGTAATCCACCACCGGGAGAGTATGGATTCCACACCATACGGCCGGGCAGGCGCAGCGCAGCGCAGCGACGCAGGGTGGCATTGTCAGCCAGAGGTGCCTGATGGCGTCAATTTACTCGTCTGCTTGCACATCGATTCGCCCTTGAGCTGGATCCAATGGCGTTGTGCATCAGGCGGTCAAGGATAGCGTCGGCCAGGCCGCAACTTCGGATGTCGCTTCAGGGGGCAGGTCGTATCCGCCCTGCCCCGCATCACTCAGCGAGTGAAGCCGTCGAATGGGGTCATGTAGACCGCACCGAAGCCATCCAGGCGTTTACGCGCTTCGGCGTCCGGGTTGCCGTAGACAACCAGGTCGGTGACCGTCACCAGGTCGAGGAAGCGCTTGGCAAAAGGAGCGAAGGTCTGGTCGATGTGCGAGACCAGCCCTTCGGAGCGATAGCGTTCGATGATGTGAACCGAACGCTGGTCGCTGCTCACGCTGTACTCGTAGGTCAGGGTACCCGGCTCCTGACGGGTGGCTTCGACGATCTCCGCGACCAGCGCCTTGAAGGCCGGGAAGTTTTGAGGTTCGAGACTCAGATTGAAGATGTTGACGATTACATCGCGCATGGTTTGCCTTCGTTTTCGGTGGTGAATGATTCCGGTCCCGTGACGCGGCGCATTTATTGAAACGGGATTTAGATGGCGCCGGTCGGAGGTCTTCTGCGCCCCATGGGTGCTGATCGCTTCCGCTTCGAACCATTGATCGATACGGGAAATGCCAGCGCCCCGGCCATCACCAGGTGATTTCGTTGTCATGGAAGTCGATGAAGAACACGCCAGCGTTGCCCTGCCGTGCGGCAATCGCCTTGGCCATGCCGTCAGTGCTTTCCTCGACCGAAACGGGAGCGTCTGGGCCTCCCATGTCAGTGCGTACCCAGCCCGGCATCATGGCAATGTAGGTCCGCTCATCCTTCTTGCGCGCGCTGAAGCTGCGCAGCAGCGAGTTCAGCGCGGCCTTGCTGGCGCGATAGGACTCGTAGCCTCCCTCGGTGTTGTTGCTGACGCTACCCAGGGCGGAAGACATGACAGCCACGACCCCATCGGCCGGCACATTGGCGCTGAAGGCTTCGAGCGCTCGCATGGGGCTGAGGGCGTTGGTCAGCATCAGGTGGGCAAACTCGTCGTTGCTGATCTGGCTGGACAGCTGCTGCGGATCGTCGCTCACGCCGGCAACCACAAACAGCAGATCGAAAGCGGCACCTTTCAGCTTCTCGGCAAGCTGCTCGATCTGCTTCTGGTCATTGATGTCGAGCGGCTCCACACGCAGTGCCTGAGCGGATTTCTCGACCAGTTGCCCCAGACGGGTATCCGGCCCCGGAGCGCGCTCGGTCGCCACGACTTTCCAGCCTTGCTCTAGGTATTTCTGAACCAGCCCGAGGCCGAGGCCTCGCGATGCGCCAAGTATCAGGGCGTGTTTCTGCTTGTCTGCAATGGTCATTGATGACTCCGATGATAGGTGGGCTATCGAAGAGTGGCCCTTGTTCCAAGGCGCCAGTCCAGATGGGAGATCATGCTATAGTTGACAAATAATCAGATAAACAGGCAGAAGTTCTTAAATGAGTAGAAAATAAGTCAACAGAAGAACACCGAATGATTCAGATCGAATCGCTGAACGGGGTCATCACCTTCGTCACCGCCGCCCGCTCCTCCAGCTTCACCGAGGCCGCCGAGCATCTTGGCGTCTCCAAGTCGGCGGTGGGCAAGGCAATCGCCCGACTGGAGGAACGGCTGGGGACCCAGCTATTCCACCGCACAACTCGGCGCATTCACCTCTCTGCCGACGGCGAAGCCTATTTCGCCGCCTGCGCGGCGGCACTCGATGAAATCAAGGGCGCCGAAGACAGCCTCGGCCCCAGGGCCAGCGAGCCAGCCGGCCGCTTGCGCGTGGACATGCCTGTGGCCTTCGGCCGGCAGGTGATCATGCCGATGCTGCTGTCACTGGCCAAACAGTTTCCACTTCTGAAGTTGAGCCTCTCCTTCAACGATCACCTGATCGACCCCATCGAGGAAGGGGTCGACCTGATGATCCGCTTCGGGGAAATCGGCGACCAGAGCAATCTGGTGGCGCGCAAGCTAGCGAGCCAGCGCTGGGTCATCTGCGGCTCACCCGACTACCTTGCACGACAGGGCTATCCCGACGGCCTACACAGCCTGGAGCGGCATGACTGCATCGTCGGTTTCAGGCGTGGATTGCCCCTGTCCTGGCGCATTTGCAGCGAGGGCCAGAACATCCGCTTTGCCCCGCCCTCCAGCCACCAGTTCAGCGATGGCGCCGCCATGATCGACGCCACCCTGGCTGGCCTGGGCCTGTGCCAGATGCCGCTCTACTTGTTCCGCCAGCACCTCACCGACGGACGACTGGTGGAGGTGCTGGCCGAACTGGAGCCCGATCCGGTGGACATCTACGCACTCTGGCCGAAGACCTCGCACCTGAGGCCCAAGGTCCGTTATGTGGTCGACCAGTTGATCGAGTTCAGCCAGCACTGGTAAAGAGCGAGTGCAGCTGCATGCTTTCTTCTCAACATTCACACTGGTGATGATGGTTATAGCACATAATTTATTTACTTATATATCACCATTCTCTATTGTTCGCCCAACGCATCATAAAAGGGATGCGTAGTCAGGGCGGACTCTCACGCAACTACATGAGACGCTGTAACTAACCGCCCCTTGTTGCATGCCCCAGCATGATGTCATTCGCGCTATCTCAATTTTCGTCCACACCTAATAAGAAAGAGATAATCATTATGAATGAAAAAGAAACCAATAAAATACGCCGCATTGCTGTGGTCGGTGGCGGTATCGGTGGCTTGACCTTTGCGATTGCGATGCGCCACCACGGTATCGACGTTGATATATACGAGCAAGCGGAGGAATTGCGTGAGGTGGGTGCCGCGGTCGCATTATCCGCCAATGCCACGCGTTTTTATTATAACCACTGGGGTTTGGGCGAGGCGTTTGACGAGGCTGCGTTTGAAATTTCTGCCTTGATCTACCGGGACGGAAAGACTGGCCGTGAAATCGGCAGGCACGCCGGGGGGCAGACGTATCGAGACCTTTTCGGCGGCCCCTATCTCGGCATCCACCGGGCCGAGCTGCAAAGGATTCTCTCCACCAAGGTGGGTATGGAACGCATTCACCTGAATAAACGCCTAGTAAATATCGATGATACTGGCGAGCACGTAGTGCTGAACTTCAAAGACGGTAGCAAAGCGGAAGCCGATATCGTCATTGGCGCTGACGGGGTGCGTTCCACTGTACGAAACTTGATGCTCGGTTATGAAGATTACATATACGCGGGGTACACGGCGTTTCGCGGCATCGTGCCAATCGATAAACTACCGAGCATGCCTGATCCGACCGCTATTCAATTCTGGATGGGTGAGTCCGGCCACTGCCTTCACTACCCGATCGGCGGAGACAGGAAAGGAGACATCAATTTCTTTCTCGTTGAACGCACCCCGACGACCTGGCCACTAAAACAGTCGACCGCACCTACAGGCGACGGTGAACAATTGCGCCTCTTCAAGGACTGGCATCCCGCTCTCCTTGAGATGATCGCTTCGAACACCTTGAAGACAGTCAATCAGCGATGGGGCATGGTTTATCGCATGACCCTTGGCCGCTGGAGCAAAGGTCGGGTAACGCTGCTCGGTGATGCCGCACACTCCCTAGTACCGCACCATGGACAGGGTGCCAACCAGTCGATCGAGGATGCCGTGGTCCTAGCTGACTGCATTGCCGCTGCGGGTTCCGCGTCGATTGCAGAAACCTTTGAACGTTACGAGCGACTGCGTCGTGGTCGGGCGCGCAAGGTTGTGTATGCGTCCGTGACCACTGGCGATATGTTGCACTTGCCACCGGGTGAAGAGAGGGATCGGCGCGATGCACGTCTTGCCTCACATGATGCCATGCTGCATCACCTCGATTGGATCCACGGCTTCGACGCTAGCGATCTCAACGAGCCAGATGAACGCCAGGGCGGAACCTGGTTGTGATACGGGTTCTCTACGTCACATCTGAATGTAATTTACCGTAGAAGACCTGTGGTGCAATGCTGCTCACCTAAGCGGAGCAGCATTGCGATTAACCGGGAAGCGAGCCCTAGAAATCCTCACCGCCCTGGGTCTTGATGGCTTATGGCCTGTGGACGTTTCGCGCTGGAAGTCTTGAGGAAGAGAAGCAAACCCGCAGAATTGAGGTTCCTACACCAATTCTGCGGGTTTGCAATGCCCCGATTGATGCTCAGTGACGAGCTTGGTCGAAGCTGGAAAAAATTCAGCTTCAGCAAGCGATTTACCACAAGCCAGATATGCGGATGGCGGTTGAGTGAATACATTACCGGATGCGCGTGGGCTGCCCCTGGAGAGACCTGCCCAGTGCCTTTGGGTGCTGGAACTCTGTGTACAAACGATTCAACCCTTGGTCGGCGGCCGGCAAGTGGCTCAACGTTTTCAACGCTTTGCTCGAGGAGCCTGACTTTGAGTGGGCATTCATCGACGGCACCTATGTAAAGGCCCATCAGCACAGCGCCAGTGCTGCCAGCGGTCAGCCTGAGGCGATCGGCAAAAGCCGCGCCGGTCATACACCTGGCGGTCGATGCGCATGGTTTGCCTGTGGCTTTCGAGATCACCGGAGGCGACATCAACGACTGCACGGCAGCTCCCGAGCTGATTGCACAGCTGCCGTCTGCCGAGGTGATCGTAGCGGACAAGGGCTATGACCGTGAGCGCATCCGCGAACAGATCGAGACGCAGGGCGCCCGACCGGTGATCTCCAGAAAGCGCAACTCGATCAGGGGCAATGCCGACTTGGACAGGGGGCTGTATCGCTACAGGCATCTGGTCGAGAACGCCTTTGCGCGGCTGAAGCACTACCGGGCCGTGGCGTTCCGATACGACAAGCTGAAGCGAAATTACGAGAACATGGTAGCCATTGCCTGCGGGTTCCTATGGCTACCCATGTGAAACGTCAACAGCCCCTAGGTATCCAGATCGATCAAGCCTTCCTGATTCAGCCAGATGTGCAAACGCTCAGAGTACTCGGTCGAACGTGCCGTCGTCCCGCCAGTCACGAAAGCGCTGATATACCGTCGACCATGGACTGAACCGCTCTGGCAGGTCGCGCCAGGCTGCACCTGAACACATGATCCAGAGGATGCCGTTGAGCATCAGTCGGTCATCACTGCGAGGTCGTCCCATCTTCTGTTCGGGGGAAACCAGATCGGCGATCAGCTCCCAAGCTGCATCCGGGAGTTCGTAGCGCTTTGCCATGCGGGCCTCCAGCCTGTCATGGCGCCGATTCTACCCGTTCGGACTTTTCGTACAGAACCTAGTGCCGATCTGCCAGTGACAGCCCGGCCCCCTCCAAAAAAGCCATCTTATTTTGTTGACTGCTTGTCAAAACGAAAAAACCTCATAGCTATCACGACTTGAAATACTGCCCATCCCACAGGAAGCGCTACATTTATACAAGCCTGTCGCAGAGCACGGAACTAGCAACATTTAGTCCGTGAGCATTCCGTAGCGAACGGCATTAGCTGCCCTACAAGGGCTTCTCATGCAGAGAGCATAGCAAGAAATTCTCTCCGCCTTTGGAAGCACTGGCTGTGGGGGCGATCACCAGGAGTAATTCTTATGCCGTGGGCACAGCATGACTATGCCATTGAACACGCGCATAAAACAGCATGGAATCAGTAACATGTATAGGAACCCACCATACAACCCAGACGCCAAGACTTTCTACTACCCTATCGAAGCCGCTCTTCGCTGGTGCAAACTACTGGCCTTTGAAGATGAGATACTGCTTGCCAAGCTGGACTCTCCATGGTCCTGCCGGCAGGCTTTTCCACAATGGCCTTGTTTGGGTGCCAACATTGAGAAAATTCTGGATGCGATCCAGAGCGGAGAACTGCCTTTCGGCTGTCTGGGCCTTACTGTGCAGCCGGAAACACCAGTGGAAACACGCTGCCTGACTATACGCCATACCGATCTGAAAGCCTGGATGGCACACTACTACCCGGACCAGAAGCCGACATTCCTTTTCGACGCCATTGAGCGCACCACGCATCAGGCCATCAGCTTCGAATCCTTCCAGGTGCTGCAGGCCGATCGGGAGGCCCTCGAAAACAAAGTTGCCGAGCATCAGCAATCCTATCGATTGCTATTGGCTCAGAATGCCGAGCTTGAGCAGGCGAAAGGCCTGTTGATGGCGCAGATCAGTAATCAGCCTGCTGAGGCCAGTGATCGTAGCGAAACGACGCACTTGAACATTATCGGCTCTCTTCTCCATCTGCTGCTTTCAAACTCCCCTTCCGGAAAACCCTACTCGAGTTTCAGAAACCAAACTTCGATCATCTCCTCAATCGTCGCCCACCACCGTGGCCGGCTTGGTATCACCGAACGCACACTCGAGCGAAAATTTGCCGCGGCAAGGCGCAGTCTGAATAGAAACTGAAAAATATCGCTGTTCACCGCCAATACGGTAAGCCGTACCGCCATTACGGTTTACCGTTGGCCAATACCCGCTTTGCTACAGATCACAACCCAGCATGCGCCACCCGGCGCCAAGGAGTGATCACAATGTCCAGGCAGACCCATCCCGCACAAGACCTCCCCCTTCCGAGTACTGAGCGACTCATCCTGCGTCGTGAAGAAGTGGAGCGCCGCACCGGCTTCAAGAGGGCACACATCTACAACCTGATGAAGGCCGGCAAGTTCCCGCAGGCACGGCGCATCGGTCTGCGCGCAGTTGGCTGGGATTCTCAGGAAATCGAGCAGTGGATTGCGGCCCGCCTGGGCTGAGGGGAACGACCATGCATATCGTCTCGATCATCTCGACCAAGGGCGGCGTCGGCAAGACCACAATCGCCGCCAACCTCGGCGGCCTGCTGGCCGATGCCGGTCTGAGCGTGCTGCTGCTGGATCTCGACAGTCAGCCGACGCTTTCCAGCTACTACGAGCTCGCGTGGAAAGCCCCCTGCGGAGCCTGCGAACTGATTGCCGCCAACCTGGACGACCGCATGCAGGTGGTATCCCGCACCGGCATCAGCGGCCTGGACCTGATCTACTCCAACGATCCAGCCGGCCAGCTGGCTACCCTGTTGCTGCATGCGCCTGACGGCCGCGTGCGCCTGCGCAACCTACTGCCGCGCTTCGCCCCCCATTACGACCTGATACTCATCGACACCCAGGGGGCTCGCAGCGTGCTGCTGGAGATGGCGATCCTGGCTTCGGACCTGCTGCTGTCTCCGGTCATTCCGGAAATGCTTGCCGCCCGCGAACTGCATCGCGGCACGCTGCGCTTACTGGATGAACTGCAACCGTTTCGCCATCTGGGTATCGTCACTCCTCCGCTGTGGCTGCTACTCAATCGTACCGATGCCATCTCCAATGACGCGCACCTGATCATCCAGGGGCTGCAGCAGGCCTTCAGCAACCTGCCGACAGTCCGCATTCTGGACACCCGGATTCCCGGCTTGGTTGCCTACCGGCAGGCGGCCACTCAGGGGCTGCCGGTTCATCGCCTCGAACCACACCAACCCACGGGGCGCAAGGCGCCTTCGGCACTGAGCAGCATGCAGGCGCTGGCCGTCGAGCTGTTTCCGCACTGGCAGGCGCAGCTGCATGCGCTGGCCAAGACCAATGGAGGCGGCCGATGACATCCATCCCGAGTGCACCACCACACTCCATCGAAGCCGAGCAAGGCGTTCTGGGCGGGCTGATGTTGGATAACACGGCCTGGGAGCTGATCGCCGATCAATTGCAGGCCGAGGACTTCTACCGCCAAGACCACCGCTTGATCTTTCGTGCCATCGCAGCGCTAGCCGAACAGGACTGTCCCTTCGATGTGGTGACCCTGTCCGAGCGCCTAGCACCGCATCCCGAGGCTGGCGGCCTGGCCTATCTGGGCGAGATGGCCATGAACACGCCATCGGTCGCCAATATCCGTACCTACGCAGACATCGTCCGCGATCGCGCCCATCGCCGCCGCCTGATGCAGTTCGGCCTGGGCTGCTACCAGGCAGTCTGCGAAGCCGATACCAGCGGCGTGCAACTGCAGGAGCGCTTCGAGCAACAGCTGTTCCAGCTCGGACAGAGCCAGCCGCACGAGTTCGTCGACCTGCAGCAGTGCCTGGCAGGCGTGATCGACGAGATCGATGAGCACTTCAACAGCGGCGAAATCACCACCGGCATTCCCAGCGGGCTGGCCGATCTGGATGCCTACACGGCCGGCTTCCAGCCGGCCGACCTAGTGATAGTGGCGGCCCGGCCATCGATGGGCAAGACCAGCCTGGCCCTGAGCTTCATCGCGGCAGCACTCCTGGCCCAGCCCCAGAGCTCAGTGCAGGTCTACAGCCTGGAAATGCCCGCCCGCGCCCTGGTTTACCGATTGCTTGCCATCCTCGGCGAGTTGCCGCTGAGCAACCTGCTGACGGGGCAACTGCAGGATGAAGACTGGCCACGCCTGACTGCTGCCGTGGCTCGACTGCAGAGTTACGGCGAGCGTCTGGTCATCGACGACACGGCCGCTCTGAGCTGTAGTGCCCTGCGCGCCCGGACGCGACGAGCCAGCCGCCGCTGCGGAGCTCCCTCTCTGGTGCTGGTGGACTACCTACAGCTGATGCAGGCCTCCGCCAAGGAGAATCGCCATCTGGAAATCGCCGAAATCTCGGCATCGCTCAAATCCCTGGCCAAGGAGCTGAGTTGTCCGGTGATCGCGCTGTCCCAGCTCAATCGCGCCCTGGAGCAGCGCAGCAACAAACGCCCATTGCTGGCCGACCTGCGCGAGTCCGGCGCCATCGAGCAGGACGCCGACCTGATCCTGTTCGTCTATCGGGACGAGGTCTATCACCCGGACAGCGAGGCACAGGGTACCGCCGAACTGATCATCGGCAAGCACCGTAATGGACCAACCGGCACGGTGCATTGCCGCTTCATTGGCGAACAGGCGCGATTCACCGCTCTGCCGGACCCGCGCCGGGGAGGAGAATGCTGATGAAAAGCTTGTCCTCCTCCCCGGATGCCATCACGGAGAAGCTGTGGCCGGATCGACCGGCCGGCACAACACCTCTGCAGTCGCCCACCCTGTCCGACCCGTTGTGCGACACCCCCATGAGGGTGACCTTGGAACAGCTGCGTCCCTATGAGCACAACCCAAGACTGATCCGCAACCCGCAGTACGAAGAGATCAAGGCCTCGATCCGGACTCGCGGGCTGGACCAGGCACCTCCCATTACCCGGCGCCCCGGCGAGTCGCACTTCATCATCCGCAACGGTGGAAATACCCGCCTGGCAATCCTCAACGAGCTGTGGCAAGAGACCCGTGACGAGCGCTTCTTCCGCATTCACTGCCTGTTCAGACCCTGGGCCGATGAAACTACGGCCCTGCTTGGCCATATGGCCGAGAACGACCTGCACAGTCCGCTCACCTTCATTGAGCGGGCGCTGTCGGTCGCCAAGATCAAAACCCTGTTCCAACGCGACGGCGGAGAGCTCAGCCAGAGCGAACTGGCTCGGCGCCTGACCGCTGGCGGCTATCCGATCTCCCAACCCCATATCAGTCGCATGCTCGACACCCTGGAGCATCTGCTGCCGGGTCTTCCACAAACGCTCTATGCCGGACTGGGCAAACCGCTGATCCAACGCCTACTCGGGCTGCGCAAGCAGGCGAAACGCGTCTGGGACCGACACCCAGACACCCGGAACGACTTCGATGAGCTGTGGTTCAGCACTCTGGCCAGCCTCGATGAACCGGGCAGCTTCGAGCACGAGCGCCTCAAGGACGCCCTCCTGGCCGGTATGAGTGAAGCGCTGGGGCAACCGGGCCGACTACTCGCTGCGGAGCTGGCGGATACAGCCGAGACACTCACAGGAGCCAATAGCAGGCCACTGACCACTCCGCACGCGGAGGTCCAGCTGCCCACACCCGCAGCTCCCGACAAGTCCGCACATGCATCGAGGCAAGACCTCCAGGGCCCCGAGTCGGCATCGGCTACCACCGCAACCTCCCACCCGTCCCGTGTCGAGCGCATCCGCCAGCAGATCGCCGCAGAGAACACACCAACTGAACATCGGGATCACGCGCAGGACAACGACCTGTGGCACATCGACCGTGAGATCGACAGACCAGAGCGCCTGCGAGAGGAAATTTCCCATCTGGCCCGCGAGCTGGCGAACCATGCCGGCACCCCTGACAGCGTGATGAGCTGTGACGACGGTCTGGGTTTCGTGTGCCTGCCGCTGCAGCCCCTGAGCACCTGCAGAGCGGCATCGATTCATCTGCTGCTCGGCGCACTACTGCGAGCTCATGACCGGCTGGATTGGCAGGATCGCCGCCAACTACCGGCCGCCCTGTTCGGCCAGATCCTGCTTGGCGTCTACCAGCTGCCGCTGCCCAACCAGCCGCCCGAAGACATCGGTCTGGAACGCTTGCCAGACCCGCAAGTGCTCCAGCTGTTTCGCCTGATCCGCCTGGCTCGCCGCCTGATCGAGCTGACCACAGCCCCGCTGGACTGACCGGAGACTCACGCCATGAACGTCTCTTTCATCATTCTCAACCAGACCATGCTGATTCAGGTACTGCACGAGCTGCGTCATGGCAACCTGCAAAGCTGCCAGACCCTGGGCCTGAGCGAACACGACATCGATCAGCTGCAGTCCCTGTCGCCAGGCACCCTGGCACGGCTGGAACATGCCAGTGCGCCCTGGGTGCAGATTAATGCCACCGCCTTCCGCCGCATCCTGGCGCAAAGCGAACATGATGAGCAGCATGACCTGCTGATCAACCGTGCACTCAGGCTCGGCGCCAGCAGCCGCATCATGTACAAATGCTTCGGCTTGGTGCACTCGGAAACGGCCATGCGCCGGCGCGTCCTGAATATCCTGGCACGCAAGGGGCGCCCACAGCACCTGAGCGAAGAGCAGGAGCATGCCCTGTGGCAACGCTGGCGGCAGATACGCACCAAGGCATCCTGCACTGACCCCGCCGAGCAGCTTGAAGAGATGATGATCCTGGCCGAGGAGCAGCAAATCAGCCTGACTCTCGTCTGGCGTCAGATCGAACAGCACAAGGGACAAAGATGAAGCCCTCCGGGCTCGTGCGCTGGCAGCGGGTCCTCCAGCAGCAGGCACGCCAGATCCAGGCGCAGTGGCCCTCCCGGCCTGCCGCCCCCAAACCCGGCCCTGGCGGCCTGCAGGCTGGCTTCATGTACAGCGGGCAGCTGCACGAAAGCGTGCCCCGGCAGCTGCTGCTGGACAATCGTCTGACGCCACTGGAGCGCAACGCCTGGCAGGTGATCCGCCTGCTGATCGACGATCAGGGCCTGTCCACGCCTCGCTACGAAGATCTGCAGGCCTATCTGTCCAGCGTGCCCTATGGCACCGCGGCTTCCCGGGAAACCATCGCCCGAATCCTGACCCTCCTCCGCCTGACCCGCTGGCTGAGTCTGGTCATCCGTGGTCGCGACCCCATCAGCGGTCGACTGCAAGGGTCGCTCTATGTCCTGCACGATGAGCCACTGACTCCGGCCGAAGCGTTGGAGCTCGATGCGGGCTATCTGGAACTGGTCGGCAGCGGCCTCAGCCATGCTTCGAAAGCTGTGCGCATCGTGGCCGAGCATGTCATCGAGGATATCCAGCAGGATACCGATATCGACCAGAGTCGCCTGCCGACGCGTCTGGAGGCCTGGGGCGAGCGCTGCGCCCGACAGGCTGCCGGTAGCGCACCAGAACAACCGGTCATTCACGAATCCGAACGGGGTGATCCGCGCCCGGTTCGGATTCGTGCCAGTCCCGGTTCGGATTCCGAACCCAGCCGCAAATCAGGCTCCTGCCACCCGGTTCGGCATCCGAACGCCGCCAGTACTGTACTTGATACCAACACCGGTATTTGTATCAGTACAGTACCCCGCTCGCAGGCCCGCGAAGGCGGCGGTCCCCCTCTCGAGTGGCCGGACAGCCTAAACCTGAGCCCGGCCGAACGTCTCGCCGCACAGCAGGCTCTGGGCAAGCTTCCGCCAGGCGATCGCCAGACCGTGCTGGCCGAAGCCGGCGCCCGCTGCGCCGCCGGAGGCATCCGCAAGCCCGCTGCCTACCTGATGAGCCTCATCCAGCGGGCCCTGCAGGGCGAATTCCATCCCTGGGCCGCTACCCCTGTCAGCCAGCCAGCCGCAGACCGCCCTCCGCGTCCTACCGAGCCCGTCCGCTCCCGCAGAAACTCGGGCGATCCCATTCCCAGCCAGGTGCAGGCCTGCCTGGAGGAGCTGCGCAAACTGGGCAGATCGCACAGCGGCAAGCAGTGAGGCTTGTTCAGATGGATTATGCCACTGGCATGACTCCCAACCGGGAGCCTGGCTGACTCCCGACCTATGCCACTGGCATGGATCCAGGCGCCGCAAGGTATCGCTCGGCGAAAAAACCAACACCGCACTTTCGGTTTTCCGGCTGCAGGTACGAGCGGCCTGCAACATTGTCTGCTCGACCAGCGTCTGCAGCGAGGATGCCGATGTGACCGACCACTACCAACTCAACCTGGGCTCTCTGCGCAGCAGCATCAGCCTGACCCTGCATACCCATCATGCCGCTCGCATCTGGCAGGGACGTCCGGCCCGCGACGGGGTCAGGCCGATCATGGGTATGGCGGGTTACATCAGCGTCACCAACCAGATCAAGCAGGCCGCCTCCTGCGATGACCCCTACGCCGACTGGGCCATGCTGCAGCTCGAGGAAAAGCTGCTGCAGGCCAAAGCCGGCATGAGCGAGCTGAGCCAGAGGCTGGAGCAGATCAATCAACACATTCCGATCCAGGTCGACATCGGCGACAACCTCAACATCCATCCAGTTACCCTGCCGCTGTTCATCGGCAGCCAGCTGGGGTTTCTCGCAGTCTATCTGCTCACCGACTACGACACCTTGGTACGCCGCACCCTGCTCGCCCACCATACCGCCCTGATCGGGCGGGCAGACATGGAGCGCACCATCGACAGCGGCGCACACCAGTTGCGCAGTCTGTTCGGCCTGGCACAGCGCTATCGACATTCAGGGGCCAGTCGCGAGGACATGCAGACGCAGAATGCCAGGGCATTAGCGGCCATCGAACGCTTCGGACTACCGCCAGAAGACGTCCTCGCTGGCTCCAGACGGTCGCAATTCGCCCCACCCATCGCGCGCCGTGGCGTTGAGCCAGGGGAGCCAGCGGAACTCACACTGACCGACACCATCAGCCAGGCAGGTCTTGACCATGAACAGGAATGAGCCTGGCCCATCCACAGCGGGCTGGCTGACCCAGGAGGCCTATCGACAGTTTGAACACACTGCCTCTCTAAAAGGCCTTTTACAGCCCTTTAAGGGTAAGGGGGAACTGGAGTCCCTGGCGCAGCTGGCCAGAAGCATCGAGGCCCAGCTGGCTGAGCTGATGACCCGGCTCGAACAGTCGGCCAGGCATGCACCCTACTCCCTCCTCAACCTGCGCCTGGCCCGGCAGAGCACTGGTGCCGGCAGCACCTTCCTGCGCTGGCGTTCGCGGGACTTCTCGCGGATGGGCGTCAACGTCTGGGCCGACCAGATGAACAACCCGACGCATTCACCCAGCTTGCGCCAGGCGCTGTACCACGCCGAGATCGACCGCATCGCGCTGAACCTGCAGATGAGCGTTACCCATTCGCTGTACCGCCAAGCCGTGGAGTGCGCGGGCAAGATGACCCTTGCCGAAGAGCTCCTGCGGCAGTTCCCCAACCCAAGGAGCATCCAGCATGAGCACTCTTTTCATCGGTGAAGGCAACATCGGCAGCGCGCCGGAGTTTCAGGAGTTTCACGCGGACCAGGACGAGCCGCGCCGCCTACTGCGCCTGAATGTCTATTTCGACAACCCCATCTCGCGTAACGGCAGCTATGAGGACCGCGGCGGCTACTGGGCACCGGTCGAGATCTGGCACCGCGAGGCCGAGGCTTGGAGCCAGCTGTACCAGAAGGGCATGCGCGTTCTGGTACAGGGCCGCACCGTGCGAGAAACCTGGGAGGACCAGGAGGCCAACCCCAGGGTGACCTTCAAGATCGAGGCGCGACGAATCGGCATCCTGCCCAATCGCCTGGCGAAGGTGAGTCTCATGGAGCGCTCCGCCACAACGCCGGAGACCACTTCCGAAGCCGATGCAGAGGCCAGCAAGCCTGCCCGCAAACGCACCCCCCGCAGCTGATACGGCCCGGACTGTCCAGGAGCAACCGCCATGCGCCTGTTTCTCTGCGAAAAACCTTCCCAGGCCCGGGACATCGCCCGAGTGCTCGGCGCCCATCGCCGAGAGGAGGGCTGTCTGAGCGGCCGGGATGTCATCGTAACCTGGTGTGTCGGGCATCTGCTGGAAGCCGCCCCGCCCGAGGCCTACGACGCCCGCTACAAGCAGTGGTCGCTGGAGGACCTGCCGATCATTCCCAAGCGCTGGCTGGTCGAGATCAAGGCCAGGACAAAGGACCAGTTCAGGGTCGTCAAGCGCCTCCTGGCCGAAGCCGAATCCTTGGTCATCGCCACCGATGCCGATCGTGAAGGTGAGCTGATCGCCCGTGAAATCCTCGAGCTGTGCGACTACCGGGGCACTGTTCAGCGCCTCTGGCTGTCGGCCCTCGATGAGACCTCGATCCGCAAGGCACTGGCCGCCCTGAAGCCCGGCGAGGAAACCTACCCGCTGTACCTGGCGGCCCTCGCCCGCTCCCGTGCCGACTGGCTGGTCGGTATGAACCTGAGCCGGCTATTCACCCTGCTCGGCAGGCGCGGCGGTTACGATGGCATCCTCTCGGTCGGCCGCGTACAGACACCGACCCTGCGCCTGGTGGTGGATCGCGACCGCGCCATTGCCAGCTTCGTGCCAACGCCCTACTGGCAGGTCGACGTCCGCCTGAAGCAGGATGGGCAGGCCTTTGCCGCGCAATGGCAGCCCCCCGAGGCTGCCCTCGACCAGCAGGGCCACTGTGTCGACCATAACCTGGCTCGCGAGGTCGCTCAGCGCCTTGCCCAGGAAACCAGCGCCTGCGTCAGTGCTATAGACAGCGAGCGCCTGCAGCAGCCTGCCCCCTTGCCATTCGCCCTGAGCACCCTGCAGGAGCTATGCTCACGCAAGCTGGGTCTCGGCGTACAGACCACCCTGGACATCGCTCAGTCGCTGTACGAGCAGCACAAGGCGATCACCTATCCCCGTACCGACTGCGGCTATCTGCCAGACAGCCTGCGCCAAGAAGTGCCGGCCGTGCTGGCGGCGCTACGACACAACGACCCGACTTTGGCCCCGCTGCTGGACAGCCTGAACACCAGCCTGCGCTCGCGCGCCTGGAACGATGACAAGATCACCGCCCACCACGGCATCATCCCCACGGTGCAGAGCGTGGATCTGAGATGCATGACGGTGAACGAACAGGCGATCTACGCGCTGATCCGCGGACACTATCTGGCGCAGTTCCTGCCGGCTCATGAATGGCTGCGCACCCGAGTCGAACTGTCCTGTGCAGGCCAGCAGCTGCTGGCGATCGGCAAACAGGTTCTGCAAACCGGCTGGCAAAGGGTGCTGAACGATCCCGAAGAGCCCGACTCGGACAAGCCGGCCGAACAGTCACTCCCGGCACTCGAGCCAGGCCTCCTGTGTTGCCTCAGCCACACCGAGCTCACCGAGCAGCAGACCCGCCCCCCGAAGGCCTTCACCGAAGGCGACCTGCTCAGGGCCATGAAGGGAGTGGCCAGACTGGTCGAGGATCCGCGCCTGCGCCGTACGCTCAGAGAGAGCGCCGGCATAGGCACCGAAGCGACTCGCGCCGGCATCATCAAGGGCCTGATTGAGCGTGGCTACCTAGTGAAGAAGCAGCGTAGCCTGACGGCCTCGGCTGCTGCCCACACCCTGATCGAGGCAGTCCCAGCGGCGATCGCCGACCCAGGTACCACGGCAGTCTGGGAACAGGCCCTCGACGAGATCGCCGCCGGACGCATGAGCCTGGAGCACTTCCTCATGCGCCAGACTTCCTGGATCGAGCGCTGGGTCAAGCACAATACCCAGCTGGAACTGCAGCTGCCGACGGACAAAGGCCCCGCCTGCCCACTGTGCGCCAGCACAACCCGCCGGCGCAGTGGCCGCAATGGGCTATTCTGGTCCTGCAGCAAGTACCCGGCATGCACGGGAACGCTGGGCATGGCTGACACAAAACCGGCCAGACGCGCCCCCAGCCGCCGACGTAGCCAGACAACACGTACAGACCGATAAGCTCCGGGCAGGTCGGTCGGACTCAGCCGAGTACGGAGCCTGATTAACCACGGACCTGACCACACCCACCGCGTTACAGCGCCGCCGGGACGGATGCCCTCTGCCTCCTGCAGCAGGAAGCAGCGGCCATCCGCTCCGGCGGCCATGCTCAATCCCGGCGCCCACCGGGGAAACACTGGGTGCCCTTTGTGCGCGGATGCGTGCCGATACTGAAACGACCCAGGCCACGACAAGGGTCGACTGGTGCGTCGCAGATCGACGGCCGGAGGTGGCTGATCTCTTCCCAGCCTGGCGTGAACGCCAGGCTTCTTTTTCTGTTGTCAGACCATCGACCACATGTCTTGGCCGAGTGAACCGAAACTACCTCCTGCATAGAACGCCGCAAACGCCAACATGCTCCACCAAGGAGTTCCACTGCGTTATGGCCGTGAAAGCCCCCTTGCCAGTAGCTTGACGCCCTCACCGCCCCGGCCTATACAAAACATGCACAGCGCTGTCGTCGACAGCACTGCCCAGGTAGCCAGGACCTTCAAGGCTACGCCAGTTTCTGGTGGTCCAGCCCCAGTGCGATCAGCGTTCGGAAGCTCGCACAATCACTGCGGTGATGAACGCCTTCTTCTCTCCTTCGGTGAGTCCTTCACCTGCTCTGCCCAACCTTACTGCTGCGTTGCCAGGAACTGGCCGCTGTTCGTTGCTGTTTTCACCCCGAACGGGATTCGCCTCCCGTTCGGGATGGTGTTCCCGCATTTACCCTGAGGAGCACCACCATGAACCCGAGCAGTTCCCCGACCACGAAGTACTTCGATCTGCATACCAGCGGGATCGGCTATCTCAACCGCATTCGCGAGGTTCCGGTACGCCGTGGCAATGCCTTCATGGCTTGCGATATCGCAGCACTGCACGGAGCCGAAGACGATGTGGAATACACCCACTTCGACTGCAAGGTCAGCGGCGGCGAGGCCGAACGGCTGATCCGTCGCTGCCAGGATGCAGTCATCGCCGGAAAGAAGGTCCTGCTGGCATTTCGCATCGGCGATCTATGGATCGACACCTTCGTCTATGGAAAGGGCGACAAGGCCGGCCAACCGGGCGCGAGTCTGAAAGGCCGTCTGCTGTACATCGCCTGGATCAGGATCGATGGCCAGCAGGTCTACCAGGCCGCCCCCAGACCTGAGCAGAGCGACGAACAAGGTACGCTCCCTGCAACACCTGAGGCTGCCAGCGGGCCCTGTATCGAGCCAGGCACAACGGCGCCAGCAGACAGCCTGCCCGACACCAACCCAGCGAAAACCAGGCGCAGTCGCGCCAAGTCCGCAACACCGACGTCCTGACGATCAGGACTGGTCTCACTCACCCCATGACGGGAGCATCATCCCGTCATGGGTGGTGCTTCCTGTTGCCATTGTTCAGGAGGTATCCATGGAGAGTTTCTGGCTATGTGACGACTGCCTGTTCGGAGCGGCCTATGAAGACTACAGCGCGCTGTCGCTGCTTGAGGATGCCGAGGCGGAACAGCGCGAGCGAGATATCCGTCGCGGCCTGATGCAACTGGCCCCGCTGTCAGCCGACTTCGATGCCGAACAGGGCTGGGGAATCCAGGCGTTTTCCCGCTCACCCTGCGACTGCTGCCATTCGTCACTGCATGGCCAGCGTCACCGCTTCACCCGCATCTGATTACCAACCGGTCGTCAGTCGTCCTGCGACCACTCACGCCATGCTCATCAGCCCCTGGGGGATCACTCCCCTCGGGGCGCGCATCTCCCGCCTGCGCGGAGAAACACCATGAACCTTTCTCTCAGCCTGATTGAAACGTCAGACCACACCCAGGACCAGCAGCGGGCCCAGGAGGACCAGGTCATCGCCGAAGCCATGCGCATCATTGACCAACGCATGTTCCAACGCGGTGCCGCACTTACCTCGCCCGACGAAGTCCGTGACTTCCTGAAACTGCAACTGGCAATGCAGGAGCACGAGGTCTTTGCTGTGGTCTTTCTCGACACCCGTCACCGGGTGCTGGCCTTCGAAGTCCTGTTTCAGGGCTCCATCGACGGTGCCAGCGTCTACCCCCGGCAGGTGGTGAAACGCTCGTTGTACTGGAACAGTGCCGCGGTGATCTTCACCCACAACCACCCCTCCGGCTGCGCCGAACCCAGCCAGGCCGACCGTATCCTCACCCAGAAGCTCAAGGACGCCCTGGCCCTGGTGGAGGTTCGCGTACTGGACCACTTCATCGTGGGCGAAGGCCAACCCCTGTCACTGGCCGAATATGGCTGGATGTAATCCAACGGCGCCTGCGGGCGCCGCTTTTCATGCTTGTGTTCGCCACACATCAACATTTCCGGGGGAACTCGAACGCCACGATTCGGTTTATCGGCTGCCCCGACCCACCGCTCCTGCCAAGGTTTCACGCACCCTTGGTTGGAGAGCCTTCCCATGTCCCGGCAGCTTGTCACCCTCGTCCTGATCAGTGCCCTGACGGGCTGCGCCGGCCAGCAGGATTGGCCACAGGACATCAGCCCGGCACCGATACCCCGCCCAGCCTCCCCACCACCAGAGGTCGTGCCCTACGGTCGCTACACCCTGATCAGTACCGAGTCGACCGAGGGGCAGCGGGATCTGCTCGCCCAGATCGTCGATATCCGCATCCCCGCCAGCCTAGAGCCGAGCGTGGAAGATGCGATGCACCATGTGCTGCAGCGCACCGGCTATGTACTGTGCCCCGCCAGCGCCGGATCACGGGTGCTGTACAGCCACCCCTTGCCGGCAGCGCATTACCAGTTGGGACCGATGCGTCTGCGTGAGGCGTTGGAGATCCTGGCCGGCCCGGCCTGGCAGCTGCAGGTGGATCAGCAGCAGCGCCAGCTGTGCTTCCAGGTGGCTCAGCCCCACAGCGCAACCGAGACAGCACCTGTAGAACCAAGCGCACAGGCCTACCCTGCCGCACCCGACCAGGCGCTGGAGGTGCGGCCATGAACGCCGTCCGTGTGCGCGACGCCATCCTGGGCCTCCTCATCCTGGCCTTGCCGGCGCTCGGACTTGGCCTGTACCAGCTGCACGGTCGGCTGGCAGCGCTGCCGCACGACCTGGTGGAGCAGCCGCAACTGGGCCTGCTGCAGGAGCGGCTGCTGGCCATGAGCGAAACCAATGCCGGCTTTACCGTCATGCTCGATGAGCACCAGCAGCACCTGGCGGTACTGGAAAACCAGACAGCAGCGCTGCACGCCGGAATCGAACAGGGCGAAGCCGCACTCACCAGCCTGCAACAGGCCCAGGCCAGTCACGCACAGCGGTCTGAGCTACAGTCCCTCGCTGAGCGCCTCAGCCTCGCGGAGACCCAGCTCCGCGCCCTCCAGACGGCTCTTGCCACCAGGCCGGCCCCCAAGCCACGTCGCACAACCCCGCGCCGCCAGCCTGAGCGGCTCACACCACCCTTTGCCGCGCTGTCCATCGAGAGCCGCGGCGGCGAACGCTTCCTGACGATAGCCCCCACGGCCAGTCGCTCCCTGCGTCATGTGCGCCTGCTGCGCTTGGGCGAGCAGTTCGCAGGCTGGCGCCTGACGACGCTGGACAAGCAGTCCGCGCAGTTCGCCGTTACCGGCAAGCCCGAGCAGAACCTGCCGCTGCCTGGAGGGAATGCGCCATGAAACCCGTTGCCGCCCTGGCACTCCTGCTGCTGTCCTCGGCACAGCTGCAGGCCACGCCAGAAAGCCGCACCAGCGTCACCACCAGCAGCCTGGCCACGCTGACCCGGGAGAGCCTGGAACAGGCCAAGATCTGGGGACTTAGCGAACAGGAGTGGTCACGCTTCCGGGAAATCCAAGCCGGTCCACGCGGCTACTGGAGCCCCGGTCTGGACCCGCTCACCACCCTCGGTGTCGAGGCACGCAGCGACGCCGAACGCCAGCGCTACGCCGAGCTGCAGGTGCGCCTGGAGGCCCAGCGCGCCGAGCGCGAGCTGGCTTATCAGAACGCCTATGCCGACGCTTGGGCCCGCCTGTATCCCGGCCAGCTGCCGATCCGGGGCCTGAGCGATGCACCCCGAGCTTCACCGGCGACACCGCGTCTGGCGTTGTTCGCTGCCAGCGACTGCGCGGCCTGCCTGAACCGGGTCCGCCAGTTGCAGGCCAGCGATACGCCGTTCGATCTGTATCTCATCGACAGTCAGGGAGATGACCGGCGCATCCGCGATTGGGCGCGGCAGGCCGGCCTCGAACCGGAACGCGTGCAACGGCGGCAGATCACCCTCAATCACGGCCAAGAGCCTTGGGCCCGACTCGGCAGCCAGGGCACCTTGCCCGCCAGCTTCCGTCAGGTGAACGGTCAATGGCAGCGCCTCGACTGATGCTCGCCCTGCTGGCCGGGCTGGCAGCCCAGCCGCTGCTGGCGAAGGAGCTGCCGCCACCTGCCTACCAACTGGCGGCCGAGACTGCCGGCGTACCTGCGGCCGTGCTGTATGCCGTAGCTCTGCAGGAAAGCGCTATGCGCATCCGCGGCCAGCTGCGTCCCTGGCCCTGGACGCTGAATGTCGCCGGCAAGCCCTGGCGCTTCAGGCAGCGCGCGACAGCCTGCCAGGCACTGCAGCGGGCGCTGGCCAGCACGGATGTCCGACGGATCGACATCGGCCTCGGCCAGATCAACTGGGGCTACCACGGCCAACGCTTTGCCAGCCCCTGCGCCGCTCTGGAGCCTTATCGCAATCTGGCCGTCGCCGCACAACTGCTGCGCGAGCAATACCAGATCAGCGGCGACTGGACGCTGGCCGCAGGACGCTATCACCGCCCTGCCGGCGGAGCCCCTGCCGCCCGCTACCGGGCCGGTTTCACACAGTACCTGGCCCAGATCCAGGACGCAGCGCCCCTCACCCAGCCGGAGAGTCACAGATGAAGCCTCGTCACTGCACTGCCCTGCTGCTGGCCTTGCTGCTGTCTGGCCCCTGCCTGGCCGATCCTGTTGCCCAGCCAGCGACCTATCGCTGGCATGCAGCCCTGGATGAAAGCGCCATGCTGCCGGTCACCAGTCCCAGCCTGTCACCCGGCAAGCTCACGCCACGTCCCCTGAAGCTGCCTGGCCTGCCCCGACTGTTTCTGGTCGGTGACGATCCGCACTCCCTTGCCTGGCTGACACAGCGTGGAGAGACCCTGCAGCAGATGCGCGCGGTCGGCCTGGCGATCGAGGTGGCCGATGCCGCTGCCCTGCAACGGCTTCGCGCCGCGGCACCGGGACTGACCATCCTGCCGATCAGTGGCGAGGACATCGCACGGCGCCTGGGACTGCTGCACTACCCGGTGCTGATCACCGGCAGCGCGCTGGAGCAGTAAGCCGTGGCCGAGCATGTACTGGAGTCCAAACTGCGGCCGGCGGTAGAGCTTTACAGTGCGGCCCTCTGTGCCGGCGCCGCTACCCTCTGCCTCAACTCGCCCTGGGCGGTGGCGCTGTCGCCGGAAATTGGCCTGGGCGCTGCCGTTGGCTATGGCCTGTTCGGCCTGCTCCGCCTGCATCAGGCCTGGCAGGTGCTGCGTTACCGCCGGCATATCCGCCGCCTGCCGCGCTATGCCCTGACCAGCCGGCAGATTCCGATCAGCCAGCAGCGCCTGTTCATCGGCCGCGGCTTTCGCTGGACGCGCCTGCATACCCAGCGCCTGGTCGAGGCCCAGGACCCAGCGGTGGCCTGCTATATCGAACAGCCCTGGCTGCAGCGTGCAGCCAGGCGACTGGAGCGCAGGCTGGAGCACAGCCTGCCGCCGCTGCGCTGGCTGCCTCGGCTGACCGCCTGGGATAGCTCTTTCAATCCGCTGCGGCCGTTGCCGCCAGTGGGCGGCTCGCCACTGCTGCATGGCGTCGAGCCCGACGAGGTCGAGGCCAGCCTGCCGCTGAACGAGCGGGTCGGTCATACCCTGGTGCTGGGCACCACCCGAGTCGGCAAGACCCGCCTGGCCGAGGTCTACATCACCCAGGACATCCACCGCGGCGAGGTGTGCATCGTCTTCGATCCCAAAGGCGATGCCGATCTGCTCAAGCGCATGTACGTAGAGGCCCGGCGCTCCGGGCGCGAGCAGGAGTTCTACGTCTTCCACCTGGGCTGGCCGGAAATCTCCTGCCGCTACAACGCCGTGGGCCGCTTCGGCCGGGTCTCGGAGGTCGCCTCGCGCATCGCCGGCCAGCTCAGTGGCGAAGGCAACTCGGCCGCCTTCCGCGAGTTCGCCTGGCGCTTCGTCAACATCATCGCCCGCGCCCTGATCGAGCTGGGCCAGCGCCCGGACTACCTGCTGATCCAGCGCCATGTGGTGAACATCGACGCGCTATTCATCGAATATGCCCAACACTTCTTCGCCCGGCATGACCCCAGGGCCTGGGAGCTGATCGTGCAACTGGAGGGCAAGCTCAACGAAAAGAACATCCCCCGCCACATGCAGGGCCGCGAGAAACGGGTGGTGGCCCTCGAACAGTACCTGTCGGCCAAGCGCGTCTATGACCCGGTGCTGGACGGCCTGCGCTCGGCGGTGCGCTACGACCGCACCTACTTCGACAAGATCGTCGCCAGCCTCTTGCCGCTACTGGAGAAACTCACCACCGGCAAAACCGCCCAGCTGCTGGCCCCCGACTACACCGACCTCAGCGATCCGCGGCCGATCTTCGACTGGCTGCAGATCATCCGCAAACGCGGCATCGTCTATGTCGGCCTGGATGCCCTGAGCGACGCGGAAGTGGCCGCAGCGGTAGGCAACTCGATGTTCGCCGACCTGGTTTCGGTAGCCGGGCACATCTACAAGCACGGCGTCGACCACGGCCTGCCGCAGTCGGCGCAAAGCGCCAGACAGGTGCCGATCAACCTGCATGCCGACGAGTTCAACGAGCTGATGGGCGACGAGTTCATCCCGTTGATCAACAAGGGCGGCGGCGCCGGCATCCAGGTCACTGCCTATACCCAGACGCTGAGCGACATCGAGGCGCGCCTCGGCAACCGCGCCAAGGCCGGCCAGGTGATCGGCAACTTCAACACCCTGCAAATGCTGCGGGTGCGCGAGACCGCTACCGCCGAGCTGTTGACCCAGCAGCTGCCCAAGGTCAACGTACTGACCCGCACCCTGGTCTCCGGTGCCACCGACACCGCGGACCCGCAGGCCAGTACCGATTTCACCTCCTCCTCCCAGGACCGGGTCAGCGCCACCAGCGTGCCGCTGATCGAGCCGGCGCATATCGTCAGCCTGCCCAAGGGCCAGGCGTTTTCCTTCCAGGAAGGCGGCCAACTGTGGAAGGTGCGCATGCCTCTGCCCAGACCGGCGCCCGACGACGCCATGCCGGCCAACCTGCAGGAGCTGGCTCGGCACATGCGCGCCCGCTACAACGACAATGCCGGCCAATGGTGGCGCGCCAGCGGCGGTGGCCCCACGGAGGATTTCGATCCCGAGCGCGGCCTGAATTCGGGCATGCCCGCCGACGCCAAGCAGGAGTGACCACCCATGGCCACCCCCGTGCAACATGCCGCCCAGCAACAGCGCCAGCGCACCACCCTGTTCAGCGCCCTCCTCGGCCTGCCCTGGAAGGTTATCGGCCTGCTGCTGGTATCCCTGCTGTTCTCGGTGCTGCTCGAATATGCCGGCCTGCTGCTGTTTTGGCCGGAACAGGGCTGGCGGCACAGCCAGGCCATGCTACACACGGAGCTGAGCTGGCTCGGCGAACACTTCCGCCAATCCCTGATCACCAGCCAGCCCGGACAGAGCGTGCGCCAGCTGGTGGAGTCGCTGCACGAGTGGCTGTTCCAACGCAGTGGACTGCTCGACTATGCCCGACAGGCACGCAGCCACAGCCGTAACGACAGCCTGACCAGCCTGATCGCCCAGTTCTATGTGCTGCTCGAGGATTTCGTGCTGGCTGCCCTGTTCACCGGCCTGACCTTCGTGGTTAGGGTCTGCATCCTGGTCCTGGCCACGCCGCTGTTCGCTCTAGCCATGCTCACCGGCCTGGTCGACGGACTGATGCGCCGTGACCTGCGCAAGTTCGGCGCCGGTCGGGAAAGCAGCTTCGTCTACCACCGGGCCAAGAGCCTGGTCGTGCCGCTGCTGGCGGCACCCTGGATGCTCTACCTGACACTGCCGATATCCCTCAACCCGCTATGGATCCTCCTGCCGAGCGCCGCCATGCAGGGGACGGCAGTAGCGATCACGGCCGCGACGTTCAAGAAATATCTGTGAGCATGCCTTCCCCTCAGCATACGCAGCCACCCCAAGTAATAAATTGATATTTTGACGTAGAGCTGCATAATTATAAAATATTCTTGAGAAACGCCCCGGGATAGCCCAATGCTGATCGAGTTCCGCGCCAAAAACTTCCGCTCGTTGCGCGACGAGCAGGTGCTCAGCCTGGTGGCATCCAAGGACAAGAGCCTGCTGGACACCCACACCCAGGCCACCGGTATCAATGCCGCACCGGCCCTGCTGCGCAGCGCCGTCATCTACGGGGCCAACGCAAGCGGCAAGTCCAACCTGATCAAAGCCCTGCAGTACATGCGCGGGGTCGTGATCGAGTCCGCAACCGCCATCCAGCCCGGACAGCCCTACAGCGTTCAGCCCTTCCGACTGGACATGGAATCAGCCAAGCAACCCACCGAGTTCGAAGTGACCTTTCTGCTTGATGGCGTGCGTTACCAGTACGGTTTCAGCATGACCAGCCAGCGGATCCTCAGCGAGTACCTGCTGGTCTACAAGAGCTTCAAACCCCAGCGCTGGTTCGAGCGCCATCTGGATCTGGAAACGGGCAAGGATGTCTACGAATTCAGCGCCAGCCTCAAAGGCCCCAAGGGGGTATGGGAGGGTGCCACGCGCCCCAACTCCCTGTTTTTGTCGATGGCCGTGCAGCTCAACAGCGAGGCTCTGCGCCCTATCTTCGACTGGTTTGCCAACCAGCTGCTCATCCTCAACGAGCTGAATCCGCTAAACATGAATGTCTCCATCCAGAAACTGAAGCAGGTGGAAGGCCGTCGGGAAATCTGCAATTTCCTATCGGCGGCGGACATCAGCATCGCGGATATCGACATAGTGACGCGCAAGGTACCCGGCCAGTCCGTGCACTTCGACCTGGCTGGCGGCAAGACCGAAGTACGCATGGAAGAGGTCGAAGAAAATCAGCTGCGCTTTCACCATGTCACCGACAAGGGCAAAGCGATATTCGAGCTTGCCGATGAGTCAGGCGGCACACGCAGCCTGCTGTTCCTCAGCGGCGCAGTACTCGACATCCTGGCCAACGGCCGGATCCTGGTGATCGACGAATTGGATACCAGTCTGCACACCCTGCTGGTCCGGGAGCTGGTCAGGCTGTTCCACACCCCGGAAGTCAACGCGAACGGCGCCCAACTCATCTTCAGTACCCATGACACATCACTGCTGGATGACCCGGACCTTTTCCGCCGCGACCAGATCTGGTTCGTTGAGAAGGACCGGGATCAGGCTTCGCAACTGGTCGCCCTGGTAGAGTTCAGCCCCCGCAAGAACGAGGCACTGGAGCGTGGCTACCTGATGGGGCGCTATGGCGGCATTCCCTTCATCGGCAATACGCTGGGACTCGGACACTGATGGCGCGTGACAACTCGCCCAAGGCGCGTCAGCAGAAGGATCTGCAGCGCAAACAAGGCCAGCGTGCGAGCCATGACCGCATCCTGATCGTCACGGAAGGCAGCAAGACCGAGCCGCTGTATTTCCAGGAGATACGCGCCGTCTATCGCCTGAACACCGCCAGTGTGGAGGTACGCCACAGTGCCCATGGGCCTGCGCCAATCCAGGTGGTCGAATATGATCATGAGCTTTTTCTGCAGGGCAATCGCCACAACCGCATTCAACCCAAGGCATTCGAGCAAGTTTATGCCGTATTCGATCGTGACGAGCACCCAAGCTACGCGGCTGCACTGCAAGAGAAGAAAGCCCTGGACGACACCCAGATTGCCGAGCTGCGGCGTCGCGTCGATGCGCACGAGCCGAAATCCGCCCTGGCCCGCGAGTTCGGCATCAGCCGTGCCACCCTTTATGAATACCTGCGCGCCGGCAATTAGCCGGCCGCATCCGATTTGATTCCGTTACCAAACCAAAGGAGATGACATGTCCAAACTTGCCGAATTTCGCCGCGCGGAGCAGGCCCTCAAAGAACAGCTGGCACTGCTGGAGAAGCTCCAGGGCGACAGCGGCCTCCAGCGCGAGATGGAGTTCGAAGACAAGCTGAAGGCGCTGATGGGCGAGCACGGCATGGATCTGGCGAAGGTGGTCGCCATTCTCAATCCGCAGCCAACCGAGCTTGAACCGGCCGCGCCGGCTGTCGTGAAGCAGCGCCGTGCCCGTCAGGTGAAGCTGTATGTGCAACCGGTCACCGGCAAGCGCATCGAAACCAAGAGCGCGAATCACGCCTTGCTCAAGGCCTGGAAGGCAGAGTTCGGGGCAGACGTGGTCGAGGGCTGGCTACAGGCCTGATGACGTCGCCGCAGTCGGATGAGCCCGAGCCTGCGGCCACCTCACTGTTTATACTCATGGCCCACATCCCAATCAGGACTGAAGCATGAACAAAGCTGAGTTGATCGCTGCTGTTGCCGCATCCGCCGACCTGCCGAAAACGACTACCACTGCTGTTCTGGACGCCTTCACCGCGGCCATCACCAGTACGCTGCAGAAGGGGGAGCATGTCACCCTGGTTGGCTTCGGCACTTTCGAGGTTAAGCAACGTGCCGCGCGTGAGGGTCGCAATCCGCAGACCGGGGCAGCTTTGCAGATCGCAGCCGTCAAGGTGCCGGGTTTCAAGCCGGGCAAGGGCCTGAAAGACGCAATCAACTGACCGGAGCCAGGCGCCCCGCTTCTTCTCGTGGCGATCCTCCATCCCGACCACGATGAGCTTGGCAAGCCTGTATTCATCAACCACCCGAGCACACCGACGGAGATCGAGGCCTGGGCTGATCCAACCGCCATCGCCACGGTTGTGCCCGGCGGTCAGATGCCAACCAAGCTGAACGGCGTTGCCCTGACTCGTTCGGCGCCGACTGGAAAATCAGCCTCGACTACCACCAGGCCAAGAGCCTGACCGTGCCACTGCTGCTGCCACCCAGGATGCTCTATCTGACCCTGCCGACCGCCCTAAACTCACCATGGCTCCTGCTGCCGCGCGGGGCTATACCAATTGCAGGCGGCCTCAGTCATCTAGAAGCTGGAAAGCAAAGGTGCTTCCTCGCTGGAAACCGTGGTGCAGACTCTCGGCCTGACCGATGAGCTGCAGTCGCTGTTCATCTTGCCCTGCCAATCCAGCGCCCAGTTGGAACGGGCCGTACAGGCACAGCAGGTGCAACGGGGGCGGGCGCCGCGGAGAAAGCGGCAATGAAACCCGCCAGTGGGCGAGCAGACATCCGATCTGGCGCAATACGGTTGCGCACTGTCGCAGTGCAGCCCTCAAGGCTCCCCCAGGAACACGCTCTCCTGCTCCAGCGCCAGCCCCTCGGCCTGCATCGTGCGGCAGAGCTCAGCCACCGCCGCCGGCATGCCGTCGATACTCAGGCGTCTCACCGCATCCTGAAAGTTGGCGAGATTGTCCAGCCAGATCCGCCGATTGCCATATTGCCTCAAGCGCTCGGACCAGCCGGGTATTAGCCAGAGCTCACAGCCACCGCCGAGCCGCTCGCGCAGGCGGGCGAAGTTCTGCAGACCGATGCCATCGTAATCGGGGAAAAGGATCACCTGTGGGGCGCGCGGCTGTGCCGCCAGCCAGTCGAGCATCAGGCTGCTCAACTGACCGGAGTAGTAGCACAGAGCTCCGCCCGCATCGGCGGGCAACCAGCTCGGATCGTCGAACAGTGCCTGGTTCTCGACCAACCAGAGCGGCTCGTCGCAATGCCAACCGTCCCCCGACTGCACTGCCAGGGCCGCAGCACCACACAACCGAGTCAGCGCGGATAGCTCAACGACCGCCTCCTGCCCATCGCGCCAGCGCACCTCGGCTCCAACAGCCTTGAGCAGCAGGTAGTGCACGGCATGCCCGGCGCTGCCGCGCTTGCTGTCACGGTAGCGAGCCACATTCAGAGCACGACTCGGCAGGTCTGCAGGCAGTGCCTCCTGCTGGCGGGGGCGCAGTTGCGCCAGATGGGCCTCGACCCGCTCCCGTCCGACGATCTGGTACAGGCTCCCGCGCCCCCTGGTGGTCAGGCGCACGAAGCCGGTCTTGCGCGCGAAGTCATCAAGCGCCTGGCGCTGGGCCAGTGTGCAGTGGCTGATGGCAAGCTCACCGGCGACCAGCAGCTTGCCCAGCGCATCGGCAAGAGCACGGCTCATGCCACAACCTCCGACTCTTTCGGCTCGAGCAACTGCCAACTCTTGCGACTGATCTGGTTGTGACCATTGTGACGGCTGATCGGTACGCAATAGCGCGCGGTGGCCAAGGGCGCCGGCGAAGCGAAGATCAGCGCGAAGCCAAATTCCGCAGCAGTGTCGATCAGACTCTTCTGGTTGGGACCGTCGAGCGCCAGGGCTTCGTCCAGGTAGCAGGCCGCTCGTACCGCATGGCGCTTGTCCTGCATCTGGTGCAGTAGCGCCAGGCCGGTCACCAGCTTGGCCATCAGGACGGTGCCGTTGGACGCTGCACCATCAATGTCGGCGAAGGCCTCGGGCTTCTGCCCTTCCTTGCCGACGATGAAACTCAGGCGGAACAGATGCTCGACGGCCAGGCTGCCACGGGCTTCGCCCTCGCGAATCAGCAGCGTCTTGGCACGGTTGAGCATCTCGTCGTCGAGTACGCTGCCATGGTTGAACAGCTCAAAGGTCTGCCCTGAATCTACCTGTTCTGCGGTACTGATCAGCGTCTCGATGGCCTCGACCAGCTCGCGCTCGTCTTCCGGCTCGATCTTGAATACTTCCAGGTCGGACAGCCGGCGCCGACCGATCAACTGGTTGAACTGACGCATCTTGCCCTTGAAGGCATGCAGGCCATCGCGCAGCTGACGCAGGCAGGCAGTGACGTTGACCACCGCGGTGCGTGCTTTACGCTCGATGGCTTCGAACTCCTGGGGCAGATGCCGAGCGAACTCGATGATCCGGCGGATCTCGCTGTCCGGGTCCTCGGCCATCTGATACTTGGTCAGGCCGCCACCGTGCAGTTCGGCGCACAGGGTGCGAACCTCGCCCTCGATGCGCAATAGCCGGCTACAGTCCTGCAGATACTCTCGCAGATGCTCCGCCAATTGCTCGAGCGCCAGCTCGGCACTGCCCAGCCAAGGGTGCTGAGGCAGCTCGGCCAGATAGTCGAACAGCGGACCGCTGTCATTGCGCCGCTCGCGGCTGTAGCTGATTTCCCGGTTCTGCTGATCGAGCGCCTCCTGCCGCTGGCCCACTACCTGCAACTGCTCTCGCAAACGACGAGCCTCACCCTGCGCACCGACCAAGCGCTCCTCCAGTTGCTGCAAGGCCATCTGACAATCGTGCAGAGACCGTGCACGCACTACGGCGCCATCGCGCAAGACCACCAGTTGATCGAAGGCTGCGAGATCATGCTGCGTCTGCCGATAGTCGTCTTCCAGTTGCTGCTTGAGTAACAGGGCCTCACGCATCGCCTCGGCGGCCTGCAGTTGCTCGTCAAGCTGGGCTATGCGCTGCCTCAGCTCTGCCTGCTCCTCGCGGATTTCGTCTGCACTGCGCTGCCGGTGCTGCGCAGGCAGACTCGCCAGTTGCACGCTCAGGCCGGGTAGCTCGATGCACTCGGGATGGCGCAACCATTGCTCCAGACTTCGACGCAACAGCGTGCCATCGAGACTGAACCCCTCCTCCGCCAGCATCATCACCTCGCGGGCCAACAACCGGTTGACGGCGGCCAGCTGCGTCTCATCCAGCACCCGCTGCAAATGCTGATACAGATTGCTGGCGAGACTGGCCAGCTCTCGGTCCGTGCTGTCCAGTTCCTGCTGTGCCCGGCGGCGCTCACGGCGAATCTGCTCCGGACTGCTGCCCTGCGCCTGCGCCACCAGCGCCACCTGCCTCTCGTAATCAGCCCTGGCCGCCGCCTCCGCCTGCTCCAGCCGCTCACGCCGGTCGATCAGCGCGAAGCGCTGCTCCAGCTCCGCCTGACACCGATCCTCGGCTTGCAACCCAGCTTCACGGTGCCTGCCCCGCTCCCGCTCGGCTGCCCACTCCTGCTGCTCGCGCTGCAGACGCTCCTCGGCCTGCTCGACCTCCTCGCGCGCCAGTCGCAGCTCGGCAGATTGGCGCTGATAGTAGGCTTGCCAGTCGAGCAGTGCCTGATCGATCAGCGGACGGAAGAAACTCAACTTGCCCCGCAGTTGCAGACGCTCCTCATGCAGCCTTTCGAGCTGGTCGATACGCTCGCGCTGGTTCAGAGCCGCCAGGTACTGCGTGCGGTCGGCGTTGACGTCGGCGAAGGCCTTGTCCCACTCCTGCTTGAAGTCGATCCCGGCGTCCGACAGATCACGGCTGAAGATCTGCAGCAGATAGTCCTTGACCTCCCTCGACTGCAAGCGATCCAGGCGCAAGGTACGGGTCAGCACGCGCTGGAAGACCTCGGCCTGGCTAACCTGCTCCAGACGGAATACGGTGAAATCGCCCTGCTCACTCCGCCCGCGTCGGCCGCTGCCGTACACCATCTTGGTGAAGTCACTGCCGTTATAGCGCTCCGCGAGACGCCCGCGCATGGCCAGATGGCCGAGCAGCTGCGGCTGGGTCACCAGGCTGCCATCATCCAGGCGGTAATCGTCCAGCTCCAGCGAGCCGCGGTAGGCGAAGTACTCGTAGTCGTGGCTGACCCCCTTGCCGACGCAACCCAGCACCACGCTACCCGACTCGGGCAACAGTACTTCGAGCAGGATGTAGGCACTGTTGTGCGGGAAATAGAAACGCCGGCTGCGCTCGACATCGTAGGCGCCGAAATCCATCCGCCGCCGATCGATGATCAGCAAGAACTGCAGAGCATTGATCAGACTGGTCTTTCCAGTATTGTTCGGCGCCACCAGCGACACCGCCGCATCCAGCGGCAACTCGGCGCGCTGGTAGCCGGCGCTGTTGAGCAGTACCAGACGTTGAAAGCCATAGTCCATCATGGTGTCTCATCCTCCTCCGTAGTTCCGTCCAGATCGTCCAGTCCGACACTCTCATCCGCATCTCCGGCCTGCTGGCTGGCCAGCGCCTCGAAATGGTCCAGATAGCGCCAGACAGCCGGTAGCAACCGCCAGCCACCGGCAACCGCCTCGGCGAAGCCATGGGTACAGGCCCGGTCCAGCAGGCTGGCCAGCGATTCCTCGTCCAGCCCCTCGGCCTGCAGCAGGTCATGGCCGCGCTCCATGAGCATGGCGAGCAGTCCTCTGTCGAGACGCCAGTCGGTGAAGCGCTCCAGGTACGTCCCCTCGTCTGCCTTCAGTTCGAACAGCAGCATGAACAACAGCGCCAGCTGGCGAGTCGTCCGGCCGACGTTGCTGCTGGCGTTGTCGAAGTGGAACCAGGCAAAACCGCGCCCGTCCAGGCGCAGGTTGAAGCCCAGGCTGGCGAACAGCGACTGATACTGCTCCTGTTCCTTTTCCAGCTCGGCCCATAGTGCTGGTTCGGCGACGCGGTTGAGATGCTTGCCGGCATTGAACAGCTCGAACAGCTCGCCAAGATGAGGCAAACGCCCGAGATAAAGGGTGGCAACTTGAGTCATCGCGCGAAGATTCCGTGGGGATAATGAGTGACGCGCAGCCTGTCCAGCTCCGAGATCCGCTTCTGGCCCTCCTGCTCGAAATGCCAGTCCGGCTCGTTGATCAGCTCGTGGTACAGGCGTAGCAAGGTGGCATCGCTCAGGTGTGCATACTGCGCATGCAGCCAGTCCAGCAGGCTCGGCACCGGTCCGCTGGCAGCTAGGCGCTCGCGCAGCTCGACGCCATCCACCAGCTGCAGTTCGGTAACAGAGACCACGGAGGCCTCCTCCGGAAAGGTCAGGCTCACCGCCTGAAAATCGCGTGCTTCGGCCATGATCGCGCGCACCTCATCACCGACCGAAACCCGGCGCGGCCGTTCCGCTCGCCAGAGCGGCAATTCGGCATGGCGGAAGGTGCGCGTCAGGCCGCGCTTGCGTACCTGTCCCAGGAGCTGACTGACGGCCGCCGACAGGCTGTTGTGGCGGCGCAGCTCCTCGCGCAACGGCAACAGCGTGTCGCTGCACTGCTTGAGCACCTCGCGCCCCAGCCGGCGCAACTCCTTGGCCTGGAAGCCCGCCTGACGCACCAGCAGGCGCAGGGTGTACAGCGCTCCCTGAGCTGTGAGCACCTCCAAGCTGTAGTCGAGACGACGCTCGGCCTCCTCCAGCAGGCGGTAGAAGCTGCCCGCCGGACCGCTGTCCATCATCGCCGCCATCGGCTCCACGTAGTCGTCGTAGGCCTGCAGCACCTGGCGATAGCGACGCTCGGCCGGGATCTGGCTGTCTGAGGCCTTGGCCTTCTCGGCAATTTCCAGAATGGCGTGGCGATCCTGATCCAGCTGCTGGGCGATCTGGCGGAACAGCTCGGCCAGCTGCACAGCGGCCTGACGCAGCAGATCCAGGTCGCGGCGCTCCAGTGCCTCATTCAGGCGTGCGGTCGCCTCGCGAATGCCCTGCACCCGCGCCTGCAGTACGGCGGAAAGGCCCAGCTCATGCTCACGGGTCAGGCCGCGGACAAACTCGAGCACATGGGCATTGAGTTGCAACAGCTCATCGCGCGGCAGCACCTGGAGGATCTCGGCGTTGGTCAGTGTCCGCAAGACAGCCTCGCGCACCTCCAGCGTCATGCTCGGATCGACCTTGCCGATCAGCCCCAGCACCTGCTCCGCCTCAAAGGCCGGCTGCTCGCGGGAACGCTGTACCAGCCACTCAACCACCGACCAGTGGTTGTACAGGGCAAACACCAGAGAGCGTGGGTTAGCCATGGGCAATGCTCCTCAGTCCGTGAAAAAGCGGTCTCCCGCAGAATGCCTCTATCCTTGGAAACTCAGGCGCCCAGCAACAACCTCATGCTACGCATACCCGCCCTTGCCCTCCGCCGCCATTGGCATGGCCTCATCTAGCACCTCGTTCACCGCCTCGGCATTGGCGTTGATCGCACGGATGCGCTGCGCCAGGTCGGTGATCTGCTGCGGCTGGAACAGCCCGAGCAGGCCGGAGGCAAACGGCGGCTGGGTCAGGCGCTCCGGCGCCATCACGCCGTTCTGGGTGAAGTAGTCGATCAGCAGATTGACGAACTGGATCTGCGCACTGTTCATGCGCTGCTCGTCCAGGTACTCGGCGAAGGCGGCCTTGGCCTCGCCGCGGTCCAGGCCCACCAGCTCGCGGATGAACACGCCCAGCGGCTTGTCCGGGTGGATGCTCTTCTCGTAGGTCGCGCGGTCAGGCAGGCCGCTGGCGGCAAACAGCATGTCCTCCAGCACAGTCAGGTCATGGGTGGTGACCGGGCGGTTGCGCTTGATGCGTTGGATGGTCAGCTGATCCTCGTTGGCCTTGATGAAGGCCTCGACCTTTTTGCGGTACTGCAGCAGGGCGCCGCCGCTGGCGATGATGCCGATCACATCCTTCTCGACCGCCTCGCCCTGCTCGTCCTCGAAGCGGGTGTAAACCACCTTGCGCGCCTCGCGATCGATGAACTGCACCAGCAGCCGCAGCCTCAAGCGCAGCTCATCGAGCATCGGAATGGTCACGTCCTGCCACCACTCGTCGCTCTGCACCTGCTGGATGAAATGCAGCTGCGCTTTGACGTCCGGCACGCTGGCCTTGGCTTCCAGCTGGCGGGCCAGTTCCAGCACCTGCAGGCGCAGGTTTTCCGGGATCACGCCCTCCTCCAGGCGCGCCAGCTGAAGGCGCAGGGCCAGATGGTCGAAGCGCAGCGCCAGCTCGTTGCCCGCCTCGGCCGCACTGAAGGGCGCGGCCTCGCTGGGCAGGGCGCCGAGCTGATCGACCAGTTCGCCGAACTGCAGGGCATCCAGGCGGTTCCAGGCCTCGCGCTGGAGATAGCGCTCCACCAGTTGGCGGCGAGGGCGCACCATGAAGTTATCGAGATTCATCCCGGCCACACGGTGATGCAGCAGGTCGAGGGTGTAGCGTCGGTATCCCTGCTCCACCTCGTCCTCGGACTCGGCGAGCGCCGTGGCCAGTTGCAGGCGCTTGGCGAAAATCTGCTGCGACAGCGGTTTGGCCAGGCTATCCGCAGCACCTTCGGGATTTTCTTCGAAGAATTCGAAGTTCTGGCAGTAATCGAAGACCCGGAAATCGGTCTTGTCCTCGCCGGGCGCGAACAGGTCCTTGCACAGCCGCGTGCCGCGCCCGAGCATCTGTAGGAACTTGACCCGCGACTGCACCACCTTGAAGAACACCAGGTTGACCACCTCCGGCACATCGATGCCGGTATCCAGCATGTCCACCGACACCGCGATGCTCAGCGGAATATTCGGGTCGGTAGGTTCGCGCTCGCCCTTGAACTCGTCGATCAGGCTATCGGCGTACTTCTCCTTGTAGGTGATCACCCGCGCGAAGTGGCCCTTGTACGCCTTGTAGTGATGGTTGAAGCGCTCGACGATCAGTTCGGCATGAGCATTGTTGGCGGCGAAGACGATGGTCTTGCCCAGACGGTCGCCGCCGGCCACCTTGATGCCGTGCGCCATCAGCGCCTGCAGCACTTTGTCGACGGTATCGATGTTGAACAGGAACTGGTTGACCTCCGAGGGCAGCACCTCCTCGCGGTCGGCCAGCTCCTCCTTGCTCTCCCACTCCTCGCGCTCCTCGGCGGACAGCTCGGCATACTTCACTCCCTGACGCACGAACTTGAGCGGCACGCTGTAGCCGCGCGGCGGCACCAGCACGCCATCGGCGAAAGCCTCGTGCGCCTCGTAGGCAAAAGTCGGCACACCGTTCTCGATATCGAAGATCTGGTAGGTGTTCTTGTCGATCTCGCTCTTCGGTGTCGCAGTCAGGCCGACCAGCAGCGCATCGAAGTAGTCGAACAGGTAGCGGTACTTCTGGTAGATCGAGCGGTGCGCCTCGTCGACGATCACCAGATCGAAATGGCCGATGCCGCACAGACGCCGGTCGGCCGGCGCATTGAGCAGGTTCATCATGGTCGGATAGGTCGCCAGCGACACCCGGCTCTTCAGCGCGCGGGTGCCGCCGGAGAGAATTTCCGCGCTGGCCTTGGGCAGCAGCTTGGAAAACTCCTTCTTGGCCTGGCTGATCAGCGCGTTGCGGTCGGCGAGGAACAGCACGTTCTTCACCCAGCCGGCGCGCATCAGCACATCCACCAGGGCGATTACCGTGCGCGTCTTGCCGGTGCCGGTGGCCATCACCAGCAGGCTCTTGCGCTGCTTGTGCTGCTCGAACTGCTCGCTTACCGAGCGGATCGCCTGCACCTGGTAGGGCCGGCCATGGCCGGCGATGCTGCTGTCGACCGCCATGCCGGCCAGCGGGCTGGCCAGGCTGCGGCGGTCGAGCATGCGCTGCAGCTCGTCCCGATTGTGGTAGCCCTGGATCATCCGCGGCGGGTAGCTGGCGTCATCCCAGAACCAGATCTGGTAGCCGTTGGTGTAGTACATCAGCGGGCGCTGGCCGTGCATCTGCTGCAGGCAATCGGCGTACAGCTTGGCCTGCTGCCGCCCCAGTTGCGGCTCGACGGTGGCGCGCTTGGCCTCCACCACCGCCAGCGGCTTGCCGTCGGCGCCCCACAGCACGTAGTCCACGTAGCCGAGCCCCTTGGGGTTGGGCATGCCGGTGACTTCGTACTCGGCGACATTGGCGCCGTCGGGCTGCCAGCCGGCTTCGCGCAGCAGTTGGTCGATCAGGTACTTGCGGGTTTCCGCCTCGGACCAGTCGTGGCTGTCCGGCAGTTGCTGGTGCTGGGCCTTGTGGCTAGCTACCTGCGCCTGCAGGCGGGCCAGTTCGGCGCGCAACTCGGCGTTCTGGCGCTCCTGGACCGCCAACGCCTCGGCGGCCTTGTGGTCGCGCTCCTGCAGCTGCTGTTCCAGCGCCTTGAGCTGTCTGACGCTCTGCTGCACCAGCTGGGCGTCGATGGCCACCGTCTGCGGCATCTTCGCCGCGTCGAACACCTGATTCTGCGGCGGCTGGCTGGCGTAGCTGCGATAGAACCAGTAGAGGATATGGTGCAGCTCCTTGACCACCTGGGCGGCATCGCCGGCGGACACCTTGCGCTCGCTGTGTACCGCGGCGTTGCCGGCCTTCTGCACCAGTTTGAACTTGCCGAACAGCGGCGGCGGCAGCATGTTCTTGAAGCAGGGCTGGTGGATCAGGGTGTTCAGGCTGTGGTCGTAGCCGGGCTGGTCCATCGCCTGTAGACGAACATCACGGCGATGAACACCACCGAGTTCAGGCTGTGGTCGTAGCCGGGCTGGTCCATCGCCGGATCGAAACGGTAGACCCAGCCCACCGCCCGCTCCATGGCGTAGCGCGCATAGAAGCAGGCGGCGCGCGGATCGGCATGCACCAGGCTTTCGGCCTTGCCGGCGGGCTCCTGCAGCTCCGGCCATTCGACCATGAAAAGGAAGTTGCTCATCCGTGGTTCCTTCGAATTCGGGGCCGTAGCCGGGTCATGCCACCTTGGGCGTAAGTTCGCCTTTGAAAGCGCGTTGTATCAGGGACTGGAAAGCCTGTTCCAGCTCCGCCTGTTGCCGGCGCGCCATCTGTCGCTGCGCCTCGATCTTCTGCAGTGCCACGACGAACTGTATCTGCCGGTCAATGGTAACGGCTGGAATTTGCAGGCTTCTTATTTGCTCAAGATTCAGGCCTGGCTTTGTCTGCCCATACTGCAACTTTGAGATCTGAAGCTGACCACCAGATGGAAGCGACAGAAAAAACGACAAGAAAGTCGGATTCAAAGAACTCTCTAGACGCATCAATGAAACGTGCTGTGAAATGTAGGCCTCCCCCAGACCAGAAGGAACCTCACATACCCGACCAATACAGGATCCAGTAATAGTCAGAAGAACATCACCAGCCTCTACTTTAGTCCGCTTACTCTCCGCCGAACACGGGGGGCTGACATATGCAACCTCATTGGTATTGAGCTCATTCATTCTAACGTCCAGTGAGCGAATAAAGATTGCGCCACGATCCGCGTAGAACTCTGCCCACCCTCTAGATCCGCTAGTCAAAAATGCAATGTGCGTTCCTAGCGGCTCAGTAAATTGCCCAGCAACGCGAGTTGCTTCAGGAAACATCTCCAGAAACAGCCCCTGCGCCAGCCGATCAAGCTCCGTCTCCATCTGCTGCGCCTGCCGGCGCAGGCGGTCGACCTGCTCCAGCGCCTTGGCGATATGGCGCTGAACGGCGAGAGGCGGCAGCGGTATCCGATAGCGCTCAAGAAATCCGGTGGGTACACGACGTTGGCCGGCGCTGCCGGTCATGTTGAGCTCGCCGTCATGGCGGAGTTTGTCGTTCCACAGCATGTAGAACAGATATTTCCCGTCAAGCACCTCGGCATTGGGGCGAATGACATGGAACTCGGTCGAACCGAAACCAACATCGCCCTGCAGATTTTCGAGAAACGCAGCCTTACCGTTTTCAAAGCAAGGCGTGATCTTGGCCAGCAGCACGTCGCCGCGCGCGAAGTAGGTAAAGCCCTTTCTCACCTCGGCTAGCGGGCGCAGCTCCTGCGCGAGAATTTCACCGTGCTCGGAAATCGCAGCCATCGGCAGAAATACAACCGTGTCCGGCAGCTCCCTATCCTTCGGAATGCGCGGATTGAGAATGGCGATATCCGCGAGGCTCTTCGTCGGCCAGCTCACAGCATCCCCTCCAACGCCTCAATGCCCTGCTCCATCGCCTGCTGCAGCGCCTTGATCCGCGCCAGGATCACCTGCGGCGCGTCGTACTGCACTTCTTCGTATACCACCTGCTTGTAGCGGTTGATTGCCAGGTCGTAGCCGTTGCCGACGATTTCCTCCTTGGGCACCAGGAACGACTGTTCGCTGCGCACGCGGCCCTTCTCGCCCTCGCGGGCGAACCAGCGGTCGAGGATGTCCGGCAGGTTGCATTGCTCGTGGGCCTCGAAGGGCTCGCCCGCCTCGCCCAGCAAGCGCCGATTGAGCGCCTCCTGCTGCGCCTCGGAGAGCAGCGCATTGCGCTTGTCGTCCAGGCTCCAGCCGTCGGCCCGCATGTCGTAGAACCACACGTCGTCGGTGCCGCCGTTGCCGGTCTTGGTGAACAGCAGGATGGCCGTGGACACCCCGGCGTAGGGCTTGAACACCCCGGACGGCATGGAGATCACCGCGTCCAGCTTGTGCTTGTCCACCAGGGTCTGGCGGATCGCCTGGTGCGACTTGGTCGAGCCGAACAGCACGCCGTCCGGGACGATCACCGCGGCGCGGCCGCCGGTTTTGAGCAGGCGCAGGATCAGCGCCAGGAACAGCAGCTCGCTCTTTTCCGAAGGGCCTTTCTTCTCGGCGGCTTCCTCGCCGTGTTCCGTGGTCTTCTTGCGCGTCTGGGCCTTCTTCGGCGACTTGCCGAGCGCGGAGAGCAGATCGGGCGACAGCTCGTCGTAGGCGACCGAGCCCTTGAACGGCGGGTTGGCGAGGATCAGCGAGTAGGCTTCGCGGATGTTGCCCTCGCCGTGGTCGCTCAGGCTGTCGCGGTAGGCCACGGTGGGGTTGTTGACCCCGTGCAGCAGCAGGTTCATGGCGCCGATGCGCAGCATGTGCTGGTCGAAGTCGAAGCCGGTGAACATACGGTTGTGGAAGTGGCTGTCGTTGTCGTGGCGCAGCACCGGGTCGCCGTAACAGGCGCGCACGTATTCCTCGGCAGCCATCAGGAAGCCGCAGGTGCCTGCTGCCGGATCGCAGAGGGTGTCGCTCTTGTCGCCATCCAGCACCGGCGCGGTCATCGCCACCATCAGGCGGATGATATGCCGCGGGGTGCGGAACTGGCCGTTGGTGCCGGCGCTGCTCAGCTTGGAGAGCATGTATTCGTAGAGGTCACCACTGGTGTCGCGGTCGCGCAGGTCGAGCTGGTCGATCAGTTGCACCACCAGATCCAGCACCGAGGCCTTGGGCACCATGAAGATGGCGTCCTTCATGTGCTGGGCGAAGGTGCTGTCGGCGTCGTGCAGGTTCTTGATGAAGGGAAACACCTGATCGCGAACCCGCTCGTACATCTGCTGCGGGTCGATGTTCTTGAACTTGTGCCAGCGCAGGGCCTCCTGCCCCGGCGCGAACACCGGATTGTTCAGCGGCACGCCGATGGCGTTGGCGACCTGTTCGCGCTGGGTATGGATATCGTCGAGGCGACGGATGAACAGTAGGTAGGTGAACTGTTCGATGACGGAGATGGGGTTGCTGATGCCGCCGGTCCAGAAGGCTTCCCAGATCTTGTCGACCTGGTTGCGGAGCTTGCCAGTGAGCATGGTGTTCCTTGGGATTGCTGTAGAGAGGGCATGGTGCCACGTCGAAGGGCTCAACTTTAACCGATTGGCACCCGCTGCAGCGCCCCATACCTCGGCCGGCGCTGGCTAAACCGAACCCCTGCCGTTCAGTTTTCCCACTGACAGCCCCGGGCCCCCTTGCCAATGATGGCCCCAAACCCGACGGGGACATCGTCATGCCTGTATCGCTTCGTGCTTGCCTGATCGCCCTGCTGTACTGCGCCAGCGCCGCGCCGGCGCTGGCCGCTTCGGCCGACGAAACCAGCCGGCTCACACTGGTCCTGCAGCAGCTGGCCAACATCGAGACGCTGGCCCGCGAGGCGGAGGCCGGGGCCTCGACGGCCGCCGGCGAGCGCTACTTCTTCGACTACCCGCGTCTGCACCAGGATCTGCAGCGCATGCGCAGCGGCGTGCAGGACTATCTCGCCCCCTCCCGCGCCCAGCCACGCGATCCGGCCGAGCTGAGCGGCGCCTACCGGACGGAGGTGGCGCCATGAGCATGAGCACCGCGCAGGTCACCGCTTTCAGTACCGCCAGCGGCTTCAGCGTGCAGGACAGTTCGGCCCTGTGGCTGGCCCTGGTGTTGCTGCTGGCCCTGCTCTGGTGTGTCTGGGTGCTGTGGAACGGCTACCGCGGCTGGGCGAGCGGCGCGGTGTCCTTCGGCACCTTCGGCGGCGTGGCGGCCCGCGTGCTGCTCGCCTGGCTTGTCCTGCTGTTCTTCACCCTTTCCTGACCGCGGAGATCACCGCCATGCGTACCGTGAAATGCCACCTGCGTGACCGTACCTGCCAGCGTCTGCTGTCCGTGCTGCTGATGCTGCCCCCCAGCCTGACCTTCGCCGCCCTGCCCACCATGGAGCCGCCCTCGCGTGGCGCCGGCACCGGTCTGGTCGAGACGATCAAGAACTACGCCTATGACGGCGGCATCCTGCTCGGTCTGATGATCGCCCTGCTCGCCTTTCTCGGCGTGGCCTGGCATTCGCTGACGGTGTATGCCGACGTGCAAAACCAGCGCAAGACCTGGAAGGACCTGGGTGCGGTGGTCGGCGTCGGCGCCTTGCTGGTGGTGGTCATCATCTGGTTCCTGACCAAGGCCGCCGAGATCCTGTGAGACGACCATGCGCGACGAGATCCAGCACCTGGAGGACGGCACCCTGGGCTTTCTGCCGGAGCGGCTGAACCGTGACCCCACGGTGCTGCGCGGCCTGACCAGCGACGAGATGTGGGTCGCCCTGGCCGTCGGCGCAAGTTGCGGCCTGCTGCTGGGCATCCCCCTGGCGCTGGTCACCTCGGCGCTGGCCATGCTGCCAACCAGCATGATCGCCAGCATGGCGTTGACCCTGTTCGCCAGCAGCAGCCTGCTGCGCCGGGCGAAACGGGCCCGCCCGGAAACCTGGCTGTACCGGCGACTGCAGTGGTCGTTGGCACGGTACGGGGCTATCGGCCGCAGCGGGCTGATCCTGCACTCGGGTGCCTGGACGGTTCGCCGCACACGCCGGCATCAGCCACACGGGAGGCTGTACCCATGAGCCGCTTCAAGAACAAGGTGGACGACCAGCAGGCGCATATTTTCAGTCTGCGTGCGGCGGTCGGACTGCTGGCCGTGCTGTGCGCCGCCCTGTGGTTCGGCTGGCAGACGGCACCGCGGGACCTCACCGTGCATGTGCCGCCGGATCTGCGCACTGGCAGCGTGCGCAAGTGGTGGGATGTTCCGCCAGAGAACATCTATGGCTTCGCGCTGTACATCTTCGGCCAACTCAATCGCTGGCCAACGGATGGCGAGAAGGACTATCTGGCGGCCATCCATCAACTGCAGTCCTATCTGACGCCGTCCTGCAAGGCCTTCTTCGAAGGCGACTACCAGTACCGCAAGGCCGCCGGCGAGCTGCGCCAGCGGGTGCGCGGGGTCTACGAGATTCTCGGCCGCGGCTACAGCGACGATCCCGAGCTGCGCGTACAGCAGCTCGACCAGGACAGCTGGCTGGTCAATCTGGATATCAATGCCGACGAGTATTACGCCGCCGAGCCGGTGAAGCGCGCCGTGGTGCGCTATCCGCTGCGGGTGGTGCGCTACGACCTGGACCCCGAACGCAACAAGTGGGGGCTGGCCCTGGACTGCTACCAGGGCACGCCGCAGAAACTCAAATTGCCGGGAGAGGCGCCATGACCCGCGTTCTGCTCTGTCTGCTGCTGGGTCTGGCGAGCGGCCTGACCCAGGCTCTCGAACTGCGCCACTGGCAACGCCTACCACTGGCCGTGCCGCTGGTAATCGGCCAGGAGCGGGTGATCTTCGTCGATCGGGCGGTGCGGGTCGGCCTGCCGGCGGCCCTGGCCGGCAAGCTGCGCGTGCAGTCCAGCGGCGGCGCCCTGTATCTGCTGGCCAGCGAGGCCATCACCCCGACCCGCCTGCAACTGCAGCTCACCGACAGCGGCGAAGTCCTGCTGTTGGATATTGCGGCCGAGCCCGGCAACCAGGCGCTGGAGCCGCTGCGCATCGTGCTGCCAAAGGCCGCGCCGGACCCGGTGGATACCGCGCCCGTGGCTGGCACAACACCAACCCCGATCCCGGTGGCGCTGCTGCGCTATGCCGCCCAGCAGCTGTATGCCCCGTTGCGCACGGTGGAGCCGCTACCGGGCGTGCGCCCTGCCAGTCTGCGCCTGCGCGGCGAGCTGGCGACACTGATGCCGACCGATCCTGTGACGGCAACACCCTTGGTCGCCTGGCGACTGGATGACTATTGGGTCACGGCGGTGCAGCTGCGCAACCGCACGGCGGATGTAGTGACCCTCGACCCGCGCCGCCTGCAGGCCCGGCTGTACGGGACCAGCTTCCAGCATGGGAATCTGGGCCCGCACGGCACGCCCGAAGACACCACGGTCGCCTATCTGCTCACCCGTGGCGGAGGACTGGAACAGGCGCTGATCGCGCCCCAGCCGAAAGCGCTGGAGGCTGACGATGAACGCTAATGTCCTGCTCAAATGGCTGGTTCCCGCGCTCCTGCTGGGCGTGGCGCTGATCCTCGGCAGGGGCTGGATGGGCAGCCCGGCCAGCAGCCCCGTCGCTGACCAACCGCAGCAGCCCGGCCTGTCTGCTGCCGAAGCCCAGGCCTTGGGCATTGCCGGCGACACGCCGAACGATACCGTCGCCACCCTGGTCGGCCAGGTGAAGGCGATGCGCAGCGAGCTGCTGGGCATGAAGCAGGCCAACGGCGAACTGCAGGAGGAAAACAACCGCCTGCGCCATCGGGAAAACGGCATCGACACGCGCATCGACTCGGCCCTCAATGGCCTCAAGGCAACCGCCAGCGCCGAGCGCCAGCAGGCCGACGAAGCCCGGCGCAAGTCCGAGGAAGAGAACCGCCAGGCCCGCGGACTGCTACAGCAGCTGCAGGCGCAGTTGGAACAGTTGGGTAACGGGCCGGACCATGACCTGCCGATCGGCCTGGGTCTGCGTCCGGGAGATGGCGAGCAACTTCCCCAGTCAGCCGAACCTGCGCTGATGTGGATCGAGCCGAGCGACCGGCTGGCCACCGGCAGCGACGTGCCGAGCGCAAGCACGGCGCTGCCGGGCTCCTTCACACTCGGCGACAGCGGCCAGCAACAGCTGCGCAGCATTGCCCGGAGCGAGAAGCCCCCAGCGCCCGACGAGATGACCGCCGCCGCACAACCGGTCTACACCATTCCAGAGAACGCCACGTTGCTGGGCTCGGTCGCCATGAGCGCGCTGATCGGCCGGATACCGGTGGACGGTACGGTCAATGACCCCTACCCGTTCAAGGTGCTGGTCGGTGCCGACAACCTGACCGCCAATGGCATCGAGCTGCCGGATGTGGCTGGCGCGGTGATGAGCGGCACCGCTACCGGCGACTGGACCCTGTCCTGCGTGCGCGGCCAGATCGAGTCGATCACCTTCGTTTTCCATGACGGCACCGTGCGCACCGTGCCGCCACCCCAGGCGGTGGTCAGCCGCAACCAGAGCACGCCGGCAGGCGAGACGCAGCGCATCCGCGGTGGCCTCGGCTACCTGTCCGACCCGCAGGGCATTCCTTGCATCGCCGGTGAACGCCGCTCCAACGCCCGGCAGTACCTGGGCAGCCAGAGCCTGCTCACTGCGGCCGGCGCCGGGGTCGCAGCCCTGTTCGGTAGCGACGAGCAGCAGTCCAGCGGGGTGTTCAGTTCGGCCGGCGGCAGCCTGGGACTGAGCAGCAGCTCGGGTAACAGCGCCCTGCACAGCATCCTCAGCAGCGGCGTCAGCGATCTGCGCGAATGGGTCAACCAGCTGTATGGCGAGGCCTTCGCCGCCATCTATGTGCCACCAGCCGCCCGGGTGGCACTGCACATCGACCGCGAACTCACCATCGACTATGCCCCTACCGGCCGGAGAGTCAGCCATGAAGCCCAGCGTATGCACACACCTGATCTGGATTAGCCTGTTCGGCCTGCTGGCCGGCTGTGCCAGCGACACGGCGCAGCTGCTGCCTCCAGGCGAACACGATATCCAGGCCATCTGGAACGGCTCCGCCGGCCGCGGCAGTCCGCTGCAGCAGGCCCGCCAGGTGCTGCGCCGGCCGCTGGAGGCCGAGCCGCTGGCGCTCGAGGCGCCCTACAGCCGCAGCGCTGCCAACGAGATCCGCAGCCAGTTTCCGCGCCTGCCCAATCCCGACCTGCTGCTCTACGTCTACCCGCACCTGGCCGGCAGCGAACAGGCGCCGGTACCCGGCTACACGACGGTGCTGCCCTTCTACCAGAAAGTGCAGTACGCCCTGCCAGGCGAACGGCTGGAGGACTATTGATGATCCCGAGGAAACCCTGGCGCCACTCCGGCCGACGCCGCGCCACCCAGGCTGACGAGCAGGCGAGCTACGCCCATGGGCCGAGCTTCACCGACCATGTGCCCTGGGTCGAATACCTGGAAGACAGCCGCTGCTTCCTGTTGGAGGACAACCGCTCGGTCGGCGCGCTGTTCGAGCTGCAGCCGATCGGCACTGAAGGCCGCGAGCTCGACTGGCTGATGCAGGCCCGCGACGCCATCGAGGATGCCCTGCAGGACAGCTTCGACGAACACGACAGCACGCCCTGGGTGGTGCAGTTTTTCTGCCAGGACGAGTGCGACTTCAGCCCCTACTTGCAGCAGCTGCGCAGCTATATCCGCGAGCCGGCCCGCGACAGCGCCTTCAGCGCCAGCTACCTGGCGATCATCCAGCGCCATCTACAGGCCATCGCCAAGCCGGGCGGACTGTTCGACGACACCGTGGTCACCCACCTGCCCTGGCGAGGCACCCAACGCCGGGTGCGCCTGGTCATCTACCGCTGGCTGGAAAGCGAGGACGATCCGGGCGGCACGCCGGAGCAGCGGCTGCACCAGGCCTGCGAACGGCTGACCAACGCCCTGCTGGCCTGTGGGGTGCCCTCCCGGCGCCTCGATGGCCGCGACTTCTACGCCTGGCTGCTGCCCTGGTTCAATCCGGCACCCGGCCTGAGCGCCGAGTGCCCGGCAGACTTCTACCGTCGCGTGCCCTACCCAGAGGCCGGCGAAGACGACTCGCTGCGGCTGCCGTTCGATCACGACTTCGCCGAGCGGCTGTTCTTCAGTGAGCCGCGCTCGGACGCTGACAAGGGGCTGTGGTATTTCGACGGGCTGCCCCACCGGGTCGTGGTGGTGGACAAGCTGCGCCGCCCGCCACGCATCGGCCAGCTGTGCGGCGAGCTGCCCAAGGGCGACGCCCTCAATGCCCTGTTCGACCAGTTGCCGGAGGACTGCGTGCTGAGCCTGACCCTGGTGATCAAACCGCAGGACGCGCTCGAGGAGCAGCTCAACCGTCTGGCGCGCAAGGCCATCGGCGAGAACCTGGCATCCAGCCAGACCCGCGAGGATGTGGAGCAGGCCCGCACCATCCTCGGGCGCCAGCACAAGCTGTACCGCGCGACTCTGGCCTTCTTCCTGCGCGGCAAGGACGAGCAGGAGCTGCGCCAGCGCAGCGTCGTCCTGAGCAACGTCCTGCTTGGCGCCGGCCTGCAGCCGGTGCGCGAAGGCGACGAGGTGGCCGCCTGCAACAGCTATCTGCGCTGGTTGCCGATGGTCTACCAGCCCGACCGCGACAAGCGCGACTGGTACACCCGTCTGCTGTTCGCCCAGCACCTGGCCAATCTGGCCCCAGTGTGGGGGCGCAGTTGCGGCACCGGTCATCCAGGCATAACCTTCTTCAACCGTGGCGGCGCACCGCTGAGCTTCGATCCGCTGTCGGTCCAGGATCGCGCCATGAACGGCCACCTGCTGCTGTTCGGTCCCACCGGCGCCGGCAAGTCCGCCACCCTGGTCGGCCTGCTGATGCAGGTGATGGCCGTGCACCGGCCGCGGCTGTTCATCGTCGAGGCCGGCAACTCCTTCGGCTTGCAGGCCGACTATTTCGCCACTCAGGGCCTGAGCGTCAACAAGGTGCAGCTCAAGCCCGGCAGTCCGGTCAGCTTGGCACCCTTCGCCGCCGCCCGGCGCCTGGTCGAGGAGCCGGCACTGCTGACCATCCTGAACGAAGACCTGCTGGATGAAGAGCCGGCCGCCGGACAGGATGAACAGCGCGACATCCTCGGCGAGCTGGAAATCACCGCCCGCCTGATGATCACCGGCGGCGAGGCCAAGGAAGAGGCTCGCCTGACTCGCGCCGACCGCAGCCTAATCCGCGAATGCATCCTAGCCGCGGCCCGGCAGGCCGTGGCCGACAACCGCCAGGTGCTGACTCGCGATATCCGCGATGCCCTGCTGGCTTGCGCCGGGGACGCCAGGCTGCCGGACAAGCGCCGCGACCGCGCGCAGGAAATGGGCGAATCCATCGACCTGTTCTGCCAGGGCTTCGAGGGGCAGCTGTTCGACCGCGAGGGCACACCCTGGCCGGAAAGCGACGTGACCTTGGTCGACTTGGCTACCTATGCCCGCGAAGGCTACGAAGCTCAGCTGTCGATCAGCTACATCAGCCTGATGAACACGGTGAACAACATGGCCGAGCGCGACCAGTACCTGGGGCGGCCAATCATCATGGTCACCGACGAAGGCCACATCATCACGCGCAACCCGCTGCTCGCGCCATTCGTGGTCAAGGGCACCAAGATGTGGCGCAAGCTCGGCGCCTGGTTCTGGCTGGCCACGCAGAACCTGGCCGACTTTCCCGACGCGGCGCAGACCATGCTCAACATGATCGAATGGTGGGTGTGCCTGAACATGCCGCCGGCGGAAATCGAGGAAATCGCCCGCTTCCGCAAGCTCACTCCAGCGCAGAAGGCCCTGCTGCTGTCGGCCAGCAAGGAGCCGGGCAAGTTCACCGAGGGGGTGGTGCTGTCCAAAAAGCTCGAGGCCCTGTTCCGCGTGGTGCCGCCCAGCCTGTTCCTCGCCCTGGCAATGACCGAGGCAGAAGAGAAGGCCGAGCGCTGGCAACTGATGCAGGAACACGACTGCAGTGAACTGGAGGCCGCGTTCCACGTGGCCAGGCGCATCGACCTTCAGCGCGGGATCCTGCTGTCGGGTGCGGTCAAATAAGGCAGCTTCACATGTTCAGGACCGTTACAGCCTGCCTATAGGGATTTGGTGAACTGACAAGACGTACCGGCGCCAAGCTGCGGTCGCTGCGAATTCTTGCCGGAGGCCTTGTCGGTGAACAACCTACCCACCCGGCACATTCCAACGGCTGCTCCAGGTTCTGGTCGGGGGTGCTGACCCGTAACCGTTCCGCTGTCCGTGCATGCGGCCTCTGGAACAAACATTGCCATACCGATCTTGTTCACGTGTTGGCCACATGACACGATCTATAAATTGAATCCTGTAGCGATTGCACTGCATGTCGAACGCCTCCGATACCGAACAAGCCGCCCCCCTTCAACGGGGGCGGTTTTTCGTGACGCCTTCCGCCTCCTTTGCATCCTTTTAGAGGGCAGCACACTCGCCACTGAGGGCGAAGGCGCCGATGGATTTGACCGGATTTTTCACGGAGAGCCATGACAGGCTGGAGGCCCGCACCTAGAATTCAGGGGCGCAAGACCACACCGTCGGCAATTAAGAAGTCTCCACGGCACAAGCCACAAATATCTTAACTCCAGCTCGGCTGGCATAGATGGCAAGATCAAGGCCACATAAATCAAGTACGTCGATCACCACGGGCTACATCTGAGCACCTAGGCTCCCGCTTGCGCGGGAGTCCCAGGCGGGTGGCTTTCAGCGTTTCCCTAAAGCTTTATCCAAGTGGCCTTGAGCTCGGTGTACTTGTCGAGGGCATGCAGCGACTTGTCGCGGCCGTTGCCGGACTGCTTGAAGCCGCCGAACGGCGCGGTCATGTCACCGCCGCTGTACTGGTTGATCCACACGCTGCCGGCGCGCAACGCCTTGGCCGCCAGGTGGGCCTTGGACAGGTCTCGGGTCCACACTGCGGCAGCCAGGCCGTAGGGACTGTCGTTGGCGATGCGCACGGCCTCGTCGAGATCGTCGAAGGGAATCACCGCCAGCACTGGGCCGAAGATCTCCTCGCGGGCGATCTTCATGGTGTTGTTCACGCCGTCGAACAGAGTCGGCTCGACGTACACCCCACCGCTTTCCTCCAGCACGCGGCACCCGCCGCAGCGCAGGGTGGCGCCCTCGGCCTTACCGGCGGCGATGTAGCCAAGCACGCTGTCGAGGTGCTGGCGGTCGACCAGCGCGCCGACCATGGTCGACGGATCCAGCGGGTGGCCCGGTCTCCAGGTCTTGAGGGCCTCGACCACCATGGGCACGAAGCGCTCCTGGATCGAGCGCTCGATCAGCAGTCGCGAGCCGGCGGTACACACCTCGCCTTGGTTGAAGGCGATGGCGGCTGCGGCGGCCTGAGCGGCTGCCTGCAGATCCGGGGCATCGGCGCAGACGATGTTGGCGCTCTTGCCGCCGGCCTCCAGCCACACGCGCTTCATGTTCGACTCGCCGGCATAGATCATCAGCTGCTTGGCGATCCGGGTGGAGCCGGTGAACACCAGGGTGTCGACATCCATGTGCAAGGCCAGGGCCTGGCCCACGGTATGGCCGAAGCCCGGCAGCACGTTGAACACACCGGCTGGGATGCCGGCCTCGACCGCAAGGGCGGCGACACGGATGGCGGTCAGCGGCGACTTCTCCGAGGGCTTGAGGATCACCGAGTTGCCGCTGGCCAGCGCCGGGCCGAGCTTCCAGCAGCTCATCATCAGCGGGAAGTTCCACGGCACGATGGCGGCGACCACGCCGATCGGCTCGCGGGTAACCAGGCCGAGCTGGTCGTGGGGGGTCGGCGCCACCTCGTCGTAGATCTTGTCGAGGGCCTCGCCGCTCCAGCGGATGCACTCGGCGGCGGCGGCCATGTCGAGGGCCAGGGCGTGGGCGACCGGCTTGCCCATGTCGAGGGTTTCCAGCAGCGCCAGTTCTTCGGCGTGCTGCGCGATCAGGTTGCCGAAACGGACCATCGCTTGCTTGCGCTCCCCCGGGGCCAGGCGCGACCACACGCCGGAGTCGAAGGTGGCGCGGGCATCGGCCACCGCGCGCTCGGCGTCGGCAGCGGCGCAGCTGGCGACCTGGCCGAGCAGACGGCCGTCGATCGGGCTGAGGCAGTCGAAGGTGTCTCCGCCGACGGCGTCGACGTATTCGCCGTGGATGAAGGCGCGGGTCTCGATGGACAGCGACCGGGCACGTTGCTCCCAGTCGGCGCGGGTCAGGGTGGTCATGGGGCTGTTCTCTCGGGAAGGACGTGGGGGCGGTGGTGCACTTGTCGGGGGCCGGGAGCCGGAATGCGGTCGAAAAAAGTGGATGAGGGCATCTGCGGCAGACGCCGCCGATGCCACCCATCCAAGAGGGCCTTTCCTAGCAAAGGGCTCCTGCGGCACGACGAAGGTCGAGCCGCCGGTTACTGATGGAGATCGCTCATCCGAAGCTCGGGACTGATGATGTCCTGCGCAATGCGGATCTCGATGATGCTGACCAACCCCGAGGCGCGCGCGCGCTCCAGGGCGCCGGCGAACTCCTCGGTGCGCTCGACCACCTCGCCGTGGCCGCCGTAGGCGCGGGCGTAGGCGGCGAAGTCCGGGTTGACCAGGTCGGTGCCGCTGACCCGGTGTGGATGGTGGATTTCCTGGTGGGTGCGGATGGTTCCGTACATGCCGTTGTTGAGCACGACGATCAGCGGCGCCACGCCGAGGCCACGGGCCACGGCGATTTCCTGGCCGTTCATCATGAAGCAGCCGTCGCCGGCCACCGACAGCACCTGGCGGCCCGGCTGGGCCAGCGCCGCGGCGATCGCTGCCGGCACGCCGTAGCCCATGGAACCGTTGCGCGGCGCCAGCTGCGACGGGTAGCCGGTGAAGCGCATGAAGCGCCCGGCCCAGCCGGCATGGTTGCCCGCGCCCCAGGTGACGAGGGTGTCCTCCGGCAGGCTGGCCTGCAGGTGGCTGAAGATCGCGTTGAGGTCGACGTCGCCGGCGATCGGCGCCGGACGGCGGTACTGCTCACCCGCCTCGCGCAGGGCGCGGGTGCGTTCGGCCCAGACCGGCTGCTCGCCCGGCTGCAGGTCGGCCAGCGCAGCGGCGAAGTCGGCGACGCTGGCGGTGATGCGCCGCGCCCGCGGGTGGGCAGCGCCCAGGGCGTTGTGGTCGGGCAGCACGGTGACCAGACGGGCAGGGTGGCCATGCACCGGCAGCAGCGCCCAGCTGTCGGTGACGATGTCGCCCAGCGGCGAGCCTATGCCGATCACCAGGTCGGCGTCGCGCATGGCCTCGGCGAGGGTCTGCGCGCGGCCATAGCCCAGCGAGCCGACGTAGCTCGGCGAGCGCTGGTCGATCAGGTCCAGGCAGTTGAAGTCGACGGTTACCGGCAGCTGGTAGCGCTCGGCCCAGGCCTGGATCTGCCGGCTGGCGGCCGGGGTCCAGCCGCCACCGCCGAGCACCACCAGCGGGCGGGCGGCGGTGGCCAGCAGCGAGGCCAGCTCGTCCATGGTTTGCGCGGCCGGCACGCTCGGCTGCACGCTGATCGAGTCGGTGGCCTGGACGGCGACGCGGTCGCGCAGCATGTCTTCCGGCAGGCCGATCACTACCGGCCCCGGGCGTCCGGAGCGGGCGATGGCGAAGGCGCGGGCGACCAGTTCGGGCACGCGCTCGGCGTGCTCGATCTGGAACACCGCCTTGGCGGTGCTGCCGAACCAGCCGTCGAGATCGAACTCCTGGAACGATTCGCGGTAGGTCTCGGCGCGCGGGATCAGACCGACGAACAGCACCAGCGGCACGCTGTCCTGCCAGGAGGTGTGGATGGCGACCATGGCGTTGGCCGCGCCCGGACCGCGGGTGACCATGAACACGCCGGGCTTGCCGGTGACCCGCGCATGGGCGTCGGCCATGTAGCCGGCGCCGCCTTCCTGACGGCACACCACCAGCTTGATCGGCGCGTCATGCAACGCGTCCAGCACCTCCAGATAGCTTTCACCGGGAACACAGAACGCGGTATCCACACCTTCGCGGAGCAATTGCTCGACCACGAGCTGACCGCCACTACGCAATTCCGTCATGGTCTCATTCTCCAACTGCTTTGCTTGCATCATCTTTGATCACTTTCATGGCCAGGAGCGTCCCGATCAGGGACACGAGGGAAATCGTCGCCAGCAACGATGCCGGCCCCCAGGAGGCGTTGTCCGACAGCATCAGGAACCAGGTGGCGACGGCCGGCATGAAGCCGGCGATCAACCCGGCGAGGTTCGCCGACAGGCCCAGGCCGCTGTAGTGCAGGCGGGCGGGGAACAGCTGGGTGAGTAGCGCGCCGATCGGGGCGTAGGAAATCGACGACAGGCCGACGCCGCAGACCATCGCCAGCATGATCAGGCCGTTGTCCCGGGTATCGACCAAGGCGAAGATCGGGAAGGCCAACGCCAGGCAAATCACGTAGCCCAGCGCCACGGTCTTGCCTGCACCGATGCGGTCGGCCAGCTTGCCGGCCAACACCAGCACCACCATCTGGGCGACGGCACCGATGGTTAGCCCCTGCAGGATCACCGTGCTGGGCATGCCTAGGGTGCGGGTCACGTAGCCGATCATGAAGGTGGTGATGATGAAGAAGCCGGCGTTGCCGAACAGGTAGGCGGCGATGCCAATCGCCAGGCGGCCAGGTACGCTGCGGAACACCTCGACCACCGGTAGCGACTCGGTCTTGTTTGCGGCAGCCAGCTTGCGGAACTCCGGGGTCTCCTCCACGTTCCAGCGCAGCCATACGGCCAAGCCGACCAGCACGATGGAGACTAGGAACGGCACGCGCCAGGCCCAGTCGAGGAAGGCGTCGCCGGGCAGCGAGGCGGCCAGCGCCACGGCGCCGGAGGACAGCAGGGTGCCGGTGGGCGCGCCGAGCTGGACGATGGCAGCGTAGAAGCCGCGGCTCTTCTTCGGCGCATTCTCGAGAGCCAGCAGGGTCGCACCACCCCACTCGCCGCCGGTCGCCACGCCTTGCACGGCGCGCAGCAGGGTGAGCAGGATCGGCGCGACTATGCCCGCCGTGGCGAAGGTCGGCAGCACGCCGATCAGTGTGGTGGCCACGCCCATCAGGGCGATGGTGATGACCAGCGCACTGCGCCGACCGTACTTGTCGCCGATATGGCCGAAGATGACCGCGCCCACCGGGCGGGCGATGAAGCCGACGCCGAAGCTGAGGAAGGCGCCAATCATCGATAGCGACGGATCGCTGCCTGGGAAGAACAATGGCGCGAAGACAATCGCTGCCATGGTGCCGAACAGGAAGAAGTCATACCATTCCAGCGCAGTGCCGATATAGGCGGCGGCGGCAATTTTGCGTAGCGAAGCTGGCTTGGATGTTTCCACTGCTGCAGACGCCGTCAGTTCGTGAGTACTCAATTGGAATATCTCCGATTTCTTAATTATTAGCTGGAGAGCGACTATCCGCCGCGCGGCGAAAATTTCCGCCTACTGGAGTCAACCCGTAATCGTTATTCGCCCAAACTTCCGAATGATTCGGGCGACTCTCACGGATTGCCTGGTTAATTTCCGTCATGACATTGAAAAGACTATGGGTCACACTCCATAACGTCCAATGCCGATTTTCTTGCCTGTCCATGCTCTTCTGATATGCTTCGATGCATGAACATACGTCGCATCGAATGCTTCCTGATGGTTGTGGATACCGGCACGGTCACCGCCGCGGCTGGCCAGCTGTTCATGGCGCAACCGGCCCTGAGTCGACAGCTGCAGACGCTGGAAAGCGAGCTGGGCTTCAAGCTGTTCGACCACAACCGCAACCGGCTGCAGCTGACCCCGGGCGGACGCGAGTTCGTGCCCATGGCGCGCCTGCTGCTGAGCAATGCACGCCTGGTGCAGGCTGGGGCGAAGAACATCGCCACCGGGCACATCAAACGCCTGCACCTGGCCGCCACCCCGGCCACCATACGCGGCCTGGTGGCACCCTTCCTCGCTACCCTGCCGCCCTCAGCTCCGCTGATCCTGACCCACGAAGCCGAGCACTTTCACATCCATGATCAGCTGCGCAGCGGCATCGATCTGGTGATCTCCCCGGCCCCTTGCGGCGAAGAGTTCGCCAGCCAGTTACTCGGCATGATTCCGATCAAGGCCTACGTGCCCCAATCCCATCCCTGGGCGCAGGCCGGCCGCACCGCGATCAACCTCGAGGAACTGCTCACCCAGCCGCTGATCCTGCCCAGCACGCACAGCGTGAGCCGGGTCGAACTCGATCTCGCCGTCGCCCGTGCCGGGCTGCAATACAGCTCCGTGGAGGAATGCGACGAGGCGCATACCATCCAGGCCCTGGCGGTGAGCGGGCATGGCGTGGGGATCGTCACCGACCGACCGCGCTACGGCGCCTATGGCCTGCACATTCAGATCAGCGAACGCGGCGTCCTGGGCGTGACCCTGCACGCCGCCTGGGACCGCCAGCACTACGGCACCGGGATGCTGGAGACGCTGGCGGAACAACTGCGCACCTACCTGTCTACGGCACGGCAGCTACCGCTGAACGAGCTGGGCGAGTAGCCCGCAGGGACACTACCCGCCGCAACCGCAGCCCGCCTCAGGGACGAACGGCGGTTACCTCGATCTCTACCAGCCAGGCCGGATTGACCAGTCCGGCGACCTGCATCACCGAGCGCGCCGGCAGCTTGGGCTGTGCCTCGGTACCGAAGAACTGGCCATAGCCCTTCATGAAGCCGGCGAAGTCCATCTTGCCGCCCTTGGTCGGATCGCCGACCAGGAATACCTGCATCTTGACCACGTCCCCCATGTTCAGACCGAGGCTCTGCAGGGTCTTGTCGATGGTCTTGAACACGCTGACGGTCTGCGCCTCGGTGTCACCGTAGGCGGCCAGGCTGTCGGCCGGGGCCTTGGCGTCGATCGTCACCGGTACGCTGCCGCTGAGGTTGACCACGGTCGCCGTGGCCGGTACTTCGACAGCCAGGGCGATGGGGAAGCTGGAGTTGGGGATCTTGTGGCGGATTACTGCATCCGCTGCGTTGGCCTGGGTGGCCAGCAGGGCGCCGGTCAGGGCGGCGCCGGTCAGGACGTTCTGCATGAGCTTGTTCATCGTTTGGAGTTCCTTGGTTGGGGAAGGTCAGCGCCGGGTGACGTTCCTGACGTCCTGCAGCGTGACCGGTTCGGTGTACTGGTTGCCGAAATGGCTACGGATGTAGCCGACCACCGCAGCGATCTCTTCATCGCTGAGGCTGGACTTGAAGGCAGGCATGCCCGACTGGCCATTGGCGACCATGTAGATCGGATAGGCCGCGGCGGCCAAGCGCGGGTTGTTGGCCAGCGCCGGGTAGGCGGCGGCGCCCTTGGCCCCCTGGCCCTGGTCCATGTGACAGGCCTGACAGATCGTGTGGTACAGCGTTTCGCCGTCGCGTTGCGCCTGCTGCCCGGCAGTCGATACCGCCACCGCGCTGTCGGCCTGGGCCTGCGCAGTGAGCAGGCCGCCGAGCGCCAGCGTGACTATCAATCGAGGTGTGTTCATCGTGATTTCCTTGCGCTTAGGCGGCGGTCTGTCTGGCCACAGCATGGCGATGCAGGCGGCTGATGGCATCTTGGGCAGAGAGAATGGCGCCTTCCTGCCAGGCCGGGAGATGCGACACATGCTCGCCAGCCAGGATCAGGCGACCGTCGATCTGACACAGGTTGTGGTAATGAGCCTTGCGCGCTTCGTCGCTCCAGACGCCATAGCAGCCATGGGTCCACGGTACCCGATGCCAACCCACGGCAATGCCGTTGTCGAACTCCTCGCGATACTGCGGGTGTAGTTGACTACCCTGCTCGAGCGCCTTCTTCACGCGCATCTCGGGGGACATGGCGGTGAATTCAAAGGCATCTTTGCCTTGCCAGACATAGCCGCCGAGCAGCACGCCCTTGCCAGAGCTGCCGTAGTCGCAGTTGGGATAGCCGATCTGGCCAATCGGTGCATCGGTGTAGCTGATGCCACCGTAGATCCGCTCGTCCTGCTCCCAGAAGCGCCGCTTGAACTGCAGGCCGATTTTCGCCGAGGCGCCATAGGGCACCGCACGGATGGCGTTTTGCATCGGAGCGGCAACATCGACCTGCAGCTGGCTGAGAATTGACAGTGGCAGGGTACAGACGCACCAGTCGGCCTTTTCCTGCCTGGTGCCGCCGCTGCCGGTGGTGTCCTCATAGGTGACGGTGACACCGCTGTCGTTTTGCTGGATGCGGGTGACCTTGGCGTTGTAGCGAACCAGGCCATCGATCTGCTTGGCAAACGCCTGGGCAATCATGTCCATGCCGCCGACCGGCTGGAAGATGCTGGTCTGGAACTCATGCAACTGGCCGACCATGAGATACAGCCATAGGCCTGACTGCAGCAGCGCCTGGCGGTCGAGGAGGTCGGAAGTGACTGCCTCCGGCATCAAGCCGCCGCCGGCATCGACCGCGAAGCCCCGGCGCATGCTGCTGCCTATGGACTTGATGTAGTTGTTGCTGTCATCCAGGCCGGCCCAGACACGCAGGCTTTCCAGCAGCTTTTCGCGGTCCTCGGCGCTAACCGGCTGATCCAGTGCGCCCTGCTTGACCGACTTGCTCAGCAGCTCGGCGATGTGCCCCTGATAATCAGCCTGTACTTCGCGGTAGCGCTTCGGCTGGCCGTTGAACGCCCGGCTGGAGTGCAGCAAGGCGTTGTGGTTGACCTGGATGAACGGCTCGAGCCTGACCCCGAACTTGCCGCAGTAATCGAGGATGGCATGGTGGTGGTAGGGAATCCGCCACGGGCCGGGGTTGAAGTACAGGCCCTGGTCGAACCGGCAGTCCTGGCTGGTGCCGCCCAGCTCGGTGTAGCGGTCGCCGCCGCGCAGAGTCCAGCAGCGTCCGCCGGCCTTGGCGTTGTACTCCAGCACCTTGACCTTGTAGCCGGCCTTGCGCAGCTCGTAGGCCGCAGTCATGCCGGCCAGGCCGGCGCCAAGCACCAGCACGCTGGCGCCGGCAGGGGCGGCACTCAGTTCGAAATGGCCCTTGTAGCTGGATTCGCCAGCAAAACTGAGGGCGGTCATGGCCTGGTACATGGCCGCCGCACCCGCTGTCTTGCCGATCCACGCCAAGAGCGTACGCCGGCTCAGACCTGTGGACTGTTCCATAGATAACCTCTGCACATCTGTGATTCAGGCAGGGCCTTACGCCGCTGGAAGACTGCTGCCAATAAGGTGATTTCTCGCCTCCGTCAAGAGGCAAAGCCGCTCAGGATTTGTTGCGCGCAGCCGCCAGTTGCTCTGCCACCTGCGGATAGCGCAGGACGAACTCGACATGCGCCCGCACGCCGGTCTTGAGAGTGGCGTCATCCACCGCGAAGAACGGACTGTGGTTGTTAGCCGCCTTGCTCATCTCCACGCCGGCGGGTGTGGCACCGAGGAACACGAACAGGCCAGGCACCTTTTGCGCGTAATAGGAGAAGTCCTCGCTGCCGGCGCTGGGTGAACTTAGCTGCCCGACCTTGCCGTCAGCGGCCTTTTCCAGCGCCGGCAGCATGGCCGCAGTGAGCGCCGGGTCGTTCATCGTCACCGGTGCGTAGTTGGCCAGCTCCACCTTGGCCTTGGTGGCGTTGGCCTCGGCGATGCCCTCGACCAGCGGCGGCAGGTGGCTGTGGATACTGTCGCGGATGCCCGGGCTGTTGCTGCGGATGGTGCCGGTCATGCTCACGGTTTCCGGGATGATGTTGCCGGCACTACCTCCCTGAATGGTGCCGACGCTGACCACGCCCATGCCTTCGCGCAGGTCGACCCGGCGGCTGACCAGGGTCTGCAGGCCGTTGACGATCTGCGCGCTGGCGACGATTGGATCGGCACCGGTCCAGGGCATCGAGCCGTGGGTCTGTTTGCCGGTCACGGTCACGCGGAAGCCGTCGGCGCTGTTGAGGGCGGCCCCCGGCTTGTAGCGAACCTCCCCGGAGGGCATCTGAGCCATCACATGGATGCCGAAGATGGCCTCGACCTTGGGCTGGTCCAGCGCGCCGTCCTTGATCATATGGCGGGCTCCGTAGATCTGCGTCTGGTCGAAGAAGTCGATGTCCGCCGCACCTTCCTCGGCCGGCTGGAACAGGAACACCACGGTGCCGGCGATTCTGTCCTTGTTCGCCGCGAGCACCTTGGCGGCGCCGAGCAGCATGGCGGTATGGGCGTCATGGCCACAGGCGTGCATCACCGGCACCTCCTTGCCCAGGTAAGTGCCGCGCGCCTTGCTGGCGAACGGCAGGCCGGTCTGTTCCTCGACCGGCAGCGCATCCATGTCGGCGCGCAGCGCTATGGTCGGCCCTGGACGGCCGCCTTCAAGGACGCCGATCACTCCGGTCTTGGCCACCCCGGTGCGCACTTGGATACCCAGCTCGCGCAGGTGTTCGGCCACCAGTGCTGCGGTCTTCACTTCCTGGTTGCCCAGTTCCGGATGCTGGTGAATGTGATGGCGCAGGTCGATGACCTCCCGTTCAACCGCATCGGCAGCGGATTTGACCCAGTCGCTGGAGGCCGGTGCGGCGGACACAGCGCCGGAAGCCAGCATGATTGAAAGCAACAGTGAATTGAATTTCATCAGTCAGCCTCGCGCGGGGTCAGAACAGCTTGAAGGGGAAATTGGAGACGATGCGCAGCTCGTTGAAGCTGCCGTCGCCCTGGTTCTGGCTGGCGCGGTGCTGGACGTATCCGGCGGTGAAGTTGGCGCCCTTGATCGGCCCGGACTGCACGGCATAGCTGAGCATACCGGCCACTTCGTGATGGTCGAGGTCCTTCTGGCCCAGGCCGAACGCGTAGAGGCCGCCGGCACCGCCGCGGTAATGCGTGCCGTCGATATCCCAGCCCTTGGCGTACCACACCGTGGTAGTCAGCCCCGGCACGCCCTGGGTGGTCCAGTCGTACCCGTAGGTCAGGCGCAACGACTTCTCGTTCGGCCCGTTGTATTCGGAGACCAGCGCGTTGGCCAGGTTGATGGCGTTGGAGTCGCGCACGTAGTCGAAGTACTCGTCGCCGTCGATCTGCTGCCAGGCCAGGGTGACCGAGTGCCCCTGATACATGGAGGTGAAGGCCAGGCTGTAGGCGTGATTGTCAATAGGGCCGCCCTTGGCGCTGCCCGAGTCCTCGGTGAAGTAGTAGTTGGCGGCGAGGCGATGGCGCAGCGGACCGTCGCCGAACTCCTGGGAAGCGCCCAGATAGTAGCGGTCCCAGATATCCTCAAGGTTCGAGTACCAGGCTGAATACTGGCCGCCTGCCCAGGGTTTGTAGTCGAAGCCGGCGAAGGACACCCGGTCGCTGGTGATATCGGCCAGGGTGTACTGGGTTCTGAGCTTCTCGCTGCCCGCACCCACCCGCGGGCTGGCACGGTCGAAGGACCCGACTTGGATGTACAGGTTGCGGAACTCTTCGCTGGTCAGGGCGAAGCCTTCGTAGGTCGCCGGCAGGGCACGGGTATCGGAGAAGCTCATCACCGGATTGCGGACGTTGAAACGCCCGGCCTTCAGCTCGGTATTGGAAACGCGCATCCTGATGTCGGCGATGCCCACCTTGCTCCAATTGGCCACCACATCGCCGTCGTCTTCGGTCAGGGTGCGGTTGCGCCCGCCTGCTACCGCGCCCTTGCCGCTCTCCAGGGCGAGGGCATTGAAGGCCGCCACATCCAGACCGAAGCCCACCTGTCCCTGGGTATAGCCGGAGCTGTATTTGAGGATCGAGCCCTGCACCCAGGTGTTGCGATCGTGAGTGCGCTCGACGCCCCAATCCTTGCGGATGGCGAACGCGCTGCTGTTCTTCGCAGCTTCCCGCGCATACCAATTGCGGGTACTGAAGGTAAGGCTGTCTTCCTCGAAAAAGCCTCCGGCCAGTGCCTGCTTGCTCGCGGCAGTCTCGGCGTGCGCCGGCAGAGTGGACATAACGGCACACGCCAGACACGCGCCACCGACGACATTTACCCTATTCATAAAACCACCTTGTTAGTTTTATTAAAATTCATGAACAGGCAGAAAATTAATATTGCCTATTGTTTTTATTGTGCGCAGAGAGCCGCAGCGGACTGGCTTGAATTGCCTGTCCACTCGATATCCCGACGATTTGATTAGAAGCTCAGGATTACACCTGAACCGATACTCTCAATTGCCGTCAACTATTCGGGCAACTTGTTAAGTCCGCACCAGCGCGCCATGAATATGGCCAGAACCGCAGCCACCTCCATCATGCTCTGGATGGAAACCCACTCGTCGATGCCGTGGATGGAGCCACCAACCGGGCCGTAACAGGTGGCCGGGATGCCGCCATACAGGTTGAAGAAGCGCGCATCGGTGGTGCCGGTAAAGACTAGGCGCGCTGCCTCGCTACCGACCACATCGAGGTGTGCCTGCTCCAGGTCGCGGATTACCGGGTCGTTCATGTCGACCACGCAGCCTTCGGCCTGGAAGCCCTGGTAGGTGACTTCGTACTGGGAGGATGCCGCGTGCGGACTCTGCTCGAAGGCCTCCTTGAGCACCGCCTCGACCTCGGTCTTGATCTCCTCGCGGGTGCGTCCCGGGTAGAAGCCGATGCGCACGTCGATGCAGCATTCCGAGGCCACCGAAGAGGTCCAGTCGCCGCCCTGGATCTTGCCGAGGTTGAAGTTCACCGGATGGCGGTGCTGGCTGTAGCAGGCGTGACGCGACTCGGGCTGATTCCACCTGGCTTCCAGCTTCTTCAGCGCATGGAACAGGTAGAGGGCAAAACCGATGGCATCGGTGCCGTCCTGGGCCATGGCTGCATGGGCCGGCACGCCCATGACAGTGATGCCCAGCCACATCACGCCCAGCTGGCAGGTCATCACCCCGCCGACCGGCTCGGGAATGATCGCCGCATCGGCGGTGTAGCCTTCCACCAGGCAGGCCAGGGCGCCGTTGCCGGTGCACTCCTCCTCGACCACCGACTGCAGGAACACCGGCGCGGCTGGCTCGTAGCCAGCCTGCTTCAGCGCCTGGAGGGCGATCGAGTAGGCGACGATGCCGGCTTTCATGTCCGACGAGCCGCGGCCGTACAGGCGGTCGCCTTCGACCCAGGCCTCGAAGGGCGGGCGGGTCCACAGCTTTTCGGTGCCTACCGGCACCACGTCGACATGGCCGTTGAGGATCAGCGATTTGCCCCGGCGTCCCCCCTGCGGCTGGTGCACGCCAACCACGTTGGGGCGGCCGTCATAGGACACAAGGGAGGGCGAATAGCCGGGGTGGTTGCGGATCTTGTCCTCGTCGATGTCGAATCGCTCCACGCGCAGGCCGAGGCGGTCGCGGAACACGCCTTCCATGTAGGCCTGAGCCGAGGCTTCCTCGCCCAACAGTGAGGGCTGCTCGACCAGTTCGCCCAGCATCTGCACCGCATCGTCGCGCAGCGCTGCCACACACTTGAGGATTTTCCCTTCGGCCAGCTTAATACCCGCTTCAATCGTCATGACATTGCAACCTTGGATATTGAGAATCGAACGAACTACAAGGACGTCTCTTTCTCGGCATCAATCGCGCTCGTGCCAGCTCCGCTCAAGGGAGGGGAAACCGTCTTTGGGCAGAGCCTAGGGCGGCCATAGATCTACAGTCCAATACCAGTTTTTGCTGATTTCCATGCCAAGATTGCATACTTGAGGCCAGCGGACGTCATCAGGAAGAGGCCCGGATCGACGCAACAGCTATCTGTCGTTCGTTTTGCTGCGAGCGGCATCGAGAAGACCTTCATCTCATTCCCGATCAGGAAAGTTTGCTTGTATTCGCGCACCTTCTCTCAAATATTTTCCCGATCGGAAACCCTTCGAGCAGACCATGATTCACATCGACTCCGCACAAGTCCTCGGCGCAGTCCTGAGAGGCTGTGAAAAAAACCACCGAACCTGCGCTCTGCGAGAATAGGCGCAGGATTTGGACCGGAGGCAAGAAATGACAGGCTCAGGTGGCGAGTTGTTCGACGATCTACCTATTCCAGACTCACGGCCTGCGCCGCCCCGCAAGGCTGCGGCGGCGCGTGTGCAGCGCCCGAACCGGAATCAGATCGAGCTGCGCCCCAGCGATCTGGAGAGTTTGCTTTCGGAGGATCACCAGGCGCGGCTGGTGTGGGGCTACGTCGAGCGGCAGGACCTTTCGCCGTTGTACGCCGGGATCAAAGCGGTGGATGGCGGCTGTGTGAAGCGCATGATGCCTATCGCTGGCTGTGCGGCGGGGTGCAGGTGAACCACCACACCCTGTCGGACTTCAGGGTCGGACAGGGCGCTTTTCTGGATCGTTTGCTGACCGTCAATGTGGCCAGTCTGCTGGCTACGGGTACCGTGACCATGAAGCAGGTAGCGCAGGACGGCATGCGCGTGCGTGCGCACGCCGGCGCCGCCTCGTTCCGACGCAAGGAGCGACTGCAGCAGTTCCACGCGCAGGCCCGCCAGCAGGTCGAGGCCCTCAAGCGCGAAGTGCGGGACGATCCGGCGGCCACCGAGCGACGCCAGCAGGCGGCGCGCGAGCGTGCCGCGCGGGAGCGCGAAGAGCGCATCGCCAAGGCGCTGGCCCAGTTGCCAAAGGTCGAGAAGATCAAGCAGGCACAAGGCAAGCCGGCCAGCAGTGCCCGGGCCTCCACCACGGATGCCGAGGCCAGCGTGATGAAGATGCCCGACGGCGGTTTTCGCCCGGCCTACAACGTGCAGCTGGCCACCGACACGGCCAGCCAGGTGATCTTGGGCGTGGATGTCGTGACCCGCGGCAGCGACCTGGGCCAGCTGGCGCCGATGGTCGAGCAGCTCGACGAGCGTTACGCGCGCCGTCCGCAGGAGATGCTGGTGGACGGCGGCTTCGCCAAGCATGACGACATCGAGCGCCTGGCGCCGACCACCACCGTGTATGCCCCGCTGCCCAAGCCCAAGGACGCCGAGCGCGATCCTCATGCCGCCCTCCCAGACGACAGCGAGACCATCGCCGCCTGGCGGAAACGGATGGGCACAGATGAAGCCAAGGAGATCTACAAGGAGCGCGCCGCCACTGCCGAATGCGTCAACGCCATCGCCCGCAACCGCGGCTTGCAGCGCTTCAACGTGTGCGGGCTGGACAAGGTCAAAAGCGTGCTGTTGTGGTACGCGCTGGCGCATAACCTGATGCGCATGCTTGAGCTGGCGCCTGGGGTGCTGCTGGGTATGCCGGCGATGACCTGAGAGGGCCGCGGGCCGCAGCAACCTGGGCAAAACGCACCGTTATGCGTCTCGGCCCCCCACCACTGCGGCCCGGACAGTGCAAAAGTGCGCGAAGCGGAGAATCCCGCATGTTCCCCCGCATCGCGGCACAGCAGGCTTCAGAATCTAAAAATTCACAACCTCTGAGAGCAGCACGGAAGCAGCTAGGCCTGACGTAGTCCGATCTGCCGTTGGCGCAGGAGTTGGCGAGCGCTTTTTGTTCGAGCTGGAGGCCGGCATCATGATGCCGGCTGGGCGGTGACGAGTTCGTCCTGCTGCTTGAAGACCTTTCCGCGCCTGACTGCACGGAGATCGTTGCCGCCAAGCTGACCGCCGCCATGCAGGCGGAATTTGTCGTCAAGGGCCTGCACCTGCAGGTTTCCACCAGCATCGGTATCGCCCTGTACAAGCCTGGCATGTCGGTCGACGAGCTGGTCAGGCAGGCAGGCCAGGCGATGCATCGAGCCAAACATGCGGGGCGGAACTGCTTTCGATACTGACCTCATCAAGTTCTTTCTTATCGCAAGATTGGGAGCGACTGAACGTGTGGTGGACGAGACCGCGCATCAGATCAAAGCGGCTCAGCTCAGGCATGATTGCAACAAGAAACCGGTCAATCCTCCTGCACGATGACGATCACACGGGCGCAAATAAATTCTGGGCTATAAGCCGTGCGTGAGCCAGGCTCCGTGGGCAGCTTCTACCAATGAGGGCGCAGCCATTCGTTGCGACCACTACCGACCCGAACCCTGCCCCCCCCCAAGACCACCGACAGCAGCCGAACCGCCCTATAAATCGACGCCCCGTTGTCGATTATTCCATTGGAATCCTCCATCCAACGATCAATCCTGCCCCGACGCTCTTCTGCATCGAGGCAACGTCATGTCCCGCCCATGCTCCCCCGACCAAAGCCCTGCAACTGCGCTACTGAGGGTCAGTCGTGCATGTCTTGCCAGTCTGGCTCTTCCTCTGCCCGCCTTTGCCCTGAACACCGCCAGCATTGCCAGCTCAGTGCTGTCGTCCAACTGCCTCGAATACAAGGTAGTGGGAGTCTGTTTCTGGCTGTTCTGCACCTCTACAGGCTGCGACGTGCGGACATCGGTCAAGGTGAGGCACTTCATTCCGGAGCTGGTCGTCTCCAGCTATGCCACCACAGGCAGCAATCCCTGGATCGAGATGGCCTCTCTGTCATCGCCCATAGTGGGAGCCGAAGGAGGCGGCAACCTGATCACGCCCAGCACTCGGCGTGACAACCTGCCCCGATTCAAGAACACCGATGCTATCGGCCACCCGAGCGGCTGGGCCTCCACGCAGCTCGCCTCCCGGTCCGGCTATGCCTGTGCTAGCGGCGGCACGGCCTTCCTGCCCTACTTCCTCAGCACTCTGGATACCCTGGCCTGGCGCCATGGTGTGCCGGAAAACCTCTACCCGGAGTCGCTCATCCCCGGGCAGCGCGAGATCGGCAGCCAAACCGGCGGAAACATGTGGGGCAACGTCTATCCCCGCCAGGGCTTTCTGGTCCAACCCGATGACTTCAAGGCCGCGGCGGTGATGGCGCAACGTACCGCCGATGTCGTCACCCGCGACGGCCAGCCCCATGTCTACCTACCACTGACTCCCGACGCCTCCGCCGGTTACTGGCCACCTGCAGCAGTGATGGAGAACCAGACCGGGAACCACAAGTGGCAACTGCTCTACCCGGTCATGCAGAACACCTGCGCAATTTTTCCCAGCGATGCAGTACAGAGCGAGGACGGCGGCTATGCCTGGTCGCTGTGGCGCCCCTACAGCTGCTGCCAGCGCCGGGGGCAACTCTTTATCGGCAGCATCAATTTTGCCCAGTGAGGTGGATCATGAAATCTATGCTGCCTGCTCCCAAGATCTCCCGCAGCCTCTGCCTAGCCATCATCCTGTGCTCCGCAAGTGCCTCGGCGGCAAGTGACTACCGTCTGGGGGCCAGCGGCGAAGTACTGGATGACCGGGTGCTCTACACCATCGGCGGCGGTTCGGCCGTGGGTTCGCCCAGCACCCTGTACCGCCCCGGCGGCCTCGGCGTTGGGTTGTCCTGGCAGGCCAATCTGATGTGCGGAAACATGAGTCTGGAAACCACCCTGGAGAACCAGCTGAACGGGCTCACCAACGGTTTCCAGCAGATTATGGGCAGCATCGTGCAGAACGCCACCCAAGCAGTCATGTCACTGCCGGCGCTGATCATCCAGCGTTCCAACCCCGGGCTGTATGAGCTGCTAAGCAATGGCGTCCTACAGGGACGCATTGACTTCGATCGCTCCAAGCTAACCTGCCAGGCCATGGCACAGAAGATGGCCGACACCATCGACCAGGGAAGCTGGGGGGCCTTGGCTAAAGGCCAGGAAATGCAGAGCAACCTGGCGCAGAGCCAGGATGCGGTGAGCGTGGTGCAGGGCACCGAGCGCAACAACGGCAATCAGGGAGTGACCTGGATCGGCGGCAACAAGGCCGGCGGCACAGGACAACAGCCGATCCGCGTCACCAGCGATGTGGTGCGCTCCGGCTACAACCTGCTGCATGGCCGAGCCGTCACCGAAAGCGCGGCTCTCGTCGGCAACGACTGTGATGACACGGCGCTCTGCCGGACCTGGAGCACACCGCAGGCCGCTACCGACTGGGCAGTACGCGTGCTGGGCGAGACCGAAGTCGCGACCTGTGACGATTGTGAGACCCGGCGCACCACTGCCGGGGCGGGTCTCACGCCCCTGATCCAGGAGGCCTTTACCGAGCATCTGCAGGCCTTGCAGGCGCTGCTCGATGGCTCGACACCGATCAATGCTGACAGCCTGGCCGCCGCCTCGAGCCCCATGCTGCAGGTCAGTCGCGGGGTGATCGAGGCACTGCGCGATGATCCCGATCAGGATCTGCTGGCCCGGCGTCTGGCCAGTGAAGTCGCGCTATCCAGCGTGATCGATAAGTCGCTGCTGCTGCTGCGCACTCTGCTTGCCGGCGGGCATGAGCCCAACGTCGAGTCGGCCGAGCCCGCACAGAAGGCCCTGGCGAAGAACATTGACACCTTGGAGCGGGAAATAAGCACCCTGCAGATCGAGATGCAGATACGCCAGACCCTGGCTCAAAACACCGCCCGCTGGGTGCTGGAGCGTCAGGAAGCCGTCAGCACAGCGTCACGTGCCGTGCAACAGGCCGATCCCGAGCCGCAGCGCCTGAAGGAGGCTGACCGCTCCCAGAGTACCAACCCATGAAGCGGCACTGGCTGACTCCCGTGACTCTGGTTTTTTGCCTGCTGCTGGTGGCACTTCTGCTGATCCAGCTGGGCATCGAGCGCCTGGATCGCGTGGCTGAGTGGAAGCAGGCACTTGAAAGCGCCGGTCATTACCTCCTGCTATGGCGCCTGGGTCTGTATGCCGCCATCGCAGGGCTATGGCATCAGGTTGACCGGCGCCAGACACAGGCAGCAGCACAAACGCAGTGGCGGCGCCTGGGCCTGCTTAGCGCAGTGCTGATCGCCTGGATCGAGATCAGCCGCTCCGGACTCATCTGAGGACTTGCCATGAGCACCAACAGCTACCTCGAGTTCTACCTGACCCTGCTCGGTTGGATCGTCAACAACGGGGTGTGGAACGTGCTGCTGGATACCGGCCTGTTCGCCGCACCGCTAGGCGCCATCATCCTCCAGGAGTGGCTGTCGGCCCGGCAACAGGGCGCCGACGAGGGTAACAAGGGGCTGCTCTCGGTGGCCCGGGTCGAGAACCGCCTGTGGCTGGCCTATGTCGTTCTGCTGTTTGCCTGCGTCCCCATGCTGCCGGTCAGTCTGACCAGCATGAAACTGGATGCCACGGCGAGCGAGCGCTGCGGCATCAGTGTGGCGCAGCCGGGCAATACCGCCTGGGGAGTAACCTTCGATACTCTGGGCAACCAGTCGGCCAATGTGCCTCTGTGGTGGTTTCTGGTGCATACCCTTAGCAAGGGTGTAGCCGCGGCCGGCATCGCGGCCATCCCCTGTGCACCGGACATCCGGCAGATCCGCATGGAAATCGACGAGACGCGGATTAACGATCAGGTGCTATTGCAGGAAGTCGCTGACTTCACCCGGGATTGTTACGGCCGATCGCGAGCCCGCCTGTTCACCAACCGGCCAGTGCTGAGCAAGGAGGAGGACCATGCGGCGTCCTGGATCGGCTCTGAATACTTTCTCAGCACATCGGGCTATTACGACGTCGACCGCTCACGTAGCCCGCGACTCAACTGGCCCTATGACGAGGCGCGCGACGCGACCCTGCCCCAGCTGCCCAACGGCGCAGGCTACCCCAGTTGTCGCCAGTGGTGGTCGGATCCCGTCATAGGCTTGCGGGCTCGCCTGGTCGAGCAGGTCGATCCGGGGTTGTGGAGCCAGCTCAGTGGCTGGCTCAGCGGCCGCTCGCTGACCGAGATCCAGAATGCCACCCTGCGCGAACTGGTCAGTCCGCGCATGCAATCGCTGACCATGGCCCCTGGGCAGATCTATCAGGATTACGGTGGCAACGGCCGCAGCGAGTCGATCGGCCATCGCCTCAACAACCTGGCCACCAACACCGGCCTGGCCTTCGGCACCCTCAGCAACTACCCAGCCATGAACGCCCTGCGCACAGCATTACCGATGATTCAAGCCTTTCTGCTGCTCGGCACCATCATTTGTCTGCCGCTGGTGATACTCATCAGCACCTACCAACTGAAAGTGCTGATGACCCTGACCTTCGCCCTGTTCACCCTGCACATGCTGACCTTCTGGTGGGAGCTTGCCCGCTGGGTCGACTCCAGCATGCTCGACACCCTGTACGGCAGCGTGGCCTTCGGCGACCGACTGCTGCTGACCCTACCATCAGCAGGCATGGATGACGCCACCGTGGCAGCACAGGTGATCGGTTATGTGATGGGCGCGATGTTTGTTGTGCTACCTGCATTATTTCTGGCAGCAATGGGCTGGGCCGGATATAGCGTAGGGAATATCGCGGACAGCATGCTCTCCAAGGGCTCGATTCACGCGCAAAACGCTGGCGCCAAAGGAGCAGACACCCTGTTATCTGCGGGGAAATCGATGGGCAATAAGTAAGCGTCAATGCAACGAGCTACTTATCATCCAGATCAGATTGCCCTGGAACGCGTTCAAGCTCGTATTCCCCGTAAGGATCACCGTAGGCCTGATGCCATAGAAAATCCTTGGGGAAGCTTTGGCAGCCAGTATTAACCTGTACCCATAGCCTCGCAGCAATGATAGCTACTGTCACAAACAGCCAAAAACTGATCAGGATTAGCGAACCAATCAAGGCGACTTTTGCTATCAGAAACATATATTTAATGAGTACTTTGCCAGTCGAAAAACCTGCAAGCTCAACTCGCTGGGCCACACGCCTCTCGAAATGCTGCTGCCAACGCCATGCATTACCCAACCGGTATCCCAGGCGCTGCCAGGCTGAAACGCCATGGACAGATTTCATTCCAGCGACCTCCCTTGGATAACGTGCGCAATGCCGCTGCTTCAATAGTGACCGTCCAGTCTCCGGAAAGTTTTTTCGCAGCTCCCAGAGCTCAGTGGAAAGCGGTGGAAAACATGTCAGGAAGCCGTCCTCCCATGCGGTTGACACCCTTTCCAAGCGTAGCTAATTAATTCGTTACGGATCGCTGTCATCGACAGCTACCCCCAGGTAGCCAGGACCTTCAAGGCTGCGCCAGCTGGCTGGTGGTTCAACTCCCCAAGTGCGATCAGCGTTCGGAAGCTCGCACGATCACTTCGGTGACGAACGCCCACTCCACCTCAAGCTCGCCAGGCGCGGCATGTCCACTCCAGAGCGAGACATTGCCGCCATCCAGTTTTTCACCCACCGGGGACCAGCATCCCCGTCCGGGTATGGGTTCCCTTTTTCGAGGCAATCCCCATGACTGACATCTACCAGAACGTCACCAACAAGATCGTTGCCGCCCTTGATCAGGGTGTCATTCCCTGGATTAAGCCCTGGTCTCCGGCAAGAGGCTCGACCTATCCCCCCTTCCCTATCAATGCGATCACCGGGCGGCCCTATCGGGGTGTCAACATTCCCCTGCTGTGGGCCGAAGCCCAGCTGCAGGGGTTCAGCCAGGATCGCTGGTTAACCTTCAATCAGGCCCGCAGTGCCGGTGGCCATATCCGCAAGGGTGAACACAGCACACTGGCTGTTCTGTACAAGACGCTGGAGCGCGAAGCCAAGGACGAGCACGGTAACCCGATTCTGGACGAAGCAGGCAACCCCGAGATGGCGCAGGTCGCTTGGCTGAAAGCCAACTTCCTGTTCAACATCGAGCAGACCGAGGGACTGGAAGGACTGTATGAAACTGAAGCCGAAGACTCGCCGCCAACAGACGAATTCGATCCCAACCTGTATGCCGAGCAATTGCTGCAGCGGTCCGGCGCACGGATTGTGCATCGACCAGCTGACCAAGCGTTCTACAACCCTAGCCAGGACTTGATCCAGCTGCCCGAAAGGAAGCAGTTCGCCAGCGAATCCGGCTATTACGCGACGGCCCTGCATGAACTGACCCACTGGACAGGTCATGCTTCCCGCCTGAAGCGTCACCAAACCTTCGCGCCCTCGCCTTTTGGCGTCGACGCCTACGCCTTCGAAGAGTTGGTCGCCGAAATGGGCACGGCCTTTCTGTGCGCCCGTGCCGGCATCCAGGGCGAACTCCGGCATGAGGGTTACATCAACTCGTGGCTCAAGGCGCTGAAGTCGGATAAGAAATTTCTCTTCCTCGCCGGCGGCTTTGCCCGCGAAGCCAGCGAGTACCTGATCAACCTGGCCGAGGATCATCCCCTCGCTACCTGACCTGAAACAGCCCCGGGCAATCCGGGGCCGCTCAGGTAGGCTGTGACAGATACCCTCTTGCAAACACGCGGGATCAGCTGGGCTTGCCACCAAAGCGAATCCAGACTGTTCGATTTTCCTTCCGACAGCCTCCCGGCAAAAGGGCAAAAAGGCTGACAAGGGTCCGAAGGGAATGGTGGACAAGGGTAAGAGCCCTACCCGAAAAGGCCAAAAGGTCCGCCATCTCGGCTATTCCCGGAGAACATGATGCTCTGGCTGTTCCAGCGCAAGCCGCAAAAGGCCACATCCTTCGCCGACCCGCTACCCGCCGGTTATCTCGCAGCACAGCCCGCCTCGGAACTGCTGCAACCCGCGCATCGACGCCAGCTGCTCGAGCGCATCTGGCAGTACACCGCCCTCTCCCACCCGCTCTTCGAGCAGCTTTATCTCGGCCCGATCCAACGTTACGCCGAGCTGGTCCAGCAACTCCCAGCCAGCGAGACACACCATCACGCCTACTCGGGTGGCCTGCTGGATCATGGTCTGGAACTGGTCGCCTGCGTCCTCAAGTTGCGTCAATCGCACCTGCTGCCGAGCGGAGCAGCGCCGGAAGACCAAGCCTCGCAGTCGGACGCCTGGTCCGCCGGGCTCGCCTACGGCGCCCTTCTTCATGACGTGGGCAAGATCGCTGTGGATATCGAGGTCGAGCAACAGGATGGCTCAGCTTGGCACCCCTGGCATGGGCCGCTGAAACAGGCTTACCGATTCAGCTACCGCAGACCGCGCGACTACCAACTGCACTCCGCCGCCAGCGGGCTGCTGTTGCGGCAGGTGCTCGATAACGCCAGCCTCGACTGGCTCAGCGGTTTCCCAGCGCTCTGGAGCAGCTTGCTGTATGCCCTCTCCGGCCAGTACGAGCGAGCCGGCACCTTGGGCGAACTGATCATCCAGGCCGACCGGGTGTCCACCGCACAGAACATCGGCGGCAATCCGCAAAAAGCCCTGCAGGCCCCCACCCACGCTCTGCAACACCATCTGATAACGGGACTGCGTCACCTGCTGCTCCAGGAGCTGAAACTCAACCAACCGGGCGCTGCCGGCTGGCTGACCCAAGATGCCCTGTGGCTGGTGAGCAAGACGGTGACCGACAAGCTACGCGCCTGGCTGCTGGCACAGTCGATCGACGGCATCCCGACCTCCAACTCGGCGATGTTCGATGAGCTGCAGGCGCATGGCCTGGTCGAGACGACGCCAGAGGGCAAGGCGATCTGGAGCGCCACCATCGAGGACGGCACCTGGCACCAGCCCTTCACCCTGCTCAAGGTGCCGCCGGCGCTGATCTGGCAGAAAGAGGAGCGACCAGCGATGTTTACCGGTAGTGTTCGGGTCGAGGCCACTGAAGACAATCCAAACCCTGCGAAAAGCCCATCAGTCCTATCTCTCCCGCCGAGCACACCTCCCACGCTGCCCGACGCAGTGGATGAGCTGCTGAGCCTGCTGGACACTGAGTCTGATGCAGAGCAAGCACCCGCTACCGAAGAGAGACAGGCCCCTCAGGTACTGCCTGCGAGCAGCGATCAAGGCCTGGATTTTCTCGACTGGCTCAAGGCAGGAATCGCCGGACATTCACTGATCATCAATGACAGCGGAGCCAAGGTGCACACGGTGGCCGGCATGGCCTTTCTGGTCACCCCCGGCATCTTCCAGCGCTATTGCCAGGAACACCCTGAACTCAGCACGCAGGCTGGCACGGCGGAACCCTGGCGCCGTGTGCAGAGGCGCTTCGAGGCCCTGCAGCAGCACCGCAAGCGGCCTGACGGGCTGAATATCTGGGAATGTGAAGTGCAGGGACCGCGGCGCAAGGCGAGTCGGCTCAAAGGCTATCTGCTCGAGCCGGCTGGGACGATTTTCCAGGCCATCCCCATGGACAATCCCTTTCTGCGCCTGGTCGAGCCGCAAGGGGAGGCTTGATCTGACCACTGCTAACAGCAGCTTGACGCAATGGGCAGCAGTCGCCTCGAGGCTGCACACCTCAAGCGTCGCAGGGTGTTGCTTCCAGCAAGCTCGCAGCTCAGGTCAAAACCATCCCCCAGAAACTCCAAGTCGCAGAGTCCAGGCTTTGCGTGCGGGAGATGGCGGAGGCGTAGCCAGCCCCTACAGACTCTGATCTGTCACGGGGGCATCCCAGCCAAGTACATACGGTCACCAAACGGTCACCAGAACGGACAATTTCTGATCCGCCAGCAAAAACAACAGGCATAAAAAAATCCAAGCACCCGTAAGTGCTTGGATTTTCTAGGGATTTTTGGTCGGGACGGAGTGATTCGAACACTCGACCCCTTGCACCCCATGCAAGTGCGCTACCGGGCTGCGCTACGCCCCGACATGCCTTCAAGCTTCTGAAGACGAGGTGAAATATACACTAAGCATATGAATTGTGGAAGCTTTTTTGGAGACTCACAGCGGCCTGCGGAGAATCCGCAGCACGTCCTCCAGCTCGGCGATCATCTGCCGGATCAGCTGGCGGTACGGGGTGCTTTCATCCCGCACCTCCTCACTGGATAGCCGCTGGCGCGCGCCGCCAATAGTGAAACCCTGCTCGTAGAGCAGGGCCCGGATCTGGCGGATCATCAGCACGTCCTGCTGCTGGTAATAACGACGATTACCCGCGCGCTTTACCGGGCTGAGCTGAGGAAACTCTTGCTCCCAGTAGCGCAGTACATGTGGCTTGACGGCACACAGCTCACTCACTTCACCAATGGTGAAATAGCGCCTGCTGGGAATCGGCGGCAGCTCGTCGTTATGGCTTGGGTTCAGGTTCGACATGGGCCTCGACTCGCGCCTTGAGCTTTTGCCCGGGTCGGAAGGTCACCACGCGACGGGCGGTGATGGGGATTTCCTCGCCCGTCTTGGGGTTGCGTCCTGGCCGCTGGCGCTTGTCGCGCAGGTCGAAGTTGCCGAAACCGGACAACTTGACCTGCTCGTTATGTTCCAACGCCTGACGAATCTCCTCGAAGAACAGCTCAACCAGCTCCTTGGCTTCACGCTTGTTCAGGCCCAACTCCTCATGGAGGCGTTCGGCGATCTCGGCTTTCGTCAGGGCCTTCATACGCTACTTCCTTAACGTGGCTTGGAACCTTTCTCCCAGTGAAGCAATGATTCTTTGCAGATTTTCATTGACTTCTTCGTCGTTAAGAGTGCGCGATGGATGCTGCCAGGTCAAGCCGACTGCCAGACTTTTGCTAAGCGGATCAATACCTTTGCCCTGATAGACGTCGAACAGACGCAGGTCGGTGAGGTATTCGCCAGCCTGGCCGCGGATCTCGGCCAGCATACTTTCGGCCGACACCTCGCGCCCCACCAGCAGCGCCAGGTCGCGACGCACTTCGGGGAAGCGCGACAGCTCGCGGAACTGCGGCAGACGACCGGCGGCGACTTCGGCCAGCACCAGCTCGAAGAGGAACACCGGCTGATCCAGGCCCAGGGTCTTGACCAGCTCCGGGTGCAGCGCCCCCATGAAGCCGACCAGTTGGCCGTCGCGCTCGATGCGCGCGGTCTGCCCCGGATGCAGGGCCGGATGCTCGCCAGCCACGAAGCTGAAGGAAGGGCCGGCACCGCCATAGTTCAGCAGCGCCTCGACATCAGCCTTGAGGTCGTAGAAGTCCACGGCTTCGCGGCCATTGGCCCAGGCCTCCGGCAGACGGCTGCCGCAGAGCACGCCGGCGAGCATGGCTTCCTGCTTGAGTTCATCGAGTTGGCCGACGAAGCGCAGGCCGGACTCGAACAGACGCACGCGGTTCTGTTGGCGGTTGAGGTTGTGCTGCAGCGCCTTGACCAGGCCTGGCCACAGCGAGGCACGCATGGCGGCCAGGTCGGCGGAGATCGGGTTGGCCAGGGTCAGCGGCTGCACGCCCGGGTGGAACAGCTCGAACCACTTGGGATCGATGAAGCTGAAGGTGATCGCTTCCTGATAGCCACGAGCGACCAGCAGGCGAGCCAACTGACCGCGATCGGCACGCGTCTCGCTCTGCGGCTGCGGCGCCAGACGCGCCTGCGGGTAGCGCACCGGCAGACGGTTGTAGCCGTACAGGCGGGCCAGTTCCTCAATCAGGTCCACCTCGATGGACAGGTCGAAGCGATGGCTGGGGATCTCAACCTGCCACTGCCCTACTCCGCTGGCAGCAACCTTGAGACCCAGTGCAACGAGCAGGCGCTCGACTTCGGCAGCCGGCAGCTCGAGACCAAGCATCTGCTCGATGCGCTCGGCACGCAGGGTGACGGGAGCAAGCTGCGGCAGATCGGCGGCGCTGACGGCCTCGACGATCGGGCCGGGTTCGCCGCCGACGATTTCCAGCAGCAGCGCGGTGGCGCGCTCCATGGCCTCGCGGGCCAGCTGCGAATCGACGCCACGCTCGAAGCGGTGCGAGGCATCGGTGTGCAGGCCGTAGGAGCGGGCCTTGCCAGCAATGGCGATGGTGTCGAAGAAGGCGCTCTCGAGGAACAGGTCGCGGGTGCCGGCGGCCACGCCGCTGTGCTCGCCGCCCATCACGCCGGCGATGGCCTGGGCGCGCTCGTGATCGGCGATCACCAGGGTATCGGGACGCAGGGTAACTTCCTGGCCATCCAGCAGCACCAGCTTCTCGCCGGGCTCGGCCATGCGCACGCGGATGCCACCCTTGATCTCGGCAAGATCGAAGGCATGCATCGGCTGGCCCAGCTCGAGCATCACGTAGTTGGTGACGTCGACCGCCGGGTCGATGGCGCGCACGTCGGAGCGGCGCAGACGCTCGACCATCCACAGAGGGGTCGGACGTGACAGATCGACATTGCGGATCACCCGGCCGAGGTAGCGCGGACAGGCCTGGCTGGCCAGCACCTCAACACTGCGCACCTCATCGTGCACCGCCGGCACCGCGGCGATGGCCGGACGGGTGACCGGGGCGTCGTACAGGGCACCGACTTCGCGGGCCAGACCGGCGACCGACAGGCAGTCGCCGCGGTTCGGGGTCAGGTCGACCTCGATGCTCGCGTCGTCCAGATTGAGGTAGCTGCGGATGTCCTCGCCCACCGGCGCATCGGCGGCCAGCTCGAGCAGACCATCGTTCTCTTCGCTGATCTGCAGCTCGGCGGCCGAGCAGAGCATGCCGAACGACTCGACGCCGCGCAGCTTGGCCTTCTTGATCTTGAAGTCCTCGCCCAGCACCGCGCCGATCATGGCGAAGGGGATCTTGATCCCCGGACGGGCATTGGGTGCACCGCAGACCACCTGGAAGGTTTCGCCGCCGTTGCTCACCTGGCAGACGCGCAGCTTGTCGGCGTCCGGGTGCTGTTCGGTGGCCAGAATCTCGCCGACCACGACGCCACTGAATGCGCCGGCAGCCAGGGTGACACTATCCACCTCGAGGCCGGCCATGGACAGGCGGGCCACCAGTTCATCGCGCGCAACCTGCGGGTTAACCCAGGTACGCAACCATTGTTCGCTGAATTTCATCCTGCTCTCCTGAAATCTCGTTGACGGGTCGACCTAGCGGAATTGCGCGAGGAAGCGCAGGTCGTTGTCGAAGAACAGGCGCAAGTCGTTGACGCCGTAACGCAGCATGGCCAGACGCTCGACGCCCATGCCGAAGGCGAAGCCGGAGTATTTCTCCGGGTCGATGCCGGACATGCGCAGCACGTTCGGGTGCACCATGCCGCAGCCCATCACTTCCAGCCAGCCGGTCTGCTTGCACACGCGGCAGCCCTTGCCGGAGCACATCACGCACTCCATGTCGACCTCGGCCGACGGCTCGGTGAAGGGGAAGAACGACGGGCGGAAACGCACGCCCAGCGGCTTCTCGAAGAACACGCGGAGGAACTCCTCGATGGTGCCCTTGAGGTCGGCGAAGCTGATGTTCTCGTCGACCAGCAGGCCTTCGACCTGGTGGAACATCGGCGAGTGGGTGATGTCGGAGTCGCAGCGATAGACGCGGCCGGGGCAGACGATGCGGATCGGCGGCTGCTGGCTCTCCATGGTGCGCACCTGGACCGGCGAGGTGTGGGTGCGCAGCAACATGTTGGCGTTGAAATAAAAGGTGTCGTGCATCGCCCGCGCCGGGTGGTGGCCGGGGATGTTGAGGGCTTCGAAGTTGTGATGGTCGTCTTCGACTTCCGGACCCTCGGCGACGTTGTAGCCGATACGGGTGAAGAACTGCTCGATGCGCTCGGAGGTGCGGGTCACCGGATGCAGGCCACCGGAGGCCTGACCGCGGCCCGGCAGGGTCACGTCGATGCGCTCGGCCGCCAGCTTGGCTGCCAGCGCGGCGGACTCGAGGTCGGCCTTGCGCGCATTGAGGGCATCCTGAACGCTGGTCTTGGCGGCATTGATCAGGGCGCCCGCCTTCGGGCGCTCCTCGGCCGAGAGCTTGCCCAGGGTCTGCATGAGCTGGGTCAGCTCGCCCTTCTTGCCAAGATAATGAACCCGGAGCTGCTCCAGGGCATTCACATCTTCGGTGTGTCGCACGGCCTCCAAGGCTTGGGAGACCAGCGCATCCAGGTTTTCCATGTACAAACTCCAGATACAAAATAGGGGAAGGGCACAAAGGCCCTTCCCCTATTGGTGACGTTGCCCGGACCCGAAGGTCCGATTGTCGTGGGGCTTAGGCCAGAACGGCTTTGGCTTTCTCGACAATCGCAGCAAACGCCGCTTTTTCGTTCACTGCCAGATCGGCCAGAACCTTGCGGTCGATCTCGATGGCGGCCTTCTTCAGACCCGCGATCAGACGGCTGTAGGACAGACCGTTGACACGCGCACCCGCATTGATACGGGCGATCCACAGAGCGCGAAACTGACGCTTCTTCTGACGGCGGTCGCGGTAGGCGTACTGGCCTGCCTTGATTACCGCCTGCTTGGCAACGCGGAACACGCGCGAGCGTGCACCGTAGTAGCCTTTGGCGAGTTTCAGAATCTTCTTGTGACGACGACGGGCGATGACGCCACGCTTAACACGAGCCATGTTGTAACCTCTTGATTATCTTGACCAGATTAACGAACGCGCAGCATGCGCTCTACTTTGGCAACGTCGGATGCATGCATCAGCGAGGTGCCGCGCAGCTGACGCTTACGCTTGGTAGTCATCTTGGTCAGGATGTGGCTCTTGAAAGCGTGCTTGTGCTTGAAGCCGTTTGCAGTCGGCTTGAAGCGCTTCTTGGCACCGCTCTTGGTTTTCATCTTTGGCATGTTTAGTACTCCGCATTCAGTGATTACGCATAACCGCAAGGCCTGCCAGTGCCCTGGTGGTTACTTTCTCTTTTTCGGGGCGATGACCATGATCAGCTGGCGTCCTTCCATCTTCGGATGCTGCTCGACGGAGCCGTATTCGGCGAGGTCGTTTTCGACCCGCTTCAACAACTCCATGCCCAGCTCCTGGTGGGCCATCTCACGACCACGGAATCGAAGCGATACCTTGGCCCTGTCCCCGTCGACAAGGAAACGTACCAGGTTGCGTAGTTTTACCTGGTAATCCCCTTCTTCCGTCCCTGGACGAAACTTTACTTCTTTAACCTGCGACTGCTTCTGGTTCTTCTTCGCCTCGGCAGCCTGCTTCTTCTTCTCGAACAGGTGCTTGCCGTAGTCCATGATCCGACATACCGGCGGAACCGCATCAGCAACAATCTCAACCAGATCGAGCTTGGCCTCTTCAGCGGCCTGGATGGCTTCGGCAATGGAAACCACACCAACCTGCTGGCCATCAGCGCCGATCAGGCGAACCTCGCGGGCCGTGATGTTTTCATTGATCGGCGGACGGGCCTGTACTCGCCTGTCTTGTCTCATGTCGCGCTGCTTAATAGTGATTACTCCGTTCTGTTACCGACCACGCCGGGAAACGGCCTGGACCAGCAGATCCTGGAACTCGGTGACGGTCATCGAGCCCAGATCCTGACCATCGCGCGTACGCACGGCGACGGTTTGCGATTCGACTTCGCGATCCCCGATCACCAGCAGGTAGGGAACCTTGAGCAAAGTATGCTCGCGGATTTTAAAGCCGATCTTCTCGTTTCTCAAGTCGGCCTTGGCACGATAGCCATTTTCTTCGAGCTCTTTCGCCACTCGGGCGGCAAATTCGCCCTGCTTATCGGTGATATTCAGCACCACCGCCTGGGTCGGCGCCAGCCAGGCCGGGAAGGAACCCTCGTAGTGCTCGATGAGGATGCCGATGAAACGCTCGAAGGAACCGAGCACGGCACGGTGCAGCATCACCGGGTGCTTGCGACTGTTGTCCTCGCTGACGTACTCGGCACCGAGGCGGATCGGCAGATTGAAGTCGAGCTGCAGAGTACCGCACTGCCAGACTCGCCCCAGGCAATCCTTCAGCGAGAACTCGATCTTCGGACCGTAGAAGGCACCTTCGCCCGGCTGCAGATCCCACGGCAGCCCGGCGTTGTCCAGCGCGGACTGCAGCGCAGCCTCGGCGCGGTCCCACAGGTCGTCGGAGCCGACGCGCTTTTCCGGACGGGTCGACAGCTTGAGCTGAATATCCTTGAAGCCGAAGTCGGAGTAGACATCCAGGGTCAGCTTGATGAAGGCCGCGGCCTCGTCCTGCATCTGCCCTTCGGTGCAGAAAATGTGCGCATCGTCCTGCACGAAGCCGCGCACGCGCATGATGCCGTGCAGCGAGCCGGACGGCTCGTTGCGGTGACAGGCACCGAACTCGGCCAAGCGCAGCGGCAGCTCGCGGTAGCTTTTCAGGCCCTGATTGAACACCTGCACGTGGCACGGGCAGTTCATCGGCTTGACCGCGTAGTCGCGGCTTTCCGACTCGGTGGTGAACATCAGGTCGCCATAGTTAGCCCAGTGCCCGGACTTTTCCCACAGTACGCGATCGACCACCTGCGGCGTCTTGATCTCCAGGTAGCCGTTCTGGCGCTGGATACGGCGCATGTACTGCTCGAGCACCTGGTACAGGGTCCAGCCGTTGGGATGCCAGAACACCATACCGGGCGCTTCTTCCTGGGTGTGAAAAAGATCCAGGCGCTTGCCGATCTTGCGGTGATCGCGCTTCTCCGCCTCTTCCAGGCGGTGCAGGTGGTCCTTGAGGTCCTGCTTGTTGCCCCAGCAGGTACCGTAGATACGCTGCAGCATCTTGTTCTTCGAGTCGCCGCGCCAGTAGGCGCCAGCCACCTTCATCAGCTTGAATGCCTGCAGCTTGCCGGTGGACGGCACGTGCGGACCGCGGCACAGATCGATGAAATCGCCCTGCCGGTAGAAGGACAACTGCTGATCACCAGGAATCGCCTCGATGATCTCGACTTTGTACTTTTCGCCGAGCCGGTCAAAGAAGGCCACCGCCTCATCGCGCGACATCAGCGAGCGGCTGACCTGATAGTCAGCCTTGGCCAGCTCGTACATCTTCGCCTCGATCTTCTCGAGATCCTCACTGGTGAAGGGACGCTCGCAGTCGAAGTCGTAGTAGAAGCCATCATTGATCACCGGGCCGATGGTGACCTGGGTACCGGGGAACAGCTCCTGCACTGCCATGGCCATCAGATGGGCACAGGAGTGGCGCAGCACGTCGACACCCTCCGCATCCCGCGCAGTGATGATCGACAGCGCGACGTCGCCCTCGATGACATACGAGGTATCCACCAGCTGGCCGTCGACCTTGCCGGCCAGCGCGGCCTTGGCCAGACCGGCACCGATGGATTGCGCAACTTCGGCCACACTGACCGGTTGCTCGAATGAACGCTGACTGCCGTCGGGAAGAGTAACGATGGGCATGGCGCCTCCTCTCTCAGTGGTGACCCCTACCAAAGGCCACGTGGGGTGGGATGAGCCAGTAAACGGCGCCCGGCGGGAAAACTGCCTTACGATGGCAGGACCGAATACGGCCTTCCCGGCACACAAGCGGAGATCACTGGAAAAATAAGCGCAACATCGTTTCAGAAAAAACCACAGGACGCAAGGCAAAGCGCCTAGCAAACTACGCTACTGAGCATCCAGAAACTCACCAACCAGCCGATTGAACAGCGCCGGGCGCTGTACATTCATGCCATGGGACACCCCTGGCAGGATCGTGCAGCGCGCTCCGGATAGATGATACTCAAGCATCTGCAGCACCACCGGAAACGGCTGCGGACTGCGCTCACCACCCAGCAACAGCGTCGGACAGCGGATTTCGGCCAGCAGCGCAGGCGTCACCGACTCCGGCCGATCATCAACCTGCCCCACCAGAGTGAAGGCATTATCCAGAGCCATGTGCCGAAAGCGCGCCGAAGAGCGCTGCCAGATCCCGGGTCCACTGACCGTATCGATGAACAACTGCAGACCAGCCTCGACCTGGCCGGCACCAATCAAGCGCAAGGCCTCCATGCGAAACTGATTGCGCTCACCAGCTCCAGCCGGCGCCAGCAGGCCAGCCGCATCGAACAACTCAGGCGCGAAGTCACCGCCGGGATCGGCCAGCAGCAGCGAGCGCACGAGCTCCGGCCGCTGCGCAGCCAGACGCAGGGCGACATTGCCACCCCGGGAATGACCAAGCACATGCACCGACTCACCCTGACGCTCGATCAACTCCGCCAGATCGGCGACATGCTGCGCCGTGGAGAACCCCTCCCCCATGCCATCCCAGCGCTCAGGAAAGTAATGTCGCAGGCTGACAGCCAGCACGCGGTAGCGCTCAGCCAGCGCCGAAATCTGCGCCGACCAGAAGCGGTAGTCGCACAGCGAACCATGCACTAGCAACAACGAAGGCCCCGAGCCCTGCTCGAGCCCCTTCAGCTCGTAATCCGACAGCCGCCAAACCACTGGCTCCACCTGAACACCCTCGCTGCGCCATTTTCCGGATGCAGAAAGCAGAAAAGCCGGTCAAAATGACCGGCTTTTCTGGTATTTGGTAGGCACAATTGGACTCGAACCAACGACCCCCACCATGTCAAGGTGGTGCTCTAACCAACTGAGCTATGTGCCTGCGTTGTGGGGCACATGATAGGGAACACCCCCAACCCTGTCAAACACTTTTTCGCTAACCCACTGAAAAAACACCATCTTTTTTCCTGGACGGGATCTTGCCTGCGCCCCCACCCTCTGGCAGCCCCTGCAATTCCCGAGTAGGATCGAAGCACACGTAAAGGATATAAAACGGAAGGTTGCAAAATGGCGCACACCCCCTATCCGCAATCCTACTATGCCTTTTCCGCCAACCCGGCACCGCAACGCCCACCCCTGATCGGCGAATGCGAAACGGACGTGTGCATCATCGGCGCCGGCTACACCGGGCTGTCGACTGCGCTGTTCCTGCTGGAAAACGGCTTTCGCGTCACCGTGCTCGAAGCCGCCCGGGTCGGCTTCGGCGCCTCCGGTCGCAACGGCGGGCAGATAGTCAACAGTTATAGCCGCGACATCGATGTGGTCGAGCGCAGTACCAATGCACACGCCGCCGCCCTGATGGGACAGATGGCCTTCGAGGGTGGCCGGATCATTCGCGAACGGATCGAACGTTACAACATCCAGTGCGACCTCAAGAACGGCGGGGTATTCGCCGCGCTCAGCACCAGGCAGATGGGGCATTTGGAAACACAGAAGCGGTTGTGGGAGCGCTGCGGCCATACCCAACTGGAACTGCTTGATCGGCAGGGGATCCGCCAGGTGGTTGCCTGCGACAACTACGTCGGCGGACTGCTCGACCACAGCGGAGGGCATATCCACCCACTCAACCTGGCCCTCGGCGAGGCGACGGCGGTGGAATCGCTGGGCGGGGTGATTCACGAACAATCCGCAGTCATGCGCATCGAGCGCGGCCCCAGTCCAGTGGCACACACCCCGCAGGGTCGGGTACGCGCGAAGTTTCTAGTGGTGGCCGGCAACGCCTATCTGGGCAATCTGCTGCCAGAACTGGCCGCCAAGTCGATGCCCTGCGGCAGCCAGGTGATCACCACTGAACCGCTGAGCGAAGAATTGGCCCGCACCCTCCTGCCACAGGATTACTGCGTCGAGGACTGCAACTACCTGCTCGACTATTACCGCCTCTCGGCCGACCGGCGCCTGATCTACGGCGGCGGCGTGACCTACGGTGCGCGCGATCCGGCCAACATCGAAGCCATCATCCGGCCGAAGATGCTCAATACCTTCCCGCAACTGCAGAACGTCAAGATCGACTTCGCCTGGACCGGCAATTTCCTGCTGACCCTGTCGCGCTTGCCTCAGGTCGGGCGCATCGGTGACAACATCTACTATTCGCAGGGCTGCAGCGGTCATGGCGTGACCTATACCCATCTCGCCGGCAAGGTGCTGGCCGAGGCCCTGCGCGGCCAGGCCGAGCGCTTCGATGCCTTCGCCAACCTACCGCACTACCCCTTCCCCGGGGGCCGCCTGCTCCGTGTCCCGCTCACCGCGCTCGGCGCCTGGTATTACCAGTTGCGCGACCGCCTAGGCGTCTGAACAGCCCCCCCCCCAAGAAGCCACGGCACCCAAAGGTGCCGCTGACGCTCCAGCCTTGATCGTTACTGCGGACACGCGGGCAGGACCGTGCACGCCCCCACCCGAGTAGCTGTCGGCAACGCCTCGCGAAACCTCGACTCCTCAGGAACCAGCACGCGAGCGCATTGCTGAGCCTGTCCCGCGGGGATCGCACACCCCTGCTCTGCCAGCACATGAGCCAGATTGGCCCAGCCTGGAGCCAGCGTTGGCTCGACCGTAACGGCCTGCCTGAGCGCCGCCTGTGCGCCGTCAAAATCCCGCGATGCATAACGGGCATTGCCCAGTGCGAACCAGGCTACGCCCTCACGGGGCCAATGGCGCACAGCCGCCTCGTAGGCGCGCCCCGCCGCAGCGACATGCCCGGTCTGCTCGAGATCGCTGGCGGCCGTCAACCAGGGGCGCAGCTCGGCCTGGGCCGGCAACCTGCCTGGTGGCAGCGTAAGAACCGCCCAGCGTCCGCCACGCGCCCAGGTCGCATCGAAACTGGCAAAGTTCGTCACCCAGCGCCGCGTGGTACCGGAGCGCAAGATCAGCTGCTGCTTCCTACGGTCATAACCCACCAGCACAGCAAAGTGCCAGCGCGGATACCAGTCGAAGGCCAGATTCTGCAGCACCAGCACCGGATTACCCGCCGCCACCTCGGCCAACAGAAACTCCAGATTGGCCGCCAATGGGTAGACCAGCAGATCATGATCGCGCGCGGCCGCCACCAACTCGACCTGCAGGCTGCCGTTACGCCCAGGGAGAAACACCCGATTCTTGAGCAGCCCCGGCGTGGTACTCACGCCTCGCTGGTTGAGCATGGTCGCTAGTGCGGCCGGACCACATTGGTATTCGGCCTGAGGGAAGAACGGCACCTCGCTCAGCTCGACCCGCTCCGGCAGCAGCTCGGCCTTTGGCGACAATTGCGGCGGCGTGGCACAGCCACCGAGCAGCAGACCAGCCAGCAACAGGCAGAAGACCTGCCGCCTCATCAATTGATGCATTTGACGAAGCTGAAGACATCAGTCGCGCAGAGCATGTCGGTGATGATGAAGATGACCAGGAACAGCACGATAACCCCGATGATGCCGCCTGCCGGCGCCTCGCTGAGCTGCTGGTTGAACTGAGCCAGCTCGGCATTGGTCAGGCCCCGGATGCGCTCCTCGACCTGCCCGCGCTCGACCCCCAAGGTCACCAGTTTGTCCTGCACGCCCTGGTCATCCAGCATGGCCAGCAATTGCTGACGATCGACCTGCTGTTGCTGCGCCTGCACCACCTCCGGAGTAGCGATCATCGCAGCCTGGACTAGCGGAACCTGAACCATCAGTAGCAGATGGGATGCCGCCAGCAAAGCAGCTAACCGACGGGAAAATACTCGCTTCAACATTGGACTCTCCTTCCAAGGACTCGATTCGACTATCGCCGGGAAACCGAGTTCCATCGTAGATTAGGTGATCCTGTCACAGTTCGACGGCAGCGCCACAGCCTTAGCGGTGTGGAAGCACCCTGAGCATGTCCAGGATGAATTTGCGCGTGGACGGCATGGCTTCGGCAAACTCCGGGCTCGCCTCGGGCGCAGCCTTGACCAAGCCCTTGAGCTGCGCCCGCTGTACCTGTTCGGTATATTTCTGCGCGAACAACTCGCGGACGCGCCTCGACTCCGCCGCACCGTCCTGCAGCAAAGCCTCCAATACCTTACGGGTCGCATCCATGAATACCCGGCTGCGATTGAACTGCCAGCTCTGCTCCACGTACTGCTTCGAGCGCCGAGTCAGCTTGTCCTCCAGCGCGGCCAGATCCTGTCTCAAGGCTTCACTTTCCAGCTCGGCACAAGTCGCTCGTCGCTGCAGATCATCAATCCCTTTCTTGAGGTCGGCACTGACCGCCCGATCATGCACCGCCAACTGCTCCCCCAGCGTTTGCACGCGCGCGCCGAGCTCCGACTTTTCTGCCAACACCCGCTGCAACAGTTTCTCGATCGCGGCAAGCTGCGCACGGTCCGTTGCCCCCGCGCCTACCTGAGCGTCGTGGAAACCACGCCGATAGCCTGCCTCCCAAGACGACTCGGATGACAGGCCGCCGGGCATACCGGCCCGAATCTCATGCACATCCATATCCAAGACCTCCTTGCCCGATATTCTGCACGGGGATCCTGCCCGGCTCCTGCATCGATATCCGTGAGAGCCTCCGCAAAATACGGGACCACTCGTGAGTCAGCCGCGCAGCCAAGCCCCCCACCCTGCTCGGCAAACCAAGCCCGCCTCAGCTGCCCACGCTTGCCCGTTGCATCGCGGCTACAGCCGGCCCAGCATAGGCAGCTAAGTATTGGCCTATCGCGCCGTCCTGCCTGGCGAGGCACACAAGGATCAGACGACCATGACGTCCAGCAATACCAATGAGCAAGCCGATACTGCCCCGGCCAAGGATGCCGAACAGGTACGCAGTGACTTCGCCGTGATAGCAGACCTGCTGCCCTACCTGCGTCCCTACCTCGGACGCATCCTTCTGGCCTTGAGCCTGGTATTGGCTGCCAAGCTGCTTAACCTGTTGGTACCAATCGTCCTCAAGCATATCGTCGACGGTCTCAATGTAGAGCCCAACCTTATGATGCTGCCGGTCGGCCTGCTACTGGCCTACGGCGCTGCGCGCATCGGCGTCACCCTGTTCACCGAGCTGCGCCAGGTAGTGTTCGCCAGGGTCATGGCGCGCACCTCTCGCCAGGTTACCCTCAGAGTGTTCCGCCACCTGCACGGCCTCAGCCTGAAGTTCCACCTCGGTCGGCGTACTGGCGGCGTCGCTCGCGATGTGGAGCGAGGCGGCAGTGCGATTGCCGACCTGCTCGACTGGACCCTTTACTCGATCATTCCGATCCTGCTGGAGGTACTGCTGGTCACCGGGGTATTGGTGTGGGCTTACGACTGGCGTTTCGCCGCCATCACCCTCGGCACCCTGCTGGCCTATGGGATATGGACCTTTGCCATCACCGAATGGCGTACCCGCTATTATCGCGCCGCAGTGGAGGCTGATACCCGCGCCAACGAACGTGCAGTGGACTCGCTACTCAACTACGAGACGGTCAAGTACTTCAACAACGAGGAACACGAAGCAACGCGCTACGACGAAAACCTACGCAGCCTGGAGAATGCCAAGGTCAAGGCCACAACCAGCCTTGCACTCCTCAATCTCGGTCAGGCGGCAGTCGTGTCCCTCGGTGTCACCGCGATGATGTGGCTGGCTGCGGACGGGGTAGTCGCCGGCACCCTGACGGTTGGGGATCTGGTACTGGTCAATGCTTATCTGCTGCAGCTTTCCGCGCCACTGTTCCTGCTTGGCATGATGTACCGGGAAGTTAAGCAGGCGCTGACCAACATGGAGCGCCTGTTTGGCCTGCTGGACGAACGCCAGGACGTGCAGGACTCTCCAGACGCTCGGCAACTGGTCACCAGCCAGCCTCAGGTACGCTTCGAGATGGTGCAGTTTGGCTACGACCCGCGTCGGCAAATCCTGCATGACGTGGATTTCGAGATCCCGGCCGGCGGCACCGTAGCGGTAGTCGGTCACTCCGGCTGCGGCAAATCCACCTTGGCGCGACTGCTGTACCGCTTCTACGACGTCGATGGCGGTCGCATCACAATTGGCGGCCACGACCTGCGTCAGCTGACCCAAGCCTCGGTGCGTAGCGCCATCGCCATCGTTCCGCAGGACACCGTGCTGTTCAACGACAGCATTTACTACAACATCCTCTACGGCAAACCCTCGGCCAGTCGCGAAGACGTCGAGGCCGCAGCCCGCGCCGCGCATATCCACGACTTCGTTCAGAGCTTGCCGGATGGCTACGAAACCCCAGTCGGCGAGCGCGGCCTGAAGCTCTCCGGTGGCGAGAAGCAGCGTGTGGCCATCGCCCGAGCGATCCTCAAGAACCCCAGCATCCTGATCTTCGATGAGGCCACCTCGGCGCTGGACTCCCAGTCGGAGCGCGCCATCCAGGCAGAGCTGGAGCGCATCCAACTCGGACGCACCACCCTAGTGATCGCCCACCGCCTGTCCACAGTAATGAACGCCGACCAGATACTGGTGATGAATGATGGGCGTATCGTCGAGCGCGGCAGCCACCCGCAGTTGCTGGCCCTGGGCGGGCAATACGCGCAGATGTGGCGACTTCAGCAGCAACGCGCGGAGCAGGCGGCGACCGAGCAACACGACCGATGATGCTCCCGGCAAGGTCGCTGGCGATCCTCTAACATGGGAGGCATGCCTCAAACTTACCAGGCCCATGTCATGTCAGCACAGCTGCAGGCCATCCAGGCCGACATCACCACGCTCACGGTCGACGCCATCGTCAACGCGGCCAATCCGTCACTGCTTGGCGGCGGCGGTGTTTCCGGAGCCATATTGCGAGCCGGGGGCGCGGAGCTCATCGAGGCATGCCGTCGCCTTGGCAGTTGCGATAGTGGCGATGCCAAACTCACCCCCGGCTATCGCCTACCCGCCCGTTACGTCGTCCACACGGTCGGCCCTGTCTGGCACGGTGGGCAGCAGCAGGAGGCGGAGTTGCTGGCCTCCTGCTACCGTCGCGCCCTTGAAGTCGCCGCCAAAGCGGGCGCACGTAGCCTGGCTTTCCCGAGCATCAGTACCGGCATCTTCGGCTACCCCTTCGAGCAGGCCGCGGTCATAGCCGTGGATACTGTGCGGGCAACCCTGCCGGCATTTCCCACCCTCGAGTCGGTGGTGTTCTGCTGTTTTTCCAGCGCAGATCTGCAGGTTTACACTCGGCTTCTCGAGGCTCGGGACTAAAGGTCGGGGAGGTAGAGCCACGAACCGCCCTGCCCACTCCAACGGAAAGAGGACTACTCAGCAAGCCCGAGCTTACCCCGCACCTTGCCGAACAGGGCAACCCCTGCCACTACCACCCCGCCGACCACTATGCCGAAGGCGGCATTGAGCAGCGTGGGAACCAGGGCCTGGAGCGCTACACCTATAGCAGATCCTGCGTCCCCCGCACGGGCCAACTGCTCGATGCCATGATGCACCATGGGGATGCCGTGGGTCAGGATGGCGCCACCGACCATGAACATGGCCGCGGTGCCCACGACCGAGAGTCCTCTCATCAGGTAAGGCGCGGCGCTGAGGATCACGCCGCCGAAGCGTTTCGCCAGACGCGAATCGCGCTGACAGAGATGAAGCCCGAGGTCATCCAGCTTCACTATCCCCGCCACCAGACCATACACACCGACAGTCATCACGATGCCGATGACCGACAGCACAAGCACCTGCTGCATGAAGGCCGCTGCAGCTACTGCCCCCAAGGTAATGGCGATTATCTCCGCGGAGAGGATGAAGTCCGTGCGGACTGCACCTTTGATCTTGTCCTGCTCAAATGCAACCATGTCGACAGCGGGGTCACTCAATGCCGCTAGCTGCCGGGCATGGTCGGCGTCCTCTTCCACCTTGCTGTGCAGGAACTTGTGAGCCAGCTTCTCGAAGCCCTCGAAACACAGGAACGCGCCCCCCAGCATCAGCAAAGGCGTGATCGCCCAAGGCGCAAGCGCACTGATCAGCAGAGCGGCAGGGACCAGGATCAGCTTGTTGAGGAATGAACCCTTGGCGACCGCCCACACCACCGGCAACTCCCGGTCTGCAGGGACCCCGGTTACCTGCTGGGCATTCAAGGCGAGGTCATCACCGAGCACTCCAGCCGTCTTTCTGGCCGCCACCTTGGTCATCACCGAGACGTCGTCGAGGATGGTGGCAATGTCATCAATCAATGCGAGCAAGCTACTTCCAGCCAAGTTGGTACTCCCTGCGTTCTGGTTGTTGGTTCAAGCCATCATCACCAACGATATCCATGCTGCAAGTCATTTTCGCGCAGCATGCGGTGACAGAGCGCTTAGCGGCCCCAAGGAAGACGTCGCTATGATGACAGCAATTGCATGGTGTACAGGCTTCCCCCCGCCGAAAAGCCGAAACCCCGACCAGCGTTAGCTGATCGGGGTTTCTGTATAGGTGCTTGACGATGACCTACTCTCACATGGAGAAGCTCCACACTACCATCGGCGATGCGTCGTTTCACTGCTGAGTTCGGGATGGGATCAGGTGGTTCCAACGCTCTATGGTCGTCAAGCAATTTGTTGGGGAATCGTTTTTAGTCGCTCCCCCTAATTGGGTATGTGATATCGGTGTATCTTCGGTAATTTCACGCGTTCCTGCAAGCTTTCGGCCTGTCACACGCAAACAACAAATTGTTTGGGTGTTATATGGTCAAGCCTCACGGGCAATTAGTACTGGTTAGCTCAACGCCTCACA
>NZ_FOXM01000009.1 GCF_900115715.1 Geopseudomonas sagittaria
GCCAGCGTTCAATCTGAGCCATGATCAAACTCTTCAGTTCACATCATTGCGGGTTTTGAGAAAACCCTAAACTTGGCTCAGCAATCGCAAATAAACTCATGAATTCACGAGACTACTTGTGACGCTGATAATCTTGCGACCATCAGTCTTATCTCACAAGCACCCACACGAATTGCTTGATTCAACTTGTTAAAGAGCGTTTCGATCAAGTCTTTCGTCTCAACCGAGGCCGCGAATTCTACAGCAGCCTTGCAACCTGTCAAGCGTTTTTCGAAATTTTCTTTTCTACTCAACCACTTGCGTAACTCTTCCGCTGAGACAACCCGGGGGCCGCTGCAGCGAGGAGGCGAATAATACAGCTTGGAAAAATGCTGTCAACACCTCCCCGCATACTTTTTCAGCCTTCCGCCGCACCCGGCTTCTTGCGCTTGGGTGCAGTGAAGCCATCGCCAATGGCAACCGGGGCCGGGCGACTCTTCTCGCTCTTGCGGGCCGAAGGTTTGCCACTGCCCGCGCTACCCTTGGTGGCAGCAGCGGACTTCTTCACCTGCTTCTTCTTTTTGCTGCCCGCTGCCTTGCCCGAAGCCTTGAGCTTCTTCGGTCCCTGATAGCTGCCCTGCAGCTCCTTGATCTGGCGGCGCTCGAACGACTGCTTCAGATAGCGCTCGATGCTGGACATCAGGTTCCAGTCGGTATGGCAGATCAGCGAGATGGCCAAGCCGTCCTGACCGACGCGCCCGGCACGCCCGATGCGGTGGACGTACTCATCACCGCTGCGCGGCATATCGAAGTTGATCACCAGATCGACCCCTCCAATATCCAGGCCGCGCGCCGCCACGTCGGTGGCGATCAGGACATTGATGCTGCCCTGGCGCAGGCGCTCGACGGCCAGCTTGCGCTCGTCCTGGGTCTTCTCACCATGCAGCACATAGGCCTTGACCGCAGAAGCCCGCAGCACACCCGCCAGACGATCGGCCTGGACACGGGTATTGGTGAAAACCATGGCCTGCTCGAAGGTTTCATGCGCCAGCAGCCATTGCAGCAGCCGCTCCTTGTGCTGCACATCGTCGGCCGTGATGATCTGCTGCTTGAGATTTTCGTTCAGGTCGTCACGACGGTTGAGCAGCAGCAGCTGCGGGTCGCGCAGGACCGCGCTCGCCACCTGCCCCAGTCCCCGCTCACCCGCGGTCGCCGAGAACAGCAGGGTCTGGCGCTCCTGCGGACAGGCCTTGGCAATCTTCAGCACGTCCTCGCTGAGCCCCATATCGAGCATGCGATCCGCCTCGTCGAGCACCAGCACCTCGATGTCGCCCAGTTTCAGGCTGCCAGTCTCGAGATGATTGAGCACCCGCCCCGGCGTGCCGATCACGACCTCGGGATTCTTGCGCAGGGCCGCAGCCTGTTCCTTGTAACCTTCACCACCGGTCACCAGACCGGCCTTGATGAAGGTGAACTGGGCGAAGCGCTCGACTTCCTTGAGCGTCTGCAGGGCCAGCTCGCGGGTCGGCAGCAGGATCAGGACGCGCGCGCCGGCTTGCGGTTTGCTGTCCTGCAGCAGGCGGTGCAGCAACGGCAACACGAAGGCAGCCGTCTTGCCGCTGCCGGTCTTGGCGGTCACGCGCAGGTCGCGACCTTCCAGCGCCGGAGGAATGGCCGCGACCTGAACCGGGGTCGGCTCTTTGAAGGACAACGTCGACAACGCCTTGAGCAAACGCTCATGCAAACCGTAATCAGCAAACACAGCCTACCTCGAATAATGAAAATCGCTGGCGCATAGACTACCGCGAGTCATCGCCCAGAAGTTGTTTTCCCTGCTGGCCGGCTCAACGCTTCTGCGGCAACGTTCCACGACCATAACCTTGGATATCTGGATTGGTCCCGATCATGTCATCCACTTGATCGAGAGAAGGCAGGCCGCAACGCAAAAAATCGATAAGAAATCCGAAAAAACTATTACAAACAATCATCTGAATTGATGTAATTTTATGCAAGCCCCCCCGCACAGAGTCGAGAGACAGGAGCATAGAGCGATGAAAGCGCCCCGCGTGACCCTCGAGCAGTGGCGCACCCTGCAAGCAGTGGTCGATCACGGTGGCTTTGCCCAAGCCGCGGAAGCCCTGCACCGCTCGCAATCATCGATCAGCTATACCGTCGCACGCATGCAGGAACAGCTCGGCGTGCCACTACTGCGCATCGACGGACGCAAGGCGGTGCTTACCGAAGCCGGAGCCCTGCTCCTGCGCCGTTCGCGACAACTGGTCAAGCAGGCCAGTCAGCTGGAAGAGCTGGCCCATCACATGGAGCAGGGCTGGGAGGCCGAGGTGCACCTGGTGCTGGACGCGGCCTATCCGACCCAGCAAGTGGTCAGCGCCCTCTCCGCCTTCATGCCACAAAGCCGCGGCTGTCGCGTGCTGCTGCGCGAAGAGGTGCTGTCCGGCGTCGAGGAAGCACTGATCGAAGGCAAGGCCGACCTGGCCATCAGCGGCCTGATCCTTCCCAGCCAGTTGGGCACCGACCTGGCCAACGTCGTATTCGTCGCCGTCGCCCACCCCGACCATACGCTGCATCGCCTGCAGCGCGAGCTGTCCTATCAAGACCTAGAAACCCAGTTGCAGATCGTCACCCGCGACTCCGGTCGCCGCCAGCAGCGTGACGTCGGCTGGCTCGGCGCGGAACAGCGTTGGACCGTCGGCAGCCTGGCGACCGCCGCCACCTTCGTCAGCAGCGGTCTAGGCTTCGCCTGGCTACCCCAGCACATGATCAGCCGCGAACTGGCCGAAGGCACGCTCAAGCCATTGCCGCTCAGCAACGGCGCCCGCCGGGAAATGCGTTTCTTCCTCTACCCTAACAAGGACCGCCAGATGGGCCCCGCCACCCGCATTCTCAGCGACCTGCTGCTTCAGCATGCGCAGAATTCGGCGGCGCCCGTACCGACATGAACCGCAGCAGCGCCAACCGGTCCAACTGATCCAACCGCCACCGCGGCACGCAAAATTACCTCACTCATCCACTACCACAGGAAGTCCACGCATGCTGAAAAAACTCGCCATCGCCGCCAGCACCCTGCTCTTCTCTTCCGTACTGCTGGCCGCCGAAGCCCCGCACGTAGTGCTCACCACCAGCCTCGGCGAAGTCGAGATCGAACTGAATGAGGAGAAAGCCCCGGTCAGCGTGAAGAACTTCCTCAGCTACGTCGACAGCGGCTTCTACAACGGCGTGCAGTTTCACCGGGTTATTCCCGGCTTCATGATCCAAACCGGTGGCTTCGCCGCCGACATGCAGCAGAAATCCCCCCAGGCGCCGATCAAGAACGAAGCCGACAACGGCCTGCACAACGTGCGCGGCACCCTGGCCATGGCGCGCACCAGCGACGTCAACAGCGCCACCAGCCAGTTCTTCATCAACCTGGCCGACAACGCCTTCCTCGATCACGGCGGTCGTGACTTCGGCTATGCGGTATTCGGCAAGGTGGTGCGTGGCATGGATGTAGTCGACCAAATTGCCCGTGTACGCACCGGCAACCGCGGCATGCACCAGAACGTGCCGGTCGAGCCGGTACTGATCGAGTCGGCCAAGCGCCTGTAATCCCGAGTCGGGTCATCGACGACAAAAAAGGCGAAGCCATGGCTTCGCCTTTTTATTCGCCCGCTCACTGGACTGCCCTACCCCTGCCGATACGGCAACGCCTTACGCGCCTCCTCGGCATAAGCCAGCACCCCGACGCGTTCCTGCACAAGAAAATCCGCCACCGCCGCACGCAGGCCCGGATGCCGCAGATAGTGCCAGGAGCGCGTCAGCACCGGCTCGAAGCCGCGGATCAGCTTGTGCTCGCCCTGCGCACCGGCATCGAAACGCTGGAGCCCCAGACTTATCGCCAGATCGAGGCCCTGATAGAAACAGGTCTCGAAGTGCAGACGGTCGAAATCGGCCAGGCAGCCCCAGTAGCGCCCATACAGGCACTCGCCATCCCGCAGGAAGAACGCCATGGCCACCGGCCGGCCACTCTGACGCGCCAGCACCACGCGGATCGCCTCGGGCATGCGCTCGGCCAGCAGACTGAAGAAGGCGCGAGTCAGATAGGGGCGCTGCTCGCGTACCGCATAGGTATTGGCGTAGCAGGCGTAGACGAAGTCCCACTCCACCTCGCTCAGCTGCTCGCCCTCGCGCCAGTCGAAGTCGATGCCCTGCCCCGCCACCTGCTCGCGCTCCTTGCGCATCTGCTTGCGCTTGCGCGAAGCCAGCGCATCGAGAAAGTCCTGGAAATCCCGATAGCCACGATTGAACCAGTGAAACTGGCAGCCCAGCCGCTCCAGCCAGCCTTCGCGCCCGGCGATCACCCCATCGGCGAAGGCATCGGTGAAGTTCACATGCAGCCCAGACAGCCCCTCACCAGCCACCCGCAGGGCCAGGCCATCGAGCAACCGACCGGCATCCGCCGCGTCCCGCGCCAACAGGCGGGCACCGGCCACCGGCGAAAACGGCACTGCCGCCAGCAGCTTGGGGTAGTAGGGGATGCCAGCGCGCTGACAGGCGTCGGCCCAGGCCCAGTCGAACACGTATTCGCCGCGCGAATGGTTTTTCACATAAGCCGGCATCGCAGCCAACAGCTTTCCCTGCGTGTCGCGCAGCAATCGATGGGCCGGCTGCCAGCCGCGGCGCACAGCGACACTGCCACTGTCTTCCAGCGTCGACAGAAAGGCATGGCGCAGGAAGGGCTGAGCATCGGGCAGCTGGCTGTCCCACTCGGAAGCGGACATATGGGTAAGGGAGTGCAGTATCTGGATCGTCATCGATACAGTCTGGTCCTCCATGCACACGAAAAAAAGCCCCGCCAGAAGGCGGGGCTTTAATGGGGCTGTTGCGGATGAAGCGTACTGCTTAGAACACGTACTGGGCGCGCATCACGAAGCCGTCGCCGTCGTCGTCGCCAGCGTCGTTGGTGATGCCGTCGGTCTTGACCTTGACGTAGGTGGCGCTCAGGCGAACAGCCTCGTTGGCGTACCAGTTCACACCCAGGTTGTGGGTCTGGCCGTCGACCTCACCGATTTCGCGGATGGCGACGCCCTGAGTCAGGCTCAGACCGTTGTCGTCTTCCACAGTGAAGTCATCGTAACGGTAGAAGACTTCCCAAGCACCGATCTGCTTGTTCTCCGGCTTGATCTTGTCGAACTTGCCGAGCTTGTACTCGCGAGCCTCGCCGGTCAGGGTATAGGCAGCCTGGACATAGAAGCCGTCGGCCTCGATGTCTTCAGTGACGTCGGCATTATCACCAGCTTCCAGAGTACGCTGCATGTACTCGCCCTGCAGGGAGAACGGGCCGGTTGCCCAAGCCGCTTCCACACCCCAGGCGGTATCCTTGTCGAAGTCACCTGCATCAGCGTTGTTAAAGCCGCCGAATGCAGCACGGTTGCCGTTCTTGGCTTCGGTGCCGCCCTCGGTCGCTACACCGCGCATACCCATACGGCTGCGGAAACGACCATCGTAGCCCTCGTCGTCAGCATTGCGCTGGGCGAAGTTGGCGCCGAGGTGCAGGACATTGCCGGTTTCATGCAGCGGGGCGAAGACACCACGCAGGTTGACCTGCTTGGTGCTCTGGCCGTTGTCGTCGCCGTTGTCCTTGGAACTCAGGGTAACAGCACCAAGCAGGGAGTCAGCATAGGTACCGACGACTTCGATACCCATACCATCCTGATGGCTGTTGACCCAGTCCATCAGGTCATAGTTGGCGTTGCGCTCCGGAGCGGTCACCCACTTGGAGCTGGTGGCCTTTTCCAGACCGAAGATCGGATCGAAGCGACCTACCCGGATCTGTACCGGATCCCAGCCGGTGTAGGTGATCGAGGCTTCGTCGAAATAGCCGTTGTCTTCGCTGCCGGCGTTGTGGGCGAAGTCATAGTTGATCTGGTATTTCCAGTCCTTGTAGGCAACACCGGAAATTTCCAGGAAGGCGCGACGGAAATAGGCCGCATCCTCGGTATCGCCAGACGCCGTGTAGAAACCGTCAAACTGGCTGTAGTCAGCCTGCAGACGGCCGCCCACCTTGAAGGCGAACTCCTTGTCAGCGGTAGCGACTTCCAGACCACCCTTGGTCTTGAGGACGATATCGGCGCCATCGGTGGTCACGGTACCGGCAACGGCTTGAGCGGAAACGGCCAGGGCCAGGGCGCTGGCGGCAATGCCGGCGAAGTGCTTGCGGATCATCAAGGATTCCCCTTATACGATTTGACGTTGGTAAACACGCGGGCCTGGCCCGTTTCGATCTGGGGGGAATATTCGCGGCTGACTGTGTCAGCCAGGTTGCTCATATGTAAAAGTTTTATTACAACGGAACTTATTCATTCCGAATTCGCATATGTGCAACGATGCTGTTGACCGCCCCCATCCGGAGCGTCAAGGACGCGCCTCAGCGCAGAACGGAGCCCTTCCCATGTCCACCCGACCACCCAAGCTCGGCCACTACGCCCTCGGCGCCATCCTCGCCTGTTCGCTGGTCAACCTGCTGGTACGCACCGTCCTCAAGGTCGGCGGGGTGTTCGCCACCCTGCTGGTTGCTGCCCTGGTTGCGTTCGGCCTGGCCCTGGTGTTTCGCTGGCGCACCGGCCGGCGACCCTATCCGGTCGAGCGCCGCGCGCTGGTCGCCTTCTACGCTCTCGGTCTCGGCCTGCTGTATGCCGGCCTGCTGGCGCTGATGTACCTCAAGGAGGAACCCGGCCTGCCCGGCCAATTGCTGTTCGCCGCCCACTACCTAGCCTACCCGCTGCTGGCCTGGATCGCCCTGACGCCGGAGCGCAACGGCGAATGAACCGAACGCCCGTCGCACTGACCAAGGCGAGGTCACTCGCCGCATTTGTGAAACATGAACGCCCTATCCTTGCCTGAAGCTCATACCGCCGACCTGCCCCTCGTCCTCGCCGGCCCGCTGCTGCGCCGCCTCGAAGCCCGGCGCCTGGTGCTCTGGCTGGTCGGTTCGCGCCCGCTGGACGCCCGCCTGCAACTGACCTGGGACGATCCGCAGCGCGGCATGGTTGAGCTCGACCTGCCGCTCGACGACTCCCGCTGCCAGCACCTGGCCGTCGGCCGCCACGCTTGCCTGCACCTGATCGATGTGCAGCTGGACGAGCCGCTGCCGGCCGACACCTTCATTTATTACGATCTAGCTATAGAAGAAGACGGTGCGACCCTGGCCATCGCCGACTGGGCGCCGCATCTGTTGTATCCCGGCCAGACGCGGCCGAGCTTCGTGCGCCGCGGCCGGCTCGACCACCTGCTGCACGGCTCCTGTCGCAAGCCGCACCATCCGAGCAAGGACGGCCTGCTGCAGGCCGACGTCCTGATCGAAGCCAGCCGCGAACAGCCTGGCAAACGCCCCGCATTACTGATGCTGAGCGGCGACCAGGTCTACGCCGACGACGTCGCCGGGCCGATGCTGGCCGCCATCCACCAGCTGATCGAGCGCCTCGGCCTGTACGGCGAACACCTCGACGGCGCCACGGTCAGCACCAGCGAGGCGCTCTACGCCCATCCGGCCGGCTACTACCGGCGCGAGGACCTACTGCCCGCCTACACCGCCAACGCGGAACTGCGCGAACGCTTCTTCGGTGGCGTCAGGAAGCCGGTGTTCACCAGCGCCAACGCCCACAACCACTTGGTCACCTTCGCCGAAGTGCTGGCCATGTACCTGCTGGTCTGGTCGCCCGCGCCTTGGCGGCTGATCGTCCCGCGCCTGCCGGAGCTGCCCGAGCACCTCACCGCCCGCTATCACGCAGAGGAGCCGCTGATCCGAGCCTTCGTCGCCGACCTGCCGCAGGCGGCGCGCGCCATGGCCCACCTGCCGTGCCTGATGATTTTCGATGACCACGACATCACCGACGACTGGAACCTCTCGGCGCGCTGGGAACAGACCGTCTACAGCCACCCCTTCTCGCGGCGTATCGTCGGCAACGCCCTGCTCGGCTACCTGCTCTGCCAGGGCTGGGGCAACTGCCCGGACGCCTTCGCCACCGAGTTGCCGGCGATCCGCGACCTGCTCGCCGCGCCGGACCACCAGCAACGACTGATCGCCGAGACCCAGGACGCGATCATCGGCCGCCTGCTCGCCTTCAACCGCTGGCACTACAGCCTGCCCGCCCAGCCACTGTTATTGGTGCTCGACACCCGCACCCGCCGCTGGCGCAGCGAGAGCACCCTCAGCCGCCCCTCCGGACTGATGGACTGGGAAGCCCTCTGCGAGCTGCAGCACGCCCTGCTCGACGAGCCGGCGGTGGTCATCGTCTCGCCGGCGCCGATGTTCGGCGTCAAGCTGATCGAGATCGTCCAGCGCCTGTTCACCTGGGCCGGCTACCCGCTGCTGGTCGACGCGGAAAACTGGATGGCTCACCGCGGCGCAGCCAAGGTGATGCTCAACATCTTCCGCCACTCGCGCACCCCGGCGAACTACGTGATCCTCTCCGGCGACGTGCACTACTCCTTCGCCTACGAGGTGCACATCCGCCACCGCGACAGCGGTCCGCGCATCTGGCAGATCACCAGCAGCGGCATCAAGAACGAATTCCCGCGACGCCTGCTCGACTGGTTCGACCGCCTCAACCGCTGGCTGTACGCGCCGCACTCGCCGCTCAACTGGTTCACCAAACGGCGCAAGATGCAGATCACCCCGCGCATCCCCAGCCGCAGTCAGCGTGGCGAACGCCTGTGGAACGGCGCCGGCCTCGGTCAGGTGCACCTCGACGAGCGCGGCCGGCCCAGCGAGATCCGCCAGCTGAACGCCGACGGCTCGACGCCGACACGCTTCGAGGCGACCGAGCGGGACGAGCTGCACGGCTGAACGCCGAGGTAGCCACGGGTCTTTCGCCAACACGGCTCGCGCGTGTTGCCCTGGCTGCTGCGCAACACCGGGTTGATCCAGGTCAGCCGGCGGCATGCCATGGCGCTGGCGCTGGCATTACAATGCCATCAATGAGAGCCATATAACCGCACAAGGACCTCGACGATGCGCCCCGGACTGACTGCTCTATCCCTGCTGATGCTCGGCCTGCTGCTGGTCCGGGGCGCCCATGCCGAAACCCTGCGGATCGCCACCGAGGGCAACTACGCCCCGTTCAGCTACTTGGCCGACAACGGCAGCCTGGCGGGTTTCGACGTTGAGATCGCCCAGGCTCTGTGCCGGCAGATGCGCGTCGATTGCGAAGTCCAGGCGATCGTCTGGGACAAGCTGATCCCCAGCCTGGAGTCAGGCCAGGTGGACATGATCGTCGCCAGCATGGCGCGTACCGCGGAGCGCGAGCAGCGCGTCGCCTTCAGCGACTACTACTACCAGTCACACTCGGTATTCGCCGGCAAGGCCGGCATCGCCGCCGATACCTCGCCCGGGGCGCTGGCCGGCCTGCGCCTGGCGATCATCCGCGGCACCATCCAGGCCACCTTCGCCAGGGAGCGCTATCCGCAGAGCCCACTGCTGCTGGTCGCCCACCAGGAGGAAGCCTTCGCCATGCTGTTGGCCGGCAAGGCCGACCTGGTGCTGGCCGATACCATCAACCTGCTCGATTTCCTCCAGCAGCCGAGGGCGACCGGCTACGACTTCATCGGCCCGCCCCTGCTTGGCGATACCCTGAGCAGCAAGGCGCACATTGCCGTGCGCAAGAACGACCGTCTGCTGAGTCGGGTCAACCGCGCGCTGGAAGCCATCCGCCTCAATGGCATCTACGATCGCATCAACCGCCACTATTTTCCCTTCAGCATCTACTGAGGGCCATCGCGCATGACTCACCCGCCCCCGCACGCGCACTTCCGCCCCCGCCTGGCTACCACCGTGCGGCTGGGGCTGAGCGGCCTGCTGCTGTTCAGCCTGGCCGTCTGGCTGTCTCTGCCCCTGCTCGGCGGTATCGTCGACAAGGCCAACCAGGTGCGCGACGAGTATCTGCCCGACCTGACCCGCTGGCGCTACAACACCCAGCGCACCGAGCAGCTCTACGGCTTCATCCAGACGCTCTACTGGAGCAACGATGCCCAGGTGGCGCGCAGCAGCCGCCTGCAAGCCCAGGTGCTGCTCGACAGCTTCGCCTTCGAGCCGGGCAATGCATTGGCAGCCCAGGCCACACGGATCCTCCTCGACATCCAGACTCTGGCCCGCCTGCGCGACAGCCAGCGCGCCACCCTGCATGAGGTGCAGACCCTAGCCGGCGCCCTGCTACGCGACGATGCCATCTCCGACGACAGCGCCCGCTTCGCCGCCTCCTGCACCCGGCTCGGCCTGATCGGTACCGACTGGCAGGCCCTGCGCCAGGAAGCCGACCAGTTGCAGACCCGCCTCCCGGCCGGGCCTGCGAAGAATGCCCTCGCCGAGCTGCAGAGCCGCTTCACCCAACTGCAGGCGCTGGAAACCCAGGTCGGCCAGACCTACCAGCAGGCCCTCGGCCAGCAGAAGCAACTGGCCGCCACCCTCAACACCGACACGGCGCTCAAGACCCAGCAGATCGCCATGGCCGTCGAGAAGGAAGCGAACCAGGTCCGTCACTACGGCCTGCTGACCATGCTGCTGTTCGGCGCCATCACCCTCGCCATGCTCTACGCCTTCCAGCGCTTCCTGCTGCGGCCGATCCTGCACTGCACCCAGGCGCTGGAACAACTCAACACCAGGCAAACGGTCCATCTGCCGGGGCGCACCCTGTTTCATGAACTGGACACCATCTGCCAGAGCGTGAGCCAGTACAGCGACATGACCCGCCAGCAGCAGCACGTCAACCAGGAGCTGATGCAGCTGTCCCAGCAGGATGGCCTGACCGGCCTGAGCAACCGGCGCCATTTCGACAACGTGCTCGCCGTCGAACACGCCCGCGCCTGCCGCCACGCTCAAGACCTGGCGCTGATCCTCATCGACATCGACCACTTCAAGGCGCTCAACGACCGCTACGGCCATCTGTTCGGCGACGACTGCCTGCGCCAGCTGGCCGGCGTGCTACGCCGCTTCAGTCGACGCCCGGGCGACCTCGCCGCCCGTTACGGCGGTGAGGAGTTCGCCCTGATCCTGCCGGGAATGAACCTGGAGCAGAGCCGGCAACTGGCCGAACGGGTGCGCCAGGCCATCGCCGAGCTGACCACCCCCACCGACTCGGGCGAGGTCGTACACTTCACAGCCAGCGCGGGACTGATCCACACTAGCAATGCCCCCCGGCACACACCGGAGAGCCTGATTCATCAGGCCGACCTCGCCCTCTACCGGGCCAAGCAACTGGGCCGCAACCGGGTGGAAGTCGCCGGGGAAGCCGTCCCGCAGAGCTGACCCGCGCGCAGACGCGTGACAAGACCGGAGAGAAGCATGCTGCCCCGTACCCTCGAACAACTGGACGCCCTGCGCGACGAGTGCAAGGCCATGGTCACCAGGCGCGCCGGCCTGTCCGCCGGGGCGGCGGTGCTGCCGATCCCCGGCCTCGACCTGGGCGCCGACATCGCCCTGCTGGTCGAACTGATCCCGGCGATCAACCAGAAGTTCGGCCTCGCCCCCGAGCAGATTGAGGGCCTAGACCCGAAGCTCAAGCGGGTGATCCTGATCGGCGCCACCAGCCTCGGCAACAAGATGATCGGCAAATGGGTGACCCAGCAGCTGGTCATGCAGACGCTCCAGCGCGTCGGCATCCGCGTCACCACCAAGACGGTGGCCAAGTTCGTGCCCATCCTCGGCCAGGCCCTGGCCGCCTCGATCAGCTTCGGCGCGATGAAGCTGCTCGGCAACGCCCATGTCGACGATTGCTACGCGGTGGCGAAGAAGGCCCTGCTGGCGCAGGAGCCGGAGCAGGTAAGGGTGATCGAGGTAACTCCGGACATGGTCGAGATCGCCCGGCCCTGACCGCCCCGTCACACTGGACACCGCTCGCTGAAGGAAGATCAGCCGAGATCGATTTCCCTGCGCCCGACAGCGCGTGACCTCCCCCTGCCGGGCGCGGGGAAACGAGACAACTACTTGGTGATCTTGGTGATCTTGGTGCCTTGGATGCCGATCCCCGCCATCAGCCCCTTCTGGCCGAAGACGAAGGCATAGATGTCTTCCTTCATGGTTGCTGTAGTGGCGTTGCGCGCCATCCCCTCGTCCACGACCACCACGGTCGGGCCGACCCCCACCTCGAAGCCCTCCGCCTTGCTGAACGCCTGGAACGCCGCGTCGGTCATGAACATCATCGCGTAGCCATACTTCTGCACGCCGGCCTGCAGGCCATAGGAGGCCCCGGCGGTGCTGTAGTAGCCGACGGTCTTGCCGCCCCGGATCAGCACACCCTCACCGTACTGACCGCCGACCACCAGCCCCGCCTTGGTGATGCTCGGGAAAACCAGGATCGCCTGCGCCCGCTCGCCCAGCGCCTTGGCGGCTGGTACGTCCGCATACAGCGACTGCAGGGCGGCATGCGCCTCCTTGCTGAGCACTGCCGCCTCCGCGGCAACGGCAGTGCTTGCTGAAAATGCCAGAAAGACGCTCATGATAGTGGCGATCAATGCCTTCCACGTCTTGCTGAAGAACACGAGCGGTTCGGTTGTCGGCAAAGCGGTTGAGACTGATTGGCCAAGCTTCATGGTGCACCTCGTTGATTGTGAAAACCCACTGCGCGCCAAGCCGGAGCCCTTTCCCGCCGCGTCAAGGCACACGGGAAAGGGCCTCGCCGCGTCCGGCGGACCGGCCTGACCGGATGAGATCCCGGTGCCTGTCACGTGCCGCACGATGAGCGCAGTGGGCATACGCTGGTGTGCGCTTCAAAAACGCTAGTTCGCGTCGGGAAGGAGGTCAATTTGGTGGGCAGGCCATTTGCCGCAGGCTGGAGGCGTTGCTGCCCCGCCAATCGGAGGCACGGCAAATGGAAAGGGCGAGGCGAATAACCCAGCAGGCCGGGGTGAGGCAAGCGCTGCGCCCTGCACCTATCTCTGTGCCAGGGACGCGGAGCGTCCCGGACTGCATTCCCACGCCGAGCGATGGAACGATCGGGTCACGGCCACGGCATGTGGCGGGCCGTCAGGACTCCACCGCCGCCCACTGCTTGCCCAGGCGCTTGTCCGACACCGCCATCCGGGTCCCCAGCTGCTGGGCGAACAGCGACACCCGGTACTCCTCGAGCATCCAGCGGTACAGGGTCAGCTCGGGGTCGCGCTTGCCTTCCTGCTGGTGTTTCTTCAGGCGCGTCTGGTACTGCTCCCAGTAGCCGGCCAGTTCGCCGCTCCACACGCGGTCGCGCTGCAGCTGGCTGCCGACCTTGTCCAGACGCTGCTCGATGGCCTTGAGGTAGCGCGGGTATTCCCTGAGCCATTCGGCCGGGGTCTGGCGCACGAAGCCGGGGTAGACCAAGTGGCCGAGCTGGGCCTTGATGTCGTTGAGGGCGACGGCCATGGCCAGGTCGATGCGCCCCTTGAAGCGCTTCTGCAAGCCATGCCAGAGCTTGAGGATTTCCAGGGTCAGTTTGGCCAGGCGCTCGGCGTGTTCGGTCCAGCCGCCGCGCTTCTGTTCGGCGAGGCTGGCCAGCGCGGCGCCGTCGCGCGGCAGCGGGCTCTGCCCTTCGAGGATGCAGCTGTCCAGGCTGGCCAACAGGATGTCCTCGACCAGCGCGTCGACGCGACCCAGGTCGCGGTACAGCAGGCCCAGCTCGGTGAGCCCCGGCAGGCGGGTGCGCAGGTACTTGGCCGGCTCGGCCAGCTGCTGCAGCAGCAGGCGCTGCAGGGCGCGACGGTGCTGGAATTCGGCCTCCATCTGGGTCGGGAAGCGACCTTCCTTGACCACCCCGCCCTCCTCGACCAGCGCCGGGTAGACGGTCAGCGACAGGCCGGCGATCTTCTGCTGGGTCTGCGCCTCGACGGCGGCGAAGTCGCGGGCGGCGACCGGCCTGGCCTCGCCCTTGCTCGCCGGTAGCGCCAGCGCGGCCTGGCTGGCCTCGGCGAAGCGCGCGGTCAGTTCGGCGAGGTCGCGGCCTTCGCCGAGGAACTTGCCGTGCGCATCGACCACCTCGATGTTCATCTTCAGGTGGCTTTCCAGCTGGGCGGCGGCGTCCGCCCAGGCCTCTTCCGGCACACGGGCGCCGGTCATGCGGGTCAGCTCGCGGCCCAGCGCCTCGGGCAGCGAGCCCTCGCCGAAGGCCAGCTTGGCCAGTGCCGCGCCGACGAAGTCCGGCACCGGCACGAAGTTCTTGCGCAGCGCCTTGGGCAGGTTGCGCACCAGCGCCACGCACTTGCTTTCCAGGAGGCCCGGCACCAGCCAGTCGAGGCGCTCGGCCGGCAGTTGCGGCAGCAATGGCGCCGGCACGCGCAGGGTGACGCCGTCACGCGGATGGCCGGGCTCGAAGTGGTAGGCCAGCGGCAGCTGCAGGCGGCCGATGCTCAGGCTGTCCGGGTACTGCTGCGCGGTGATCTCGCTGGCCTCGCGGGCCAGCACGTCTTCCTCGCGCATGATCAGCAGCTGCGGGTTCTTCGCACTCTCGCGCTTGTACCAGGTCTCGAAGCTGGCGGTCTGGTAGATGTCCGCCGGCAGACGCGCGTCGTAGTAGGCGTACAGGGTTTCCTCGTCGGCGAGGATGTCGCGGCGACGCGCCTTGGCTTCCAGCTCATCGAGCTTGTCCAGCAGCTGGCGGTTGGCGGAGAGGCACCGGGCGCGGCTGTTGATCTCGCCGCGCACCAGGCCCTCGCGGATGAACAGCTCCCTTGCCGCTGCCGGATCGATGGGCCCGTAGTGCACCGCACGGCGGCCGACCACGATCAGGCCGTAGAGGGTGATCTGCTCGAAGGCCACCACCTGGCCGCGCTTCTTCTCCCAGTGCGGCTCGAGGTGGTTCTTCTTGACCAGGTGCGGCGCCAGCGGCTCGATCCAGTCCGGCTCGATCTTCGCCACCATGCGCGCGAACAGCTTGGTGGTCTCCACCAGCTCGGCGGCCATGATCCACTGCGGGCGCTTGCGCGACAGCGCGCTGGACGGATGGATCCAGAAGCGCCGCTGGCGGGCGCCGAGGTAGTCGCCCTCCTCGGCCTTCTGGCCGACCTGGCTGAGCAGACCGGCGAGGATCGCCTTGTGCACCGCCGCGTAGTTCTTCAGCGACTGCGCCACCTGCTGGCGCTCGCCCTGGGCGGCGACCGCCTGACGGGCGCGCTGGTCCAGCTCGCCGCTGACCTTGGCTGCCGCAGTCGGCTTGGCCGCGCTCTCCGGCGCCTCGGCCTTGTTCAGCGCCAGCTTGAGGTCGCGGCAGGTCAGCAGCAGCTGGCGGTGGGCGTCGCGCCACTCGCGCAGGCGCAGATAGTTGAGGAAGTTCTTGCGGCACCAGCTGCGCAGGGCGCTGGAGCCGAGCGCCTGGCGCTGTTCCTCGAAGCCGTGCCACAGGTTGATCAGCGCGGCGAAGTCGGAGTCGACGTCCTTCCACTGCGCGTGGGCCTGGTCGGCGGCCTGCTGGCGGTCGGCCGGGCGCTCGCGCACGTCCTGCACCGACAGCGCGCTGGCGACGATCAGCACTTCGGCGAGACTGCCCTGCTGGGCGCCTTCCAGCAGCATGCGGCCGAGCCGCGGATCGATCGGCAGGCGCGCCAGCTGGCGGCCCAGCGGGGTCAGCTGGCCCTCGCGGTTGACCGCCGACAGCTCCTGCAACAGGTTGAAGCCGTCGTTGATCGCCTTGCCTTCCGGCGGCTCGATGAACGGGAAGTCCTCGATGCTGCCCAGGCGCAGGTGCAGCATCTGCAGGATTACCGCGGCGAGGTTGGTGCGCAGGATCTCCGGATCGGTGAACTCGGGGCGGGCGAGGAAATCCTCCTCGGCGTACAGGCGCACGCAGATACCCGGCTCGACCCGGCCGCAGCGGCCCTTGCGCTGGTTGGCGCTGGCCTGCGACACCGCCTCGATGGGCAGGCGCTGGACCTTGGAACGGTAGCTGTAGCGACTGATCCGCGCGGTGCCGCTGTCGATCACGTAGCGGATGCCCGGCACGGTCAGCGAGGTTTCCGCCACGTTGGTGGCCAGCACGATCTTGCGCCCGGACAGCGGCTGGAAGATTTTCTGCTGCTCGGCCGGGGTCAGGCGCGCATACAGCGGCAGGATCTCGGTGTGACGCAGGTTGGCCTTGCGCAGCACCTCGGCGCAGTCGCGGATCTCGCGCTCGCCGGGGAGGAACACCAGCACGTCGCCGGGACGCTGGCCGACGCTGCGCTCGTGGGCGGCCAGCTCGTCGAGGGTGGCGAGGATGCCCTGATCGACCGACAGGTCTTCCTCGACGCGGTTGCCGTCCGGGTCGACCTCGGCGGTCAGCGGCCGGTACCAGGTTTCCACCGGGTAGGTGCGCCCGGACACCTCGACCACCGGCGCCCCGCCGAAGTGCTTGGAGAAGCGCTCGAGGTCGATGGTCGCCGAGGTGATGATCACCTTGAGGTCAGGGCGGCGCGGCAGCAGGGTCTTCAGGTAGCCGAGCAGGAAATCGATGTTCAGGCTGCGTTCGTGGGCCTCGTCGACGATGATCGTGTCGTAGCGCTCGAGGTGGCGGTCGTGCTGGGTCTCGGCGAGCAGGATGCCGTCGGTCATCAGCTTGACCAGGCTGCTGTCCTTGCTCTGGTCCTCGAAGCGCACCTGGTAGCCGACCAGTTCGCCAAGCGGCGTGCCCAGCTCCTCGGCGACGCGGGTCGCCACGCTGCGCGCGGCCAGGCGGCGCGGCTGGGTGTGGCCGATCAGGCCGTGGCTGCCGCGGCCCAGCTCCAGGCAGATCTTCGGCAGCTGGGTGGTCTTGCCCGAGCCGGTCTCGCCGGCGATCACCACCACCTGGTGCTTGGCGATGGCCGCCTTGATCTCGTCGCGGCGCGCGGCGATCGGCAGCGCATCGTCGTAGCGGATGCGCGGCACGCTGGCCAGGCGCGCCTCGACCTTGGCGGCGGATGCCTGGAAGCGCTCCAGCCACTGCGCCAGCCTGGTCTCATCCCACGCTGGCGTGCCCGACTGCTTGCGCAGCTCGTGCAGCTGGCGGCGCAGGCGATGACGGTCGGCGATCAGCGCCTGGTCGAGGTTCTTCAGCAGCTGGTCGAAGGCGGGCGTGGCATCACTCATCGGGCGGGAGTCGGCTTGCTATTCAGGGGGCGGCGATTGTCGCAGATTTGCTCGCCAGCGGGTCAGCCCTCGGCGTCGGCGGCCAGCGCGACGCCGCGCCGCCCGAGCGCCAGCCAGATCCCCAGTGCCACCACGCCCAGCGCCGCGCCGGCACTGCACACCCCGGCCCAGCCGTATGCCTCGAACAGCGCCGCCGAAGCCAGCGAGCCCAGCGCACCGCCGATGAAGTAGCCGGTCATGTAGCCGGCGTTGATACGGCTGCGCGCCTCTGGGCGCAGCCGGTAGACCTGGTTCATGTTGCTGACGTGGGTCAGCTGCACGGCCAGGTCGAGCACCACCACGCCAAGCAGCAGAGCCGCCAGCGAAGTGTCGCCGAAGCCCAGCGGCAACCAGGACAGGGCGAGCAGCAGCAAACCCAGGCTGGTGGCCTGCGCCCCACGCCCGCTGTCGGCCATGCGCCCGGCCTGGCTGGCGGCCAATGCGCCGACCGCACCGACCACGCCGAACAGGCCGATCACCCCGTCGGAATAGCCATAGGGCTCGGCCGACAGCAGGAAGGCCAACGGCGTCCAGAGCATCGCGAACATGGCGAAGCTCAGGCCGCCGAGCAGCGTGCGCAGACGGAATTCGGGCTCGTCGCGGAACAACTGGGCCACCGAGGCCAGCAGGCGCGGATAGCCGATGCGCTCCGGGTGACGATAGCGCGGCAGGGCGAACCACAGGGCCAGTGCGGTGATCGTCATCACCGTAGCCGCCAGCAGGTACACGCTGCGCCAGTTGCCCAGCGCGGACAGCGTGCCGGCCACCGTGCGCGCCAGCAGGATGCCCAGCAGCAGGCCGCTCATCAACGTGCCGACCACCCGGCCGCGCTCGTGCGGCGCGGCCAGGGTTGCCGCGAAAGGCACCAGCACCTGGGCGACCACCGAGAACATCCCGGCCAGCGCGGTGCCTAGCAGCAGCACTGTAAAGCTGGGCGCCAGCGCACTGAGCAACAGGCCGCCGGCGACCACCAGGGCCATGCCGACGATCAGCCCCCGTCGCTCCAGCAAGTCGCCCAGCGGCACCAGCAGGATCAGGCCGACGGCATAGCTGACCTGAGCGGTGGTGACGAGCATGCCGGCCTTGGCATAGGAGAGGTCGAACTGCTCGGCCAAAGTCTGTAGCAGCGGCTGGTTGTAGTAGTTGCTGGCCACCGCCACGCCAGTGGCGAAGGCCATCAGCAGGACCAGCCAGCGGCTCAGAGAGGGGGTTGGGTGTGCGTGCATCGCGTCGGCCTCGCAGGGTGGGGAGGCAGTATCGGCCCGACGCTGTAATGACAGAAATGAATTGTTAAGATCACTGCAATCGCATAACAAGATTAAAATCATGAACCTCAAGCAGCTCGAATTCGCCATTGCCGTCGCCGAGGAAGGCAACTTCACCCGTGCTGCCGAGCGCTGCAACGTGGTGCAGTCGGCACTCAGCCACCAGATCGCCCGCCTGGAGGAGGAGCTGGGCACGCGCCTGTTCGAGCGCCGGCCACGGCAGGTGCTGGTGACAGCCGCCGGCGAGGCGCTGCTGGAGCAGGCGCGCCTGGCGGTGGAGGCCACGCGGCGGATTCCGGCGGCGGTCGCCGCGGTAGCCGGCGAGGTGCGCGGCAGCCTGACGGTCGGGATGATCTCTTCGCTCGACCTGTTCGACATCGTCCAACTGCTGGCGGCCTTCCACACCCGCTTCGCGCAGATCGACATCGCCCTGCGTCAGGAGCACAGCGAGATCCTGCTGGAGGCCGTGCGCAAGCGCAGCATCGATCTGGCGTTCATCGGGGTGCCGGCCAGCACGCTACTGGAGGGCGTCGAAAAACGCCTGCTGGCCGAAGAAGAGCTGGTCGCGGTCCTCCCCCCCGGCCACTCGCTGGCGGGCCGCGAGCGCCTGCATCTCGAGGAGATCCAGTATTTGCCGCTGGTCGACTTTCCCGCCGGCAGCAGCGCCCGCCAACAGACCGACGAGGCCTTCGCTGCCCTCGGCCTGCCCCACCGGGTTCGCTTCGAGATCAGCCACATTGACCTGATGGCGCGTTTCGTCCGCGGCGGCATGGCGATCGGACTCGCGCCCACCAGCACCGCCGCCACCTTTGACGGCCTGACGCGCATACCCGTCTGCGACGCGCCCAAGCGCAGGGTCTTCGCCATCTGGGCGAGTACGCCGACACCGGCGACCCGAGAGCTGCTGAGCGAGCTGGAAACGCTCCTGGCGCGAACCGGCCTCACGGCAGCACCAAGCATCCCGTAGACCGACTGCAACTCAGGCCGCCGTGCGCTTCTTCAACTCCTCGTCGCGCAGCTCCCGGCGCAGGATCTTGCCGACGTTGCTGGTCGGCAGACTGTCGCGAAACTCCACCTGGCGCGGCAGCTTGTAGCCGGTGAGGTTGGCGCGCATGTGCGCCAGCACCTGCTCGGCGCTGAGCTCGGCGCCCGGCTTGCGCACCACGAACAGCTTGACCGCCTCGCCGGTCTTCTCGTCCGGCACGCCAATGGCGGCGCCGATCTGCACCCCCGGCAGGCTGGCCAGCACTTCCTCCAGCTCGTTGGGATACACGTTGAAGCCGGAGACCAGGATCATGTCCTTCTTGCGGTCGACGATGCGGATGTAGCCATCGGGCTGGATCACCGCGATGTCGCCGGTCTTCAGCCAGCCGTCGGCGTCCAGCACCTCGGCGGTGGCCTCCGCACGCTGCCAGTAGCCCTTCATCACCTGCGGCCCCTTGACGCACAGCTCGCCGGGTACGCCGAGGCCCAGATCGTTGCCGGCCTCGTCGATCACCTTGCACAGGGTCGATGGCACCGGAATGCCGATGGTTCCGGGCTGGTTGTGCTGGCGCGGGTTGACCGCCACCACCGGGCTGGTTTCGGTGAGGCCGTAGCCTTCGCAGATGGCGCAGCCGGTGATTTCCTTCCAGCGCTCGGCGCTGGTCTGCTGCAGGGCCATGCCGCCGGAGATGGTCAGTTTCAGCCCGGAGAAGTCGAGACGGCGGAACGCCTCGTTGTTGCACAGGGCGACGAACAGGGTGTTGAGGCCGACAAAGCCGTTGAACCGCCACCTGGCCATTTCGCCGACCATCGCCGGCAGGTCGCGCGGGTTGGTGATCAGCACGTTGTGGTTGCCCATCAGCATCATCGCCATGCAGTGAAAGGTGAAGGCGTAGATGTGGTACAGCGGCAGCGGCGTGATCAGCACCTCGCAGCCCTCGCCGAGGTTGTCGGCCATCAGCGCCTGGCACTGCAGCATGTTGGCGATCAGGTTGCGGTGGGTGAGCATGGCGCCCTTGGCCACCCCGGTGGTGCCGCCGGTGTACTGCAGCACCGCCACCTCGCCGGGCTGCGGCGCGGCTTCGCGCAGCGGCCGGCCACGGCCGCGCGCCAGCACTTCGGTGAACTTCACCGCCTGCGGCAGGTGGTAGGCCGGCACCAGCTTCTTCACGTAGCGCACCACCGCGTTGACCAGCCAGCGCCTGAGCGGCGGCAGCAGGTCGCCGACCTCGGTGACGATCACCCGGCGCACGCCGGTATGCGGCAGCACCTCCTCGGCCAGGTGCGCCATGTTGGCCAGACAGACGAGGGCCTTGGCGCCGGAGTCGTTGAACTGGTGCTCCATCTCCCGCGCGGTGTACAGCGGGTTGGTGTTGACCACCACCAGCCCCGCGCGCAGGGCGCCGAACATGGCGATGGGAAACTGGATCAGGTTGGGCAACTGGATGGCGATGCGATCGCCGGGGGCCAGATCGGTGTGCTCCTGCAGCCAGGCGGCGAAGGCACCGGACAGTTCATAGAGTTCGCCGTAGCTGAGGGTGCGGCCGAGGTTGCTGAAGGCCGGCTTGTCGGCAAAGCGCTGACAGGATTCGCGCAGCACCGCGAGGATGTGCGGATAGCGGTCGGGATCGATCTCGGCTGCGACGCCTGCCGGGTACTTGTCCGTCCAGAAGTTTTCGGTCATCGCGACTCCCCCGAGCGACTGCGCCTGTCGACCGCAGCGGGAACACGAGTCCGCGCTCCCTCGCCTGCCGTGGCGCTTTGTTATGTATGGCCCGCACCGGCGCGCATCGCAAGCAGCGCGGGCCCGGCGGGTGCCGGTCGAGGATAACAGCTCCCCGCCAGCGCCAACCAGCGGCGGGCCGGGCCGCAGGGGAAGTCGGTCACAGCTTGCACTGCCTGGCCGGCCCCAGCACCCGATGTAGCGGTCGTCAGCAGCGAGTCTGTACCGTATCCTGCCAGCCGTTCGCCCCGGGCAGGACTCGCTGCCCCCAGACACGCGAACGCTAGCCACTCGATGAGCCAGGAGAATCCATGAGTCTGGTAGAAAACACCCCCTACGCTGAACTGCAGGTCGGCCAGAAGGCCACCTATCAGCGCACCGTGGAAGAGCGCGACATCCAGCTGTTCGCCGAGGTTTCCGGCGACCGCAATCCGGTGCATCTGGATGCCGAATACGCCGCCACCACCCAGTTCAAGGAGCGCATCGCCCACGGCATGCTCACCGGTGCGCTGATCAGCGCGGCCATCGCCTGCACCCTGCCCGGGCCGGGCACCATCTACCTCGGCCAGAACCTGCGCTTCACCCGCCCGGTGAAGCTCGGCGACGCGCTGACCGTGGAGCTGGAAGTGCTGGAGAAGCTGCCGAAGAACCGCGTGCGCATCGCCACCCGGGTACTCAACCAGCAGGGCAAGGCCGTGGTGGATGGCGAGGCCGAGGTCATGGCGCCGCAGGACAAGCTGAGCATCGCCCTGACCGAACTGCCGCCGATCAGCGTGGGCTGAACCCGCTACGGCAGACACGACAACGCCCGCAATTGCGGGCGTTGTGCCGTTCAGGGACTTTCTGCAGGCAAAAAAATAGGCGACCGAAGTCGCCTTAAATGCCTTGCGTGCTCGTGTATCGGGAAGGATCGGCGCTACTTCTTGCTGCCTTTCTGTGCGTCCTTCCAGACGAAATATCCAAAACCTCCCAAGAAGCCGGCAGTCAACACCACGATTACGATGCCTGCGATTACTACTTCATCCATAAACATGGTTTGTTTCTCCGCGCTGTCTTGCTGTTGGAGCCAGAATACCCATGCGCTCGGCCGGGAAATTGACCCGGATCAACAGGCACCCACGACCTTGCCGGCGAAGGCAGGCAAATCCTGACGCAGATCAACGGAAGCACGGGCTGGCGAACGCGGCAGCCTCCGCCGATGATGGGCGCGTGCGCGCACGCCCCTGCACAGGCGGGTCGATAACGGTCATGGACGGCGCGGCGCGTCCAGGGCGGACACCGGCCGGCGAGCGGGCTCAGCGCTTCTTCGGCTTGCCGCGGGCCTTGCTCTTCTTCTTCGCGGTCAGCGGCAGCGCCTGCTCGAACGCCTGGCGCATGTCCTGCAGGCGCTTCTCGTGCAGGTCGTGGATGCGCCGCTCGCGCTCGGCGGCGAAGTCGACCAGGGTTTCGTCACTCATGGCAGCGCTCCTGCGGCGGTGGATGGACTGGGCGGGCGACGGAGACTCCGTCGGTCATTCCATGATGCGCAGTTGCGCCGGCCATGACCAGCCCGCGGTTGTCTTTGGCCTGCCCGGCACGCTTCCGCTAAAATGCCGCATTCATCTTTTCGTGTCTGGAGACATGCATGGCGCAGTATCAACCGGGGCAACGCTGGATCAGTGACAGCGAGGCGGAGCTGGGGCTGGGAACCATCCTCGCGCAGGACGGCCGACTCCTCACCGTTCTCTATCCGGCGACCGGCGATACCCGGCAGTACGCGCTGCGCAATGCACCGCTGACCCGCGTGCGTTTCTCGCCCGGCGACGAGATCACCCACTTCGAGGGCTGGAAGCTGACCGTGCAGGAAGTCGAGGACGTCGACGGCCTGCTGGTCTACCACGGCCTCAACGGCGAGCACGAAGCCCGCACCCTGCCGGAAACCCAGCTGTCCAACTTCATCCAGTTCCGCCTGGCCAGCGACCGCCTGTTCGCCGGGCAGATCGACCCGCTGCCGTGGTTCGCCCTGCGCTACCAGAGCCTCGAGCACAGCAGCCGCCTGCAGCAGTCCTCGCTGTGGGGCCTGTCCGGCGCCCGCGCTCAGCCGATCGCCCACCAGCTGCACATCGCCCGCGAAGTCGCCGACCGCGCCAGCCCGCGCGTGTTGCTGGCCGACGAGGTGGGGCTGGGCAAGACCATCGAGGCCGGCCTGATCCTGCACCGCCAGCTGCTGTCCGGCCGCGCCCGCCGCGCGCTGATCCTGGTACCGGAAAACCTCCAGCACCAGTGGCTGGTGGAAATGCGCCGGCGCTTCAACCTGCAGGTCGCCCTGTTCGACGCCGAGCGCTTCATCGAGAGCGACGCCGACAATCCGTTCGAGGACTGCCAGCTGGCGCTGGTCGCCCTCGACTGGCTGCGCGAGGACGTGCGCGCCCAGCAGGCCGTGCTCGACGCCGAGTGGGACCTGCTGGTGGTCGACGAAGCCCACCATCTGGTCTGGCATCCGGAAGGCGCCAGCGCCGAATACCGCCTGGTCGAGGAGCTGGCCGCCAACATCGCCGGCGTCCTGCTGCTCACCGCCACCCCCGAACAGCTCGGCCTGGAAAGCCACTTCGCCCGCCTGCGCCTGCTCGACCCGGACCGCTTCCACGACCTGGAGACCTTCCGCGCCGAGAGCGCCCAGTACCAGCCGGTGGCCGAAGCCGTGCAGGAGCTGCTCGACCACGGCAAGCTGTCCAGCGCGGCGCGCGCGGCGATCCACGGCTTCCTCGGCAACCAGGGCGACGAGCTGCTGGCCAGCGTCGAGGCCGGCGACGAGGAAGCGCGCGCACGCCTGGTCCGCGAGCTGCTCGACCGCCACGGCACCGGCCGCGTGCTGTTTCGCAACACCCGCGCCGCGGTGCAGGGCTTCCCCGAGCGCCAGCTGCACCCCTACCCGCTGCCCAGCCCGGCCGAGTACCTGGAGCTGCCGGTCGGCGAGCATGCCGACCTCTACCCGGAAGTCGGCTATCAGGCGCAGCAGGAGGACGAGAGCGACGACAGCCAGCGCTGGTGGCGCTTCGACCCGCGCGTCGAGTGGCTGATCGACACCCTGAAGATGCTCAAGAAGGTCAAGGTACTGGTGATCTGCGCCCACGCCGAGACTGCCCTCGACCTGGAGGAGGCGCTGCGCGTGCGCTCCGGCATCCCGGCCACGGTGTTCCACGAAGGCATGAGCATCCTCGAGCGCGACCGCGCCGCCGCCTACTTCGCCGACGAGGAATTCGGCGCCCAGGTGCTGATCTGCTCGGAAATCGGCAGCGAGGGCCGCAACTTCCAGTTTGCCCACCACCTGGCGCTGTTCGACCTGCCGGCCCACCCGGACCTGCTCGAGCAGCGCATCGGCCGCCTCGACCGCATCGGCCAGCAGCACACCATCCAGCTGCACGTGCCCTACCTGGAAAACAGCGCCCAGGAGCGCCTGTTCCAGTGGTACCACCAGGCGCTGAACGCCTTCCTCAACACCTGCCCGACCGGCAACGCCCTGCAGCACCAGTTCGGCCCGCGCCTGCTGCCGCTGCTCGAGGCCGGCGACGACGGCGAGTGGGCGCAGCTGCTCGGCGAAGGCCAGGCGGCCCGCGAAAGCCTGGAAACCGAGCTGCACAGCGGCCGTGACCGCCTGCTCGAACTCAACTCCGGCGGCGCCGGCGAAGGCGAGGCGCTGGTCGAGGCGATCCTCGAACAGGACGACGAGTTCGCCCTGCCGATCTACATGGAAGCGCTGTTCAACGCCTTCGGCATCGAAAGCGAGGACCATTCGGAAAACGCGCTGATCCTCAAGCCCAGCGAGAAGATGCTCGACGCCGGCTTCCCGCTCGGCGACGACGAGGGCGTCACCGTCACCTACGACCGCAACCTGGCGCTGGCCCGCGAGGACATGCAGTTCCTCACCTGGGAGCACCCGATGGTGCAGGGCGGCATGGACCTGGTGATCTCCGGCTCGATGGGCAACACCTCGGTGGCGCTGATCAAGAACAAGGCGCTGAAGCCCGGCACCGTGCTGCTCGAACTGCTCTACGTCGGCGAGGTGGTGGCGCCGCGCGCCCTGCAGCTCGGCCGTTACCTGCCGCCGGCCGCGCTGCGCTGCCTGCTCGACGCCAACGGCAACGACATGGCCTCGCGGGTCAGCTTCGAGACCCTGCACGACCAGCTGGAGAGCGTGCCGCGCTCGAGCGCCAACAAGTTCGTCCAGGCCCAGCGCGATCAGTTGAGCAAGCTGATCGCCATCGGCGAAAGCAAGGCGGCCCCCCGCCATGCCGAGCGCGTCGCCGAGGCCGCACGCCGCTTCGCCGCCGAGCAGGACGAGGCGCTGGCGCGCCTGGAAGCCCTGCGCGCGGTCAACCCCAGCGTGCGCGACAGCGAGCTGGACAGCCTGCGCCAGCAACGCGAACAGGGCCTGGCCCTGCTGGAGAAGGCCGCTCTGCGCCTGGAAGCGATCCGCGTGCTGGTCGCCGGCTGAGCGCCACGTTCATCCTGTGGGAGGCCCGACCTCGGGGCGAAGCTCTTCGCTCCGTGGCGGGCCTGCGGCCCGTAGTGCCGCGAGGTCGCGCCTCCCACAACCCACCCTCAAGATCGTCCCTTCGGCGCAGCGCCGCAGGGTGGGCAACGACCGTGAGGTCTTATATCCCTGCAGACCGCCACTGCGCCAGCCAGCCCAGGCTGGCTGCGCTACCCACTTCCCCCGGTTTGTACTCGGCACCCAGCCAGCCGGCGTAGCCGCTCGCCCGCAGCGCCGCCAGCGCCGCCGCGAAGTCCACCTGCCCGCAGCCCGGCGCGCCGCGTCCCGGGCAGTCGGCGAACTGCACGTGACCGATGTGACCGGCCAGCGCGGCGATGCAGGCCGGCAGATCCAGGCCCTGGCGCGCCATGTGGTAGAGGTCCAGCTGCGCGGCGAAGTTGGGGTGGTCGACCGCCGCGATCAGCCCGAGCAGATCCTGCGGGGTGTTGATCAGGAAACCCGGCATGTCCAGCGGGTTGATCGCCTCGGCCAGCACCTTGACGCCCAGCGGCGCGAAGGCCTCGGCCGCGCGCCGCAGGTTGCCGACCAGGGTGGCCAGCGCCGCCTCGCGCGCCACGCCCTCGGCCAGCCGTCCGGGCAGCACGTTGACACACTGCGGCTGCAGCACCTGCGCATAGGCCAGCGCCTGCGCCAGCGCCGCAGCGAACTCGGCCTGGCGCTGCGGCACCGCGGCCAGCCCCGGCCCGCCGCTCATCAGGTCGCCGGCCGGCAGATTGATCAGCACCAGCGGCAGGCCGGCGCGCTGCAGCGCCGCGTGCAACTGCTCGGCCGGCAGCTCGTAGGGAAACTGGATCTCCACCCCGGCGAAACCGGCATCCGCCGCCGCCGGGATGCGCTCGAGCAGCGGCAGTTCGGTGAACAGCATCGACAGGTTGGCGGCGAGCTTCATGCCTCACCCTCCTGGCGGAACAGCTCGACCAGGGTCGCCGGGTCGCGCTCAAGGTTGCCCTGGCTGCCGTGCAGGCGCATCAGCTGGGCGGCCAGACCGCTCATCGGCGTGGCAGAGCCCTGCTCGCGGGACAACTTCACTGCAGTGTCGAGGTCCTTGAGCAGGGTGCGCACGTGCCACTTGACCGGCTCGAAGCGGCTCGTGGCCATCTGCGGGGCGAGGATCTGCAACGGTTTCGAGTCGGCGAAGCCGCCGGCCAGCGCCGGGGCCAGCAGGCTGGCGTCCACCCCGGCCTGTTCGGCCAGCGCCACCACCTCGGCGATCACCAGCGCATTGCAGGCGACGATCATCTGGTTGCACACCTTGGTCACCTGGCCGGCGCCGACCTCGCCCATGCGCGTCAGGCGCTGGCCGAGGTGGGCGAGGATCGGCCGCAGGCGCTCGATGTCGTCCGCCGCGCCGCCGGCCATGATCGCCAGGCTGCCCGCCTCGGCGCCCGGCGTGCCGCCGGACACCGGAGCATCCACCCAGCGCATGCCGCAGCGCTCCTCCAGCTCGATGGCCATCTCGCGGGTGGCGCCCGGCTCGCAGCTGGAGAAATCGACCAGCAACTGGCCCGGCAGACCCTGCTCGACGATGCCACCGGGGCCGAACACCACCTCGCGGACCGCCGCGGTATCGGCCAGGCAGAGCATGACGATGTCGGCCTCGAGGCACAGGTCGCCAGGATGGTTGACCACCTGGGCGCCGGCATCCACCAGCGTCTCGCACTTGGCCGGGTTGCGGTTCCACACGCTCAGGGGGAAGCCGGCCGCCAGCAGGCGGCGGCTCATCGGCAGGCCCATCAGGCCGATGCCGGCAAAGGCCAGGGCGGGCAAGGTATCGCTCATGTCCATCTCCGCAACGGGGGGAAAACGCCATCTTAGCAACAGATGGCCCGGCGACCGATTGGCCTTGCGGCCGATCCGCGCGGCGACGCTCGCGCACCGGCAAAAGGCGCGCAAAGCCGCGCGCTTGCCCCTATAATTCCGCCCCCCGAATGTTTCCGCTATTGAACCGGAGATTCACCATGCTCAAGCGTACCCTGGCGCTCGCCGCCGGCATTGCCCTGTCCGTTTCCGCCCTGGCCACCCAGGCCGCCGATGTGCTCAAGGTTTCCGCCATCCCCGACGAGGCGCCCACCGAACTGCAGCGCAAGTTCAAGCCGCTGGGCGCCTACCTGGAGAAGGAACTGGGCATGCCGGTCGAGTTCGTGCCGGTTTCCGACTACGCCGCGGTGGTCGAAGGCATCGCCGCCGACCGCGTCGACCTGGCCTGGCTGGGCGGCTTCACCTTCGTGCAGACCCGCCTCAAGACCGGCAACGCCATCCCGCTGGTGCAGCGCGAACAGGACGAGAAGTTCACCAGCAAGTTCATCACCGCCGACGCCAAGGTGAACTCGCTGCAGGACCTCAAGGGCAAGACCTTCGCCTTCGGCTCGGTATCCTCCACCTCGGGCAGCCTGATGCCGCGCTACTTCATGCAGCAGGACGGCATCGTTCCCGAGCAGTTCTTCTCCCGCGTGGCCTTCTCCGGCGCCCATGACGCCACCGTCGCCTGGGTGCAGGCTGGCAAGGTCGACGCCGGCGTGCTGAACGCCTCGGTGTGGGACAAGCTGGTCGCCGCCGGCAAGGTCGACACCGCCAAGGTCAAGGTGATCGCCACCACGCCGACCTACTACGACTACAACTGGACCGTGCGCGGCAGCCTCGATCCCGAACTGACCGCCAGGATCAAGGCCGCCTTCCTCGCCCTCGACCCGGCCAACCCGGAGCACAAGGCGATCCTCGACCTGCAGGCCGCCAGCCGCTTCATCGAGACCAAGCCGGAAAACTACACCGGCATCGAGGAAGCTGCCCGCGCCGCCGGCCTGCTGAAGTGAGCGTGCGCCTGACCGGCGTGGGTCTGACCCACGCCAACGGTCGGCGCGCCCTGCAGGAAGTCGAACTGACGGTCGGTCGCGGCGAGCGGCTGGCCATCATCGGCCCGTCCGGTGCCGGCAAGACCACCCTGCTGCGCCTGCTGGCCACCAGCCTGCCGCCGTCCGAAGGCCGTCTCGAACTGCTCGGCAGCGAGCCGTGGCGCCTGTCCGCCGGGCAGCGCAAGCGCCTGCGCGCGCGCCTCGGCCTGGTCCACCAGAGCCCGCCGCTGCCGCCGCGCCAGCGCGTGGTCACCGCCGTGCTGGCCGGCCGCCTCGGCCAGTGGCCGCTGTGGAAGTCTCTGCTCAACCTGCTGCACCCGCTCGACCCGGCCGGCGCCCGCGACGCCCTGGGCCGCCTGGACCTGGCCGAGCAGCTGTTCGAGCGCTGCGACCAGCTCTCCGGTGGCCAGCTGCAGCGCGTCGGCATCGCCCGCGTGCTCTACCAGCAGCCCGAGCTGATCCTCGCCGACGAGCCGGTGTCGGCGATGGACCCGGTGCTGGCCAGCCACACCCTCGGCGTGCTCAACCGCGAGGCGGAATCGCGCGGCGTCACCCTGCTGGCCAGCCTGCATGCGGTGGACCTGGCGCTGGCGCATTTCCCGCGCATCGTCGGCGTGCGCGAGGGGCGCATCGCCTTCGACCTGCCGGCCCACGCGGTGACCCCGCAGGCGCTGGACGCCCTGTATGCCAACGAGCAGCTGGACCAGCCGCTGCCGACCGCCCCGGCGCCGGCGCCGGCGCCGCACGTGCTGACCATCCCGCGATGCTGAGCAACTCGCCCGCCACCGCCACGGCGTCGCCGCCGTTGCGCGACCCCGCCGCCCTGCCGCGCCTGCTGCTGACCGTGCTGGCGCTGGCCCTGCTGTGGCCGGGCCTGCAGCTCAGCGAGCTGAACCTCGCCGTACTGCTGGACCGCGGCAATGCCGCGACCATGGGCAGCTTCCTCGGCGACTTCTGGCCGCCGGCCCACGACGGCGAGTTCCTCGCCCTGCTCGGCCGCGCCACCCTGGAAACCCTGGCCATCGCCACCGCCGGCATGGCCCTGGCCTGGCTGCTCGCCGTGCCCTGCGCGCTGCTGGCCACCCGCGTGCTGTCGGTGTCCGCGCTGGCCCGCGGCGGTCGCCCGGTCTGGTGGGCGCAGGCCTTGCGCTGGCCGGTACGCCTGCTGCTGATCGTGCTGCGCAGCATTCCCGAGATCGTCTGGGCGCTGCTGTTCGTGCGCGCCGTCGGCCTCGGCCCGACCGCCGGGGTGCTGGCCATCGCCATCACCTATAGCGGCATGCTCGGCAAGGTGTATGCGGAAATCTGCGAATCGGTCGACCCGCGCCCGGCGCGCGCCCTGCTCGCCGCCGGCAGCCCGCGGCTGGCCGCGTTCGCCTATGGCGTGCTGCCCAACGCGGCGGCGGAGATGCTCTCCTACACCGTGTACCGCTGGGAATGCGCGATCCGCGCCTCGGTGGTGATGGGCTTCGTCGGCGCCGGCGGCCTTGGCCAGCAGATCGACCTGTCGATGCGCATGTTCGCCGGCGGCGAGGTGGCCAGCATGCTGCTGACCTTCTTCGCCCTGGTGCTGCTCGCCGACCAGCTCAGCCGCTTGCTGCGCGGCCGGCTGACATGAGGAGCAGGCCTGCATGAAGCGCGCGCTCAACTACGCCCTGCTGCTGGCGATCCTGCTCGCCGTCACCGTCTCCTTCGCCTGGCTCGGCCTGGACTTCTCCGGACTGACCAGCGCTCGCGGCCTGGCGCTGATGGCCGACTATGCCGCCGGCTTCTTCCCGGCCGACTTCTCCGCCGCGCACCTCGCCCAGATCGGCCGCGCCAGCCTGGAAACCCTGGCCATGTCGGCACTCGGCACCCTGCTCGCCGCGCTGCTCGGCCTCGGCCTGGCCCTGCCGGCCGCCGGACGCTTCGGCCGCGCCGCGGCGGCGCTGGCGCGTTTCGTGCTCAACGCGCTGCGCTCGATTCCGGAGCTGGTGTGGGCGGCGCTGATGGTGCTGGCCGCCGGCCTGGGGCCGAATGCCGGCACCCTGGCCCTGGCCCTGCATACCGCCGGCGTGCTCGGTCGCCTGTTCGCCGAGGCGCTGGAGAACACCCCGGCCGAACCAGCCGAGGCCATCCGCCTGGCCGGCGGCGGGCACGTCGTCGCCTTCGTCTACGGCACCCTACCGGGGGTATGGCCGCAGCTGATCGCCTACTCGCTGTACCGCTGGGAGAACAACATCCGCATGGCCAGCGTGCTCGGCTTCGTCGGCGCCGGCGGCCTGGGGCAGATGCTCTACGTCAGCCTCAGCCTGTTCCAGCAGGCCCAGGCCGCCACGGTGATCCTCGCCATGCTGCTGCTGGTGCTGGCGGTGGATGCGCTGAGCGGCTGGGCACGCCAGCGCTGGGTCAGCCACTGACGGCTGTCAGCTTTCCGCGTTCGGGTCATGGGCGCTCAGCGGCCCGCCGATGATCGCCTTGAGTTTGGCGCGGATATCCTCGAAGGTGGCGTCGAACTCCTTGTGATGACGCAGGACCGGGCTGTGGTTGACCGGCATCCCGTGCCTGGCGGCGACCTTGCCCACCATGCTGGCGAAGTTGAACACGGTGTCGTGGGACATCTCGAATTCATCCTCGAAAGGCTTGCCGGCGATCTCGCCCGCCATGCGGAAGTGCACCACCGGCCCCTCCTTGGCGCCCGGGCGCACTTCGTAATGGAGATCGACGTTGTAGGTTGGCAGGCCCAGAGCGGCAACCGGGTTGAATACGTGTACGTGGCCTGGCTCGAACATGGCGGCACTCCTCGAATCGGAACTGCAGTCAGTCTAGTCCGACTTTCACGCACAGCCCGCTGGCAGCGGATCAGTGCAAGGACGGCGCCAAGCGCTCCTGCACCAGCACCCAGGGTGCCACCACGACCGCCCACAGCTGCGGATCGCGGGCCTGGTAATCCTCGGCATCCGCCACCGCCATCTTGCGCAGGCTGCCTGCGGTCAGCCAGACGCCGACCTTCGCTCCGTCATCCTCGGCCAGCGCCTCGGCCACTGCCACCAGATCCAGTTCGCCGGCCACACACAAGACGTTGCCGCCAGCGAAGAAGCGCTGCAGTTCCTGCCAGGTGATCGTGGCGGTTTCGCCAAGCAGCTTGGCATAGAGGGTGCTAGGTTCAGAATCAGGGACAGACATGGAAGCTCACCTTCAGTCGGGGACGCCATGATAGCGATCAGCCATGGGGAGACAAGCCTGCGCAGTCGGCTGTAGTGCAGCGCAAGCTGTCGGGACGCCCTCGGGCTCTGGCTTTTTGCGTGCCGACACGGCAACTTAGCTGCGTGATCAGAAGCTTGTTGCAGATTGATGGCTGAGCACCGGTCTGCACCACATACAACGAAGACAACAGTGGAGCATTTATGAGCAAAGTCACAGGGAAGCTTTCCCGGCTGTGCGCCGCCATGGCCCTCTCCGGCTTCGCCGGCCACAGCCTGGCGGCAGACACCATCAAGATCGCCATCGCCGGTCCGATCACCGGCCCGGTGGCGCAATACGGCGAGATGCAGTTCGTCGGCGCGGAAATGGCCATAGAGCAGATCAACAAGGCCGGCGGAGTCAACGGCCAGATGCTCGAAGGCGTGCACTACGACGACGCCTGCGATCCCAAGCAGGCGGTGGCGGTGGCCAACAAGGTCGTCAACGACGGCATCTCCTTCGTGGTCGGCCACCTCTGCTCCAGCTCCACCCAGCCGGCGTCCGACATCTACGAGGACGAAGGCATCCTGATGATCAGCCCGGCCGCCACCAGCCCGGACATCACCGCCCGCGGCTACCAGATGATCTTCCGCACCATCGGCCTGGACAGCCTGCAGGGACCCACCGCCGGCAAGTTCATCGCTGAGCAGATCAAGCCCACCAGCATCGCGGTGATCCACGACAAGCAGCAGTACGGCGAAGGCATCGCCACCGCGGTCAAGCAGACCGTGGAGCAGGCCGGTGTCAAGGTTGCCCTGTTCGAGGGCATCAACAGCGGCGACAAGGACTTTTCCTCGCTGATCGCCAAGCTTAAGCAGGCCGGCGTCGACTTCGTCTACTACGGCGGCTACCACCCGGAGCTCGCCCTGCTGATGCGCCAGAGCGCCGAGAAGGGCCTGAAGGTGCGCTTCATGGGCCCGGAAGGCGTGGGCAACTCGGAAATCTCCGCCCTCGCCGGCCCGGCCTCCGAAGGCATGCTGGTGACCCTGCCCAAGTCCTTCGACCAGGATCCGCGCAACCAGGCGCTGGTCGAGGCGTTCAAGGCCAAGAAGCAGGACCCGTCCGGACCCTTCGTGTTCCCGTCCTATGCCGCCGTGCAGGTGATCGCCGAGAGCATCGACAAGATCGACAGCACCGACCCGGTGAAGGTCGCCGAAGCCCTGCGCAGCAACAGCTTCGAGACGCCCACCGGGACGCTGGCCTTCGACGAGAAGGGCGACCTGAAGGACTTCAGCTTCGTGGTCTACGAGTGGCACGCCGACGGCAGCAAGACCGAAGCCAAGTAACGCGAGCGTCCGGCCGGCCACCCACCCGGCCGCGACATGAGCATGCAGTTGCCGGCGGCGGATCCCGCCGGCAACTGCAGGATTCGATCTCTGCGCAACCGGACGACCGGCCCGTGCGGCCCGGTGCAGGCAAGGCTCCGGAGGCATGGACACCGGATCGGCCAGCGGCCGAGGCTTGCGTGCACCCGTCACCACTGCCGCAGCGATCCTCAGGAGAGGCGTCATGCCCGAGCTCTACCACTACCTGCAACAGCTGGTGAACGGCCTCACGGTCGGCAGCACCTACGCGCTGATCGCCATCGGCTACACCATGGTCTACGGCATCATCGGCATGATCAACTTCGCCCACGGCGAGGTGTACATGATCGGCTCCTACGTGGCCTTCATCGCCATCGCCGGCCTCGCCCTGCTGGGCCTGGACAGCCTGCCGCTGGTGATGTTCGCCGCCTTCGCCGCCAGCATCATCGTCACCAGCGCCTACGGCTACAGCATCGAGCGGGTCGCCTACCGCCCGCTGCGCGGCAGCAACCGCCTGATCCCGCTGATCTCGGCGATCGGCATGTCGATCTTCCTGCAGAACCAGGTGCTGCTGGCGCAGGACTCCAAGGACAAGGCCATCCCCAACCTGCTGCCGGGCAACTTCGTGTTCGGCGAGAGCACCATGAACGGCGTGGTGCTCTCCTACATGCAGGTACTGATCTTCGTCGTCACCCTGGCGACCATGCTCGGCCTGACCCTGTTCATCTCCCGCTCGCGCCTGGGCCGCGCCTGCCGCGCCTGCGCCGAGGACATCAAGATGACCAACCTGCTGGGCATCGACAGCAACCGCATCATCGCCCTGACCTTCGTGATCGGCGCCGGCCTGGCGGCGGTCGCCGCGGTCCTGCTGGGCATGCAGTACGGGGTGATCAACCCGCACATCGGCTTCCTCGCCGGGATCAAGGCGTTCACCGCCGCGGTGCTCGGCGGCATCGGCAGCATCCCCGGCGCCATGCTCGGCGGCCTGCTGCTCGGCGTGGCCGAAGCCTTCGGTGCCGACCTGTTCGGCGACCAGTACAAGGACGTGGTGGCCTTCGGCCTGCTGGTGCTGGTACTGCTGTTCCGTCCGACCGGCATCCTCGGCCGCCCGGAGGTGGAAAAGGTATGAGCAGCTCCATGTCTGGCAAGAACCTCAAGACCGCCCTGTTCAGCGCGCTGCTGGTGCTGGCGGTGGCCTATCCGGTGCTCGGCCTCAAGCTGACCACCGTCGGCATCCGCGTCGAGGTGCACGGCGCCAGCCCGGCGACCCTGTGGAGCATCGCCGCCGCCGCCGTGGCCATGTTCGTCTGGCAGCTGACCCGCGCGCGCATCGCCGACGCCTGCGCCGGCATGCCGCGCCTGCCCAGCGTCCCCAGCGGCGCCGGCAACTTCCTCACCCGGCCGAAAGTCCAGCTCTGGGTGGTGCTTGGCCTGGTGATGGTCGGCCTGGTCTGGCCGTTCTACGGCTCGCGCGGCGCGGTGGACATCGCCACCCTGATCCTGATCTACGTGATGCTCGGCCTCGGCCTGAACATCGTGGTCGGCCTGGCCGGCCTGCTCGATCTGGGCTATGTCGGCTTCTACGCGGTCGGCGCCTACAGCTACGCCCTGCTTTCGCACTACTACGGCCTCGGCTTCTGGACCTGCCTGCCGATCGCCGGGGCGATGGCCGCGCTGTTCGGCTTCCTGCTCGGTTTCCCGGTGCTGCGCCTGCGCGGCGACTACCTGGCGATCGTCACCCTCGGCTTCGGCGAGATCATCCGCATCCTGCTGCGCAACATGACCTGGCTGACCGGCGGCCCCAACGGCATCAGCGGCATCGACAAGCCGACCCTGTTCGGCCTGACCTTCGAGCGCCGCGCGCCGGAGGGCATGCAGACCTTCCACGAGTTCCTCGGCATCGCCTACAACTCCACCTACAAGGTGATCTTCCTCTACCTGATCGCTCTGCTGCTGGTGCTGCTGGCGCTGCTGGTGATCAACCGCCTGATGCGCATGCCGCTGGGCCGGGCCTGGGAAGCCCTGCGCGAGGACGAGATCGCCTGCCGCGCGCTGGGCCTCAACCCCACCCTGATCAAGCTGTCGGCCTTCACCCTCGGCGCCTGCTTCGCCGGCTTCGCCGGCAGCTTCTTCGCCGCCCGCCAGGGCCTGGTCAGTCCCGAGTCGTTCACCTTCATCGAGTCGGCGATCATCCTCGCCATCGTCGTGCTCGGCGGCATGGGTTCGCAGCTGGGGGTGATCCTCGCCGCGGTGGTGATGATCCTGCTCCCCGAACTGGCCCGTGAATTCAACGAATACCGCATGCTGCTGTTCGGCGCCCTGATGGTGCTGATGATGATCTGGCGCCCGCAGGGCCTGCTGCCGATGCAGCGCCCGCATCTGGAGGTGCGACCATGAGCCGTCCCCTGCTTGAGGTCCGCGACCTGTCCATGCGCTTCGGCGGCCTGCTGGCGGTCAACGGCGTGTCCCTCGACGTGCAGACGAAGCAGGTGGTGTCGATGATCGGCCCCAACGGCGCCGGCAAGACCACCGTGTTCAACTGCCTGACCGGCTTCTACCAGCCCACCGGCGGCAGCATCACCCTCAAGGGTGAGGCGATCCATGGCCTGCCCGGCCACCGGATCGCCCGCAAGGGCGTGGTGCGCACCTTCCAGAACGTCCGCCTGTTCAAGGACATGACCGCGGTGGAGAACCTGCTGGTGGCCCAGCATCGCCACCTCAACACCAACTTCCTCGGCGGCCTGCTGAAGACCCCGGCGTTCCGCCGCAGCGAGCAGGATGCCATGGAGTTCGCCGCCCACTGGCTGGATCGCGTCGACCTGCTCGAGGTGGCCAACCGCCCGGCCGGCACCCTGGCCTACGGCCAGCAGCGCCGCCTGGAGATCGCCCGCTGCATGATGACCCGCCCGCAGCTGCTGATGCTCGACGAACCGGCCGCCGGCCTCAACCCGCGCGAGACCGAGGAGCTCAAGCAACTGATCGGCGTGCTGCGCGACGAGCACGGCGTCACCGTGCTGCTGATCGAACACGACATGCACCTGGTGATGAGCATTTCCGACCACATCTACGTGATCAACCAGGGCACTCCCCTGGCGGACGGCACGCCGGAGCAGATCCGCAGCAACCCGGACGTGATCAAGGCCTACCTGGGGGAAGCCTGAGCCATGCTGAGTTTCGACAACGTCTCCACCTGCTACGGCAAGATCCAGGCGCTGCACGGGGTCAGCCTGGAGGTGCGCAAGGGCGAGATCGTCACCCTGATCGGCGCCAACGGCGCCGGCAAGTCCACCCTGCTGATGACCCTGTGCGGCTCGCCGCGCGCCTCCGGTGGCAGCATCCGCTACGAGGGCGAGGAACTGGTCGGCCAGGACTCCTGCGAGATCATGCGCAAGAGCATCGCCATCGTCCCCGAGGGGCGGCGGGTGTTTGCCCGCCTGACCGTGGAGGAGAACCTGGCCATGGGCGGCTTCTTCACCGCCAAGGGCGACTACCAGGCGCAGCTGGACAAGGTCGTCGAGCTGTTCCCGCGCCTCAAGGAACGCTACGCCCAGCGCGCCGGCACCATGTCCGGCGGCGAGCAGCAGATGCTCGCCATCGGCCGGGCGCTGATGAGCAAGCCGCGCCTGCTGCTGCTCGACGAGCCGTCGCTGGGCCTGGCGCCGCTCATCATCCAGCAGATCTTCGACATCATCGAGCAACTGCGCGAGGATGGCGTCACCGTGTTCCTGGTCGAACAGAACGCCAACCAGGCGCTCAAGCTGGCTGATCGCGGCTACGTGCTGGAGAACGGCCGCATCGTCCTGCAGGACAGCGGCGCGGCGCTGCTGGCCAACCCGGAGGTGCGCAAGGCCTATCTCGGCGGCTGACCGCACGAGCACACAAATCCCAGGCACAAAAAAGGGCGACCGAAGTCGCCCTTTTTCATGAACAGTCAGAACTTAGTTCTGGTTGCTCATCTGCGCCTTGATCAGGTCGCCGATGGTGGTCGGGCCTACGCTCACGTCTTGCTTGCGCAGTTCCTTCATCGCTTCCTTCTCTTCAGCCACGTCCTTCGACTTGACGGACAGGCTGATCACGCGGCTCTTGCGATCCACGCTGATGATCTTGGCTTCGATTTCTTCGCCTTCCTTCAGCACGTTGCGCGCGTCTTCAACGCGGTCACGGCTGATTTCGGAAGCCTTCAGAACGCCTTCCACTTCGTTGGCCAGAGTGATGATGGCGCCCTTGGCGTCAACTTCCTTCACGGTGCCACGAACAATGGTGCCTTTCTCGTTCAGGGCGGCGTAGTTGGAGAACGGATCGTCTTCCAGCTGCTTGATGCCCAGGGAGATGCGCTCGCGCTCCGGATCAACCGACAGGATCACGGTGTCCAGCTCGTCGCCCTTCTTGAAGCGACGCACGGCTTCTTCACCCGGCTCGTTCCAGGAGATGTCGGACAGGTGAACCAGGCCGTCGATGCCGCCGTCCAGACCAATGAAGATACCGAAATCGGTGATCGACTTGATGGTGCCGGAGATGCGGTCGCCCTTGTTGAACTGACCCGAGAACTCTTCCCACGGGTTGGCCTTGCACTGCTTGATGCCCAGGGAGATACGACGACGCTCTTCGTCGATGTCCAGGACCATGACTTCCACTTCGTCGCCGACGTTGACGACTTTCGACGGGTGGATGTTCTTGTTGGTCCAGTCCATTTCGGACACGTGTACCAGACCCTCGACGCCTTCTTCCAGCTCTGCGAAGCAGCCGTAGTCGGTGAGGTTGGTGACGCGCGCCTGAACGCGGGTGCCTTCCGGGTAGCGCGCCTTGATGGCGACCCACGGATCTTCGCCCAGCTGCTTCAGACCCAGGGAGACGCGGTTGCGCTCGCGGTCGAACTTCAGCACCTTGACGTCGATCTCGTCGCCAACGTTGACGATCTCGGACGGATGCTTGATGCGCTTCCAGGCCATGTCGGTGATGTGCAGCAGACCATCGACGCCGCCCAGGTCAACGAACGCACCGTAGTCGGTGAGGTTCTTGACGATACCCTTGACCTGCTGGCCTTCCTGCAGGGACTCGAGCAGAGCTTCGCGCTCGGCGCTGTTCTCGGCTTCCAGCACGCTGCGACGGGAAACGACAACGTTGTTGCGCTTCTGGTCGAGCTTGATGACCTTGAACTCGAGTTCCTTGTTTTCCAGGTGGGCGGTGTCGCGCACCGGACGCACGTCGACCAGCGAGCCCGGCAGGAATGCGCGGATGCCGTTGATGTCGACGGTGAAACCGCCCTTGACCTTGCCGTTGATAACGCCCTTGACCACTTCTTCGGCAGCGAACGCAGCTTCCAGAACGATCCAGCACTCGGCGCGCTTGGCCTTCTCGCGGGACAGCTTGGTCTCGCCGAAGCCATCTTCCACGGCGTCCAGCGCGACGTGAACTTCGTCACCAACCTTGATGGTCAGTTCGCCCTGCTCATTGTAGAACTGCTCGACCGGGATGACGCCCTCGGACTTGAGGCCGGCATGCACGGTGACCCAGTCACCGTCGATGTCGACCACGATGCCGGTGATGATGGCACCCGGCTGCATGTCGAGGGATTTAAGGCTTTCTTCAAAGAGTTCTGCGAAGCTTTCGCTCATGTTCATACCTGTTGATCAAGGGCACAGGAAATATGCCCGATCCGCACCCCAGTCGGCACGGGTTCGTTGTCATATGGAGGTGGACGGCATGGGACTGGTTTCCCGCCCACCTCATCTGGCTCACCCGGCCAGGTCGCGTGCGGCGACCTCGGCGAGGATGCGTTCCAGTACCTGCTCGATGGAGAGTTCAGTGGAGTCCAGCAGGATGGCGTCTGACGCCGGTTTCAGCGGAGCCACTGTGCGCTGCGTGTCGCGTTCGTCACGCGCGCGGATCTCTTCCAGCAGACTTGACAGATTAACACCAGCTACCTTGTCCTTCAACTGCAGGTAGCGCCGCCGGGCGCGTTCCTCGGCGCTGGCGGTGAGGAAAATCTTCAGCGGCGCGTCGACGAACACCACGGTGCCCATGTCGCGACCGTCGGCCACCAGACCGGGCGCGACGCGGAAGTCGCGCTGGCGCTGCAGCAGCGCCGTGCGCACGCCGGGCAGCGCGGCGACCTGCGAGGCGCCGGCGCCGGCCTGCTCGGTGCGCAGCTCGTCGCCGACCTCCTCGCCCTCGAGGAGGATGCGCTGGCCGTGCAGGCCCTCCTGGGCGGCGACGAACTGCACGTCCAGATTGGCGGCCAGGGTTTCCAGGGCCGTCTCGTTGTCCAGGCCGATGCCGTGGCGACCGGCGGCCAGCGCCAGCAGGCGGTACAGCGCGCCGGAGTCGAGCAGGTGCCAGCCCAGCTGGCGGGCCAGCCGGCTGCACACCGTGCCCTTGCCCGAGCCGCTTGGCCCGTCGATGGCGATGACCGGCGCCAGGGCGATCATTGCTCGCCTTCCTTGGCCACGCGCACGCCGACCTCGGCGCACAGGGCGAGGAAGTTGGGGAACGAGGTGGCCACGTTGGCGCAGTCGTGGATGCGGATCGGCGCCGTGGCGCGCAGCGAGGCGACGCTGAACGACATGGCGATGCGGTGATCGCCGTGCGCCCACACCTCGCCACCGCCGATCGGACCGCCGTCGATGACGATGCCGTCCGCGGTCGGCTCGGCCTTGACGCCCAGCGCCTGCAGGCCGTCGGCCATCACCTGGATGCGGTCGGACTCCTTGACCCGCAGCTCCTCGGCGCCGCGCAGCACGGTGCGCCCTTCGGCGCAGGCGGCGGCGACGAACAGCACCGGGAACTCGTCGATGGCCAGCGGCACCAGGTTCTCGGGGATCTCGATGCCCTTGAGCTTGGCGCTGCGCACGCGCAGGTCAGCCACCGGCTCGCCGCCGACCAGGCGCTGGTTTTCCAGGCTGATGTCGCCGCCCATCAGCTTGAGGATGTCGATCACCCCGGTGCGGGTCGGGTTGATGCCGACGTGCTCGAGGACCAGCTCGGAACCTTCGGCGATGCTCGCCGCGACCAGGAAGAAGGCCGCCGAGGAAATGTCTGCCGGCACCTCGATCTGGGTGGCGGTGAGCGTGTGGCCGCTCACCACCCTGGCGGTCGAACCCTCGACGCTCACCGGGTAGCCGAAGCCCTGCAGCATGCGCTCGGTATGGTCGCGGGTCGGCGCCGGCTCGGTCACCGAGGTTTCGCCGGCCGCGTACAGGCCGGCGAGCAGCAGGCAGGACTTCACCTGGGCGCTGGCCACCGGCATGTCGTAGTGCATGCCGGTCAGCTTCTGGCCGCCCTTGATGGCCAGCGGCGGGCGGCCGTCCGGACCGGTGTCGATCACCGCGCCCATCTCGCGCAGCGGCCTGGCGACGCGGTTCATCGGCCGCTTGGACAGCGACGGGTCGCCGGTCAGCACGGTGTCGAACGGCTGGGCGGCGAGCAGGCCGGAGAGCAGGCGCATCGAGGTGCCGGAGTTGCCCATGTACAGCGGGCCGGCCGGCGCCTTGAGGCCGTGCAGGCCGACGCCATGCACGGTGACGCGGCCGTGGTGCGGGCCCTCGATGACCACGCCCATGTCGCGGAACGCCTGGATGGTGGCCAGGGCGTCCTCGCCCTCGAGGAAGCCTTCCACCTCGGTGGTGCCCTCGGCCAGCGAGCCGAGCATGATCGAGCGGTGGGAGATGGACTTGTCGCCCGGAACGCGAATCCGTCCGTTAAGGCTGCCGCCCGGCTGGGCCAGGAAAATCAGGTCGTTGGAATGCATGGCGTCCACATAGGCCCGACGGGCCAGAATTTTGCTGAAATGCTCGCGGGCGACGCGGGCGCGGGTGAACACGCCCAGCAGTCGATGCCCGTCTCCATGATCGATCGCCTCGCGCAGGCCGTCGAGGTCACTGCGGAAGCGGTCGAGAATGCGTAGCACCGCCTCGCGGTTGGCGAGGAAGATGTCGTGCCACATCACCGGATCGCTGCCGGCGATGCGGGTGAAGTCGCGAAAGCCGCCGGCAGCGTAGCGGAAGATCTCGAGGTTCTCGCTCTGGTGGGCCAGCGAGTCGACCAGGCCGAAGGCCAGCAGGTGCGGCAGGTGGCTGGTGGCGGCGAGCACCTCGTCGTGATGCTCGACGGCCATGTGCTCGACGTCGGCGCCCAGCGCGCGCCACAGACGGTCGACCAGCGCCAGCGCCTGTGCATCGGTCTCCGCCAGCGGGGTGAGGATCACCTTGTGGCGGCGATACAGCTCGCCGTTGGCCGCCTCCACGCCGCTCTGCTCGGAGCCGGCGATCGGGTGGCCGGGCACGAAGCGGATGATGCGCGCGCCGAGCACCTGGCGCGCCGCGCGCACCACGTTGCCCTTGGCGCTGCCGGCGTCGGTGAGCACCGCGTCGCCCAGCTCGAGGCCGGCCAGTTGCGCCAGCACCTTCTCCATGGCGAGGATCGGCACCGCCAGCATGATCACCTCGGCGCCGACGCAGGCCGCAGCCAGCTCGCTCTCGCAACGGTCGACCACGCCGAGCTGCACCGCCAGGCGGCGCGACTCGGCGTCCAGGTCGACGCCGACCACCTCGCGGCACAGCCCCCGCTCGCGCAGGCCCTTGGCGAACGAGCCGCCGATCAGGCCGAGGCCGACCACCACCAGGCGGCCGACGAGCGGCTCAGGCTTGCGTTCAGCCACGGCCGAGCACCTGGGCCAGCGCTTCGAGGAAGCGGGCGTTCTCCGCCTCGGTGCCGATCGACACGCGCAGGAAGGTCGGCATGCCGTAGCCGGCCACCGGGCGCACGATCACGCCACGCTGCAGCAGGCCCTGGTTGATCGGCGCGGCATCGACGCCGAAATCGACGGCGAGGAAGTTGCCGCGCGAGGGAATCCACTTGAGGCCCAGCGCGGCCAGGCCGGCTTCCAGCTGGGCCATGCCGGCCTTGTTGACCCGGCGACCTTCGGCCAGGTAGGCCTCGTCGTCGAGCGCCGCGCAGGCGGCGACCAGGGCCAGGCTGTTGACGTTGAACGGCTGGCGCACGCGGTTGAGCACGTCGGCCACCTGCGCCGAGGAGGCCGAATAGCCCACGCGCAGGCCGGCCAGACCGTAGGCCTTGCACAGGGTGCGCGAGACCAGCAGGTTCGGATAGCGCGCGAGGTAGTCGAGGCCGTTGGGCAGCTCGCCGCCCTCGGTGAACTCGATGTAGGCCTCGTCGAGCACCACCAGCACATGGGCCGGCACGCGCGACAGGAAGGACTCCAGCGCGTCCGGGCCGAACCAGGTGCCGGTCGGATTGTTGGGGTTGGCGACGAACACCACGCGGGTATTGGCGTCGATGGCCGCCAGCATGGCCTCGAGATCGTGGCCGTAGTCCTTGGCCGGCACGGCGCGACCCTCGGCGCCGACCGCCTGGGTGGAGATCGGATAGACGGCGAAGGCGTACTGGCTGAACACCGCGTTCAGGCCCGGCGCCAGCCAGGCGCGGGCGACCAGGTCGAGGATGTCGTTGGAGCCGTTGCCCAGGGTGATCTGCGCCGGATCGAGGCCGAAGCGCGCGGCCAGCTTGGCCTTGAGCTTATAGCCGCTGCCATCCGGGTAGCGGGTGATGTCGCCCAGTTCGGCGCGGATCGCCTCCAGAGCCCTGGGGCTCGGGCCCAGCGGGTTCTCGTTGCTGGCCAGCTTGACGATGCCGGCCGGGTCGAGGTTCAGCTCGCGGGCCAGTTCGTCGACCGGCTTGCCGGGCACGTAGGGGGAGAGTTTCTGTACACCCGGCACGGCCAGGGCGAGGAAATCACAGCTCATCGGTATGTCTCCGGCAAGGGTCGCCGGCCGCGGGGCAAAGGCGACCCGGGCCGGCGCAGACGCGGTTTACAGTACGGCGTTGGGGTAGGAGCCGAGCACCTTGACGGCCACGGTTTCCTGACTGATCTGCTCGAGCACGTCCTTGACCAGCGGGTCATGCTGGTGGCCGACGAAGTCGATGAAGAACACGTAGGTCCACTTGCCGCTGCGCGACGGGCGGGTCTCGATGCGGGTCAGGTCGATGCCGCGGGCCTGGAACGGCACCAGCAGGTTGTGCAGCGCGCCGGGCTTGTTGTTGGTGGAGACGATGATCGAGGTCTTGTCGTCGCCGGTCGGCGGCACGGCCTGGTTGCCGATGATCAGGAAGCGCGTGGAATTGTCCGGGCGATCCTCGATCTTCTCGGCCAGCTTGGTCAGGCCATACAGCTGGGCCGCCATGTCGCCGGCGATCGCCGCGCTGTTCCACTCGCTCTTCACCCGCTTGGCGGCATCGGCGTTGCTGGACACCGCGACGCGCTCGACGTTCGGGTAGTGCGCGTCCAGCCACTTGCGGCACTGGGCCAGCGACTGGGCGTGGGAGTAGATGCGCGAGATCTTGTCGGTCTTGGTGTTCTCGCCGACCAGCAGGTGGTGGTGAATGCGCAGCTCGACCTCGCCGCAGATCACCAGATCGTGCTCGAGGAAGCTGTCGAGGGTGTGGTTGACCGCACCCTCGGTGGAGTTCTCCACCGGCACCACGCCGAAGTTGACCGCCCCGGCGGCCACCTCGCGGAACACCTCGTCGATCGCCGCCATCGGCTGGCTGATCACCGCATGGCCGAAGTGCTTGAGCGCCGCAGCCTGGGTGAAGGTGCCTTCCGGGCCGAGATAGGCGACCTTGAGCGGATGCTCGAGGGCCAGGCAGGACGACATGATCTCGCGGAACAGCCGGGCCACTTCCTCGTTGCCGAGCGGCCCCTGGTTGAGCTCCATGATGTGCTTGAGCACCCAGGCCTCGCGCTCGGGACGATAGAACACCGGCTTCTCGCCTGGCTGCAGCGAGGCCATCTTGACCCGCGCCACTTCCTCGGCGCAGCGCGCGCGTTCGCTGATCAGGCCGAGGATCTGCTCATCGAGGTTGTCGATGCGCACGCGCAGGGCCTGCAGCTGCTCCTTCTCGCTCATCAGCCGTGCTCCTTCTCGAACTCGGCCATGTAGCCGACCAGCGCCTGCACCGCGTCGAGACCGACCGCGTTGTAGATGGAGGCGCGCATGCCGCCGACCGAGCGATGGCCCTTGAGGTTGAGCAGGCCGCGCGCCTCGGCGCCGGCGAGGAACACCTTGTCGAGCTTCTCGTCGGCCAGGCGGAACGGCACGTTCATCCACGAGCGGGCGTTGCGGGCAATCGGGTTGGTGTAGAAGTCGCTGGCGTCGATGGCACCGTAGAGCAGCTCCTGCTTGGCGCGGTTGCGCCGCTCCATTTCCTCGACGCCGCCCTGCTCCTTCAGCCACTCGAACACCAGGCCGGACAGGTACCAGGAGAAGGTCGCCGGGGTGTTGTACATCGAGCCGTTGTCGGCGGCGACCTTGTAGTCGAGCATGGTCGGGCAGATGCTGCGCGCCTTGCCGAGCAGGTCCTCGCGGATGATCACCACCACCAGGCCGCTGGGGCCGATGTTCTTCTGCGCGCCGGCGTAGATCATGCCGAACTGCGACACGTCGATCGGCCGGGAAAGGATGTCCGAGGACATGTCGACCACCAGCGGTACGTCGCCGAGATCCGGCACCCAGTCGAACTGCAGACCGCCGATGGTCTCGTTGCTGGCGTAGTGCAGGTAGGCGGCGTTCTTCGACAGCTGCCAGTCGTTCTGCCCGGGAATGGCGAAGTAGTCGTAGGCCTTGGCGCTGGCGGCGACGTTGACGTTGCCGAAGCGTCGGGCTTCCTCGAGGGACTTCTTCGACCAGATGCCGGTGTCGACGTAGTCGGCGATGCCGTCTTCGGGCAGCAGGTTCAGCGGGATCTGGGCGAACTGCTGGCTGGCGCCGCCCTGCAGGAACAGCACCTTGTAGTTCGACGGAATGGCCAGCAGGTCGCGCAGGTCCTGCTCGGCCTTCTCGGCGACGGCGACGTACTCGTCGCTGCGGTGGCTCATCTCCATCACCGACAGGCCCTTGCCGTGCCAGTCGAGGAGTTCGGCCTGGGCCTTTTGCAGAACGGCTTCGGGCAGCGCGGCCGGGCCGGCGCAGAAATTATGGGCTCGCATGCTCACATCCACTCTCAGTTGTTGGGCGAAGAGCGCCCCGCGCCCTTCGCCGACATTGCTGCGACCGCAGGCGGCGAGCCGCCTGCGCCTGCTTATTACTCTTCGCTGACCGGTGCCGCGGCGTCATCGTTCGCCGCCAGGTCTGCGCCGGTCTCCGCCGCGCCGTGCTCCAGCTCGTCGTCCTCGCCGTTGTCCGACGGCTCCTGCACGCGCTCCAGACCGACCAGGGTCTCGTCGCTGGCCAGCTTGATCAGGGTCACGCCCTGGGTGTTGCGGCCCAGCGAGGACACCTCGTCGACGCGGGTACGCACCAGGGTGCCCTGGTCGGAGATCAGCATGATCTCCTCGCCGTCCTGCACCTGGATGGCGCCGACCAACCGGCCGTTGCGCTCGTTGCTGACCATGGCGATCACGCCCTGGCCGCCGCGGCCGCGCTGCGGGAACTCGTCGATGGCGGTGCGCTTGCCGTAGCCGCGCTCGGAGGCGGTGAGGATCTGTGCACCGGCCTCGGGGATCAGCATGGAAATCAGCTGCTGGCCGTCCGCCAGACGCATGCCGCGCACGCCGCGGGCGGTACGGCCCATGGTGCGCACGTGTTTTTCCTTGAAGCGGATGACCTTGCCGCCGTCGGAGAACAGCATGATCTCCTTGGCGCCATCGGTGATGGCGGCGGCGATCAGGGTGTCGCCCTCTTCCAGCTTGAGGGCAATCAGGCCGCTGCTGCGCGGCTTGCTGAACTGCACCAGCGGGGTCTTCTTCACGGTGCCGAAGGCGGTGGCCATGAAGATGTAGGCACCGGTCGGCTCGTCCTGCTCGTCGCCCTCGGCGAGTTCGGCATCGCTGTCCTCGGCGGCTTCGGACTCGACCAGCTCGCCCTCGATCACCAGGCCTTCGCTGTCGTCCAGCTCCTCGTCGGCACCGGCGCTCTGCTGCAGCGCCTCGAGGTCGATCTGCAGCATCGCGGTGATGCGCTCGCCCTCGTCCAGCGGCAGCAGGTTGACCAGCGGGCGGCCGCGCGCGGTGCGCGAGGCTTCGGGAATCTCGAAGGTGCGCAGCCAGTAGACCTTGCCCTTGCTGGAGAACAGCAGCAGGGTGGCGTGGCTGTTGGCGACCAGCAGGTGTTCGATGTAGTCCTCGTCCTTCACCCCGGTGGCCGACTTGCCGCGCCCGCCGCGACGCTGCGCCTGGTAGGCGGCCAGCGGCTGGGACTTGGCGTAGCCGCCGTGGGAGATGGTCACCACGCGCTCTTCCTCGGTGATCAGGTCGGCGATGGTCAGGTCGACCTGGGAGGCGACGATCTCGGTGCGCCGCGCGTCGCCGAAGTCGGCCTTGACCTTCTCCAGCTCCTCGCGGATGACTTCCATCAGGCGCACGGGATTGCTCAGGATGCGCAGCAGCTCGCCGATCTGCAGGAGGATCTCCTGGTACTCGGCCAAGAGCTTCTCGTGCTCCAGGCCGGTCAGGCGGTGCAGGCGCAGCTCGAGGATGGCCTGGGCCTGTTCCGGCGACAGGTAGTACTTGCCGTCGCGCAGGCCGTACTGCGGATCGAGGTCGTCCGGACGGCAGGAGTCGGCACCGGAGCGCTCGACCATGGCTTGCACCGCGCTGGATTCCCAGGCGGTGGCGATCAGGCGTTCCTTGGCCTCGGCCGGGGTCGGCGACTGCTTGATCAGCTCGATCACCGGGTCGATGTTGGACAGCGCGACCGCCTGACCTTCGAGGATGTGGCCGCGCTCGCGGGCCTTGCGCAGCTCGAACACCGTGCGCCGGGTCACCACTTCGCGGCGGTGACGGACGAACACCTCGAGCATGTCCTTGAGGTTCAGGGTGCGCGGCTGGCCGTCGACCAGCGCCACCACGTTGATGCCGAACACGCCCTGCATCTGGGTCTGTGCGTAGAGGTTGTTGAGCACCACCTCCGGCACCTCGCCGCGGCGCAGCTCGATGACCACGCGCATGCCGTCCTTGTCGGACTCGTCGCGCAGCTCGCTGATGCCCTCGAGCTTCTTCTCCTTGACCAGCTCGGCGATCTTCTCGATCAGGCGCGCCTTGTTCAGCTGGTAGGGCAGTTCGGTGATCACCAGCTGCTGGCGGCCACCGACCTTGTCGATGTCCTCGACCTCGACGCGGGCGCGCATGTAGATGCGTCCGCGGCCGGTACGGTAGGCCTCGATGATGCCGGCGCGGCCATTGATGATCCCCGCGGTGGGGAAGTCCGGGCCGGGGATGTAGTGCATCAGCTCGTCGACGGTCAGCTCGGGGTTGTCGATCAGCGCCAGGCAGCCGTCGATCACCTCGCCGAGGTTGTGCGGCGGGATGTTGGTGGCCATGCCCACGGCGATGCCGCTGGAGCCGTTGACCAGCAGGTTGGGGATCTTGGTCGGCATGACCGCCGGGATCTGCTCGGTGCCGTCGTAGTTGGGCACCCAGTCGACGGTTTCCTTGTCGAGGTCGGCGAGCAGCTCGTGGGCCAGCTTGGCCATGCGCACTTCGGTGTAACGCATGGCGGCGGCGTTGTCGCCGTCCACCGAACCGAAGTTGCCCTGGCCGTCGACCAGCATGTAGCGCAGCGAGAACGGCTGGGCCATGCGCACGATGGTGTCGTACACCGCGGTGTCGCCGTGCGGGTGGTACTTACCGATCACGTCACCGACCACACGGGCGGACTTCTTGTACGGCTTGTTCCAGTCGTTGCCCAGCTCGCTCATGGCGAACAGCACGCGCCGGTGCACCGGCTTCAAGCCGTCGCGCGCGTCCGGCAGGGCACGCCCGACGATCACGCTCATCGCGTAGTCGAGGTACGACTGCTTCAGCTCGTCTTCGATATTGACCGGGAGAATTTCTTTGGCCAGTTCGCCCATGAGAAGCCTGGTTCCTTTGTTCTAGGCAGGTGCCAGCAGAGTGGCATCGCGCGCAATCTGGAAGGCCCTTGCGAGCCTTTTAAAAAGAGGCAGGAGCTTACCACAAGCGTCCCCGCCGGACATCCGCCAGCCCGCGTCAGTGCAGGCGCTTGCGGCACATCAATTGGGCCATTTTCTTCGCGTCCGGACGCTCGACCACGCCCTTCTCGGTAACGATGGCGTCGATCAGGTCGGCCGGGGTGACGTCGAACACCGGGTTGACCGCATGCACCTCGGCGGCCACCCGATGGCCACCGACTTCCAGCAGCTCGCGACCGTCGCGCTCCTCGATGGGAATGTCGTCGCCGCTCGAAAGATTCATGTCGATGGTCGAGCTGGGCGCCACCACCATGAAGCGCACGCCGTGGTGCATGGCGTTGACCGCCAGCTGGTAGGTGCCGATCTTGTTGGCCACATCGCCGTTGGCGGTGATGCGATCGGCACCGACGATCACCCAGCTGATGCCTTCGGTCTTCATCAGGTGCGCGGCAGCGGCGTCGGCATTGAGGCTCACCGGGATGCCCTCGCCGGCCAGCTCCCAGGCGGTCAGCCGGGCGCCCTGCAGCCAGGGGCGGGTCTCGTCGGCGAACACCCGCTCGACCAGGCCGGCGACGTGCGCCGCACGGATCACCCCCAGCGCGGTGCCGAAGCCGCCGGTGGCCAGGGCGCCGGTATTGCAGTGGGTCAAGAGCTTCTGCGCGCGGCGGTCGTGCTTGCGGATCAGCTCGACGCCGAGCTGGGCCATGGTCAGGTTGGCCTCGCGGTCGCTGTCGTGGATGCCGATGGCCTCGGCTTCCAGCGCGGCCAGCACGTCGTCGCCGTCCTGCAGGCGGGCCAGGCGCTCGCGCATGCGCTCCAGCGCCCAGAACAGGTTGACCGCGGTCGGCCGCGACGCGGCCAGCACCGCGAAGTCCTCCTCCAGCGCCGCCCGCCAGTCGCCACCGGCGGCCAGCCGCGCGCGGGCGCCGAGCAGCACGCCGTAGGCGGCGCTGATGCCGATCGCCGGGGCGCCGCGCACCACCATCAGGCGGATCGCCTCGGCCACCCCGGCGGCGCTGTCGTAGCTGCGCCAGGTTTCCTCGAGCGGCAGCACGCGCTGGTCGAGCAGATGCAGGACGCCGTCATGCCAGTCGATTGCCTTGACCTTTTCCGCCGCCAGCAGTTGCTCGCGCATGGGGAATACCTCACCGATACCTGAAAAACCGCCGAGTATACCTGCTTGCCCGAGCCCGCGGCCGCTTCAAGACCGGCGTCGCAGCCGCTACACTCGCAGCCTCTCAGACGTCGCACCGGAAGCCTCGCCCATGCCCAGCACCGCCGCCCCCCTGGACCTGCTCCTGCTCCCCGAATGGATTGTCCCGGTGGAGCCGGCCGGCGTGGTCCTGCGCGGGCACGCCCTGGGCATCCGCGACGGGCGCATCGCCCTGCTCGCTCCGCGCCAGCAGGCGCTGGCCATTCCCGCCCGCGAACGCCGCGAGCTGCCCGGCATGCTGCTGGCCCCCGGCCTGGTCAACGCCCACGGCCACGCGGCGATGAGCCTGTTCCGCGGCCTGGCCGACGACCTGCCGCTGATGACCTGGCTGCAGGAGCACATCTGGCCGGCCGAGGCCAAGTGGGTCAGCGAGGACTTCGTCCGCGACGGCACCGAGCTGGCCATCGCCGAGCAGATCAAGGGCGGCATCAGCGCCTTCTCCGACATGTACTTCTTCCCCGCGGTGGCCAGCGAAGTGGTGCACGCCAGCGGCGTGCGCGCGCAGATCACCATTCCGGTGCTGAACTTCCCGGTGCCCGGCGCCCACGACACCGACGAGGCGCTGCGCCATGGCCTCGAACTGTTCAGCGACCTGCGCCACCACCCGCGGATCAAGGTCGCCTTCGGCCCGCACGCGCCCTACACGGTCAGCGACGACCGTCTCGAGCGCGTGCGCGTGCTGGCCGAGCAGCTCGACGCCGGCATTCACATGCATGTGCACGAGACCGCCTTCGAGGTGCAGCAGGCCCTCGAGCTGCACGGCGAACGGCCGCTGGCCCGCCTGGCCCGCCTCGGCCTGCTCGGCCCGCGCTTCCAGGCGGTGCACATGACCCAGATCGACGACCATGACCTGGCGCTGCTGGTGCAGCACAACAGCAGCGTGATCCACTGCCCCGAATCCAACCTCAAGCTGGCCAGCGGCTTCTGCCCGGTGGAACGCCTGTGGCAGGCCGGGGTCAATGTCGCCATCGGCACCGACGGCGCGGCGAGCAACAACGACCTCGACCTGCTCGGCGAGACCCGCACCGCGGCGCTGCTGGCCAAGGCGGTGGCCGGCTCGGCCACCGCGCTGGATGCCCATCGCGCCCTGCGCATGGCCACCCTCAACGGCGCCCGCGCGCTGGGCATCGACGACGACTGCGGCTCGCTGCAGGCCGGCAAGAGCGCCGACCTGGTGGCCTTCGACCTCAGCGGCCTGGCCCAGCAGCCGGTCTACGACCCGGTCTCGCAGCTGATCTACGCCAGCGGCCGCGACTGCGTGAAGCACCTGTGGGTCGGCGGCAAGGCGCTGCTCGAGGACGGCCGCCTGACCCGCCTCGACGAGGACGCGCTGCGCGGCAAGGCCCGCGCCTGGGGCGCGAAGATCGCCGGCGTCTAGGACGACCGCCCATTCCGTGGGGGCGCGCCCCCGCGGCGAAGCGGGCCGCAGGCCCGCCACGGCAGGCAGAAGCATCGCCCCGAGGTCGGACCTCCCACAGATCCGCCTGCCAGCCGGCGTGCCTCCTGCGCGACACGCCGTGCGCCCCCAATCCGTGCGAAAACTGGCAAGATAGGCGTCTGACGCAACCCGCCTTGCCAATGGAATCCACACCATGAGTAACGTCGACCACGCCGAAATCGCCAAATTCGAGGCCCTCGCCCATCGCTGGTGGGACCGCGAGAGCGAGTTCAAGCCGCTGCACGAGATCAACCCGCTGCGGGTCAACTGGATCGACGAGCGCATCGGCCTGGCCGGCAAGCGGGTGCTCGACGTCGGCTGCGGCGGCGGCATCCTCAGCGAGTCGATGGCCCTGCGCGGCGCCAGCGTCACCGCCATCGACATGGGCGAGGCGCCGCTGGCCGTCGCGCGCCTGCACCAGCTGGAATCCGGGGTGAGCGTCGACTACCGGCAGAGCACCGCCGAGGCGCTGGCCGCGGAAATGCCCGGCCAGTTCGACGTGGTCACCTGCCTGGAGATGCTCGAGCACGTGCCCGACCCGGCCTCGGTGATCCAGGCCTGCCAGCGCCTGGTCAAGCCCGGCGGCCAGGTGTTCTTCTCGACCATCAACCGCAATCCCAAGGCCTACCTGCTGGCGATCATCGGCGCCGAATACCTGCTGAAGATGCTGCCGCGCGGCACCCACGACTTCAAGAAGTTCATCCGCCCCTCCGAGCTGGGCGCCTGGTGCCGCGGCGCCGGCCTCGCGGTGAAGGACATCGTCGGCCTGACCTACAACCCGCTGAGCAAGACCTACAAGCTGGGCAACGACGTCGACGTCAACTACATGATCCAGACCCTGCGCGAGGAGTGAGTCGCATGCGTTTACGGGCGGTTCTGTTCGACATGGACGGCACGCTGGTGGACAGCGCGCCGGACTTCATCGCCGTGTGCCAGGCCATGCGCGCCGTGCGCGGTCTGGCTCCGCTGGATCCGCAGCGGATCCGCGATCAGGTGTCCGGCGGCGCACGCGCCATGGTGGCGTGCACCTTCGGCCTCGACCCGGAACATCCCGAGTTCGACGCCCTGCGCCGCGAGTTCCTCGAGCGCTACCAGGAGCACTGCGCGGTCCTCACCCGCCCGTTCGACGGCATCCCCGAACTGCTCGCCGACCTCGAGCGCGCGCGCCTGCGCTGGGGCGTGGCGACCAACAAGCCGCTGCACTACGCCGAGCCGATCATGCGCCAGCTGCAACTGGCCGAGCGCGCCGCGGTACTGGTCTGCCCCGAGCACGTGACGCGCAGCAAGCCCGACCCGGAGATGCTCCTGCTGGCCTGCCAGCAGCTCGGCCTCGATCCGCGCCAGGTGCTCTACGTCGGCGACGACGCCCGCGACATCGAGGCCGGCCGTGCCGCCGGCACGCGCACGGTGGCGGTGCGCTACGGCTACATCCACCCCGACGACAACCCGGGGCACTGGGGCGCCGATCTGGTGATCGACCACCCCAGCGAACTGCGCGACGTGCTCGACCGCGCCCTGTGCGGCTGCTGACGGTCGCTAAGACTTCCGGCGCATAGCCGCTGCCCGGCGGCTGCGCCACACTCGCATGCAAACGTAGGGTGGGTTAGCCGCTTGCGGCGTAACCCGCCATCGGCACCGGTAGGTGCCGCCTGCGGAGCAATGGTGGGTTACGCTGCGCTAACCCACCCTACGCTCGGCACCGGTTCCGCGCTTTCCGATTCAACGAGGCTCTACCCATGTTCCAATATTCCGCCCGCCCCGACCTGCTCAAGGATCGGGTGATCCTGGTCACCGGCGCCGGTCGCGGCATCGGTGCCGCCGCCGCGCGCAGCTTCGCCGCCCACGGCGCCACGGTGATCCTGCTGGGCAAGACCATCGAGCACCTCGAGGAGGTCTACGACCAGATCGAGAAGGCCGGCGGCCCGCAACCGGCGATCTTCCCGTTCAACCTGGAAACCGCCCAGCCGCACCAGTACGACGAGCTGGCGGCGACCATCGAGCGCGAGTTCGGCCGCCTCGACGGCCTGCTGCACAACGCGGCAATCCTCGGTCCGCGCACGCCGATCGAGCAGTTCTCCGGCGAAAACTTCATGCGCGTCATGCACGTCAACGTCAACGCGGTGTTCATGCTCACCAGCGTGCTGCTGCCGCTGCTCAAGCTGTCCAGCGACGCCTCGGTGGTGTTCACCTCGAGCAGCGTCGGCCGCAAGGGCCGCGCCTACTGGGGGGCCTATGCGGTGTCCAAGTTCGCCAACGAGGGCCTGATGCAGGTGCTGGCCGACGAGGTCGACGGCACCAGCGCGGTGCGTGCCAACAGCATCAATCCCGGCGCCACCCGCACCGGCATGCGCGCCCAGGCCTACCCGGGCGAGAATCCGCTGCAGAACCCGACCCCGGAAGAGATCATGCCGGTCTACCTGTACCTGATGGGCCCGGACAGCAGCGGCGTCAACGGCCAGGCCTTCGACGCCCAGTAGTCCGTAAGCGGGCGTCGAAGACGACGCCCGCCTCTCTCCCGCCTCCCTCGCCCGTCCTCGCTTCGCCCCGCTTGCAACCCGCAACGCAGAGCCGTTGTCGCGCCTCCACGACCTTGGTCGCAAGGGCCTGACGGCGCAGCACTTTGCTGCCAAACTCTGCCGATCCCGATACACCGGAGTTCGCATGTCGCTGTCCAGCGGGCTGATCGCCGCGGTCGCCCTGGCCTACATGGCCATCCTGTTCGCCATCGCCTTTTACGGCGACCGTCGCCAGACCACCGGCGTGAGCCGCCCGCGCCTGCGCGCCTGGGTCTACAGCCTGTCGCTGGCGGTGTACTGCACCAGCTGGACCTTCTTCGGCGCGGTTGGCCAGGCGGCCGGCCAGCTGTGGTCGTTCGTGCCCATCTACCTCGGCCCGCTGCTGCTGCTACTGTTCATGCCGCAGATGCTGGCCAAGATGATCCTGATCAGCAAGCAGGAAAACATCACCTCGATCGCCGACTTCATCGCCGCGCGCTACGGCAAGTCGCGCTCGCTGGCCATCGTCGTGGCGCTGATCTGTCTGGTCGGCGTACTGCCCTACATCGCCCTGCAGCTCAAGGGCATCGTCCTCGGCGTCAACCTGCTGACCGGCGCCGACGCCGGCGCCAACGGTCTGCGAGCCCAGGACACGGCGCTGATCGTGTCGCTGATCCTCGCCCTGTTCACCATCCTGTTCGGCACCCGCAACCTCGACGCCACCGAGCACCACCGCGGCATGGTCATGGCGGTGGCCTTCGAGTCGATCGTCAAGCTGCTGGCGTTCATCGCCGTCGGCGCGTTCGTCACCTGGGGCCTGTACAACGGCTTCGACGACCTGCTGGCCAAGGCGCAGGCGTCACCACGCCTCGAGGAGTACTGGCAGCAACCGGTCGACTGGCCGGCGATGATCGTGCAGACCGGGGTGGCGATGATGGCGATCATCTGCCTGCCGCGGCAGTTCCACGTCACCGTGGTGGAGAACATCGAGCCGCAGGACCTCAACCTGGCACGCTGGGTGTTCCCGCTGTATCTGCTGCTGGCGGCGCTGTTCGTGGTGCCGATCGCCCTGGCCGGACAGCTGCTGCTGCCGGCCGGCGTGGAGCCGGACTCCTTCGTCATCAGCCTGCCGCTGGCCGAGGCGCATCCGGCGCTGGCCCTGCTGGCCTTCATCGGCGGCGCCTCGGCGGCCACCGGCATGGTCATCGTCGCGGCGGTGGCGCTGTCGACCATGATCTCCAACGACATGCTGCTGCCCTGGCTGCTGCGCCGGCACAGCGCCGAACGGCCCTTCGAGGAGTTCCGCCACTGGCTGCTGTCGGTACGCCGCATCGCCATCATCGCCCTGCTGCTGATGGCCTACGTGATCTACCGGCTGATCGGCCCCAGCATCAGCCTGGCCAGCATCGGCCAGGTCGCCTTCGCCGCCATCACCCAGCTCGGCCCGGCGATGTTCGGTGCGCTGTACTGGAAGCAGGCCAACAGCCGCGGCGTGTTCGCCGGCCTCGCCACCGGCGCGCTGCTGTGGTGCTACACCCTGCTGCTGCCGCTGCTCGCCGGTGGCCTGGGCTGGTCGCTGCACCTGTTCCCCGGCCAGCAGTGGCTGGCCGGCAACCCGCTGGGTCTGCCCATGGACGCCCTGACCCAGGGCACCCTGCTGTCGCTGACCGGCAACTTCCTGGTGTTCGTGCTGGTGTCGTGGTTCTCGCGCACCCGCGTCTCCGAGCACTGGCAGGCCAGCCGCTTCGTCGGCCAGGAAGCCTCGGTACGCCCCAGCCCGCGCCTGCTGCTGGCGGTGCAGGTGCAAGACCTGCTCAACCTGGCCGCCCGCTTCGTCGGCGAGGAACGCGCCAGGCAGAGCTTCATCCGCTTCGCCTACCGCCAGGGCAAGGGCTTCAGCCCGAACCAGACCGCCAGCAGCGAGTGGATCGCGCATACCGAGCGCCTGCTCGCCGGCGTGCTGGGCGCCTCCTCGGCGCGCGCGGTGGTCAAGGCCACCATCGAAGGCCGCGACATGCAGGTCGAGGACGTGGTGCGCATCGTCGACGAGGCTTCGGAGGTCCTGCAGTTCAACCGCGCGCTGCTGCAGGGCGCGATCGAGAACATCTCCCAGGGCATCAGCGTGGTCGACCAGTCGTTGCGCCTGGTGGCCTGGAATCGCCGCTACCTGGAGCTGTTCGAATACCCCGAAGGGTTGATCAGCATCGGTCGACCGATTTCCGACATCATCCGCTACAACGCCGAACGCGGCCTGTGCGGCAAGGGCGACCCGGACATCCACGTGGCCAAGCGCCTGTACTGGATGCGCCAGGGCACCGCGCACACCTCCGAGCGCACCCTGCCCAACGGCCGGGTGATCGAGCTGGTCGGCAACCCGATGCCCGGCGGCGGCTTCGTCATGTCGTTCACCGACATCACCGCCCACCGTCAGGCCGAGGACGCCCTCAAGGAGGCCAATGAGAGCCTCGAGCAGCGGGTTGCCGAGCGCACCCACGAACTGTCCGCCCTCAACGAGCAACTGTCCGAGGCCAAGGCCCGCGCCGAACTGGCCAACCAGTCGAAGAGCCGCTTCCTTGCCGCGGTCAGCCACGATCTGATGCAGCCGCTCAACGCCGCGCGGCTGTTCTCCGCCGCCCTCGCCCACCAGGAGGCGCTGCCGGGCGAGGTGCAGGAACTGGTCCGCCACCTCGACTCCTCGCTGCGCTCGGCCGAGGACCTGATCGCCGACCTGCTGGACATCTCGCGCCTGGAAGGCGGGCGCTTCACCCCCGAGCGCAGCGCCTTCGCCCTCGACACCCTGTACGACGCCCTCGGCGTCGAGTTCCGCGCCCTGGCCCAGGAGCAGGGCATCGACCTGCGCATCCGCGCCAGCAAGCAGCGCATCGACAGCGATCCCAAGCTGCTGCGCCGGGTGCTGCAGAACTTCCTGACCAACGCCTTCCGCTACGCCAAGGGCAAGGTGCTGCTCGGCGTGCGCCGCGAGGGCCGCCACCTGCGCCTGGAAGTGTGGGACCGCGGCCCGGGCATTCCGGCCGACAAGCTCAAGGTGATCTTCGAGGAGTTCAAGCGCCTGGACAGCCACCAGACCCGCGCCGAGAAGGGCCTGGGTCTGGGCCTGGCGATCGCCGACGGCCTCTGCCAAGTGCTCAAGCACCGCATCGACGTGCGCTCCTGGCCGGGCAAGGGCAGCGTGTTCAGCGTGCGCGTGCCGCTGGCCCGCGGCCGCGCCGTGCCGTTGGCCCGCCCGCAGACGCAGAGCACCGCCGGGCAGACCATGAACGGCGCGCGGGTGTGGTGCATCGACAACGAGGACAGCATCCTCACCGGCATGCGCAGCCTGCTCAGCCGCTGGGGCTGCCAGGTGCAGACCGCGCGCAGTCGCGAGGAATGTGCGCAGCTGCTGGCCAACGACAGCCCGCCGGAGCTGGTGCTGGTCGACTACCACCTCGACGACGGCGAGACCGGCCAGGCACTGATGGGCTGGCTGCGCGCCCGCCTCGGCCAGCCGGTGCCCGGGGTGGTGATCAGCGCCGACGGCCGCGCCGAGCTGATCGCCGAGGTGCACGCCGCCGGTCTCGACTACCTGAGCAAGCCGGTCAAGCCGGCGGCGCTGCGCGCCCTGCTCAGCCGCCACCTGCAGCTGCGCTGACCCCCGCAGCCACGCCCGGGGCCGCAGTCCCGGACGTGGCTGATAGACTCAGGGGCATGCATCCGCCAGGGAACCGCCGATGACCCCCAACCTCGAAATTCTCCTCGATCTGGCCAGCGCACTGGCCCTCGGCCTGCTGATCGGCGCCGAGCGTGGCTGGAGCGCGCGCGACAGCGACGACGACCAGCTCGCCGCCGGGGTGCGCACCTTCGGCCTGGTCGGCCTGCTCGGCGGCCTCGCCGCCCTGCTCGCCAGCCATCTGGGCGCGGGAGTGTGGATCGCCCTGCTGCTGGCCCTCGCGGTGCTCAGCACCAGCGCCTACGTGGTCGGCCTGCGCCACAGCAGCGACCACGGCCAGACCAGCGAGATCGCCCTGCTGCTGACCTTCCTGCTCGGCAGCCTGGCGCTGGCCGACAGCCGCCTGCTGGCCGCCGGCTGCGCGGTGGTGGTGGCCCTGCTGCTGCGCCTCAAGGAACCCATGCACGCGGCGCTCAGGCGCCTGTCGGCCGGCGAGCTGTCCGGCACCCTGAAGCTGCTGTTCATCTCGCTGGTGCTGCTGCCGGCGCTGCCCGACCGCGGCTTCGGCCCCTGGCAGGTGTTCAACCCCTACGTCACCTGGTGGATGGTGGTGCTGATCGCCGGGCTGGGCTTTGCCGCCTACGTGGCCATCCGCCTGGTCGGCACCCGCCACGGCCTGCTGCTGACCGCCCTGCTGGGCGGCATCGTCTCCTCCACGGCGATGACCATGACCCTCGCCCGCCTGCACGGCCAGCGCGAGTTGCACGCGCTGCTGGCCGCCGGGCTGCTGGCCACCTCGGCGCTGATGTTCCCGCGCGTGCTGCTGGAAGTGGCGGTGGTCAACCCGCAGCTGGTGGCGGACCTGCTCTGGCCACTGGCAGCCGCGGCGCTGGTCTACGCCCTGGGTGCGCTGCACTGGTGGCAGAGGGCCAGCAGCGGCGAACTGAGCGCCGAGGCCGAGCCGCCGCTGCAGAATCCCTTCGAACTCGGCCCGGCGCTGCGCTTCGCCCTGCTGCTGGCACTGATCCTGCTGCTGGTCGAGATCGCCCGCCGCGAGCTGGGCGACGTCGGCGTCTACCTGGTCGCCGCCCTGTCCGGACTGACCGATGTGGATGCCATCACCCTGTCGCTGTCGCGCAGCGCGCTGAGCGAGCTGGACCCGCAGGTGGCGGTACGCGGCATCGCCCTGGCGGTGGTCAGCAACAGCCTGATCAAGGGCGTGCTAATCGCCCTGCTCGGCGGTGCCCGCCTGGCGCTGATGACCCTGCCGCTGATGGCCGCCGGCCTGGGGCTGGGCCTCGCTCTGGTGCTGATCTGAACAGACCGGCGCCGCACGCACCGCCGTTGCCCCCTGGCCGCGCTTCCGACGCCTGGATAACCGCGCGAGGTTATCCACAGCGCGCCGTCAGGCCGGATCCTCGTCCAGCGCCAGCGGCAGGCTGGCCGAGCGCTCCAGCCAGTCGGCGGGCAGGCTCTTGCTGGCGCGCGCGCCGAGCAGCCTGAGCTGCTCGCTGCGGCTGATCAGGTCGCCGCGCCCGGCAGTGAGCTTGTTGCGCGCGCTGGCGTAGGCCTTGTCCAGCTGCTGCAGGCGGCTGCCGATCTCGTCGAGATCCTGCACGAACAGCACGAATTTGTCGTACAGCGCGCCGGCACGCTCGGCGATCTCGCGGGCATTGAGGTTCTGCCGCTCTTGGCGCCACAGGCTGTCGATCAGGCGCAGGGTGGCCAGCAGGGTGGTCGGACTGACGATCACGATGTTCTGCGCGAAGGACTCCTCGAACAGCCCCGGCTCGGCCTGCAGGGCGGCGGAGAAGGCGCCCTCCAGCGGCACGAACAGCAGCACGAAGTCCAGGCTGTGCAGGCCCTCGAGGCGCTGGTAGTCCTTGCCGGAAAGCCCCTTGAGGTGGCTGCGCAGCGACTGCACGTGCTGCTTGAGCGCCTGCTGGCGGCCGCCCTCGTCCTCGGCGCCGACGTACTGCTGGTAGGCGGTCAGACTGACCTTGGCGTCCACCACCACCTGGCGCTCGCCGGGCAGGCGGATCAGCACGTCCGGCTGGAAGCGCTCGCCGCCGGCGCCGTGCAGGCTGACCTGGGTGTCGTACTCGCGGCCCTTCTCCAGCCCGGCATGCTCGAGCACCCGCTCGAGCACCAGTTCGCCCCAGTTGCCCTGGGTCTTCTGGCCCTTGAGCGCGCGGGTCAGGTTGGTCGCCTCGTCGCCCAGGCGCTGGTTGAGCTGCTGCAGGCGCTCCAGCTCCTTGCCCAGCGAGAAACGCTCGCGTGCCTCCTGTTGATAACTCTGCTCGACGCGCTGCTCGAAGCTGTGCAGGCGCTCGCGCAGCGGGTCGAGCAGCTGACCGAGGCGCTGCTGGCTGCTCTCGGCGAAGCGCTGCTCGCGCTCGTCGAAGATCTTCCCGGCCAGCTCGGCGAACTGCGCGCGCAGCTCGTCGCGCGCGCCCTGCACCTCCTCCAGGCGCTGGCGATGGCCCTGCTGCTGCTCGCGCAGCGCCGCACTCAGCGCCGCCCGCTCGGCCGCCAGGTCGCGCAGTTCCTCCTCGCGCTGCTGGCGCTCCTGCCGCCACTGCCGCGCCGCCTCGGCGGCCTGCTGCCGTTCAGCGCCGAGCAGCTGTACCTCGCGGCGCAGCCCCGCGGTTTCGCCCTGCAGGCTGAGCAGCAGGCGCTGCTGGGCCTGGTTCTCGCCACGCGCCTGCTCCAGCCGGCCGGCCAGCTCGCTGCGCGCCTGCTCGCTGCCGGCCAGGCGCTCCTCGAGCAGGCCGACCTGCTGCTGCAGGCGACTGCGCTGCTGCAGGGACCACAACAGCGCGGCCAGCGGCAGGGCCGCGGCGACAACACCGAGCAACAGGCTGGACAACTCGAAGGGCATGACTGAACTCCGTGACTGATAGCGACGAGTATAACGGTCTTGTCCACAGCCACAGCGCTGGACAAGGCCAGGTTCAATCCACAATTACTGTGGATAACTGGGTGGACAAATTCCGGACAGATCGTCCCGCCCCCTGCCGCACATGGCCTGCAGACAAACTGATCATTTTTTGCTCAGCATTTTTTCTGCTTGATTTTCAATGAATTAGTTATTAGCGACAGCGCGCCCGGGACGCACCACCGAGGGGCGCAGGGATTTGCCGAGGAACCCGGAAATTGTGCACAAGTTCGCGCCCGGATGGCGACAGGCACCATGGCGGCACCCTGCCGACGGCACGCGCCGGCCCGTTGTGGTGCAGCAGCAAAAAGGGCCGGCTGCTTGCGCAACCGGCCCTTTCTGTGGACAACCCGCAGCGGAACTTACAGCGGCTTGCCGCGGTTGCCGTGCTGGCTGACGAAGTCCTGCACGGTCTTCAGGTCGTTGGCCAGCACCGTGCAGCGCTCCTCGCGCTGGAACAGGTCGGCCAGGTGCGGCGGCAGCTGCGGCACGGCGGCGATGCCGGCCTTCTCCACCGCTTCGGGGAACTTGACCGGATGCGCGGTGCCCAGCACCACCATCGGCAGCGCCTGGCTGCGCCGGCAGTCGCGCGCGGCCTTGACGCCGATCGCGGTGTGCGGATCGAGCAGGTAGCCGGTCTGCGCGTGCACCTGGGCGATGGTCGCGCAGGTCTGCTCGTCGTCCACCGCCAGCGAGTCGAACAGGCGGCGCGCCTCGGTCCAGCGATCGTCCGCGACCGACAGCTTGCCGGTGGCCTTGAACTCGTCCATCAGCGCGCTGACGGCGAGGCCGTTGCGGCCGTGCAGGTCGAACAGCAGGCGCTCGAAGTTGGAGGAAACCATGATGTCCATCGACGGCGACAGCGACGCGTGCAGGGTGTCCTTGTCGTAGCGGTTGCCGGACATGAAGCGGTGCAGGATGTCGTTGCGGTTGGTGGCGACCACCAGCTGGTTGATCGGCAGGCCCATGTTGCGCGCCAGGTAGCCGGCGAAGATGTCGCCGAAGTTGCCGGTCGGCACCGAGAAGGCCACCGAGCGGTGCGGCGCGCCGAGCTGCAGGGCGGCGTGGAAGTAGTAGACGATCTGGGCCATGATCCGCGCCCAGTTGATCGAGTTGACCGCCACCAGACGGGTGCCCTTGAGGAAGCCCTGGTCGGCGAAGCTGGCCTTGACCATCTCCTGGCAGTCGTCGAAGTTGCCTTCGATGGCGATGTTGTGGATGTTCTCGCCGAGGATGGTGGTCATCTGCCGGCGCTGCACCTCGGACACGCGGTTGTGCGGGTGCATGATGAAGATGTCGACGTTGTCGCAGGCCTTGCAGCCTTCGATGGCCGCCGAGCCGGTGTCGCCGGAGGTGGCGCCCATGATCACCACGCGCTCGTTGCGCTTGGCCAGCACGTGGTCGAGCAGGCGGCCGAGCAGCTGCAGGGCGAAGTCCTTGAACGCCAGGGTCGGGCCCTGGAACAGCTCGAGCACCCACTCGTTGGCGCCCAGCTGGGTCAGCGGCGCCACCGCCTGATGAGCGAATACGCCGTAGGTTTCCTCGAGGATGCGCTTGAAGTCGGCATCGTCGATGCTGCCGGCGACGAACGGGCGCATCACCCGGAAGGCCAGCTCGTGGTACGGCAGGCCGGCCCAGGAGGCGATCTCCTCGACGGTGAAGCGCGGCAGGTTTTCCGGCACGTAGAGACCGCCGTCACTGGCCAGGCCGGCGAGCAGCACGTCTTCGAAGTTGAGGGCCGGCGCCTGGCCGCGGGTACTGATATAGCGCATGGGGACAAACCTTCGGTGCGGGCTGCCGGCACGCGCCGGCAGCCGTTGACGGATTAGTTGAGCGATTCGACGCGGATGCGCACGACCTTGCCGGCCACGCCTTCCAGGCCTTCCAGCGCGGCGATGGCGTCGTTCATGTTCTGCTCGCGCACGCGGTGGGTGACCAGGATCATCGGCACCAGGCCGTCGTGCTCCTCGGCTTCCTTCTGCATGATCGACTCGATGTTGATGCCGCGCGCGGAGAGGATGCTCGCCACCTGGGCCAGCACGCCCGGATGGTCCTTGGCCTGGATGCGCAGGTAGTAGGCGCTCTCGCAGGCCTCGATCGGCAGGATCGGGTGGTCGGACAGCGCGTCCGGCTGGAAGGCCAGGTGCGGCACGCGGTTTTCCGGGTCGCTGGTCAGCACGCGGGTCACGTCGACCACGTCGGCCACCACCGCCGAGGCGGTCGGCTCCATGCCGGCGCCGGCACCGTAGTACAGGGTGCTGCCGACGGCGTCGCCGTTGACCATCACCGCGTTCATCACGCCGTTGACGTTGGCGATCAGGCGGTCGGCCGGGATCAGCGTCGGGTGCACGCGCAGCTCGATGCCGGCGTCGGTACGGCGGGCCACGCCCAGATGCTTGATGCGGTAGCCCAGCGCCTCGGCGTAGTTGACGTCGGCGGTGGTCAGCGCCGTGATGCCTTCGGTGTAGGCCTTGTCGAACTGCAGCGGGATGCCGAAGGCGATGGAAGCGAGGATGGTCAGCTTGTGCGCGGCGTCGATGCCCTCGACGTCGAAGGTCGGATCGGCCTCGGCATAGCCCAGCGCCTGGGCTTCCTTGAGGACGTCCTCGAAGGCGCGGCCCTTCTCGCGCATCTCGGTGAGGATGAAGTTGCCGGTGCCGTTGATGATGCCGGCCAGCCAGTTGATGCGGTTGCCGGCCAGGCCCTCGCGGATCGCCTTGATCACCGGGATACCGCCGGCCACCGCCGCTTCGAAGGCGACGATGACGCCCTTCTCGCGGGCCTTGGCGAAGATCTCGTTGCCGTGCACGGCGATCAGCGCCTTGTTGGCGGTGACCACGTGCTTGCCGTTCTCGATGGCCTTGAGCACCAGCTCGCGGGCCACGGTGTAGCCGCCGATCAGTTCGATGACGATGTCGATTTCCGGGTTGCAGGCCACCTCGAACACGTCACCGGTGATGGGGGTACCGGTGGTATCGCATTGCGGGTTGGCGTCACGCGCGGCAATCTGCGCCACTTCGATGCCGCGCCCGGCACGGCGGGCAATCTCCTCGGCATTGCGCTTGAGCACATTGAAGGTGCCGCCACCGACGGTTCCCAACCCACAGATACCTACTTTGACCGGTTTCACTCTGAATTCCCCATCATCACAACACAGAACGGCCGGACATGCCGGCCGATGAAAAGATCAGCACATTACGAAGCGCTTGATTGTTAGTCAATCGGCAGCTGCCCGCCGCTCACTTCGCCGCCAGCGCCGCCTCGGCCAGCTGTGGTGCCGGCTGGTAGCCGGGGATCATCTGGCCATTGGCCAGCACGATGGCCGGGGTGCCCTGCACGCCGATCATCTGGCCGAGCTGGTACTGCTTGGCCACCGGATTCTCGCACTGCGCCGCCGGCACATCCTTGCGCGCCTTGGCCAGGTTCATGGCTTCACGCGGATCCTTGGCGCACCACACGCTGACCAGGGTGTTGTAGCCGTGGCTGCCGGCACCCTGGCGCGGGAAGGCGACGTAGCGCACCTCGACACCGCGACGGTTGAGCTCGGCCACCTCGCTGTGCAGCTTCTGGCAGTAGCCACAGTCGGTGTCGGTGAACACGGTGATGTGGGTCTTCTGCGCGGCCTTGGCGTCGGCCGGGAACACCACCATCTCCTTGCTCGGAATGGCGTTGATCACCTTGGCCACGCCTTGGCTCTCGGCCTGCTCGGTGAGGTTGACGGTCTTGCCGTCCTTGATCTGGAACAGGAAGCCCTGCAGGACGAACTGCGCGTCGGCGCTGGTGTACAGCAGGCGGCCGCCCTTGAGCTGCACCTGATACAGACCGGGCATCGGGCTTTCGCTGATCGCCTCGATCGGCAGGTCCGGCTGCAGCGCCTTGAGGGCCTGGCGGATCGCCTGGTCCGGGTCGGCGGCCAGGGCGATGGAGCTGGCCAGGCCGAAGGCGGCGGCAGCGAGGAAACGGGACAGACGCATGGAAACTCCTTGAGCGCGAGGAAGCGGCTTTAACAATGGATAAAGCCTAACATACCCACCCGCCGCCACTGCTGCAGCGGCGCACAGGGCCGACGATCAGCCGCGCGGATGGTGCTCGGCGTGCAGCGCCTGCAGGCGGGCGCGCGCCACGTGGGTGTAGATCTGCGTGGTCGACAGGTCGCGGTGGCCGAGCAGCATCTGCACCACGCGCAGGTCGGCGCCGTGGTTGAGCAGGTGGGTGGCGAAGGCGTGGCGCAGGGTGTGCGGCGACAGCGGCTTGTCGATGCCGGCGGTCCGCGTGTGCAGCTTGATGCGGTGCCAGAAGGTCTGCCGGGTCATCTGCTCGCCGCGCAGGCTGGGAAACAGCACGTCGCTGGGCTTGCCGATCAGCAGCTCGCCGCGTGCCTCGCGCAGGTAGCGCAGCAGCCAGTCGACGGCCTCCTCGCCGAGCGGCACCAGGCGCTCGCGGGCGCCCTTGCCGAACACCCGCACCACGCCCTGGCGCAGATTGACCTGCTCGAGGGTCAGGCCGACCAGCTCGCTGACCCGCAGGCCGCAGGCGTAGAGCACCTCGAGCATGGCGCGGTCGCGCAGGCCGAGCGCCTCGTCGGTGTCCGGCGCGGCCAGCAGCGCCTCGACCTCCGCCTCGCTGAGGGTGTGCGGCACCGCCCGCGACTGTCGCGGCAGGGCGACCAGCAGGGTCGGATCCTCGGCGATGAAGTCCTCGAGCATGCAGTAATGGTAGAAGCCGCGCAGGCAGGACATCAGCCGCGCCGTGGAGCGGGCGTGGTAGCCATGGTCCAGGCGCCAGGCCAGGTGCTCGAGAATCAGCTCGCGATCGACCCGCTCGAGGTCGAAGCCGCGCTCCACCAGCCAGTCGCGAAACAGCGCCAGGTCGGTGCCGTAGGCCAGGCGGGTATGCCGGGACAGGCCCTTTTCCAGCCAGAGGGATTCGAGGAAGCGTTCGACCAGAGGATGACTGACGGCAGACATGGGCAATACGACCGGCCAAAAGGCGCAGTCTGGCAGAGCCCGGCCAGCCCGGTCCACTGGCGCAGACCGGGCCGCCACCACTCAGCAAGCCGGGCGCAGACTGCCGACACCCGGGCGGAAATACAGCCGGTCGCCGCGCTGCAGGCCGACCAGGCTGGCATGGCTCTTCACCACCTCGGCCTCGATCGGCTCGCCCTGCCCCTCGACCTTGAGGGTCACCCGGGTGATCGCGCCGAGCGGGCGGATGTCGCGCACCTCGCCACCGCGGTGCTCGGCCAGCGGCTCGCGCGACAGCGACACCTCGTGGGGGCGGAACAGGATGTGCCCCTCCTCGCCCAGGTGCAGGCGGTTGGCGTCGCCGAGGAAGTGGTAGACGAAGTCGCTGGCCGGCTGCTCGTAGACCTCGCCCGGCGAGCCGATCTGCTCGACCACGCCCTTGTTCATCACCACGATGCGGTCGGCGACCTCCATCGCCTCTTCCTGGTCGTGGGTGACGAACACGCTGGTCAGGTTGATCTCCTCGTGCAGGCGCGCCAGCCAGCGGCGCAGCTCCTTGCGCACCTTGGCGTCGAGGGCGCCGAACGGCTCGTCGAGGAGGAGGATCTTCGGCTCCACCGCCAGCGCGCGGGCCAGGGCGATGCGCTGGCGCTGGCCGCCGGACAGCTGCTCGGGGTAGCGGTCGGCCAGCCAGTCGAGCTGCACCATGCCGAGCAGCTCGTGGACCTTGGCGGCGATCTGCGTCTCGCTCGGCCGCTCGCGCTTGGGCTTCATGCGCAGGCCGAAGGCGACGTTGTCGAACACCGTCATGTGGCGGAACAGCGCGTAGTGCTGGAACACGAAGCCGACGTTACGGTCGCGCACGTCGTGGCCGGAGACGTCCTCGCCGTGAAAGGCGATGCTGCCCGCGTCCGGGCTTTCCAGACCGGCGATGATGCGCAGCAGGGTGGTCTTGCCGCAGCCGGACGGACCGAGCAGGGCCACCAGCTCGCCGCTGCGGATGTCCAGGTTGATGTCGTTGAGGGCCTGGAAGGCGCCGAAGCGCTTGCTGACGTTGCGGATCTCGATACTCATGGCTTATTCCTCGGCAGCATTCGACTGGAGGCGCGCCAAGCGGGCCTCGCTCCACTGCTTGAGCAGAAGGATGAACAGCGCCAGCGCCAGCAGCAGGCTGGCGACGCTGAAGGCGGCGACGTGGTTGTACTCGTTGTAGAGAATCTCGACATGCAGCGGCAGGGTGTTGGTGTAGCCGCGGATGTGCCCGGAGACCACCGACACCGCACCGAACTCGCCCATCGCCCGCGCGGTGCACAGCACCACGCCGTAGATCAGGCCCCACTTGATGTTCGGCAGGGTGACGTGCCAGAACATCTGCCAGCCACTGGCGCCGAGCAGGCGCGCGGCCTCCTCTTCCTGGGTGCCCTGCTCCTGCATCAGCGGGATCAGCTCGCGGGCGACGAAGGGCACGGTGACGAACAGGGTGGCCAGGACGATGCCGGGCACGGCGAAGACGATCTGGATGTCACGGTCCTGCAGCCACTCGCCGAAGAAGCCCTGGGCGCCGAACAGCAGCACGTAGATCAGACCGGCGATCACCGGCGACACCGAGAACGGCAGGTCGATCAGGGTGACCAAGAGGCTCTTGCCGCGGAACTCGTACTTGCTCACGCACCAGGCGGCGGCCACGCCGAACACCAGGTTGAGCGGCACCGAGATGGCCACGGCGAGCAGGGTCAGCTTGAGCGCGGCAATGGCGTCCGGCTCGAGGATGGCGGTGAAGAACACGCCGAGGCCCTGCTTGAGTGCCTCGCTCAGCACTATATATAGAGGCAGCAGCAGGAACAGGGCGAACACCAGCCAGGCGCCGACGATCAGCAGCTGGCGGCCCAGCGCGTGGCCGCGGCGGGCGGCATTGGCGGAGGCATTGGCGGAGGCAGCGGTTAGGGATGACATGACGGCTTCCTCCTCAGGGGGTTTCGATGCGGCGCTGCAGCAGGTTGACCAGCAGCAGCAGGACGAAGGACACCACCAGCATCAGCACGCCGATGGCGGTGGCGCCGGTGTAGTCGTACTGGTCGAGCTTGACCATGATCAGCAGCGGCAGGATCTCGGTCTTCATCGGCATGTTGCCGGCGATGAAGATCACCGAGCCGTATTCGCCGACGCCGCGGGCGAAGGCCAGCGCAAAGCCGGTCAGCCAGGCCGGCAGCAGCGCCGGCAGCAGCACGTGGCGGAACACCTGCAGCGGCCTGGCGCCCAGGCAGGCGGCGGCCTCCTCGACCTCGCGCGGAATGTCGGCCAGCACCGGCTGCACCGTGCGCACCACGAACGGCAGGGTCACGAAGGTCAGCGCCAGGGTGATGCCCAGCGGGGTGTAGGCGATCTTGACACCGAGATCGCTGGCGAACTGACCGACCAGCCCGCTCGGCGCGTACAGCGCGGTCAGGGCGATGCCGGCCACCGCGGTGGGCAGGGCGAACGGCAGGTCGATCATCGCATCGATGATCTTGCGCCCGGGAAAGGTGTAGCGCACCAGCACCCAGGCCAGCAGGGTGCCGATCAGACCATTGATCAGCGCGGCGAAGAAGGCGGTGGCGAAGCTCAGCTTGAGCGCGGCCAGCACCCGCGGGGCGCTGACGATGGCCCAGAACTCGCTCCAGGTGAGTTGTGCGGCATGCACGAACATGGCGCCCAGCGGAATCAGCACCAACAGGCCGAGATACACCAGGGTGTAGCCCAGCGTCAGCCCGAAGCCGGGTATGACGGGGGAAGTGCGGCGGGACATGGATTCCTCGCAAGGTTGCTGGCCCGGAGGCCATCCGGGTTGGGAACAGTCAAAAATCCCCGGTGCCCGGCACCGGGGGTTCGCTCAACAGGCTGCGCTCACTGCACCTGGTAGATCTGGTCGAACACCCCGCCATCGTTGAAGAACTTCGGCTGCGCGGTTTTCCAGCCGCCGAAATCCTTGTCGATGGTCACCAGCTTCAGCGCCGGGAACTGCTGGGCGAACTCAGCGGCCACCTTCTCGTTGCGCGGACGGTAGAAGTGCTTGGCGGCGATGCGCTGGCCCTCCGCGCTGTACAGGTGGTTCAGGTAGGCGGTGGCCACCTCACGGGTGCCCTTTCTGTCGACGTTCTTGTCGACCACCGCCACCGGCGGTTCGGCGAGGATCGACAGGCTGGGCGCGACGATCTCGAAGTTGTCGCCGCCCTCCTCCTTGAGCGCCAGGAACGCCTCGTTCTCCCAGGCCAGCAGCACGTCGCCGATGTGGTTGTTGACGAAGGTGATGGTCGAGCCACGCGCGCCGGTATCCAGTACCGGGACGTTCTTGTACAGCTGCTCGGTGAATTCCTTGGCCTTGGCCTCGCTGCCGTACTTCTGCTTGGCGAAGGCCCAGGCGGCGAGGAAGTTCCAGCGTGCGCCGCCGGAGGTCTTCGGGTTGGGGGTGATCACCTCGACGCCCGGCTTGACCAGGTCGTCCCAGTCCTTGATCTGCTTGGGATTGCCCTTGCGCACCAGGAACACGATGGTCGAGGTGTACGGGGTGCTGGCCTGCGGCAGGCGGCTCTGCCAGTCCTCGGGGATCAGCTTGCCGAGCTTGTGCAGCTCGTCGATGTCACCGGCCAGGGCCAGGGTCACCACGTCGGCGCGCAGCCCGTCGATCACCGCACGGGCCTGCTTGCCCGAGCCGCCGTGGGACTGCTGGATGGTCAGCGCCTCGTGACCCTGGGCCTGCCAGTGCTGGTTGAACGCGGCGTTGAATTCGCTGTACAGCTCACGGGTCGGGTCGTAGGACACGTTGAGCAGGGTGGTCTGCGCCTGTACGGCGGCGCTGAAGGACAGGCCGGCGATGGCGGCCAGGGTGAAACGACGAATGGACATGCTGTTGCTCCTTGTACGTGCCGCTCTGGCACGTTGATCAATTCCGGGTGGTGAAGGTCTTGCTGAACTTCAGCGACACATTCGCCAGCAACAGCGGCGGTAGGGGTGCGTGCTCATGGCTGTGCTCGTGCTCATCTTGTTGTGGCTATGGCTCGGGGTCATGCTCACGCCCTCTGGAGGTCCAGTCGGGCCTGGCTGGAATCAGGCCGGCTTGCTGCCGGTCGGCGACTGCAGACGGAATTTTTCCTTGCGCTCGATCTGCACCACCTGGCCGTTGTGCACGGTGATTTCCACCGCGCCGTAACGCAGGCCATTGAGGGCATTGTGGATCTCGCGCAACAGGCCGGCTTCATCCTGTCCGGCAACACTGCGTAGGTTGGCGCTCATGGAAATGCTCCTTGGAAAGGGTCCGCCGCACGACACGACACGACTCGCGGCGGCTGAGCGGATATTAGGCGTGCCACGGATATTCTTAAAAATACTGTTTAAGAATTTTTATATTCCTTCAAGAAATAACAAACCGACAGCCGTCCGCCATCCTCTCCTCAGCAACAAAAAACCAGAAAAGCATAAATAAATAATTTTTTATTACTTAACAGCCATTTCTCTACTGCCTAGACTGCGCTGATCCACAGCCTGTACGAGGGCCGCTCCATGCGCCGTCACGCCATCCACTACCTGATCCTGCCGGGCTGGCAAGGCTCGCCAAGCGAGCACTGGCAGAGCCACTGGCAGCGCAGCCTGCCGGATGCCAGTCGGGTCGAGCAGGCCGACTGGCTGCATCCGCAACGCGATGCCTGGGTCGCCCGCCTCGAGCGGCACATCGCCGCGGCTCCCGGCCGGCTGATCCTGGTGGCCCACAGCCTGGGCTGCATCACCCTCGCCCACTGGGCGGCGCAGGCCTCCCCGGCGCTGCTGGCCAAGGTACAGGGCGCCCTGCTGGTGGCACCGGCGGACGTCGAGCGCCCCGGCTGTCCCGAGGCGCTGCAGAACTTCGCGCCCATGCCACGCAGCCTGCTGCCCTTCCCCAGCCTGCTGGTCGGCTCCGACAACGATGCGGCGGCAACTCCGGAGCGGGCGCTGCAGCTGGCCCGCCAGTGGGGCGCCGAGCCGGTACTGCTAAGCGGCGTCGGGCACATCAACGTCAAGTCCGGGCACTGCCAGTGGGAACAGGGTTTCGCCTACCTGTACCGCCTGCAGACCCTGATCGAGCAACAGGCCCGGCAACGGGCCTGAGCGCCTGCCGCTGACCTGCTGCGCGTCGGGCGCCGAATCTTTCTGAACGGCTGGAGTCCGGCTCCGGCCCGGAGCCAGCCATGAGCCCGCATCACCCGCTGAACCAACCGATCCTCACCTTCGCCGACGCCGAGCGCAGCCCGTTGAGTATCCGCGCCAAGGCGCTGGTGTTCGTCGACCCGCGCTCGCAGCAACTGCATGACCAGGTCGAGCGCCTGGCCCCCGGCTACCAGCCGCTGCTGATCCGCGGCGAGACCGGCACCGGCAAGGAACTGCTGGCCAGGCACATCCACCGCTCGAGCGGCCGCCCAGGCCTGTTCGTCGCCCTCAACTGCGCCAGCCTCAGCGCGCAGCACGCCGAAGCCGAACTGTTCGGCCACGCCCCCGGCGTCTACAACGGCTCGTCCAGCAGTCGCGCCGGCTGGTTCGGCTCGGCCCACGGCGGCACCCTGTATCTGGACGAGATCGGCGACCTGCCGCTGGCGTTGCAGCACAAGCTGCTGCGCGCCCTGGAAACCCGCGAGGTGCTGCGCGTCGGCGCCCGCGAGGCCAGCGCGGTGGACGTGCGCCTGGTCGCCGCCACCAGCTTTGACCTGTCCCGTGCGGCGGCGGTCGGCAAGTTCGACCAGCGTCTGTTCCACTACCTGACCGATGGCCGCCTGGAGCTACCGCCGCTGCGCGAGCGGCCGGGCGACATCCTGCCGATGGCCGGCTACTTTCTCGGCGTGCACGCCCAGCGCCTCAGCCTGCCGCCCCCCAGCCTGAGCCTGGCGGCCCAGCAACTGCTCGAAGGCTACAGCTGGCCGGGCAACACCCGCGAACTGGAAAGCGTCATCCACTTCGCCCTGCTGGTGTGCGGCAAGGTGATCGAGGCGGAGCACCTCGAGCTGCTGCCCGGCAACTGAGCGCGCACCTGCCGGCTAGCGGTTGCGCCGGTACGCACCCGGCGGCAGGCCGACGCCAGGCTGAAATGCGTGACAGGTCCGCTCAGCCGGGCTGTTCGTCCGCCTCTGTTCGATCTGCATGCAGAGCAAATGAGGCACTATGCCCGGCATGCTAGTGCGCCGCTGGCCACCTGATCCGGACCGCCCACCAAGGAGCCCCCCATGAGCAACAAAAAACGCGTCGCCACCCATGCCATCGACCCGCAGTTCATCGAGCGCTGGTCGCCGCGCGCCTTCACCGGCGAAGACATTCCCGAGGCCACCCTGCTCGGCTTCATCGAGGCCGCGCGCTGGGCGCCCTCGGCCTACAACGCGCAGCCCTGGCGCTTCCTCTACGCGCGCCGCGACAGCGCCGACTGGCAGCGCTACCTGGACCTGCTGGTCGAGGCCAACTGCGGCTGGGCGCAGCATGCCTCGGCGCTGCTGGTGATCGTCTCGAAGACCACCTTCGTGCCGCCGGGCAAGAGCGAGGAGCAGCCTGCCGCCTCGCACGCCTTCGATACCGGCGCCGCCTGGGGCTTCTTTGCCCTGCAGGCGCACCTGGCCGGCTGGCACACCCACGCCATGGCCGGCTTCGACAAGGAGCTGGCGCGCCGCGAGCTGAAGATCCCGGACGGCTACGAGGTGCACGCCATGGTCGCCGTCGGCAAGCGCGGCGACGCCGCCAGCCTGCCCGAGGCCCTGCAGGCCCGCGAGACGCCCAGCCCGCGCCTGGCGCTGGAGGCCATCGCTGCGGAGGGCGAGTTCAGCCTGTAACCCCGCCGTGAAAGCACGAGGGCGAAGTCAGCTACAGCCTGCCGCTGTTCTGACCGAGCGCCGGCAGTGCGCGACAAACGCACTGCCGGCCTGCCCGAGCGTCTGGGTCGGCGCTTTCCGGCGCTTGCAACACGAGCGACATGCTGCACGACATATTCCATAATAGAATTTAAAAATAAATAATTATTCTTTTTTGATTTTACAATCCTGTCATACCCTCTCCGCCTGACATATAGCGGTCATCTTGCCGTGCCTCCAACGGGAAGCACGCCGATGCCCACCGCTGTACCGCCATGTACTCACGGAGAATCACGCAATGAACAAGTCCCCCCTGGCCCTCGCGGTCATCGCCGGCACCCTGGCCCTGGCCGGCACCGCCCAGGCCGCCTTTGTCGAGGACAGCAAGTCCAGCCTGACCCTGCGCAACTTCTATTACGACCGCAACGACAAGAACACCGCCAACAACAACAGCGAGGCCAGCGAGTGGGGCCAGGGCTTCATCTTCAACTATGCCTCCGGCTACACCGAAGGCACCGTGGGCTTCGGCGTCGACGCCGTCGGCCTGCTCGGCGTCAAGCTGGACTCCGGTGGCCGCGATAACAAGGCCGGGCGCGATCGCCGTCCGGGGCAGCTGTTCCCCCTGGAGAGCGACGGCAGTGCGGTGGACGATTACAGCAAGGCCGGCCTGACCGCCAAGGCCAAGGTATCCAACACCGAACTGCGCCTCGGCACCCTGCAGCCCAAGCTGCCGGTGGTGAACTTCAACGACGGCCGTATGCTGCCGCAACTGTTCGAAGGCGGCCAGATCACCTCCGGCGAGATCGACAACCTGACCCTGACCGCCGGCCAGCTGGAGCACGCCAAAGGTCGCAGCTCCACCGACAGCACCAGCCTGCGCATCGGCGGCGCCACCAGCGACGCCGACTCGAACAAGTTCTACTACGCCGGCGGCGACTACAAGCTGAGCAAGGACCTGACCGCCCAGTACTACTACGGCAACCTGGAAGAGTTCTACGAGCAGCACTTCGTCGGCCTGGTACACAACTGGGCGCTGCCGGTCGGTGCGCTGAAGAGCGACCTGCGCTACTTCGACAGCAGCTCCGATGGCAAGAACGCCAGCGCCGCCGGCCGCGGCGAGGGCTATGTCAGCAACGGTTTCTGGAAGGCCGGCGACGCCAACCGCGGCGAGGTCGACAACCAGACCTGGAGCGCCCTGTTCACCTATACCCTGGGCGGTCATGCGCTGAGCGCGGGCTACCAGCAGGTCGACGGCAACAGCGACTTCCCGTTCCTCAACCAGGGCGACGGCTCCTCCAGCTACCTGATCACCGACGTGCAGATCAACAAGTTCGCCAGCGCCGGCGAGCGCACCTGGCTGGCCGGCTACGCCTACGACTTCGCCAAGCTCGGCGTGCCGGGCCTGAAGGCCAGCGCGCTGTACCTGAGCGGCGACAACATTGATGCGGCCAGCGGTGACAACAAGGAGTGGGAACGCGACCTGCGCTTGGACTACGTGCTGCAGGATGGCGCGCTCAAGGGCCTGGGCTTCACCTGGCGCAACGCCAGCCTGCGCGGCAACGATAGCACCGACCTGGACGAGAACCGCCTGATCGTCAGCTACACCCTGCCGCTGCTGTAACTCGCCCACAGCCTGCTGCGCCAAAGCCCGACGGGACCACCCGCCGGGCTTTGGCTTGCCCGGGCATCTGGGCCCTGACGCAGCGCCGCCCATGCAGGCTTTGCTGAACTGCAGACAACAAAAAGCCCGGCCGGGTCATCCCGCCGGGCTTTTTGCCGTGCAGCGCGGTTACTGCGCGCCGTAGGCCTGGTCGAACACGCCGCCGTCGTTGAAGTGGGTCTTCTGGATCTGCGGCCACTCGCCGAAGGTCTGCACCGCGTCGAGCAGCTCGACCTTGGGGAAGCGGTCGGCGAACTCGGCGAGGATCGCCGGGTTGCGCGGGCGCAGGTAGTTGGCGGCGGCGATGCGCTGGCCCTCGTCGGACCACAGGTACTTGAGGTAGGCATCGGCCTCGGCACGGGTGCCCTTCTTGTCGACCACCTTGTCGACCACCGCCACCGGCGGCTCGGCCTGCACCGACACGCTCGGGTAGACCACCTCGAACTCGCCGCGACCGAACTCGCGGGCGATCATCTCGGCCTCGTTCTCGAAGGTCACCAGCACGTCGCCGATCTGGTTCTGCATGAAGGTGGTGGTCGCCGCGCGGCCGCCGGTATCCAGCACCGGCGCCTGCCTGAACAGCTTGCCGACGAACTCGCGCGCGGCGGCCTCGTCGCCGCCGGTCTTCAGCACGTAGCCCCAGGCCGACAGGTAGGTGTAGCGGCCGTTGCCCGAGGTCTTCGGGTTGGGCACCACCACCTCGACGCCGCCCTTGAGCAGGTCCGGCCAGTCCTGCAGGCCCTTGGGGTTGCCCTTGCGGACGATGAACACGGTAGCCGAGGTGAAGGGTGCGCTGTTGTCCGGCAGGCGCGCTGCCCAGTCCTGCGGAATCAGCTGGCCGTGGTCGTGCAGGGCGTTGATGTCGGTGGCCATGTTCATGGTGATCACGTCGGCCGGCAGGCCGTCGATCACCGCCCGCGCCTGCTTGCTCGAGCCGCCGTGGGACATCTGGATCTGCAGCGGCTGGTTGCCCGCGGCCTGCCAGTGCTTCTGGAAGGCGACGTTGTATTCCTTGTAGAAGTCGCGCATCACGTCGTAGGAGACGTTGAGCAGGCTGGCGGCCTGGGCCGTGCCGGAAGCCAGCGCCACGCTGGCCGCCAGCAGGGAAGAAGTAAGCAGTCGCTTCATCGGGCAATCCCTGGGGTCTGGAGACAAGAAAATCGGACTATAGGAAATATTTTTTATTCCATAAAAGAATATTTGGTTACTGAGCTAGGCATTTCAGGAATAAATCGCGTGAGCGCTGAGCTCGACCTTAAATATTCGTTTTAGTTATTAATAAATCAAAATATATTCTTTTTAATGCGATCCGATCCTGCGCATAGTGGCCTCCACCCAAGGACATCCCCCTTCTGAGGAGCAGAACCATGAGCATCCGCCTCGGCGATATCGCCCCCGATTTCGAACAGGATTCCAGCGCCGGTCGCATTCGCTTCCACGAGTGGCTCGGCGACAGCTGGGGCATTCTGTTCTCTCACCCGGCCGACTTCACCCCGGTGTGCACCACCGAGCTGGGCTTCACCGCCAAGCTGAAGGGCGAATTCGCCCAGCGCGGCGTCAAGGCCATCGCCCTGTCGGTCGACCCGGTGGACTCGCACCTGAAGTGGATCGAGGACATCAACGAGACCCAGGACACTCAGGTCAACTTCCCGATCCTCGCCGACGCCGACCGCAAGGTCTCCGACCTCTACGACCTGATCCACCCGAACGCCAGCGACACCCTCACCGTGCGCTCGCTGTTCATCATCGACCCGAAGAAGAAGGTGCGCCTGATCATCACCTACCCGGCCAGCACCGGGCGCAACTTCCACGAGATCCTGCGGGTGATCGATTCGCTGCAGCTGACCGACAATCACAAGGTCGCCACCCCGGCCAACTGGCAGGACGGCGACGAGGTGGTGATCGTGCCCTCGCTCAAGGACGAGGCCGAGATCCAGCAGCGCTTCCCTAAGGGTTACCGCGCGGTGAAGCCTTACCTGCGCCTGACCCCGCAGCCGAACCACTGATTTTCAACGCCAAGTTTTCAACCCTTAATCCACGATGGGGTTCGGGGCCTGAACGGCAGGACAGGCCTCTTTTTTATTCTCACGAGAAGGAAACAGCCATGCTGGTGGTATCCCTTTCTGGCAGCCCCTCGCAACAGTCGCGCTCCGGCGGTCTGCTCGAGTGGTCGCGCCGCTGGCTGAGCGCGCGCGGCGTGGAAGTGATCAGCTTCGGCGTGCGCGACTTCGCCGCCGAGGACCTGCTCTACGGGCGCTTCGACAGCCCGCAGGTGATCGAACTGGCCGAGCACGTGCGCGCCGCCGACGGCCTGCTGGTCGCCACCCCGGTGTACAAGGCCGCCTATTCCGGCGCGCTGAAGGCCCTGCTCGACCTGCTGCCCGAGCGCGCCTTGGCCCACCAGGTGGTGCTGCCGCTGGCCACCGCCGGCAGTCCGGCACACCTCTTGGCGCTGGACTACGCGCTGAAGCCGGTGCTCGCCGCGCTGAAGGCCGAGGAAGTGCTGCAGGGGGTGTTCGCCGACGATCGTCAGACCCGCTACGAAGAGGGCCACGTGGTCCTCAGCGAGGAGCTGGAGCAGCGTCTGGAAGCGGCACTGGAGCAGTTCTACCAGGCGCTGGTGCGCCGTCCGCGCCATCTGGAGCCGGGGCAGCTCGAACAGCAGCTGCTCGGCGCCCGCTGGAGCGTCTGAACCACGATTCCCCTCCGGGCGAGCGCTCCCGCGCAGTCCACGATTTTCCGTCCTCCCCCACGGGGCGAGGCACTTGAAAGTCCTCACTCGTCCGTCAACGGACCAGCAGGCATCCACCACTACCGACTTGCATACAAGGAGAGCGCCATGCGCACCCCCTACCTGCGTCGCGGACTGGTCGCCCTGCTGGCAGCAGCGATCTCCTCCGCCGCCCTCGCCGCCGATGACGCCGACAACACCCTGCGCATCGGTTACCAGAAATACGGCACCTTGGTCCTGCTCAAGGCCAAGGGCACTCTGGAGCAGCGCCTCGCCGAACAGGGCGTGAAGGTGCAGTGGACCGAGTTCCCCGGCGGCCCGCAGCTGCTGGAAGGCCTCAACGTCGGCTCGATCGACTTCGGTGTGACCGGCGAGACCCCGCCGGTGTTCGCCCAGGCCGCCGGCGCCGACCTGCGCTACGTGGCCTACGAGCCGCCGGCACCGACCGGCGAGGCAATCCTGGTGGCCAAGGATTCGCCGATCCAGTCCGTCGCCGAACTCAAGGGCAAGAAGGTCGCCCTCAACAAGGGCTCCAACGTGCACTACCTGCTGGTGCGCGCGCTGGAAGATGCCGGCCTGTCCATCAAGGACATCACCCCGATCTACCTGCCGCCGGCCGACGCCCGCGCCGCCTTCGAGCGCGGCAGCGTCGACACCTGGGTGATCTGGGACCCCTTCCAGGCCGCCGCCGAGCAGCAGCTGTCGGCGCGCACCCTGCGCGACGGCAGCGGGCTGGTCGACAACCACCAGTTCTACCTGGCCAGCGGCAGCTACGCCCAGCAGCACCCGCAGGTGGTCGGCGCGCTGATCGAGGAGATCCGCGCCGTCGGCGTGGAGGCCAAGGCCGATCCGGCCAAGGTGACCGCCCAGGTCGCCCCGCTGATCGGCCTGCCGGCCGACATCACCCACAAGGCGGTGACCCGCCAGGGCTACGGTGCCCAGCCGCTGACCCCCGACGTGGTCGCCGCCCAGCAGAAGATCGCCGACACCTTCGCCGACCTCAAGCTGATTCCCAAGCGCTTGAGCATCAAGGACGTGGTCTGGACGCCGCCGGCCAAGGTCGCCCAGCAGTAACTCCCGTGGCGGGCGCGCCCTCAGGGCCGCCCGCACCTCCGATCATCGAATCATCGCGCGCATGAGCTACGCCCCGCCGCCGGCGCGCCCACTTTCAGGAATACTGCGATGAGTCTGAACATCTTCTGGTTTCTCCCCACCCACGGTGACGGCCACTACCTGGGCACCGCCGAAGGCGCCCGCGCCGTCGACCACAGCTACCTGACCCAGGTGGCCCAGGCCGCCGACCGCCTCGGCTTCGGCGGCGTGCTGATCCCCACCGGACGCTCCTGCGAGGACTCCTGGCTGGTCGCTGCCTCGCTGATCCCGGCCACCCAGCGCCTGAAGTTCCTGGTCGCCCTGCGCCCGGGGATCATCTCGCCGACCGTAGCCGCACGCCAGGCGGCGACCCTCGACCGCCTGTCCAACGGCCGCGCTCTGTTCAACCTGGTCACCGGCGGCGATCCGGACGAGCTGGCGGCCGACGGCCTCAACCTCAGCCACGCCGAGCGCTACGAGGCCGCCGTGGAGTTCACCCATGTCTGGCGCAAGGTGCTGGAAGGCGAGACCGTCGACCTCGACGGCAAGCACATCCAGGTCAAGGGCGCCAAGCTGCTCTACCCGCCGATCCAGCAGCCGCGCCCGCCGCTGTACTTCGGTGGTTCTTCCGAGGCGGCTCATGAGTTGGCCGCCGAACAGGTAGAGCTGTACCTGACCTGGGGCGAGCCGCCGCAGGCGGTGGCCGAGAAGATCGCCGACGTGCGCGGCCGCGCCGCCCGGCACGGCCGCACGGTGAAGTTCGGCATCCGCCTGCACGTGATCGTGCGCGAGACCAACGAGGAAGCCTGGGCTGCCGCCGAGCGGCTGATCAGCCACCTGGACGATGACACCATCGCCAGGGCGCAGGCCTCGCTGGCGCGCTTCGACTCGGTCGGCCAGCAGCGCATGGCCGCCCTGCATGGCGGTCGCAAGGACAAGCTGGAAGTGGCGCCCAACCTGTGGGCCGGGGTCGGCCTGGTGCGCGGCGGCGCCGGCACCGCGCTGGTCGGCGACGGCCCGACCGTGGCGGCGCGGGTCAAGGAGTACGCGGTCTCGGCATCGACACCTTCGTGTTCTCCGGCTATCCGCACCTGGAGGAATCCTACCGCGTCGCCGAGCTGCTGTTACCGCACCTGGACATCGCCCAGCCGCAGCGTCCCGAGAGCCGCGGCTACGTCAGCCCGTTCGGCGAGATGATCTCCAGCGACATCCTGCCCAAGGCAGCGGCCAGCTGAGGATCTGATCGTGCCCACGCTCCAGCGTGGGCACGCAGCCCGGAACGACGGACGCCGAGCGTCCACACCATGGGTTCCCACGCCGGAGCGTGGAAACCATAGTGAAAAGAGTGAATGAACGATGAGTACGACACCTATCCATCGGCTGGCCCTGCGCCTGGCACCCTGGGCACTGCCGGTCCTGCTGCTCGGCGTCTGGCAGCTGGCCGCGAGCAGCGGCTGGCTGTCCAGCCGCATCCTGCCGGCGCCCAGCGCCGTGGCCGTCGCCGGCTGGGTCCTGCTGAGCAGCGGCGAACTGTGGCAGCACCTGGCGATCAGTGGCTGGCGCGCCGCCATCGGCTTTGCCATCGGCGGCAGCATCGGCCTGCTGCTCGGCTTCATCACCGGCCTGTCGCAATGGGGCGAGCGCCTGCTCGACAGCTCGGTGCAGATGATCCGCAACGTGCCGCACCTGGCACTGATCCCGCTGGTGATCCTGTGGTTCGGCATCGACGAGAGCGCGAAGATCTTCCTGGTCGCCCTCGGCACCCTGTTCCCCATCTACCTGAATACCTACCACGGCATCCGTAGCGTCGACGCCGGCCTGGTGGAGATGGCGCGCAGCTACGGCCTCACCGGTTTCGCCCTGTTCCGCCAGGTGATCCTGCCCGGCGCCCTGCCGTCGATCCTGGTCGGCGTGCGCTTCGCCCTCGGCTTCATGTGGCTGACGCTGATCGTCGCCGAGACCATCTCGGCCAACGCCGGCATCGGCTACCTGGCGATGAACGCCCGCGAGTTCCTGCAGACCGACGTGGTGGTGCTGGCGATCCTGCTCTACGCGGTGCTCGGCAAGCTGGCCGACCTCGCCGCGCGCAGCCTGGAACGCCTGTGGTTGCGCTGGCACCCGGCCTATCAGCAAGGAGGTGCCCGATGAGCGCCCAGGACCTCAAGCGCGGCATCCCGCTGCACCTGCACGGCGTGGCCAAGGCCTTCGGCGAGCGCAGCGTGCTGCATGGCATCGACCTGCACATCCCCGCCGGCCAGTTCGTCGCCGTGGTCGGTCGCAGCGGCTGCGGCAAGAGCACCCTGCTGCGCCTGCTCGCCGGCCTGGACAGCGCCACTGCCGGCGAACTGCAGGCCGGCAACGCGCCGCTGGCCGCGGCCCGCGAGGACACCCGGCTGATGTTCCAGGAGGCGCGCCTGCTGCCGTGGAAGCGGGTGATCGACAACGTCGGCCTCGGCCTGACCGGCGACTGGCAGAGCCAGGCGCTGCAGGCCCTGGAAGCGGTCGGCCTGGCCGAACGCGCCCACGACTGGCCGGCGGCGCTGTCCGGCGGGCAGAAGCAGCGCGTGGCCCTGGCCCGCGCGCTGATCCACCGCCCGCGCCTGCTGCTGCTCGACGAGCCGCTCGGCGCCCTGGACGCGCTGACCCGCATCGAGATGCAGCAACTGATCGAGCGCCTGTGGCAGCAGCACGGCTTCACCGTGCTGCTGGTGACCCACGACGTCAACGAGGCGGTGGCGGTCGCCGACCGGGTGATCCTGATCGAGGACGGCCACGTCGGCCTCGACCTGCCGATTCCGCTGGCCCGCCCGCGTCCGCGCGCCTCGGCGGCGCTGGCCGCACTGGAAGCCCGGGTGCTCGAGCGCGTGCTGGCCCTGCCGGCGCAGGAAGAAACGGCCGAACCCGTATCACCACTGCCCACGCAGCTGCGCTGGGCCCTGTAACCCACTGATCCCGCAGCAACCCCTACCCTTCAAGGAGCAAGACCATGACCATCAAGGCCATCAACGTGCGCAACCAGTTCAAGGGCACCATCCGCGAGATCATCCTCGGCGACGTGCTGTCGGAGATCGACGTGCAGACCGCCGCCGGCATCGTCACCTCGGTGATCACCACCCGCTCGGTCAAGGATCTCGAACTGGCGGTCGGCAGCGAAGTGATCGCCTTCGTCAAATCCACCGAGGTGTCGATCGCCAAGCTGTGAGCGACAAATCGCAGGCACAAAAAAAGCAGCCCGAGGGCTGCTTTTTTTGTGCAGGGAAGCGGGTCTTAGACCAGCTTCTCCTTGATGCGGGCGGCCTTGCCGGACAGCGCGCGGAGGTAGTACAGCTTGGCCTTGCGCACGTCGCCGCGACGCTTGACGTTGATGCTGTCGACCAGCGGGCTGTAGGTCTGGAAGGTACGTTCCACGCCCACACCGTTGGAGATCTTGCGCACGGTGAAAGCGCTGTTCAGGCCGCGGCTGCGCTTGGCAATGACCACGCCTTCGAAGGCCTGCAGACGCTGACGGTCGCCTTCCTTCACTTTCACCTGGACGATCACGGTGTCGCCGGGGGCGAAGGCCGGGATCTCTTTGCTCATCTGTTCAGCTTCGATCTGCTGAATGATCAGGTTCTTGTTGCTCATGCTGTGCTCCAAAGACAAGTCGTGTGACTCGCCATCGATACGTTAACTATCGTCCCGCTGGCGGATGTATTCCTCCAGCAGCTTCTTCTCTTCTCCAGAAAGCGAGCGACTATCCAGAAGATCGGCACGTCGTTCCCAGGTACGTCCCAGGGACTGCTGCAAACGCCAGCGCCGGATGTGTTCGTGGTTGCCGCTGAGCAGCACCGGCGGAACACTTCTGCCTTCGTACACCTCGGGTCGGGTGTAGTGCGGGCAATCGAGCAGGCCGTCGGTAAACGAGTCCTCCTCGGCGGAATCTGCATGCCCCAACGCTCCGGGCAGCAACCGCGTAACCGCATCGATCAGCACCATGGCCGGCAGCTCACCGCCGGACAGGACATAATCGCCAATCGACCATTCCTCATCCACATGCGTCTCGATGAAACGCTCGTCGATGCCTTCGTAACGCCCGGCGATGAGGATCAGTCGCTCCTCGGTCGCCAGTTCGCGGACTGCCGCCTGATCCAGACGTCGTCCCTGTGGCGACAGGTAGATCACCTTGGCCACAGCGCCGGCAGCCTGCCTGGCATCGGCCAGGGCGCGCTCCAGCGGCTTGATCTTCATCACCATTCCGGGGCCGCCGCCGAAAGGCCGGTCGTCCACCGTCTGGTGGCGGTCTTCGGTGTAGTCCCGCGGATTCCAGCAGTGCAGTTGCAGGAGACCCTGCTTCACCGCGCGACTGGTAATGCCGTACTCGCCGATGGCAGCGAACATCTCGGGGAACAGGCTGAGAACGTCTACCCGCATGGGTTAGAAATCCGCATCCCAGTCCACCCGCATCTCACCGGCAGACAGGTCGACGCTTTGCACGCATTGCCCGGTATAGGGCAACAGACGCTCGCGATCATCCAGACTGCCCGTGCAGGGCTTCACCACCAGCACGTCATTGGCACCGGTTTCCAGCAAGTGATCGACCTGGCCGAGCAACTGCCCGTCCTGATTGATGACCTTCAGACCTTCCAGCTGATACCAGTAGTACTCGTCATCCTGCAGTGCCGGCAGCTGGCTGCGCGGTACACAGATGAGGAATCCGGCATAGCCACGGGCCTCTTCGCGATCGTCGAGTCCCTTGATCTTGGCGGTCAGCACCTTGTTGTGCAGGCGCCCACTGGCCAGTTCGACCTGTCGAACCTCGCCATCGCGCGTAAGCGTCCAGTGACGGTAGCTCAGCAGGTTATCCAGCGGATCGGTGTAGGAATACACCTTCACTTCGCCGCGGATGCCGTACACCGAACCGATTTTGCCGAGAACGACCAGATCCTCGGCGGGTGCCGGCGAATTTTGCATGATCAAGGCTTAGGCTTGCGCCGCTTCCTTGAGCAGCTGGGCAGCGCGCTCGGACGGCTGGGCGCCCTGGCTCAGCCAGTACTGGGCACGTTCGGCGTTAACGGACAGGCGCACTTCAGCACCGGTGGCAACCGGGTTGAAGAAACCGATACGCTCGACGAAACGGCCGTCACGGGCGGAGCGGCTGTTGGTCACGGTCAGGTGGTAGAAAGGGCGCTTCTTGGAGCCACCACGAGCAAGACGGATAGATACCATTGAACTTCGTTCCTGTAGTCGGTGCTTGCAAAAACTGTATGCACACTAGGGCCCACGGCCCGAAAGGCCGCACATTTTAAGGATTATCCAGGGATTTGCAAAGCCCTTTTGCGGCGCTCGCCAAAGCGGGCACCGGCATGGAGTCATCCTCGGTTCATCGCGCACTGCCGGAGCAGGCCGCGAAGATCGGCGGCGACCCGTAGGCCGCCGCCCGATTCTTACATCTTCGGCATGCCGCCACCGGGCAGCAGACCACTCATTCCGCGCATCATCTTGGCCATGCCGCCCTTGGCGGTGACCTTCTTCATCATCTTCTGCATCTGCTTGTGCTGCTTGATCAGGCGGCCGACATCCTGCACCTGGGTGCCGGAACCCAGGGCGATGCGGCGCTTGCGCGAACCGCTTATGACTTCCGGATCGCGGCGCTCGAGGGGGGTCATCGAGTTGATGATCGCCTCCATCTGCTTGAACTGCTTCTCCGCCACGTTCTGGGCGTTGCCCATCTGGCCGAGGTTCATGCCGCCGAGCATCGGCAGCTTGTCCATCAGGCTGCCGAGGCCGCCCATGTTCTTCATCTGCTGCAGCTGGTCGCGGAAGTCTTCGAGATCGAAGCCCTTGCCCTTCTTCAGCTTCTTGGTGAGCTTCTCCGCCTTCTCGCGGTCCATGGTCTGCTCGGCCTGCTCGATCAGGCTGAGCACGTCACCCATGCCGAGGATGCGCGAGGCCACGCGATCGGGATGGAACGGATCGAGCGCTTCGCTCTTCTCGCCCATGCCGAGGAACTTGATCGGCTTGCCGGTGATGGCGCGCACCGACAGCGCGGCACCGCCACGGGCATCGCCGTCGACCTTGGTCAGCACCACACCGGTCAGCGGCAGGGCCTCGTTGAAGGCCTTGGCGGTGTTGGCAGCGTCCTGGCCAGTCATGGCGTCGACCACGAACAGGGTCTCCACCGGATTGATCGCCGCGTGGACCTGCTTGATCTCGTCCATCATCTCGGCGTCGATGTGCAGACGACCGGCGGTGTCGACGATCACCACGTCGATGAACTTCAGCTTGCCCTCGGCGATGGCCGCGCGGGCGATATCCACCGGCTTCTGGCTCAGGTCGGAGGGGAAGAAGGTGACTCCCACCTCGCCGGCCAGGGTCTCCAGCTGCTTGATCGCCGCCGGACGGTAGACGTCGGCCGAGACCACCAGTACCGACTTCTTCTTGCGCTCCTTGAGGAAGCGCGCCAGCTTGCCCACCGTGGTGGTCTTGCCCGCACCCTGCAGGCCGGCCATCAGGATCACCGCCGGCGGCGCGGCGGCGAGGTTGAGGTCCTCATTGGCCGCGCCCATCAGTTCTTCCAGCTCGGCGCGGACGATCTTCACGAACGCCTGACCCGGGGTCAGGCTCTTCGACACCTCGGTGCCGACCGCGCGATCCCTGACCTTGTTGACGAAGTCCTTGACCACCGGCAGGGCGACATCGGCCTCGAGCAGGGCCATGCGCACCTCGCGAAGGGTGTCCTTGATGTTGTCCTCGGTCAGCTTGGCGCGGCCGGTGACATTGCGCAGCGTCTGCGAGAGGCGGTCGGTCAAATTCTCGAACATGCACGGTCCTTTGAAGGGGGAGCTTGCGGCAAGTCGGCGATTATAGCCGAGTGCGACGGCCGCCGACACCGCCCGCAGGCTTTCGTGGATAGCCGGTTCTGTGCCAAACTCGGCAACTCCGAGGCTTCCCCCACAAGGACTTATGACGCCTTTGCTGCCCAGCCTGGCTGCAGCCGGCCTGTATGCCGGTGCGGCACTCTACCAGGCCCTGCTGCTTTCCCGTCGCGCGGTGCCCGACAAGCGCCTGCTCGGCCTGCTCGGCGTGCTCGCCCTGCTGGCCCACGGCATCGGCCTGCGCCTGCTGCTGCTGGACAACGGCGCCCTGCGGCTCGACTTCTTCAACGCCGCCAGCCTGCTGGCCGCCGCGGTGATCGCCCTGACCCTGCTGGCCAGCCTGCGCATCCCGGTGGAGAACCTGCTGATGCTGCTGTTCCCGCTCGGCAGCCTGACCGCCCTGCTCGCCCTGCTGCCCGGCGGTACCACCCAGCCGATCGTCGAGGCACCGGGCATTCTCGCCCACATCCTGCTGTCGATCCTCGCCTACGGCATGCTGACCATGGCAGTGCTGCAGTCCCTGCTGCTGCTGCTGCAGAACCACCAGCTCAAGCACAAGCATCCCTCCGGGATCATCCGCAACTTCCCGCCGCTGCAGACCATGGAAAGCCTGCTGTTCAGCTTCCTGTGGGGCGGCTGGCTGCTGCTCTCGCTGTCGCTGCTGTCCGGCTGGCTGTTCCTCGACGACCTGTTCGCCCAGCACCTGGTGCACAAGACCCTGCTCGCCTGCCTGGCCTGGGTGGTGTTCGGCGTGCTGCTGTGGGGTCGCCATCAGCTCGGCTGGCGCGGCGGCAAGGCGATCCGCTGGACCCTGGCCGGCTTCCTCCTGCTGATGCTGGCCTATTTCGGCAGCAAGCTGGTTCGCGAATTCATCCTGCACATCTAGGGCACCTGACGCCGTGGGCGACTTCCATTCAAGCTTTCTGTTCGGCCTGCTGGTCTTCCTGATCATCTGCTCGGCGTTCTTCTCCAGTTCGGAGACCGGCATGCTCAGCCTCAACCGCTACCGCCTGCGCCATCTGGTGCGCGAGGGGCACAAGGGCGCGCGCCGCGCCAGCGCACTGCTCGACCGCCCGGACCGCCTGCTCGGTACCATCCTGGTCGGCAACAACATCGTCAACATCCTCGCCGCCTCGATTGCCACCGTGCTCGCCGTGGAGCTGTGGGGCGACGCCGGCATCGCCATCGCCACGGTACTGCTGACCATCGTCATCCTGATCTTCGGCGAGATCACCCCCAAGACCTTGGCGGCCCTGCGCCCCGAGCAGGTGGCCTACCCGGCCAGCCACCTCCTGCTGCTGCTGATGCGCCTGTTCTATCCGCTGGTGTGGCTCACCGGCGCGATCAGCAACGGCCTGCTGCGTCTGTTCGGCGTCGACCCGGCCCAGGCGCGCCAGGACAGCCTGTCCACCGAGGAACTGCGCAGCGTGGTGCGCGAATCCGGACCAGGCCTGCCAGCCGACCGGCAGAGCATGCTGCTGGGCATCCTCGACCTGGAGAAGGTCACGGTCAACGACATCATGATCCCGCGCAACGAGGTGGTCGGCATCGACCTGGAGCAGGATCTCGAGCTGATCATCGCCCAGCTGCGCACCACCACCCACACCCGCCTGCCGGTCTACCGGCACGACTTCAACCAGGTCGAGGGGGTGATCCACATGCGCCGCATCGCCCGTCTGCTGACCCACAGCCAGCTGACCTGCGAGGCGCTGCGCAGCGCCTGCGTGGAGCCCTACTTCGTGCCGGAGAACACCCCGCTGTCGACCCAGCTGATCAACTTCCAGAAGCACAAGCGGCGCATGGGCATGGTGGTCGACGAATACGGCGAGGTGATCGGCCTGGTCACCCTGGAGGACATCCTCGAGGAGATCGTCGGCGAATTCACCACCCAGCCCAGCCAGCGCGCGGCGGACGTGCACCCGCAGGAGGACGGCAGCTACGTGATCGACGGCAGCGCCAACATCCGCGAGGTCAACCGCGAACTGGACTGGCACCTGCCCTGCGACGGCCCGCGGACCATCAACGGCCTGGTCACCGAAGCGCTGGAAAACATCCCCGACAGCAGCGTGTGCCTGAAGATCGGTCCCTACCGCCTGGAAATCCTCGAGCCGGCGGAAAACCGCGTCAAGCACGTGCGCGCCTGGCGCGCCGACAGCCCGCCCGACGAGGCCAGCGCCGAGCACTGAGCCGCGCTGACGAAACGAAAAGGCCGGCCCTCGCGAGAGTGGCCGGCCTTTTGCGTTGCGCAGCTGGCGTTACAGCTCGACGCTGACCGCCTGCGCCGCGGCCAGCGCCTTGGCGCGCGCCGCCTCGATCGACTCGTCACGCGCCAGCGCCACGCCCATGCGCCGCTGACCGCTGACTTCCGGCTTGCCGAACAGGCGCAGCGCGGTATCCGGCTCGGCCAGCGCCGCGCCGAGGTTGCCGAAGCGCACCGCGCGCGACTCGCCCTCGACCAGGATCACCGCCGAGGCGGACGGACCGAACTGGCGGATCGCCGGAATCGGCAGGCCGAGGATGGCCCGCGCGTGCAGGGCGAACTCGGAGAGATCCTGGGAGATCAGCGTCACCAGGCCGGTGTCGTGCGGGCGCGGCGACACCTCGCTGAACCACACCTGGTCGCCCTTGATGAACAGCTCGACGCCGAACAGGCCGCGCCCGCCGAGGGCCTCGGTCACCGCGCAGGCGATGCGCTCGGACTCGGCCAGCGCCTGCGCCGTCATCGCCTGCGGCTGCCAGGACTCCTGGTAGTCGCCCTTCTCCTGACGGTGGCCGACCGGCGCGCAGAAGGTGGTGCCGCCGCTGTGGCGCACGGTGAGCAGGGTGATCTCGTAGTCGAAGTCGATGAAGCCCTCGACGATCACCCGGCCCTTGCCGGCGCGACCGCCTTCCTGGGCGTAGTCCCAGGCCTTCTGCACGTCGGCCTCGCCGCGCAGCAGGCTCTGGCCCTTGCCGGAGGAGCTCATGATCGGCTTGACCACGCAAGGGAAACCCAGCTCGACCACCGCGGCGGCGTAGTCGGCGAAGGAGTCGGCGAAGCGGTACGGCGAGGTGCGCAGGCCCAGCTCCTCGGCGGCCAGGCGGCGGATGCCCTCGCGGTTCATGGTCAGCCTGGCCGCACGCGCGGTGGGCACCACGGTGAAGCCCTCGGCTTCCAGCTCGACCAGGGTATCGGTGGCGATCGCCTCGATCTCGGGGACGATGTAGTGCGGCCGCTCCTGCTCGATCACCGCACGCAGGGCGGCACCGTCGAGCATGCTGATCACGTGACTGCGATGCGCCACCTGCATGGCCGGCGCGTTGGCGTAGCGGTCGACGGCGATCACCTCGCAGCCCAGGCGCTGCAGTTCGATGGCGACTTCCTTGCCCAGCTCGCCAGAGCCGCACAGGAGCACACGGGTCGCGCTCGGCGACAGCGGGGTTCCGATCATGGTCACGGAATGCTTCCTTCAGAGGGGATTGGGTTTTACCAGAAAGAGTCCGCCAGCCAGGGCGCGCTGGTGGCAGCGCGCGAGCACCGCACGACGCTCGGCGTTGTCCATGCGCCCCCAGCGGGTGATTTCCTCGCCGCTGCGCTGGCAGCCGACGCAGATGTCATCGTCGTCCAGCGCGCAGACGTACACGCAGGGCGAGGCGACCGGCTTTTCCGGCGCGTCCGACGGCGGCAGCTCGGCCATCAGCCGGCCTGCTCGACCAGCTCGCGGGCATAGCGGCGGGCATTGTCGACGTAGTGCGCGGCATTGCTCTCCAGGCCGCGCATCTGTTCTTCAGTGAGCATGCGCACCACCTTGCCCGGCACGCCCATCACCAGGCTGCCGTCGGGAATCTCGCGACCCTCGGGAATCAGCGCGCCGGCGCCGATCAGGCAGTACCTGCCGATCTTCGCGCCGTTGAGCACCACCGCCCCGATGCCGACCAGACTGTGGTCGCCCACGGTGCAGCCGTGCAGGGTGACCTTGTGGCCGATGGTGACGCCCTTGCCGAGGGTCAGCGGCCAGCCCATGTCGGTGTGCAGCACGCTGCCATCCTGCACGTTGCTGCCCTCGCCGATGTGGATCAGCTCGTTGTCGCCGCGTAGCACGGCGCCGAACCACACGCTGGCGTCGGCATCCAGGCGCACCTTGCCGATCAGGCTGGCATCGGGAGCCACCCAGCTGTCGGGATGAGCTTCGACACGGGCATCGCCCAGGCGGTATTTCATTGGCATTGTCCTCTCGGGCTGGCGAATCAACGGTAGTGGCTGAAGTGTTCGGGCGGCTGGTGCATCTCGATGCCGGCGTCGTAGATCAGGTTGACCAGCTCGACGATCATGATCGCGGTCAGCCCCCAGATCTTGAAGCCGCCGTAGCGGTAGCTGGGCACGTACCAGCTGTAGCCCAGGTAGTCGATGCGATGGGTGATCTCGCGCGGATCCTCGCGAAAGTAGTCGAGCGGCACGGAAAACACCGCGGCGATCTCGTCGTCGTTGGCCTTGAACTCCACGTAGTCGGGGATGAAGCCGACGTAGGGGGTGACCTTGATGCCGTGACGGGAGATCTGCGTACTGAGCGGGCCGATGACCTCGACCAGTCCCGGCGCCAGCCCCACCTCCTCGTGCGCCTCGCGCAGGGCGGTGAACACCAGCGACTCGTCCTCCGGATCACGCCGCCCGCCGGGAAAGGCCACCTCGCCACCGTGGGTGGACAGGCCGCTGGCGCGCAAGGTCAGCACCAGCTGCGGCTCCGCGCTGCGCGTGATCGGCATCAGCACCGCCGCTTCGGGAAAGGATTTCTCACTGGGCAGGGAACCGGGACTGTGGGCCTGTACGCGTTGGCGCAGCACGTCCAGCATGGGACACTCTCGTCATTGATGGTGAACGAATCATGGCACGAAAGGCCGGGCACGCCCAAGCCCCGGCTTGCCGAAGGCGACGCACGCAGACATTTGCCCACCGCCGCCCTTCCCCCACCCTCGGCACTCACCTAAAATTCACCCATAGTCACCGCCGGCAACAGTCCGGCCCTTACCGTGGCACAGCGCGACCATCAGCCCTTGCGGCGCGCTGCATGAACAACCGGCCGCCGGGCTGACGGCCACCCTGGTTTGCACTGGAATGCCCGTCATGCGCTGGTTGATCGTCCTGTTCTGCTTCTTCTTCACCAGCCTGCCCCAGGCCATGAGCACGCCCAGCCTGGAGTCGCCGACGGCGGTCGACAAGGTGCTGGTGGTCAAGTCCGAGCGCAAGCTGCACCTGCTCAGCCGTGGCGAAATCCTCAAGAGCTACCGGGTCTCGCTGGGCAAGCAGCCCAACGGCCCCAAGCGCTATCAGGGCGACAAGCGCACCCCGGAAGGCTTCTACTGGATCGACTGGCGCAAGAACAGCGACAAGTACAACCTGTCCATGCACATCTCCTACCCCAACGAGCGGGACCGCCAGCATGCCGAACAGAAGGGCCTGCCGGCGGGCGACATGATCATGATCCACGGCACCCCGCTGGACGAGGAATACCCCGAGTGGTACTTCCACACCCTCGACTGGACCGAAGGCTGCATCGCCATGCGCAACCACGACATGCGCGAGGTGTGGAGCCTGGTCAAGGACGGCACGCTGATCGAAATCCGCCCCTGAGCTCAGCCGCCAGAATCTGCGCACAATAAAAAAGGTGCCGGCATCCGGGGATGCGGCACCTTTTTCGCTTCAGGGCGGGTTTCGGACGGGATCGCGCCTAGAACACCATGTCCGACAGCCGCCAGACGTCGAAGGCCGGCGTCTCGTAGGGGTGGCTCTGCTTGAGCGCCTTGACCGCGGCGTGGATCAGCTCGTCCGCCACCACCAGCTCGACCTTCCACTCCGCCACCTGGGCCAGCTCGCCCTGGGCACCGACGTAGGGCTGGCTGCCCGGCAACGGATGGAACTGGCCCTGGCCGAGGGTCTGCCAGCAGCAGCTGTCGTACTCGCCGATGCGCCCGGCACCGGTGGCGAAGATCGCGGTCTTGACCGCGTCCAGATGGGACTCGGGAACGAAGAAACACAGCTTGTACATCAAGGTCTCCGGCACGAAGGGGTGAATCGGCAGCAATGCCCGCAGGCCGCTATCCTGCCACAACCGCTGGCGCTCTGGCGCCTCCTCCTTGACGGCTTGTCGGCACGATCCGCCGAGCGGCGGCAGATTCCCGGCCAAAGCCCGCGGCACAGATGCAAAAAAGGGCGTCCGCTCGCTTGCGCACGCCCTCGATGACCGACACGCCCGCCAGCGCACCAGGCGCTGGACGGGCGACGGCGCGGATCAGTCGACCCAGACCCGCGCGTTGCGGAACATGCGCATCCAGCCGGCGTCTTCCTGCCAGTCGTCCGGACGCCAGGAGTTCTGCACGGCGCGGAACACCCGCTCGGGGTGCGGCATCATGATGGTGACGCGCCCGTCGCGGCTGGTCAGGCCGGTGATCCCGCGCGGCGAGCCGTTGGGGTTGGCCGGATAGGTCTCGGTGACCTTGCCGTGGTTGTCGACGAAGCGCAGCGCCACCGCGCCGGACAGGTCGGCCTGCAGCAGGGCTTCCTCGCTGGCGTACTCGGCATGCCCCTCGCCATGGGCGATGGCGATCGGCAGACGCGAGCCGGCCATGCCCTGCAGGAAGATCGACGCCGACTCCTGCACCTGGACCATGGCCACCCGCGCCTCGAACTGCTCGGAGCGGTTGCGCACGAAGCGCGGCCAGGCCTCGCTGCCGGGGATCAGCTCGACCAGGTTGGAGAGCATCTGGCAGCCGTTGCACACGCCGAGGGCGAAGCTGTCCTTGCGCGCGAAGAAGGCGCTGAAGTTGTCGCGGGCGCGGTTGTTGAACAGCACCGACTTGGCCCAGCCGCCACCGGCACCGAGCACGTCGCCGTAGGAGAAGCCGCCGCAGGCCACCAGGCCCTTGAAATCCTCCAGGCTGGCGCGACCGGCGATGATGTCGCTCATGTGCACGTCGACCACCGCGAAACCGGCGCGGTGGAAGGCGGCCGCCATCTCGGTCTGGCCGTTGACGCCCTGCTCGCGCAGGATCGCCATGCGCGGACGCACGCCCTTCTTGATGTAGGGCGCGGCGACGTCCTGGTTGACGTCGAAGGCCAGCTTGACCGACAGGCCGGGGTTGTTTTCCTCGAGCAGGCCGTCGTACTCCTGCTCGGCGCACTCGGCGTTGTCGCGCAGGCGCTGGATGCGGTAGCTGGTCTCGCTCCAGATGCGCTGCAGGATTCGCCGCTCGGCGCTGTACACGGTCTCGCCGTGCCAGTGCAGGCGGATGTCGCCACCGTTGAGCGGCTGACCGATCACCGCCACGCAGTCGCCCAGACCGGCGGCGCTGAACTGCGCCAGCACCTCGGCGGTGTCGCCCTGGCGAACCTGGATGACGGCACCCAGCTCCTCGTTGAACAGCACGGCGCCCAGCTCCTCGCGGCTGTTGGCCAGCGCGTCGAGCTGCAGGTCGAGGCCGCAGTGGCCGGCGAAGGCCATCTCGGTGACGGTGGCCAGCAGGCCGCCGTCGGAGCGGTCGTGGTAGGCCAGCAGGCGGCCATCGCTGTTGAGGCCCTGGATCACCGCGAAGAACGCCTTGAGGTCCTCGGCGTCGTCGACGTCGGGCACGCTGCGGCCGATCTGGCTGTAGACCTGGGCGAGGATCGAGCCGCCCATGCGGTTCTGGCCGCGGCCGAGGTCGATCAGCACCAGGTCGGTGGCGCCCTTGTCCAGGCGCAGCTGCGGGGTCAGGGTGCGGCGGATGTCGTTGACCCGGGCAAAGCCGGAGATGATCAGCGACAGCGGCGAGGTGACGCTCTTGTCCTCGCCGTTATCCTGCCAGCGGGTCTTCATGGACATCGAGTCCTTGCCGACCGGAATGGTGATGCCCAGCGCCGGGCACAGCTCCATACCGACCGCCTTGACGGTCTCGTAGAGGCGCGCATCCTCGCCCGGGTGGCCGGCGGCGGCCATCCAGTTGGCCGACAGCTTGATCTCGGAGAGCTTGTCGATGCTCGCCGCAGCCAGGTTGGTGATGGTCTCGCCGATCGCCATGCGTCCGGACGCCGGGGCATCCAGCAGGGCCAGCGGGGTGCGCTCACCGACCGCCATGGCCTCGCCGGTGTAGACGTCGAAGGCGGTGGCGGTGACGGCGCAGTCGGCCACCGGCACCTGCCACGGGCCGACCAGCTGGTCGCGGGCTACCAGGCCGGTGATCGAACGGTCGCCGATGGTGATCAGGAAGTTCTTGCTGGCCACCGCCGGGTGGCGCAGCACGCGCTCGACCGCCTCGTCCAGCACCAGGCCGGCGGCGGCGAAGTCGTCGCCCAGCTCCGCCTCGCGGCTCACCGAGCGGTGCATGCGCGGCGCCTTGCCGAGCAGCACGTTGAGCGGCATGTCCACGGCGTTGTTGCCGAAGTGGCTGTCGCTCACGGTCAGCTGCGGCTCGGCGGTGGCCTCGCCGACCACCGCGAACGGGCAGCGCTCGCGCTCGCAGATCTCGCGGAAAGTGTCGAGGTCGGCGGCGTCGACGGACAGCACGTAGCGTTCCTGCGACTCGTTGCACCAGATTTCCAGCGGGCTCATGCCCGGCTCGTCGTTGGGCACGTTGCGCAGCTCGAAGCGGCCGCCGCGGCCGGCGTCGTTGATCAGCTCCGGCAGGGCGTTGGACAGACCGCCGGCGCCGACGTCGTGGATGAACTTGATCGGGTTCTGCTCGCCCATCTGCCAGCAGCGGTCGATGACCTCCTGGCAGCGGCGCTCCATTTCCGGGTTCTCGCGCTGCACCGAGGCGAAGTCGAGGTCGGCGGAGCTGGTGCCGGTGGCCATCGACGAGGCAGCACCGCCGCCCAGGCCGATCAGCATGGCCGGACCGCCGAGCACGATCAGCTTGCCGCCGACCGAGATCTCGCCCTTCTGCACGTGCTCGGCGCGGATGTTGCCGAGGCCGCCGGCGAGCATGATCGGCTTGTGGTAGCCGCGCACTTCCTCGCCATGCGGGGTGTCGATGGCCTGCTCGAAGGTGCGGAAGTAGCCGGTCAGGTTGGGACGGCCGAACTCGTTGTTGAACGCGGCGCCGCCCAGCGGGCCCTCGATCATGATGTCCAGCGCGCTGACGATGCGCTCTGGCTTGCCGTAGGGCTTCTCCCACGGCTGCTCGAAACCGGGGATCTGCAGGTTGGAGACGGTGAAGCCGACCAGGCCGGCCTTGGGCTTGGAGCCGCGACCGGTGGCGCCCTCGTCGCGGATCTCGCCGCCGGAGCCGGTGGAGGCGCCGGGGAACGGGGCGATGGCGGTCGGGTGGTTGTGGGTCTCCACCTTCATCAGGATGTGCACCGGCTCCTGGTGGGCGGCGTACTCGTGGCTGCCCGGCTGCGGGAAGAAGCGCCCGGCGGTGAAGCCCTCGATCACCGAGGCGTTGTCCTTGTAGGCGCTCAATACGCCTTCGCGGTGCAGCTCGTAGGTGTTCTTGATCATGCCGAACAGCGACTTGTCCTGGCTCTCGCCGTCGATGTCCCAGCTGGCATTGAAGATCTTGTGCCGGCAGTGCTCGGAGTTGGCCTGGGCGAACATCATCAGTTCGATGTCGTGGGGGTTGCGCCCCAGCTCGCCGAAGCTCTTCACCAGGTAGTCGATCTCGTCCTCGGCCAGGGCCAGGCCCAGCTCGACGTTGGCGGCCTCCAGCGCGGCGCGACCGCCGCCCAGCACGTCGACCACGGTCAGCGGCTTGGGCTGGGCGTGGCTGAACAGCGCCTGCGCCTCATCCATCTGCGCCAGCACCAGCTGGGTCATGCGGTCGTGCAGGGTCGCGGCGACCAGCTCGGCCTCGGCCGCGGACAGCTCGCCGGCCACGTAGTAGGCGATGCCGCGCTCGAGGCGCTGGATCTTGCCCAGGCCGCAGTTGCGAGCGATGTCGCTGGCCTTGCTCGACCACGGCGAGATGGTGCCGAAGCGCGGCACCACCAGGAACAGACGGCCTTGCGGCTCCTGCACCGGGACGCTCGGACCGTACTGCAGCAGACGGGCCAGCACCTGTTCCTCGTTGCTGTCGAGTGCGCTGGACACTTCAGCGAAATGGGCAAACTCGGCGTACAGACCGGTAACCGCAGGAACCTTCTGGGTCAGTTGCTCGAGCAGTTTGCCGTGACGGAAGGCGGAAAGAGCGGGAGTGCCGCGCAGGATCAGCATTGTCGGAACAGCCTCTTGGGCAAGGGAGTGCGAAAGACTGCGCATTCTAGCGCAAAGCAGCCAGCCCGGCACCCGCAGCCGTCGGCTGTGCGGCCGCGGCCACGTTAGCCGACGGTCGATGTATGGCCCCTGCCCGGCTTTGCGTATACTTCAGCCATGCTCAGCCTCATTGCACAACGCCTGCGTCACAGCGTCTGGCTGCTGACGACCGTCCTGATCCTGCTGCTCAGCGCGTGTGGCGAACAACCCACCGCCCTCGAGCGAGTCAAGGAGGAAGGCGTGTTGCGCGTGATTACCCGCAACAGCCCGACCACCTACTACCAGGACCGCCACGGCGAAACCGGCTTCGAGTACGACCTCGCCGAACGCTTCGCCAAGAGCCTCGGGGTCAAGCTGGAGATCGAGATCGCCAACAGCCTCGACGAGCTGTACGCCCGCCTCAACGCCCCCAACGGCCCGCACCTGGCCGCCGCAGGCCTGATCGAATCCGCCAGCCGCAGCCCGCTGGCACGCTTCAGCCACGGCTATCTGGACGTCACCCTGCAGGTGGTGCACCGCCATGGCCAGCCACGACCGACCAAGCCCGAACAGCTGGTCGGCAAGCGCATCACCGTGGTCAAGGGCAGCGTCCACGCCGAGCGCCTGGCCGAGCTGAAGCAGCGCCTGCCCGAACTGCAGTACACCGAGTCCGACGAGGTCGAGGTGGTCGACCTGCTGGGCATGCTCGACGAGGGACAGATCGACCTCACCCTGGTCGGCTCCAACGAGCTGGCGATGAACCAGTTCTCCTTCCCCAACGTGCGCGTCGCCTTCGATCTGGACAGCAACCAGCACCTGGCCTGGGCCGTGGCGCCGGGCGCGGACGCCAGCCTGCTGCAGGCAATCAACGCCTTTCTCGACAAGGCCCAGACCGACAAGACCCTGCAGGAGCTCAAGGAGCGCTACTACGGGCACGCCGAGGTGCTCGGCTACGTCGGCACCTACACCTTCGCCCGCCACCTGCAGCAGCGTCTGCCGCGGTACGAACAGCACTTTCTCAAGGCCGCCGAGAACTACAAGGTCGACTGGCGCCTGCTGGCCGCCATCGGCTACCAGGAGTCGATGTGGCAGCCCGAGGCCACCTCGAAGACCGGCGTGCGCGGCCTGATGATGCTCACCCAGCGCACCGCCCAGGCCATGGGCGTGGCCAACCGCCTGGACCCCAAGCAGAGCATCCACGGCGGCGCCCGCTACTTCACCGAAGTGCACGCCGGCCTGCCGGACAGCATCAAGGAGCCGGACCGCACCTGGTTCGCCCTCGCCGCCTACAACGTCGGTGGCGGCCATCTGGAGGATGCCCGCAAGCTGACCGCCGCAGCCGGCCTGAACCCCAACAAGTGGCTGGACGTGAAGAAGATCCTGCCGCGCCTGTCCCAGAAGCAGTGGTACACCAAGACCCGCTACGGCTACGCCCGCGGCGGCGAGCCGGTGCACTTCGTCAACAACATCCGCCGCTACTACGACATCCTCACCTGGGTCACCCAGCCGCAGCTGGAAGGCAGCCAGGTCGCCGACCGCGGCCTGCACCAGCCCGGCGTCGACAAGACGCCGCCCAAGGTCGAACCGCGCCTGTAGGTCCGCCGGTCACGGCGCGACAGCACGGACTCAGGCCTTCTGCCGGCGCAGGCGGAAGAACTCGCTGAGGATCGCCCCGCACTCCGCCGCCAGCAGCCCGCCCTCGAGCAGCACCCGGTGATTGAGAAAGGCCTGCTCGAAGAAGCGCCCGCGACTTTCCACCACACCGGCCTTCGGCTCGGTGGCGCCGTAGACCACCCGGCCGATGCGCGAGTGCACGATCAGCCCGGCGCACATGCTGCACGGCTCCAGAGTCACGTACAGGGTGCTGCCGGGCAGCCGGTAGTTCTCCAGGTGCCGCGCCGCATCGCGGATCGCCACCATCTCGGCATGGGCGCTGGGGTCGTGGGTGGAGATCGGGCAGTTGAAGCCGCGGCCGACGATCTCGCCGCCCACCACCAGCACCGCGCCCACCGGCACCTCGCCCCGCTCGGCGCCCAAGGCGGCGAGCGCCAGCGCCTCGCGCATGAAGCGCTCGTCGTGGCTGCGGTCGATGATCAGTGGTCTTTTCATGGGCGGTCGGCTGGATGCGTGAAGAAGTCCGCCAGTTTGGGAAAAGCCGCCGCGGAGTCAAGCCCGGGCGAGCTAGACCACGGCAATCGCCGCCATCAGCCCGGTCTCCATGTGGTCGATCACGTGGCAGTGGAACATCCAGGTGCCCGGATTGTCGGCCACCAGCGCCACCCGCGCGGTCTCCTGCTTGCCCAGCAGGTAGGTGTCGGTGAACCAGGGCGCGTCGATCCTCCGCCGGTTGGACGACAGCACCTTGAAGCTCATGCCGTGCAGGTGGATCGGGTGCTGATACTGGCTGAGGTTGCGCAGCTCGAGGATGTAGCTCTGCCCCAGCCTGAGGGTGGCGATCGGCCGCTCGGCGCAGCTCCGGTCGGCGATGTCCCAGGCCTGGCCGTTGACCTGCCAGAAGCTGTGCGCGGCGCCCTGCGCCAGGTTGACCGACACCGCACCGGTCCACTCGAAGTTGAAACGCAGCGTCTCGGCGCCGGCCAGGTCCGGCTCGGCGATCGGATTGGCCGGCAGAGCCGGCGGCCAGTCACCGGCCGGCTCGCTGCTGGCCACGCTTTTCAGGGTCGCCAGGCGCAGCGGGCCGTTGCGCAGCGGCAACTCCACGCCAGCCGCCGGCACGCGCAGGGCCAGCTCGATGCGCATGCCCGGGCCCAGCCAGTACTCCTTGCCCAGCGGCTGCGGCGCCACCGGGTTGCCGTCCAGCGCGTAGATGCGCGCCTCGGCCTGCGGCAGGTTGAGACGGTAGGTCTGGGTATTGTCGAGGTTGAGCAGGCGCAGGCGCACGACCTGTCCGGCCGGCAGCTCGAGGGTCGGCGCGTGCACGCCGTTGATCGTGCTCAAGCGTCCCAGGGTACCGCCGCGCGCCGCCTCGCGCGGCACGCTGAAATCGCGGAAGGCGCCCTGCTCGTCGACGTGCCAGCTCTTCAGGCTCAAGGTGCGCTCGTGGCGGAAACCGCTCGGCTCGCGCTCCTCGACGATCAAGGGGCCGACCAGGCCGCGACCCAGCTGCGCGCCGCTGGCGGTGTGCGGGTGGTACCAGAAGCTGCCGGCATCCTTTACTTGGAAGCGGTAGTCGAAGTACTCGCCGGGCAGCACCGGCAGCTGCGACAGGTAGGGCACGCCGTCCATCTCCAGCGGCAGGCGGATGCCGTGCCAGTGGATGGTGCTCGGCTCCGGCAGCCGGTTGACGAAGCGTACCCGCAGCCAGTCGCCCTGGCGCGCGCGCAGCTCCAGGCCCGGCGCCTGGCCGCCGTAGGCCCAGGCGCGGGTCGTATGCCCGGGCACCAGCTCGACGTCCAGCGGCGCGGCGATCAACTCGTAGTCGTGGGTCGCGGTGTCGGCTGGTTGTCCCAGCCAGTAGCGCGCGCCGCCGCCGGCGAGGCCGAGCACACCGAGACCGGCCAGGCCGGTGAGCATTTGTCTGCGGGTGAAGGACATCGAGCCTCCTAAGTGGGCGGCGAAGGGTGGCGCTACCGCTAGGCAGCCGCGAATGACAGAGTTTCTCATTATCCACACCTCAGGTGCGAGCCATCGCTGCGACACAACCGCACCCCGGCGCTGGACTAGGCTTGCAACAACACCCCGCTCTCCCGGTGACACCAGCCATGCCCGCCCTGCGCCGCCGTCTCCCTCTGCTCGGCCTGCTCCTCGCCGCAACCGCCAGCCAGGCGCAGCCGGTGACCTACGCCGAGCTCGCGCCGCTGCTGCAGACACGCTGCGTACTCTGTCACTCGGGGAGCAACGCGCCGCTGGGCCTGCGCCTGGACAGCATCGCCGGCCTGCTCGCCGGCAGCCAGCGCGGTCCGGTGGTGCTCGCCGGCAAGCCGCAGGACAGCGAACTGCTGCAGCGCCTGACCGGCAGCCGCCAGCCACGCATGCCGATGACCGGCCCGCCGTTTCTCAGCGACGCGGAGATCGCCCTGTTCGAGCGCTGGATCGCCGACGGCCTGCCGGCCGGCAGCGAAGCGGCGGGCGCCGGCAGCACACCCGCAAGCCCGCCACCCCCGGCGTCCGGAGCAGTGGTGACCTATGCCCAGGTCGCGCCGATCCTCGCCCGCCGCTGCGCCAAGTGCCATGCCGCGCAGGGACTGATGGGCCCGCCGCCGGAAGGCCTGCGCCTGACCTCCTATGCCGAGACGCTGGCCAGCAGCGAGCGCGCGCGGGTGGTGCCCGGCGCGCCCGAGGCCAGCGAACTGCTGCGGCGCATCCGCGGCCAGGCGCGCCCGCGCATGCCCTACGACGGCCCACCCTGGCTCGACGAGGCGGAAATCGCCCTGATCGCCACCTGGATCGAGCAGGGTGCGCGCAATGCCGAGGGCCAGCCGGCGCCCAGTCCGAGCGGCGCGCGTCTGCGCCTGCACGGCACCCTCGGCGCCAACTGGACGCTGGACGGCCTGCCACTGCGCGTCAATGCCGGCACCCGCATCGACAAGAGTCCGCGCCCCGGCGACTACGTGCAGGTGCGCGGCCACTGGTCGGCGGGGAACGTCGAGGTGGAGCGCCTGCGCCGGCGCTGAACCTGGTGGATCAGCCCAACAGCCGGGTCAGCCCATGCAGCACCAGCCCGACCATGCCGCCGACCAGGGTGCCGTTGATGCGGATGAACTGCAGATCCTTGCCGACGTTGTGCTCCAGCTGGGCGACCAGCTCGGCGCTGTCCCAGGCCGCCACCCGCTCGGCGATGTAGCGGCGGATGTCCTCGCGGTGGCGCTCGACCAGGGTTGGCGCCACTTCCAGCAACTGGTCGTTGAGCCAGCGACGCATCGCCTCGTCCGCCGCCAGCGCCTCGCCCAGGCGCAGGCTCAGCCTGATCAGCCGGCGGCGGATGGTCGAGTCGGCGTCGGCCAGGTCGGCCTGCAGCCAGTCCACCAGCTCGTCCCACAGCCCGCGCAGGTAGCCGGCCACCGCCGGATGGGCGAGCAGCTGCTCGCGGATCTGCTCGCCCTTGAGACGGAAGGCAGGGTCTTCCTTGAGCCTGGCGATGACACTCGCCACACAGCCATCGAACTTGCCGCGCAGCTCGTGCTGGTCGTCGCGGCTGATCTCGCCGATCAGCGCCGACACCCGGCGCACCACCTTGTCCGCCGACCACTGGCCGGCCTTCTCGTCCAGGCCGATGTCCTTGCCGAACAGGCGAAAACGCAGGGCGCTGAACTCGGCGGACAGCCCGGCGGCGATGCGCTGCTGCACCGTCTCGTCCTGCAGCAGCGCGTCCAGCTGAGCCAGCACCTCGTCGAGCATCGCCTGATGGCGGCGCTCGTGGGTCAGCAGGTCGAGCAGCTGGCCGCCGAGGCCCGCCAGATCCACCTCGCGCAGCTTGGCGGTGGCGCTGCGCTGGATGAAGCGGCGCACCCGCTCGTCGCGCAGGGCCCGGATGCCGTAGCGGGCGATGCCGACCAGCTGGCGACCGAGTGCCTCGGCATTGCTCGGCTGGCGCAGCCAGCCGGCCAGCCGCGCCGCGGCATCGAATGCCTCGAGCTTGGCCATCACCTGCGGCGTGGCGAGGAAATGGGTGCAGATGAAGTCGGCCAGGTTGCGGCCCAGGCGCGCCTGCTTGCGCGGGATGATCGCCGTGTGCGGAATCGGCAGGCCCAGCGGGTGACGGAACAATGCGGTGACGGCGAACCAGTCGGCGATCGCGCCGACCATCGCCGCCTCGGCGAAGGCCGCCAGATAGCCCCAGGCGGGGTGCGCCGCCGCCATGTGGGTGGCCAGCGCGTACAGCGCCGCCGCCAGCAACAGCAGACCGAGGGCGATGGCCTTCATCCGCGCCAGGGGGGAATTCCATGTCGACATCGGGCGACTCCTTCGGCATCACGGCGCAGCCTGCCGCATGCAGGCTGCAAAACCCGGACAGCACAAGGGCAGCCTAGGCTGCCCTTGTGTTCACTGCATCAACGAAGCCGCGGGATCATTCCCACTCGATGGTCGCCGGCGGCTTGCTCGACACGTCGTAGGTGACGCGCGAGATGCCTTCGATCTCGTTGATGATGCGGTTGGAGACCTTCTCCAGCAGCTCGTAGGGCAAGTGCGCCCAGCGCGCGGTCATGAAGTCGATGGTTTCCACCGCGCGCAGGGCGACGACCCAGGCGTAGCGACGGCCGTCACCGACCACGCCGACCGACTTCACCGGCTGGAACACCACGAAGGCCTGGCTGGTCTTGTGGTACCAGTCGAAGTTGCGCAGCTCCTCGATGAAGATGTGGTCGGCGCGGCGCAGCAGGTCGGCGTACTCCTTCTTCACCTCGCCGAGGATGCGCACGCCCAGGCCCGGACCCGGGAACGGGTGGCGGTAGACCATGTCGTAGGGCAGGCCGAGTTCGAGGCCGATCTTGCGCACCTCGTCCTTGAACAGCTCGCGCAGCGGCTCGACCAGCTTGAACTGCATGTCTTCCGGCAGGCCGCCGACGTTGTGGTGCGACTTGATCACCTTGGCCTTGCCGGTCTTGGCGCCGGCCGACTCGATCACGTCCGGGTAGATGGTGCCCTGGGCGAGGAAGTCGATGCCCGAAAGCTTGGTCGCCTCTTCGTCGAACACCTCGATGAAGCTGCGGCCGATGATCTTGCGCTTCTCTTCCGGATCGCTGATGCCGGCCAGGCGACCGAGGAACTTGTCTTCGGCGTTGGCGCGGATCACCTTGACGCCCATGTTCTCGGCGAACATGGTCATCACCTGGTCGCCCTCGTGCAGGCGCAGCAGGCCGTTGTCGACGAACACGCAGGTCAGCTGGTCGCCGATGGCGCGATGCAGCAGCGCGGCCACCACCGAGGAATCGACGCCGCCGGACAGGCCGAGCAGCACCTTGGAGTCGCCGACCTGGGCGCGCACGTTGGCGATGGCGTCCTCGACGATGTTGGCCGGGGTCCACAGCGCTTCGCAGCCGCAGATATCCAGCACGAAGCGCGACAGGATGCGCCCGCCCTGGCGGGTGTGGGTCACTTCCGGATGGAACTGCACGCCGTAGTAGGCGCGGCTGTCGTCGGCCATGGCGGCGATCGGGCAGCTCGGGGTGCTGGCGACGATGTGGAAGCCGGCCGGCAGGTCGGTGACCTTGTCGCCGTGGCTCATCCACACATCCAGCGCCAGCACGCCGTCGTCGTCCATGTGGTCTTCGATGCCGTCGAGCAGGCGGCTCTTGCCGACCAGGTCGACGCGGGCGTAGCCGAACTCGCGCAGGTCGGAACCCTGCACCTTGCCGCCCAGCTGCTCGGCCATGGTCTGCATGCCGTAGCAGATGCCGAACAGCGGCACGCCCAGCTCGAATACCGCCTGCGGCGCACGCGGGCTGTCGGCTTCGTGCACCGACTCCGGACCACCGGCGAGGATGATGCCGCGCGGGGCGAAGGCGCGGATGGCCGCGTCGTCCATGTCGAACGGGTGGATCTCGCAGTACACGCCGATCTCGCGCACGCGGCGGGCGATCAGCTGGGTGTACTGGGAACCGAAGTCCAGGATCAGGACCCGGTGGGCGTGAATGTCGTGGTGGGCCATGGCCATCTCTCGTAGCGGAATTCACAAACGACTCGGGGTTGCCCGCCTTTCACAGCAGCAACCCCGGGTCTTTCTCAATCAGGCAAAAATCGATTTGCCGCGTCGCGAGCGCAGGACAGGCAAGGCGGAAAGAGGTGAGGAAGCGGAGTTTGCTGGAGCAAATGAGCATTCCGAACCTCTTTCCAACGCAGCATGGCCAAGCGCAGCAGCGTCAAATCGATTTTTCAGCCGACGCGGTAGTTCGGCGCTTCTTTGGTGATCTGCACGTCGTGCACGTGCGACTCGGCCATGCCGGCGCCGGTGATGCGCACGAACTGCGGGCGGGTGCGCATCTCTTCGATGTTGGCGCAGCCGGTGTAACCCATCGAGGAACGCAGGCCACCCATCAGCTGGTGGATGATCGCGCTCAGGGCACCCTTGTACGGCACGCGGCCTTCGATGCCTTCCGGAACCAGCTTCTCGGCACCGGCCGAGGAGTCCTGGAAGTAGCGGTCCGAGGAACCCTGGGCCTGGGCCATGGCGCCCAGCGAGCCCATGCCGCGGTAGGCCTTGTAGGAACGGCCCTGGAACAGTTCGACCTCGCCCGGCGCCTCTTCGGTACCGGCGAACATCGAGCCCATCATCACCGCGTTGGCGCCGGCGACGATGGCCTTGGACAGGTCACCGGAGAAGCGGATGCCGCCGTCGGCGATCATCGGCACGCCGACCGCGGCCAGGGCGCTGGCGACGTTGGCGATGGCGCTGATCTGCGGCACGCCGACACCGGCGACGATGCGGGTGGTGCAGATCGAGCCTGGGCCGATGCCGACCTTGACGCCGTCGGCGCCGGCTTCGACCAGCGCCAGGGCGGCCTCGGCGGTGGCGATGTTGCCGCCGATCACCTGCAGGTCGGGGAAGTTCTGCTTGACCCAGCGCACGCGGTCGATCACGCCCTTGGAATGGCCGTGAGCGGTATCCACCACCACCACGTCGACGCCGGCAGCGGCCAGCGCGGCGATGCGGTCGCCGGTGTCGGCACCGGTGCCGACGGCGGCGCCGACGCGCAGGCGACCCTGGTCATCCTTGGAGGCCAGCGGGTAGGTCTTGGCCTTCTCGATGTCGCGGAAGGTCACCAGGCCGCGCAGGTGGAAGTCCTTGTCGACCACCAGCATCTTCTCGATGCGGTGCTCGTAGAGCTTGGCCTTGATCTCTTCGAGGCCGGTGCCTTCCTGCACGGTGACCAGCTGGTCCTTGGGCGTCATGATCGCCGCCACGCTGTCGCCGGTATTCGGGGTGAAGCGCAGGTCACGACCGGTGACGATGCCGACCAGCTCGTTGCCCGACACCACCGGGAAACCGGAGAAGCCCAGCTCGTCGGCCTTGCGCAGCAGCTCGCTGATCTTGGTTTCCGGGGTCACGGTCTCCGGATCGCGCACGATGGCGGTCTCGTGACGCTTGACCTTGCGCACCTCGGCAGCCTGCTGCTCGATGGTCATGTTCTTGTGGATGATGCCGATGCCGCCTTCCTGAGCCATGGCGATGGCCAGGCGGGACTCGGTCACGGTATCCATCGCTGCGGAAACCAGCGGAATGTTCAGTTCGATACCGCGGGTCAGACGGGTCTTGAGGGAAACATCCTTCGGCAGAACCTCGGAGTAACCGGGGATCAAGAGAACATCGTCGAAGGTCAGGGCTTCTTGGCTGATACGCAGCATGGCGGGGGCTCCCGGACGGGAAAAATGGAAGCGCGGCATTATACCCGGCACAGCGATTGCACTCAACGCGGCTGGTCGATATCGCGGCGCTCAGGAGACTGCACGGCCGACCAGGCTCAGCTCCGCGACCTTGTCGCGACGCTGGGCCAGGAAGCGGGTGCAGCTGACGCGCAGGAAGGAAGCGAAGTTGACCACCTCGCCGCGGTAGTCCATGACCTCCTCGTACAGCTTGGCGATCAGTTGGTTGGTGGTCATGCCGTCGACCTCGGCGATCTCGCGGAGGATGTCCCAGAACTGGTTCTCCAGACGCAGGGTGGTGACCACCCCGCGTATGCGCAGGGAGCGCGAGCGTGATTCGTAGAGGATTGGATCGGCCTTGACGTACAGCTCGCACATGGATGCTCTCTCCGCAAGATCGTTCCCACGCTCCCGCGTGGGAACGCCAACCGGGGCGCTCTGCGCCCTTTCCCCCGCAGCCAGGGACGCGGAGCGTCCGCCCCGGGGCTCCCACGCTGTCAAAGTTCGATGCGGGTGCCGAGCACCTTGAGGAACGCCGCCAGCCAGGCCGGATGCGCCGGCCAGGCGGGGGCGCTGACCAGGTTGCCGTCGGTGTGGGCCTGGTCGACCGGGATCTCCACGTAGCGGCCGCCGGCCAGGCCAACCTCCGGGGCGCAGGCCGGGTAGGCGCTGCACTCGCGATCCTTGAGCACGCCGGCGGCGGCGAGCAGCTGGGCACCGTGGCAGATCGCGGCGATCGGCTTGCCGGCCTGGGCGATGGCCTGCACCAGGGCGATCACCTCGGCATTCAGGCGCAGGTACTCCGGCGCGCGGCCGCCCGGCACCACCAGGGCGTCGTAGTCGGCTGCCTGCACCGCAGCGAAGTCGAAGTTGAGGGCGAAGTTGTGCCCCGGCTTCTCGCTGTAGGTCTGGTCGCCCTCGAAGTCGTGGATCGCGGTGCGCACACTCTGCCCGGCGCTCTTGCCCGGACACACCGCGTGCACCACGTGGCCGACCATGCTCAGCGCCTGGAACGGCACCATCACTTCGTAGTCTTCGACGTAGTCGCCGACCAGCATGAGGATCTTCTTCGCAGCCATGGTTCTCTCCCTGTTGCGGGTGGTGAAGGTCCGTGCAGTATCGACCATGGCGCGGCGGGCGGGTAACAGCCGCCTACTACAGGGCATGACTCAGGGCTCGAAAAACACCTGACGCACCGCAAAGCCCAGCCGCTCGGCGAAGGCGGCGAGGAAGTCCGGGCGGAACTGCGCCTGCGCCCAGCCGTTGAAGATGAAGCCCAGATTGGAGAAGCCGCACGGCTGCAGGAACAGGAAGCCGTTGATGTCGTCCTCGAAGCCGCACTCGGGGCAGGTGAAGTTGTCGGTCTCCCCCGGCCACCACTGCTCCAGACTCTCGAACAGCGGCTCGCCGATCTCCTGGCGGCACTGCGGGCAGCCGGCCTCCTCGCGGAAATCACGGGTCGGCGTATAGATGCAGCGCTGGGTGACAATCTCCAGGCCGTTGTGCGGCTGGCCGAACGGCAACAGCTGCGGATGCTCGACCACCCGCCGCGCCCCCGGGGCGATGGCGTAGGCCATGCCGTTGCCGCCCTGGCCGCAGGTGCTCGGCAGCGCCTCGACGATCTCGCGCTTGACCAGCCAGTTCAGCAACTGGCGCGCCTTCGCCTCGTGGGCGGGGACGCTGGAAAGCTGCGGGACGAGGATGATGTGTTCGGTCATGACGGCAGGCCGGAAACGAAGTAGCCGGGCAGCTTAGGCGCTGGAGCGGACAAATCAAGTCCGCTCCGCAACGCCCTCGGCGCACGGGGCGCCCCTCCGGGCCAGCCAGCGCTCGCGCAGCACATCCCAGCTCCAGTTGAAGCCCACGGTGTAGGGCAGGAAGAACAGGATCAGGCCGATGTCGAGCAGCAGCGCCTCGAGCAGACCGACCGCCAGCCACCAGGCCGCCAGCGGCACCAGCACGACGATCAGCCCCGCCTCGAACAGCGCGGCATGGCACAGCCGCGCCTGCAGGTTGCGCTGGAAGCCCAGGCGGCGCTGGGCGCGGTCGAACAGCCAATTGAACAGCATGTTCCAGAGCATGGCGACGGTCGAGAACATCAGGGTCAGCGCCCCCAGGTGCAGCAGCGGCTGGTCCAGCAGCCAGGCCAGGGCCGGTGCGCAGATCGCCAGGGCGATGAGCTCGAAGGCGAGCGCATGGCCGATGCGCTCGCCCAAGGAGCGTTGCGGCGGATTGCCAGGCGGGTTCATGGGGCAGACCTCGTGATCGACAGCGTGGGACGCTATCCTCATCGGAGATCCAGCCACCGACAAACCAGCTGCCATCGGCGAAACCGATATGAACCTCTCCCCCGAATCGCTCCAGGCCTTCGCCCAGGCAGCCAGCTGCGGCTCGCTCAGCGCCGCCGCGCGGCGCCTGGGCAAGAGCCAGTCGACCATCAGCGAGGCGGTGGCGCGCCTGGAGATCGACCTCGGCGTCGAGCTGTTCCGCCGCGGCCCGCGCCGGCTCGAGCTGACCGCGGCCGGCGCCAGCCTGCTGGCCCACGCCGAGGCGGTGCTGGCCGCCGGCGACCGCCTGGCACGCCATGCCGCCCGCCTGGCGCAGGGCCAGGAGGCGCGCCTGACGCTGGCCCTCTCCGACGCCTACCAGCCCCGCCAGTACGAGGCACGCCTGCTGGAACTCGACCAGCGCTTCCCCGATCTGGAGTTCGAGTGCCTGATCGCCGAGCACGCCGACGTGCTCGACCTGGTCAGCCAGGGCCGCGCCCAGCTCGGCCTGCTCGCCGCCCGCACCGGCTATCCGCCGGACATCGCCCACGCCAGCCTGGCGACCAGCGCCGAGTTCGGCCTGTTCGTCGCCCACGGCCATCCGCTGGCCGGGCTGGCGCGGGTCACCGCCGAGGACCTGGCGCAGTGGCGCGTGCTGCGCCTGAGCAGCGTGGCGGTCGGCGAAATGCCCGCCGACGACCTGCCCGGCGACGGCGGGTGCTGCTGGTCGGCGCCCGACTACCTGCTGCTGCTGGAAATGGCCAGGCTCGGCTTCGGCTGGGCGGCTCTGCCGCGCCAACTGGTCGCCGACTACGGGAATGAGCGCCTGCAGGCGCTGACGCTCGACGGCTGGCCCAAGCGCGTCCGGGTGGACGCGGTCTGGTCGCGCCAGCGCGAACTCGGCCCGGTCGCCGCTTGGCTGCTCGACCGCTTGCTCGCCGACGACTGAACGACTGTCGCACCCGCCGCGCTCCCGGCTTATCATGCCGGCCATGATTACAGACCCGTTCCAGCGGCTCGGCCTCGATCGCGAGGTGCTGACCGTCAGCCAGCTCAACCAGCGCGCCCGTCACCTGCTCGAGGACGTGTTCCCGCAGGTGTGGGTCGAGGGCGAGATCTCCAACCTGGCGCGCCCCTCCTCCGGGCACGTCTACTTCACCCTCAAGGACGCCGGCGCCCAGGTGCGCTGCGCGCTGTTCCGCTCCAGCGCGGCGCGCGTGCGCCAGGCGCTGCGCGATGGCCTGGCGGTGAAGGTGCGCGGCAAGGTCTCGCTGTTCGAGGGCCGCGGCGACTACCAGATGATCCTCGACACGGTGGAGCCGGCCGGCGACGGCGCGCTGCGCCTGGCCTTCGAGGCGCTCAAGGACAAGCTGGCCGCCGAGGGCCTGTTCGCCGCCGAGGGCAAGCGCACCCTGCCCGCCCATCCGCAGCGCATCGGCATCGTCAGCTCGCCAAGCGGCGCGGTGATCCGCGACATCATCAGCGTGTTCCGCCGCCGCGCGCCACAGGTCGAACTGACCCTGGTGCCCACCGCCGTGCAGGGCCGCGACGCTACTCCACAGATCGTCCGCGCCCTCGAGCTGGCCGACCACCAAGGCTTCGACGCGCTGATCCTCGCCCGCGGCGGCGGCTCGCTGGAGGACCTGTGGTGCTTCAACGAGGAGGCGGTGGCGCGCGCCATCGCCGCCTGCCAGACGCCCATCGTCAGCGCGGTCGGCCACGAGACCGACGTGTCGATCGCCGACTTCGTTGCCGACGTGCGCGCGCCAACACCCTCGGCCGCCGCCGAACTGCTGGCCCCCGACTCCAGCGACCTGCAGCGTCGCCTCGACAGCCTGCAGCGCCGCCTGACCCTGCGCATGCAGCACCTGCTAGAAGCCCGGCGGATGCAGCTGGACGGCCTGCGCCGGCGCCTGCGCCATCCCGGCGAGCGCTTGCGCCAGCAGGCCCAGCGTCTCGACGACCTGGAGCTGCGCCTGCAGCGCGCCATGGCCCGGCGCCTGCAGAGCGCCAGCGAGCAGCTGGCGCGACTGGACGCGCGCCTCACCGCCCAGCATCCCGAGCGCCTGCTCGTCCTGCTGCGCCAGCGTCTCGAGCATCTGCGCCAGCGCCTGCCGCGCGCCATGCACACCCGCCTGCGCGAACGCCGCCAGCAGCTGGAGGCCACGGTGCAGACCCTGCAGGTGGTCAGTCCGCTGGCCACCCTCGGCCGCGGCTACAGCATCCTCCTCGACGACCGCGGCCGCGCCGTGCGCCGCGCCGCCGACACTGTCCCCGGCCAGCGCCTGAGCGCGAAACTGCACGAAGGCGAGCTGGCGCTGCGCGTCGAGGCAAGCTCAGTGACGCCGGCCACGCTGGAGCTGCCGTTGTAGGGTGGACCGCGCGCGGCGCAACCCACCGTCGATGCCGCCAGGCAGCGCGACTGCCGGCCTGCCGGCCGGTTGGTGGGTTACGACCTGCGGTCTAACCCACCCTACGCTACGGCTGCTGTAGGGTGGACAACGGCGCAGCCTTGTCCACCATCCGGCACACTCAATACAGATCGCGCCGGTAGCGCCCGCTGTCCTGCAGCTCGACCAGCGCAGCCTCGCCGAGCAGCTCGCGCAACACGCCATCGACACCCTCGCCCATGCCCTTGAGGCTGCCGCACACGTAGATGGCCGCGCCGTCCGCCAGCCAGGCGCGCAGCTCTCCGGCCGCCTCGCGCAGGCGGTCCTGCACGTAGACCCTCTCCGCCTGGTCGCGGGAGAACGCCAGGTCGAGGCGCTGCAGGAGGCCCTCGGCCTGCCAGGCCAGCAGCTCGTCGCGGCAGAGGAAGTCGTGCGCCGCGCTGCGCTCGCCGAACAGCAGCCAGTTGCGCTGCTGCCCGCGCCGCGTCCGCTCGCGCAGCAGGCTGCGCAGGCTGGCCAGGCCGGTGCCGTTGCCGATCAGCAGCAGCGGGCGGTCGTCCTCCGCCAGCCGGAAGCCAGGGTTGCGGCGCAGGCGCAGCGGCGCCGTGGCGCCCTCGGCCAGCTGCACGCACAGCCAGCCGGAACACAGTCCCGGGGTGCCGTCGGCATGCAGTTGCAGACGCACCAGCAGCTCCAGTGCACCGTCCTCGGCCAGCGAGGCAATCGAGTAGCTGCGCGGCCGGGCGCCGGCCTGCCGCGGCAGAATCTCGACCAGATCGCCGGCCTGCCAGCGCTGACCGGCCGGCACCTGGAACACCAGGCGCCAGACCGGCGCGGCGGCGCTGCCGGGGTTGAGCCACTGGCGCTCGCGCAGCGTCCACTCGGCGAAGCCGGGCTCGGCCGGGGCCTCTGGCGGCGTGCTGCCGGTCAGCTCGCCGAGCCGCGCATGCCAGCGCTGCAGCGCCGAGTAGTCACCGTTGTCCACCTCCACTGGGGCGAACAGGCTGCGCGCGCCCTGCCCCTGCAGCCAGTCGTGCAGCTGGCGGCCAAAACCGCAGAAGCGCTGGTACTGGCGGTCGCCGAGGCCGAGCAGGGCGTATTCGAGATGGCGCAGGTCGAACTCGCCGGCGAGCACCCGGCGCACGAAGCCGCGCAGGACCTGCTCGTCGAGCTGGGCCAGCGAGCGCACCTGTACCGTCGCGCCGGCCGCCTGCAACTGGCCGGCGGTCTGCCAGGCCAGCTGCTCGGCGAAGCCGTTCTGGCTGGCGAAGCCGATCAGCCAGGGCCGGCCGTTGCCGCTCGCCCCATCCAGCACCTGGCGCCCGGCGCGGGCGGCGCGCCGCGAACGGCGGCGGCCGAGGTAGAGCTGCCAGCCGGTGATGAAGAACAGCGGCATGCCCAGGCTGGCCAGCAGCATGAGGATGCGCCCGGGCTGGCCGAAGTAGTCGCCGGTGTGCAGCGGGTAGACGCTGGCCAGCAACTGCTGCACGTCGCTCTTCTCGCTGTAGCGCTCGTGCTGCAGCAGCTTGCCGTCGGCGTCCAGGCTGACGCGATTGAAGGCGCGGTTGTGCTCGGCGGCCTGCGGCAGGTACATCACCTGCAGCGGCTGGCCGGCGCGCTCGGGCAGGCGCAGGCTGGCCAGGCGGTAGTCGTCGCGCACCTCGTGGCGGAACGCGTTCCACAGCGGGTCGATGCTCACTGGCGCAGGCGGCGCTTCGGACTGCGGCGGCGGTCCGCGACGCTTGCCCGGCCCGCCGTGCTGCGGGGCCGACTCGCCGGCCAGGGCATGCACGCCGTCGCGGTACCACTCGTAGGACCAGTAGAGCCCGGTCAGCGCCGCCAGTAGGTAGGCGAGCAGCACCCAGGTGCCGGCCACCGCGTGCAGGTCCCAGAGGAAACCGCGCCCCGTGCGCCGCCAGTCGAGGGTCAGCCAGGCGCGCCAGTTGCCGGCCTGGCGCGGCCAGCGCAGGTACAGCCCGGACAGACAGAGGAACACCAGCGCCAGGGTCGCCGCACCAGTGATCGGCTTGCCGGCGTCGCCGATGGCCAGCCAGCGGTGCAGCTGCATCAGGAACTGGAACAAGCCGGCGCCGCGCGCGGCGCCGAGCACCTCGCCACTGTAGGGGTCGGCGTACAGCGTCTCGCCGCGCGGCCCGCCGCCGCTGACGTTGACCTTGACCGCGTCCAGGGCGTCGGCGGAGAAGCTCAGGCCGAGCACCTGCCGGTTGGGCAACTGTTCGCCGACTCGCCCGACCAGTTCGTCCGGGCTCAGCGGTCGCGCGCCGACGGCCGGCTCGACGCTCATCACGCCGGGATTGAGCAGGCGCAGCAGCTCGTCCTGGTAGGACAGGCTGGCGCCGGTCACGCCCATCAGCGCCAGCACCAGCCCGGCGCTGATGCCCAGCAGCCAGTGCAGCTGGAAGAGGATTTTCTTGACCACCTGGGATCACCTGATCGCTATGCCGCGGCTGCGGCGAAGTTGGACTCGGACGCGGCGACAGGCCGCATCGCACCGCCAGCGGATGCGGCAGTGCGAAACGATTCTATTCGAGAATAATTTGCAACAAATTGGCTTTACCCAACCTTTACCCACCCGCGACACGGGCGGGAAGGCAGGCCGTCACAGCGCCCAGCGGCGCAGCAGGTTGTGGTAAACGCCGGTGAGCTGCACGCTGGCGCCGTGGTCGGCACCGAGCTCCTGGTTGATGCGCTGGATGCCGGTATCCAGGTCGAACAGCAGGCTGCGCTGGCCGTCGTCGCGCACCATGCTCTGGATCCAGAAGAACGAGCAGACCCGCGCCCCGCGGGTGACCGCGCTGACCCGGTGCAGGCTGGTGGAGGGATAGAGGATCAGGTCGCCGGCCGGCAGCTTGACGCTGTGCGCGCCGTAGGTGTCCTCCACCACCAGCTCGCCGCCGTCGTACTCGTCGGGGCCGGTGAAGAACAGGGTGGCCGACAGGTCGGTGCGCACCCGCGCGCCGCTGGCGCGGTCGAGGCGCACCGAGTTGTCCACGTGCAGGCCGAACGACTGGCCGCCCTGGTAGCAGTTGAACAGCGGCGGGAAGATCCTGTCCGGCAGCGCCGCGGCGATGAACAGCGGGTTGCGCTCCAGCGCCTGGAGGATCAGCGCGCCGATCTGCCGCGCCTCGGCGCAGTCTTCCGGCAGTTGCAGGTTGTCCTTGGCCATCGCCGACTGGAAGCCGGCGGTGCTCTTGCCGTCCGCCCAGGGCGCCTGCTGCAGCAGGCGGCGGCAGTCGAGGACCTGATCCTGAGTAAGCACTTCGGGGATGTGCAGCATCATGGCGTTGCGCTCCTGGTACGGCGAAGCCCCGCCGGAGCGGGGCCTGCCTGGACGTGAAGGTTAGAACGAATAGTTGGCCGAGAGGATCGCCGCACGGGCGTCGCCGTACTCGATCGCCGAGGAGCGCGCGTCGGTGCCCGGGTTCTGGCGCACCCGCTCCACGTAGTCCTCGTCGAACAGGTTGTTGACGTTCAGCTGCAGGTCGAGGTTCTTGCTGACTTGGTAGCCGACCATGGCGTTGTGCAGCCAGTAGGCGTCCAGCTTGGCGCTGTCGGTGGCGGTCACGTTGCGCTCGCTGACGTAGCGGGCGCCGTAGCCCAGGGTCCAGCCGGCCGGCAGCTCGTAGGTGGTCCACAGGTTGAACGAGCGCGGCGGGGTGTTGCCCAGTGCCTGGCCTTCGCGGCTCGGGTCGTTGACCGACTTGAGGGTCTCGCTGTCGAGGAAGGTGTAGTTGGCGTAGACGTTCCACTGCTCGCTGACCTTGCCGGTCACGCCCAGCTCGACGCCCTGCACCCGCTGTTCGCCGGCCAGCACGAAGGAGCCGTCGGCCAGCTCTTCGCGGGCATCGGTCTTCTCGACGCGGAACAGCGCGCCATCCAGCTGCAGGCGGCCACCCAGCAGTTCCCACTTGGTACCCAGTTCCCAGGTCTCGTTCTTCTCCGGCGACAGGTCGGCGGTAGCGGCGCTCACCCCGGCGCCGCTGGTGGCGAGGAACTCGGCCGAGGGGTTGAACGAGGTGCCGTAGGCGACGTAGATGCGCCCATTGTCGGCCGGCTTGAACACCAGGCCGGCACGCCCGCTGAGCTTCTCGTCGCTGGTTTCCAGATCGGTGACGGTGCCGGCCGGCAGCGCGGTGTTACGGTATTCGCCGTCGAGCCAGTCGTAACGCAGGCCGAGGCTCAGGTCCCAGCGAGGATCGAGGGCGATGGTGTCGAAGACGTAGAGCGCCTTGCTGTCCAGCACGGTCGAGGTGTCGGCGCTGCGGGTCTTGTTCACCGGACCGCTCCAGTAGCCCGGCGGGTTGGCCAGGGCGTAGCCGTCGGCCGGATAGAGTGCGCTGGCCAGGCCATGGTTGTAGGTGATGCGCTCGTAGTCCTCGCGGGAGATCTCCGCGCCGGTGACCAGGGTGTGGCCCAGACCGAGGGTGTCGAAGTAGGCGCTCAGGTTGGTCTGGTTGATCCACATGTCGGTGGTCACATCACGGCCGTAGGCCTGCGGACCGGCCGGCTTGTAGCGCCCGGCGCTGACGCCGGTGGTGTTGACGTGGGAAGCCGAGACCACCGCATCACGGTCGATGCGGCTGTAGCGGGTCAGGTTCTGCAGGCTGAGGCTGTCGTTGAACTCGTGCTCCAGCTTGACGGTGAAGGCGTCGCTCTCCACCTCGTCCTTGTCGAGGTTTTTCCAGCCGAAGTAGGCCTCGCGGTCGACCCCAGCGAGCTTCTTGCCGTCGCGGGCCGGCACGCCGTAGTCGGGCAGGTTGTCGTCGGTCTGGTGGAAGTAGCTGAGGGTCAGGCGGGTGGCGTCGCTCAGGCCCAGGGCCAGGGACGGCGCGATGCCCCAACGCTCGCGGTCGATCTCGTCGCGGCCCGGCACGTCGTTTTCGTGGGCCATCAGGTTGAGACGGAAGGCGCTGTCGGTACCCACACCCTCCAGGGTCTGGTTGGTGTCCAGGGTCATGCGCTTGTAGTTGTCGGTGCCGAGGCTGGCGCCGATCTGGGTGAAGTCGCGCTGGCGCGGTTCCTTGCTGACCTGGTTGATGCTGCCGCCAGTGGTGCCGCTGCCGCCGAACACCGAGTTGGGGCCCTTGATCACCTCCACCGCCTCGATGTTGAAGGTGTCGGTGCGGTTGGTCTGGCTGCTGTCGCGCAGGCCGTCGATCTGCATGTTGGCGTTGGCGCTGAAGCCGCGGATGTTGATGCTGTCGCCCGAGCCGCCGCCGCCCTCGCCGGCGTTGAAGGTGATGCCGGAGACGTTGGACAGCACCTGGCGCAGGCTCAGCGCCTGCTGCTCCTGGATCACCTGCTGGGGCACCACGCTGATGGTCTGCGGGGTATCCAGCAGCGGCGCGGTGTATTTCGGCGAGGAAACCGACTCGGTCTTGTAGCCGCTGTCCTGCTCACCCTGCACGCTGACGTTGTCGAGCTGCAGAGCGCCCTGCTCCTCCGCCAGAGCTGGAACGGCCAGGGAAGCCACGGCCAGGCCGACGGCGGTAGCCAGCAGGCGCTGGGGTTGACGGGTAGAGGCTTTGATGAACGCACGCATGAGAATCACTCCCTTGTCTTAATGGGATGCGATTCTATTTGAGAAATATTATCAGTAAAGAAAAGAGCCTCGTCTTTACATTTTCTTTACATTCATCAGGGAACTCCCCTCGCGCACCTCGCGACCCACCCCTACAAACGACAAAACCCCGCCGCAGCGGGGTTTGTCGATCTCACCAGGACCGCGTCCTCCCCCGGTGCGGGAGAGGACAGCGGCGGCCCGTTACAGGTAGTAGGCCTTCAGCGGCGGGAAGCCGTTGAATTCCACCGCGCTGTAGCTGGTGGTGTAGGCACCGGTGGACAGCCAGTACAGGCGGTCGCCGATGGCCAGGTTCAGCGGCAGGCCGTACTTGTAGTTCTCGTACATGATGTCGGCGCTGTCGCAGGTCGGACCGGCGATCACCACCTCTTCCAGCTCGCCCTTCTTCTCGGTCCAGATGGGGAACTTGATGGCTTCGTCCATGGTTTCGATCAGGCCGGAGAACTTGCCCACGTCGGTGTACACCCAGCGCTCGACGGCGGTACGCGACTTGCGCGCGACCAGCACCACTTCGCTGACCAGGATGCCGGCGTTGGCGATCAGCGAGCGGCCCGGCTCAAGGATGATTTCCGGCAGGTCGTCGCCGAAGTCTTCCTTGAGGAAGCGGATGATCTCTTCGGCGTAGGTTTCCAGGCTGTTGGTGCGGGTGATGTAGTTGGCCGGGAAGCCGCCACCCATGTTGATCATCTTCAGCTCGATGCCGTCTTCTTCCTTGAGGCGCTCGAAGATCACCTTGACCTTGGCGATGGCGGCGTCCCACACGGAGATGTCGCGCTGCTGCGAGCCGACGTGGAAGGACACGCCGTAGGGCACCAGGCCCAGATCGCGGGCGAGGATCAGCAGGTCCATGGCCATGTCGGTCTGGCAGCCGAACTTGCGCGACAGCGGCCAGTCGGCCGTGGTCGAGCCTTCGGTGAGGATGCGCACGTAGACCTTGGAGCCCGGCGCGGCCTTGGCGATGTTGCGCAGGTCGGCTTCCGAGTCGGTGGCGTACATGCGCACGCCCTTGTCGTAGAAGTAGCGGATGTCCTTGGACTTCTTGATGGTGTTGCCGTAGCTGATGCGCTCCGGACCGACGCCGCGGGACATCACCTTGTCCAGCTCGTAGATCGAGGCGATGTCGAAGTTGGAGCCCTTTTCCTTGAGCAGGTCGATGATCTCGACCGCCGGGTTGGCCTTGACCGCGTAGTAGACCTTGGCGAACTCGAAGCCGGCACGCAGGTCGTCGTAGGCCTTGTCGATGATCGCGGTGTCGATCAGGACGAAGGGGGTTTCCTTCTGGTCGGCAAACGCCTTCATCTTCTTGAAGGTGTCGCGGTCGTAATAGTCTTCAACCTTGATGGTCATGCTCGGCTGGGCTCCAAAATGGGAAAAACACAAAAGTTTCAAGGGGCTGTCACTGAACGCCTAATCCGTATCCCCACTTTGGTTCGCCTACTTCCCAAGGCATGTCGCCGAAAGCAAAAAGGTCAACCGCGCGTCGTGCTCGATGGCGGGTTGACCTTGCTGTCTCGTCGTCAGTACTTGAGCCGGATGGATCGTTTCCAGCATGGACGTTCGGGCGCGAACTTTAGGACCAAGGGGGGTCAAGATCAACCAGAAATTTCCCCAATTTGCCCCCGCTCATCACCAGCGGGTCAGCAGGGGGGCGCATCCGCTATAATCGCCGCCTTTTTTGACAGACATTCATTACGCCGAGGCGTTCCACGCTTATGACCACCCAGGCCGCCGAAGTGGCGAAACGCCGCACGTTCGCCATCATTTCCCACCCCGACGCGGGCAAGACCACCATCACCGAGAAGCTGCTGCTGATGGGCAAGGCGATTGCCGTCGCCGGCACGGTCAAATCGCGCAAGTCCGACCGCCATGCCACCTCCGACTGGATGGAGATGGAAAAGCAGCGCGGCATCTCCATCACCACCTCGGTGATGCAGTTCCCCTACCGCGAGCACATGATCAACCTGCTCGACACCCCCGGCCACGAGGACTTCTCCGAAGACACCTACCGCACCCTGACCGCGGTGGACTCGGCGCTGATGGTTCTCGACGGCGGCAAGGGCGTCGAGCCGCGCACCATCGCTCTGATGGACGTGTGCCGCCTGCGCGACACGCCGATCGTCAGCTTCATCAACAAGCTCGACCGCGACATCCGCGACCCGATCGAGCTGCTCGACGAGATCGAGGCGGTACTGAAGATCAAGGCCGCGCCGATCACCTGGCCGATCGGCTGCTACCGCGACTTCAAGGGCGTCTACCACCTCAGCGAAGACAAGATCATCGTCTACACCCCGGGCCACGGCCACGAGCGCACCGAGGTCAAGGTCATCGAGCACCTCGACTCCGATGAAGCCCGCGCGCACCTGGGCGACGAGTACGAGCGCTTCCTCGAGCAGCTGGAACTGGTGCAGGGCGCCTGCCACGAGTTCGACCAGGACGCCTTCCTCAAGGGCCAGATGACCCCGGTGTTCTTCGGCACCGCGCTGGGCAACTTCGGCGTCGACCACGTGCTCGACGCGGTGGTCGACTGGGCGCCGCAGCCGCTGTCGCGCGCCGCCCACGAGCGGGTGGTGGAGCCGACCGAGGAGAAGTTCAGCGGCTTCGTGTTCAAGATCCAGGCGAACATGGACCCCAAGCACCGCGACCGCATCGCCTTCATGCGCATCTGCTCGGGCAAGTACGAGAAGGGCATGAAGATGCGCCACGTGCGGATCAAGAAGGACCTGAAGATCGCCGACGCGCTGACCTTCTTCTCCAGCGAGCGCGAGATGCTCGAGGAGGCCTACGCCGGCGACATCATCGGCCTGCACAACCACGGCACCATCCAGATCGGCGACACCTTCACCGAAGGCGAGGCGCTGGGCTTCACCGGCATCCCGCACTTCGCCCCGGAACTGTTCCGCCGCGTGCGCCTGAAGGACCCGCTGAAATCCAAGCAGCTGCGCCAGGGCCTGCAGGAACTGGCCGAGGAAGGCGCCACCCAGGTGTTCTTCCCCGAGCGCAACAACGACATCATCCTCGGCGCGGTCGGCGTGCTGCAGTTCGACGTGGTCGCCAGCCGCCTCAAGGAGGAATACAAGGTCGAGTGCGCCTACGAGGCGATCAACGTCTGGTCGGCGCGCTGGATCGAGTGCGCCGACAAGAAGAAGCTCGAGGACTTCAAGGTCAAGGCCTACGAGAACCTCGCGGTCGACGGCGGCGGCCACCTCACCTACCTGGCGCCGACCCGGGTCAACCTCAGCCTGATGGAAGAGCGCTGGCCGGACGTGAAATTCCGCGCCACCCGCGAGCATCACTGACAACCTGCGGTTCCAGCGGGGCGCTGCGGCGCCCCGCTACACTTTCGGCATGAGCGGAGGCGCCATGCAGCTGATCGACACCCACACCCACCTCGACTTCCCCGACTTCGACGCCGACCGCGCTGCCGTGCTGGCGCGCTGCCGGGCATCGGGCGTGGAGAAGCTGGTGGTGCTCGGCGTCTACCAGGCCAACTGGCAGCGCCTGTGGGATCTGGTCGAGAGCGAGGACGGCCTGTACGCCGCCTTCGGCCTGCACCCGGTCTATCTCGAGCAGCATCGCCCCGAGCATCTGCTCGAGCTGCGTGGCTGGCTGGAGCGTCTGGCCGGCAACCGCAAGCTGTGCGCCCTCGGCGAATTCGGTCTCGACTGGTATGTGCCCGAGCTGGACCACGCGCGCCAGCAGGCGCTGTTCGAGGCGCAGCTGCAGCTGGCGGTAGAGTTCGAGCTGCCGGCGCTGCTGCACGTGCGCCGCGCCCACGCCCAGACCATCGCCACCCTCAAGCGCTACCGGCTCAAGCGGGCCGGCATCGTCCACGCGTTTTCCGGCAGCCTTGAAGAAGCCAAGGAATACCTGAAACTCGGCTTCAAGCTGGGCCTCGGCGGCGCCGCCACCTGGCCGCAGGCCCGACGCCTGCGCAAGCTGATCGCGCAGCTGCCGCTGGAAGCCATGGTGCTGGAAACCGACGCCCCGGACATGGCGCCGGCCATGCACGCCCAGCAGCGCAACAGCCCCGAGTACCTGGCGGAGATCTGCCAGGTACTGGCCGAGCTGCGCGGGGTGACTGCCGAGGAGCTGGCCAGCGCCAGCAGCCACAACGCCAGCGCACTGTTCGGCTGGCGCTGACCCTCACCCAACCCGAGACCATTCCATGACCCTGCGCTTCGGCATCGACCTCGGCGGCACCAAGATCGAAATCATCGGCCTCGACGGCGAGCGCGAATGCCTGCGCCGGCGGGTGCCTACCCCCCAGGGCGACTACCCCGCCACCCTCGCCGCCATCGCCGGCCTGGTGCAGGGCGCCGAGCGCGAGCTGGGCCGCCGCGGCAGCGTCGGCGTCGGCATCCCCGGCACGCGCTCGCCGGACCACGGACGGATCAAGAACTCCAACTCGGTGTGCCTGATCGGCGAGGACCTGCAGGGCGATCTGCAGCGCCTGCTCGAGCGCCCGGTGCGCCTGGCCAACGACGCCGACTGCTTCGCCCTGTCGGAAGCCAGCGACGGCGCCGCAGCCGGCGCGCGCAGCGTGTTCGGAGCAATTCTCGGCACCGGGACCGGCGGCGGCATCGTCATCAACGGCCAGCTGCTCGGCGGACCGAATGCCATCGCCGGCGAGTGGGGCCACAACGCCCTGCCCTGGCGCAGCGCGGCGGATGGCGAGCCACGGCGCTGCTACTGCGGTCTCGACGATTGCATCGAGACCTTCCTCAGCGGTCCCGGCTGGGCGGCGCGCAGCCAGCTCGGCCTGGATGCCGGCCAGCTGTACCGCGCGGCCGCCGCCGGCAAGCCGGCGGCTCAGGCCGCCCTCGCCCGTTACTGCGACCAGCTGGCGCGGGCATTGGCCTCGGTGATCAACCTCCTCGACCCGGAAGTCATCGTCCTCGGTGGCGGCCTGTCGAACATGTCGGTGCTGTATCGCGACGTGCCGCCGCTGCTGGTGCGCCACGTGTTCTCCGACCAGGTCAACACCCGCCTGCTGCCAGCCCGCCACGGCGACTCCAGTGGCGTGCGCGGCGCTGCCTGGCTGTGGCCGGCCTGACCCGCTACAGCAGCAGGATCCACAGCGCCAGGGCGCTGTACCAGATCAGCCCGGCGCGCAGCAGCAGGCTCCACAGCTCGTCCAGCGTCTCCACTCCGCCCGTGCCCGCGGCGCTGTCCGCCGCCGCGCGGCCGGCATCGACCACCAGCTGCGCGGCACTCGCCTGCAGATCGAACAGGCGCGCCCAGAGCACTCGGTTGGCGGTGACGAAGTTGCCGGCCAGCGCCAGGCTCAGCGCCAACAGGCGCGCCGGCAGCCAGTCGAGCGCCTGGCGCAGGCCTACCGCGTGCCGGCGCAGCGCCTCGTCGCCGGCATGCTCTGCCAGCAGCGCCAGCAGGCGATAGGCCAGCGCCGCCAGCGGACCGAGCAGCGCGTACCAGAAGACCACCGCAAAGAAGCCTTGGTAGACCTGCCAGAGCAGGAAACCCTGCACCTGCGCCAGCAATGCCGGGGCATCCGCGGCCTGCACACCGAGATCGCGCCGGGCGTCGAGATACGCCGCCTCGGCATCGCCGCGCTGCCAGCTGGCGCGGAACGGCGCGAGGCTAGACTGCGGATCGCCGCGACCGAGGCTCCACAGCAACACCGCGACATGCAGCGGCAGCAGCAGCCAGCCGTAGGCCAGCGGCGCCAGCGCCCACAGCAGCAGCGCGACCAGCAGCAATGGCACGCCCAGCACCAGCAGCTGGCGCAGCGGCCGCCCGACCAGACGCGGCTCGCTCTCCACCCGGCCCAGGGCGCGCAGGAACAGATCGTCGCGCTGCAGGCGCGCGCGCCAGCCGCTGGTCTTTTCCAGCAGCAGGATCAACAGCAACACCAGAAAGCTCATGCCTGCACCTCGGCGCCCAGCGAGCCCAGGTAGCGCGCCCAGTCGAACGCCGGGCCTGGATCGGTCTTGCGCCCCGGAGCGATGTCGCTGTGTCCGCAGATACGCGCGGGGGTGATCTGCGGGTAGACCCGCAGCAGCTCACGGGTCAGCGCCAGCAGGCTCGCGTACTGCGCGTCGCTGTAGGGCAGCTCGTCGGTGCCCTCTAGCTCGATGCCCAGGGAGAAGTCGTTGCACTGCTCACGCCCGGCAAAGCACGACACCCCGGCATGCCAGGCGCGCTGGTTGCAGGACACGAACTGGATCAGCGTGCCGTCACGCTCGATCAGAAAGTGCGCCGACACCTGCAGGTGGGCGATGCCGGCGAAATACGGATGGGCCTGCGGGTCCAGCTGGTTGCGAAACAGCGCCTGCACCTGGCCGGTAGCGAACTGCCCCGGCGGCAGACTGATGTTGTGGATGACCAGCAGCGACACCTCGCCGGCCGGCCGTGCGTTGAAGTTCGGCGAGGGACAGTGCTGCGCACCAACGCACCAGCCGCTCTGCGGATCGATCTGCATCTCGACTCCTTTCCTGGACTGCCACAGCGCGACAGCCCTCGTTCATTCAGCTCACTCTAGAGCAGCGCCGCGCCCAGACCAAGCACGCCGCCAGTACTTGTTGCATCCCCTGCGCGACAGGCACACGCCCGGCACCGGCAAACCGGCCTATAATCCGCCGAAAACGCACAGGGAGCCCGTCATGCCCAACCTTCGCCTTGCCGATCTCGGCGCCGAAATCACCGCCAACGTGCGCGCCGCGCTTGCCGAAGACATTGGCAGTGGCGACATCACCGCCCAGCTGATCCCTGCCGAGCGCCTGGCGCGGGCGAAGATCATCACCCGCGAGGCCGCCACCATCTGCGGCACCGCCTGGGTCGACGAGGTGTTCCGCCAGCTCGACCCGCGCGTGCAGGTGACCTGGAACGTCGCCGACGGCGAGCGCGCCATGCAGGACCAGACCCTGTTCAGCCTCGAAGGCCCGGCGCGCGCCCTGCTCAGCGGCGAACGCAGCGCGCTGAACTTCCTGCAGCTGCTCTCCGGCGTCGCCACCCGCTGCCGCGAATACGCCGACCTGGTCGAAGGCACCGCCGTACAGTTGCTCGACACCCGCAAGACCCTGCCCGGCCTGCGCCTGGCGCAGAAGTACGCGGTCACCTGCGGCGGCTGCCACAACCACCGCATCGGCCTGTACGACGCCTTCCTGATCAAGGAAAACCACATCGCCGCCTGCGGCGGCATCGCCCAGGCCGTCGCCAGCGCCCGGCAGATCGCCCCCGGCCGCCCGGTGGAAGTGGAAGTGGAGAACCTCGAGGAACTGCAGCAGGCGCTGGACGCCGGCGCCGACATCATCATGCTCGACGAGCTCGACCACGACGACATGCGCACCGCCGTCACCCTCAACGCCGGCCGCGCCAAGCTGGAAGCCTCCGGCGGAGTGAACCAGACCACCCTGCGCGCCATCGCCGAAACCGGCGTCGACTACATCTCCATCGGCACCCTGACCAAGGACGTCAAGGCCGTCGACCTGTCGATGCGCCTGAGCCTGTAAACGTCTTTTATTGCCGTGCAAAGAAAAACAGCCCGTTGCGCAGTGATGTGCAACGGGCTGTTTTGTCTGAAGCGATGGTGCCGGTGAGAGGAATCGAACCCCCGACCTTCGCGTTACGAGTGCGCTGCTCTACCGACTGAGCTACACCGGCTGGAAACGTGGCGCGAAGGCTATCATTGCGCCCGGCGCAGACGCAAGGCGGGCGCGTAGGGGGCTGGATCGACAATCGGCGCCTGCCCCAGCAGCAGGTTGGTCAGCAGCTGGCAGGACGCCGGCGCCAGCACCAGGCCATTGCGGAAATGTCCACAGTTCAGCCACAGGCCGTCATGCTCCGGCACCGGACCGATAAACGGAATGCCGTCCGGCGAACCCGGGCGCAGACCGGCCCAGTGCTTGACCACCTCGGCGTCGGCCAGCGCCGGCAGCAGCTCGATGGCCGAGGCGCGCAGGCTCTCCAGCGCCTCCCCGGTCGGGGTCTTGTCGAAGCCTTCGTATTCCAGGGTGCTGCCGACCAGGATATGGCCGTCGCGGCGCGGGATCGCGTAGCGGCCGCCCGCCATCACCATCGCCGGCAGGAAGTCCGCCGCGCACTTGAACAGGATCATCTGCCCCTTCACCGGCTCCACCGGCAGCTCGAGACCGAGAGTCTTGAGCAACTCGCCGCTCCAGGCACCGGCCGCCACCACCACTGCATCGGCACGCAACTCGCCCTGCGCCGTGCGCACGCCTACCACTCGCCCACCCTCGCGCACGAAACCATCGACCGCACACTGCTCGCGGATCTCGACATTCGGCAGCTGCTCCAGCGCCGCGCGCAGCGACTTAAGCAGGCGCGGATTGCGCACGTTGGCCACCCCGGCCATGTGGATCGCATGCTGGTAGCCGTGGCGCAGCACCGGCACCGCCGCTTCCACCTCAGCCATCGGCACCGCACGCAGCGGCCGCCCCTCGCGCGCGGCCCAGGCCAGCGCCTCGGCCTCGTCCTCCAGATCCAGCCAGTACAGCCCGGTGACGTGCACCTCCGGATCGACACCGCCCTCCTCGATCAGCCGCTCGCCGAGGCGCGGATAGAAATCCTGCGACCAGTGCGCCAACGCCGTCACGGCCGGACTGTAGCGCCACGGATACAGCGGCGAAACGATGCCGCCGCCGGCCCAGGACGCTTCGCTGCCGACAGCGGACTGATCGAGCAGGGTGACCTGGCAGCCGGCCTGCGCCAGCAAGCGCGCCGACTGCAGGCCGATGGCCCCGGCGCCGATGATGAGGATGTTGTGCATGGGGAAGCCTATTGAGAAAAACAAAGCCCGTACTACTGGCTACTGGGTTGCAGAGAGCGAGTACGGGCTAGAGTTTAAGCCTTTGCGAAGGCCTTGGGTGTGCTGCACCTGAAGCTCATCAGGCCGAGGGACAGCTCCCGTCCGTGGTTTTTTCTACGGAGGTACGACCGGTCGCAGAGATGGTCACCACGCGTTCCTGACTCCCTGCGCTCGGACTTGCTCGACAGATTCGCAAGGTAGTCTGCGTGGCCCCCACCCCGGAGGGCCTGAAAGCAATGCTGGTGACGTCATCGACAGCAGTAACCCGGTAACCAGCAGCCAGAGACTGTTGCTGGTGGATAACAGTCGCACCTTGCAAAACTATCCAACCCTGTTCCCAGCTGCCGCTATTTGCACAACTCGTACCATTGGCGGACATGCAGAGGGTCACATCCCTGTTACGTTTGATCGCCTCACTGCGGGCCAACTGGGCACTGGCCACTAGGCTGGTGCCATAACTGCGCAATCTGCTGCTCAGCGAAAACTCGCTGAAGGATGGAATGGCAATCCCCATCAGGACTGCCAGTACCGCGATGGTGACCATCAGCTCAATCAGCGTGAAGGCTCGCTGTCGTCTCCGTGAGCGCCCAGGCACCGTGGAGCCCTGAGCGGCATAGCGCTCCAATCGACAGATCATGGCAATGGATCCTGCTGGTCTTCGATATTCCAATAAACCTTGGCTCGGGGTTGTCCTGCCACGTTAGGGGCTGGTGCCTCCCCCCCCTGCAAAGGCGACTCTGGGTTCGAGCCAATCACGAAGGGAACAGTCGTTCCATCGTCAAGAGTAACCATGCCGGCCACTGGCGACGGCGGCAGACCACCGCCAGCGATCTCCTCGAAGCGCAAGCCGGTACCATTCAGGCTCTTGGCATTGGTGTAGTCGATGTTATACACACTTGCAGTGCCCAGGGTCGGGCACTGGCCGGGCTGGTAATGTTCAGGGATGTGGGTACTAAACGTGACCACCCCGTAGACGGTGATTGCCGAGGTAACCACCTGCTCATCATTACGTAGCTCAAGGTACCAGCCTTTCTTGGTGTTCACGACACTCTCGGTGGGCGAATCGGCAGTCGCGCCTATCGGGTACAGCGAGTCCAAGCAGATGACAGAAGGCTCGCCATCAGGAACCGAACAGGTACTACGCTCACTGCTCAGCCAGTTGGTATCGGTCGGGATATCACGAACCATGTAGAAATGGTTCGCCACCGTGGTAGCTGCACTAGCCACGCCCTCGTCATTATTTTCCAAGGGCTTTTCGCGATCACCCGAGCCGACCAACACATAGTAGGTGTTGCCGTCCACCACCACATCGGGGGCGAACATGAACTTGCGGTTGGCATTGCAGGAAGCCAGCGAGTCGCACCCCAGCGCAGCGATCCGGGTCATGCTCCAGTTGTCCTCGGTGGACTCGCCAATGGTGATCCGGTAGACATTGCCGCCAAGATCGGCAGCATAGGCGTACTGGGTCATACCGTTGCTTCCGGTCACCAGGGTCACATCGCCAACCACCCCTCGCTCGGTCTCGAAAGCCCTGACGACATCGCCCGAATCGGCGTCCAGGATGTAGATCTGGTTGCCTTTGGATGAAGCACTGCAATTATGGTTTTGGGTGCCATTATCGAAGTCCTCGCAGACATCGTAACCGCCGCCCATGATCAGCAGAGGAGCGGCCCCTGCCTCATAGCCCTGCGCCAGGAACGGCTTGGCCGACGACCAGGTCTGACCGATATCGCTGAGTCCCGTGGTGCAGCCGGTATCGCTGGCCACATCCGGGCTGGGGCAGCCGATCCGCCACTTCAGGCTCGGCGAGGCTGGATTGTCCACGTCAAAGGCATACAGAGCGCGACCTCCGCGACGCATGGCCGCATACAGCCAGGCATCGCTACTGTCCTTGTGGGCGGTAACCGGACCATCGAAGCCGTAACGCTTGGGCTCAGGTGTAGGGAGCCCCGTGACTACAGGAAAATTGGGGAAGTCGATGCCTACTTCGTTGTCGCGAATCCGCTTGATATGCGGATAGAACTCCGGCGGCATGAATGACCACAACTCTCGACCAGGCTCCAGCCCACCGATAGCGCCCTCACCATCACGGTTGCCATTGACGGCGCGCAGCAGGCCATCGTTGCCGCCGTAGAACACCACGACTTCCTTGCTGGTATCACTACCGAAGTTGATCGCCACCGGGCGGGAATGCACCACGTCACCATGTACCGATGGACGCATCGTGCTTGTCGTGGTGTACACCCGGCCATCAGAAAACTCGCTGTCAGCACCGGCATCGGCCCCGCGCGCCCAGTTGATCAGTGCCGTGCGCTCAGTCGCAGTTACCGTGGCCCCCAGCTCCGCAGCAGTCACACTGTGACTGGTATCGAACTGGTCTAGTAGACCGACCGCCGGAGCCGGGGGCGTCGTGCAGTCGCTTTGGGTGCAGGCCAGAACATTGCGCGTCGTGGCATTGGCCAGGAGCAGCGAACCGCCAGTGCGCAACTTGTAGCCCTGGGCGCCCTTTTCCACGACGTTGCCGTCCGGATAGTCTGCTTGTGCGGAGCCGGATACCGCCATACACCCCCCCGCCTTGCCTTCCGGCACCTTGCTCCAGTAGGGCAGGGTCGCGTCGCCCCAATAATTCGCTGGGGTGGTCGTTTTGGGCGTCCAGAAGCTGCGGGCGCACTCGGTCACGAAGCCCGTCGAGCTGTTGATCGCCGATGCACCATCGGCATCCTGCAACACCAGCTCGCCACCGGAGAGGCCCATCTTGTACTGCTTGAGGTTGCCAGCCCAGCGCGGCAAGGCATTCTCATCGGGACGGAACATACCGACGAACACCTGATTGAGATAGGTGCCCTGGGTGTTGACACTGACCGGCAGGCTGACCGAGGCAAACACGCTGCTGACCGACTTGATCTCGGACAGCGCAGTCTGCAGCGCCACCGCGATCGCATCTTCATTGGTGGCAGCGAAGTACCCTCCCCCGCCAACGTCCCCCATGCTGCGCAGCAGCTTCTCGTGCGCAGCGCTGGGCTTGGCATTGTAGACATCGATGGTGTAGGTGACTACATTCTGGAAACCAGGCGCCGGGCTGACATCGGTCTGGTACATGAAACGCGCCATTTCGTCGGCATAACGGACATCGGAAGACGAGGTCGGATAGATCTGCTGGGTGGGATCCTCACCCACGTTGCGCAGCAAGGTTGCCGCATCCGACTCCGTCGGCCCCGGCCAGCCATTGCCGATCAGGATCACGTAGTTCTTCGCCTTGCAGACCTCCTCGGTGGGGGCCGCTGGTTTGTAGGTGGTCTGCGCCAGATCGGCAAAAGCCAAAGGGTCCCGCTTCGCGAATACTGCATCGCCCGAATAACGGTACGACCCGAAATGGGTGGAGTTGCGCGGCTGGCTCCCACCCTCGATATCGCTATAGGCTTCAGCGATACGGGTATGACCACCGAAGTACTTGAATACCTCGAACATCGCCCGGTCATAGCCGACCGAAGAGGAAACCTTTTCCGAGGGATCCTGAAAGTTGGCCAGAATATGATCAATCTTTCTGATAAATTCCACCCGATTGGCCCAGGTCATTTCCATGACTCGGGAGCGCACATAGCCACCGTCAGGGATCTGTCCACTACCCTCGTTGAGCATCATCAGGCCGATATTGACCTTGGCATCCTCGTTAGCGGGGGCCAACCCAGAGACAACTCGCTTGATGGCCCGCAACTCGGACTCACCCTGCGCACTACCATCGGGCCACTGCTGACTCTGGGCCGCCCAGTTGGCCGAGTTGTCGAGCAAAATGATCACATTGGGATAATCACTGCCGGACAGGGATTCGGCCCCGACAAACAGGTCGATATCCTCGGCTACGGCGCCAGCGCTGGCCGCCAGCAGCGCGACCGCCAAGAGGGTTTTCCTGAATCGATTTATCATTCTTGATTCCTTCGAAGTCCTTGTGAACGCATTACAGGAAAATATCGACTCATCACGCTGGCGTCGGACAGTTACTGTTGTTTTTCTGGGCCTCGGAGAGCAACACCCGGAGTCCCGAGCGCACCACCACCGCTGCACCACTTACAGGATCGCTCACGGTAGCGGTGATATCCCACACCGTGTTCCACGTATAGCTGGTCACGACCAGCAACTGGGCACTACTGGGGGCAGTTACATCGGCCATGGAGGCATTCACGCAAACCGGAGCAGCAATCTGAACCGTATAGTCGCTGACATCATCATTATTGAGATCGACATTGATAGTGCTCGCAGCTGGAGTGCTGGAAAAATCATCACTGGCAACCAACTCGATAGCCATATTGGCCGCTGCAACTGCCTCGTCGCGACTTTGCATATTGGCTACCGCTTTCAGATTGGTACCACTCATCATGAAAGCGCTGCTGACCATCAAAGTGAACAGCAGCAACATGATCAGCCCCACGATCAAGGTCGCGCCACGCTGGTTACGGGGCATGAAATTCCGTCTCATGGTGTCTCCCTGCGTCCGGAAACATTGTTAAGGCGAACCGTGCTGGAGAATACATGGCGCTTGAACCCGTCATTGAAGGGGCCCAGCGTTGTACTGCCCAGCGTATAGGTTTTGGTATCCACATGCCCGCGCGATGGCTCTCGGCTTCGCACAAGAACATACAGCTTCACGGCCACAGCATCCTCAAGGTCATCGGCGGTACAAACCGTAGCTGCCGGCTCGGTTGACGGAGCGGTGTTATCTACCGCTCGATCCTCAGTCGGGCACCTGACGAACCTGTCGGGAGCGCCATCCCCTCGATTGGTCGCTGTCGTCTTGTTGTCGGAATCGGTCCAGGTAACCGCTTCAGAGTAGTCCACATCGGCGCCTGTTCCGGTCTTGCTTATGTCATCGATGCCAACCTCTACCCGGAACCCCTCGACCCCCTCGATCAGAGGCTGTGCTGGCAATTGCTGCGGATCGCCACCACCGCTTGGTACACCGAATGAGGAGCGCATCAGCGTCGGGATTCCATCTCCGGAACTTACTGCATAATCACGAATATAATAAATATTCGAGATGAACCGGCGTTTGGGGGCGACCTCATTGCAAGCGCTCCCTGACTTAAGATTCAACCCTGCGGTATCCAGCACATAAGAAGGCACATAGTAGGTAGCCCCCAAGGCAGGCTGCGTCTCCCATGGCGATACCACTGCCCGCCTAGTAGGGCCTTCGTAATCGACGATTGACCTCATCTGACCCGCACCAACACCATTCATGACATATACATTCATGCCGTTATAGATATCATTAACGCCCGACGCCAATGCGGACAAGTTGATGGCATCGGGCTCTGCGCCCTGGACCCCGCCAAAGCTATCCTGGACACACCAGGAGTTCTGAAAATACAGCTCGCCGTCAACTTCCGGGCAATTCGAATTGGCTTCCCCGTTATCTACACAGGTATCGGCATGGCGAACCACCAGGAGATCTGTATTCGCCTGCTGATTGGTCAGGCTGCAACTTGCAGGAGCCGCGTCATAGACCTGAACCGGGATACTCAGCAGGTTACTGCGATGGACAAGCTTGGCTGAGCTATCGTTTGGACTGGAAGGAGTCTTCCCCCATTCAGCATATGGCCGGCACGGGTCTGGAACGCCAGTTGGTCGCTCCGGAATAGCGGGGTAAGCTCCTGTATCCACGGCAATACCAAGAGCCGCTTCATCCAGCGTGACCGTGTCAGCCGCCGAAGTAAGGTCGTCAAACTCAGGAACGAATCCGTCCCAAAATCCGGCATGCGCAAGATCTTTCTGCAGCACCTGAATAACAAAACGTCCATTCTCAACCAAAACATTGGTCCTGGCCATTTCATCATTGGTACGACTTACATTCAGGTAGAGCGTCAATATCGCAACCATGATCAACATGCCGATAGCAGATGCGACCATCAACTCGACAAGATTGAAGCCTGCCTGGGTGCGCAAGCTGAAAAATCGCCCAATAGAAGTCTTATTCATAGATCGGCAATCCGCACGATGGTGGTCACAACACGTCGACACAAATCATTGGTACAGGCCGAATCCGTACCGCCATCATATTCACCGGCTCCGCAAGCAACACTAGCGGGCGGCGCCGAAATCGGCCCCATGCCCTGCCAGGCAACTGTAATCAGGTATTCGCCACTTCCCAGTGACTCGACACAGCCGCGCCCGCCAATCATTGCGCCCATCTTGGCGTTGCCAATGCTCTCAGCCGCACCCTGCAACGCCTGGCACCACTCGGCGCGATCAATTTCCTGGCGAGTACTCAACGCAGAGGGGCAGGTCATAGCGGCACCCAAGGGGGTGGCACTGGTAGTTTCATAGTCAGCCGCCCGGTTGCGATTGGTCGCGACCCGATTGGCCATGTCGTTGAGCAACAACAGCGCTTGCGAGCGCTGGTAGGCCTCCATTTCCGACATCTGTAGACGCGACTGCAGGCCGGCCACACCGAGCAGGCCAATGGAAAGGATCAGGATGGTCACCATGACCTCGATCAGCGATACCCCTCTCTGCCGACGCGAACCCGACGATCGTTTCATGCTTACCACTTCCCTGTCGGCCCCTTGACCCCTTCGCTGTTGAGCGTCAGGTCGCCATCGCTGGCCTGCGCGCCCGTCGAGTCAAAGGTGATGGTGTAAGTTGGCATAGAGCCGGTACCCAAGGTGATGTCGTAGCTGTAGTGGCTGCTGACATCACTAGGCAGCGCATACCCCGAAGCCTCCAGCTGGGTCTTGCTCGCATAGCTGCGATTGGCCAACAGGTATTGCTGTTGGCGGTTGGCGATATCCATCATCTGCGACTGCGCCGCCGAGCGGTGCCCGCGGATGACGTACTGCTGATAACTCGGATAGGCGATGGCGGCCAGGATGCCGATGATCGCCACCGTGATCATCAGTTCGATGAGGGTGAATCCACACTGTCTTTTCCGTTCCACTTCGCCACCTGTTGCGATCCGGGTATTCATTGGGGGGTGAGTCTGCCATCTGTTGCGTTTGCGGAGCTTGATCGAGCCGGCATTATCGTCGACTGCTTGCCAAGTCCTCGTTGATCCGTGACATGCGCACCGGTTGAGCCTCTGCCGCGGATGATTGCACTCATCCGAAATGAACGAGAGCCTGCAGTCGACCGCCGGTTCTTTTGCCCTCTTGGCTGGCAAGTCACTGTGAAGCAGTGCAAGTTTTCGGCAGGGCTGGCTCAGAGTTACGAACGACGGCATGCCCGTTTGGCTAACATCCGACGCACCTCCCGCAGGACGCGGGAGCTCCCTCTCAGCCAGGCAAGGATGCCAGGTCATGCCCAAGCAAGATCGCGGTTTCACACTTATCGAAGCCATGGTGGTGATCGCGTTGCTGGCCATTCTGGCCAGCATTGCCACGCCCGGTTTCACGCAGATGATCCACGCCCAGCAGCTACGCAGCGCCAGCATCGACCTGGCGCTGGCCTTCACCACTGCCCGCCATGAGGCGATCACCCGGCAGCGGCCGGTGCTGATCGACAACGGGGATGGCGAGTGGGCCAGTGGCTGGCAGATCTTCGTCGACCAGAATGCGAATGGCATCCTCGACGAGGGGGAGCTGGTGTTGCGCACGGGTGATGCCAGCGCAGCAGGCGTGCGGATCAGCGGCAACACCCCGGTGAGCCGCTATGTGCGCTACATGCCGACGGGCGTGGCGAAACTACAGAGCGGCGCCTGGCAGGCCGGCACCATCACCCTGTGCCATAACGACGGGCAGCAGGCAGTACGCAAACTGGTACTCAGCCCGGCTGGCCGGCTGCGTACGGTCAAGGAAGCGGCGGGCAGTTGCTGACCGCCGCCGACCCCATCAGTCTTCCTGCACCACCCGCAATTCCTTCGGTATGGAGAAGGTGATGTTCTCCGGTCGGCCATCCAGCTCGACGACCTCGCCGGCGCCCCACTCCTGCAGGCGCTCGATCACGCCCTTCACCAGCACTTCCGGGGCGGAAGCGCCGGCGGTGATGCCGATCTTCTGCTGGCCATCGAACCACTCGCGCTGGAGGTCTTCGGCGCCGTCGATCAGGTAGGCCGGGGTACCCATGCGCTCGGCCAGCTCGCGCAGGCGGTTGGAGTTGGAGCTGTTGGGGCTGCCGACCACCAGCAGCAGGTCGCAATCGTGGGCGAGCTGCTTGACCGCGTCCTGGCGGTTCTGGGTGGCGTAGCAGATGTCATTCTTGCGCGGTCCCTGGATGGCGGGGAACTTGGCGCGCAGGGCGTCGATCACCTTGGCGGTGTCGTCCATCGACAGGGTGGTCTGGGTGACGTAGGCCAGCGCCGCGGGATTGCGCACCTCGAGCTTGGCCACGTCCGCCTCGTCCTCGACCAGGTAGATGGCGCCGCCGTTGCGGGCGTCGTACTGGCCCATGGTGCCTTCCACCTCGGGGTGGCCGGCGTGACCGATGAGGATGCACTCCTCACCGTCGCGGCTGTAGCGGGCCACCTCCAGGTGCACCTTGGTGACCAGCGGGCAGGTGGCGTCGAACACCCGCAGACCACGACGTGCCGCCTCGTCGCGCACGGCCTGGGAGACGCCGTGGGCGCTGAAGATGACGATGACGTCGTCCGGCACCTGGTCCAGTTCCTCGACGAAGATGGCGCCGCGGGCTCGCAGGTCCTCGACCACGAACTTGTTGTGGACCACTTCATGGCGCACGTAGATCGGCGGGCCGAACACTTCCAGGGCGCGGTTGACGATCTCGATCGCGCGGTCGACGCCGGCGCAGAAGCCGCGGGGGTTGGCGAGGGTGATTTGCATGGGGAGTCTCGGCACGCGGGGTTTCCAAGGAGGCACAGGCCAGGCCGACGGCCTGGTTGGCGGGTTACGGCCTGCGGCCTAACCCACCCTACAATGGGCTCAGGCGGGCTGTACGTCGATAATTTCCACGTCGAAGGTCAGGCGCTTGCCGGCCAGCGGGTGGTTGAAGTCGATGGTGACCTGCTCGGCGTCGAACTGCTTGACCACGCCCGGCAGCTCGGCCTTGGCGGCGTCGTTGAAGATCACCATCAGACCCTCGGACAGCTCCATGCCCTCGAACTGGCTGCGCGGCATGACCTGCACGTTCTGCGGGTTGGGCTGGCCGAAGCCGTGCTCCGGCTCGATGGCGATCGAGCGCTTGTCGCCGGCCTTGAGGCCGTAGAGCGCCTGTTCGAAGCCGGGCAGCAGGTTGCCGTCGCCGACCTTGAAGGTCGCCGGGCGCTTGTCGAAGGTGCTGTCGACCACGTCGCCCGACTCGAGCTTGATGGCGAAGTGCAGGGTTACCTGGCGCTCGGGGCCGATGCGCTGTTCAGTCATTGCGGTCTCCGCTTTTCTCGGATTTGAACATGTCCAGGGCCAACAGCACGGCGCCGACGCTGATGGCGCAGTCGGCGACGTTGAAGGCCGGGAAATACCAGCGCTGCTGCCAGTGGACCAGAATGAAGTCGATGACGTGGCCATAGGCCACGCGGTCGAACAAGTTGCCCAGCGCGCCACCCAGCACCAGCGCCAGGCCGAGGGCCAGCCAGCCCTGGCCGCGGCGCGGCAGGCGCTTGAGCCAGACCACCAGCACAGCGCTGACGCCGACGGCGATCAGGGCGAACAGCCAGCGCTGCCAGCCGCCGTGATCGGCGAGGAAGCTGAAGGCGGCGCCGGTGTTGTAGGCCAGGGTCCAGCTGAAGTAGTCGGGAATGACCACTATCTGCTGGTACATCTGCAGGCTGCTGTCAAAGTACAGCTTGCTGATCTGGTCGAGCACGAAGACGATCGCGCTCAACCACAGCCAGGGCAAGGCACTTGGGCGCCCGGCATCAGGCATGCTCGCGCACCTCGCCGGCACCGTGCACGTTGTCGATGCAGCGGCCGCAGATTTCCGGATGCTCGGCATGCTGACCGACGTCCGCGCGGAAGTGCCAGCAGCGCACGCACTTGCCGTGCGCCGACTTGACCACGCGCAGCTTGAGGCCCGGCAGCTCGCTGTCCACCGCCTCGGCCGGGGCATCGGCGAGCGGCGCCAGGCTGGCGTAGGAGGTGATCAGCACAAAGCGCAGCTCGTCGCCCAGCTTGGCCAGCCGGCTGGCCAGCGCGTCCTCGGCGTACAGGGTGACCTCGGCCTGCAGGCCGCCGCCGATGGTCTTGGCGTTGCGCTGGTTCTCCAGCTCCTTGTTGACCGCGACCTTGACCGCCATGGCCTCGGCCCAGAACTCGCGGCCCAGCTCGGCGTCGGCGTCCAGTTCGAACAGGCCGTCGTACCAGGTGGTGAGGAACACCGACTCGCTGCGCTCGCCCGGTAGGTACTGCCAGATCTCCTCGGCGGTGAAGGCGAGGATCGGCGCGATCCAGCGCACCAGCGCCTCGGCGATGTGGAACAGCGCGGTCTGGCAGGAGCGGCGCGCCTGGCTGTCGGCCGCGGTGGTGTACTGGCGGTCCTTGATGATGTCGAGGTAGAAGCCGCCCAGCTCCTGCACGCAGAAGTTGTGCACCTTCTGGTAGACGTTCCAGAAGCGGTACTGGTCGTAGGCCTCGGTCAGCTCGGTCTGCAGGCGCGCGGCGGCGTCCACCGCCCAGCGGTCGAGGGCCAGCATCTGCTGCGGTTCGAGCAGGTCGGTGGCCGGGTTGAAGCCGCTGAGGTTGGAGAGCAGGAAGCGCATGGTGTTGCGGATGCGCCGGTAGGCATCGGCGCTGCGCTGGAGGATCTGCTTGGACACCGCCATTTCGCCGGAGTAGTCGGTGGCCGAGACCCACAGGCGCAGGATGTCGGCGCCCATGCTGTCGGTGACTTCCTGCGGGGCGATGACGTTGCCCAGCGACTTGGACATCTTGCGGCCGTTCTCGTCGACCACGAAGCCATGGGTCAGCAGGCCGCGGTACGGCGCGTGGCCGTCGATCGCGGCGCCGGTCAGCAGCGAGCTGTGGAACCAACCGCGGTGCTGGTCGGAGCCTTCCAGATAGAGGTCGGCGCGCGGGCCCTGGTCGTGGCCCATCGGGTGCGAGCCGCGCATCACGTGCCAGTGGGTGGTGCCGGAGTCGAACCAGACGTCGAGGGTGTCGCTGATCTTGTCGTAGTCGGCGGCCTCGTCACCGAGCAGCTCGGCGGCGTCCAGCTTGAACCAGGCCTCGATGCCTTGCTGCTCGACGCGCTGGGCAACCTGCTCCATCAGCTCGACGGTGCGCGGGTGCAGCTCGCCGCTTTCCTTGTGCAGGAAGAACGGGATCGGCACGCCCCAGTTGCGCTGGCGCGAGATGCACCAGTCGGGACGGTTGGCGATCATCGCATGCAGGCGCGGCTTGCCCCAGCCGGGATAGAACTCGGTCTGCTCGATGGCGTCCAGCGCGCGCTCGCGCAGGGTGGCGCCCTGCTCCGGCTGCTTGCCGGACGCGGCCCGGTCCATACCGACGAACCACTGCGCGGTGGCGCGGTAGATCAGCGGGGTCTTGTGCCGCCAGCAGTGCATGTAGCTGTGGCTGATGCCCTCGTGCTTGAGCAGCGCGCCGACTTCGCGCAGCTTGTCGACGACCTGCGGGTTGGCCTTCCAGATGAACTGGCCGCCGAAGAACGGCAGGTCCTTGACGTAGACGCCGTTGCTCTGCACCGGGTTGAGGATGTCGTCATTGTGCATGCCGTACTGCTTGCAGGTCCGGAAGTCGTCCTCGCCGTAGGCCGGCGCGGAGTGGACGATGCCGGTGCCGGCGCCCAGCTCGACGTACTCGGCCAGGTAGACCGGCGAGAAACGCTCGTAGAACGGGTGGCGGAAACGGATGTTTTCCAGCGCGGCACCCTGGGTGCTGGCGATCGCCTCGCCTTCCAGGCCGTAGCGCGCCAGGCAGCTCTCGACCAGCTCGGCGGCCAGCAGCAGCAGCTTGTCACCGACGTCGACCAGCGCGTACTCGAATTCGGGATGGACGTTGAGCGCCTGGTTGGCGGGGATGGTCCACGGCGTGGTGGTCCAGATCACCGCGTAGGCGGTCTTCTCCAGGCGGGTGAGGCCGAAGGCCTCGGCCAGCTGGGCGCTGTCCTCGATGGCGAAGGCCACGTCGATGGCGTCGGACTTCTTGTCCTGGTACTCGACCTCGGCCTCGGCCAGCGCCGAGCCGCAGTCGAAGCACCAGTTGACCGGTTTGAGCCCCTTGAACACGAAGCCGCCCTTGACCATCTCGGCCAGGGCGCGGATCTCGCCGGCCTCGTTGGCGAAGTTCATGGTCTTGTACGGGTTGCTCCAGTCGCCGAGCACGCCGAGGCGGATGAAGTCGGCCTTCTGGCCCTCGATCTGCTCGGCGGCGTAGCTGCGGCACAGTTCGCGGGTCTTGTCCGCCGGCAGGTTCTTGCCGTGGGTGACCTCGACCTTGTGCTCGATCGGCAGACCGTGGCAGTCCCAGCCCGGCACATAGGGGGCATCGAAGCCAGCCAGGGTGCGCGAGCGGACGATGATGTCCTTGAGAACCTTGTTGACCGCGTGGCCGATGTGGATGTTGCCGTTGGCGTAGGGCGGGCCGTCGTGGAGGACAAACTTCGGCCGCTCGGCGCCGAGCTGGCGCAGCTTGCCGTACAGATCGATGCTGTCCCAGTGTTTGAGCATTTCCGGCTCGCGCTGCGGCAGCCCGGCCTTCATCGGGAATGCCGTGTCCGGCAGGTTCAGGGTCGCTTTGTAGTCGGTCATTTCAGGTTCTCTAACGGTTGACCCTGCCAGTGGGCACGGGCGGCGGCGATGTCCGCGTCGATCGCCGACTTCAGTGCCTCCAGGGAGGCGAAACGCTGCTCGTCGCGCAGCTTTTGGTGGAACTGCACCACCAGGCGGCGACCGTAGAGGTCACCGACAAAATCCAGCAAATGCACCTCGAGGTGGGCGCGGCCGTCGCCCGCCACGCTCGGCCGCGTGCCGATGTTGGCCACCCCGGGCCAGCGCCGGCCGTCCACCTCGGTGCTGACCAGGTAGACACCATTGAGCGCCGCGCGCAGCCGGTTGAGGCGCAGGTTGGCGGTCGGCGCACCCAGCTGGCGACCGAGCTTCTGGCCATGCAGCACCCGGCCGCTGATGCAGTAGGGGCGGCCGAGCAGGCGTTCAGCCATGGCGAAATCGCCGGCGGCCAGCACCTCGCGCACCCGCGTGCTGCTGATGCGCTCGCCGTCCAGCTCGATGGTGCTGGCCGACTCGACGGTGAAGCCCTCGCGCGCACCGGCCTCGACCAGCAGGTCGAAGTCGCCGGCGCGGTCGCAGCCGAAGCGGAAGTCGTCACCCACCTCCAGATGCTTGACGCCGAGGCCCTCGACCAGGATCTGGTGGACGAACTGCTCGGCGGACAGCTCGCGCAGGCGGCGGTTGAAGGTCAGGCACAGCACCTGGTCGACACCCGCCTCGCGCAGCAGCTCGAGCTTCTCGCGCAGGCTGCTGATGCGCGGCGGCGCCTTGTCCGGAGCGAAGAACTCACGCGGCTGCGGCTCGAAAATCACCACGCAGCTGGGCAACCCGGCCTCTGCGGCGCGCTCGCGCAGACGCGCCAGAACGCCCTGGTGGCCAAGGTGCACGCCGTCGAAGTTGCCGATGGTGGCAACGCAGCTCCGCTGGCAGCAGCGCAGATTATGAAGACCTCGGACCAGTTGCATAGGGCGCATCTTGTTCACAAAGTGGTCGATTATACCCATGCGCGGACGTCAGGCGTAGGCCCTGTTTCCCCGCTCAATGACGCAGGTGACGCAGGCGCAGGCCCAGCAGCAGCATCGCCGCGACGTAGACGGCGATACCGCCGCCGACCAGCAGACTCAGCTCCCCGGCGCGACGCTGCCAGCCCCAGGCGAACCACTCGGCGGCCGGGGCATTCAACCACCACACCAACGCCACCATAGCCGCACAGCCGGCCAGCAGGCGCAGGATGAACAGCCCCCAGCCGGGGGCCGGACGGTACACGCCGGTCTTGGTCAACCCCCAGAGCAGCAGGCCGGTATTGAGCATCGACGCCAGCGAGGTCGCCAGGGCCAGACCGACATGCTGCAGCGGCCAGATCAGGATCAGGTTGAGCACCATGTTGGCCACCATGCACTGCACGGCGATGCGCACCGGCGTCTTCAGGTCCTGTCGGGAGAAGAATCCCGGCGCCAGCACCTTGATCAGCATGAAGGTCAGCACGCCCAGCGAATAGGCCTCCAGCGCATTGGCCGCCTGCACCACGTCGCGCTCGGTCATCTTGCCGTAGTGGAACAGGCTGGCGATCAGCGGCTCGGAGAGGATCGCCAAGGCCAGCGCCGCCGGCACGCCGACCAGCAGGACCATGCGCAGCGCCCAGTCGATGGTCGCCGAGAAGGCCTTGGGGTCGCCGCCGGCATGCTGGCGCGACAGGCTGGGCAGGATCACCGTACCGATGGCGATGCCGAAGGCGCCCAGCGGCAGCTCCGACAGACGATCGGCGTAGTACAGCCAGGACACGCTGCCGGTCTGCAGGAAGGAGGCCAGCACGGTATCCAGCAGCAGGTTGATCTGGCTGACCGACACGCCGAACAGCGCCGGCAGCATCAGCGTCATGATCCGCTTGACCCCCTCGTCCCGGCGATTGGGCCGCGGAATCGGCAACAGCTGGATGCGCACGAGGAACGGCAACTGGAACAGCAGCTGGGCCATGCCGGCGATGAACACCCCCCAGGCCAGCGCCATGATCGGCTGATCGAAGTACGGGGTGAGCAGCACCGCCGAGCCGATCATGCAGACGTTGAGCAGGACCGGGGTGAAGGCCGGCACGGCGAAGCGCCCATAGCTGTTGAGGATGCCGCCGCAGAAGGCGGTCAGCGAGATCAGCAGCAGGTAGGGGAAGGTGATGCGCAGCAGATCGCCCGCCAGGGCCAGCTTGGCCGGATCGTCACGAAAGCCCGGCGCGAACAGCATGATCAGGTAGGGCGAGCCGACCACCCCCAGCGCGGTGATCGCGGTAAGGGTCAGCCCGAGGGTGCCGGCGACCCGGTCGACCAGCTGCTTGACCTCAGCCAGGCTGCGCTGCGCGCGATACTCGGAGAGCACCGGGACGAAGGCCTGGGCGAAGGCACCCTCGGCAAACAGGCGGCGCATGAAGTTGGGAATCTTGAAGGCAATGAAGAACGCATCGGCCGCCGGACTGGAGCCGAAGTAGGCCGCTACCACCATGTCGCGCACCATGCCGAGCACCCGCGAGAGCAGGGTCATCACACTGACCACGGCACTGGAACGCAACAGACCGCTTTTGGCCGACTCACCGGACATGCTTTAATCCCCACCCTGCAAAGGTCGGCGAGTTTAAGCCAGTGCCAGCCCGTCCGACCAGCAATCGACGGCCGCCTTTGGCGCTTGACAACTCAGTCAAGCGTCGGCATGATTCGCGGCCTTATTATTTGGTATCCCCCAGTATTCGAGGAGCTCGACGGTGGCAAACTCCCCCTCCGCCAAAAAACGTGCCAGACAGGCTGAGAAGCGCCGCAGCCACAACGCCAGCCTGCGCTCGATGGTGCGTACCTACATCAAGAACGTGGTCAAGGCTATCGACGCTAAAGACCTGGCCAAGGCTCAAGTCGCCTACACCGCTGCTGTACCGGTGATCGACCGCCTGGCTGACAAAGGCATCATCCACAAGAACAAAGCTGCTCGCCACAAGAGCCGCCTGAACGGCCACATCAAGGCCCTCGCTCAGGCTTAAGCTTTAGTTCCGACAAGAAACCGGCTGCGGCCGGTTTTTTGTTGCCTGCAAGAAAGTGCCCAAGAAAGTGCCACTGCAAAACCCGCCAGCGGCCAGCGCGCCCCGAGGCGGCACGCGCCGACGCCCTCCGCTAGCGCGCGCCCTCCTCCAGCACCCCGGGATTGGCGATATCCGGCCGGTACTGCGCCGTGCGCCAGGCCACCAGCAGCGCACCACTGGCGCACACCAGCATCACCAGCGCCATCGGCCGCGCCGTACCATCGTGCAGCACCCCGACCAGCGACGCCGCCAGCGCGGCAATGGCGAACTGCAGGCTGCCGAGCAGCGCCGATGCACTGCCGGCATGCGCGCCCTGCCCGGCCATCGCACAGGCCGAAGCGTTCGGCAGCACCATGCCGAGGGTGGCAATGCAGCAGAACAGCGGCACCAGCAGCGGCCACAGCGCCGCCGGCTGCCACAGCGCCACGCCGAACAGCGCCAGCGCACAGAGCAGGTAGAACGCCACCCCGCGCGGCACCCAGAAGCCCGGCCCGCGCCGGCGCAGCAGGCGCGAATTGAACTGGGCGACCAGCACGAAACCGGCGGCATTGCTGCCGAACAACCAGCCGTACTGCTGCGCCGGAACCCCGTAGAGATCGATGAACACGAACGGCGAGCCGGCGATGTAGGCGAACATCGCCGCCATCGCCAGACCGCCGGTCAGCGCGTGACCGACGAACGCCCGATCGGCCAGCAGCCGCCGATACTGCCCCAGCGCCCCGCTCAGCGGTGCCGGCGGCGCATCCTGCGGCCGCGTCTCCGGCAGCCAGAGCACCACCAGCAGCAGACAGAGCGCCGCGAACAACCCCAGGCAGACGAAGATCGCCTGCCAGCCGGACAGCGCCAGCAGCGCCCCGCCCGCCGCCGGGGCGAGAATCGGCGCCAACCCCATCACCAGCATCAGCTGGGAGAACACCTTCGCCGAGTTGACCGGGTTGCACAGATCGCGCACCACCGCACGCGCCACCACCATGCCGGCGCAGCCACCCAGGGCCTGGACGAAACGCGCACCGACCAGCCAGTCAAGGCTCGGCGCCAGCGCACAGGCAAACGAAGCCAGGGCGAACAGGGTCACCCCGAACAACAGCGGCGGACGACGGCCGAAGCGGTCGGCCAGCGGCCCATAGAGCAGCTGGCCGATGGCCAAGCCGATGAAATAGGCCGCCAGGCTGTACTGCACATGCTCGACGTCGGTGGCAAAGGCCTGCGCCAGCGCCGGAAAACTCGGCAGGTAGAAATCGATCGCCAGCGGCGCGAACGCCGTCAAGGCACCAAGGATCAACAAGAGACGTAACGGCATCGAAACTCCGGGGCAGGGGCAGCGCAACACCGACGGGCGCATAGCATGGCCGCCAGTTTTAGATACATTCGAGTATGTTTGTAAATGGTCCGCGATGACAATGCCCGCCCCGGCCATCATCGCCACGCGCCTCACCACCGAGTGACACCTTCGCAGCTGATCCCCCGCCGCGCGACCGGCCAGCACCCAACTCTGCCCGCCGCGCTGGAAGCCCGAGCGACAGCGCCGCAGCCACCCACCGACAAACGGCACGCTTATTGCTGTCACGTTCGCACGACTGTAACTCGCACACGGTAAATAGCTGCCATGGATTCACGGAGCAGTGTCATGTCTACCCTCACCGAACTGGCCGCCCAGATTGCCGAGCTGTACCCGCTCAAGGACAAGACCGCCGGCAAGCGCTATCGCATCGTCAACCAGCTTGCCGGCCTGACCGAGCTGGAAGAGGTCAGTGGCCAGCCGCGCTACATCGCGACCCACACCCTCAAGGACGAGCGGCTCTGGGACAGGGCCGGCTGAGCCTGCGCCCTCAGCGGCGGGCCTTGCCGACCGCCGAGAGATCGAGCGTGCCCGCATCACTGAAGCGTCGTCCACCCAACAGCCCACCACCGAACTTGCCACGCAGCACGTAGGGCAGGCTGTCCAGCCGGGCGTTCTCGGCCAGCCCCAGCGCCTGACGCACGGCGGCAAACGCCGAGATGCTCACCGGCACCACCAGCAGCGTCTCGCCAAAGCGCGGCACACTGCCACTCTGGGCACTCACCCCACGCGCCAGCGAGCGGTCATTGACCTTCAGTTCCAGAGCGATGCCGTCGTAATCGATCGGCGTCGTGTTGGGATTCTGCAGCCGCAGCTTCACCGCAAAGCGCATCTCCAGGCCCTCGCCCGGCAAGGGCTCGATGCCGACCACCTGAATGTTGAGAGGGTCACGGACACCGAGCGCCGCACAGGCGCTCAGGCTCAGCACCAACAGCGCCGCCAGCAGGAAGCGGACGGCACGGACAACAGGCGGAGCAACAAGACTGGACATAAGGCGACTCTCGCGAAGGGATGACAGGGACCCGCCCCGACAAGTATCCGCCTGCCAGCCCGATCCTGCCTGTGCGCCTGCACTCATCGCCATCACCAACAACCCACCCGCCACCGCACTCGCCGTCAAAGCCGATACCGCAAGACACAACGACCGCACCAAAACAGCGCACCATCCGCCAAGAAGTTACCCACAACCCAGCCATTCCCGCCGCATCATCCGCGCGGGCACGCACAGTAATGGCACGGTAAAACCACAGAAATAATGTGGCATTAGACTTGCTTTGTAATGGATAGCGGACCCAACCCGTAACACTCAAGCACTCAGCGAGGAAGAGCCATGGCAATTGCGATCAGCTGGACTGCCGACTTTGAAACCGGCATCGACATCATCGATGAACAGCACAAGCGCATCTTCGAGTATCTGAAGGAGATCGATCAGGCCATCTCCCGCAAATCCGTCGAGCAGATCGAACACGTCATCAAGTCGCTGATCGACTATGCGATCTCCCACAACACCTTCGAAGAAAGCCTGATGGAAAAGGCCGGCTACCCGATGCTAGACGCCCACCACGAGGTGCACGAGCGCTTCAAGGAGCGCGCCGACTCCTATCGCGTGCGCTTCGGCAGCGGCGAGGATCCAATCCGCCTGGCCCGCGAAGTGCGCAGCGACATCGGCCTGTGGCTGACCAACCACATCAAGCGCGACGACAAGCACTACGTCAATTACGTCAAGAGAAGCCTCGAGGGCGGCTTCGTGGCGCGGATGCTGGGCAAGTTCTTTGGCTGAGAGCACCAGCCACACCGGGAGGAGCGCCCCAAGCCAGCCCAGGGCGCAATGGACCGGCGCCGCCCGGACAACAGGAAGGGAGCGTGGCGGCCGAGCATCAGGGGCGGGCCAGGCTGCTGGCCGGGTAGCGGCCAAGCCCCCATGCACAGGACTCGGCGGCACACCCTCCACAAAACGACAGCCCCAGACAGCACAAAGCCCCGGAGTTCGGGGCTTTGTGTCAGGTTTTGGTGGAGCCGGGGGGATTTGAACCCCCGTCCGCCAGCTCTCCGCTATCGGTTCTACATGCGTAGCCATCTCTATTGAGTTAACTCCTCGCGGCCCGAGTGGCAGGGCGCTTGGAGCGAGCTGCATAAGTTTTAGCCGTTACGTCTGCAGCGAACTTGGCGGCGATCCTGTTCTATATGACTGACCAAATCTTCGGGTTTACAGGCATCCCCTAGGGTCAGCTAGCGGCCCTTAGGCGGCTAGAGCGTAGTTGTCGTCGTTGGCAACTATAAGTTTGTAACAGCGGATTTACGAGATCTGTTACCAACTCGGCATGCCCCTCAAGTTTTGTTACCGGCGTCGAATCCTGATCGGCCCCTGGGTACTTCTGCTTGCAAGGTTGGAGTGGAGTGTACGGCAAAGGTTCCCTACGGCCAAGTCTGTTGTAGAGTAGCCAGGCGCTTCCGCCCGGCGAGCGGACGGATGGCAGCGAAGCAGGTCATAGGCAAAAGCAATCCAATCGATTCGACCAATCAATTATGCCTAACCACCTACTCCACGTAGGATTCTCTTCGTCAACCAGCTTTCAACCCTGAAGGAGTCAGCGAATGTCCCTCATCAACACCCAAGTTCAACCGTTCAAGGTCAACGCTTTCCACAACGGCAAGTTCATCGAAGTCACCGAAGCCGACCTGAAGGGCAAGTGGTCCGTGCTGATCTTCATGCCGGCCGCCTTCACCTTCAACTGCCCGACCGAAATCGAAGACGCCGCCGAGAACTACGCCGAATTCCAGAAGGCCGGTGCCGAGGTGTACATCGTCACCACCGACACCCACTTCTCCCACAAGGTCTGGCACGAAACCTCCCCGGCCGTCGGCAAGGCCAAGTTCCCGCTGATCGGCGACCCGACCCACGTGCTGACCAACGCCTTCGGCGTGCACATTCCGGAAGAAGGCCTGGCCCTGCGCGGCACCTTCATCATCAACCCGGAAGGCGTGATCAAGACCCTGGAGATCCACTCCAACGAGATCGCCCGTGACGTCAGCGAGACCCTGCGCAAGCTGAAGGCCGCCCAGTACACCGCCGCCCACCCGGGCCAGGTCTGCCCGGCCAAGTGGAAGGAAGGCGCCGAGACCCTGACCCCGTCCCTGGACCTGGTCGGCAAGATCTAAGTCCACCAACCGTCAGGTTGCCGCGCCACGAGGGCTGTCACCCGGCTCTCGCGACGCCCGAATGCCCGGGTGCGATCCGCCCGGGCATTTTCATATCCGATTTTCGCAAAGGAATACCGTCACTATGCTGGACGCCAATCTGAAAACCCAGTTGAAGACATACCTCGAGAGGGTCACCCAGCCGTTCGAGATCGTCGCGTCCCTGGATGACGGCGCCAAATCCCAGGAAATGCTCGCCCTGCTGCAGGACATCGTCAGCCTGAGCGACAAGATCACCCTCAAGAGCGACGGCAACGACAGCCGCACGCCGTCGTTCAGTCTCAACCGTCCGAACGGCAACATCAGCCTGCGTTTCGCCGGCATCCCGATGGGCCACGAGTTCACCTCGCTGGTGCTGGCCCTGCTGCAGGTCGGCGGCCACCCGCCCAAACTCGAGGCCGAGCTGATCGAACAGATCAAGCAGCTCGACGGCGAATTCAACTTCGAAACCTATTTCTCGCAGTCCTGCCAGAACTGCCCGGACGTGGTGCAGGCGCTCAACCTGATGGCGGTGCTCAACCCCAACGTGCGCCACGTCGCCATCGACGGCGCACTGTTCCAGGATGAAGTCGAGCGGCGGCAGATCATGTCGGTGCCGAGTATCTACCTCAACGGCGAGCTGTTCGGTCAGGGCCGCATGGGCGAAGCCGAGATCCTCGCCAAGCTGGACACCAACAGTGGCAGCCGCGACGCCGAGAAGCTCAACGCCAGGACCGCCTTCGACGTGCTGGTGGTCGGCGGTGGCCCGGCCGGCGCAGCAGCGGCGATCTACGCCGCGCGCAAGGGCATCCGCACCGGCGTTGCCGCCGAGCGTTTCGGCGGCCAGGTGCTGGACACCATGGCCATCGAAAACTTCATCTCCGTACCGGAGACCGAAGGCCCGAAACTGGCCCGCGCGCTGGAAGAGCACGTGCGCCAGTACGAGGTCGACATCATCAACCTGCAGCGCGCCAGCAAGCTGATCCCGGCCGCCTCCGACGACGGCCTGCATACCGTGCAGTTCGACAACGGTGGCGAACTGCAGGCGAAGACGGTGATCCTCGCCACCGGCGCGCGCTGGCGCGAGATGAACGTGCCGGGCGAGCAGCAGTACCGCGGCCGTGGCGTGGCCTACTGCCCGCACTGCGACGGCCCGCTGTTCAAGGGCAAGCGGGTGGCGGTGATCGGCGGCGGCAACTCCGGCGTCGAGGCGGCCATCGACCTGGCCGGCATCGTCGCCCACGTCACCCTGCTGGAATTCGGCGAGCAGCTGCGCGCCGACGCGGTGCTGCAGAACAAGCTGCGCAGCCTGGCCAACGTGACCATCATCACCATGGCGCACACCACCGAGGTCAAGGGTGACGGACAGAAGGTCGCCGGCCTGGTCTACAAGGACCGCCACACCGACGCAGTGCACGAGGTCGCGCTGGAAGGCATCTTCGTGCAGATCGGCCTGCTGCCCAACAGCGACTGGCTGAAGGGCAGCGTCGAGCTGTCGCGCTTCGGCGAGATCATCGTCGATGCTAAGGGCCAGACCAGCATCCCCGGGGTGTTTGCCGCCGGCGACGTGACCACGGTGCCGTACAAGCAGATCGTCATCGCTGTCGGCGAAGGCGCCAAGGCCTCGCTGAGCGCCTTCGACCACCTGATCCGCCAGGGCTAAGCGCCCTGCTCTGCCGAACGCCGTGCTGCTCCCGGAGCAGCGCGGCGTTTTCGTTTGCGCAGCGCGATTCTTGGCGCATCAGCGACACGGCGAGAGTCAGTGACGAGCGCGCAGCGCCGCATTGAGGTTGTCGACCACCTCGGCCCAGTCGGCATCCTCGAGGATCTCCTCGCGCAGGAAAGCTGCCTGCGCCGGAGACCAGAACGGCGCATCGGCCAGCTGCACGTCATCGGCCAGCGGCGCATGGCGCTCGATGAAGCGGCGGATCGAGTCGTTGTCGTTGGGCAGACCGAGCTGCTCGAACAGATGATGAAAGGCGTGGACCGGCTGTTCCATGGAATCCTCCCGCAGTGGCTGCGGCACGGTTGAGAACAGCACAGAGTATTGCCCAGCATGGACGAGTCTGCCGAAGCCTGGCGGACAATTGCCGCCCAGTGGTGCGCCAGGTCGGCAAAGGTCCGGGCCCCGAACGGGGCTCAGGAAAAGCCCAGGGTCACCGCCGTCAACGCCGCATAGCGGGCACCCTTGGCCAGGGTGACGCAGAGCAGCACGATCCAGAACGACTCGCGCATCACCCCGGCGACCACGGTCAACGGATCGCCGACCACCGGCAGCCAGCTCAACAGCAGCGACCAGCGGCCATGGCGCTGGTACCAGTGCTGCGCACGCTGCAGATGCTGCTCGCGCACCGGGAACCAGCGCTTTTCGCGAAAGCGCTCGAGATACAACCCCAGCAGCCAATTGAGCAGCGAGCCGAGCACATTGCCGGCGGTCGCCACCGCCAGCAGGGTGGCCACCGGATGGCTCTCGGCCAGCAACAGACCGACCAGCAACGCCTCGGATTGCAGCGGCAGCAGGCTGGCCGCGCCAAAGGCGGCGAAGAACAAACCTATGTAGGCACCAAGATCGAACATGGACTGGGATTGCCTGCGAGAAGGTGCGGCGAAAGGGGCGTCTTACTCGGCGTCGTCCTCGCGGATCAGCGCATAGTCGAAACCATAGACATCGCTGAACCACACCGGGTTTCCCTCGGCCAGGCCGCCGTAGGTGATGCGCAGGGCCAGCAGGCTGGCGCCGTAACCCAGATCCTGCAGGCGCTGGGCAAACAGGTCGCGATAGAAGCTGCTGGCGTCCTCGTACGCCTCGCTGGCCCGCGCCTCGTCGTCGGGGAAACGGGCATCCAGCTCGGCATCGAAGCGGGCGAAGCGCTCGGCGAAGTCGTCGGAAGCATAGACGAACTCGTCTTCCTCGCCGCCGAAGACGAAAGCCAGATGTTCGCAGGGAGTTTCCAGATACTCGTCGTCCTGCTCGACGAACTGCTGCTGGCCGCAGATCGGGCAGTGCACCTTGGGCGGCTGCAAGCCGAACGGCTGCTCGATGGCGACGTAACCGACCTGACCGGCGTTGGCCGGAGAAGCATTGTCCTGCATGAAATCCTCGCTGAATCGCCCCGGAACGAAACGGGGCGACCAGATGGTCACCCCGCGGGTGGTGCGCAGTTTAAGGGTTTCACGCGCGGATGCGGGCGGAAAATTCCCGCCGCGCATCCGCTGGCTCAGAGCTTCCAGGCGTAGGCGATACCGACGCTGTCCTGCTGCATCTGCAGATCCACCTCGCCGCCGCCCAGTTGCGGGGCGATCGAGTTGCTGCCCTTGAGTTCCTCGCTGAAGGCATGGGCGTAGAACAGGCTGATCTCGTGGTTCGCTTCGGGCGCCCAAGTCGCGCCGAGGGTCAGGTGCTCGCGCACCACGCCCGGCGCCAGGGTGTTGAAGAAGGTCTCGCCCTTGTCCAGCGCCTGGTCGGCCCAGCTGTAGCCGCCGCGCAGGGTCAGCTGCGGAGTGAGCGCGTAGCTGGCACCCAGCTTGTAGACGCGGATGTCCTCCCAGCCGAAGTTGGGGCCGTCCTCGGAGCCGAGCGGATGACCGCTGAACAGCACGTCCACCGAGTTGGAAATCGCCTTCACGTCGCTGTAGTCGATCTGCTGCACGTCGGCGGCCAGGGTCAGCCGCTCGGTGGCGCGCCAGGCCAGGCCGATGCCGTAGTTTTCCGGAATGTCGAAGCTACCGTGGTCGGCGAACAGGCCTTCGTAGCGCTCGAACTTGCCGGTCTTGATCTTCGACGACCAGGCCACGCCGACGCTCAGGCTGTCGGTCAGCTGGCCGTTCCAGCCCAGGCGCAGGCCCCAGCCGTCGGAGTGGTCGTGGCCGTTGTTGCTGACCTTGCCCGGCGCCTCGGAAGTCATCGCGTTATCGAACGCGCTCAGGCCGCGCGCCTCGAAGCGCTGGTAGGCGTAGTTGAGGCCGACGCCGAAACTGTGCCGCTCGTTGAGGCGCCAGGCCAGCGACGGCGTGACGAACACCTGGATCAGGTCGACGCCGGCACCGCCCTGGCTGCCGTAGGCACCGAACGGGTTGCGCTGGTAGTCGGTGTTCATGCCGCCGTTGCCGTACACGGCCAGACCGAAGGCCAGGCGCTCGTCGAGCTGGCGGGTGTAGCCGAACTCGGGGATCAGGAAGGACTCGGTGTCGTTGCCATCGTACTTGCCATCGGCCGAGCCGGCGGGGCCGAGGTTGTTGCCGTGGATCTCCACGCTGCGATCGGGCTTGAACCAGGTCACGCCCAGATCGAGACGGTTGCCCACCAGGGCGGTGCCGGCCGGGTTGCTGGCGGCGGCCAGGGCATCCTGCGGCAGAGCGTAGCCGACCCCGGCCATGCCCAACGACTTGATGCCGTAACCGTGGGCGAAGTAACCATTGGTGGCGAAGGCCAGCGGGCTGACGGCGGCACTGCTGGCGAGCAGCGCGGCAAACAGCGGCTTGTTGAACGACATGCAGATTCCCCCAAAGACAGTCGGCTGCCCGCGGCAGACCGGAATGGGGACAATCTTAAACAAAATACATAATGTGCAATTATAATATTAGATTATGCTTTGATTCACTTTTGTTCTATGCGGCCGAGCTGCAGCTCGCCGTCAGGCCTGCGGACAGTAGAGCTGGTAGAGGGTGCCGAGCAGCACCAGCAGCTTCGGCTCGGCAATCGAATAGAACATGCGCTTGCCGTCGCGCCGCGTCTGCACCAGCCCCTCGTTGCGCAGCACCGCCAGCTGCTGCGACAGGCTCGGCTGACGCAGGCCGAGAATTTCCTCCAGCTCGCCCACCGAGCGCTCGCCCTGGCTGAGCTGACAAAGCAGCAGCAGGCGATCCGGATTGCCCAGCGTACGCAACACCCCCGCGGCCTCGGCGGCGGCGGCACGCATCAGCTGCATATCGAGTTCGGCTTGGGCTTCGTTCATGGTGCGCAGGTTCCTTGTATCGCGGGTCGTCTGGTGACGCAGCGTCACAGTATCGCCCGAACATCACGCCACGACCATGCCCGCCATCCGCAGCGGATCACTATCCAGATGCCCTGCGCCGGCCTATAATGCGCGCAATTACTGTATAAAAAACCAGTCAATCAAACATCATGCAGGCAGATGGGGTGGCACATGGCCGTCGAAGTGGTTTATCGCAGCAGCCGGGATGTGGAGCGTTTGTTCATGGATAAGGCCGAAGCAGATCGTCACGACCGCATGCTCGAACTGGCAGAAAAGCTGGCCGACGTGCTGCAACAGGCGGTGCCGGCGCTCGGCGAACATCAGGCAGAGGAACTGGGCATCTACATGGCCAGGCACCGCGACGTGTTCGCCAGGGCCTTCAAGAATCAGGCGGATGCGCTGGACGAACTGCGCAGTCCGGCTGCCGAGTAACGCTGCGCCCGACACGGCTCAGCCGCCGGTGGCGTTCATGAAGCGCAACACCTGCACCTCGCCGGACACCGCGAACTCGTGGCGCAGCGGCTTGTGCTGCAGCGCCGCCGCGATGGCCTCGACCAGCGGGCGATCCTCGGTCGGATGACGGCGCACCAGACCGCGCAGGTCCAGCGAGTTCTCGTGGCCGAGACACAGCAGCAGGCGCCCTTCGGCGGTCAGCCGCAGGCGGTTGCAGCTGCTGCAGAAGTTGTGCGAGTGGGGGGAAATGAAGCCGACGCGGGTATCGGGATGACCCTCCAGGCGCACGTAGCGCGCCGGGCCGCCGCTCTGCTCGGGGCTGTCGAACAGGTTGTAGCGCGTCGCCAGTAGCGCACGCACCTCGTCGCTGGAACAGAAGGCCTCGCCGCGATCCCGGCCGACCTGGCCGAGCGGCATCTCCTCGATGAAGCTGATGTCCAGGCCACGGGCCACGGCGAAATCCACCAGCGCCACCACCTCGTCGTCGTTGCGCCCCTTCATGATCACGCTGTTGAGCTTGATCCGCGCGAAGCCTGCCGTGCGCGCCGCCTCGATGCCGGCCAGCACCTGCTCGAGATCGCCGGTGCGGGTGATGGCGTGGAATTTGTCCGCATCCAGACTGTCGAGACTGATGTTGAGGCGCTTGACCCCGGCCTCGGCCAGCGGCACGGCCAGCTTGCCCAGCTGCGAGCCGTTGCTGGTCATCACCAGCTCGCGCAGCCCGGGCAGCGCGGCGATCTGCCGGCACAGGTCGACGATGCCGCGGCGCACCAGCGGCTCGCCGCCGGTCAGACGAATCTTCTTCACCCCCAGGCCGACGAACAGCCGGGCGATGCGCACGATCTCCTCGAAACCGAGCACCTGCTGGCGCGGCAGGAAGGTCATGTCCTCGGCCATGCAGTAGACACAGCGGAAGTCGCAGCGATCCGTCACCGACAGGCGCAGGTAGTCGATCTTGCGAGCATGGCCGTCCAGCAGCATGGCATCGTTCATCTCGGGGTCTCTCCTCGTGGCCGCACCGCACGCTCGGCTGGCATACCCAGCCGATGCAAGGACTGCACCAGCACTGCGATCGCCGGCGCGATGCCCGTCGCCCTTCAGTTAAGCACGTCCCCCGGGGGTTGGCCGAGCTGCACGCCGGCGCGAGAACGCACCAGATCGAGGCGCACCACGGTGCAGAGCGCCAGTAGCGCACCATCGCGAGGCATGAGTGCGTGTCAGTCCCAGCGCCGGGCTGCGCTCTGGTCGCTGTCGCGGCCATCGACCCAGCGTGAGCCTTCGGCCGTGTCCTCGCGCTTCCAGAACGGCGCGCGGGTCTTCAGGTAGTCCATGATGAAGTTGCAGGCGTCGAAGGCGGCCTGCCGATGGCTGCTGGCGGTGCCGACGAAGACGATCGGCTCGCCCGGCTGCAGATGACCGACGCGGTGGACGATCTCCACGCCGAGCAGCGGCCAGCGCTGGCCGGCCTGCTCGACGATGCCGGCCAGGGCCTTCTCGGTCATGCCCGGATAGTGCTCGAGGGTCATGCCGGCGACCTCCTGGCCGTCGTTGTAGTCGCGCACGTAACCGACGAAGCCGACCACCGCGCCGATGCCGGCGTTGGCGGCGTGCAGCGCCTCCAGCTCGACACCCGGCTGAAACGCCTCGACCTGCACCCGGATCGCCATGTCAGCCTCCGGTCACCGGCGGGAAGAAGGCCACCTCGTCGCCATCGGCCAGCGGCTCGGCGAGGCTGCACAGCTCCTGGTTGCGCGCACACATCAGGCCCTTCTCGGCCAGCACCTGCCAGGCCTCGCCGCGCGCCAGCAGCTGGCGACGCAGGGCGTCGAGGCTGTCCAGCTCGGCCGACCAGGCCAGGCGCTCGCCGTCGCTGTCCAGCGCCTCGCGGTAGCGGGCAAAAAAACGCACCTCGATCATGCCGGCTCCTCCGCACGGTAGTCGCCGCTCTTGCCGCCGCTCTTTTCCAGCAGGCGCACGCATTCGATGGTCATCCCCCGATCCACCGCCTTGCACATGTCGTAGAGGGTCAGCGCGGCGATGCTGGCGGCGGTCAGCGCCTCCATCTCCACGCCGGTCTGCCCGGCCAGCTTGCAGCGCGCGACGATGCGCACGGCGTCAACGCCCTCGGCCTCCAGCTCGACGCGGATGCCGGTGAGCAGCAGCGGATGGCACAGCGGAATCAGCTCGTGGGTCTTCTTCGCCGCCATGATCCCGGCCACCCGCGCCACGGCGAACACGTCGCCCTTGGGATGGCCGCCAGCGACGATCAGCGCCAGAGTATGCGGCTGCATGCGCACCAGAGCCTCGGCACTGGCTTCGCGGGCGGTGGCGGCCTTGTCGGTGACGTCGACCATGTTGGCGCGCCCCTGGGCGTCGAGATGGGTCAGCACGGCGGTTGTCTCGGATGAAACCGGAGGGGCAGACCTAGCAAGAGTCATGCCCGCCGCTGCCGACGTCCGCGAGGGGGACTCTTCGTTGGCCGCGCCCGGCATCGCGCCGGGCGGAGCGGCCGCCGTCAGCGCCTCGAGCGTATTCAGATTGGCCAGCCGCGGATCGTCCTGCGCGCAGCCCAGCACCTGGGCATCGGCGCCCAGCAGGAAACGCAGCGGGCTGCGCTCGCCGGCCTGCCAGACGCGCTCCAGCTCGCCCTGCAGGCTGCGCGGAATCATGCAGAACATCGGCTCCCACTGCGCACCGCGGCGCAGTAGCAGCGGCCGCTGCGGCTCGCTCACCGCCTGGTGACGCATGGCCGAGAGCAGATCGTCGTCGACCTGCGGCGCATCGCAGGGCAACACCAGCAGCCAGTCATGGCGCATCGCGGCGAGGCCGGCACGGATACCGGCCAGCGGACCGGGGAAGTCATCGCTTTCGTCGCTCACCAGACGGTCGGCCCACAGCGCGTAGCTCTCGGCGTTGCGATTGCAGGAGATGATCAGGTCGTCGGTCAGCGGCTGGACCCGCTCGCTCATCACCGAGATCAGCGGGCGGCCGGCGAACTCCACCAGCCCCTTGTCCACCCCACCCATGCGGCGCCCTCTCCCGCCGGCAAGCAGCAGCACGGAACAGGGTGGCAGTTCAGCGGCAGCAGACATGGCTATTCTCCAGGCGATAAGTCATTGCTGCGATGTTACACCGCCGCGCCAGCGCCGCCAGCCGACCTGTTCCGCAATATCACTATGCTGGCCTGACGCCCGGCTGTGGCACCCAGGCTGCGAGTTCATGCCCCCTGCGCCGCCCGGTTCAGCCCTCCGGCTGCTCCAGCGCCTCCACCAGCACCTTGAAGAAGCGCGCCGCCTCGCCGCCGGTGACCACGCGGTGATCGAAGGTCAGCGACAGCGGCATGATCGGATGCACCTCCACCCTGCCGTCGACCGCCACCGGCTCGTCGCGGATCTTGCCGGCGCCGATGATCGCCACCTGCGGCGGCACCACCACCGGGCTGGCGTAGCGGCCGAACAGGGTGCCGAAGTTGGACAGCGTGAGGGTCGCGCCCATCATGTCCTTGGGCGGGATCGAGCGCGCCTTGACCGCCTCGCGCATGCGCCGCATGCCTTCGCGCAGGTCCTCGGCGCTGCGCCCGCCGACGTTGTGCAGCACCGGCACGAACAGGCCGTCCGGAGTATCCACGGCAATACCGAGGTCGAGGTGATCATGCTGGCGGACGGCCATGGCCTTGCCATCGAACCAGACGTTGAGTCCCGGCTCGGCGCGGCAGGCCGCGGCGATGGCCTGGGCCAGGCGCACCAGCGGATCGCGCGCCGTCGGCCAGCGGCTGAGGTCGGCGTCCTCGGCCAGCATCACCGGCACCACCTCGGCGTGGGCGCGGGCCATGTTCAGCGCCATGCTGCGGCGCACGCCACGCAGGCGCTCGCCGCCGAAGCTGGTACGCACGCTTTCGGCGGCCGCCTCGACATCGGCGCGGGTGATCAGGCCGTCGCCACCCGAGCCGCTCAGGCCGGCCAGCTCCACGCCGAGCTGACGCGCCAGCTGGCGCACCGCCGGGGTGGCGCGCGGCGCCAGGTGCTCGCGGGTCGACGGCGCCGCGCCGACGAAGAAGCTGTCGCCCGCCCCGCCCTCGCCGGCCTCCAGCTTGCCGACCACTGTGCCGGTGTCCTCGCCCTCGCCCTCGTAGGCCAGCAGCGGCTCGCCGACGTGGAGGATGTCGCCCTCGGCGCCGTAGGTCTTCAGCACCACGCCGTCGTAGGGCGCCGGAATGTCGACGATGGCCTTGGCGGTTTCCACCGAGACCAGCAGCTGGTCGGCCTTGACGCTGTCGCCGGCCTTGACGTGCCACTCGACGATTTCCGCCTCCTGCAGGCCTTCGCCGAGGTCGGGCAGCTTGAAGTGTTTCATGGTTGTTCTCCTCTGCGGTGCGCCCTGCGCACCTGCAATCCGTGTGGGAGGCCCGACCTCGGGGCGATGCTCTTTGCGCCTGGCGGACCGCTGGCCCGCATCGCCGCGAGGTCGCGCCTCCCACAGAAGCCGCTCGGCATCACCTTCAGGCGTACTCCAGCACCGCGTCGCAGGCGGCGAGGATGTCGCCGACGTCCGGCAGGTAGTACTGCTCCAGGCGGTACAGCGGCGGCGGGATGTCCGGCGCGGCGACCCGCTGGATCGGCGCGTGCAGGTCGAGCAGCGCGCGCTCGTACAGGCTGGCGGCGATCTCCGCACCCACTCCGCCGCTCTTCGGCGCCTCGTGGACGATCACGCAGCGCCCGGTCTTGCGCACCGAGGCTTCCAGGGTGTCGAGATCCAGCGGCTTGATGCAGGCGACGTCGATCACCTCGGCGCTGACCCCGCGCTCGGCCAGCGCACTGGCGGCCTGCAGCGTCTCGTGCACACTGGCGCCCCAGCTGACCAAGGTGAGGTCGCTGCCCTCGCGCAGGGTGAAGCAGCTGTCCAGCGGCAGGCGGCGGCCGTCGTCGAGCAGCGGCTGCGGGTTCATCCGGTACAGGCGGGTCGGCTCGAGGAAGATCACCGGATCGGGATCGTCGATGGCCGCCAGCAGCAGGCCGTAGGCGCGCGCCGGCGACGAGGGGATGACCACGCGCAGGCCGGGAATGTGGGCGAACAGCGCCTCGGTGGCCTCGCTGTGGTGTTCGGGCGCGCGGATGCCGGCGCCCATCGGCGAGCGCAGCACCAGCGGGCAGCTCAGCCGGCCGCGGGTGCGGTTGCGCAGGCGGCCGGCGTGCGACACCAGCTGCTCCATGGCCGAGTAGATGAAGCCGAGGAACTGGATTTCCATCACCGGCTTGAGGCCCTGGGCGGCCATGCCGATGCTCAGGCCGGCGATCATGTTCTCGGCCAGCGGCGTATCGATCACCCGCTTGAAGCCGAACGCCTCGCGCAGGCCGAGGGTGGCGCGGAATACGCCGCCGTTGACGCCGATGTCCTCGCCGAGCACCACCACGTTGTCGTCCTCGGCCATCGCGCGGTGCAGGGCCAGGTTGACCGCCTCCAGCAGGGTGTACTTTTTCTCACTCATGGTCGGCTCCTTGCGTGCGGCGGGCGATGCGCTCGGCGAACTGCTCGCGCTGCTCGGCCAAGGCCGGCGGCCAGCTGGCATAGACGTACTCGAACACCGACAGCGGGTCCTGCGCCGCCAGCGCCTCATAGCGCTCGATGGCCTGCTGCAGTTCGGCCTGGCAGGCGGCCACCAGCGCCTGCTCCTGCGTCTCGTCCCACAGCCCGCGCGCCACCAGGAAGTTCTGCAAGCGCTTGACCGGCTCCTCGTGCCAGGCCTGGTTGACCTCCTCGGCGCTGCGATAGCGGGTGGCATCGTCGGCGGTGGTGTGGTCGCACAGCCGGTAGGTGATGCACTCCAGCAGCGTCGGCCCCTTGCCGTGGCGGGCCTGGTCGATGGCGTGGCGCAGACGTTCGACCACCGCGATCACGTCGTTGCCATCCACCTGCTCGCCGGCGAACCCGGCGCCGATGGCCTTCTGCGCCAGGGTCGGCGCACCGCACTGGATGCGCCGCGGCACCGAGATCGCCCACTGGTTGTTGTTGACCACGAACACCACCGGCAGCTGCCAGGCGCCGGCGACATTGAGCGCCTCGAGAAAATCGCCCTTGCTGGTGGCGCCATCGCCGCAGGTGGTCAGCGCCACGCGGTGCTCGCCGCGGATCTTGAACGCGCTGGCTACCCCGCAGGCATGCAGCGCCTGGGTGGCGATCGGCACGCACAGTGGGAAATCGCCGCGCGCCACCGGGCCCGCATAGGCGCTGCCGCGTTCGTCGCCGCCCCAGTACAGCAGCATCTCGCTCATGCTCACCCCGCGCAGCAGCTGGCTGGCGGTATCGCGGTAGTACGGCAGCAGCACGTCGTCGTCGCGCAGCAGGGTACCGATGGCGGTGCCGATGGCTTCCTGGCCGAGGCTGGAGGCGTAGGTGCCGATGCGCCCGGTGCGCTGCAGGGCGATCACCTTCTGGTCGAACAGACGGGTGCGCAGCATGGCGCGGTACAGCCCGACCAGCCGCGCGCCGTCTTCCGTCCAGTCGGGCAGCGGGCCGAGCGGTCGGCCCTCGGCGTCGAGGTAGCGGGTCAAGGGCAGCTCGATTCGGTTGTGGGGCATGGCATCCTCCCTGGCACCTGGCGGTGCGTTGGCGGCCGCGGCTCGGCGGCGCAGCGACTCAGGAACCGTAGATCAGGCGTTCGGCGAGCATGTCGGCCACCCGGGCCGGCGAGCGCTGCTCGGCCTGCGCCTCGGCATAGATTTCCGTCAGCCGCGCGCCGATCCGGGAAAGGTGGGCGGCAATCTCGGCCGGACTTCGCCCCTGATGTTGCAGGGCGACGAAGATCAGGCCGCCGGAGTTGATCACGTAGTCCGGCGCGTAGAGGATCCCGCGCGCCGCCAACTGGTCGCCCATCTCCGGGCTGTCGAGTTGGTTGTTGGCCGCACCGGCGACGGCCGCGCAGCGCAGCTGGCCGACCGTCTGCGGGTTGATCGCCCCGCCCAGGCCGCAGGGCGCGAGGATGTCGCAGGGCATGCCGAGCAGCACCTCGCTGGACACCGGCTGCGCACCGAGCCGCTCGACCGCCCGCTGCAGGCGCGCCTCGTCGATATCGCTGACCAGCAGCTCGGCGCCGGCCGCCGCCAGATGCTCGGCCAGTGCGTAGCCGACATGGCCGAGGCCCTGCACGGCGATGCGCAGGCCCTTGAGATCGGCGCTGCCCAGGCGCGCCGCGGCGGTGGCGCGGATGCCGGCGAGCACGCCCAGAGCGGTGTGCGGCGACGGGTCGCCACCGGTGGTGGTGCTGGTGACGTGGCGGGTGTGGCGGGCGATGCAGTCCATGTCGGCGCTGGAGGTGCCGCTGTCCACCGCGGTGATGTAGCGCCCGCCGAGCTTGTCGACGAAGCGGCCGAACGCCTCGAACAGCGCCTCGCGGCTGGCCAGCTGCGGCGGGCTGATGATCACCGCCTTGCCGCCGCCCAGGGCCAGGCCGGCCAGCGCGGCCTTGTAGCTCATGCCGCGGGCCAGGCGCACGGCGTCGCGCGCCGCGCTCTGTTCGTCGGCGTAGGCCAGATAGCGGCAGCCGCCGAGCGCCGGGCCGAGATTGGTGTTGTGAATGGCGATGATCGCGCGCAGCCCCGTTTGCGGGTCGCTGGCCAGATGCAGCTCCTCGACGCGCGCGGCTTCCATGGTGGCGAACATGAGACGAACTCCTGACTGGTCGATGAGTCCGGCGTCGTCGGCAGGATCGCGCCTGGCCCTGCCGCCGCGACGGACACCCCCGTCCGCCTCGACACAGCCGCCTGCGCTGCGCTCCTGCGCGGGAGGACGAACCCCCGCGCGACGCTTCTTTCGTCTCAGTATAGGCAGCGCTCGCCCCGCTGCCCGGCGATCAGGCTCTCAGCGCAGGTTGGCCGCCAGGCGCGCCAGCCACGGCTCGGCGTCCTCGGCCGGGGTCACCGTCTCGCTGGCATCCAGTTGCAGTTGCGACTGCACATCGCGCATGCCCAGTTTGAGCAGTTGCGCATGGGCCTGCAGGGCGGCGGCACAGAAGTTCTCGCCGTAGTCGGAGTCGCCCAGGCCGATCACCGCCAGCGGCCGGCCACGCCAGTCGGGCTGCCAGCCGTCGATCTCGTCGAGCAGCGCCTGCAGGTCATCCGGCACCTCGCCCATGCCGGTGGTCGAGGTCACCACCAGCAGCGCCTGCGGGTCCAGCGCCAGCAGCGCGTCGAGGCCGATGTCGGGCAGATGGCGCGCGTCCAGGCCGGCAGCGCGCAGCTGCGCTTCGGCATGGCGGGCCACCTCTTCGGCGGCGCCGAAGGCAGAACCGGAAAGAATGGCGACTTCGAGCATGGTGGCTCCCGGGCAAAAATGGAAAGCCGCCATTATGCGCCAATGCAGCGTCGCTGCGACGGCATGGCAAGCCGATGGGGATGGATTAGAATGCCGCCATCACCTACAGGACAGTCCCGATGATCAACGCCAAGCTGCTGCAACTGGTAATCGACGCCTCCAACGACGGCATCGTGGTGGCCGAACAGGAAGGCGACGACAACATCCTCATCTACGCCAACCGCGCCTTCGAGCGCCTGACCGGCTATGCCGTCGACGACATCCTCTATCAGGATTGCCGCTTCCTGCAGGCCGGCGACCGCGCCCAGCCCGGCCTGGAGGCCATCCGCCAGGCGGTGCACGAGCATCGCCCGTGCCGCCAGGTGATCCGCAACTACCGCAAGGATGGCTCGCCGTTCTGGAACGAGCTGTCGATCACCCCGGTGCTCAACGAGGCCGACCAGCTGACCTACTACATCGGCATCCAGAAGGACGTCACCGAACAGGTCGAGGCCGAGCAGCGCGTGCGCGAGCTGGAAGCCGAGCTGGCCGCCGTGAAGGCCGAGCTGGAAGCCCTGCGCGCCGGCAAGGCCTGAGCCCGCCGGGCTACTGTCAGTCCGCCGCCTGCCGCCCGCGTGCTGGCGCCGGCGCGGGGTCGCGGCCAGCCGTTGCGCGATCCGGAAATAAAAAACTCCGGCAGCCAAAGGGTTCGCGGCGGCTGCCGGAGTGCGCAGGCAGAGTGCGGCGTACAGGCTTTCAGGGGGTGGACTGTACGGCGCGCATTTCTGTATAGCTTTTGTATAACAAAATGCCGTGCACGGCAAGCATTCCTGTACAGCGCGCACAGTATTTTTTCATCGACAGCCCGCGGCGTCGCCCGGGGTATGCCCGGGCGACGGCTGTCGCACATGGAATCATGGGCCATCGACCCGGGCAGCCGGGCCGGCGGAAGGCGACCGTCAGGTATCCAGATGACCGGCGAGGAACTGGCGCAGACGCCGCGGCATCAGCCGCCCCTCGCTGCCCAGGCAGGCGATCGGCGTGCCCTGCAGGGACTCCTCGGCCAACTCGGCCACCTCGCCGGCCAGCGCCAGCGGGCAGTCCAGCGCCAGCACCAGGCGACCGAGCTGGCGCGGCAGCTCGGTTTCCGGCGGACGATTGGAGAACAGCACCAGCGCCTGCGGCTGGATCTTCTCGCACACCAGCGGCAGCTCGTCGAACGGCTGGCCAATGCCGAGCAGGCTCACCGCCAGATCGCTGCCGGCCAGCAGCAGACCGGTCACCAGCAGCTCCAGCTCGTGGCCATGGCCGGGCAGCGCGGCCAGCAGCACGCGCTCCTCGCTCTGCCCGCGACTCAGCTGCAGGCGCTGCAGGGCACGGCCGCGCAGGAAGGTATCGAGAAACAACCACTCGCTGGTCTGGCCGAAACCGTCCTGACGCAGCAGCAGCTCCTGCCACACCGGCAGCAGCACGTCCTGGAACACCACCGCCAGCGGATAGCTGGAGAACACCTGGCCGTACAGGCGCTCCAGGCCCACTTCGTCGAAGGCCGCCACGGCGCGGCGCAGCTGCGCCTGCCACTCGCCCCACTCGCCGACCGCCACGTCGTCGTAGGCCGGCGCGCTGGGCGCCTTGGCCGTGTTGCTGCGGGCGAGGATCTTGCCGACCTTGCTGACCGCCACGCCACGCTCGATCCAGGCCAGGATGCTGCGCACCGCGTCGATATCGGCCAGCGAATACAGGCGATGACCGCTGTCGGTACGGGTCGGCTGGATCAGCCCGTAGCGCCGCTCCCAGGCCCGCAGGGTGACCGGGTTGACGCCGGTCAGGCGCGACACCTCACGGATCGGATACAGCTCTTCCTCGCGGGGCACGGCGGGAACGCTGGCGGAGGCGACGGAGAATTCGGGCATGGCATAGGCACCGCACGGCGGATGTGAGTGGCGATTGTAACCCAGGCCATTGCCGGCTTAAATTGTACAATACATGTACATGCACAGGACGCTCGCCATGCACCACCCCACTGCCTGGCCACTGACGCTCTACTACGACGGCAGCTGTCCGCTGTGCGCCCGCGAGATCCGCGCCCTGCGCCGGCGCGCGTCGCCACAGCGCCTGCAACTGGTGGATATCGACGCCGCCGACTTCGATCCCGCCTCACTCGGCTTCAGCCGCAGCCAGCTGCAGCAACGCCTGCATGCGCGCTTCGCCGATGGCCAGTGGGTGAGCGGCCTCGACGCCACCTTCTGGAGCTGGTGCGCCGCCGGCCTCGGTCGCTGGGCGGCGCCCTTGCGCTGGCCGCTCCTGCGGCCGCTGCTGGAACTCGGCTATCGACTGTTCTGCCGCCTGCGCCCCTTCCTGCACTGGCTGCCCCATCCGGACGGGGCGGCGCGCTGCCGTACCGCAACCTGCGAGCTGCCGGACCGAACCGGCAACGCCGACAGGGATTGAACCCCGCCAGCAGCGCCACGGCCGGAAAGCTGCCAAAACATGTACAAAACACAAAATCTAGTACAATAAAATGACACACCCAAACGCCCGTGCAGCCGTGGAAACAGGCGCCCTAGCGGCCTATGACAGCCAGGCACTCGACAAAAACCGCCTACCCACACGACCCGCATGGTTGTACAAGATCGAATACTGATATAACTTTGCCCCTGGTTCAGTCGGTGCACCGTCCCGCACTTGTCAGGTACCCGGCGGCAGTGCCGCTGAACCCCCTTTTGCCACGAGGCCTTCATGAGTCAGTCAGCCGCCCCCATCCTGATCACCGGCGCCAGCCAGCGGGTCGGCCTGCACTGCGCGCGGCGGCTGCTCGACGCCGGCCAGCCGCTGATCGTCAGCTACCGCACGGAGCGGCCGGCGCTCGACGAGCTGCGCCAGCGCGGCGCGCTGACCCTGCCGGCCGACTTCTCCAGCGAAGCCGGCATCCTCGCCTTCATCGCCGAACTCCAGCAGCACACCGAGCAGCTGCGCGCCATCGTGCACAACGCCTCGGACTGGCTGCGCGAGGAGCCCGGCCACGAGGCCGAGGCCTTCACGCGCATGGTCAACGTGCACATGCTGGCGCCCTACCTGATCAACCTGCACTGCCGCGAATTGCTCGAGCGCTCGACGCCGGCCGACATCGTGCACATCACCGACGACGTCGCCCGCCGCGGCAGCGCCAACCACGTCGCCTACTGCGCGAGCAAGGCCGGCCTGGAAAACCTGACCCTGTCGTTCGCCGCGCAGTTCGCCCCGCGGATCAAGGTCAACGCCATCGCCCCGGCGCTGGTGATGTTCCACGCACACGACGACGCGACGTACCGCGAGAAAACCCTGGCCAAGTCGGCCCTCGGCATCGAGCCGGGACCGGAGGTCATCTACCAGAGTCTGCGCTATCTTCTGGACAACCCCTACGTCACCGGCACCAGCCTGTGCGTCAACGGCGGCCGCCACCTGAAGTGAGCCCGCTACAGTGAGCCCCCAAGCGGCCGCCACGAGGAATCGAACATGAGCGATCAACTGTCGCAAATCACCCAGCATTACCGCGAAATTCTCAAGGGCATCGGCGAGGACCCCGAGCGCGAAGGCCTGCAGGACACCCCCAAGCGGGCGGCCAAGGCCATGCAGTACCTGTGCCGCGGCTACGAGCAGTCGCTGGACGAGATCGTCAACGGCGCGCTGTTCGCCTCCGACAACGACGAGATGGTGATCGTCCGCGACATCGAGCTGTACTCGCTGTGCGAGCACCACCTGCTGCCGTTCATCGGCAAGGCCCACGTCGCCTACATCCCCACCGGCAAGGTGCTCGGCCTGTCCAAGGTGGCGCGCATCGTCGACATGTTTGCCCGCCGCCTGCAGATCCAGGAAAACCTCACCCGGCAGATCGCCGAGGCCGTCCAGCAGGTGACCAACGCCGCCGGCGTGGCCGTGGTGATCGAGGCACAGCACATGTGCATGATGATGCGCGGCGTGGAAAAGCAGAACTCGGTGATGTCCTCCTCGGTGATGCTCGGCGCCTTCCGCCAGTCGACCAACACCCGCCAGGAATTCCTCCAGCTGATCGGACGGAGCCGCTAAATGCCACGACTCGAGCCCGGCATGGCGCGCATCCGCGTCAAGGACCTGCGCCTGCGCACCTACATCGGCATCAAGGAGGAGGAAATCCTCAACAAGCAGGACGTGCTGATCAACCTGACCATCCTCTACCCGGCGCAGGACGCGGTGCAGGGCAACGACATCGATCAGGCGCTGAACTACCGCACCATCACCAAGGCGGTGATCCAGCATGTCGAGGAAAACCGCTTCGCCCTGCTCGAACGGCTGACCCAGGAAATCCTCGACCTGGTGATGGCCAACCCGGCGGTGCGCTACGCCGAGGTCGAGGTCGACAAGCTGCATGCCCTGCGCTTTGCCGAGTCGGTGTCGATCACCCTCGCCGGGCATCGCTGAGCACCTCCGCTCCTGCAACGCTTGCGGCCGCCCCGGCATTGTCCGGCGCGGCCGCGGCTTTTATCATCGCTCCTCCGTCCACCGATCGCCGCGAGAGCAGCCATGAGCGAACCCGTAGTCATCACCGCACAGCAGCGCCTCGAACTGGAGGCCGCCGCCTTTCGCCGTCTGCTCCAGCACCTCGGCGAGCGCAGCGACGTGCAGAACATCGAGCTGATGAACCTGGCCGGCTTCTGCCGCAACTGCCTGGGCAAGTGGTACAAGGCCGCCGCCGACGAGCGCGGCATCCAACTGTCCGCCGAAGACGCGCGCGACGCTATCTACGGCATGCCCTACGCCGAGTGGAAAGCCCAACACCAAAAAGAGGCCACGCCCGAGCAACTGGCCGCCTTCGACCAAGCGAGCAAGAAATGACCGCACTGACCGACTTCCGCGCCGCTCTGCGCCGCGCCGAGCATCCCTTCGCCGACACCCTGGTGTTCATCGCCGCCCACTACGACTACCAGCCGCAGCCCTTCGTCAACGGCGGCGTGGAGAGCGCCGCCGGGCAGAACGAGGGCTCCTGCAAGCTGCTCGGCCTGGCCCTGCTCGAAGGCCTCAGCGACGAGGAAACCCTGCTCGGCTTCGGCGAGCACTACCGCAGCGTGCTGGCCACCCCCGAGGGCAGCGACCACGCCAACATCCGCGCCCTGCAGGTCTCCGGCCTGGCCGGCGTGCGCTTCGCCGCGCTGCCGCTCAAGCGCAAGGCCTGAGCCGCTTCGGGTAGGGTGGGTTAGCCGCAAGGCGGCGTAACCCACCAACGATGCCGCCAGGCATCGCGAGTCCCGCTGGTGGGTTACGGCCTGCGGCCTGACCCACCCTAGGACACGCCCCGTGCTAAGTTGGCCGCGTGTTCCCTCTGGAGTTACCCATGCCCACCCAAGCCCTCTCCGGCCCCGGCTATCTCGGTGCCGGCCTGAAACTGATCCTGCGCCCCGGCCTGCGCCTGTTCGTCCTGCTGCCGCTGACCATCAACCTGCTGCTGTTCGTCGGCCTGATCGTGCTCGCCGTGCGCGAGTTCGAGGGCTGGGTCGCCAGCCTGATGCCCGGCCTGCCCACCTGGCTGAGCTTTCTCGAATACCTGCTGTGGCCACTGTTCGTGGTGCTGGTGCTGCTGATCCTGTTCTTCAGCTTCACCCTGCTCGCCAACCTGATCGCCGCGCCGTTCAACGGCTTCCTCGCCGAGAAGGTCGAGGCGGTGGTGCGCGGTGAGGACACCTCGCCGCCGTTCAGCTGGGGCGAGCTGCTGGCGATGATCCCGCGCACCCTGGCCCGCGAACTGCGCAAGCTCGCCTACTTCCTGCCACGCGCGCTGGGGCTGCTGGTGCTGTCGCTGATTCCGGGGCTGAACCTGATCGCCGCGCCGCTGTGGCTGCTGTTCGGCGTGTGGATGATGGCGGTGCAGTACATCGACTACCCGGCCGACAACCACAAGCTGGGCTGGGACGAGATGCTCGCCTGGCTGCGCGCCAAGCGCTGGCAGAGCCTGGGCTTCGGCACTGCGACCTACGCCGCGCTGCTGGTGCCGGGGCTGAACATCCTGCTGATGCCGGCCGCTGTGGCCGGGGCGACGGTGTTCTGGGTACGCGAGGACGGCGCCGCGCTGCTCACCCAGCCGACGCGTTGAAGCATGTGCCGCGGGCGCCGGGCTTACGCCAGCGCCGCGAGGGCCTTCTCGATCGCCTGGATCAGCAACGGATCCTCGGGGGTGATGCGCGGCGAGAAACGCTCGAGCACGCGGCCATCGGGGCCGACCAGGAACTTCTCGAAGTTCCAGGTGATGTCGCCGGGGAATTCCGCGCCCTCGCCGGCCAGCAGCAGGTACAGCGGATGGCGATCGGGGCCGTTGACCTCGAGCTTGGCGCTCAGCGGGAAGCTGACGCCGTAGTTGAGGCTGCAGAACGCGCGGATGTCCGCCTCGCTGCCCGGCTCCTGCCCGGCGAACTGGTTGCACGGCAACCCCAGCACGCTGAAGCCGCGCTCGCGGTACTGCTGGTACAGGTGCTCCAGCCCGGCGTACTGCGGAGTCAGGCCGCACTTCGAGGCGACGTTGACCACCAGCACCACCTTGCCCTTGAACGGGGCCAGCGGCAGCTCCTCACCATCCAGGGCCTTGAGGGTCAGATCGTGAAAGACGCTCATCACATCGCTCCATGCCGATCTCGGTAGCATTAAAAAGGCGCTATCGCGGTCTGCAACAGCGCCTTCCTGAATGACAGCTTAGCAGCAGAGCCAGCAGGCATCTGCTCGCCGGACTCAGTGGTGATGACCGCCTTCGCCGTGCACGTGACCGTGGGCGATTTCTTCGGCAGCCGCGTCACGCACGTCGATGACCTTGACCTTGAAGTTCAGGCGCTGGCCGGCCAGCGGGTGGTTGCCGTCGACGGTGACGTCGTCGCCTTCCAGATCGCGGATGGTGACGATCTGCATGCCGCCGTCCGGAGCGGAGGCATGGAACTGCATGCCGACTTCCAGCTCGTCGACGCCTTCGAACATGGCGCGGTTCAGCACGGCCACCAGCTCGACGCTGTAGTCGCCGTAGGCTTCCTGCGGCTCGATGGTCACTTCCAGCTCATCACCGGCCTGCTTGCCTTCGAGGGCCTTTTCCAGACCGACGATGATGTTGCCAGCACCATGCAGGTAGACCAGCGGTGCGCCGCCGGCGGAGCTGTCGATGACCTCACCGTTTTCGTTGGTCAGGGTGTAGTCAATGGAAACCGCCTTGTTGGCCGCGATCTGCATGCTGGGAAACCTTTGCGAATTTGAGTATGGAAGGCGATTTTACGTCGCTCTCGAGCCGAAAGCGACCCGCCGCGGGACGGATGGACCGGCCAACGCCAGGCGCGCGATGATTGTCGGGCAAGATCCGCCAACGGCGGCGATCGGACAGCCCTGTCGCGGCTGGGCTATCATCCGCAGCGCGCCCCTGCAGCCGCGGGACGGCGCCGCTTGCCCGGAATTCGACGATGCTCCGACACCTGCCCGCGCCGCTGCGCGGCCTCATTGCCGGCCTGTTGCTGGTGCTCAACACCCTGTTCTGGTGCTGGCCGCTGTTCGCCCTGGCCCTGCTCAAGCTGCTGCTGCCGTTTGCCGCCAGCCGGGCGCTGTGCCGGCGCCTGATGGGCCACATCGCCGAGGCCTGGGCCGCCGGCAACAACGCCTGGATCCGCCTGGTGCAGGAGATCGACTGGCATGTCGAGGGCCTCGAGCGACTGCAGGGGCACCGCTCCTGCCTGGTGATCAGCAACCATCAGAGCTGGGTGGACATCTTCGTCCTGCAGTACCACCTCAATCGGCGCCTGCCGCTGCTGCGCTTCTTCCTGAAGAAGGAGCTGATCTGGATTCCGCTGTTCGGTCTGTGCTGCTGGGCGCTGGACTTCCCGTTCATGCAGCGCCACTCCAAGGCCTACCTGGCGCGCCATCCGGAAAAGCGCGACGCCGACCGCCAGGCCACCCGCCGCGCCTGTGCGCGCCTGTCCGGCATTCCGCTGGCGCTGTTCAACTTTCTCGAAGGGACGCGCTTCACCGAAGCCAAGCACGCGGCGCAGCAGTCGCCCTACCGTCACCTGCTCAAGCCGCGCGCCGGCGGCATCGCCCTGGCCATCGACGCCATGGGCGAGCAACTGCAGGGACTGGTCAACGTGACCATCCACTACCCCGACGGCCGCCCGCGCTTTCGCGATCTACTCTGCGGCAGGCTGCGCCGGGTGGCGGTGTGTTTCGAGGAGCAGGCGATCCCGCCGGAGTTCGTCGGCCGCAGCTACGACCAGGATCCGGCCCACCGCCTGCAGTTCCAGCAGTGGGTCAACCGCCTGTGGGCCGACAAGGACGCCCTGCTCGAGCGCCTGCACCGGCAGTTCCCGCCGCGCACAAACTGAAGTACGCGGCGGGGTAAGGCTGGTGCGCCGCTTAGGGCTTGACCTGCGCCCAGGAGGCATCCACCGCCACCTTCTGCTTGGCGCTCAGCGCCTCGAGGTAGTAAAAGCTGCGCCGCTGGTCGCCGGTGACCACCAGCTCCAGGCGCTCGCTGGCCAGCTTGGTCATCGCCGGCGAGTCGGCACGGGTGACCGGATAGAACAGGGTGTCGAGGGCGTTGCGGGTATTCACCTCGGCACTGGCCAGGTAGTCGATGAAGCGGTACGCCGCGGCGACGTTGCTGGCGTTGCGCGGAATGGCCATGGTGTCGATGAACATCAGCGCGCCCTCGCGCGGCATGACGAAGCGCAGCGGCGCACCGGCGTCGGCCGCCTTCAGCACATGCCCGCTCCAGGCCATGGTCATGCACAGCTTGCCGCTGGCCAGCTGCTCGATGTAGGAGCTGTTGCCGAAGCTGGCCGCCTTGCCACGCAGTGCCGCCAGCTCGGCGCCGGCCTGCTGGATCTGCCGCGGGCCGCTGCGACCCAGCGCGCGGCCCTTGTAGTTGAGCAGCAGCGACAGGGTTTCCTCACGCGCATCGAGCATGCCGATGCCGCACTGGGCCAGACGCTCGCTGTTCTTCGCATCGAACAACAGGCCCCAGGTATCCTCGGGCATCTCGCCCAGGGTATCGACCACCTTGGACACGTTCAGCGCCAGGCCGACGGTGCCCCACAGGTAGGGCACGGCATGACGGGTCTTGCCGTCGAAGCCGACGAGCATGGCCAGCAGGTCGGGATCGATCTCCTTCAGGCTGGGCAGCTTGGCCGGATCCAGCGATTGCAGGCGCTGCGCGTCGATCAGCGCCGGCAGGTGGAAATGCGCAGGAAATACCACGTCGTAGCTGGCGCCGAAACCGACCTCGTTGAGTACCCCCTCGGCCGAGGCGTAGGTGGTGTACTCCACCTTGATCCCGCTCTGTTTCTCGAACGCCTGGATCACGCTGGGCGCCAGGCGGCCTTCCCAGCCGTACACCTTCACGACCTCTTGCGCCTGCGCCAGACCGGCCCCCAGGCCGAGGCTCACAGCCAACAGCATCCGTTTCAACATTGCCCGTACCCCTTATAGTTATAGGCGGACCGCGCCCCCATGACAGCGGTCCCGCGCGCGGGGATTTAATCGAGCCATACGACTTTTGTCGCGCCAGCCTGCAGCAAAGGTGACACAGGTCTCAGTTCAGACAAGGAACTGGCTGAGCACCGCGCGCAGCTTGCCCGGCCGAACCGGTTTGTTGAGCAGCGGAATGCCCTGCTCGTGCAACTGGCGGCGGCACTGTTCGCTGCGCTCGGCGGTGATCATCACCGCCGGCAGCGGTCCGGCCGCCTCGCCGCGCAGGGCATGGATCAGATCGCAGCCGTTGGCGCCCTGATCGAGGTGATAGTCCACCAGCAGCAGCTCCGCCGGCCAGTCGGCCAGCTGCTCGCGCGCCTCCTCCAGGCCACTGGCCACGCGCACCTCGCAGCCCCACTGGGCCAGCAGCGCCTGCATGCTCTGCTGGATGTCCGGCTCGTTGTCGACCACCAGCACCCGTCGCCCCGGCAGCGGATTGCCCGGCGTCTCGCGCGGACGCGCGACCGGCTCCGGCGCCACGTAGTCGGCCAGCGGCACCTCGATGCTGAACACCGAGCCGCGCCCCGGCTGCGAGCGCACCTGGATGCGGTAATCGAGCATGCGCGCGATGCGCTCGACGATGGCCAGACCCAGACCGACGCCCTTGCGCTCGGCGGCGCGACCGGCGTCCAGCTGGTTGAACTCGAGGAAGATTTCCTCGAGCTTGTCCACGGCAATGCCGCGGCCGGTGTCCCACACCTCGACCAGCAGGCGCCCGCCGCGCCGGCGGCAGCCGAGCAGCACACGGCCCTGGCCGGTGTAGCGGCAGGCGTTGCTGAGGAAGTTGCGCAGGACGCGGGTGAGCAGGCGGAAATCGGTGTTCACCGCCAGGCGCGGAATGCGCACGCGCAGCTCGAGGCCGGCGGCCTCGGCCACCGACTGGAACTCCGAGGCCAGCGGCGCCAGCAGCTCGTCGAGGCGATACACCGCCAGGTCCGGGCGGATCGCCCGGCTGTCCAGGCGGGCGATGTCGAGCAGGTCGGCGAGCAGGTCCTCGGCGCCCTCCAGGGCCTGGTGGGTGCGCTCCACCAGGTTGGCCTCGCTGGCCGGCAGGCGGCGCTCGCGCAGGGTGGCGATCAGCAGGCGCGCCGCGTTGAGCGGCTGCAGCAGGTCGTGGCTGGCCGCCGCCAGGTACTTGTCCTTGCTCTGGTTGGCCGCCTCGGCGGCGTCGCGCGCCTCGCGTAGCTCGCATTGGATGCGCTCGCGCTGGCGGATCTCCTGCTGCAGGTGACGGTTGGCCTCGAGCAGCTCGGCGGTGCGCGCGGCGACACGCTGCTCCAGCTCGATGTTGAGCTGCTGCTGGCGCAGCTGGGCCTGCTTGCGTTCGGTAATGTCGGCGACGAAGCCCTCGACCAGGCCCTCCTCGTCGGGCTTGAGCAGCAGGTTCATCAGCACGTCGATGCAGCTGCCGTCGCGGCGGCGCAGGCGCGTCTCGTAACCGTACAGGCCGTGGCCCTGGCTCAGCACGGCGTTGATCCGTGCCAGCTCGGCGGCACCGCCGACGAACAGCTGTTCGGCCAGATCGGTCTGCGACCACAGCACCTGCTGCGGATCCTCGTAGCCGAGCATGTGCGCCAGCGCCGGGTTGGCGGCGAGGATGCCGTGGTTCAAACGACCCTGGAAGATGCCGTGCACCGCATGTTCGAACAGCCACTTGTAGCGGTTGCGCTCACGCTCCAGCTCCTCGAGACGTGCCGACAGTTCCGGGTAGTAGCTCTTGCGCGCCGAGTGGCTGCCCAGGCCGAGCAGGTCGGCAACGTCGGGGCGACCGTCAGAGAGCTTCGCCATACACCACCTCGACGTCGCGCTGGGTCGACTGTCGCGGATTGGTCAGGATGCACGGGTCCTGCATCGCGTGCTGCGACAGGAAGGGAATGTCCGAACTGCCCACGCCGTGCAGCTTGAGGGTCTCCTCGAAGCCGACCGCGCGCTTGAAGGCGACCAGGTGCTCGACCAGGCGGCTGCGCACCTGCGCCGACGGCAGACCGCGGCAGTCGATGCCGAAGGTCTCGGCGACGATGCGAAAGCGCTCCGGCGCGGCGTCGAAGTTGAACGCCACCACGTGCTCGACCAGCGCCGCGTTGCACAGCCCGTGCGGCAGGTCGAGGTAGCCGCCGAGGCTGTGGCTCATGGCGTGCACCGCGCCGAGAATCGCGTTGGAGAACGCCAGCCCGGCCTGCATGCTGCCGAGCATGATCTTCTCGCGCAGAGCGATGTCCTGCGGATTGGCGATCATCTGCACCAGGTTGCCATTGATCAGGCGCATCGCCTCCAGCGCGTGGGGGTCGGTGAGCGGCCCGCTGCCGGTGGAGACGAACGCCTCGATGGCGTGCACCAGGGCGTCGATGCCGGTGCAGGCGGAGAGGAACGGATCCATGCTCACCGTGGTTTCCGGGTCGATCAGCGACACGTCCGGCACCACCGCCTTGCTGACGATGGAGAACTTCATCCGCTCGGTCTGGTTGGAGATGATCACGAACTGCGACACGTCGGCCGAGGTGCCGGCGGTGGTGGGGATGAGGATCAGCGGCGGGCTGGGCACGCGGATGGTGTCGACGCCCTCGAACTCGAGGATGCAGCGCCCGTGGGCGGCGACGATGCCGATGCCCTTGGCGCAGTCCATCGGACTGCCGCCGCCGACCGCGACGATCACGTCGCAGGCGCTGGCGCGATACAGCTCGGCGCCGGCCATCACCTCCTCCACCCGCGGGTTGGGCGACACCGCGGTGTACAGCACGTGGGCGATGCCCTGGCGATCCAGGCTGGCCAGCACGTCGCCGACCCAGCCGGCCGCCTGCACGCCGGGATCGGAGACCACCAGTACCCGCCGCGCACCGAAGGTCGCGGCGTAGTTGCCGACCGAGTGACGGGAGCCGGCACCGAAGATGATTTCCGGGCTGACGAACTTGCGAAGCGGACTGATGGCAGACATGCGGGAACCTGACGGCATCTTTGTTGTTATGAAGTGTTACAGGGCGACAGCCTACTGGATTAGTCGGTCTTTGCAATCCACCCAAGGTGGCACAGCCGCTCTACGGTAGCGGCCTCCGCCCGCCAGGCCAGCCCGGCGCTAAGCGAGCCAGCGCTGGTAGAACCGCCACTCGCGCTCGAGCGCATCGGCCAGGTTGGCGGCCTGGCGGAAGCCGTGGCGCTCCCCGGCATAGCGGCGGTACTCCACCGCCACCCCCCGCGCGCGCAGGGCGGCGACCATCGCCTCGGTCTGCTGCGGCACCACCACCGCATCCAGGCCGCCCTGGAAGAAGATCAGCGGCGCCGCGATGCGCTCGGCGTGCAGCAGCGGCGTGCGCGCCCGGTAGCGTGCGGCATCGCGCTCGGGGTCGCCGATCAGCCAGTCCAGGTAGTCGCCCTCGAACTTGTGGGTGGCGCGGCGCAGGCTCAAGGGGTCGCTGACTCCGTACAGGCTGGCGCCGCCGCGGAACACCTCGTGGAAGGCCAGTGCGCACAGCGCCGTGTAGCCGCCGGCGCTGGCACCGCGGATGAAGGCACGCCTGGCATCCACCAGGCCCAGCTCGCCGAGACGACGGAGCAGCGCGCAGGCGTCGTCCACCTCGATATCGCCCCACGCCCCCTTGAGGCGCAGGCGGAAGGCGCGGCCGAAACCGCTGGAGCCGCGGTAATTGAGGTCGGCCACGGCGAAGCCGCGCTGGGTCCAGAACTGGATGCGCGGATCGAATAACGGATAGCAGGCCGAGGTCGGCCCGCCGTGCAGGAACACCACCAGCGGCGGCGTTTCGCCGGCCAGTGGCCGGCAGGCGGCGTTGCGCGGCGGATAGAAGAAGGCGTGGGCCTGCTCGCCCGCGCCGCTGGCGAAACTCAGCGGCTCGGGACACGACAGCTCGCCCACGCCCAGCGGCTGCTCGCCGCCGGCGAGGATGCGCACCGCCGCCGAGTCGCGGGCGATGGCCAGCACCGCCGGCAGCCGCTGCGGCGCGCCGGCGATGCAGTAGAAATAGTGCTGGTCCGCCGCCAGCTGGCGGAAGCGGCTGAACTCGGCGGCCAGGCGCCGCTCGCGCCCGGTGCCGTCGCGCTCGATCAGCAGGCCCCAGCCCTCCTCCAGCCGGCTCAGCAGCAAACCTTCCGCCGCCAGCGGCAGGTAGCTGACGGTGCCCAGTTGCCAGGGGGCGGGAGCGTGGTCGGCGCAGGCCATGGGCTGCGGCTCGCTCCAGCATCCGCCGCCATTGTCCGCCCGACATGCGGGCTGGGCAGCTCTTGTAGGAGGCCCGCCCCCGGGGCGATGCTCTTGAACCCCTGACGGCCCTGCGGCCCGTGTCACCGCGAGGGCGCGCCTCCCACAGGTATCAGTCGACAGGTGCAATTGGCCGCCCTGCTCGCTCCACGGCTGCCACCAGCCGCCACGGTCGCTGAGGCACCACAGCCGACCGTCGGCGGCGAAACAGGGTTGCTGCAGGGATTCGTTGCCGCTGGCACCGGCGAGGACCTCGCTGGCGCCGAGCGAGCCATCGGCATGCACCGCGGCCCGGCACAGCCGGGTGGACGTCCACGGCAGCTCGGGGCGGTCCCACTCGACCCACGCCAGGCTGCGCCCGTCGGCGGACAGCCGCGGCGCGGCGTAGAAGTCGGCGCCCTCGACCAGCACCCGGCGCCGACCGTCCGCCAGCGCCAGGCTGACTAGCCGGTGCACCACCGTCTCGGCCTCGCGACTTTCCTCCACCGCCAGCACGGCCTGCCGGACCGGTGCGAAGTGCAGGTCGCCGTAACGGCAGTTGGGATTGGCGGTCAGGGCATGCAGCGGGCCGGCCATGCCGTCGCCACCGACCGCCAGCCGGTAGACCTGCTGGTCCGCCTCGTCGACCAGCGCCACGCCGTCGCCCGCCACGCAAAAGGCGCCGCCGCCGTATTCGTAGACCCGGCTGCGCACGGACAGCCCCGGAGGGGTCAGGCGCTGCGCCACCCCGGCGCGCCACAGCCACAGGCTGCAACCCGCCTCGGCCGGGTCGAAGGCCAGCCACAGCAGGCCGCCCAGTCCGGCGCGCAGCTCGGCGAAGTCGCGGCTGGCCGCGGCGGCATCCGCCGCCGACCAGGTGCTGGGCCAGCTGCCGCAGGGAAGCTCCGCCATCGCGCCCCTAACCCTTGCAGATGATCTTCGACGCCCGCTCGTTGCGCGCGGTGAGCTGCTCCAGGCTCCACGGCGCCTCCTCCGCCTCGCGGCGGGCGTCGAGGATCAGGCCGTGGTGCGCCGACTTGCTGCACACCGGGTCGGCATTGCTGGCGTCGCCGGTGAGCATGAACGCCTGGCAGCGGCAGCCGCCGAAGTCGCGGTCCTTCTCGTCGCAGGAGCGGCACGGCTCGGGCATCCAGTCGTCGCCGCGAAAGCGGTTGAAGCCGAACGACTCGAACCAGATGTGCTCGAGGCTGTGCTCGCGCACGTTGGGGAACTGCACCGGCAGCTGGCGCGCGCTGTGGCACGGCAGCGCGGTGCCGTCCGGGGTGATGTCGAGGAACAGGTTCCCCCAGCCGTTCATGCACGCCTTGGGCCGCTCCTCGTAGTAGTCGGGGGTGACGAAGATCAGCTTGCACGGATGCTTCTGCGCGGCGAGCTTGTCGCGCCACTCGTTGGTGATGCGCTCGGCGCGCTCCAGCTGCGCCTTGGTCGGCAACAGCCCGGCGCGGTTCAGCTCGGCCCAGCCGTAGAACTGGCAGGTGGCCAGCTCGACGAAGTCGGCCTCCAGCTCCAGGCACAGCTCGATGATCCGCTCGATGTTGTCGATGTTGTGCCGGTGGGTGACGAAGTTGAGCACCATCGGGTAGCCGTGCTTCTTCACCGCGCGGGCCATTTCCAGCTTGTGGGCGAAGGCCTTCGGCGAGCCGGCCAGCAGGTTGTTCACCTCCTCGTCGGCGGCCTGGAAGCTGATCTGGATATGGTCCAGCCCGGCCTCGCGGAAGCTGGCGATCTTCGCCTCGGTCAGGCCGATGCCGGAGGTGATCAGGTTGGTGTAGTAGCCCAGCTCGCGCGCGGCGGCAATCAGCTCGGCGAGATCCTGGCGCACCAGCGGCTCGCCACCGGAGAAGCCGAGCTGGGCGGCGCCCAGCTCGCGGGCCTGGCGAAACACCTCGATCCACTGCGCGGTGCTCAGCTCCTCACCCTGCTTGGCGAAGTCCAGCGGGTTGGAGCAGTACGGGCACTGCAGCGGGCAGCGGTAGGTCAGCTCGGCGAGCAGCCACAGCGGCGGGCCGGGCGTGTGCCCCGGCTTAGCGAAACTCGATCCAGAAACGCTCATGGGCCACCTCCAGGAAAGCCAGAATGTCCTCGGCGATGCCCTCGGCATCCGGGAAACGCGCCTGCAGGTCGGCGATGATCGCCCCCACGCTGCGCGCGCCGTCGACTTCGGCGAGAACCGCGCCGGCGCTGTCGTTGAGCTTGATCATGCCCTCGGGGTAGAGCAGCACATGGCAATTCTGCGCCGGCTCCCACTGGAAGCGGTAGCCGCGGCGCAGCGCCGGAATCTTGGTCAGGACTTCGTCGCTCACAGCGCGATCCCCCGGTGCCAGACCCGCTCGGCGGTGACGGTGTGGTACGGCGGGCGCTCAAGCTCGTAGGCCATGCTCATGGCGTCGAGCATGCTCCACAGCACGTCGAGCTTGAACTGCAGGATCTCCAGCATGCGCTGCTGGGCCTCGAAGGTAGTGTAGTGCGCGAGGGTGATGCGCAGGCCGTGCTCGACGTCGCGGCGCGCCTCCTTGAGGCGCTTGCGGAAGTAGTCGTAACCGGTCGGATCGATCCACGGGTAGTGCGCCGGCCAGGCGTCCAGGCGCGACTGGTGGATGTGCGGGGCGAACAGCTCGGTCAGCGAGCTGCTGGCCGCTTCCTGCCAGCTGGCGCGGCGGGCGAAGTTGACGTAGGCGTCCACCGCGAAGCGCACGCCGGGCAGCACCAGCTCCTGGGACAGCAGTTGCGCACGATCCAGACCGACCGACTCGCCCAGACGCAGCCAGGCCTCGATGCCGCCCTCCTCGCCCGGCGCGCCGTCGTGGTCGATGATGCGCTGGATCCACTCGCGGCGGGTGTCGCGGTCCGGGCAGTTGGCCATGATCGCCGCATCCTTCACCGGGATGCACACCTGGTAGTAGAAGCGGTTGGCCACCCAGCCCTGGATCTGCTCGCGGCTCGCGCGGCCTTCGTACATGGCCACGTGGAACGGGTGGTGAATGTGGTAGTAGGCGCCCTTGGCGCGCAGCGCCTGCTCGAACTCGGCGGGGCTCATGGCAGTCTGGGTCATCACGGCTCCTCGGTGGCCGCAGTCGCTGCGGCGCGTTGTTGTTGTTCTGGTGCCTGGCACCTTGCGCAGGGTGGGTCAGCCGCAACGCGGCGCAACCCACCATCGATGCCGCCAGACATCGCGACGGCCGGCTCGGGTTTACAGCTCGATGCTCATGCCATCCCAGGCGACCTCGATACCGCGCGCGTCCAGCTCGGCGCGCTCGGCCGAGTCCTCGTCGAGGATCGGGTTGGTGTTGTTGATGTGGATGAGCACCTTGCGCGGCCGCGGCAGGCGCTCGAGCACCTCGAGCATGCCGCCGGCGCCGCTCTGCGGCAGGTGGCCCATGGCGCTGCCGAGCTTGTCGCCGACGCCGGCGTGGATCATCTCGTCGTCGCGCCACAGGGTGCCGTCGACCAGCAGGCAGTCGGCCCGGTCCATCCACTCCAGCAGCGCGCCGTCCACCTGGCCGAGGCCGGGGGCGTAGAACAGCTTGCCGCCGCTGCGGACGTCCTCGACCAGCAGGCCGAGGTTGTCGCCCGGGTGCGGGTCGTTGCGGTGCGGCGAGTACGGCGGCGCCGCGCTGCGCAGCGGGATCGGCGTGAAGCGCAGCGCCGGGCAGGCGGCGACGGTGAAGCTCTGCTCGAGGGCGATCGGATTCCAGCGCAGGCCGCCGTGCCAGTGGCTGAGCATGTTGAACAGCGGGAAGCCGGTGGTCAGGTCCTGGTGGACCATCTCGCTGCACCACACCTCGTGCGGGCAGCCCTCGCGCAGGGTGAGCAGGCCGGTGGTGTGGTCGATCTGGCTGTCCAGCAGGATCAGCGCGCGGATCGCCGTGTCGCGCAGCGCGCGGGCCGGCTGCAGGGCCGGGAAGGCCTCGATCTGCGCGCGGATGTCCGGCGAGGCGTTGCAGACGATCCAGTTGACCCCGTCGTCGGACAGGGCGATGGAGGATTGGGTACGCGCCTTGGCACGCAGGGTGCCTTCGCGCAGGCCGCGGCAGTTGCGGCAGTTGCAGTTCCACTGCGGGAAACCGCCGCCGGCGGCGGAACCGAGGATACGGATATGCATGGGCAGTTCCCGAGCGGGAAGCCCCGGACGGGCCGGGGCTATGTGGATCAACGGTTGGCGAAGTACATCGTCACTTCGAAGCCAATACGCAGATCAGTGAAGGCGGGCTTGGTCCACATGGCGCAGTCCTCTTGTTGTCGAAACCGGTGAATTCCGGCAAGACAGTTATGCACCCGCTGGCGCGCGGGCCAAATGGTACTTTGGAAGGAGTTTAGGCTGACCTTGGTAGCCCTGACCGAACGCCGACCACCGCGCGCGGCAAGCGCCGGGCTGCGCGGCGTGCGGCCCGGTCAAACTGCGGACGAAAAAAAACGCGGCCGAGGCCGCGTTCGACAGGGACTGCCGGAAGCCATGGGTAACCGGCGGCAGCCGCGCTCGCTGAGCGCATCGACAAGGACAGACCGGCGCGCCGGGATGCGCGCGCCGGGGGTGGAGAGACTTAGAAGAAGCCCAGCGGATTGACGTCGTAGCTGATCAGCAGGTTCTTGGTCTGCTGGTAGTGGTCGAGCATCATCTTGTGGGTCTCGCGGCCGACGCCGGACTTCTTGTAGCCACCGAAGGCGGCGTGCGCCGGGTACAGGTGGTAGCAGTTGGTCCACACGCGACCGGCCTTGATGCCGCGGCCCATGCGGTAGGCACGGTTGATGTCGCGGGTCCACACGCCGGCGCCGAGGCCGAACTCGGTGTCGTTGGCAATCGCCAGGGCCTCGGCTTCGTCCTTGAAGGTGGTCACGCTGACCACCGGGCCGAAGATTTCCTCCTGGAACACGCGCATGTCGTTGGTGCCCTTGAGCAGGGTCGGCTGGATGTAGTAGCCGCTGGACAGGCTGCCCTCGAGCTTCTCCGCGCCGCCACCGGTGAGGATCTCGGCGCCTTCGGCGCGGGCCACGTCGAAGTAGGAGAGGATCTTCTCGAACTGCTGGTCGGACGCCTGCGCACCGACCATGGTCGCGGTGTCCAGCGGGTTGCCGCGCTTGATCTGGCCGATCTTCTTCATCACCGCAGCCATGAAGTCGTCGTAGATCGACTCCTGGACCAGCGCGCGCGACGGGCAGGTGCACACCTCGCCCTGGTTGAAGAACGCCAGCACCAGGCCTTCGGCGGCCTTCTCGATGAAGGCCGGCTCGGCCTGCATGATGTCTTCGAAGAAGATGTTCGGCGACTTGCCGCCCAGCTCGACGGTGCTCGGGATGATGTTCTCGGCGGCGCACTTGAGGATGTGCGAGCCCACCGGGGTGGAACCGGTGAAGGCGATCTTGGCGATGCGCTTGCTGGTGGCCAGCGCCTCGCCGGCCTCGCGACCGAAGCCCTGCACCACGTTGAGCACGCCCTTGGGCAGCAGGTCGCCGATGATTTCCATCAGCACGGTGATCGACAGCGGGGTCTGCTCGGCCGGCTTGAG
>NZ_FOXM01000008.1 GCF_900115715.1 Geopseudomonas sagittaria
CAATCTGAGCCATGATCAAACTCTTCAGTTCACATCATTGCGGGTTTTGAGAAAACCCTAAACTTGGCTCAGCAATCGCAAATAAACTCATGAATTCACGAGACTACTTGTGACGCTGATAATCTTGCGACCATCAGTCTTATCTCACAAGCACCCACACGAATTGCTTGATTCAACTTGTTAAAGAGCGTTTCGATCAAGTCTTTCGTCTCAACCGAGGCCGCGAATTCTACAGCAGCCTTGCAACCTGTCAAGCGTTTTTCGAAATTTTCTTTTCTACTCAACCACTTGCGTAACTCTTCCGCTGAGACAACCCGGGGGCCGCTGCAGCGAGGAGGCGAATAATACAGCCTGGAAAAATACTGTCAACGCCCAGAGCACACTTTTTTCAGCAGCCGCATGGTCGACACCATGCCGGCCATGCGGCAGGGCAGGGCTTCCTTTTACAGAAGCCTCACCCCACCTACTCTACTTACTCAGCAAGCACGGCAATGCGCGCAAAGGCTTTCTTCCCCGCCTGACAAACATGCGTCTTGCCCGGCACGAATACGAAGTCACGATCCACCACCGCGCCATCCACTTTCACGCTGCCGGCATTCAGCATGTCGCGCGCCGTGGCCGCATTCTTGACCAGCCCCGCCTTGTTCAGCACCGCCGCCACCGACATCGGCTCGGCAGACACCAACTCCACCTCAGGCAGATCCTCGGGCAGCTCGCCATCCTTCAGGCGATTGCCCGCCGCACGATGCGCACCAGCCGCGGCTTCCTCGCCATGGAAGCGCGCCACAATCTCTTCGGCCAGCTTGATCTTGATGTCGCGCGGGTTGGCGCCCTGCTCGACATCGCGACGGAACTCGTCGATCTCCGCCATCGGGCGAAAGCTCAACAGCTCGAAGTAGCGCCACATCAATGCATCGGGGATCGACACCAGCTTGCCATACATGACGCCCGGAGCCTCCTGGATACCGATGTAGTTGCCGAGCGACTTGGACATCTTCTTGACCCCGTCCACTCCCTCGAGCAACGGCATGGTCAGAATCACCTGAGACTCCTGCCCGTAAGCGCGCTGCAGCTCGCGACCCATCAGCAGGTTGAACTTCTGGTCGGTGCCGCCCAGCTCGACATCAGCACGCAGCGCCACCGAGTCGTAGCCCTGCACCAGCGGATAGAGGAATTCGTGGATGGCAATCGACTGGTTGCCGGTGTAGCGCTTGTGGAAATCGTCGCGCTCGAGCATCCGCGCCACGGTGTACTGCGAGGCCAGCCGAATGAAGTCGGCCGGCGACAGCTGATCCATCCAGGTCGAGTTGAAGGCCACTTCGGTTTTCGCCGGATCTAGGATTTTGAACACCTGGGCCTTGTAGGTCTCGGCGTTCTCGAGCACCTGATCGCGGGTGAGCGGCGGACGGGTGGCGTTCTTGCCGCTGGGGTCGCCGATCATCCCGGTGAAGTCGCCGATCAGGAAGATGACTTGATGCCCCAGCTCCTGGAACTGGCGCAGTTTGTTGATCAGGACAGTATGCCCAAGGTGCAGGTCCGGGGCCGTTGGATCGAAACCGGCCTTGATCCGCAGCGGCTGGCCGCGCCGCAGCTTGGTCACCAGTTCCGCCTCGACCAGAATCTCTTCTGCACCGCGCTTGATCAGCGCCAGTTGCTCTTCGACCGACTTCATGAAGCTGCCCATACCGACAGGAAAAAAGGGGCAGTCACCATACAAGATCGCGCAAAATTTACAAAGTCTGCGCGGCCGTCCGCAACCACGCATCGCAAAGCAGGCACCCTCAGGTTGCCTCAAAGACCCTTTGGTTATAATTTAGGCGGTTATTGCACCCCAAAGAACCCTACCCGCCATGACGGATTCGTCCAGGAACTCACCCCTATACCCGAAAAGCCACCTACTGGCGGCAAGCGGGATTGCGGCGCTGCTGAGCCTGACCCTGCTGGTTTTCCCCAGCAGCCAGGTAGAAGCCAAGAAAACCCTGCTGTCCCTCGACGTGGAGAGCAGCACCAGTCTGTCTACGGACAAAGACGCCCAGCCCGCCGAACTGGTCACCGCCGCCGCAGGTCAAGGCACGCAACCGGGCGCCGGCGCCAACCAGCAAGCCCCCGCAGCAGAGTCTCCGCGCGAGACTCTGATCACCGTTAGTAGCGGTGACACCTTGTCCAGTGTTTTTGCCAAAGCGGCCCTGCCGGCTGACACCCTGCACACCTTGCTGGCCAGCAACAAGGAAGCCAAACAGCTGACCCACATCAAGCCGGGCCAGATCATCCAGATCACTCGCAACGCCCAGGGCGAACTCGAGTCGATGACCTCGCGCCTGAGCAGACTTGAAAGCGTGCATGTCACCCGCACCGCCAAGGGCTTCAGCGTCAAGCGCGAACTGATCAAGCCAGCCATTCGCCAGGCCTATGCCCACGGCACCATCGACAGTTCGCTGTTCGTTGCCACCAAGCGTGCCGGGCTGCCGCACAAGCTGGCCCTGGACCTTGCGAACATCTTCGGTTACGACATCGACTTTGCCCTCGACATTCGCGAAGGCGACGAATTCGAAGTGGTCTACGAGGAAAAAGTGGTCGATGACAAGACGGCCGGCAGCGGCAACATCCTGGCTGCCCGCTTTACCAACCGCGGCAAGACCTATACCGCCGTGCGCCACACCGACCGCCAGGGCAACAGCACCTACTACCGGGCGGACGGCAGCAGCATGCGCAAGGCCTTCATCCGCACCCCGGTCGACTTTGCTCGCATCAGCTCACGCTTCACCAACGCCCGCCGCCATCCGGTGCTGAACAAGATCCGCGCACACAAGGGGGTTGATTACGCCGCCCGCCCCGGCACCCCGATCAAGGCTACCGGCGACGGCAAGATCGTCCTCGCCGGGCGCAAGGGCGGCTATGGCAATACCGTGGTCATCCAGCACGGCCAGCGCTATCGCACCCTGTATGCCCACATGAAGGGTTTCGCCAAGGGCATCCGCAACGGCAGCCACGTCACCCAGGGACAGATCATCGGCTACGTCGGCACTACCGGCCTGTCGACCGGACCGCACCTGCACTACGAGTTCCAGGTCAATGGCACGCACGTCGACCCGCTGAGCCAGAAACTGCCAATGGCCGACCCCATCGCCGGCGCCGAGCGCAAGCGCTTCCTCCAGCAGAGTCAGCCGCTGCTGGCCCGCATGGACCAGGAGCGTACGTCGCTGCTGGCCCTGAACAAGCGCTAGACCATGCCGCTCTATATCGGCGTGATGTCCGGGACCAGCCTGGACGGCCTGGACATCGCGCTGGTGGAGCAGGCGCAGACGACTCGTCTGCTCGCCTCGCACTACACCGCCATGCCGGCCGACCTCGGCTGCCAACTGCTCGAGCTTTGCCACAGCGGCGACGATGAAATCGCCCGCAGCGCAGTGGCCGAGCAACAGTGGGCCCGGCTCGCCGCACAGGCCATTCACGAACTACTCCAGCGCGAACAGCTGCAGCCCCAGCAGATTCGCGCCATCGGCAGCCACGGGCAGACCGTGCGCCACGAGCCGCAGCGGGGCTTCACCGTACAGATCGGCAACCCGGCGCTGCTCGCCGAGCTCACCGGCATCGCCGTGGTGAGCGACTTCCGGCGCCGCGACGTGGCGGCCGGCGGCCAGGGCGCCCCGCTGGTGCCGGCCTTCCACCAGGCGCTGTTCGGCAGCCAGCAGCGCCGCGCCATTCTCAATGTCGGCGGCTTCAGCAACCTGACCCTGCTGGCGCCGCAACAGCCCGTACGCGGCTTCGACTGCGGACCCGGTAACGTGCTGCTGGATGCGTGGATTCACCGCCACCGCGGCGAGGCCTTCGATCGCGACGGCGCCTGGGCAGCCAGTGGCCACGTGGACCCCGCGCTGTTACAGACCCTGCTGGCGGACAGCTATTTCGGCCGGCGCGGCCCGAAAAGCACCGGCCGGGAGCACTTCAACCTCGACTGGCTGCTGGAGCGGCTGCAGCACGCGCCTCCCCTCGCCGCCGCAGATGTGCAGGCGACCCTGCTCGAGCTGACCGCCAACAGCGTCGCCAGCGCCCTGCAGCACAACCTGCCGGGCGCGGAAGAGCTGCTGGTCTGCGGTGGTGGCGCGCACAACCTGCGCCTGATGCAGCGCCTCTCCGAGCTGCTGCCGGGTTGCTCGGTCGCCAGCACCGACACCCGCGGCTTGCCGGCCGACTGGATCGAGGCCATGGCTTTCGCCTGGCTGGCCCACTGCTGCCTGGAGGGCATTGCCGCCAACTGCCCGGAAGTGACCGGCGCGCGCGGCCCGCGCATTCTCGGCGCGATCTACCCGGCCTGATCCGCACCAACGAAAACGCCGCGCAAAGGCGCGGCGTTTTCTCAGCAATACCCCCTCGACTCAGATCGAGAACGATTGCCCGCAGCCACAGGTGGTGGTGGCGTTCGGATTCTTGATCACGAAGCGCGAGCCCTCCAGGCCCTCCTGATAGTCCACCTCGGCACCCACCAGGTACTGGAAGCTCATCGGGTCGACCACCAGCCTCACGCCATCACGCTCGATCACGGTATCGTCCTCGGCCTGCTCCTCATCGAAGGTGAAACCGTACTGGAAGCCCGAGCAGCCTCCTCCGGTCACGAACACTCGCAACTTGAGGCGGGGATTGCCCTCCTCTTCAACCAGGCTCTTCACCTTGTTGGCCGCCCCCTGGGTGAACTGCAGCGAAGCGGGGGTGAAGGTTTCAATACTCATGTCAAAAACTCCAGGCGCGCAGCCGTCTTGCAGCACTGAGGCGACGCATTATCGCTCACCTAGCGAAACGGTCAACTAATCTGCCAAATCAACTGCACAGCGCATATCGGACCGCAGCGATTGCCGCGGCTGTTGTTCGACGGCGTCAATCGCAGTGACGCTCGGTCACTGCAACTCCGCCCAACTGAATCGCCGCTCCAGCGGTTGCGACTGCCCTTTCACGCTTGCCCGCAGACGGACCTCCAGCGGCTCGAAATCCTCCGGCAGCTGCAGCTCGGCAAACCGCACGCCTTCGGGAATGGCCTGAAAATGCCGAAAGGCAAAAGCCAACCCCTCGGCCGGCAGCACCTCGACCAGCGGCAGGGTCTTGACTTGTCCCCGGAGGTGACCGCGCAGCTCGATCTGCAGGCTGCCCTCCAGCATCTGCTCGGCAGCACCGACCCGACTGAGCAGAATCTTGTAACGGAAGCGCCGCGGGTCCTTCGTGCCCTGCAGCTCGAATGCGCGAATCTGCAAGCCATGGCGAACACTCTCCGGCGCCAGCACCTCCTTGTAGGTCGCCAGCTCCTGCTGCAGCTGGAAGATCTGCTCCCCCAGCAGCTTGATGGTCTGACGGCTCCGCTCGGCGGCCTGCTGGGCCAGACGCGCACCACTTTCCTGCACGGCCAGCTGGCGGCGCAGCTGCTCCAGCTCGGCCGTACGCACCTGCAGCTGCTCCGCCTGCACCCGCGCCTGCGCGAGCTGCTCGCCGAGCTTGCGCTCGCTCTGCCAGTAGCCAGCGAAGAAGGCCGCCGGCAGTGCCAGCAGCAGCGCGAGGGGTGCCCCGTAGCGGGCGCGTCCGCGCAGCGCTGGCAAGTCGCCGCGCGGAACCTTCATCAGGGCAGCAGTGCCGCGTGCGACAGCCCCATCCGCTCATCCAGACCGAACAGGATGTTCATATTCTGCACCGCCTGACCGGAGGCGCCCTTGACCAGATTGTCGATCACCGACAGTACCACCACCAGATCGCCGCCCTGCGGCCGGTGCACGGCGATGCGACAGACGTTGGCGCCGCGCACGCTGCGGGTTTCCGGGTGGCTACCGGCCGGCATCACGTCGACGAACGGCTCGCTGGCGTAGCGCTGCTCGAACAGCGCCTGCAGGTCGACGCTGCGGTCGGCCACGCGCGCATAGAGGGTGGCATGGATGCCGCGGATCATCGGCGTCAGGTGCGGCACGAAGGTCAGGCCGACGTCGCCGCCCGCGGCACGGCGCAGGCCCTGGCTGATTTCCGGCAGGTGGCGGTGCCCCTTGACCGCGTAGGCCTTCATGCTTTCGCCGGCTTCGCTGAACAGCGAACCGACACTGGCACCGCGACCGGCACCGCTGACGCCCGACTTGCAGTCGGCGATCAGGGTCGTCGGATCGGCCAGGCCGGCCTCCAGCAGCGGGATCAGGCCGAGCTGGGTGGCGGTCGGATAGCAGCCCGGCACGGCGATCAGCCGTGCGCCCTTGATCGCCTCGCGGTTGACCTCCGGCAGGCCGTAGACCGCCTCGGGCAGCAGCTGCGGCGCGCCATGCGGCTGACCGTACCACTTGCCCCACTCCTCGGCATCCTGCAGGCGGAAGTCGGCGGACAGGTCGATCACCCGGGTGCCGGTCGCCAGCAGCTCGCCAGCCAGGGCATGGGCGACACCGTGCGGCGTGGCGAAGAACACCACATCGCAGGCGCCCAGACGGGAAACGTCCGGCACGCTGAAGCACAGCTCGTCGTAGTGGCCGCGCAGGTTGGGGTACATGTCGACGACCCGCACGCCCTCCTCCGAACGCGAGGTGATCACCTCCACCTGCGCCTGCGGATGCTGGGCCAGCAGACGCAGCAACTCCACACCGGTATACCCGGTACCCCCAACAATGCCGACCTTGATCATCTCGTGTCCCCGCGGGCCATCTGTGAAAAACAATAGTACGCCATGATAAGGCCGCGGCCCGGCCCGGCCAACCGCGGGATGACGTAGCCACCGGCCTGCGACTACCATCTGCGCTGCCCCCATCGAGAAGGACACCCCGGCATGCTCTACCTGTGGCTCAAGGCCCTGCACATCATCGCCATCGTCTGCTGGTTCGCCGGCCTGTTCTACCTGCCGCGCCTGTTCGTCTACCACGCCATGAGCGAGGATGCGCCCAGCCGCGAGCGCTTCTGCATCATGGAGCGCAAGCTGTACCGCGGCATCATGATCCCCTCGATGGTCGCCACCCTGGTGTTCGGCATCTGGATGCTGGCGCGCAACCCTGGCCTGTTCGCCAGCGGCGGCTGGCTGCACGCCAAGCTGACCCTGGTCGTCCTGCTGATCGGCTACCACCACTGGTGCGGCGCCCTGCTCAAGCGCTTCGCCCGCGGCGACAACCGGCGCGGCCACGTGTTCTACCGCTGGTTCAACGAGGTACCGGTGCTGTTCCTGCTGGCCATCGTCATCCTCGTGGTGGTCAAACCGTTCTGATCCCCGACTGCGCGAGGGCGCCGAGCGGAGTACACTGCGCGCCCTCGCGCAGTCGGCGCCCGGCCCTGGAGACCCCCGCATGCCCCGTTATGCCCTGATCACCGGCGCGTCCAGCGGCATTGGCCTGGCCCTGGCCGAAGCGCTGGCGCGGCGTGGTCGTGCCCTGATCCTGGTCGCCCGCGAGCGCCCGGCCCTGGAAAGCATTGCCTGCGAGCTGAACCAGCGCTTCGGCGTCGAGGTGATGTTCCGCGTCTGCGACCTGACCGAGCCGCTGCAGCTGTCCGGCCTGCTCTACGAACTGGAGCAGTGCGACTACCAGGTCGACCTGCTGGTCAACAACGCCGGCGCCGCCTGCGCCGGCAGCTTTCTCGAGCAGGACTGGCAGCGCGAGCGCAAGCTGCTGGAGCTCAACGTGTTCGCCCTGTCGCGGCTGTGCCACGCCCTCGGCAACGCCATGGCCAGCCGCGGCGACGGGCAGATCCTCAACGTCGCCTCGCTGGCCGCCTTCCAGGCCGGCCCGTGGATGAGCAGCTACTACGCCAGCAAGGCCTTCGTCCTGCACTTCTCCGAAGGCCTCGGCGAGGAGCTGCGGCCTCTCGGCGTGCAGGTAGCGGCGCTCTGCCCCGGCCCGGTACGCACGCCGTTCTGGCGCAACGCGCGCCTGGACATGCGCCCGCTGAAGGACAGCCCCTGGCTGATGAACGCCGAGCAGCTGGCCCAGCTCGCCCTGCGCGGCCTCGATCACGGTCACACGGTGATCGTGCCCGGCTGGCGCAACCGCCTGCTGGCCCTCACCACCCGCCTGACCCCGCGCGCCCTGGCACGGCGCCTGACCGCCCGCCTCAACCGGCAGCTGCTGCCGCGCTGAGGTGCCCGCTCAGTCGGCGCGCACCGTGCGCTCCGCCGCCCAGGCGCGCAGCGCCGCCAGCTCCTCGGCCATCACCACCGACAGCGGCGCGGTCTGCTGCAGGGTTTGCAACAGCAGGAGCTGATCCACCGCGCACTGCCGCGCCTGCGCCGCGTACAGCGCACTGACCACCGCCTGCTCGATCTCCGCACCGGAAAAACCCTCGCTGGCCGTCGCCAGCAACGCCAGGTCGAATTGCCCGGGCTCCAGCTCGCGACGCGCCAGGTGGATGCGGAAGATCTCCGCGCGCACCGCCGCGCCCGGCAGATCGACGAAGAACAGCTCGTCGAAACGCCCCTTGCGCACCAGCTCCGGCGGCAGGCGATGGATCGCGTTGGCGGTGGCCACCACGAACACCGGCGCCTTGCGCTCGGCCATCCAGGTCAGCAGGGTGCCGAGCACCCGCTGGCTGACCCCGCCGTCATGGTCACCGCTGGCCAGGCCCTTCTCGATCTCGTCCATCCACAGCACGCAGGGCGCCATCTGCTCGGCCATCTTCAGCGCCTCGCGCAGATTGCGCTCGGTCTCGCCGAAGTACTTGTTGTAAAGACAGGCAAAGTCCAGGCGCAGCAGCGGCAGGCTCCACAGCCCGGCCACCGCCTTGGCCGCCAGGCTCTTGCCGCCGCCCTGCACGCCGACCAGCAGCACGCCACGCGGCAGATCGCCGGCATCGGCGGCCAGGAACGCCTCGCGGCGCTCGCCGAGCCAGCGCTTGAGACTGGCCAGGCCGCCGACCTCGGCAAAGCGCGCCGTCTCGTACTCGAAGCTGAGCACGCCGTCCATGTCGAGCAGCTGGAAACGCGCGCGATTGAGCTCCGGCAGGTCGTCCTGGGTGATCGCGCCATCGTTGCAGATCACGTTGCGCGCCAGCAGGCGCGCCTCGGCATGGGCCAGGCCGCGCAGATTCTTCACCAGCTGCTGCAGGGTACGGTTGTCGGTGCGCACCCGCACGCCGTGGTTGCGCTCGCTCCAGCGCTGCGCCTCCTCGCGGACGATGGCCAGCAGCTCGTCCTCGCCGGGCAACGCCAGGCTGAAGCGCGCGGCCAGGCGCTGCAGCTCGGCCGGCAGCTTGAGCGCATGGGACACCAGCACCAGGGTCGGCCGCTGATTGCCCGGCGCCATCGCCACCTCCTTGAGCAGGCGCACCAGGCGCGGGCTGCCTTCGAGGAACGGATGCAGGTCGCAGAACACGTAGAGATTGGCCTGCGGGTCGGCCTTGACCAGGCGCAGCGCCACCTCCGGCTCGCGGCTGTCGCCCTCGCCCAACGGCTCGCCACCGAAGCCCAGGCGTTGCACGCCCTCGGTCACCGACCACAGGTACAGCCCCAGGCCACGCCTGACCGCCAGCGCGCCGAGGGTTTCCAGCACCCGCTGCTCGTCCCAGGACTCGACGACGATCAGGCGCACCCGCGAATCGAGCACCAGGCCCAGGTCATGAATATCGTTCTTCACACGGACTCCTTGCTGTGTGGCGGCTTGTGGGGGTGGGCGACAGCGGGTGGCGCCGCTACACTCGTGCGACCCGCATCAGCAACTCTGGAGATACGCTTGTGGACTGCCTGTTCTGCAAGATCGTCAACGGCGCCATTCCGGCGCGCAAGCTCTACGAGGACGACCAGGTGGTCGCCTTCCACGACATCGGCCCGCAGGCGCCGGTGCATTTTCTCGTGATCCCGAAAAAACACATTGCCACCCTTCACGATATCGGCGAAGAGGACAAGGCGCTGGTCGGCCACATCGTCCATACCGCGCAGCGCCTGGCCCGCGAGCAGGGCTGCGAGGAAGGCTTCCGCGTGGTGATGAACTGCAACGAGCAGGGCGGGCAGACCGTCTACCACATCCACATGCACGTGCTCGGCCAGCGCCAGATGCACTGGCCGCCGGGCTGATCGCCACTGCTGCCTGATCCCGCGCAAGTCCGGCGCCGGCCGTTTGCGCCAGACTTGCCGACCCAGCCCATCCGGAGGTCGCCGATGACCAGCGAACGCCACTATTCCCCCCTGGATCGCGCCCTGTTGCAGGCCGACGCCGCCCTGCGCACCCTGCTGCCGTTCAGCGGCCAGCCGACCCGCCCGTCACCGGCCCTGCCGCGGGACGAGGTCGCCCTCGACGAGAGCGAGGCGCGGCACGTCTGCGGCCTGATGCGCATCAACCATACCGGCGAGGTCTGTGCCCAGGCGCTGTACCAGGGCCAGGCGCTGACCGCCAGGCTGCCGCAGGTGCGCCAGGCCATGGAGCAGGCCGCCGACGAGGAGATCGACCACCTGGCCTGGTGCGAGCAGCGCATCCGCGAGCTGGGCGGCCGTCCCAGCCTGCTCAACCCGCTGTTCTACGGCCTGTCGTTCGGCATCGGCGCCACCGCCGGACTGATCAGCGACCGGGTCAGCCTGGGCTTCGTCGCCGCCACCGAGGACCAGGTGGTCAAGCACCTCGACGAGCACCTGGCCCAGCTGCCGCACGGCGACCAGCGCTCGCAGGCGATCCTCGAGCAGATGCGCGCGGACGAACTGCAGCACGCCACCGCCGCCCTGGATGCCGGCGGCCTGCGCTTCCCCGCGCCGGTCAAGGCCGGCATGAGCCTGCTGTCCAAGGTGATGACCCGGGCCACCTATCGCATCTGAACCAACGGCGCCAGACACAAAAAAGGGCATCCCGCAGGATGCCCTTTTGCGTAGTGCCAAAAATCTCAGTGCGGCATGTTGCGACCGTAGAAGATCTCCAGCATCTCGTGGCGCACCCGCTCCTCCACCTGGGCGCGCTGCGCGGCGGACAGGTTGCTGGTGGCATCGCCGAACAGGTAGTTGTCCAGGTCGAAGTCCTTGAGCAGCATCTTGGTGTGGAACAGGTTCTCCTGGTACACGTTGACGTCGGTCATCTGGTACGCCTCCTTGGTGTCGTCGGAGAGGTACTTCTGGATCGAGTTGATCTCGTGATCGATGAAGTGCTTCTTGCCCTCCACGTCGCGGGTGAAGCCGCGCACCCGGTAGTCGACGGTGACGATGTCCGAGTCGAACGAGTGGATCAGGTAGTTGAGCGCCTTCAGCGGCGAGATCACCCCGCAGGTCGACACGTCGATGTCGACGCGGAAGGTGGCGATGCCCTCCACCGGATGGATCTCCGGGTAGGTGTGCACGGTGATGTGGCTCTTGTCCAGGTGCGCGAGGATGGTCTCCTTGAGCGGACCCGGCGACTCCTCGATCTGGCTGTCGGTGGGTTCCACCGGCTGCTCGGAGATCAGGATGGTCACGCTGGCGCCCTGCGGATCGTAGTCCTGGCGGGCGATGTTGAGGATGTTGGCGCCGATGATCTCGACCACATCGGTGAGGATCTGCGTCAGGCGCTCGGCATCGTAGACCTCGTCGATGTACTGGACGTAGGCCTGCTGGTCTTCCGGCGTCTCGGCGTAGCAGATGTCGTAGATGTTGAAGCTCAAGGTCTTGGTCAGGTTGTTGAACCCGTGCAGCTTGAGTTTGCTTTTCACCGTCGGTTACTCCCCAGGTCGGCGCGGCGCGGCCGCGGTTGTGGCATGCCCGTCAGATGCACGCTGCACCTGCGTAGGACGGCTTGCACCTCTTCGCGTTGGCGACTGGCAATGAAGAAGGCGCCGCGCCATCCGGGTGGATGGCGCGGCGCCTGGAAAAATGAAGCGCAACATTATGCCGATGGCGGCCACGCTCGCCTAGAGCCTGCCGCCAGTTTGTGACCGGACGGCGATCCCGGCCGCGTTCAGCCCAGCTCGACGATCTCGTAGCTGTGGCTGATTTCCACCCCGCCGCGGGCCAGCATGATCGACGCCGAGCAGTACTTCTCCGCCGACAGCTCGACCGCGCGCTTGACCTGGGCCTCCTTGAGGCCGCGGCCCTTGACCACGAAACGCAGGTTGATCCTGGTGAACACCTTGGGCTCGCTGTCGGCGCGCTCGGCCTCGAGGAAGGCTTCGCAGCTTTCCACCGCCTGGCGCGACTTCCTGAGGATGCTGACCACGTCGAAACTGCTGCAGCCGCCCAGGCCGAGCAGCAGCATCTCCATCGGCCGCACACCCAGATTGCGCCCGCCGCTCTCGGGCGGACCGTCCATCACCACCACGTGGCCGCTGCCCGACTCGCCAAGAAACATGGCCTCGCCGGCCCACTGGATGCGTGCTTTCATCAGCCTGACTCCATGCTCAAAAAAAGTGCAACAGTCTAACATAGCCGCGGGGCCGCTCTCTTTCGTCGGTGCTCTGTGACCGGTAGCGCAATTTTCGGCTATTGTCCCCGGGGGGGCTGTTAAGCTGACGCCGCATTACTGGCACACTGGCCCACCTATATAAAGACACGATAAAAATACGGACTTGATACTGCCTGTACTATCGGGCTTATTTCCTTAACCTTTAGGGACCGGGCATGGTTGCTATCAGCCTCACACCAAAGATCAAGAACCTCGACAAGCTGCTCGCGCACTGTCACCGCCGCCGCTACACCGCCAAGAGCACCATCATCTATGCGGGCGATCGCTGCGAAACCCTGTTCTTCATCATCAAGGGTTCGGTGACCATCCTCATCGAGGACGACGATGGTCGCGAGATGATCATCGCCTACCTCAACCCGGGCGATTTCTTCGGCGAGATGGGCCTGTTCGACCGCGAAGGCCACGAGCAGGAGCGCAGCGCCTGGGTGCGCGCCAAGACCGAATGCGAAGTGGCCGAGATCAGCTATGCCAAGTTCCGCGAGCTGACCCAGCAGGACCCGGAAATTCTCTACACCCTCGGCAGCCAGATGGCCGATCGCCTGCGCAAGACCACCCGCAAGGTCGGCGACCTGGCCTTCCTCGACGTCACCGGCCGTGTCGCCCGGACTCTGCTGGAACTGTGCAAGCAGCCGGACGCCATGACCCATCCGGACGGCATGCAGATCAAGATCACCCGCCAGGAAATCGGCCGCATCGTCGGCTGCTCGCGGGAGATGGTCGGTCGCGTGCTCAAGGCCCTCGAGGAGCAGGGGCTGGTCAACGTCAAGGGCAAGACCATGGTGGTATTCGGCACCCGCTGAGCCCCGGCACAGAAACGCAAAAGGCCGTCCCTCGGGACGGCCTTTTGCTTTCGCCAGTTGAACTCAGCCGGGGAAGAACAACCGGCGCAGCTCCTCGCCGGGTTCCTCGGCACGCATGAACGCCTCGCCGACCAGGAAGCTCCACACGTCGTGGCGCTCCATCAGCTCGACGTCGCTGCGGGCGAGGATGCCGCTCTCGGTGACCACCAGGCGATCGGCCGGAATGCGCGGCAGCAGGTCGAGGGTGGTCTGCAGCGACACCTCGAAGCTGTGCAGGTTGCGGTTGTTGATGCCGAGCATCGGGGTGTCCAGTAGCTTGAGCGCGCGCTCCAGCTCGGCGCCGTCGTGCACCTCGACCAGCACGTCCAGATTCTGCTCTTTCGCCACCTGCGCCAGATCGACCAGCTGGGCGTCGTCCAGGCAGGCGACGATCAGCAGCACGCAGTCGGCGCCGATGGCGCGCGCCTCGACCACCTGGTAGGGATCGATGAGGAAGTCCTTGCGGATCACCGGCAGATTGCAGGCGGCGCGCGCCTGCTGCAGGTAGGCGTTGCTGCCCTGGAAGAAGTCGACGTCGGTGAGCACCGACAGGCAGGTGGCGCCGCCGGCCTGGTAGCTGGCGGCGATCTCGGCCGGCAGGAACGGGTCGCGGATCACCCCCTTGCTTGGCGAAGCCTTCTTCACCTCGGCGATCACCGCCGGCTGGCGCTGCGCCGCCTGCTGCTGCAGGGCGCGGGCGAAGCCGCGCGGCGCGTCGGCGGCGCGGGCGCGCGCCTCCTGCTCGGCCAGGCTCACCGCTGTGCGGGCGGCGGCGACTTCCTCGACCTTGCGGGCGACGATCTTTTCCAGCACGGTCGGCACGCTCATGCCTGGTTCTCCACTTTGAACACGTTGGTGAAGGCGGCCAGCTCGTCCAGCTTTTCGCGGGCCAGGCCGGTGTGCAGGGCGTCGTGGGCCAGCTGCACGCCCTCCTTGAAGCTCGACGCGTGATCGGCGGCGTACAGCGCCGCGCCGGCATTGAGGATGATCATCTCGGCGGCCTTCTGGCCGGCCTCGGTCTGCCGGCGGCCGAGGGCGTCACGGATCAGCGCCAGCGACTGCTCGGCACCCTCGACGTTGAGGCCGATCAGGCTCTGGCTCTTGATGCCGAAGTCCTCCGGCTGCACGCGGTACTCGCTGACCACGCCGTCCTTGAGTTCGGCGACAAAGGTCGGTGCGGCCAGGCTGACCTCATCGAGGCCGTCCTGGGCATGCACCACCAGCACATGCTGGCTGCCCAGGCGCTGCAGCACCTCGACCAGCGGCCGGCACAGCGCCTGGCTGAACACGCCGAGCACCTGGTGACGCACGCCGGCCGGGTTGGCCAGCGGGCCGAGCATGTTGAAGATGGTGCGCAGGCCCAGCTCGCGGCGCGCTGCCGCGGCGTGGCGCATGGCGCCGTGGTGGGCCGGGGCGAACATGAAGCCGACGCCGACCGTCTCGATGCAGCGCGCCACCTGCTCGGGGCTGAGATCCAGGTAGATGCCCGCCGCTTCCAGCAGGTCGGCGCTGCCGCTCTTGCCGGACACCGCGCGATTGCCGTGCTTGGCCACCTTGCCGCCGGCGGCGGCGACCACGAAGGCCGCGGCCGAGGAGACGTTGAAGATGTTCATGCCGTCGCCGCCGGTGCCGCAGGTGTCGACCAGGCGCTCGGCGTCGATGCTCACCGGTGCGGCCAGCTCGCGCATCACCTGCACCGCGCCGACGATCTCGTCGATGGTCTCGCTCTTCATGCGCAGACCCATCAGGAAGGCGCCGATCTGCGCGTCGCTGCACTGGCCGGTCATGACCAGGCGCATCACGTCCTGCATTTCCGCGGTGTTCAGGTCGAGGTTGTTGACCACCCGGTTGAGGGCTTCCTTGATATCCATCAGCGCACGCCTCCGCTCTGCTTCAAGAAGTTGGCCAGCAGCTCGTGGCCCTGTTCGGTAAGAATCGATTCGGGGTGGAACTGCACGCCCTCGACGTTCAGCGTCTTGTGGCGCAGGCCCATGATCTCGTCGACCGAGCCGTCTTCGCGCTGGGTCCAGGCGGTGATCTCCAGGGACGAAGGCAGGCTCTCGCGACGCACCACCAGCGAGTGGTAGCGGGTCACGGTCAACGGATTGGCGAGGCCCTGGAACACCCCCTGATCACGGTGGAATACCGGGCTGGTCTTGCCGTGCATGGCCACCCGCGCGCGCACCACCTCGCCGCCGAAGGCCTGGCCGATGCTCTGGTGGCCGAGGCAGACGCCGAGCAGCGGCAGCTGGCCGGCGAACTCGCGGATCACCGCCAGCGACACCCCGGCCTCGTTGGGCGTGCAGGGGCCGGGAGAAATCACGATGCGCTCGGGATTCAGCGCGCGGATCTGCTCCACGTTCAGCTCATCGTTGCGCACCACCTTGACCTCGGCACCCAGCTCGCCGAAGTACTGCACCAGGTTGAAGGTGAAGGAGTCGTAGTTGTCGATCATCAAGAGCATGGCGGTATCCCCTTCACTCTGCACTTTGTTCGGCCAGGGCCACCGCGCGGAACATCGCGCGGCGCTTGTTGAGGGTTTCTTCCCACTCCAGCGCCGGCACCGAGTCGGCGACGATGCCGGCGCCGGCCTGCACGTGCAGCTCGCCGTCCTTGATCACCGCGGTACGGATGGCGATGGCGGTGTCCATGTTGCCGTTCCACGCCAGGTAGCCCACCGCGCCGCCGTAGACGCCGCGCTTGACCGGCTCCAGCTCGTCGATGATCTCCATGGCGCGGATCTTCGGCGCCCCGGACAGGGTGCCGGCCGGCAGGATGGCGCGCAGGGCGTCCATCGCCGACAGCTCCGGCTTCAGGTGGCCGGTGACGTTGGAGACGATGTGCATCACGTTGGAGTAGCGCTCGATGACCATCTGCTCGGTGACCTTCACCGAGCCGGTGCTGGCGACGCGGCCGACGTCGTTGCGGCCGAGGTCGATCAGCATCAGGTGTTCGGCCAGCTCCTTGCTGTCGGACAGCAGGTCCTTTTCCAGGGCCAGATCCTGCTCCTCGGTCACCCCACGCGGGCGGGTGCCGGCGATCGGCCGCACGGTGACCAGGCCGTCCTCGACGCGCACCAGCACCTCGGGCGAGCTGCCGACCACGTGGAAGTCGCCGAAGTTGAAGAAGTACATGTACGGGGTCGGGTTGATGGTGCGCAGCGCGCGGTACAGGTCGATCGGTGCGGCGGCGAACGGGATCGACATGCGCTGGGAGATCACCACCTGCATGCAGTCGCCGGCGAGGATGTACTCCTTGATTCGGCGCACCGCGTGCTCGAAGTCGTCGTGACTGAAACTGGAACGGAACGCCGGCTCCTTGCCCGGCGGCGCATTCAGGTCGACCCCCAGGCGCGGGGTGATCGGCTGACGCAGGCGCGCCATCAGCGCCTCCAGACGGGCCAGGCCCTGGGCGTAGGCATCCGCCTCGCTGGGATCGGCGAGGACGATGGCGTGCAGCTTGCCGGCCAGGTTGTCGAACACCACCACGGCGTCGGAGACCATCAGCAGGATGTCCGGGGTGCCCAGCGGATCGGGATTGGGGCAGGCGCCGAGACGCTGCTCGACGTAGCGCACGCTGTCGTAGCCGAAGTAGCCGACCAGGCCGCCGTTGAAGCGCGGCAGGCCCGGCAGGGTCGGCACCTGGTAGCGCGCCTTGAACTGCTCGACGAAGGCCAGCGGATCGGCGCAGTCGTGGCTTTCGGTCTCGATGCCGTCCACCGTCACCCGCGCCTGGTGGCCGTGCACGCGCAGCACGGTGCGGCTGGGCAGGCCGATGATCGAGTAGCGCCCCCACTTCTCGCCGCCCTGCACCGATTCGAGCAGGTAGGAGTTGGGGGCGTCGGCCAGCTTCAGGTAGATGGACAGCGGGGTATCGAAGTCGGCGAGGGTTTCGCGGGCAAGCGGAATGCGGTTGTAGCCGGCAGCGGCCAAGCGCAGGAATTCTTCACGGGTCATGATCAGCCTCGGGGCCTGGAAAACGGTCGATATGCAAACGCGCCGGCGAGCCGGCCAGGGACGATGTCAGGCGCGCCAGCGCCAGCGGGCCAGAGCCTTGATGACCTTCATCCACAATTTGCAGGTGACCACCACGATCTGATCTCTTCGGCGGGGTTTGAACACGTGCAGGCACACTAGCGCAGCACTGCGCACGAATCAACCAACTGGCGCAGATCGTCGAGCACCAGCGCCGGACGCTCCAGGGCGATCGGCTCGCCGTGGTTGTAGCCATAGGACAGCGCCACGCAGGCGACCCCCGCCGCCTTGGCGGCACGCACGTCGTTGCGCGAGTCACCGACGAACACGGCTTCGCCGGCGGCGACGCCGGCCTGCTCCAGCACCCAGAACAGCGCGGCCGGATCGGGCTTCTGCTGCGCCAGCGTGTCACCGCCGACGACCCACTGGAAGTAGCCGTCGAGGCCCTTGTCGGCCAGCAGTTCGGGCAGGAAGCGCGCCGGCTTGTTGGTGATCAGCGCAAGCCGAACCTCGCGCTCGCGCAGCCAGTCGAGGGTCTCGATCACGCCGGGATAGACGCGGGTCAGTTCGTGGTTGTCGGCGTAGGCGTCCATGAACAGCGCCAGCGCCTCCGCGGCCACCGTCTCGTTCACCCCGTCGTGGCGCAGATCGCCGGCCAGCGCGCGGCGCACCAGCACCCGCGCGCCGTTGCCGACCCACAGGCGCACCCGCTCGACGCCGGCCGGCGGCCGGCCGAGGGTGGCGAGCGTACGGTCCACCGCGGCGGCCAGATCCGGCACCGAGTCGACCAGGGTGCCGTCCAGATCGAACATCGCCAGACGCGGCAGGCGCCCGGCGAACAGTTCGTGCAACAGGCTCACGCGCGCAGCCGTCATCCGCGGACCCGGGCCAGCTCGGCACGCATGGCGTCGATCACCGCCTTGTAGTCGGGCTGGTTGAAGATCGCCGAGCCGGCGACGAAGGTGTCGGCACCGGCGGCGGCGATCTCGCCGATATTCTGCACGTTCACCCCGCCGTCGATCTCCAGACGGATGGCGCGGCCACTGGCGTCGATCAGCGCGCGCGCCTCGCGCAGCTTGTCGAGGGTGCCGGGGATGAACTTCTGCCCGCCGAAGCCGGGATTGACGCTCATCAGCAGGATCATGTCGACCTTGTCCATCACGTGCTTCAGGCAGTCCAGCGGGGTGGCCGGGTTGAACACCAGGCCGGCCTTGGCGCCGCCGTCGCGGATCAGCTGCAGCGAGCGGTCGATGTGCTCGCTGGCCTCGGGATGGAAGGTGATGTAGCTGGCGCCAGCCTCGATGAAGTCGCCGATGATGCGATCCACCGGCTTGACCATCAGGTGGGCGTCGATCGGCGCGCTGATGCCGTACTTGCGCAGCGCGGCGCAGACCATCGGGCCGATGGTCAGGTTGGGCACGTAGTGGTTGTCCATCACGTCGAAGTGGACGATGTCGGCGCCGGCGGCGAGGACCTTGTCGACCTCCTCGCCCAGGCGGGCGAAATCGGCGGAGAGGATCGACGGGGCGATGGCGAAGGGCTGCATGGATACCTCGGAGCAGGAAGCCGGAAAAGGCAAAGTGTCCTGCTTCGCCGGGCCGCGGGCAAGGGTTGCCGGGCGATTGGTCGGGCCAGCGACCGCCGCCGCACCCGGAACGGGCGCGGCCGGGGTCATCGTCACCGGCCGCGCCACCCCCTGCGTCTCACTCCGGCTGCTGGGTGCGCAGTTTCTCGCTGCGCCCGCGCAGCCACTCGAGGGTCAGCAGCATCACCACCGAGAAGCCGATCAGCAGGGTGGCGGCGGCGGCGATGGTCGGGCTGAGGTTCTCGCGGATGCCGCTGAACATCTGCCGCGGGATGGTCGCCTGCTCGGGGCCGGCGAGGAACAGGGTCACCACCACCTCGTCGAACGAGGTGGCGAAGGCGAACAGCGCCCCGGAGATCACCCCCGGCGCGATCAGCGGCAGGGTGACGCGGAAGAACGCGGTCAGCGGCGGCGCGCCGAGGCTGGCGGCGGCGCGCACCAGGTTCTGGTTGAAGCCCTGCAGGGTGGCGGTCACGGTGATGATCACGAAGGGCACGCCGAGCACCGCGTGCACCAGGATCAGCGACAGGTAGCTGTTGCCCAGGCCCAGCGGGGCGAAGAACAGGTAGCTGGCCACCGCGACGATCACCACCGGCACCACCATCGGCGAGATCAGGATGCCCATCAGCAGGGCCTTGCCGCGGAATTCGCCGCGGGTCAGGCCGATCGACGCCAGGGTGCCGAAGGTCATCGCCAGCACGGTGGCGGCCGGGGCGATGATCAGGCTGTTCTTCAGCGCGCGCAGCCACTCGCTGGCGCTGAAGAACTCCTCGTACCAGCGCAGCGAGAAGCCCTGCAGCGGGTAGACCAGGAAGGTGCCGGAGTTGAACGACAGCGGGATGATCACCAGCACCGGCAGGATCAGGAACAGCAGCACCAGACCGCAGAGGGTGCGCAGGCTGTAGTACCAGATCCGCTCGACGGGCGACATGTACGGGCTCAGCATGACGATTCTCCTCTCAACCCAGGCGCAGGCGGCCGGCGCCGACCAGCCAGTTGTAGATCGCGTAGAACAGCAGGGTGGCGGCCAGCAGCAGGCCACCGAGGGCCGTGGCCATGCCCCAGTTGATGGTGGTGTTGGTGTAGAAGGCGACGAAGTAGCTGATCATCTGGTCGTTCGGGCTGCCCAGCAGCGCCGGGGTGATGTAGTAGCCGATCGACAGGATGAACACCAGCAGGCCGCCGGCGCCGACCCCGGCCAGGGTCTGCGGAAAGTACACGCGCCAGAAGCTGGCGAACGGATGGCAGCCGAGCGACACCGCGGCGCGCATGTAGGTCGGCGAGATGCCCTTCATCACGCTGTAGATCGGCAGGATCATGAACGGCAGCATGATGTGCACCATGGAGATGTACACGCCGGTGCGGTTGAACACCAGCTGCAGCGGCTCGTCGATGATGCCCAGCGCCTGCAGGGTGCCGTTGATCAGGCCGCCCGACTGCAGCAGCACGATCCATGCGGCGACGCGCACCAGGATCGAGGTCCAGAACGGCAGCAGCACCAGGATCATCAGCAGGTTGCTCTGCCGCGCCGGCAGGTTGGCCAGCAGGTAGGCCAGCGGATAGGCCAGCACCAGGCAGATGACGGTGATCACCAGGCCCATCCAGAAGGTGCGGGCGAAGATCTCCAGGTAGATCGCCTGGTCCGGGGTGGCCGGTGCCAGCTCGCCCAGCTCGTCGACGCGATGGTCGAGGGCGGCCAGCAGGTAGTAGGGGGTGACGCCGCTGGCGTTGCGCTGGATCGCCTGCCAGTAGGCCGGGTCGGCCCAGCGCTCGTCGATGCGCTCCAGCGCCTCGCGCCAGGACGCCGGCTCCTCGGCCAGCGGCAGCACGCGCGCGGTCTTCGCCAGCAGGCTGCGGAAGCCGGGCAGCTCCATGTTCAAGCGCTTGGACAGATCGCCCAGACTCTTCTGCTCGCGGGCCTGCGCCAGCTCCTCGCCGAACGCCTGATAGACCGGCTCCGGTGGCAGGCCGCGACCGTCCCAGGCGTCGATCGCCACGACCGTGCGCGGCAGCGCGCCGACCACCTCGGGGTTGTCGATGCTGCGCCACAGCAGCGCGCCGATCGGCACCAGGAAGGTCAGCAACAGGAAGGCCAGCAGCGGCAGGATCAGCGCCTGCGACTTGAGGCGATTCACCCGCTCGGCGCGCGCCAGACGCTGCTTGAGGTTCGGGCCGGCGGTGCCGACAGGGGACAGTGCGAGGGGCATGGCCAACTCCGCGAATCAGGAGAAAAACTGCCCCTCGGGCAACCGCGGCCGAGGGGCCGGAGAGGCGCGACATCCGCGCCGCTCCCCTAGCCTCGCCGGTTCGGACGAGGCGACCTGCATGGGCCTTACTTGGCGGCCCAGGCGTTGAAGCGCTGTTCCAGCTGCTCGCCGTAGTCGGCCCAGAAGGTCACGTCGATGGCCACCTGGTTGGCGATGTTCTGCGGAGTGGTCGGCATCAGCTCGAGACGCTCCTTGGGCAGCAGGTCGATGGCCTTCTTGTTGGCCGGACCGTAGGCGATGTTCTCGGCGTAGGTCTTCTGCTGCTCGGGCTGCACCGAGAAGGCGATGAACTCGCGGGCCGCTTCCTGGTCCTTGGCGCCTTTGGGGATGGCCCAGGCGTCGAAATCGTAGATGCCGCCGTCCCACACCATCTTCAGGTTGCTTTCGTCCTGCACCGCGGCGATGCGGCCGTTGTACGCCGAGCTCATCACCACGTCGCCGGAGGCGAGATACTGCGGCGGCTGGGCGCCGGCTTCCCACCACTGGATATGCGGCTTCAGCTCGTTGAGCTTCTTGAAGGCGCGATCGACGCCCTCCTCGGTGGCCAGTACCTGGTACACGTCCTTGGGCGCCACGCCGTCGGCCATCAGGGCGAACTCGAGGGTGTACTTGGCGCCCTTGCGCAGGCCGCGCTTGCCGGGGAATTTCTCCACGTCCCAGAAGTCGGCCCAACTGGTCGGCGCGCTCTTCAGCTTGTCAGCGTTGTAGGCCAGCACGGTCGACCAGACGAAGAAGCCGACGCCGCACGGCTGGATGGCGCCGTCGATGTAGTCGGCCGCGGCGCCGAACTGCGCCGGATCGAGTTCCTCGAACAGGCCCTCGTCGCAGCCGCGCGCCAGCTCCGGCGACTCCACCTCGACCAGGTTCCAGCTGACGCTGCCGGTGTCGACCATGGCCTTGACCTTGGCCATTTCGCCGTTGTACTCGCCGGCGATGACCTTGTGGCCGCTGGCCTTCTCGAAGGGCTCGTAGAACGCCTTGGTCTGCGCCTGCTTGTTGGCGCCGCCGAAGGATATGGTGGTCAGATCGGCCGCCACGGCCGACAGGGTGCAACCCAGGCCCAGGGTCAGGGCCACGAACCGCAGGGATTTCGACATTTGTTGTTCTCCAGGATGCTGCGTTTGGGGTACTTGCCACACTCGGGTCGCGGCGCTATTCCGCGGTCAGCGGATCGAGGGCGCGGACGTGTTCCACCTGCCAGCCGAGCGGCACCACATCGCCCACCGCCAGGGCGGGGTCGAGTTCGGCAATCGGCTGCTTGACGAAGAAGTTGTTCTGCCCGGCCACCTCCAGACGCACGCGCACGTGGTCGCCGAGGTAGATGAATTCGGCCACCCGCCCGGAGAAGCGGTTGGCGCAATCGCTGCTGTGGCCGTTGATGCGCACCCGCTCGGGACGTACCGACAGGCTGACCTGCTCGCCCGGCTGGCCGACGCGCACCGCCAGCGCCTCGACCTGCTCGCCGCGCGGCAGCTCGACCACGCAGCGCTCGCCGGCGCGGCTGACCAGGCGGCCGTTGATGCGATTGTTCTCGCCGATGAAGTTGGCGACGAAGGCGTTGCACGGCTGCTCGTACAGATCGCGCGGCGAAGCGATCTGCTGGATCTCGCCCTGGTGGAACACCGCCACGCGGTCGGACATGGTCAGCGCCTCGCCCTGGTCGTGGGTGACGTAGACCACGGTGACGCCGAGCCGCTGGTGCAGGTGCTTGATCTCCATCTGCATGTGCTCGCGCAGCTGCTTGTCCAGCGCGCCGAGCGGCTCGTCCATCAGCACCAGCTGCGGCTCGAACACCAGGGCGCGGGCCAGCGCCACGCGCTGCTGCTGGCCGCCGGACATCTGCGCCGGGTAGCGCCCGGCCAGGGCCTCCAGCTGCACCATGTTCAGCGCGCGCTTGACCCGTTCGGCGATGTCGGCCTTGAGCATGCCGCGCACGCTGAGCGGGAAGGCGAGGTTCTCGGCCACGGTCATGTGCGGGAACAGCGCGTAGTTCTGGAACACCATGCCGATGTCGCGCTTGTGCGGCGGCAGCTTGTTGATCGCCCGCCCGCCGAGGAGGATCTCGCCGGCGGTGGGCGTCTCGAAGCCGGCCAGCATCATCAGGCTGGTGGTCTTGCCCGAGCCGGACGGCCCGAGCAGGGTGAGGAATTCGCCCTTGCGAATGTCCAGGTTGAGATCCTTGACGATCAGGTTCTCACCGTCGTAGCTCTTCTGCACGCCACGGAAGCTGACCAGAATGTCGTTGCCTTGCGTCTCGGCCATGACCGCACCTGTTGTCTGTGTAGGCTGTGCGTCCAGACTAGGGCAGACACGGGGTGCGGCAAATCGGCAGGCAGGACGACATTGCCTAGGCGCGGCGGAAGATGTCTTGTAGGGATTGCCCTACAAAACAGCCAAAAGCCTGTCCAGGATCTCGCGAGCTAAGGCCAGGCAAGGCCTCGGCGGCCCCGCGAATCGGCTGAGGACGCGGAGTTTACGAGCTGTAAATGAGCAGTACTCGCTCCGCTCGCCCTGCGGGCCAGCCTGCGGCTGTTACTCCGCTGCGCTGCGTTTCAACGCAGCATGGCCGACGCGCAGCAGATCCTAGGCAGGCTTTCAGACCAGCTTGTGCTCCATGGCGTAGCGCACCAGGTCGGCCATCGAGTGGGCGTCGAGCTTCTGCATCAGGCGCGCCTTGTGGGTGCTCACGGTCTTGTTGCTGACCGCCAGCTGCTGGGCGATCTCGTTGACGTTGGCGCCGCGCACCAGGCGCTCGAACACCGAGAACTCGCGCTCGGAGAGCAGCGCGTGGGGCGGCCGCGAGTCGGTCAGGCCGACCTCGAAGACCATGCGGTCAGCCAGCTCCGGGTCGATGTAGCGGCCGCCGGCGGCGACCTTGCGGATCGCGGTGAGCAGCAGCGCCGGGTCGCTGTCCTTGGTGGCGTAGCCGGCGGCGCCGATCTTCAGCGCGCGGGCGGCCATCTGCGCCTCGTCGTGCATCGACAGCACGAGGATCGCCGGCGGCTGGCTCAGCGCGCGGATCCGCGGGATCGCCTCGAGGCCGTTGACCCCGGGCATCGAGATGTCGAGGAGGACCACCTCGCACGGCGTGTGGCGGAGGATCTCCAGCAGCTGCTGGCCATTGCCGGCCTCGCCGACCACGCACAGATCCTTGGCCATGCCGATCAGCTGCTTGATGCCCTCGCGAACGATGGTGTGGTCTTCGGCCACCAGTACCCGAATCATGCCGTCTCCTCTGCCTGTGCATCGAGGGGAACCCTCACGTACAGGGTAGTGCCCTGCCCCGGGGTGCTGTCCAGCCGCAGGTTGCCGCCGAACATGGCCACCCGCTCGCGCATGCCGACCAGGCCGAACGAGCCCGGGCGGATCTGCGCCGGATCGAAACCGACGCCATCGTCGCTGATGCTGAGCTGCAACTCATCCGCCTCGCGGCTCAGCCTGACCTCCACGCTGTGCGCCTGGGCATGGCGCATGATGTTGGTCAGCGCCTCCTGCAACACGCGGAACAGGCCGGTGGCCTTGGCGTCGCCGAGCGGCGGCAGCTGCTCGGGCACCTCGACCAGGCAGGGAATCTGGGTGCGCGCCTCGAAGCGCCGCGCCTGCCACTCGATCGCCGAGGCGATGCCGGCGTCGAGGATCGGCGGGCGCAGCGCGGTGGCCACGTCGCGCACCACCTGGAACAGCTGGGCGAGCAGCTTGCTCATGTGCTGCAGGCGCTGGCGCAGGTCGGCGTCGAGTTCGCCGTGGGCCAGCTGGCACATGGACAGTTCCAGCTTGAGCACGGTGAGCATCTGCCCCAGCTCGTCGTGCACCTCGCGGGCGATGCGCGCCTTTTCCTCCTCGCGCACGCTTTCCAGGTGCGCGGCCAGCTCGCGCAGCTGCACCCGCGACTCGGCCAGCGCCAGCTCGGTCTGCTTGATCTCGCTGATGTCCCAGACCATGCCGTCCCACACCACCCGGCCGTCCTCCAGGCGCCGCGCGGTGGCCTTGATGTCGACCCAGATCGGCGTGCCGTCGCGGGTCAGCAGGCGCCCCTGCCAGTGCCAGTCGCGGTCGCCGGCCAGCGCTGCCTGCTGCTTGCTCCAGTAGCCCTCGCGCTCGTCCGGGTGGACCAGGCTGCGGATGCCGCGACCCGGCTCGAGCAGGGTCGCCGCCGGGTAGCCGACCAGCCCGGCGCTGCCCTCGCCGATGAACGACAGCTGCACCTCGGCGCCGGGGGCGGCGCGCTCGAGACGAAACAGCAGGCCGGGGACGTTGCCGGCGATGCCCTTCAGGCGCGCCTCGCTCTCCTCCAGCGCGGCACGCGCACGGCGCCGCTCGGTGACGTCGGTGAGGTAGACCACCAGGTACTCGGTATCGCGAAAGCGCAGGAAGCCGATCGAGACGTCGGTCGGCAGCCAGCTGCCGTCGGCGCGCCGGCAGCGGGTCTCGAAGCCCAGCGCCTCCTCGCCGGCGGCGCGGGCGCGCTTCCACAGCGCGAGCCAGCGATCCATGTCCAGCTGCGGCTCGATGTCGCGCAGCGGCCGCTCGACCAGCGCCCCGGCGGCATAGCCGAGCAGCTGCTCGGCGGCCCGGTTGGCGTAGCGCACGTGGCTGTCCCAGTTGACCCAGAGGATGCCGACGGTGCTGTGGTCGATGGAGAACTGGGTCAGGCGCAGCTTCTGCTCGGTCGCCTCGCGGCGCTGCAGATCCTGGCGGGCGGCCGACAGGCGCCGCTCCAGCTCGCTGTGCTGCTCGCGCAGCCACCAGGCCGCGCCGAGCAGGGCCAGCAGCAGCAGCGCCAGCAGCAGGGCCAGACTGCGCCAGAAGCCGGCCGATTCGCCCAGACCCGGCACGGCCGCGCGCAGCCAGCGCCGCTGCAGCGCCTCGAGCTGCGCGGCCGGCAGGTTGCGCAAGGCCTGATCGACCAGGCCGGCCAGCTCCGCCTGGTCGCGCCGCACGGCGATGCGCAGCAGCAGGGGGTAGCCGACATCGCCGAGCACCTGCAGACCGGCGAACTCGGCCTCGAGCGCCAGGCGGGCGTACTGCGCCTCGTCGAGCACCGCGTAGCTGGCCTCGCCGGCCAGCACCTGGCGCAATGCCTGGCGTTCGGAGGGCGCCGCACGCAACTCGAGGTTGGCGTGGCTGCTGCGCAGAAAGCGCTGCACCGCACTGCCATCGCGCACCGCCACCGGCTCGCGCAGGCTCAGGCGATCGAGGCGGACCGCCGCCGCGCCGCTGCGCTCGCCGACGATCAGGTGCGGGATGCGCAGATAGGGGTCGGAGTAGCGCCACAGGCGCAGGCCGCCCGGCGTCTGCTGCAGGCCCGGCGCCAGTTCGATCTCGCCGCGCTGCAGCGCCGCCTCCAGCGCCGCCGGGTCCGGGTAGGAATGCCAGTTCAGCGACACGCCGAGCGAGGCAGCCAGCGCCTCCATCAGCTCGACGTGGGCGCCGCTCAGCTGCTGCTCGCGGCGGCGCCGCTCGAACTGGGCGTAGGGCGCCTGCAGCACCACGCCGACCTGCAGTTGCCGATGCTCGGCCAGCCACTGGCGCTGCGCCGCATCCGGGCTGCCGAGCGACGGTTCGGCAGCCAGCCAGGCGCCGGGCAGGCCGAGACCGACCAGCAGCAGGATGGCCGGCAGACAGCGCGGCAGACGTGCGAGCAGGTGCATGCAAGGACTCCAGAAGCCCGGCGGGGGCGCCCCCGCGACGGGGCACGCAAGTCGCCAGCCTACCCGATCCGCGCGGCAAACCGCAGTCCTCAGCCGCGGCCGTGGCGCGCGCTGATCAGTTCCCAGGCCTCCTGCAGCTGGCGGGTCTTCTCGGTGGCCTGCGCCAGCTGCGCGGCATCGGCGCTGGCCAGCTTGTCCGGGTGATGGCGGCTGCGCTGGCGCCGATAGGCCTGGCGGATCTCGGCCAGCGGGGTATCGGGCCCGACGCCGAGCAGCCGCAGCGCCCGGCGATAGGCATCTTCGCCCGGCGCGGCCAGGCCCAGCCCGCGCGCCGAGGCCTCCAGGGCCGCCAGCTGTGCCGGCGTGCGCCCGAGCAACTCGGCCCACACGCCGAGCAGGGCGCGCGCCGCCGGGGTGCAGTGACCGCCGGCCCAGGCCATGCGCCAGCAGGCACGCAGCACGGTGTCGATGCGCGCCGGACGCTGGCGCAGGCGACGCAGGGTGCGCTCCAGCTGCAGGTCCTCGCGCCCCCGGGCGAAGGCCTCGTGGGCCAGCACCGGACTCAGCGCCAGGCGCTGCGCCTCCTGGCTCAGCAGGCGGCGCTGGGCCGCCGCCTGCGGCGGATCGGCAGCCGCCACGCGGCCGAGCAGTTGCAGCAGCAGGCGGGCATCGCGCTGCTCGGCGGACAGGCCGGACAAGCGCTCGCGCAGGTCATGCCAGTCGTATAGCTGCAGGCGGCGATCCAGCCAGCGGCCGAGCAGGCCGCCGAGCAGCGCGCCGGGAATGCTGGCCAGGGTGAAGCCGGCCAGGCCGCCGAGTACGCTGGCCGGCCACAGCATCAGCCGCGCTCCGCCAGCAGGCGCTCGACCTCGGCGAGACGCTCGTGGGTGCCGACGTCCACCCAGCGGCCGCGAAAGTGTTCGCCGCTGACCTGGCCGAGGCGCATGGCGTCGAGCAGCAGCGGCGCCAGCTTGAACGCCCCCGCCTGGCAGCCGACGAACAGCGCCGGGTCGAGCACCGCGATGCCGCTGTAGGTCAGCCCCGGCTGCGCGCCACGGGCGCCGACCCGACCGTCCTGCAGGCAGAAGTCACCCTCGGGGTGGTGGGCCGGATTGTCCACCAGCACCAGGTGGGCCAGCCCTGCAGGACTGCGGCGCAGGCCGGCGAAGTCGTAGTCGGTCCAGATGTCGCCGTTGACCAGCAGGAAGGGCGCCGCGCCGAGCAGCGGCAGGGCGCGATGGATGCCGCCGCCGGTCTCCAGCGGCTCGCCCTCGGCCGAGTAGGCGATGCGCACGCCGAAGCGCTCGCCGCCGCCCAGGTGGTCCTCGATCTGCTGGCCGAGCCAGGCATGGTTGATCACCAGCTCGCGGAAGCCCGCCGCCGCCAGGGCGCGGATGTGGTACTCGATCAGCGGCACGCCGCCGGCCGGCACCAGCGGCTTGGGGGTGTGCAGGGTCAGCGGACGCAGGCGCTCGCCCTTCCCGGCGGCGAGGATCATCGCCTTCATGCAACAGGCTCCTTGGGCAGGCCGGCGAGCAGCTCGGCCAGCGGCGCCAGCTCCGGCCGGCGGGCGATGACCTCCTGCAGGTAGGCGAAGAAGCGCGGCACGTCGGTGAGGTACTTGGGCTTGCCGTCGCGGTGGCAGATGCGCGCGAAGATGCCGATCACCTTGAGGTGGCGCTGCGCGCCCATCAAGTCGCTGGCGCGCTGGAACGCGGCGAAGCTGGCCGGCAGCGGGATGCCGGCGGCCTGCGCCAGCTGCCAGTAGCGCGCCAGCCAGGCGTCGACGCGCGCCTGCGGCCAGCTGAGGAAGGCATCCTTGAACAGGCAGGTGACGTCGTAGCTGACCGGACCGTACACCGCGTCCTGGAAGTCCAGCACCCCGGGGTTGGGCGTGCTGAGCATCAGGTTGCGCGGCATGTAGTCGCGATGCACCAGCACCCGCGGCTGGGCCAGGGCGCTGGCCACCAGCAGATCGCAGGTGGCGTTCCAGCATTCGAGCGCCGCGCCTTCCAGGTGCACCCCGAGGTGACGCTGCAGGTACCAGTCGGGAAACAGCTGCAGCTCGCGGCGCAGCAGCGCCTCGTCGTAGGCCGGCAGCTGGCCCTGCACCGGCAGGCGCTGGAAGGCCACCAGCGCCTGCAGCGCGTCCTCGAACAGGGCGTCGGCGTTGTCCGCGTCGATCACTTCCAGATAGGTCTGCCGGCCGAGATCGGGCAGCAGCAGGAAACCCTGTTCGAGGTCGCCGGCGAGGATCTCCGGCACGTGCACGCCGGCCGCGGCCAGCAGGCCGGCGACCTTGACGAACGGCCGGCAGTCTTCCTGCGGCGGTGGCGCGTCCATCACGATCAGGCTGCGTATGCCGTCCTCCCAGCGGAAGTAGCGGCGGAAGCTGGCGTCGCTGCTCGCCGGGGTCAGCCGCGCAGCGCCGGGCGTACCCCAGCCGCGCGCGGCAAACACCTGCGGCAGCTCCAGGTCCAGCCAGCGCACCAGATTTTCGAATCGTACATCCACAGACATTCGCGGGCTCCCCTTCGGACCTAGCCGTTGCGTGATAGATTGCTTTATTATCGCGGATCTTACTCCAGCCCATCGAAAGGCGTGCGGCCGCACAGGCTGTTGGCGCGCAGGAAGCCCGGACATCAATAAGATGGCACTTACCCCCCCCTTGTTCCGCAGAAAATTCCCCCTCCTGGTCACCGGCAGCCTGCTGGCCCTGGGTTCCGCTCCGCTCCTGCACGCCGCCGAGCAGTTCGCCTGCCAGGTTTCCGCCACCGGCGGCTGGGCCTGCACGCCGAAGGCCGCCGCCGGCACCCTGCCGCCACGCCCGCAGCCCAGCGCCGTCAGCGGCGACAGCGCGCAGCGCGCCGCGCCGGCAGCGGCACCCGCTGACGCAGCAGCCCCGCTGGCCAGCGACAATGGCGGTCGGGCCCTGGCCTCGCGCAGCGCCGACTACAGTCACCTCGACTGGGTGCCGCGCGCGCAGCTGAGCAAGGCCCAGTTGAAGGAGATCGCCCCCTACTGCGCCGGCACCTATGTCGAGCCGAAGCGGCCGGGCATGGACGACGACACGCCGATGGGCGAGGCGCCGACCTTCGTGTCCTCGCGAGCCACCCGCTTCGAGCAGCAGACCGAGACCACCACCCTCGCCGGTGACGTGGTGCTGCGCCAGGGCAGCATGCAGGCCGAGGCCGACGAGGCCAGCCTGCACCAGCTGGAAAACCGCGGCGAGCTGAACGGCAACGTGCGCCTGCGTGACAAGGGCATCCTGGTGGTCGGCGACCACGCCCAGCTGCAGCTGGACAACGGCGAGGCGGTGGTCGACAACGCCGAGTACGTGGTGCACGCCGCCAAGGCCCGCGGCAGCGCCGAGTACGTCAAGCGCCGCGAGGATGCCGTGGTGCGCCTCAAGGACGGCACCTACACCCGCTGCGAGCCGGGCGAGAACACCTGGCACCTGAAGGGCAACAACATCACCCTGAACCCGGCCACCGGCTTCGGCACGGCGACCAACGTGACCCTGCGGGTGAAGGATGTGCCGGTGTTCTACACCCCGTACATCTACTTCCCGATCGATGACCGTCGCCAGTCCGGCTTCCTGCCGCCGAGCTTCAGCAGCTCGAGCGACAACGGCTTCACCCTGCAGACGCCCTACTACTTCAACCTGGCGCCCAACTACGACGCGACCCTGTATCCGACCTACATGGTCGACCGCGGCCTGCTGACGGAGGGCGAGTTCCGCTACCTGACCCCGGGCAGCGAGGGCCAGGTCGGTGGCGCCTGGCTGGACGACCAGAACGACGACCGCGAGCTGCAGTCCGAGTACGAGGACCAGCGCTGGATGTACAGCTGGCAGCACAGGGGCGGGCTGGACTCGCGCCTGCTGGCCGAAGTCGACTACACCGACATCAGCGACCCGTACTACTTCCAGGATCTGGATACCGACCTGGGCATCGACCAGCCGGACTTCATCAACCAGCGCGGCAGCCTGAGCTGGCGCGGCGACAGCTACACCCTCAAGCTGGCCGCTCACGCCTACGAGCCGACCAACGTGGTCGACATCACCCCGTACGATCGCCTGCCGCAGCTGACCCTCGACGGCGCCCTGCCGTTCCAGCCGGGCGGCCTGCGCGTCAGCTACGGCAGCGAGTTCGTGCGTTTCGACCGCGACCTGCGCAACGGCAGCTTCTTCAACGAAGACGGCGTCGCGGAAAGCTGGTACGACAACAACATCCGCGGCCTGGCCCGCGCCAACGGCGACCGCCTGCACCTGGAGCCGGGCCTCAGCCTGCCGCTGGAGTCGAGCTGGGGCTTCGTCAAGCCGTCGGTCAAGTACCTGTATACCGATTACGACCTGAGCCTCGACGCGCAGGGCAGGAGCCAGATCGCCGCCGCCGGACAGAGCTTCGACGACGCGCCGGACCGCGGCGTGCCGGTCTACAGCCTCGACAGCGGCCTGTATTTCGACCGCGACACCGCGATGTTCGGCCAGGGCTCGCGGCAGACTCTCGAACCGCGCGCCTTCTACCTGTACGTGCCGGAAGAAGAGCAGGCCGACATCCCGATCTTCGACACCGGCGAGAGCACCTTCAGCTACTCCTCGCTGTGGCGCGACAACCGCTTCTCCGGCAAGGACCGCATCGGCGACGAGAACAAGCTGTCGCTGGGCGTGACCAGCCGCTGGATCCAGGCCAACGGCTTCGAACGGCAGACCATCAGCCTCGGCCAGGCGTTCTACTTCGAGGACCGCAAGGTACAGATGCCCGGCATCGACTACCGCACCCGTGCCGACGCCACCGCCTCGCAGTCGCCCTACGCCCTGCAGTACCTGTACCGCTTCAACCGCGACTGGCGCCTGAGCTCCGACTTCAACTGGGACCCGGATACCCACCGCACCCGCTCGGGCAGCGCGATGTTCCACTACCAGCCGGAAGACAACCCGAACAAGGTGGTCAACCTCGGCTATCGCTATCGCAACGACACCGTGCACTACGACCAGTCCACCGGCAACTGGGTGGTCGGCGGCGGCGATTTCGGTACCCCCGGCACGCCTGGCTACATCAAGGACTACTACAAGATCCAGCAGCACGACTTCTCCACCATCTGGCCGGTGGCGCCGCAGTGGAGCGTGATCGCCCGCTGGCAGCACGACTACAGCCGCAACCGCACCCTCGAGGCCTTCGGTGGCTTCGAGTACGACAGCTGCTGCTGGAAGCTGCGCCTGATCAACCGCTACTGGGTCGACTACGACGAAACCAGCCTCGACCCGAGCCGCAACGACGAGGCGGATCGCGGCATCTTCCTGCAGATCGTCCTCAAGGGGCTCGGCGGCATCGTCGGCAACAAGACCGAGTCCTTCCTCGACCAAGGCATTCAAGGTTACCGTGAACGTGAAGACCAAGCTTTCTGATTGTCTGCGCCCGCTCGCGCTGGGTGCCCTGCTGCTCTGTTCCACGGCGTATGCCGAAGTCCGCCCGCTCGACCGCGTGGTGGCCATCGTCGACAACGACGTGATCATGCAGAGCCAGCTCGACCGCCGCCTCGCCGAAGTGCAGCAGAGTCTCGCCAAGCGCAGCGGCGAACAGCCGCCGCGCGAGACGCTCGCCCCGCAGGTGCTGGAGCGCCTGATCGTCGAGAACCTGCAGCTGCAGATCGGCGAACGCTCGGGCATCCGCATCGCCGACGAGGAACTGAATCAGGCGCTGGCGACCATCGCCCAGCGCAACAACCTGACCCTCGACCAGTTCCGTGCCGCCCTCGCCCGCGACGGCCTGTCCTACGACGAGGCCCGCGAGCAGGTGCGCCGCGAGCTGATCATCAGTCGTGTGCGCCAGCGCCGGGTGGCCGAGCGCATCCAGGTCAGCGAGCAGGAAGTGGAGAACTTCCTCGCCTCCGATCTGGGCAAGCTGCAGCTGTCGGAAGAGTTCCGCCTGGCCAACATCCTCATCCCGCTGAGCGAAGGCGCCTCGGCCCAGGCGATCCAGGATGCCGAACGCCAGGCCCGCGAGATCCATGCCCAGCTGCAACGCGGTGCCGACTTCGCCCGCCTGGCGGCGGCCCGCTCGGCCAGCGAGAACGCCCTCGAGGGCGGCGAGATCGGCTGGCGCAAGGCCGCCCAGCTGCCGCCACCGTTCGACGGCATGATCGGCGCCCTCAGCGTCGGCGAGGTCAGCGAGCCGGTGCGCACCCCGGCCGGCTTCATCATGCTCAAGCTGCTCGACAAGCGCGGCGGCGAGCAGGGCGTGCTGCGCGAGGAAGTGCACGTACGCCACATCCTGCTCAAGCCCAACGAGATCCGCAGCGACGAGCAAACCCGCCAGCTGGCCGAACGCCTGTACCAGCGCCTGCGCGGCGGCGAGGATTTCGCCGCCCTGGCGAAGAGCTTCTCCGAAGATCCGGGCTCGGCGCTCAACGGCGGCGACCTCAACTGGATCGACCCCAACGCCCTGGTGCCGGAGTTCCGCGCCGTGATGGCCGACAGCCGGATCGGCGAGTTGTCGCAGCCGTTCCGCAGCCCGTTCGGCTGGCACGTCCTGGAAGTGCTGGATCGCCGCACCAGCGACGCCAGCGGCGAGGCGCGCGAGCAGCAGGCGCGCAACCTGCTGCGCAACCGCAAGTACGACGAGGAACTGCAGAACTGGCTGCGCCAGATCCGCGACGAAGCCTACGTGGAAACCCGCCTGTGAGTGACGCGCCGCGCTTCGCCCTGACCCCCGGCGAGCCGGCGGGCATCGGTCCCGACCTGTGCCTGCTGCTGGCCCGCGCGGCGCAGCCCCACGCCCTGGTGGCGATCGCCAGCCGCGCGCTGCTCGCCGAGCGCGCCGCGCAGCTGGGCTTGGACATCGCCCTGCTGGCGGTCGGCCCCGGTGCCTGGCCGGACACTCCGGCGCCGGCCGGCAGCCTGTACGTCTGGGACACGCCGCTGGCCGCACCGGTGGTCGCCGGCCAGCTCGATCCGCGCAATGCCGGCTACGTGCTGGAAACCCTGCTGCGCGCCGGCAACGGCTGCGTCAGCGGCGACTTCGCCGGGATGATCACCGCGCCGGTGCACAAGGGCGTGATCAACGAAGCGGGCATCCCCTTCTCCGGACACACCGAATTCCTCGCCGAGCTGACCCGCACCGAACAGGTGGTGATGATGCTGGCCACCCGCGGCCTGCGCGTGGCGCTGGTCACCACCCATCTGCCGCTGCGCGCGGTGGCCGACGCCATCACGGTCGAACGTCTGGAGCGGGTCACCCGTATCCTGCACGCCGATCTGCAGGACAAGTTCGCCATCGCCCGGCCGCGCATCCTGGTCTGCGGCCTCAACCCGCACGCCGGAGAGGGCGGCCATCTGGGCCGCGAGGAAATCGACATCATTGAGCCGACCCTGGCGCGCCTGCGCGCGGACGGCCTCGAGCTGATCGGCCCGCTGCCGGCCGACACCCTGTTCACCCCCAAGCACCTCGAGCACTGCGACGCGGTGCTGGCCATGTACCACGACCAGGGGCTGCCGGTGCTCAAGTACAAGGGCTTCGGCGCCGCGGTCAACGTCACCCTCGGCTTGCCGATCGTGCGCACCTCGGTCGACCATGGCACCGCGCTGGATCTGGCCGGCAGCGGCCGGATCGACACCGGCAGCCTGCAGGTGGCGCTGGAAACCGCCTACCAGATGACTGGCGGCGCGCGGCAGGCCGGCTGACACGCCAGGCGCCGGGTGGCGAGCGGCCACGGGCCTTTTCCACCCTGCCAGGCCTGCCGGCCAAGCGTCCGCTAATCTTCCCACCTGCCGCTGGCCCACCAGCCGACAGAGCCCCCGCCGGCCAGCGCGTTCGCTGGTGTAAACTGCGCGCCTTCGTCTTTTTCGCCCTGGACTCAAGCGTGACGCTTGCCGCTCCAGGCCTGGAGTCCCCCGATGTCCGAGCTGTACCAACACCGCGCCCGCAAGCGCTTCGGCCAGAACTTCCTGCACGACGCCGGCGTCATCCACCGCATCCTGCGCGCCATCCATGCCCGTGCGGGCGAGCACATGGTGGAGATCGGCCCCGGCCAGGGTGCACTCACCGAAGGTCTGCTCGGCAGCGGCGCCAGGCTGGACGTGATCGAGCTGGACAAGGACCTGCTGCCCCTACTGGAGATGCGCTTCGGCAGCGACGCGAACTTCACCCTCAACGCCGGCGACGCGCTGAAGTTCGACTTCAATAGCCTGGTGGCGGACGGCAACAAGCTGCGCGTGGTCGGCAACCTGCCCTACAACATCTCCACGCCGCTGATCTTCCATCTGCTGGAGCATGCCGCGATCATCGAGGACATGCACTTCATGCTGCAAAAGGAAGTGGTCGAGCGCCTGGCTGCCGGCCCCGGCGGGGGCGACTGGGGGCGGCTGTCGATCATGGTGCAGTACCACTGCCGGGTCGAGCACCTGTTCAACGTCGGCCCGGGCGCCTTCAACCCGCCGCCCAAGGTCGACTCGGCCATCGTCCGCCTGGTGCCGCACGCGGTACTGCCGCACCCGGCCAAGGATCATCGCCTGCTCGAACGCGTGGTGCGCGAAGCCTTCAACCAGCGGCGCAAGACCCTGCGCAACACCCTCAAGCAGCTGCTCGACGCCCAGGCCATCGAGGCCGCCGGCGTGGATGGCAGCCTGCGCCCGGAGCAGCTGGACCTGGCCGCCTTCGTGCGCCTGGCCGACCAGCTGGCCCTGCAGACACCAGCCGAGTGAATCGCTAAGCTTTTATGTCATGCCGCCCGAAGCCACCTCAACAATGACCACACCGGATCCGCGCTACCAGATCGACGTCAGCGTCGTCACCCGCCACCTGCCCGAGCAGTCGCTGCCCGACCAGGAGCGCTACGCCTTCGCCTACACGGTGACCATCCGCAACAGCGGGCTGCTCGCCGCCAAGCTGCTGACCCGCCACTGGATCATCACCGACGGCAACGCCAAGGTGCAGGAGGTGCGCGGCCCCGGCGTGGTCGGCGAGCAGCCGCTGCTGCAGCCCGGGCAGAGCCACACCTACACCAGCGGTTGCGTGCTGGCGACGCCGGTCGGCAGCATGCACGGCAGCTTCGGCATGCAGGCCGGCGACGGCCACGGCTTCGCCGCGCCGATCCAGCCGTTCCGTCTCGCCGTGCCCGGAGCCCTGCACTGATGACGCTGTACGCCGTCGGCGACGTGCAGGGCTGCCTGCGGCCGCTCAAGTGCCTGCTCGAACGGGTGGCCTTCGATCCGGCTCGCGACCACCTGTGGCTGGTCGGCGACCTGGTCAACCGCGGCCCGCAGTCGCTGGAAACCCTGCGCTTCCTGTTCGCCATGCGCGAGTCGGTGACCAGCGTGCTCGGCAACCACGACCTGCACCTGCTGGCGGTGGCGCACAACGTCGAGCGCCTGAAGAAGGGCGACACCCTGCGCGAAGTCCTCGACGCGCCGGATCGCGACGAGCTGCTCGACTGGCTGCGCCACCTGCCGCTGCTGCATCATGACGAGCAGCGCCAGATCACCCTGGTGCATGCCGGCATCCCGCCGCAGTGGACCCTGAAGAAGGCGCGCAAGCGCGCGGCCGAGGTCGAGGAAGCCCTGCGCGACGACGCCCGCCTGCCACTGTTCCTCGACGGCATGTACGGCAACGAGCCGAACAAGTGGGACAGCACGCTGCACGGAGTCACCCGGCTGCGCACCATCACCAACTACTTCACCCGCATGCGCTTCTGCACCGCCGACGGTCGTCTCGACCTGAAGAGCAAGGAAGGCCTGGGCACCGCGCCGAGCGGCTATGCGCCCTGGTTCAGTCACCCCAACCGCCGGACCCGCGGGCAGAGGATCATCTTCGGCCACTGGGCCGCCCTGCAGGGCCGCTGCAGCGAGCCCGGCGTCGAGGCACTGGACTCCGGCTGCGTGTGGGGCGCCAACCTGACCCTGCTCAACGTCGACAGCGGCGAGCGCCACACCTGCAGTTGCCACAAGGAGCAACCATGAGCGAATTCAAGCGCATCGACCCCGTCAGCGCACACAGCCTGCGCCTGGATGGCGCCACGGTGGTCGACATCCGCGACCCGCACAGCTTCGCCAACGGTCACATCCGCGGCGCACGCCACCTGGACAACCACTCGCTGGCCGACTTCATCGCCAGCGCCGATCTCGATGCGCCACTGCTGGTGGTCTGCTACCACGGCAACTCCAGCCAGAGCGCCGCCGCCTATCTTGCCCACCAGGGCTTCAGCGACGTCTACAGCCTGGATGGCGGCTTCGAGCTGTGGAACAGCCGCTATCCGGACGAGGTCGCCCGCGGCCAGGACGACTGAACCGCTCGCCCTTCCGCTCACCCGTCAGCCGATTTTTCCTGCTGCGCTCGCGACAAAGCAGGTCTATGCTCATCTCAAGCGATTTGCAAAAAGGAAAGCCGGACCACCGGCTTCCAGGCAGGTAGTACGACCATTGGGGGTCGAGAGAGGGGTCAGGCAGGTCGGCGCCGCGCACCGGTCTGCTCATGCCCGCCCGAGGCCCGCGTCCGGTTAAGGCATCGAGCGAGGTGACGTCATGAGCATTTTCAGCCATTTCCAACAACGCTACGAAACGACGCGCCAGGAGGAATACTCCCTGCAGGAGTATCTCGACCTGTGCAAGCAGGATCCGCTGACCTACGCCAGCGCCGCCGAGCGCATGCTCAAGGCCATCGGCGAAGCGCAACTGGTCGACACGGCCAGCGACCCGCGACTGTCGCGGATCTTCTCCAACAAGGTGATTCGCCGCTATCCGGCGTTTGCCGACTTCCACGGCATGGAAGACTGCATCGACCAGATCGTCTCCTACTTCCGCCATGCCGCCCAGGGCCTGGAAGAGAAGAAGCAGATCCTCTACCTGCTGGGTCCGGTGGGCGGCGGCAAGTCGTCGCTGGCGGAAAAACTCAAGCACCTGATGGAGCACATCCCCTTCTACGCGATCAAGGGCTCGCCGGTGTTCGAGTCGCCACTGGGGCTGTTCAACCCGGACGAGGACGGCGCCATCCTCGAGGAAGAGTACGGCATCCCGCAGCGCTACCTGAGCTCGATCATGTCGCCGTGGGCAGCCAAGCGCCTCACCGAGTTCGGCGGCGACATCAGCAAGTTCCGCGTGGTCAAGCTGTACCCGTCGATCCTCAACCAGATCGCCATCGCCAAGACCGAGCCGGGCGACGAGAACAACCAGGACATCTCCGCGCTGGTCGGCAAGGTCGATATCCGCAAGCTGGAGGAATTCCCGCAGAACGACCCGGACGCCTACAGCTACTCCGGTGCGCTGTGCCGCGCCAACCAGGGCATCATGGAATTCGTCGAGATGTTCAAGGCGCCGATCAAGGTGCTGCACCCGCTGCTGACCGCCACCCAGGAAGGCAACTACAACAGCACCGAAGGCCTCGGCGCGATCCCCTACAGCGGCATCCTGCTGGCCCACTCCAACGAGGCCGAGTGGCACAGCTTCCGCAACAACAAGAACAACGAAGCGTTCATCGACCGCATCTACATCGTCAAAGTGCCCTACTGCCTGCGCGTCACCGACGAGATCAAGATCTACGACAAGCTGCTGGTCAACAGCTCGCTGGCCAGCGCCCACTGCGCACCCGACACCCTGAAGATGCTCGCCCAGTTCACCGTACTGAGCCGCCTGAAGGAGCCGGAAAACTCCAACATCTACTCGAAGATGCGCGTCTACGACGGCGAGAACCTCAAGGACACCGATCCCAAGGCCAAGTCGATCCAGGAATACCGCGACGCCGCCGGCGTCGACGAGGGCATGAACGGCCTGTCGACCCGTTTCGCCTTCAAGATCCTCTCCAAGGTGTTCAACTTCGACCCCCACGAGGTGGCGGCCAACCCGGTGCACCTGCTCTACGTGCTCGAGCAGCAGATCGAGCAGGAGCAGTTCCCGGCGGAAACCCGCGAGCGCTACCTGCGCTTCCTCAAGGAATACCTGGCGCCGCGCTACGTCGAGTTCATCGGCAAGGAAATCCAGACCGCCTATCTGGAGTCCTACAGCGAGTACGGGCAGAACATCTTCGACCGCTACGTGCTGTACGCCGACTTCTGGATCCAGGACCAGGAATACCGCGATCCGGAGACCGGCGAGATCCTCAATCGCGGCTCGCTCAACGAGGAACTGGAGAAGATCGAGAAGCCGGCCGGCATCAGCAACCCGAAGGATTTCCGCAACGAGATCGTCAACTTCGTGCTGCGTGCCCGGGCCAACAACAACGGCAAGAACCCGTCGTGGCTGTCCTACGAGAAGCTGCGTGCGGTGATCGAGAAGAAGATGTTCTCCAACACCGAGGAGCTGCTGCCGGTGATCAGCTTCAACGCCAAGGGCAGCAAGGACGAGCAGCAGAAACACAACGACTTCGTGCGGCGCATGGTCGAGCGCGGCTACACCGAGAAACAGGTGCGCCTGCTCGCCGAATGGTATCTGCGCGTGCGCAAGTCGCAGTAGTAATCTAGGGAAAGATCCAGCCCGGAGCACCGCGCGGGAGTCGTCACGCTCCGGGCTGTCCCTCCGGCCTCCAGTCAGCACCGGAGCACGCCATGAGTTACGTCATCGACCGACGACTGAACGGCAAGAACAAGAGCACGGTGAACCGCCAGCGCTTCCTGCGCCGGTACCGTGACCACATCAAGAAGGCGGTGGAAGAGGCCGTCAGCCGGCGCTCGATCACCGACATGGAGCACGGCGAGCAGATCAGCATCCCCTCTCGCGATATCGACGAGCCGGTGCTGCACCACGGCCGCGGCGGCCGGCAGACCATCATCCACCCGGGCAACAAGGAGTTCACCGCCGGCGAGCGCATCCCGCGACCCTCCGGTGGCGGCGGTGGCGGCTCGGGCCAGGGCAAGGCCAGCAACTCCGGCGAGGGCGAGGACGACTTCGTCTTCCAGATCACCCAGGAGGAATTCCTCGACTTCATGTTCGAGGACCTGGCGCTGCCCAACCTGGTGAAGAAGCATCTGACCGGCATGGACAGCTTCAAGACCGTGCGCGCCGGGATCAGCAGCGAGGGCACCCCCGCGCGCCTGAACATCGTGCGCACCCTGCGCTCGGCCCACGCCCGACGCATCGCCCTGTCCGGCTCCAGCCGCAACCACCTGCGCGAACTGAAGGCCGAACTGGAGCGACTCAAGCGCGAGGAGCCGGACAACTTTGGCGAAATCCGCGAGGTGGAAGAGCAGATCGCCGGGCTGCGCGCGCGCATCGAGCGCCTGCCGTTCCTCGACACCTTCGACCTCAAGTACAACCTGCTGGTCAAGCAGCCCAACCCCACCTCCAAGGCGGTGATGTTCTGCCTGATGGACGTCTCCGGCTCGATGACCCAGGCCACCAAGGACATTGCCAAGCGCTTCTTCATCCTCCTCTACCTGTTCCTCAAGCGCAGCTACGACAAGATCGAGGTGGTGTTCATCCGCCACCACACCAGCGCCAAGGAGGTCGACGAGCAGGAGTTCTTCTACTCGCGGGAAACCGGCGGCACCATCGTCTCCAGCGCCCTCAAGCTGATGCAGGAGGTGCTAGCCGAACGCTACCCGGTCAACGAATGGAACATCTACGCCGCCCAGGCCTCGGACGGCGACAACTGGAACGACGACTCGCCGGTCTGCCGCGACATCCTGATGCGCCAGATCATGCCGTTCGTCCAGTACTTCAGCTATGTCGAGATCACCCCGCGCGAGCACCAGGCGCTGTGGCACGAGTACGAGCAGGTCAGCGAGGCCTTCCCCGACAGCTTCGCCCAGCAGCAGATCGTCTCCGCCGCCGACATCTACCCGGTGTTCCGCGAACTGTTCCAGAGGAGGGTCGCCGCATGAGCCCTCGCGCCAAGAAAGGCCAGCCCCTGTCCACCAGCTCGGAATGGTCCTTCGACCTGATCCGCACCTACGACCGCGAGATCGCCCGCCTGGCCGAGCGCTATGCGCTGGACACCTACCCCAACCAGATCGAGGTGATCAGTGCCGAGCAGATGATGGACGCCTACGCCTCGGTAGGCATGCCGATCGGCTACCACCACTGGTCCTACGGCAAGCACTTCCTCAGCACCGAGAAGGGCTACAAGCGCGGGCAGATGGGCCTGGCCTACGAGATCGTGATCAACTCGGACCCGTGCATCGCCTACCTCATGGAAGAGAACACCATGTGCATGCAGGCGCTGGTGGTGGCCCACGCCTGCTACGGCCACAACAGCTTCTTCAAGGGCAACTACCTGTTCCGCAGCTGGACCGACGCCCGCTCGATCATCGACTACCTGGTGTTCGCCAAGCAGTACATCGACAAGTGCGAGGAGCGCCACGGCATCGACGCGGTGGAGGACCTGCTCGACTCCTGCCACGCGCTGATGAACTACGGCGTCGATCGCTACAAGCGGCCCTATCCGATCTCCGCCGAGGAGGAACGCCGCCGCCAGAAGGATCGCGAGGAGCAGCTGCAGCAGCAGGTCAACGACCTGTGGCGGACCATCCCCAAGGGCGCCGGCAAGGGGCGCGAGGATGACGGCAAGCGCTTCCCGGCCGAGCCGCAGGAAAACATCCTCTACTTCATCGAGAAGCACGCGCCGCTGCTCGAGCCCTGGCAGCGCGAGGTGGTGCGCATCGTGCGCAAGATCGCCCAGTACTTCTATCCGCAGCGCCAGACCCAGGTGATGAACGAGGGCTGGGCCACCTTCTGGCACTACACCCTGCTCAACGACCTCTACGACGAGGGGCTGGTCACCGACGGCTTCATGATGGAGTTCCTCCAGTACCACACCAGCGTGGTCTACCAGCCACCGTTCGACAGCCCCTACTACAACGGCATCAACCCCTACGCGCTGGGCTTCGCCATGTACCGCGACATCCGCCGCATCTGCGAGGAGCCGACCGAGGAGGATCGCCGCTGGTTCCCCGACATCGCCGGCAGCGACTGGCTGGCCACCCTCAAGTTCGCCATGCAGAACTTCAAGGACGAAAGCTTCATCCAGCAGTTCCTCTCGCCGCGGCTGATCCGCGAATTCCGCCTGTTCAGCATCCGCGACGACGACCAGCAGGAAGAGCTGCTGGTCGACGCCATCCACGACGACAACGGCTACCGGATCATCCGCGACCACCTGGCGGCGCAGTACAACCTCGGCAACCGCGAGCCCAACGTGCAGATCTGGAACGTCGACCGCCGCGGCGACCGCTCGCTGACCCTGCGCCACTACCAGCACGAGCGCAAGCCGCTGGGCAGCTCCACCGAGGATGTGCTCCGCCATCTGCACCGCCTGTGGGGCTTCGACGTGCACCTGGAAAGCATGCAGGGCGAGCAGCGCGTGGCCGTGCAGCACATGCCGCCGCGCCGCGAACGCGAGGCGGAGGCCAGCCACTTCGACCTAATCGCCCGCCCGGTCTGAGAACCGCCGCGCACTCGCCGCGCCGCCGTCGTCGCCCTGCGCGCGGCGGCGCGTTATCCTCTGCGCCAATCCCATGCTGCTTGCAGGACATGCCATGCAGATCTACAAGGTGGGCGGCGCCGTGCGCGACCGCCTGCTCGGCCGCCCGGTCACGGAAACCGACTGGGTGGTGGTCGGCGCCCGCGCCGAAGAGCTCATTGCCCAGGGCTACCGCCCGGTCGGTGCCGACTTCCCGGTGTTTCTCCATCCGCAGAGCGGCGAGGAGTACGCCCTCGCCCGCACCGAACGCAAGAGCGGGCGCGGCTACGGCGGCTTCACCTTCTACGCCAGCCCCGAGGTCACCCTCGAGGAAGACCTGATACGCCGCGACCTGACCATCAACGCCATCGCCGAGGACGCCGAGGGGCGGCTCATCGACCCCTACGGCGGCCGGGACGATCTCGCCCTGCGCCTGCTGCGCCACGTCTCGCCGGCCTTCGCCGAGGATCCGCTGCGCGTGCTGCGGGTCGCCCGCTTCGCCGCACGCTATGCACCGCTGGGTTTCCGCGTCGCCGAGGAAACCCTGGCGCTGATGGGCGAGATCGCCGCTTCCGGCGAACTGGCCGAGCTGACCGCCGAGCGGGTGTGGAAGGAGATCGCCCGCGCGCTGATGGAGCCACGCCCGGAGGTGTTCGTGCAGATCCTGCGCGATTGCGGCGCCCTGCAGCAGCTGCTGCCGGAGGTGCAGGCGCTGTTCGGCGTGCCGCAGCCGGCCCTGCATCACCCGGAGATCGATACCGGCGAGCACGTGCTGATGACCCTGCGCCAGTGCGCCGAGCACGACCAGCCGCTGGCCGTGCGCTGGGCGTGCCTGCTCCACGACCTCGGCAAGGGGCTGACCGACCCGCAACACTGGCCACGGCACATCGCCCACGAACAGCGCGGCCTGCGCCTGATCGAGGCGGTCAACGCGCGCTGCAAGGCGCCGCGCGACTGTGCCGAGCTGGCGTTGCTGGTCGGCGAGTATCACACCCATGCGCACCGCGCCCGGGAGCTGCGCGCGCAGACCCTGGCCGAGCTGTTCCAGCACTTCGATCTGTACCGGCGGCCGGAGCGTTTCGAGGCCTTCATCGCCGCCAGCGAGATGGACGCGCGCGGCCGCCTCGGCCTCGAGCGCCAGCCCTATCCGCAGGCCGACTACCTGCGCGCGGCGGCGGCCGTGGCGCGCGGCGTCGGCGTGCAGCCGTTGCTGGAGCAGGGCTTCCAGGGGGCGGAGCTGGGTGAGGCGCTCAAGCGCGCCCGGCTGAGTGCGCTGCAGGCGTTCCGCGAGGCGCAGCGCGCCGGCTCGGAACCGGCGCCGTAGTTTCGCTGCTCCATAGTTCCGTATGGGTGGCAAACGAGCGCCGGTCTTTTTCACCAGCGGTGCCGCACGCAGGCTGGAAAATCGCTGGCGCGAGTTTCCAGCCTGCGACCTCAAGAAGCCTGGGGTTGGGGAGGCGGGAAGGCAGCGCGCAACTGCACCGGGGTCAGCTCGGCACCACGCCAGGCGAACGACACCGGCCACAGGCGCTGCTCGATGTGCGCCGCCTGCCACAGGGCGGCGAAGCTGCGCCCCTCGCCGGGATGGCGCAGCTCCGGCGCCAGCAGGGCCAGCGGCCAGAGCACGAAGGCGTTGCGCAGGATTTCCGCGCGCGGCAGCTGCAGGCCGTCGAAGTCGCCGACCAGATCGTCGTAGAGCAGCACGTCGATATCCAGCGGCAACCCCTTGCGGTCGGGAGCGTAGCGGCCGTTGTCCGCCTCGATGGCCTTGAGCCGACGATCCAGCTCGGCCAGTGGCAGGTCGGTCTGCGCCATCACCGCGAGGTTGTAGAAGGGCCCGCTGCGGATGCCTACCGGCTCGCTCTCGAACACCGGAGAACAGCGCAGGTCGACGAGGAACGCGTCCAGCGCCTCCAGTCCGGCGCTCAGATGCGCATGGCGGCGGACATTGCTGCCCAGGCCGAGAAATACCGTGCTCAGCGACATCCGCGCTCGATCTCCACGCCAACACCGCCGCGCGCCGCCGGCACCGCGCCGGGCTTGGTCAGGCGCAGGCGCAGCCAGCGGATGCCGAACTCGGCCATCAGCAGGGCGGCCAGGCGCTCGGCGAAGGTTTCCACCAGCTGGTACTCGCCGGCTGCGGCGAAGGCCTGGATCCGCGCGCTGACCGCCGCGTAGTCGAGGGCGGCGCCCAGATCGTCGCTGGCCGCGGCCGGACGGATATCCCAGCCCAGCTGCAGGTCCAGGGTCAGGCACTGGCGAATGCCGCGCTCCCAGTCGTACACCCCGATCACGGTGTCGACTTCCAGCCCGTCGATGAAGACTATGTCCACGCTATCCTCTTTCGCGTCACGACAAGGGCGCGACGCGTGGTTAGAATCGAGGCTTTACCGCCCCGGAATCGATCATGCCCTGGCTGCTGGCAATCGTTGCCTATCTGCTCGGCTCGCTGTCGTTCGCCGTGCTGCTGGGCCGCTGGCTCGGCACCGGCGACCCGCGCCTGGCCGGATCGGGCAACCCCGGCGCCACCAACATGCTGCGCTTGGCCGGCCGCAAGGCCGCCCTGTTCACCCTGTCCGGCGACCTGCTCAAGGGCCTGCTGCCGGTGCTGCTGGCCCGTCACTTCGAGCTGCCCGCGGTCCAGCAGGGCTGGATCGGCCTGGCGGCCGTCTGCGGCCACCTCTATCCGCTGTACTTCCACTTCCGCGGCGGCAAGGGCGTCGCCACCGCCGCCGGCCTGCTGCTCGGCCTGTACTGGCCGGCCGCCCTGCTGGCGCTCGCCGCCTGGCTGCTGACCTTCGCCCTGACCCGCATCAGCTCGCTGGCAGCGCTGGTCGCCACCCCGCTGACCCTGCCCCTGCTGGCCTGGCAACAGCCCTCGCTGCTGCTGCCGGTCACCCTGCTCGCCGCGCTGATCGTCTGGCGCCACCGCAGCAACCTGCGCGACCTCTACGGCGGCCGCGAACGGCACTTCTGAGCCTGCCGCGCGGCGTGAACTAGCGGTCGACCGGCAGCGCCGGCAGCGACTCCATCGACCAGCGTGGCTGCACGCCAATCGCCGGGCCGTCGTGCTGCCCGGCCAGCAGGCGCTGGCAGCCCGCGTAGGCAATCATGGCGCCGTTGTCGGTGCAGAAGCGCGGCCGGGCGTAGAACACCTGGCCCCTGAGTTCGCCGAGCATCTGCTCCAGAGACTGGCGCAGGGCGCTGTTGGCGCTCACCCCGCCGGCGATCACCAGGCGCTTGAGGCCGGTCTGCTTGAGCGCCCGCCGGCACTTGATGGTCAGAGTCTCCACCACCGCCTGCTGGAAGGCCAGCGCAACATCGCAGCGCGCCTGCTCGAGATCGCCCCCCTCGCGCTCGCACTGCTTCCAGGTGTTGAGGGCGAAGGTCTTCAGGCCGCTGAAGCTGAACTCCAGCCCCGGACGGTCGGTCATCGGCCGCGGGAAGACGAAGCGCCCCGGCGTGCCGCGCTCGGCGAGACGAGCGATTTCCGGACCGCCCGGGTAGCTGAGGCCGATCAGCTTGGCGGTCTTGTCGAAGGCCTCGCCCGCGGCGTCGTCCAGCGACTCGCCGAGCAGCTGGTACTCGCCGATGCCATCGACGCGCACCAGCTGGGTGTGCCCGCCGGACACCAGCAGAGCGACGAACGGAAACTCCGGCGGGCTCTCCTCGAGCATCGGCGCCAGCAGGTGCCCTTCCATGTGGTGCACGCCGACCGCCGGCACGCCCCAGGCCAGCGCCAGGGCCTGGGCGCAGGAGGCGCCGACCAGCAGCGCGCCGACCAGCCCCGGTCCGGCGGTATAGGCCACCGCGTCGATATCGGCGAAACTGCAGGCGGATTCGTCCAGCACCTGGCGAATCAGCGGCAGCATGCGCTTGACATGGTCGCGCGAGGCCAGCTCGGGCACCACGCCGCCATAGACCCGGTGCAGGTCGATCTGACTGAACAGGGCGTCGGCCAGCAGGCCATGCTCGCTGTCGTACAGGGCGACGCCGGTTTCGTCGCAGGAAGTTTCCAGGCCCAGTACTCGCATTGGGAAGTTGCCCCACCTTGCCGTGATCGTTCGCTAAACCGCGCATGATAAGCGGGCCAGCCCGCCGATACCAAGCTTGCCGGCCGGCCGCGGACCACCGGCCGGCGGCTTTTGCCTCAGGAAGCTTTGCATTCCACCAGCCAAGGGGTTAATATCCGCAACCCTTGAAAACCGGTGCGGCCCAAGCCTTTTGCAGGATTGCACCATTCATAATCGGTAATCAGTGAAGGTACGACCTGGATGCCAGCCGTCAAAGTTAAAGAGAACGAACCCTTCGACGTAGCTCTGCGTCGTTTCAAGCGCTCCTGCGAAAAGGCCGGTGTACTGGCCGAAGTGCGTAGCCGCGAGTTTTACGAAAAGCCCACCGCCGAGCGCAAGCGCAAGGCCGCGGCTGCCGTGAAGCGCCACGCCAAGAAAGTGCAGCGCGAACAGCGTCGTCGCGAGCGCCTGTACTGAGTTAACCCTCAGGCAGCAGCGTCTTGTAGAGCACCCGGCCCTGGCCGGGTGTTTGCTTTGCAGACTCCGCCAGGGATCGCCTGATTCGCGAACCTGCGCGGTAACCTGCCATAACACCCGCCACTCCGCCTTGTCCGCGCAAGGGTCGGAGTTTTCGGCATTCCCGGCGGCCGCCTGGCTTTTCAGGCGGGCGGCAGCCATGCTCAACAGCATGCACACGAGCAGCCCATGGCCGGCCTGATCCCCCAACGCTTCATCGACGACCTGCTCAACCGCACCGACATCGTCGAAGTAGTGGGCGCGCGCGTGCAGCTGAAGAAGACCGGCAAGAACTACAGCGCCTGCTGCCCGTTCCACCAGGAAAAGACCCCCTCGTTCACCGTCAGTCCGGACAAGCAGTTCTACTACTGCTTCGGCTGCGGCGCCGGCGGCAACGCCCTCGGCTTCGTCATGGACCACGACCACCTGGAGTTCCCCGAGGCGGTCGAGGAACTGGCCAAGCGCGCCGGCCTCGAGGTGCCGCGCGAGGACGGTCGCCCCGGACAGAAGCCGCGCCAGCCGGTGGACTCGCCGCTGTACCCGCTGCTCAGCGCCGCCGCCGACTTCTACCGCCACGCCCTGAAGAGCCATCCGGCACGCCAGGCGGCCGTTGACTACCTCAAGGGCCGCGGCCTGTCCGGGGTAATCGCCCGCGACTTCGGCCTCGGCTTCGCCCCGCCCGGCTGGGACAACCTGATGAAGCACATGGGCGGCGACAGCCTGCAGGAGAAGGCGCTGATCGACGCCGGCCTGCTGATCGAGAACGCCGAGGGCCGGCGCTACGACCGCTTCCGCGACCGGGTGATGTTTCCCATCCGCGACAGCCGCGGCCGGGTGATCGCCTTCGGCGGCCGGGTGCTCGGCGACGACAAGCCCAAGTACCTCAACTCGCCGGAAACCCCGGTGTTCCACAAGGGCCAGGAACTCTACGGCCTGTACGAGGCGCGCAAGAACAACCGCGACCTCGACGAGATCATGGTGGTCGAAGGCTACATGGACGTCATCGCCCTGGCCCAGCAGGGTCTGCGCAATGCCGTCGCCACCCTCGGCACCGCCACCAGCGAGGAGCACATCAAGCGCCTGTTCCGCCTGGTGCCGAACATCCTGTTCTGCTTCGACGGCGACCAGGCCGGTCGCAAGGCCGCCTGGCGCGCCCTCGAGGCCTGCCTGCCGAGCCTGCAGGACGGCCGCCGGGCGCGCTTCCTGTTCCTTCCCGAGGGCGAGGATCCGGACAGCCTGGTGCGCAAGGAAGGCCCCGACGCCTTCCGCGCGCGCATCAGCCAGCAGGCCCAGCCGCTGGCCGACTACTTCTTCCGCCACCTGATGGAGGAAGCCGACCCGGCCACCCTTGAGGGCAAGGCCCACCTGGCCACCCTCGCCGCACCGCTGCTCGACCAGCTGCCCGGCGCCAACCTGCGCGCCCTGATGCGCCAGCGCCTGGGCGAAATCACCGGCCTCGGCAACGAAGCCCTTGGCCGGCTGGCGAATGCGCCGACCAATGACGTGCCGCCGTCCGACTTTGCGCCGTCTCATCACGACTACAGCCCGAGCCATCCGCCCTATCCGGGCGAGCGCGACGACTGGCCAGGCGGTCAGGGTCGCAAGCAGCAGGGCAAGAAACAATGGCAGGACGGCGACAACCGCAAGGGCGACAAACCCTGGCAGCGCCGCGAGCCGCCGTCGGTGCGCGCGCCGCGCAGCGGCGCCGGCGTCGAGCCGCCGACCCTGAGCGCCTTGCGCACCCTGCTGCACCATCCGCAACTGGCGCAGAAGGTCGAGGATGCCGGGCACTTCGCCGCCGAAGACGACACCTACACCCAGCTGCTGGTGGCCCTGCTCGAATCGCTGCAGAAACACCCGCAGCAGAACTCGCTGCAGCTGATCGCGCGCTGGCACGGCACGGAACAAGGACGCCTGCTGCGTGGTCTAGCGGAAAAGGAATGGCTGATCCGTCAGGACAACCTTGAACAACAGTTTTTCGACACTATAACTAACTTGGCAGACCGTCAGCGTGAGCGCAGCCTCGAAGGCTTGCTGCGCAAAGCGCGGCACAGCGAACTCAGCGCGGAGGAAAAACTCCGCCTGCGTGCGCTCCTGAGCCGGAGCGAAATCCCCGCATTCCCGGGTCCCGCTGGTACCTGAGACCCCGGATCGATTATAATGCCCGGCTTATTTTCAGCCCGCCAAGACCTTCAGTGGATAGGGTGACCATGTCCGTAAAAGCGCAACAGCAGTCCCGTCTCAAAGAGTTGATCGCCCGTGGCCGCGAGCAGGGTTACCTGACTTACGCCGAGGTCAACGACCACCTGCCGGAAGACATTTCCGATCCGGAGCAGGTGGAAGACATCATCCGCATGATCAACGACATGGGGATCAACGTATTCGAGACAGCTCCGGATGCGGATGCCCTGCTGCTCGCCGAAGGTGACACCGACGAAGCCGCCGCCGAGGAAGCCGCCGCCGCCCTCGCCGCGGTGGAAAGCGACATCGGCCGCACCACCGACCCGGTCCGCATGTACATGCGCGAAATGGGTACCGTGGAGCTGCTGACCCGCGAAGGCGAGATCGAGATCGCCAAGCGCATCGAGGAAGGCATCCGCGAGGTGATGGGCGCCATCTCCCAGTTCCCGGGATCGGTGGAAAGCATCCTCGCCGAATACCAGCGCGTCACCACCGAGGGTGGCCGCCTGTCCGACATCCTCAGCGGCTACATCGACCCCGACGACGGCACCCTGCCGGCGGAGAGCGAAGCCGTGCCGACGCCGGCGCCGACCGTCAAGGAAGTCGCCGAGGACGAGGACGAGGACGAAGACAAGGACAAGTCCGACAGCGCCGAAGAGGAAGGCGACGGCGGTCCCGATCCGGAAGAGGCGCTGCGTCGCTTCACCGCGGTGGCCGAGCAGCTGGCGGTGGCCCACAAGGCCCTGAAGAAGTACGGCCGTGGCAGCACCCAGGCAAGTGCCGCGCTGGTCGCCCTGGCCGAGCTGTTCATGCCGATCAAGCTGGTGCCCAAGCAGTTCGACGTGCTGGTGGGCATGGTTCGCGGCGCCCTCGAGCGCGTGCGCCAGCAGGAACGCGCCATCATGCAGCTGTGCGTGCGCGATGCGCGCATGCCGCGCGCCGACTTCCTCAAGCTGTTCCCCGGCAACGAGGTCGACCTGGCCTGGGCCACCGCCCTCGCCGGCGGCAAGGCCAAGTATGCCGAGGCCATCGCCCGCCTCGAGGCCGACATCCAGCGCAACCAGCAGGTGCTCGTCGACCTCGAGAACGAGGTCGGCCTGACCATCGCCGAGATCAAGGACATCAACCGCCAGATGTCCATCGGCGAGGCCAAGGCCCGCCGCGCCAAGAAGGAAATGGTCGAGGCCAACCTGCGCCTGGTGATCTCCATCGCCAAGAAGTACACCAACCGCGGCCTGCAGTTCCTCGACCTGATCCAGGAAGGCAACATCGGTCTGATGAAGGCGGTGGACAAGTTCGAATACCGCCGCGGCTACAAGTTCTCGACCTACGCCACCTGGTGGATCCGCCAGGCGATCACCCGCTCGATCGCCGACCAGGCGCGCACCATCCGCATCCCGGTGCACATGATCGAGACGATCAACAAGCTCAACCGCATCTCCCGGCAGATGCTCCAGGAGATGGGCCGCGAGCCGACCCCGGAAGAGCTCGGCGAGCGCATGGAAATGCCCGAGGACAAGATCCGCAAGGTCTTGAAGATCGCCAAAGAGCCGATCTCCATGGAAACCCCGATCGGCGACGACGAAGACTCGCACCTGGGCGACTTCATCGAGGACTCCAGCATGCAGTCGCCGATCGACGTGGCGACCGTGGAAAGCCTCAAGGAAGCCACCCGCGAAGTCCTCGGCGGCCTCACCGCCCGGGAAGCCAAGGTGCTGCGCATGCGCTTCGGCATCGACATGAACACCGACCACACCCTCGAGGAAGTCGGCAAGCAGTTCGACGTGACCCGCGAGCGGATCCGCCAGATCGAGGCCAAGGCGCTGCGCAAGCTGCGCCATCCGACCCGCAGCGAACACCTGCGCTCGTTCCTCGACGAGTAAGGCTGACCCAGGGACAGAAACCCCGGTGCCGCAAGGCCCGGGTTTTTTTCTTGCGCGCCGTTCAGGCCAAGCCTCTACACTTGCTCGATGAACGCGCAACCGAGGGATCGCCATGTCGCGCCTGCCAGCTTTGCCAGGATTCTGCCTGGCACTGCTTCCCGCCTTTAGCCACGCCGCCCTGCCGGGATGGATCCCCAGCGAATGGCTGGCGCCAACGCCCTACCCCGCGCTCCTGCTGCTGGGTCTGCCAGCCGCCGGCCTGCTGCTGTGGGTCTGGCGCCTGCGCCGGCGTCGCCGGCAGCGCCTCGCCACCCTCGAGCAGAGCCTGCGCAGCGCCGCGCAGCACTACCACGGCCTGATGGCGCAGCTGCCCCTGATCAGCTGGGAAATGCGCCTGAGCGACCTGCGCTTCACCCACGTCTCGCCGCAGGCCGCCGCACTGCTCGGCTATCCCGTGGATGCCTGGCTGGAGGCGGACTTCTACAGCCGAACCCTGTACCCGGCGGATGCTGCGGCCGCCCTCGCCCTTCTGCAGGGAGACGGCGACGCCCAGGCGCGGCTCGAACACCGGCTGATCGCCGCCGACGGGCGCCCGGTCTGGGTGCTGGCCATCGTCCAGCGCCTGCCGAACGGCGACGACAGCCTGCTGCAGGGGCTGTTCATCGACATTGCTCAGAGCAAGCAGATCGAGCAGGCGCTGCGCCTGTCCGAGCAGAAATTCAGCTCGGCGTTCCAGCACAGTCCCGACATCATGCTGCTGCTCGAACGCGACAGCGGGCGCATCCTCACCGCCAACCGGGCCTTCGAGCAGGCCAGCGGCCTGAGCGCCGACGCCGTCTGCGGACGTACCACCAGCGAGCTGGGCCTCTGGTGCCGCCACGAACAGGGCCTGCAGGTACTCCAGCAGCTGCAGACGCACGACCTGCAGAATATCGAGGTCAGCCTGCTCCGCCACGGCAAGGAGGCGTTCACCGGCCTGCTCTCGGCCCGACGCATCGAGCTGGACGGCCAGCCGGCGGCCATCGTGGTGCTGCGCGACCTCGCCGACCTGCAGCAGACCCGCCAGCAACTGCACAGCAGCGAGGAAAAGTTCGCCAAGGTGTTCCACGCCTCGCCCGACGCCCTGAGCATCACCCGCCTGCGCGATGGCCTGCTGCTCGAGGCCAACCCCGGCTTCACCCAGATCACCGGCTACAGCCCGAGCGAGGCGGTCAATCGCACCGCCCTCGAGCTGGGGCTGTGGGTCGACCAGGCCGACCGCCAGCGCCTGATGCGCACGCTCGAGCATGATGGCTGCGTGCAGCACATGCCCGCCTGGATACGCACCAGCGATGGCCGCCAGCGCCTGTGCGAGCTCAGCGCCCAGCCACTGCAGATCGACGATGAGGACTGCGTGCTGATCATCGCCCACGACATCAGCGAGCGCATGCAGATGCAGGAGCGCCTGCTGCAGGCCGCCACTGTGTTCGAGAGCACCGCCGAAGGGGTGATGATCACCGACCTCGACCAGCGCATCGTCGCCATCAACCGCGCCTTCAGCGCCATCACCGGCTACAGCGAAAGCGAGGCCCTCGGCCAGACGCCGCAGCTGCTCGCCTCCGGACAGCATGGTCAGGAGTTCCACGAGGGGATCGTCGCCAGCCTCGAGCGCGACGGCCACTGGCAGGGCGAGATCTGGAACCGGCGCAAGAACGGCGAATCCTATCCGGCCTGGATGACCATCAGCGCCGTGCGCAACGGCGGCAACCGGATCTCCCACCACGTCGCGGTGTTCGCCGACATCACCAGCCTCAAGCACGCCCAGGCGCGCCTCGACTACCAGGCCCACCACGATCCGCTGACCGGCCTGCCCAACCGCCTGCTGTTCGAGAACCGCCTGCAGCAGGCGCTCGACGAAGCGCAGGCCGAGCAGCGCCGCCTCGCCGTGCTGTTCCTCGACCTCGACCGCTTCAAGCACATCAACGACAGCCTCGGCCACCCGGTCGGCGACCTGCTGCTGCAGGGCATCGCCAAGCGCCTGCGCGAGCAGTTGCGGGAGATCGACACGGTGGCGCGCCTCGGCGGCGACGAATTCATCGTGCTGATGCCCACCCTGCAGCAGACCAGCGACGTCGAGCGGGTCGCCAACAAGCTGATGAGCGCCTTCGCCACCCCGTTCAACGCCGGCGGCCACGAGTTCTTCATGAGTTCGAGCATGGGCATCAGCCTGTTCCCCGAGCATGGCGAGGATGTCGCCACCCTGGTGAAGAACGCCGACAGCGCGATGTACAAGGCCAAGGCGCGCGGGCGCAACCGCATCGAGTTCTACACCGCCGACCTGAGCTTCCAGGCCACCGAGCGCATGGCCCTGGAAAACGACCTGCGCCGCGCCGCCGAGCGCGGCGAACTGCACCTCTACTACCAGCCCAAGCGGTGCCTGAGCACCGACCAGCTGGTCGGTGCCGAGGCGCTGCTGCGCTGGCGGCATCCGCTGCACGGCGACGTGCCGCCGGAGCGCTTCATCGCCCTCGCCGAGGAGAACGGCAGCATCCTCGAACTGGGCGACTGGGTTCTCCAGGAAGCCTGCCGGCAGCTGAGCAGCTGGCAGAAGGACTATGCGCCGTTCGGTCCGCTGGCGCTCAACCTGGCCGGCGCGCAGCTGCGCCAGCCGCAGCTGGTCGGGCGGATCAGCGAGCTGCTCGCCAACGCCGGTCTGAAGCCCGGCTGCCTGCAGCTGGAAATCACCGAGACCTTCGTGATGAGCCAGAAGGAAGAGGCCCTGCCGATCCTCCAGGCCCTCAAGGAGCTCGGCCTGCAGCTGGCGATCGACGACTTCGGCACCGGCTATTCCTCGCTGAGCTACCTCAAGCGCCTGCCCGTCGACATCCTGAAGATCGACCAGTCGTTCATCGCCGGCCTGCCGGCCGACCCCGACGATGCCGCCATCACCCGCGCCATCATCGCCCTCGGCCGCAGCATGCAGCTGACGGTGATTGCCGAGGGGGTGGAGACCAAGTCGCAGGAGCGCTTCCTCGCCATCGAGGGTTGCCAGCAGATCCAGGGTTATGTGCTGAGCAAACCCCTGCCGGCCGAGGAGTTCGCCGCCAAGTTTCTCAAGCTCCGGCAAGCCGTTGGCGTTGGTGCGCAGGCCCCGCTATAATCGCCGCGCCCTGCTGCCGCGCCCTTCCGCGCACGGCAGGCATGCAGAGGACGCCCGCCGGCCTCGCCGCATGGAACAGCCCCGCCAAGCCGGGGTTCGCTAGCGGGCCTATAGCTCAGTTGGTCAGAGCAGGCGACTCATAATCGCTTGGTCGCAGGTTCAAGTCCTGCTGGGCCCACCATATGAATCAAGGGGTTAGGCGACTTTCGCCTGACCCCTTGTCGTTTCTGGACCTCCTCCCCCGCGGAGAGCACTTGCACCGGCATGCCCCGGGGCCACTGCTCACCAGGCCCAGCCCGAGGCCGCAGCCGCGCAAGGCTATCTGACGCCCCCGCCGAATCCGCGGCGGGAACTCCCGTGCGACACGCCCGGTCTGAAATGACAGGCATTACCCATTCGTCCAGGAGTTGATCATGCGCCGAGCCCTGCTGTTCGCGACCCTTGCCATTCTGCCCGTTGCCAGCGCCATGGCCGGCCACCGCGGACACAATGTGCATGTCGGCTGGGAGGAGATCGCCACCTCCGCCGGCATCTCCGCCTCGCTGTACTCCACCTTCAAGGACGAGAAGATCGTGATCGCCGCCCAGGACGATGCGTCGAGCTTCATCGCCAGTGGCGGTGCGATTCGTGGCGCCTACCTGGAGGCCGCCCTGCAGCAGATCCGCCGCGACCATCCCGGGCTTGCCGCCAGCGACGAGGAGCTGGCCGGCGCCATTCTCGCCAGTGCCCAGGACGGCAGCCCACGCTGACGCCCCGCCACAGACGCCGAGGCCGCCCGCAGGCGGCCTCGGCGTTCATGCCCCGCTCACTCGCGATAGGCGTCCATCGGCACGCAGGCGCAGAACAGGTGGCGGTCGCCGTAGACGTTGTCGACCCGGTTGACCGCCGGCCAGTACTTGTACGCCCGGGTATGCGCGCTGGGGGTCAGCGCCTCGGCGATGCTGTAGGGGCGCGCCCACTCGCCGGTGACGTCGGCCAGGGTATGCGGCGCATGCTTGAGCGGGTTGTTGTCCGCCGGCCACTCGCCGGCCTCGATGCGCGCGATCTCGGCGCGAATGCCCAGCATGGCGTCGACGAAGCGGTCCAGCTCGGCCTTCGACTCGCTCTCGGTCGGCTCGACCATCAGCGTGCCGGGCACCGGGAAGGACATGGTCGGTGCATGGAAGCCGTAGTCCATCAGGCGCTTGGCGACGTCCTCCTCGCTGACCCCGCTGGCCGCCTTGAGCGGGCGCAGGTCGAGGATGCACTCGTGGGCCACCCGGCCGTTGCGGCCGCTGTAGAGCACCGGATAGGCCGCCGCGAGGCGCGTGGCCAGGTAGTTGGCGTTGAGGATCGCCACCTCGGTGGCCTCGCGCAGCTGCGGCCCCAGCATGGCGATGTACATCCAGCTGATCGGCAGGATGCTCGCGCTGCCCCAGGGTGCGGCGCTGACCGCGGTGTTCTGCGCCAGCGGCCCGTCCAGCTCGACCACCGGGTGGTTGGCGACGAAGGGCGCCAGGTGCGCCTTCACCCCGATCGGTCCCATGCCCGGCCCGCCACCGCCGTGGGGGATGCAGAAGGTCTTGTGCAGGTTGAGGTGCGCCACGTCGGCGCCGATGTCGGCCGGGCGGGTCAGGCCGACCTGCGCGTTCATGTTCGCGCCATCCATGTACACCTGGCCGCCGTGGCCATGCACCGCCGCGCAGATCTTGCGGATGCCCTCCTCGTACACGCCATGGGTCGACGGGTAGGTGATCATCAGGCAGGACAGGCGCTCGCCGGCCGCGGCCGCCTTGAGCTTGAGGTCGGCGAGGTCGACGTTGCCGTGGCTGTCGCAGTCGACCACCACCACCTGCATGCCGGCCATCTGCGCCGAGGCCGGATTGGTGCCGTGCGCCGAGGCCGGAATCAGGCAGACGTCGCGGCGGGCCTCGCCGCGGCTGGCGTGGTACTGGTGGATCGCCAGCAGGCCGGCGTATTCGCCCTGGGCCCCGGAGTTGGGCTGCAGGCTGATGGCATCGAAGCCGGTGATGGCGCACAGCCACTGCTCCAGCTCGGCAATCATCAGCTGGTAGCCGCGCGCCTGCTCGCGCGGCACGAAGGGGTGCAGGCTGGCGAACTGCGGCCAGCTGACCGGCAGCATCTCGCTGACGGCGTTGAGCTTCATGGTGCAGGAGCCGAGCGGGATCATCGCCTGATTGAGCGCCAGATCCTTGCCCTCCAGCTGGCGCAGGTAGCGCAGCATCTCGGTTTCGCTGTGGTGGCTGTTGAACACCGGATGGCTGAGGAAATCCGAGGTGCGCGCCAGCGCGGCGGGAATGCCGCCGGCCAGCCCGGCATCGTCGGCCAGCGCGGCGAGGTCGAAGCCGTGGTCGGCGCCGAGCAGGATCTGCGCCAGCTGCGCCACGGTGTCCAGCGTGCAGGTCTCGTCGAGACTGAGGCCGACCCGGCCGTGGCCGAGGATGCGCAGGTTGATCCGCGCCGCATGGGCGCTCTCGAGGATCGCCTGCTGGGCGCCGCCGACCTCGAGGGTCAGGGTGTCGAAGAACTGCCGGTTGAGGCGCTGCACACCGCGCTGCTCGAGGACGTGGGCGAGGATCGCGGTCAGCCGCTGCACCCGCCCGGCGATGCGCCTGAGGCCCGCCGGACCATGGTAGACGGCGTAGAAGCCGGCCATGTTGGCCAGCAGCGCCTGGGACGTGCAGATGTTGGAGTTGGCCTTTTCGCGGCGGATGTGCTGCTCGCGGGTCTGCAGGGCCATGCGCAGGGCAACGTTGCCGCGCGCATCCCTGGATACGCCGATCAGGCGCCCGGGCATGGCGCGCTTGAACGCATCGCGGGTGGCGAAGAACGCCGCGTGCGGGCCGCCGTAGCCCAGCGGCACGCCGAAGCGCTGGGCGCTGCCGAGCACCACGTCGGCGCCCAGCTCGCCCGGCGGGGTCAGCAGCACCAGGGCGAGCAGGTCGCTGGCGACGCAGGCCAGCGCCTGCTGGGCGTGCAGCTGCTCGATCAGCGGGCGCAGGTCGCGGATCTCGCCGTGGCTGTCGGGGTACTGCAGCAGCGCGCCGAACACCTGGTGCCGGCCGAGGTGCTCCGGCGCATCGAGCACCAGTTCGAAGCCGAAGCCGCTGGCGCGGGTCTGCAGCACGGAAATCGTCTGCGGATGGCAGTTCTCGTCGACGAAGAAGCGGTTGCTGGCGCTCTTCGCCACCCGCCGGGCCATGGCCATGGCCTCGGCGGCGGCGGTGGCTTCGTCGAGCAGCGAGGCGCTGGCCAGGTCGAGGCCGGTGAGGTCGCAGGTCAGCTGCTGGAAGTTGAGCAGCGCCTCCAGGCGGCCCTGGGAGATCTCCGGCTGGTAGGGCGTGTAGGCGGTGTACCAGCCGGGATTCTCCAGCACGTTGCGCAGGATCACCGGCGGGGTGTGGCTGGCGTAGTAGCCCATGCCGATCAGGCTGGTCCAGCACTCGTTCTGTTCGGCGTAGCCACGCAGGCGGGCCAGCGCGGCCTGCTCGTCCAGCGCCGGCGGCAAGGCCAGCGGGCCGTCCAGGCGGATGGCCGGCGGCACGGTCTGCTCGATCAGTTCGGCGCGGGAGGCGACGCCCAGGGCATCGAGCATGGCGCGCTGTTCCGCGGCATCCGGACCGAGGTGACGCGGGAGGAAGGCTTCGGGCTGCAGCAGGGCGCTGGGACGGGACGACTGGGGCATGACGCGGACTCCGGAGCGGATGTCCGGCCGCGCCTGCGGCCGGGCAGACAGTGAACGCGGAGCTGGCGGGCCGGCCGCTGGCAGCGACGCAGGCCACCAGCGGCAGAAGGATCAGGCGTCGCAGCTGGCCTGATAGGCGGCGGCGTCGAGCAGTTGCGCCAGCTCGGCGGCGTTGGCCGGCTGCAGCCGGTAGAACCAGGCCGCGTAGGGATCGCTGTTGACCGCTTCCGGCGCATCGGCCAGCGCCTCGTTGACCGCGATCACCGTGCCGGCAACCGGGGCGTAGATGTCCGAGGCGGCCTTGACCGACTCGACCACGCCGGCCTGCTCGCCGGCAGCCAGCGCCTTGCCGACTTCCGGCAGTTCGACGTAGACCACGTCGCCCAGGGCTTCCTGGGCATGGTCGGTGATGCCCACGGTGACGCTGCCGTCCTCTTCCAGACGGGCCCATTCGTGGCTGGCGGCGTAACGCAGTTCGGCAGGTGTCTTGCTCATTGTTGGATTCCTTGTACGGTTCGGCGCCCACAACGACGCCAGCGGAAAAGTGCGGTCAACAGTACATGGACGCAGCCGCGCCGGCTACGTCCTGCCTGCCGCCTCAGATCAGGGCCTTGCCGTGGCGCACGAAGTTCGCCTTGACCACCCGCACCGGGTACCACTTGCCGCGGATCTCCACCTCGGCGCGCTCGCCGGTCCCGGCCGGCACCCGCGCCAGGGCGATGGACTTGCCGAGGGTCGGCGAGAAGCTGCCGCTGGTGATCTCGCCCTCGCCGAGGCCGGCGACGCGCACCACCTGATGGGCGCGCAGCACGCCGCGCTCCTCGAGCACCAGGCCGACCAGCTTGGTCTCCGCGCCGCCGCCGGCACGCTGCGCCTCGAGGGCACTGCGGCCGATGAAGTCGCGCTCGGCCGGCTGCCAGGCGATGGTCCAGGCCAGGTTGGCCGCCATCGGCGTCACCGTCTCGTTCATGTCCTGGCCATACAGGTTGAGCCCGGCCTCCAGGCGCAGGGTGTCGCGCGCGCCGAGGCCCACCGGGGCGATGCCGGCGCCGACCAGGTCGTTGAGGAAGCCCGGCGCCTCGGCGGCCGGCAGCATGATCTCCAGGCCGTCCTCGCCGGTATAGCCGGTGCGGGCGATGAACCAGTCGCCCTCGGCCAGGCCGTGGAACGGCTTGAGGGCGCGGATCAGCGCGGCGCGCGGCGGGGTGACCAGCGCGGCGCAGCGCTCCAGGGCGTGCGGCCCCTGCACGGCCAGCATGGCCAGGTCGCTGCGCTCGTGCAGCTCGACGGCGAAGCCCTCGGCCTGCGCCTGCAGCCACGCCAGGTCCTTGGCGCGGGTGGCCGCGTTGACCACCAGGCGGTAGCCGGCAGGGGTGCGGTAGACGATCAGGTCGTCGATCACCCCACCCTCGACGTTGAGCATCAGGCTGTACAACGCCTTGCCCACCTCGTCCAGACGCGCCACGTCGTTGGCCAGCACCCGGCGCAGGTACTCTGCGGCCTGCACGCCGCTGACGTCGACCACGGTCATGTGCGAGACATCGAAGACCCCGCAGTCGCTGCGCACCTGATGATGCTCCTCGACTTGCGAGCCGTAGTGCAGCGGCATGTCCCAGCCGCCGAAGTCGACCATCTTGGCGCCCAGCGCCACGTGCAGATCATAGAGAGGAGTACGCTGTCCCATGGGAACCTCTTCCGGGCCTCGAATGGCGGGCATTGTAGCCGCAAATCCGCCAACGGACATGCGGCCGGTCAGTCCAGTGCCCGCACCGCTCAGCCGTAGCGGCGCGCCGAGCGGCGGATCAGGCCGATCACCGGCAGCAGGCCGACCAGCACCAGGGTCAGCGCCGGCAGCGCCGCGCGTGCCCACTCGCCCTCGCTGGTCATCTCGAATACCCGCACCGCCAGGGTGTCCCAGCCGAACGGGCGCATCAGCAGGGTCGCCGGCATCTCCTTGAGCACGTCGACGAACACCAGCAGCGCCGCGCTGAGGGTCCCGGGCACCAGCAGCGGCAGGTAGACCCGGCGGAACAGCCGCACGCCGCCGACCCCCAGGCTGCGCGAGGCCTCCGGCAGCGACGGCCGGATGCGACCCAGGCTGCTCTCCAGCGGACCATGGGCCACCGCCATGAAGCGCACCAGGTAGGCCAGCAGCAGCGCGCTCAGACTGCCCAGCAGCAGCGGCTTGCCAGCGCCGCCCAGCGCCGTGGACAGGGGGATCACCAGCTCGCGGTCCAGCCAGCTGAAGGCCAGCATGATCGATACCGCCAGCACCGAGCCGGGCAGCGCGTAGCCGAGGTTGGCCAGACCGACCAGCGCCTGCATGCGCCGGGTCGGGGTCAGGCGGCGGGCGAAGGCCAGCAGCATGGCCAGCGTCACGGTGATCAGCGCGGCCAGGCCGCCCAGATACAGGGTATGCAGGATCAGGCCAAGATAGCGCTCGTCGAGATCGAAGCGCCCGCGCTGCCAGAACCAGGCCAGCAACTGCAGCATCGGGATGACGAAGGCGCACAGGAACACCAGGCTGCACCAGGCGCTGGCGGCCAGCGCCCTGGCGCCGCGCAGCGGGTACAGCGCCGCGCTGCGCGCGCGCTCGTTGCCGGGGCGGCTGGCGCCGCGGGCGCGACGCTCGACGTAGAGCAGCAGCATCACCGCCAGCAGCAGCAGGCTGGCCAGCTGGGTGGCGCTGGACAGGCTGTAGAAGCCGTACCAGGTCTTGTAGATGGCGGTGGTGAAGGTGTCGAAGTTGAACACCGACACCGCGCCGAAGTCGGCCAGGGTCTCCATCAGCGCCAGCGCCAGGCCGGCGCCGATGGCCGGGCGCGCCACCGGCAGGGCCACCCGCCAGAACGCCTGCCAGGGCGACAGGCCGAGCACCCGCGCCGCCTCCATCAGGCCCTTGCCCTGGGCGAGGAAGGCGGTGCGCGCCAGCAGATACACGTAGGGATAGAACACCAGCACCAGCACCACGATCACCCCGCCGGTGGAGCGTACCCGCGGCAGGCGCAGGCCGCTGCCGAACCACTCGCGCAGCAGCGTCTGCACCGGTCCGGCAAAATCCAGCAGGCCGACGAAGACGAAGGCCAGCACGTAGGCGGGGATGGCGAAGGGCAGCATCAGCGCCCAGTCCAGCCACTTGCGCCCCGGGAACTCGCACAGTGCGGTGAGCCAGGCCAGGCTGACGCCGAGCAGGGTCACGCCGACGCCGACGCCCAGCACCAGGCTCAGGGTATTGCCGAGCAGACGCGGCATCTGGGTGTCCCACAGGTGCTGCCAGATCTCGCCATCCACCTCGCCCCAGCTCAGCAACAGGACGCTGAGCGGCAGCAGGACCAGGGCGGCAATCGCCGCAGCGAGTGGATACCAGCGGCGTTGAGCGGAATGGGCCACGCAGACTCCTTGGCGGGCGGAACAGGAACGGGGCCGACTCCTAACTGCAAAAAGCATGCTCAAACGGCAAAAAGCATGCTCAAACAACGGCGGCCAAAACAAAAACGCCCCGGCTGGCGGACGGGGCGTCGAGTATAACCAAAGGCGGACGGGAATCAGTTCCAGCCGGCACGATCCATCAGGCGGATCGCCTCGGCCTGGCGCTTGCCGGCCACTTCCACCGGGATGCTGTCGGCCTTGAACTCGCCCCAGGCGGCCACTTCCTTGGAAGGCGCGACCTGCGGGTTGGCCGGGTATTCCTGGTTGACGCCGGCGAACACGCCCTGGGCTTCCGCGCTGGTCATCCACTCCAGCAGCTGCTGGGCGGCTTCGGCGTGCGGCGCATGCTTGGTCACGCCGGCGCCAGCCAGGTTGACGTGCACGCCGCGGTCGGCCTGGTTCGGCCAGAACAGCTTGGCCTTGAGGCCCGGCTGCTGCTGGTGCAGACGCCCGTAGTAGTAGGTGTTGACGATGCCGACATCGCACTGGCCGGCGTCGATGGCCTGGATCAGCGCGGTGTCGTCGGCGAACGGATCGGTGGCCAGGTTGGCGACCCAGCCCTTGACGATCTGCTCGGCCTTCGCGGCGCCGTGGGTCTCGATCAGGGTGGCGGTCAGCGACTGGTTGTAGACCTTCTTGCTCGAGCGCAGGCACAGGCGGCCGTCCCAGTTCTGGTCGGCCAGTGCCTCGTAGGTGCTCAGCTCGGCCGGCTTGACCCGCTCGGTGGAGTAGACGATGGTCCGCGCGCGCAGCGACAGGCCGGTCCAGGCGCCGGTGCTGGAGCGGTACTGGCTGGGGATGTTGGCGTCGATGACCTTGGACTGCAGCGGCTTGAGCACGCCTTCCTGCTCGGCCTGCCAGAGGTTGCCGGCGTCCACGGTGATCAGCAGGTCGGCCGGGGTGTTCTCGCCCTCGGCCTTCAGGCGCGCCAGCAGCGGCGCCTCCTTGTCGGTGATGAACTTGACCTTGACCCCGGTCTTGGCGGTGTACTGGTCGAATACCGGCTTGATCAGCTCGTCGATGCGCGCCGAATAGACCACGACTTCATCGGCGGCCTGCACGGTACCGGCCAGGGTGGTCAGCGCCAGGGCCGCCAGGATCTTCTTGTTTGCCTGCATGGAACACGCCTCGTACCAGGGTTGAGTTGAGCAAATGATAGTTAATCCCATTTAGCTTCTCAACCGCTAAGATTACTCAAGCGCGTCTTTTTTGATCCGCGTCAGTGGCGCACGCCCGGGCCAGCTCGGGCAGATCGCCGGAGAGGCCCAGCGCCTGGCGCACGAACAGGCCCTTGGCCTCGTGGTGGCCATTCATCAGGCGCAGGCCGGCATTGCGCAGCCAGCGCAGCGGCAGCGGGTCGGCCTGGAACAGGCGCTCGAAGCCCTCCATCGCCGCCATCATCGCCAGGTTGTGCGGCATGCGCCGGCGCTCGAAGCGGCCGAGCACGCGCACCTCGGCCAGCCGCTCGCCGCGCGCGCGGGCGTGCAGCAGCACCTCGGCGAGGGTCGCCGCATCGAGGAAACCGAGATTGACGCCCTGCCCGGCCAGCGGGTGGATGCTGTGCGCGGCATCGCCGATCAGCGCCAGCCCCGCCTCGACGTAGCGCTTGGCGTGGCGCTGGCGCAGCGGAATGCACAGGCGCGGATCGACCTCGAGCACCGCGCCCAGGCGCCGCTCGAAGGCGCGCTCCAGCTCGCCGGCAAACGCCGCGCTGTCCAGCGCCATCAGCCGCTCGGCCTCGCCCGGCGTGCACGACCAGACGATCGAGCACCAGTGGCGGTCGCCGTCGCGCTGCAGCGGAAGGAAGGCCAGCGGGCCGTCGTCGGTGAAGCGCTGCCAGGCGGTGGACTGGTGTTCTTTCTCGCAGCGCACGCTGGTGACGATGGCGTGGTGCAGGTAGTCCCACTCGCGGGTGGCGCAGCCGGCCAGGCGACGCACCGCGGACTGGGCGCCGTCGGCGGCGACCAGCAACGGCGCGCGCAGCTGGCGGCCGTCGGCCAGCTGCAGCAGCCAGCCCTCGCCGGAGCGGCGCAGCTGCTCCAGGCGCGCTGCGGCCAGCAGTTCGATGCCGCAACCCTGCAGGCGCTCGAGCAGGGCATCCTGCACCACACGGTTCTCGACGATGTGGCCGAGCACCTCGGCATGCACGCTGGCGGCGGAAAAGTGGATCTGCCCGGTGCCGGAACCGTCCCACACCTGCATCGCCCGGTAGGGCGTGGCCCGCCGCGCGGCGATGCCGTCCCAGGCGCCGAGGGCCTGGAGGATGCGCCGGCTGGCCTCGGACAGCGCACTGACCCGCGGCTCGAAGGGCGCGGTAGCGTCGAACGGCGCCAGCTCCAGCGTGCCGCCGTCCAGCAGCAGGATGCGCAGGCCGCTGTCCCTGAGGGCCAGGGCCAGCGCGCTGCCGACCATGCCGGCGCCGACGATGATCAGATCTGCTTGCATCTTCTTCGCTGCTCCTCGCGCCCTGCTGCCGGGCGGGTGAATCGGAAAGTGAACCCCCGGCTCAGGGCCGGGTGCCGAGGCCCATGGCCTGACGGGCGAACCAGTGCTTGGCCGGCGGGCACAGCTCCAGGCCGAGCAGGCCGAGGTTGCGCAGCCGCGCCAGGGCCGGGCGGTCGTTGGAGAACAGCCGGGTGACCCGGTCGGAAAAGCCCACGGTCAGCGTCTGGTCGAGGCGCTGGCGCGCCAGGTAGCCCTGCAGCAGGCTCAGGTCGCCCAGTTGCGCGCCATCCTGCAGCAGGGTCTCGGCCAGCGCCATGACGTCGCGCAAGGAAAGGTTGTAGCCCTGGCCGGCAATCGGATGCAGGCCGTGGGCGGCATTGCCGACCAGCACCAGGTGGCTGCGCACCTGCTCCTCGGCCTCGAGCAGGGCCAGCGGGTAGCTGTGTCGCGCACCGACCTTGCGCAACGTGCCCAGGCGGTAGCCGAACGTCTGCTGCAGTTCGCCGAGGAAGGCGCGCTCGTCGAGCGCCAGCAGGCGCGCGGCGTCGGCATCCGGGCGGGTCCAGACCAGCGCGCAGCGGTTGTCGCCCAGCGGCAGCAGGGCCATCGGCCCGTCCGCGGTGAAGCGCTCGAAGGCCACCCCGCCGTGCGGCTCGGCCGGGGTGAGGTTGGCGATCACCGCGGTCTGCCCATAGGGCGTGCGGCGCAGCCGGATGCCCAGCTGCTCGCGCAGGTCGGAGCGGCCGCCGTCGGCCAGCACCAGCAGCTCGCAGTCCAGCGGGCTGCCGTCGTCGAGGGTCAGCCGGTAGCCGCCGGCCTGCGCCCGCACCGCCTCGACCCGTGCCGGGCAGCGCCAGTCGATGCCGTCGGCATGCAGCGCCTGCCACAGGCAGTGACCGAGCCAGGCGTTTTCCACCACGTAGCCCAGCGCCGGCACGCCTTCCTCCTCGGCCGCCAGGCGCGCGGCGCCGAAACGGCCGCGCTCGGAGACCTGGATGCGGGTGATCGGCTCGGCGCGCTCGGCGATCGCCGGCCACAGGCCGAGACGCTCGTAGATCAGCCGGGTGCCCCAGGCCAGCGCCGAGCAGCGCGCGTCGTAGCTGGGCTGGAAGCCGTCGCCGGGGGCATAGGGCTCGATCAGGCTGATCTGCCAGCCCCGCGCCAGGGCGCCGCCCTGCTGCAGGGCCAGGGCCAGGCTGGCGCCGACCAGGCCGCCACCGACGATGGCGATGCGGCCGCTGCCGGCGGGATGTCCGCTAGCGCTCATCACCTCAGGCCGCCTGGCTGCGCGCGGCAGCCATCAGCGCCTCGATCTCGGCGACCGTCTTCGGCACGCCGCCGGTGAGAATCGCGCAGCCGTCCGGGGTCACCACCACGTCGTCCTCGATGCGCACACCGATGCCGCGCCAGCGCGCCTCGACCGCGTGGTTGTCGGGGGCGATGTAGATGCCCGGCTCGACGGTCATGCACATGCCCGGTTCCAGCTCGCGCCAGGTGCCGCCGATCTTGTAGTCGCCGACGTCGTGCACGTCCATGCCCAGCCAGTGGCCGGCGCGGTGCATGTAGAAGGGCTTGTAGGCCTCGTCCTCGATCAGCTCGTCGACCTCGCCGGCCAGCAGGCCGAGCTCCACCAGGCCGGCGGTGATCACCCGCAGCGTGGCCTCGTGGGCCTGGTTCCAGTGCTTGCCCGGGGCAATTTCGCCGAAGGCGGCTTCCTGGGCGCGGAGCACCAGCTCGTAGATGGCCTTCTGCTCGGCGGAGAAGGTGCCGCTGACCGGGAAGGTGCGGGTGATGTCGCTGGCGTAGCAGTCGATCTCGCAGGCCGCGTCGATCAGCACCAGATCGCCGTCCTTGAGCACGTCGTCGTTCTCGCGGTAGTGCAGGATGCAGGCATTGCGGCCGGCCGCGACGATCGAGCCGTAGGCCGGCAGCTTGGCGCCGCCCTTGCGGAACTCGTAGTCCAGCTCGGCCTCCAGGTGGTACTCGTACAGCCCGGCCCGACAGGCCTGCATGGCACGCACATGGGCGCGCGCGGAGATGTCCGCAGCCTCGCGCATCACCGCGACCTCGCCGGCCGACTTGATCAGGCGCATCTCGTGCAAGCGGTGGTCGAGGGCGACGAACTCGGTGGGCACCGTGGCGCCATGGCGTGCCTTGCTGCGCACGTCGTTGATCCAGCCGACCAGCTGGCGGTCGAACTCGGGGCTGACGCCCATGGCGTAGTAGACGCGCGAGAGGCCCGAGATCAGGCCGGGGAGGATCTCGTCGATGGCGCCGATGGCGAAGGCCTGGTCGGCGCCGTAGCTGCGCAGCGCGCCCTCCTGGCCGGCGCGCAGGCCCTCCCACAGCTCGCGCTCGGGATTGCGCTCGCGGCAGAACAGCACGTACTCGCCCTCTGCCCGCCCGGGGATCAGCGCCAGCACCGCCTCCGGCTCGGGGAAGCCGCTCAGGTACTGGAAGTCGCTGTCCTGGCGATAGGCCTGCTCGACGTCGCGGTTGCGGATCTGCACGGGCGCCGCCGGCAGCAGGGCGATGCTGCCCGGCTCCATCTGCTGCATCAGTGCATGGCGGCGACGGGCATACTCGGACGGGGCAATACGGGTCATGGGCGCGCCTCTCGGGGTCGGATCAGTGCAGGGAAGGTTTGGCGTCGGTCGCGGGTTTCACCGGCAGTCCGCCGCACTCGCTGAGCAGCAGCAGGGGCGCGACCCGCAGGTACTCCATGACCTCCATGTAGTCGGTCTCGGCGTCGTCCGAGTCCTCCAGCGACTCCTCGATGCGCGCGATGGCCGCCAGGTCCTGCAGCACCTCGTTGGCCTCGGCGGACAGCTTGCCCTGACGGGCGGTCAGGCCGAAACCGGTGAGAAAGCCCTGGCACCACTGGCCCAGCGCCGCAGCCCGCTCGGCCAGCGGCGCCTCGTCGGCCGGCAGCAGCAGGACCAGCGACAGCTCGCCGGCCTCCAGCTCGCTCTTGACCATGCCCTGCAGGCCGACCAGGGCCTGGCGCAGGCGCTCGTCGGGCGGCGTGTCGAGCAGCTCGCCGGCGGACGCCAGCCACAGGTCGGCATCGAAGCCGGCGCCGGCGCAGGTGCGCCCGAGCAGCAGGCCATGCAGCTCGGCGGGCGAAATGGACTGGCCGGCGGCGGTCAGCAGGGCAGAAAAAGCGGAATAGGCAGAAGCAGGCAGGGTCATGGCGGCTGGCGGAATGTCTGGATTCGAGGGACCCATGCTAGCACCGGCGCGCCGCCCAAGACCATGGCGCGGCCGGGTCCGGCCGCGCAAATGGCGGTTGTGTTGTATAGTCATTGAACCCTTCAGCGTCCCGAGCATGAGCCCATGGAAGACGCCGACCTCAACGCCCTGACGGCGAAGATCGATCAGCTGATCCGCCTGGCCGAGCGGCTGCGCACGGAAAACCACCAGCTGCGCAGCAGCGAGCGGCAGTGGCGCGAGGAACGCGCGCGCCTCATCGAACAGAACGAACTGGCCCGGCACACGGTCGAATCGATGATTTCGCGCCTCAAAGCCCTGGAGCAGGACTCATGACCCAGCCGCAAACCGTCACCGTGAAGATTCTCGACAAGGACTACCCCATCCACTGTCCGCCCCAGCAGCGCAGCAACCTGGAAAGCGCCGCACGCTATCTGGACGGCAAGATGCGCGAGATCCGCAACAGCGGCAAGGTGATCGGCGCCGACCGCATCGCCGTGCTCGCCGCCCTGAACATCGCCCACGAGCTGCTGCAGCACCAGGGCAGCAGCGCAAGCGCGGGCAACACCCACGAGCAGGTGCGCGAGCTGCTGGAAAAGGTCGACCGGGCGCTGCACGAGGAGGCGGGGCAACAGCAGGGATGACAAGCGCGGAGTTTGCGGTAAACTCACCCACAGCTCCCTGATGTGTTGGCCAGTTGGTGATGTCCCTGAGCCGATTCACACAACCCGGGGGTTGCGGCTGGAAGCCGGTGCGCATGTCCGCTCGACGGAAAGCCTTAACGCTTCCTGCAACCTCCACCTTGAACTTTCGGGTTCAAGGGCTAAGCCGACAGCGGCACCTTGGGGAGTCATCCTTCCTCCGGCTTCAGCGCCGCCTCCTCTCTGCGTACCCGCCCGTCAACCGGACGACTGCGCGCGCCCGTCAGTCGCCAACGACCCGAGCCGAGAACGCCCGCGATGATCCACGCCGACAGCCATTCCCGCCCTGCCCTGCGTCGCCTGCTGCGCGCCAAGCGGCGTGCCCTCACGCCGGCAGAGCAGCGCCAGGCGGCCCAGCGCCTGTACCGCCAACTGGCCCAGCACCCGCTGTTCCGCCGCGCCCGGCACGTCGCCCTGTACCTGCCCAACGATGGCGAGATCGATCCGCTGCTGCTGCAGCGCGAGGCGCAGCGCCGCGGCAAACAGATCTACCTGCCGCTGCTGGCCCGCTGGCCACGCACCCATATGCTGTTCCAGCGCATCGACGCCGGCGAGTCCCTGCAGCGCAACCGCTTCCGCATCGCTGAACCGCGTCCGCAGGCCAGCCGCCAGCGCCGGCCCTGGGCGCTCGACCTGTTGCTGCTGCCGCTGGTGGGCTTCGATGACGGCGGCGGCCGCCTGGGCATGGGCGGCGGCTTCTACGACCGTGCCCTGGCCTACCGACTGCGCCACCGCAACTGGCAGAAGCCGGTATTGCTCGGCCTGGCGCACGCCTGCCAGCAGGTCGACCGCCTGCCGCTGGAGAGCTGGGACGTGCCGCTGCACGCGACGGTGACCGACCGTGGCTGGCATGCCGGCTGTCGCCGGGAAGAACTGGAAGAGGCCCGCGCCGGCCAGCACCTGCGTCGTTAGGCACGGGGTAACCGGCGGCCGCGGCCGGCAGCCATCAGTGCCGCCGGCGCAGGTCGGAGCGGATAGGGGTCAGGGCTGACTGCTGTAGACCGCCGGCATATCGCCCGGCTTCGGCCACAGACTCTGCGCATAGCTGGTGGTGACCACGCCCAGGCCGAACAGGAAAACCAGAACCCAGAGCATGTCGGGTTTCTTGCGTTGCATCGATTGCCTCTCCCCTCGCAGGCAAGCTGAAGTGCACATCGCCGGCGCTTCTTTGGCGACCTGGCGGGCGGCTCGAGGCCGTGCTCGAGCGGGCGCATTCTCCGGCAAGTCCGCCAGGCATGCAATTTGTCCGTGCCACCGGCGGTCGGCAAATGCACTGCCTGCGACCGCCAGCACAATCGACGGGTGACCGACGCCTCAGGCCGGGCGCGGCGCGTAGGCAAACACGTCGGCGCGCATCTGCCGCGCGTCCATGCCGGCCGCGACCAGGGCATCCAGCGTGCCGTAGACCATCGCCGGCGAACCGCTGGCGTAGACGTGCAGCTCACTCAGGTCGGGAAAGTCGGCGCACACCGCCTGGTGCAGCAGGCCGCAGCGGCCGCTCCAGCCATCGTCCGGCTGCGGGTCGCTGACCACCGGATGCAGGAACAGGTTGGGCAGCCGCTGCCACTCTTCCCACACCGGCAGGCGATAGAACTCCTGCGGCCGCCGTACTCCCCAGTACAGGTGCACCGGATGGGCAAAGCCGGCGGCGCGGCAGTGCTCGATCAGGCTGTGCATCTGCGCCAGCCCGGTACCGGCGGCGAGCAGCAGCAAGGGACCCGCGGGCAGCTCGGCCAGATGACAGTCGCCGAACGGCAGCTGCACGCGGGCCAGCCCCTGACGGCGGATGAAGTCGAGCAGGCCGCGGGTGCTGGCGTCGCGGGCGAGGATGTGCAGCTCCAGCTCGCGGCCGCGGTGGGGTGCCGAGGCGATCGAGAAGGCCGCCTGGCTGCCGTCCTCGCGCTCGAGCAGCAGGTACTGGCCGGCGTGGTAGCGCGGCGGCTTGCCGGCCGGCGCGCGCAGGCGCAGGCGGAACACGTCGCCACCCACGGCGACACACTCGACCAGCTGGCAGGCCAGCCGGCGCCGCGGCAGCTCGCCGGGCGCCAGCACCCCGTCCCAGTGCAGCAGACAGTCTTCCAGCGGCTCGGCGACGCAGGTGAACAGCTCGCCATGGTCCAGCAGGGCGCCCTGCTGGCGCACGCGGCCGGCCACCAGCAGCGCGGCGCAGACGTGACAGTTGCCGTTGCGACAGCTCTGCGGGCAGTCGAAACCCAGCCGCCGCGCGCCGTCGAGGATGCGCTCGCCGGGCAGCAGTTCCAGGCTGAGACCGGAGGGTTGCAGGGTGATGCGCATGACGACTCCCGTTGCCAAGGTGGTGGTGACGCTCCCGCGCGCCGGCGGAGCACACGGTTCAATCTGAGCCGGCAGCTCAATCGATGCCGAGCTGGCTCCACAGCTCGTCGACACGCTTGACCACCGCCTCGTCCTTGACGATGGCGCGGCCCCACTCGCGATCGGTCTCGCCCGGCCACTTGTGGGTGGCGTCGAGCCCCATCTTGCTGCCCAGACCGGAGACCGGCGAGGCAAAGTCGAGGTAGTCGATCGGCGTGTTGTCGATCAGCACCGTGTCGCGCGAGGGATCCATGCGCGTGGTGATCGCCCAGATCACGTCGTTCCAGTCGCGGGCGTTGATGTCGTCGTCGGTGACGATGACGAACTTGGTATACATGAACTGGCGCAGGAACGACCACACGCCGAGCATCACCCGCTTGGCGTGACCGGGATACTGCTTCTTGATGGTCACCACCGCCATGCGGTACGAGCAGCCTTCCGGCGGCAGGTAGAAGTCGACGATCTCCGGGAACTGCTTCTGCAGGATCGGCACGAACACCTCGTTGAGCGCCACGCCGAGGATCGCCGGTTCATCCGGCGGACGGCCGGTGTAGGTGCTGTGGTAGATGGCATCGCGGCGCCGGGTGATGCGCTCGACGGTGAACACCGGGAAGCGGTCCACCTCGTTGTAGTAACCGGTATGGTCGCCGTAGGGGCCTTCGTCGGCCATCTCGCCGGGGTAGATGTGCCCCTCCAGGACCATCTCGGCAAACGCCGGCACCTGCAGATCCGAGCCGACCGCCTTGACCAGCTCGGTGCGCTGGCCGCGCAGCAGGCCGGCGAAGGCGTACTCGGACAGGGTATCCGGCACCGGGGTGACCGCGCCGAGGATGGTCGCCGGATCGGCGCCGAGGGCCACCGCCACCGGATAGGGACGGTCGGGGTACTTCAGGCACCACTCGCGAAAGTCCAGCGCGCCGCCGCGGTGGCTCAGCCAGCGCATGATCAGCTTGTTGCGGCCGATCACCTGCTGGCGGTAGATGCCGAGATTCTGCCGCTCCTTGTTCGGCCCCTTGGTGATGGTCAGGCCCCAGGTGATCAGCGGCGCCACATCGCCCGGCCAGCAGTGCTGGATCGGCAGCTTGCCAAGGTCGACGTCGTCGCCCTCCTCGATCACTTCCTGGCACGGCGCGTCCTTGAGCACCTTGGGCGCCATGGCCAGCACCTTGCGGAAGATCGGCAGCTTGGACCAGGCATCCTTGAGCCCCTTGGGCGGCTCCGGCTCCTTGAGGAAGGCCAGCAGCTTGCCGATCTCGCGCAGCTCCGACACCTCCTCGGCGCCCATGCCCAGCGCCACGCGCCGCGGCGTGCCGAACAGGTTGCCGAGCACCGGCATCTGGAAGCCGGTGGGGTTCTCGAACAGCAGCGCCGGGCCGCCCTTGCGCAGGGTGCGGTCGCAGATTTCGGTCATTTCCAGCACAGGGGAGACCGGCGCCTGGATGCGCTTGAGTTCGCCGCGCGTCTCCAGGCCGCGAATGAATTCGCGCAGGTCGCGATACTGCATGCTTGAGCCTCGGTGGGACTGTCGAAGGCGCAGAGTCTAGCGCCGAACGGCGCCCGGCAGAAACAGCAAGAAACCGCCTGCAGGGGCGGACTCGTTCGCCTTGGCGAAACCTGCAGGCGAATGAATTCGCCCCGCCCCCCGTACCACCGTACAGAAACGACAACGGCCGGGATGACCGGCCGTTGTCTGCAGATCCAGGGCAGAGCGCTTACTTGCGCTTCATCGACTGGAAGAACTCCTCGTTGGTCTTGGTATCCTTCAGACGATCGAGGAGGAATTCGATCGCGGAGATCTCGTCCATCGGATGGAGAATCTTGCGCAGGATCCAGATGCGCTGCAGCTCCTCCTCCGTGGTCAGCAGCTCTTCGCGGCGGGTACCGGAGCGGTTGATGTTGATCGCCGGGAACACGCGCTTTTCGGCGATCTTGCGGTCCAGCTGCAGCTCCATGTTGCCGGTGCCCTTGAACTCCTCGTAGATCACCTCGTCCATCTTCGAGCCGGTTTCCACCAGCGCGGTGGCGATGATGGTCAGGCTGCCGCCCTCCTCGATGTTGCGCGCGGCACCGAAGAAGCGCTTGGGCTTCTCCAGGGCGTGGGCGTCGACACCACCGGTGAGCACCTTGCCGGAGCTGGGGATCACGGTGTTGTAGGCGCGCGCCAGACGGGTGATCGAGTCGAGCAGGATGACCACGTCCTTCTTGTGCTCGACCAGGCGCTTGGCCTTCTCGATCACCATCTCGGCGACCTGCACGTGGCGGGTCGGCGGCTCGTCGAAGGTCGAGGCGACCACTTCGCCGCGCACGGTGCGCTGCATCTCGGTCACTTCTTCCGGACGCTCGTCGATCAGCAGGACAATCAGGTGGCAATCGGGGTTGTTGCGGGTGATGTTGGCCGCGATGTTCTGCAGCATGATGGTCTTGCCCGCCTTCGGCGGGGCGACGATCAGGCCGCGCTGGCCCTTGCCGATCGGCGCGCAGAGGTCGATCACCCGGCCGGTGAGGTCCTCGGTGGAGCCGTTGCCGGCCTCCATCCTCAGGCGCTTGTTGGCGAACAGCGGGGTGAGGTTCTCGAACAGGATCTTGTTCTTCGCGTTTTCCGGTCGATCATAGTTGATGGTGTCGACCTTGAGCAGCGCGAAGTAGCGCTCGCCTTCCTTCGGCGGGCGGATCTTGCCGACGATGGTGTCGCCGGTGCGCAGGTTGAAGCGGCGGATCTGGCTGGGCGAGACGTAGATGTCGTCCGGGCCGGCCAGGTAGGAAGAGTCCGCGCTGCGCAGGAATCCGAAACCATCCTGCAGGATCTCCAGCACGCCATCCCCGGAGATTTCCTCACCGCTTTTCGCGTGCTTTTTCAGCAGGGCGAAGATGATGTCCTGCTTGCGCGACCGGGCCATGTTTTCCAGGCCCATCTGGTCGGCCATTTCCAGCAGTTCGGGAATCGGCTTTTGCTTGAGTTCAGTCAGGTTCATAGGATGAGGTACATCGGGGGAGAGAAGGAAAGCGTTGAGCTCGGGAGGCCGCGCCGCAGGAAGACGGCAGGTTCACTGCGCGAATCCGGGCGAGAGGGCGGCGGCGACGGCATGCAGGAAGCAGTCGGATAATGACTGCAGCCCGAATTTATCACTGCATTCGTTGCAGAGTCTAGACGGCACGCAGAAAAAACCCCGTACTGGGACGGGGTTATTCAGGCCTCGGGTTCAGATGTTGCTGTCGAGGAAGGCCGCCAGCTGGGACTTGGACAGGGCGCCGACCTTGGTGGCCTCGACGTTGCCGTTCTTGAACAGCATCAGGGTCGGAATACCGCGCACGCCGTACTTCGGCGGGGTGTCCTGATTCTCGTCGATGTTCAGCTTGCACACGGTGAGCTTGCCCTGGTAGTCCTTGGCGATCTCATCCAGCACCGGGGCAATCATCTTGCACGGACCACACCACTCGGCCCAATAGTCGACCAGTACCGGGCCGTCGGCCTTGAGCACGTCCTGCTCGAAGCTGGCGTCGGTGACGTTGGTGATGAATTCGCTCATGGGGGTTCTCCGTGATTCGGATGCGAAAAAAATGACGGGCCATGATAGCCCCACTCGCTGGCAACCGGAAGGCACAGGCGATTGGCAATGGCTATGACTGAGGTCAACGGCGCCTATCGCCGAGGCCGTCGACGTAACCTGCAGCGGACGCTATTGCTCTATCATGGCAGGATTCTGCCGTTTTGCTGCGAGAAGCACCGACCATGCCGCACACCCCTGCCGAAGCCTTTCCCCTGATCGCCGCCATCGATATCGGCTCCAACAGCATCCACATGGTGCTGGCCCGCGTCGACCAGGGCGAGATCCGCCTGCTCGAACGCCTGGGCGAGAAGGTGCAGCTGGCCGCCGGCCTCGACGAGCAGCGCAACCTCGACGAGGCGGCGATGACCCGCGGCCTCGACTGCCTGCGCCGCTTCGCCCAGCTGATCCAGGGCCTGCCGCAGGGCGCGGTGCGCGTCGTCGCCACCAACGCGCTGCGCGAGGCGCGCAACCGCGCGGTGTTCATCCGCCGCGCCGAGGAACTGCTCGGCCACCAGGTGGAAGTGGTCTCCGGCCGCGAGGAAGCGCGCCTGATCCACCTCGGCGTGTCGCACAGCCTGCCGGTGGCCGAGGGCAAGCGCCTGGTGGTGGACATCGGCGGCGGCAGCACCGAGTTCATCATCGGCGAGCGCTTCGAGTCGCTGCTGCGCGAGAGCCAGCAGATGGGCTGCGTCAGCTACAGCAAGCGCTTCTTCGCCGACGGCAAGCTGAGCCTGGCACGCTACGCCCAGGCCTACACCTCCGCACGCCTGGAGCTGATGAGCTTCGAACAGGCGGTGCGCCGGCTCGGCTGGAACGAGGCGGTCGGCTCCTCCGGCACCATCCGCGCCATCAGCCTGGCGATCCAGGCCGGCGGCCAGGGCAACGGCGAGATCACCCCGGCCGGCCTGGCCTGGCTCAAGCGCAAGATCCTCAAGTGCGACAACCTTGCCGAGCTGGCCATCGACGGCGTCAAGGCCGACCGCCAGGCGATCCTGCCGGCGGGCCTGGCGATCCTCGAGGCGACCTTCGACGCCCTGGAGATCCAGTCGATGATCCACGCCGAGGGCGCCCTGCGCGAGGGCGTGCTGTACGACATGATCGGCCGGCAGAGTCACGAGGACGTGCGCGAGCGCACCCTGTCGGCGCTGATGGAGCGCTGCCACGTCGACCTCGAGCAGGCCGCGCGGGTCGAAACCAAGGCGCTGTCGATCCTCGCCCAGGTGGCCGAGCCCTGGGGCCTCAACGACGACTGGCACCGCGAGCTGCTGTCGTGGGGGGCCAAGGTGCACGAGATCGGCCTGGACATCGCCCACTACCACTACCACAAGCACGGCTCCTACATCCTCGAGCACGCCGACCTGGCCGGCTTCTCGCGCCTCGACCAGCAGATGCTCGCCCTCTTGGTGCGCGGCCACCGCCGCAACATCCCGGTGGAGCGCTTCGCCGAGTTCGGCGAGGAAGGCGAGCGCTTGGTGCGCCTGTGCATCGTGCTGCGCTTCGCCATCCTGTTCCACCACATCCGCGGCACCCAGGAAATGCCCGAGGTGCAGTTCCACGCCGGCCCGCGCAGCCTGGAGGCGGTATTCCCCGCCGGCTGGCTGGCCGCCAACCCGCTGACCGAGGCCGACATCGAGGCCGAGGCGCAGTGGCTGGCGCGGGTGGGCTACCGGCTCAGCGGGCGCTGAGCGCGGCGCAACGCAAAAGGGGCGGCCCCGCAAGGAGCCGCCCCTTTTTTCGTTGCGCCGTGGCGGATCAGCGCGCCGACAGCACCGGGCTGCTGAGCTTCTCGACCATCAGCGCCTGGGCGTTGCGCGGGTTCTGGTTGCCGCTGGGCTGCAGGCGCTGGTAGCGACCGTCGCTCTGCAGCACCCAGGCCTGGGTATTGTCGGCCAGGTAGGCTTCCAGCTCCTTCTTCACCCGGGTGATCAGCTTCTTGCCTTCCAGCGGGAAGCAGGTCTCCACGCGCTTGTCGAGGTTGCGCTCCATCCAGTCGGCGCTGGACAGGTACAGCTGCTCGTCGCCGCCATTGAGGAAGTAGTAGGCGCGGCTGTGCTCGAGGAAGCGGCCGATGATCGAGCGCACATGGATGTTGTGCGACACCCCGACAATCCCCGGACGCAGGCAGCACATGCCGCGCACGATCAGGTCGATGCGCACCCCGCACTGGCTGGCCTTGTACAGCGCCTTGATCACCTTGGGATCGGTCAGCGAGTTCATCTTGGCGATGATGTGCGCCGGCTTGCCCTCGCTGGCGTGCTGCGCCTCGCGGGCGATCATGTCGAGCAGGGTCTTCTTCAGGGTGAAGGGCGCGTGCAGCAGCTTCTTCATGCGCAGGCTCTTGCCCATGCCGATCAGCTGGTTGAACAGCTTGGAAACGTCCTCGCACAGGGCGTCGTCGGAGGTCAGCAGGCTGTAGTCGGTGTACAGCCGCGCGTTGCCGGCGTGGTAGTTGCCGGTACCCAGATGGGCGTAACGCACCAGCTCGCCGTTCTCGCGGCGCAGGATCAGCATCATCTTGGCATGGGTCTTGAAGCCGACCACGCCGTAGATCACCACCGCACCGGCCTGCTGCAGGCGGCTGGCCAGGGCCAGGTTGGACTCCTCGTCGAAGCGCGCGCGCAGCTCGATCACCGCGGTGACCTCCTTGCCGCTGCGCGCCGCGTCGACCAGCGCGTCGACGATCTCCGAGTTGGCGCCGGTGCGGTACAGGGTCTGCTTGATCGCCAGGACGTGGGGATCCTTGGCCGCCTGGCGCAGCATGTCGACCACCGGGGTGAACGACTCGAACGGGTGGTAGAGCAGCACGTCCTGCTTGCCGACCACGTTGAACAGCTTCTCGCTGCTCTGCAGCAGCTTGGGAATCACCGGGGTCAGCGGCGGATACTGCAGGGCGCGCTGGCTTTCCAGACCGGTGATCGAGAACAGCCGGGTCAGGTTGACCGGGCCGTTGACCCGGTACAGCTCGGACTCGGCCAGACCGAACTGCTTGAGCAGGTAGTCGACCAGGTTCTGCGGGCAGTTGTCGGCCACCTCGAGGCGTACCGCATCGCCGAAGCGGCGCGAGAACAACTCGCCACGCAGCGCACGCGCCAGGTCCTCGACGTCCTCGGCGTCCACCGACAGATCGGCGTTGCGGGTCAGGCGGAACTGGTAGCAGCCCTTGACGCTCATGCCGTGGAACAGGTCGTCGGCGTGGGCGTGGATCATCGAGGAGAGGAACACGAAGTTGTCGCCGGGACCGCCGACCTCCTCCGGCACGCGGATCACCCGCGGCAGCAGGCGCGGCGCCGGCAGGATGGCCAGGCCGGAATCGCGGCCGAAGGCGTCGATGCCTTCCAGCTCGACGATGAAGTTCAGGCTCTTGTTGACCAGCAGCGGGAACGGGTGGGTCGGGTCGAGGCCGATCGGCGTCATGATCGGCGCGATCTCCTCGCGGAAATAGCGGCGCACCCAGGTCTTGATCTTGGCGGTCCAGTTGCGCCGGCGGATGAAGCGGATCTGGTGCTGCTCCAGCGCCGGCAGCAGCACGTCGTTGAGGATCGCGTACTGACGATCGACCTGCTCGTGGACCAGCTCGCTGATCCGCGCCAGCACCTGATGCGGCTGCAGGCCGTCGGCGCCAGCCAGTTCGCGGGCGAAGGCGACCTGCTTCTTCAGGCCGGCGACGCGGATCTCGAAGAATTCGTCGAGGTTACTGGAGAAGATCAGCAGGAACTTCAGGCGCTCGAGCAGCGGGGTGGCCTCGTCGAGCGCCTGCTCCAGGACGCGGATGTTGAACTTCAGCTGCGACAGCTCGCGGTGGATGTACAGGCTGCTGTCGTCCAGCCCCGGCACCGGAGCCGGCGCCTCGACGGATTCCGCTGCCGCCTCGGGCTGCGCCTCGGCGCTGACCGGCAGCGCGGCCTCATCCGCCTCGGCGAGCAGGGCAGGTGCAACCGGCTGTTCCGGCAGTTCGCTATCGATCAGTCCTGGATTGTTCATTGCTTCTTCCTGCAGGGCCTTCAGCCCTGTTGTTTCAACAGTTGTGCCGCACGCTTGGCGAAATAGGTGAGGATGCCATCGGCCCCGGCGCGCTTGAACGCGACCAAAGACTCGAGGATCACCGCTTCGCTCAGCCAGCCATTCTGGATCGCCGCCATGTGCATGGCGTACTCGCCGCTGACCTGATAGACAAAGGTCGGCGCGCGGAATTCATCCTTCACCCGACGGACGATGTCGAGGTAGGGCATGCCCGGCTTGACCATCACCATGTCGGCGCCCTCGGCCAGGTCCGCGGCCACTTCGTGCAGCGCCTCGTCGCCGTTGGCCGGGTCCATCTGGTAGGTGTTCTTGCTGCCCTTGCCGAGGTTGCCGGCCGAGCCGACCGCATCGCGGAACGGGCCGTAGTAGGCACTGGCGTACTTGGCCGAGTAGGCCATGATGCGCACGTTGGGATGCTCGGCGACTTCCAGCGCCTCGCGGATCGCCTGGATGCGCCCGTCCATCATGTCCGAGGGCGCCACCACCTGGGCGCCGGCCTCGGCGTGCGACAGCGCCTGCTTGACCAGCGCATCGACGGTGACGTCGTTCTGCACGTAGCCGCTGTCGTCGAGGATGCCGTCCTGGCCGTGGGTGGTGAACGGGTCGAGAGCCACGTCGGTGATGATGCCCAGCTCCGGAAAACGCGTGCGCAGGGCGCGGGTGGCGCGCTGCGCCAGGCCGTCCGGGTTCCAGGCTTCCTCGGCGAGCAGCGACTTCTTCTCCGCCGGGGTGACCGGGAACAGCGCCAGCGCCGGGATGCCCAGCGCCACGCACTCGGCCGCCTCTTCGAGCAGCAGGTCGATGGACAGGCGCTCGACCCCCGGCATCGATGGCACCGCCTCGCGGCGCTTCTCGCCCTCCAGCACGAACACCGGCAGGATCAGGTCGTCGGCGGTCAGCACGTTCTCGCGCACCAGGCGGCGGGAGAAGTCGTCGCGACGATTGCGGCGCAGGCGGGTGGCGGGGAACAGGCGATTGGCGGGGGTAAAGCTCACGGCGCACTCCAGGGCCCGGACAACGGGCGCAGCTTGACAGTCTATGAAGCAATTATGACGAATATGAGACAGCGTGACCCGCCGCACAGTTGCCGACGCGGGCGCTTCAGCGCCCTACCATAGCCCGCCAGCGCCCTCCTCGGCCACTGATGCATGGCCGCCGCCCCCCGCTTGCGGCTAGGATTGAGGATATTCCCCTGCCGCCTGCGCCGGATGCCCTGGCGCGGGCCTGCAAGACCACCAAGGAGTGTCCACCATGAGCAAGAAGGTTGCCGTGATCCTGTCCGGCTGCGGCGTCTACGACGGCGCCGAGATCCACGAAAGCGTGATTGCCCTGCTGCGCCTGAGCCAGCGCGGCGCCCAGGTGCAGTGCTTCGCTCCGGACATCCCCCAGCACCACGTGATCAACCATCTGACCGGAGCGGAAAGCGGCGAGAGCCGCAACGTGCTGGTCGAGTCGGCACGCATCGCCCGCGGCCAGATCCACGACGTGCGCGAACTCAAGGCCGCCGACTTCGACGCGCTGGTGATCCCCGGCGGTTTCGGCGCGGCGAAGAACCTCTGCGACTTCGCCTTCAAGGGCGCCAGCTGCGCAGTGCAGCCCGACGTGCTGGCCGCCGCCCGCGACTTTGCCGCCGCGCACAAGCCGGTCGGCCTGATCTGCATCGCCCCGGCGATGGCCGCACGGATCTACGGCGCCGGCGTGCACTGCACCATCGGCCACGACCCGGACACCGCCGCCAAGCTGACCGACATGGGCGCCGAACACATCGACTGTGCGGTCGACGACATCGTCGAGGACCCGCAGCGCAAGCTGGTCACTACCCCGGCCTACATGCTGGCCAAGTCGCTGGCCGAGGCGGCCAGCGGGATCAACAAGCTGATCGACCGGGTGCTCGAGCTGGCCTGATCGGTCGCGACCGTCCCGCCGGGGGGCGCAGGATTCGCCGGTTTGCCGCGTCGTGGACCCGGGGCGCGGATGAATCCGCGCCTACTCGGCCTTGCGCGCCAGCACGCCGAGCAGGCGATCCAGCGCGTTGGCAAAGGCCTGGCGGTCCTTCTCGCCATAGGCCGCCTGGCCGCCGCCGACCTGGCCCTGTTCGCGCAGGTCGGTGAACAGGTTGCGCACCGCCAGGCGCTCGCCCATGTTGCGCTCGTCGAACTCGCGGCCGCGCGGGTCCAGCGCGGCCACGCCCTTCTTCACCAGGCGGTCGGCCAGCGGCACATCCGAGCAGATCACCAGCTCGCCGGGCAGCGCGTGCTCGACCAGGTAGTCGTCGGCGGCGTCCGGCCCGCTGGGCACCACGATCAGGCGCACGCAGGCGAACGCCGGCTTGACCTGGCTCTGCCCGGCCACCAGCACCACCTCGAACTTGCGCTTCAAGGCGAACTTCACCACCAGATCCCGCGCCGCCCGCGGGCAGGCGTCGGCATCGATCCACACACGCATCAATGGTCATTCTCCTGTGGGTTGAACCAGGCCGGCATGCTAGCGCCAGCCACAGCGACACGGACGTCAACAGCCGCCGCAGCGGACCCGGACAGATCAGGCCGGCGTGCGGCGCACCAGCGCCAGCAATCCGGCCGCGGCGACGAACAGGCTGGCGAAGGTGCGGTTGAGCAGACGCTGCTGGCGCGGCGTGCGCAGCAGGCGCAGGACCCGCGCGGCCAGGCCGGTATAGCCGGCCATCACCAGCAGGTCGACGCCGATCATGGTCGCCGCCATCAGCAGGTACTGGGCCAGCAGCGGCCGCGCCGGATCGAGGAACTGCGGCAGCACGGCGAGGATGAACACGATCGCCTTGGGGTTGCTGGCGTTGACCACGAAGCCGCGCAGCACCAGGCTCAGCGGCCGACCCAGCGGGCGCACCGCGCTGGCGTCGGCCAGCTCGCCTACCGGGGCGCGCCACTGCTTCCAACCCAGATACGCCAGGTAGGCCACGCCGAACCACTTGATCACGGCGAAGGCCAGTTCCGAGGTGGCGAGGATGGCGCCGACCCCGGCGGCGACGATGGCGATCTGCAGGGCCAGCGCCAGCTGCAGGCCGACGGCGTTCCAGTAGCCGCGACGGAAGCCGTAGTTGAGGCCGCTGGACATCGAGGCGATGGCGCCGGCGCCGGGCGACAGGCTGATCACCCAACAGGCGGCGAAGAAGGCGAGCCAGGTTTGCAGGGCCATGGATGAACTCTCCGGTGGCGAATGGCGGAAACGACGCCGGCCCATCACGGGCCGGCGCGACTACAGCAGGCATGCGGGCAGGCCTCAGCCTGTCCCGCCAGCACTCAGTCCGGCAGGTCCTTGTGCAGCTTGACCGGCTCGTTGAGCTTGCGCTTCATCGCGGTGCGCACGCGGATGTTGAGCGCCTCGACGGCCAGCGAGAAGGCCATGGCGAAGTAGACGTAGCCCTTCGGCACGTGAATCTCGAAGGACTCGGCCACCAGCAGGGTGCCGACCACGATGAGGAACGACAGGGCGAGCATCTTCAGCGACGGATGCTTGTCGATGAAGTCGCTGATGGTGCCGGCGGCCATCATCATCACCAGCACGGCGATGACGATCGCGGCGATCATCACCGGCACGTCCGACACCAGACCGACGGCGGTGATCACCGAGTCCAGCGAGAAGATGATGTCGATCACCGCGATCTGCAGGATCACGCCCATGAAGCCGGCCTTCTTCTTGCCGTCCGGCTGGCTCTCGTCCACCTCGCCCTCGACGCTGTGCCAGATTTCCATGGTGCTCTTGAACAGCAGGAACAGGCCGCCGAAGAACAGGATCAGGTCGCGCCCGGACACGCCCTGCTCGAACACGGTGAACAGGTCGGCGGTCAGGCGCATCACCCAGGCGATCGACAGCAGCAGCAGGATGCGCGTGCCCATGGCCAGCGCCAGGCCGAAGAAGCGCGCCTTGGGCTGCTGCTCCTTGGGCAGGCGGCCGACCAGGATCGAGATGAAGATGATGTTGTCGATGCCGAGGACAATTTCCAGGGCAGTCAGGGTAAGGAAAGCAACCCAGATTTCCGGGTTAGAGAGCCATTCCATGAGGGGTCACGTCTCGTTGTGGGTGGGGATTGGGGTTGGATGCTCGGCCGCGCGCCAGCGGCGCACGACCTTCTGGAAGAACAGGCTGTTGGGGATCTGCACCAGGGCAGCGGTACCGGCCTCGGCGTCCTCTTCCAGGGTGGTGTACAGCAGGTTGATGGCGATCACCCGGCCCTTGGCGCCGGGCTTGTCGGCGGCCTCCAGCACCTCGACCCGGTCGCCGAGGCGAAACGGGCCGACAGTGAAGATCAGCACCGCGCAGAACAGGTTGGACAGCACGCTCCACACGGCGAAGAAGGCCACCGCGGCGACCGCGACGAAGCCGGAAAACGCCGCCCACAGCACCCCGGCGGAGACACCGAGGTGCTCGAGGGCGAGCAGCAGCGCGCTGCCCATGATCAGCCAGCGCAGGGCGCCACGCAGCGGCAGCAGCAGCTCGGCGGGCAGTTGCTGGTAACGCCGGGCGAGGCGGCTCAGGCCGCGCGCCACCAGGCGCTGCAGCACGTAGCCGGCGAGCAGGATCAGCAACAGCTGCACGCCGAGCAGCAGCGTTTCGCTCCACTCGCCCAGCCACTGCGCCAGCCAGGCTTTCACGCCGCGCCGCCCAGCTCGGCTTCCAGCGCCTCGAGCTGCTCCAGGGCCAGCAGCCAGGCCTCTTCCAGCTCGGCCTCGCGTTGCTTGAGGGTGGCCTGCTCGGCCAGCAGGCCACGCAGTTCGTCCTTGCGCGCCGACTCGTACAGCGCGCTGTCGCCCAGACGGGTTTCCAGTGCGGCGAGCTGCTCGTGCACGCCGCCGAGGTCCTTTTCCAGCTTGTCGGCCTGGCGCTTGAGCGGCGCCAGCTGCTGGCGCAGCACCGCGGCGGCCTGGCGCTGGGCGCGCTTGTCGGTCTTGTCGGCGCTCGGCGCGCTGTCGACCACCGGCTGCTGGCGGACACGGTAGTCGACCAGCCAGCGGCTGTAGTCCTCGAGGTCGCCGTCGAAGGCCTGCACGCGGCCGTCGGCCACCAGCAGGAACTCGTCGGTGGTGCTCTTCAGCAGGTGACGGTCGTGGGATACCACCAGCACCGCGCCCTCGAAGTCCTGCAGGGCCATGGTCAGCGCCAGGCGCATCTCCAGATCGAGGTGGTTGGTCGGTTCGTCGAGCAGCAGCAGGTTGGGCTTCTGCCAGGCGATCAGCGCCAGCGCCAGGCGCGCCTTCTCGCCGCCGGAGAAATTCAGCACCGGCTCGTCGCAGCGATTGCCGCGGAAGTCGAAACCGCCGAGGAAGTCGCGCAGGACCTGCTCGCGCTCGCCGGCGGCGATGCGCTGCAGGTGCAGCAGCGGGCTGGCCTGGGGGTCCAGCGAGTCCAACTGGTGCTGGGCGAAGTAGCCGACCGCCAGGTTCTCGCCGCGGGTCAGCCGCCCGCCCAGCGGCTCCAGCTCGCCGGCCAGGGTCTTGATCAGGGTCGACTTGCCGGCGCCGTTGGGGCCGAGCAGGCCGATGCGCGCGCCGGGCACCAGCTGCAGCTTGACCTTGTCGAGCACGGTCTTGTCGCCGTAGCCGAGGCGCCCCTCGGCCAGATCCAGCAGCGGGCTGGACACCTTGTCGGCCTCGCGGAACACGAAGTCGAACGGCGAATCGATGTGCGCCGGGGCCAGCTCCTCGAGACGCTCCAGCGCCTTGATGCGGCTCTGCGCCTGACGGGCCTTGCTGGCCTTGGCCTTGAAGCGGCGGATGAAGTCTTCCATGTGCGCGCGCTGCGCCTGCTGCTTCTCGTAGGCCTGCTGCTGCTGGGCCAGGCGTTCGACGCGGGTGCGCTCGAAGGCCGAGTAGCCGCCGCGATACAGGTTGAGTTTCTGCTGCTCGAGGTGCACCACGTGGTCGACCACCGCATCGAGGAAGTCGCGGTCGTGGGAAATCAGCAACAGGGTACCGGGGTAACCTTTCAGCCAGCTTTCCAGCCAGAGGATGGCATCGAGGTCGAGGTGGTTGGTCGGCTCGTCGAGCAGCAGCAGCTCGGACGGGCACATCAGCGCCTGCGCCAGGTTGAGGCGCATGCGCCAGCCGCCGGAGAAGTCGCCGACCGCCTGCTCCATCTGCGCCGGCAGGAAGCCGAGGCCGGCCAGCAGCTTGCGCGCGCGGGCGTCGGCGTCGTAACCGGAGGCCACGTCCAGCTCGTGGTGCAGGTGGGCAATCGCACTGCCGTCATGGGCCGCCTCGGCGACCGCCAGCTCGCGCTGGATGCGCCGCAGCTGCTGGTCGCCGTCGAGCACGTAGTCCACCGCGCGACGCTCGAGGGTGTCGACCTCCTGGCGCATGTGCGCCACGCGCCAGTCCGGCGGCAGCTGGCAATCGCCGCCGTCGGCGCTCAGCTCGCCACGCAACAGGGCGAACAGACTGGATTTGCCGGCACCGTTGGCGCCGACGAGACCGACCTTCTGGCCGGGGTGCAGGGTCAGCTCGGCGCCATCGAGCAGGCGCTGCGGGCCACGCTGCAGGGTAAGATTCTGGAGTCGGATCATGATCGTGGGACTGGATTCTGCGGTGGCGAAGTTTACCAGCTTCCAGACCGCGCCCGGAGAACAGCATGCAGCAATCGTTGTGGGATTTCGCCGTCGCCCTGTACGCCCGGCCCGGCGTCGCCGAGGCCTGCCTGCGCCGGCAGGACGAAGAGGGGGCGGATGTCTGCCTGCTATTGGCCGCGCTTTGGCTGGAGCAGCGCGGCGTCGCCGACAGCGCCACGCGGGTGGCACAACTGGAGCGCCTGGCCAGGCCCTGGCAGGCCGGCGTCAGCGGGGCGTTGCGCCAGCTGCGCCGGGCGTGGAAGAGCGCCGCCGCGGAGGATGCCGAGCTGGCCGAACTGCGCCGCCAGCTGGCGACCCTCGAGCTGCAGGCCGAGCGCATCCTGCTCGCGCGCCTGGAGACGCTGAGCGCCGCCTGGCCGGCCGATGCGCGGACCGCGGGGTGCTGGCTCGAGCGCCTGGACCCCGGCCGCAGCGATGGCAACCCGGCGCTTCGCGCAGCAGCCCATGCGCTGCTGCGCGAAGCGGCAAGGGCGCTCGGCTACTTCTGCTGAGGCGTCGGCTTGGCAGGCGTCGCGGCGCTGGCCGGCTTGCGCGGCGCGCGCGGGGTCGCGGGCTTGCTCGGGCTGGCCGGCTTGGTCGCGGCAGGGGTCGCCGGGGCACGCTTGCGCGCCGGCTTGGTCGCTGCCGGCGCCGCGGCGATCGGAGCGGCGGGAGCCGCAGGCTGAGCGGCCGCCTTGCTGGCCGCCGGCGCACGCCGCGTGCGCGGAGGCTTGACCACGGCGGTCGGCGCGGCTGCCGCCGGGGCCGCTGCCCGTGGAGCGCGCGGCTTGCTGGCGGCGGCCACCTTGGTGCCCTCCACCTCGCGGCGGGCGAGCAGCGCGCCGACCGCTTCCTTGACCTTGCCGACCCCCTGGGCCAGATGCAGGCTCTGCTCGGCGTCGGCCTTCAGGCCGGCGATGTAGGCACGGGTTTCCGCCTGACGCTGCTTGAGGGTATCGAGCAGCTCCTCGATCTCGACGATGCTGGCCCGCGCCCTGGTCTGCGCCTTGGCCTTGCCCTCGGCAGCCGCCGCTTCGAGCCGGGCACCGGCCTTGTGCAGCTTGTCCTGGGCCTTGCTGCGCTGCTTCTCCAGTTTGGCCAGCAGCTTCTCGGCATCCACCAGCGCCTGACTGCAGGCCTGCTCCAGATGCTCCAGCAGACTGTGGGACAGTTGCTGCAGCAAGTGCAGCGGGGTGGGGACCGGCTTTTTCCTGGTTGCCATGAAGACGCCTCCGGGCGATGAGTGTCACCCCATACTAGCCCCCCCGGCGTGCCACATCCAGACGGACGGCACGTCCACGCCCGGCAGCGGGTCTGCCGTCAGGCCGGAGAGGCCTGGCGATGCGCGTTGTGCAGCACCTCGATCAGGCAATCCTCCAGCTCGAAGCGCTGCTCCAGCAGCTGGCCGAGGCGCGTCAGCTCGTGAACCAGGCCGGCGCTCTCGCGACAGTCGCCGTTGTCGCAGCGGTCGTTGAAGTCGAGCATCACCGCGGTGCTGGCCTCGATCTGCGGAAAGACCTTGGCCGCCAGGCTCAGCGCCTGCTCGTCGCCGAAGGCGCGCGCTTCGCTGAGCAGCTGTTCGTAGATTTCGAAATGGCCGGCGGAGACGTAGTCCATCAGCTGGGCGCAGAAGTCTTCCAGCAGCGGGCCGCTGGCCTGCGGGCGAGCGTTGAGATCCTGGAAGGCGCTGACCAGCTGGTGCCGGCACTGCAGCCAGCGATCCAGCAGCAGATGAACCCCACCCCAGCGTTCCTGGGCACTGCGACAATTCTCGAGCATGGTATTCCTCGCTTCCCGCGTTGGACGATGTTGTTATGCGCAAGGGAAAACGATGCCACCCGGCATCGCCTCAGGCCATGGCAGGGACCTCCCACGGGCAATATCCTGCAGTAGCCAGTACCGGCGAGACTATGCCGGCTGCCTGCCACCAGCAAGCCATCCTCGGGAAAACTTTGATACGGCCGTTTGAGGCCGCAGCGCTCAGTCGCGGCGCAGCAGCTGCAGCAGCGCCACCGCGGCAAAGCCGACGAAGGCCAGCAGGCTCCACTCGGGAATGCTCAGGCCCAGCAGGGTCCAGGTCACCTCGGCGCAGTCGGCGGTGCCGTGCAGCATCAGGCTCACGATGTCCTGGAATGGCAGCGCCTCCATCATGTACTCGAGGCTCGGCAGGCAGGCCGGCAGCTGGTCCGCCGGCAGGCCCTGCAGCCAGATCTGCCGGCCGGCCGAGGCGATGCCGGCGGCAGCGAACAGCAGGGTCAGGCCGGCATACAGGCGCCGACCGAGGCGCTGCGGGCCGTGCATGGCGGCCACCAGGCAGGTCAGGCCGACGCCGATGAACTCGATGCGCTGGACCACGCACAACGGACAGGGCTCGAGACCCTCGACATGCTCCAGATACAGACCGAAGGCCAGCAGCGCGGCACAGGCGAGGAAAATGAGGAAATTCAGCAGGCGGGGGTTGGCCAGCGGCATGGCGGCTCCGGAGGGAGGAAACAGAAGGCCGCTACGGTAGAGGAAAGCCGGGCGGGCTTTCAAGGCTGCCCACCCGGCGGGTGCCGACGACCGTCGCGCGAAACGTGCCGTCCGTCACCTTCAGCCCGTTCAGCGCCCCGGCTGCGGCAGGGCCGGCAGCTCGCGGGCGAGCAGGCCGAAGCCTTCCTGGAGCAGACGGTTGCTGCGCTCCACCTCGCCGAGACGGGTCAGCAGCCGCGCCAGCTCGCCATAGGTTTCGGCGCTGCGCTCCAGGCGCAGGCTGTGCTCGAAGTAGTCGCGCGCCTTGCCCCACAGCTGGTTGCGCAGGGCCAGACGACCGAGGCAGAGCAGCAGGCCGGGATGCTCGGGATGCGCCTTCAGCCAGGCCTCCGCGCTGGCCAGCTGGCGGGCCGGCTCGCGCCCCTCGGCCAGGCCGTAGAGATGGGCCAGACGCGCGTCGAACTGGCTCTTGAGCGCGCCACGCAGCACTTCCTCGGCCTCGCTGCCGGCGCCCAGTCGCAGCAGCTGCTCGGCGTAGCAGGCCACCAGCGCCGGCGTCTGCCGCGCCGCCTGCGGCAGCTGCTGCCAGGCTTGCTGCAGCGCCGCCAGCGGCCGCTCGTCGCTCTGCGCCGCCCGAGCCAGCAGCGCGCTGCGCGCCTGCAGCTCCAGGGCGTCCAACTCGCCGTCCTTGAGCAGCTGCTGGCGGCGCAGGTCGGGCAGCAGCTCGCCCAGCGCCGCCCAGTTGCCGAGGCGCAGGTGCAACTGCTGCAGCAGGCGCAGAGCGAGGGGGTGGCGCGGGTGCTTGTCACGCACCGGCTGCAGCGTGGCCACCGCTCGCTCGTCCTCGCCGCGCGCCATCAGCAGCTGGGCCTGGGCCAGCGCGACCGCCACCGCAGCCTTCGGCTCGCGCAGGCGGGCCTGTTCGAGCAGCTGGTCGGCGGTGGCATGCTCGCCCAGCTCGCTGGCCGCGCGGGCGGCCGCCAGGTAGGCCACCAGCGGCTGCGGACTGTGCTCGGCAGCCCGACGCAGCAGGCGCAGGGCATGCGCCCAGCGTCCGGCGGCGAGCTCGAGCAACCCGCGCTGGGCGGCCAGCTGCACCCGCCGCGAGCGGTTGCGCCCCGACCAGGGATTGACCAGCCGTCCCGAGGCGCCCATCAGGCCGAGCAGCAGGCGCATGCCATAGAGCAGCGCCCACAGCGCGGCACCGAGGGCGAGAAACACCCACAGGCTGGACTCGTAGCGAAAGCCCTTCCAGGCGATCAGCACGTAGCCGGCATGCTCGGCCACTGCCAGACCGAGCAGGGCGGCGACGAGGATGGCCAGCAGGAACAGCAGGAAGGTCCGGTTCATGCTCCGCCCTCCTGCGCCGCTTCGCCGGGCGCCGGCGCGGATTCGGATTCGGATTCAGGTTCACCCTCGGCGGGCGCCGTCTCCGCCGGCGCGGCGGCCGGTGCCGCCTTGAGCGCGCCCGGTTCGCCCGCCGGAGCGGCCGCTTCCAGCTCGGCACGGGCGCGCTGCGCGAGGTAGGCCTGCAGGGCACTCAGCGCCGGGGTCAGGTCGGGCAGCTCCTGGGCCACCGGCTGGCCGGCCAGCTGGCCTAGCCGCTGGTAGAGCGCCTGGTTTTCCGGGGTATCCAGACCGAAGTAGCGCTGCAGCACTGCACGTCCCTGCTCCAGGGCGCCCTGGTAGACCTGCGGCTGGGCATGCAGCGCGGCCCACTGGGCCTGTTCGAGGGCCAGGCGCAGGGTCAGGCGCAACTGCTCGAGGGTCTGTCCGGCGAGCAGCGGCTTGACCTCGTCGCTAGCGGTGAACTCGAGGCGCACGAAACCGCTCAGGCGCTGCCACCAGTCGGCCCACACGCTGGCGCCATCGCCCTCGGCGACCTGCGCCGCGGCGGGCACGCCGCTGCCTTGCTGCGCCTGGAACTGCGGCTGGCGGGTATTCAGGCGCGCCGCCTGCTCACCGAGCGCGCCGAGCTGCAGGAACAGCCCGGTGCGGTCGATCACCGGCAGGGCCTGCAGGGCCTCCAGGCTGCCCACCAGCCGCTCGCGGACGGCGAAGGCAGCGGGATCGTCGTGATCGCGGAGGATCTGGTCGGCCGCGCTGACCAGGAAGCGCGCGCTGCCGACATCCTGCAGCGCCGACAGGCGCAGGCTGGCCAGGCGCAGCAGGTGCTCGGCCTCGGCCAGACGCCATTCCTGGCGGCTGGCGCCGAGCACGTTGTCGACCCGCTCGCTCAGCTGCTGCTGGCCGGCCTGCAGCTCGGCCAGCAAGCGGCGGCGCTCCTCCAGTTCGTCCGGTGACGGCAGACGGGACAGCTGATGGCTCATCACCAGGTCACGTTCGGCCAGCCCCAGGGTCTGGGTACGCGCCTCCTCCAGACGGGTCTGCTGCTGTTCGGCGGCGGTCTGCAGGCTGCGCACCTGCCACAGGCTCCAGCCGGCCACCAGCAGACCGCCGGCGCCCAGCAGCAGGGCCAGCAGCGGCAGCGCGCGGCCATTGCGCGACGCCACCTGCCGCGGCGCCACGGGGGTGGCGCTCGGCGCGGTCGCGGCGGAGGCTTGTTCGGTTTGCGGGGCGGGGTCGGTCACGTCGGCATCCTTTTGATCGGTTTACACGGCCGGCAGCGCTGCCGGCCGCTCTCAGCGTTCCATGGCGCCGGTTTCGGCCGCCAGTTGCGCCAGCAGGGCCGCAGCGCTGGCCCCGCGGCAGTCTCGTACATCCAGGGCGCCGGCCTCGCGCGCCAGCGCCGCCACCCGCGGGCTGGGCACGAACAGCGGCAGCCGCGCCAGAGCCGGCCAGTCGTCGCCGGCCAGCTGGCGCAGATGGCTCAGGCCCTCGCCGCTGCTGACCACCAGGCCATTCAGCGCGTGCTCGCGCACCGCCTGCAGCAGGCTGCCGGCGGGGTATTCCGGCAGGCGCCGCCGGTACAGGGAAAGATAGTCCACGGCGACGCCGCGCTCGCGCAAGCGTTCGCCCAGCCAGTCGCGCCCACCCTCGCCGCGCAGGATCAGCAGCCGCGGGTTGGGCACGTCGATGGCCTGCTGCAAGGCGGGCAGCGCCAGCAGCGCCTCGCTGTCGTCGCCGCTGTCCGGCCAGCTGGCCTCCAGGCCGTAGCCCTCGAGCAGCGCGCCGGTGGCGGCGCCGACGGCGAACCAGCGCTGGCGCGCCGGCGGCAGCGGCCAGTAGCGGTCGAGCAACGCGAGGCCGAGGCGCGCGGCCGGCTTGCTGACCACCACCACCGCGCAGTAGCGATCGAGGTCGAGGAACAGCGTGCGCTGCTCCGGCGTTTCCGCCAGCGCCTCGATCTCCAGCAGCGGCAGGCAGTGGCCGAAGACGCCCTGCGCCGCCAGCGTCTGCGCCAGCGCGGCGCAGTCCTCGGCCGGGCGGGTCAGCAGCAGGCGCCAGCCGGTCACTGCGCAGCGGCCTCGCCATAGACCTCGGCGAGGATACGCGCGGCGCCCTGGGCCAGCAGCGCCTCGGCCACCTGCACGCCGAGGGCCTCGGCCTGAGCGCGCGGCGCGCGGGCTTCGGCACGCAGCAGCAGGCCGCCGTCGGGCTGGCCGACCAGGCCGCGCAGCCACAGCTCATCGCCCTCGAGCAGCGCGTAGCAGGCGATCGGCACCTGGCAGCCGCCATTGAGACGCTTGTTCAGCGCGCGCTCGGCGCTCACCCGGTCGCTGGTGTCGGCGTGGTGCAGCGGCGCCAGCAGGGCGTGCACCTCGGCATCCGCCGTGCGGCACTCGATGCCCACCGCGCCCTGGCCGCCGGCCGGCAGGCTGTCCTCGGCACTGATGAAGGCGCGGATGCGCGCCTCGAAGCCGAGGCGGATCAGCCCGGCGGCGGCGAGGATGATGGCGTCGTACTCGCCGGCGTCCAGCTTGGCCAGGCGGGTGTTGACGTTGCCGCGCAGGAACTGGATCTTCAGGTCGGGGCGGCGCGCCAGCAGCTGGGCCTGGCGGCGCAGGCTGGAGGTGCCGACCACGCTGCCGGCGGGCAGCGCATCGAGACTGGCGAAGGTATTGGAGACGAAGGCGTCGCGCGGGTCTTCGCGCTCGCAGATGCAGTACAAGCCCAGGCCCTCCGGGAAGTCCATCGGCACGTCCTTCATCGAGTGCACGGCGATGTCGGCTTCATTCTCCAGCAGGGCGGTTTCCAGCTCCTTGACGAACAGACCCTTGCCACCGATCTTCGCCAGCGGCGCATCGAGCAGTTTGTCGCCGCGACTGACCATCGGCACCAGGCTGACGGTCAGTCCCGGATGGGCCTGTTCCAGGCGGGCCTTGACGTGTTCGGCCTGCCACAGGGCGAGGGCACTCTTGCGGGTGGCAATGCGGATTTCGCGGGACATGGGCAATTCCAGAAGCAGATGGACTGCCGCGATGATAACAGGCTCGGGGCCGAGGCTGGATTGGCCGGGGGGATGGAAAAGCACGCCTCATCACGTGCCGCTTGCGCCCCGCGCGCCCAAGCACCCCGCGACAGGCAGGACGCCCCGGCAGCTCAGCCCTCAGAGCTGGTTCATCAGCTTGCGCACCCCGGCCACATGGCGACGGCTGACGGTCAGCGCCTCGTCGCCGAGGCCGCGCAGGTACAGCTGAAAGTGCCCCATCGGCGTGCGCTGCAGGCGCTCGATGCGCGAGCGGGCGACCAGCGCGTTGCGGTGGATGCGCACGAAGCGCTCGCCGAACTCGTCCTCCAGCGCCTTCAGCGGCTCGTCGAGCAGCACCTCGCCGTGCTCGTGGCGCAGGGTCACGTACTTGTGATCGGCGATGAAGTAGATCACCTGTTCCAGCGGGATCAGGTCGATGCCCTTGCGGGTGCGCGCGCCGATGTGGCTGCGCGGTGCGCCATGCTCCTCGGCCGGACGGGTCAGCGCCGCCAGCTGCATGCGGTTGGGCCGCTCGGCCTTCTTCAGCGCCTCCTCCAGCGCCTCGGGACGCACCGGCTTGACCAGGTAGCCGACCGCGCTGACCTGGAAGGCCTCGAGGGCGAATTCGTCGTGGGCGGTGCAGAAGATCACCGCCGGCGGGGCTTCGCGCTCGCACAGCCGCGCCGCCACCTGCAGCCCGTCCAGACCGGGCATGCGGATATCCAGCAGCACGATGTCCGGCCTGAGGCTGTCGATCAGCGTCAGCGCCTCTTCGCCGTTGCTGGCCAGCGGCTCGAGCACGCGATAGCCATCCAGTTGCCCGACCATCCGGGCCAGGCGCTCGCGCGCCAGGGGTTCATCGTCGACGATCAGGACATTCATGATGCTCTGGCTTCCTGCGTAGGTCTTGCACAAGCATAGCGTAGACAGGTGAAGTGCCGTCCGTCACGGCGCTCGATGTTCAGACCGGCCTCTGGCCCGAAAAGTGCCGCAAGGCGTGCCTGGATATTGCCCAGCGCCAAGCGGGTGCCGCCCGACTCGGCCGCCTCCTCCGCCGCCAGCGGATTGCTGACGCACAGTTCGAACAGGCCAGCGTGGTAGCTGGCCCGCACCTCGACCCGGCCGCCGTCGATGCGCGGCTGGATGCCGTGGATGATGGCGTTCTCCAGCAGCGGCTGCAGGGTCAGCTGCGGGATCGGCAGGTCGTCCGGCACGCCGTCGATGCGCCAGTCCAACTGCAGCCGGTCGCCCAGGCGGTACTGCTCGATCGACAGGTAGCGCCGCGCCAGGGCCAGCTCTTCGCGCCAGGCCACCAGGCTGCCCGGCCTGGCCAGGCTGGCGCGGAACAGGTCGGAGAGGTCGAGCACCGCCAGCTCGGCCTTGTCCGGATCGCTGGCGATCAGGCTGGCGATGCTGTTCAGGCTGTTGAACAGGAAGTGCGGACGGATGCGCGCCTGCAGCGCCTCCAGGCGCGCGCGCAGCTCGGCCTGCTGCTGGCGCCGCCACTGGCTCTGCAGGTAGAAGTAGCGCAGCACCAGCCCGGACATGATCAGCGCGATCAGGCCGTGGCGCAGGTACAGGTTGAGCTGGCCCTCCTGGGGGCGCGGCACGGACAGCCCGAACCAGCCGGCCGCCCAGGTGCAGGCCAGGGTCAGCGCCACCACCAGCGCGCCGCAGAGGATGCCGGCCAGCGCCTGCGGCAGGCCCATCAGCCAGGGGCGCAGCCGGCACAGCGCCGCCGCCGAGAGCAGCACCAGCCACTGCACGAACAGCGAGGTCAGCGCCAAGCGCACCCAGTCGAAGGATGGCTGCAGCGGCTCGGCCAGCACCAGCACCAGCACCAGCAGCTCGGCGAGCAGCACCAGGCTGAGCAGCGCCTCGGGCGCGCACAGTTCGGGCAGGAAGAAGTCGTCGGACGAGGCCGGCGGTCGGGTGCCGGCAAACCAGGATTTGCGCATCCGGCCAGTGTCCGCCGCGACCGTTCGTCCGGCAAGCCCGCAGCGCAGCAGGCGGTGACCTGGATCACCGAAAGGCCGCCAGCGCCGCGTATCGCCGACACCGGGTTTTGCCGGGCGAGCTGGTATCATGCCGGGCACACGCCCCGCGGGGCCTCCGTCCTTTGCATGAACACAGCACGAGACACCTGATGAGCAGCGAAAAAACCAACCAGTCCTGGGGCGGCCGGTTCAGCGAACCGGTCGATGCCTTCGTCGCCCGCTTCACCGCTTCCGTCGACTTCGACAAGCGCCTGTATCGCCACGACATCATGGGCTCGATCGCCCACGCCACCATGCTGGAGCAGGCCGGCGTGCTGACCGCCGCCGAGCGCGACGCGATCATCGCCGGTCTGCAGCAGATCCAGGTCGAGATCGAGGCCGGCCAGTTCGACTGGCGCGTCGATCTGGAAGACGTGCACATGAACATCGAGGCGCGCCTGACCGACCGCATCGGCATCACCGGCAAGAAGCTGCACACCGGCCGCTCGCGCAACGACCAGGTGGCCACCGACATCCGCCTGTGGCTGCGCGACGAGATCGACGTGATCCTCGCCGAGATCACCCGTCTGCAAGAAGGCCTGCTGGCCCAGGCCGAGCAGCACGCCGAGGTGATCATGCCCGGCTTCACCCACCTGCAGACCGCCCAGCCGGTGAGCTTCGGCCACCACCTGCTGGCCTGGTTCGAGATGCTCTCGCGCGACTACGAGCGCCTGGTCGACTGCCGCAAGCGGGTCAACCGCATGCCGCTCGGCTCCGCCGCGCTGGCCGGCACCACCTACCCGATCCAGCGCGAGATCACCTGCCAGCTGCTCGGCTTCGAGGCCATCGGCGGCAACTCGCTGGACGGCGTGTCGGATCGCGACTTCGCCATCGAATTCTGCGCCGCCGCCTCGCTGGCGATGATGCACCTGTCGCGCTTCTCCGAAGAGCTGGTGCTGTGGACTTCCGCGCAGTTCAACTTCATCGAGCTGCCCGACCGCTTCTGCACCGGCTCGTCGATCATGCCGCAGAAGAAGAACCCGGACGTGCCCGAGCTGGTGCGCGGCAAGAGCGGCCGCGTGTTCGGCGCGCTGATGGGCCTGCTGACCCTGATGAAGGGCCAGCCGCTGGCCTACAACAAGGACAACCAGGAGGACAAGGAGCCACTGTTCGACGCCGCCGACACCCTGCGCGACTCCCTGCGCGCCTTCGCCGACATGATCCCGGCGCTCAAGCCGCGCGTCGAGGTGATGCGCGAGGCGGCCCGCCGCGGCTTCTCCACCGCCACGGATCTCGCCGACTACCTGGTGCGCAAGGGCCTGCCGTTCCGCGACTGCCACGAGATCGTCGGCCACGCGGTGAAGTACGGCGTGGCGACCGGCAAGGACCTGGCCGAGATGTCGCTGGACGAGCTGCGCCAGTTCAGCGACCAGATCGGCGACGACGTGTTCGCCGTGCTGACCCTGGAAGGCTCGGTCAACGCCCGCGACCATATCGGCGGCACCGCGCCCAACCAGGTGCGCGCCGCCGTGGCCCGCGGCCAGGCCCTGCTGGCCAGCCGCTGAGCAGGTAGCGCCGGCATTCGCACTTGCCCCCTCTCCCCTCGGGGAGAGGGCCGGGGTGAGGGGGAAACCCGCGCGACGGCCGAGCGCGACCAACGAGCGCTTGCCGCCCTCACCATCGGCGGGTTATGAAGGAGCCATCAGCTGCTCCGGAGCCCGCCATGTCTACCGCCGACCGCCCGCGCTTTCGCGTCAGCGCCGACCGCCAATCGGCCAGCCGGCGCCTGCGCTACGTGGAAACCAGCCGCCCGGATGACGGCAGCTGCACCCTCTGCCAGCTGGACGAAGAAAATCCTCCGGCGCTTGACGAGACCCCTGCCATGAGTCACAACTCCGCCGAAGACGATGCGGTCTTCGCCGAAAACAAGCTGATCGAAGCCATCGAGAACCAGATCGCCGCCGGCGAGCCGGTCGCGGCGCAGGCGACCCTCAACAAGCTGACCCTGGTCGGCTACGCCCGCGAGGACGCCGTGCGCCTGATGGCGCTGATCCTCGCCCACGAGATCGAGAACATGCTGGCGGAAAACCGTCCGTTCGACGGCGCCGGCTACGAGCAGATGCTGCGCGCCCTGCCCGAGCTGCCGGAAGCGCTGGGCGATGCGGACGACGAAGAAGACGAATAAGACAACCGGCACCATCCCTTGAGCGCGACCCTGTCGGTCGCCCTGCCCTGCACTGGAGGCACCATGAACCTGACCCCCGAGCTGATCGCCGAAGTGGAACTGCTCGCCCTGTTCAACCCGGACAACACCCAGGAGGGCCTCAAGATCCACCACGACGCCGCCCCGCAGAAGATCGCCGCCGGCGAGCGCCTGCACGCCAAGGGCCTGATCACCGAAGTCGACGGCGGCTACCTGACCAGCCTCGGCCTGGACGCGGCCGAGCAGGTCCGCGGCCTGCTGACCATCCTCCAGCCGGCCTGACCGCCGCCGCAAACAGCGCCGCACAACGCAAACAGCCCGCGACCGGTCACCCGGTCGCGGGCTGTTTGCATTCGCCAGGCTGACGAGGGCTCAGCGCACCTCGCCGGCGGCTTCCGGCTGGTAGTCGACGCCGAGCAGGCTCAGCTGCAGGGTCTTGCCACCCGGCACCGCCCAGTCGATGGTCTGCCCCACCGACAAACCGAGCAGGGCGCAGCCCACCGGCGCCAGCACCGAAACGCTGCCCTCGCGCCCGGAATCCTGCGGGTAGACCAGGGTCAGGTGGTACTCCTTGCCGCTGGCTTCCTCGCGGCAATGGGCGGTGGAGTTCATCGTCACCACCCCCGGCGGCACCTCGTCGAGACCGACCACCTCGGCGCGGCCCAGCTCGCGCTCCAGCGCCTCGGCGGTGGGACTGAACGCCTCCAGGCTGTCCAGCATCTTCTCCAGACGCTGCAGGTCGAGGCGGGTAATGGTAATCGGCGGCGACAGGCTCATGATGTCGGCAGGGCTCCTGGTGGATGGCTCGCGAAAAAGGAAAACCCCTCCCGCACCGGCTGTGTGAAAACATCGCGGACGTCGGCGAGGCAAAGCAAAACCGCGCCCCGCACCTTCTCCCGGGCGGGACAGGTGCGGGGCGCGGCTTCAACGGCGCATCGCCCGACGCGGTGTCTTTATACAACCGGCGCAGGCGGGGTCTGACCTGACCCTACCACAGCGCGACAAATAAGCAACCCGAGCGCCGCTGACCGGCGGCGCCAGCGGGGCGCGCTCAGAGCCCGGCGAAATCCACCGCGGCGCCGCCCTGCTCGCCGCTCAGGCGGGACAGCATCGCACCGAGGGCCTCGCCGTTGCCGTCGCAGATCCAGGTGCCGGCCGCCTCGTCGTAGTCGAAGTGGAAGCCGCCGGAGCGCGCCGCCAGCCACAGCTGGCGCAGCGGTTCCTGGCGACTGAAGATCAGCTGGCTGCCGTTGTCGAAACGCACGGTCAGCACGCCGCCGCTGTTCTCCAGATCAACATCCAGGCCGCTGGCGTCGAAGGCATCCTCGACCGCCAGTTGCAGGGCATCCACCAGGGCGTGGAACCGGGCTTCAGTAAGACTCATGGACTCTTCTCCGCTCGAACAGGAAATGGCATCGCCCCGCGTGCCGGGCGCACCGCGCAGGCCGCGTCCGCCGTGCGTCCTGGCGCATAGGCAAGCCCTCGGGGGGTCGGTATACTCCGGCGCAATCGATGCTTTTACAAGGATTTCCGCCATGAAGCGCCTGCTGCTTCCGTTCCTTGCGCTGATCGTGCTCAGCGCCGGCCTCACCGGCTGCGGCCAGAAGGGTCCGCTGTATCTCCCGGGCGATGAAAAAGCCGGTAGCAGCAAAGACCGTTTCGAATTCTAAGAGTCCGGCGCGCCTCGCCCAGTCGCGGGCGCCCGAGCTCCTTCAGGAGGCCTGCATGCAACCTTTCAACTACCGCGACGGCGAGCTGTTCGCGGAAGGCGCGGCGCTGTCCGCGATTGCCGAGCGCTTCGGCACCCCCACCTACGTCTATTCGCGCGCCCACATCGAGGCGCAGTACCGCGCCTACGCCGACGCGCTGACCGGCATGCCGCACCTGGTGTGCTTCGCGGTCAAGGCCAACTCCAACCTCGGCGTGCTCAACGTGCTCGCCCGCCTCGGCGCCGGCTTCGACATCGTCTCGCGCGGCGAGCTGGAGCGCGTGCTGGCCGCCGGCGGCGAACCGGGCAAGATCGTCTTCTCCGGCGTCGGCAAGAGCCGCGACGACATGCGCCGCGCGCTGCAGGTCGGCGTGCACTGCTTCAACGTCGAGTCCGACGTCGAGCTGGAACGCCTGCAGCAGGTGGCCGCGGAACTCGGCGTCAAGGCGCCGGTGTCGCTGCGCGTGAACCCCGACGTCGATGCGCAGACCCATCCGTACATCTCCACCGGCCTCAAGGAGAACAAGTTCGGCATCGCCATCGACGCCGCCGAGGCGGTCTACGTCCGCGCCGCCGAGCTGGCCAACCTCGAGGTGGTCGGCGTCGACTGCCACATCGGCTCGCAGCTGACCCAGCTCGAACCGTTCCTCGACGCCCTCGAGCGCCTGCTGGCGCTGGTCGATCGCCTGGCCGCGCGCGGCATCGCCATCAAGCACCTGGATCTGGGCGGCGGTCTGGGCGTGCAGTACCGCGACGAGGAGCCGCCGCTGGCCGGCGACTACATCAAGGCGGTACGCAAGCGCCTGGCCGGCCGCGAGCTGGCCCTGGTGTTCGAACCGGGCCGCTCGATCGTCGCCAACGCCGGCGTGCTGCTGACCCGCGTCGAGTACCTCAAGCACACCGAGCACAAGGACTTCGCGGTGATCGACGCGGCGATGAACGACCTGATCCGCCCGGCGCTGTACCAGGCGTGGATGGACGTCAGCGCCGTGCAGCCGCATGCCGGCGAGGTGCGCGTCTACGATCTGGTCGGGCCGATCTGCGAGACCGGCGACTTCCTCGCCAAGAACCGCGAGCTGGCCCTGGCCGAGGGTGACCTGCTGGCGGTGCGTTCGGCCGGCGCCTACGGCTTCGTGATGAGCTCCAACTACAACACCCGCGGCCGCGCCGCCGAGGTGCTGGTGGATGGCGAGCAGGTGCACCTGGTGCGCCGCCGCGAGAGCATCGAAGAGCTGTACGCCGGCGAAAGCCTGCTGCCCAACTGATCCGGAGGCAGGCATGCTGCTGCGTTTCACCAAGATGCACGGGCTGGGCAACGACTTCATGGTCCTCGACCTGGTCACCCAGCACGCCCACATCCAGCCCAAGCACGTGCGCCAGTGGGGCGACCGCCACACCGGCGTCGGCTTCGACCAGCTGCTGATCGTCGAGCCGCCGAGCCGCCCGGACGTGGACTTCCGCTACCGCATCTTCAATGCCGACGGCTCCGAGGTGGAGCAGTGCGGCAACGGCGCGCGCTGCTTCGCCCGCTTCGTCATCGACAAGCGCCTGACCGCCAAGAAGCGCATCCGCGTCGAGACCAAGAACAGCGTGATCGAGCTGAACGTGCGCAGCGACGGCCAGATCACCGTGGACATGGGCGCGCCGCGCCTGGAACCGGCGGAGATTCCCTTCGTCGCCCCGGAAGCCGCGCTTGCCTACGAGGTCGAGGTCGGCGGGCAGACCGTCGCGCTGGCCGCCATCTCGATGGGCAACCCGCACGGCGTGCTGCGCGTCGACAACGTCGACACCGCGCCGGTGCATGAACTGGGCGCGCAGCTGGAAGTCCACCCGCGCTTCCCGCAGAAGGCCAACATCGGCTTCCTGCAGGTGGTCGACGCCCACCATGCGCGCCTGCGCGTGTGGGAGCGCGGCTGCGGCGAGACCCAGGCCTGCGGCACCGGCGCCTGCGCCGCCGCGGTGGCCGGCATCCGCCAGGGCTGGCTGCAGTCGCCGGTGCAGATCAGCCTGCCCGGCGGCACGCTGAGCATCGAGTGGGCCGGCCCCGGCGCGCCGGTGCTGATGACCGGCCCGGCGCTGCGCGTGTTCGAAGGCCAGGTGCGCCTGTGAGCGAGCTGCCGGAGCTGGACGCCGAACAGGTCGCCGCCTGGCTGGCGGCGCACCCGCAGTTCTTCGTCGGCCGCGACGAGCTGCTGGAGACCCTGCTGATCCCCCACGAGGCCGGCCACGCGGTGTCGCTGGTCGAGCGCCAGCTGCGCCTGCTGCGCGAGCGCAACCACGAGCTGCGCGCGCGGCTGACCCAGCTGATGGACATCGCCCGGGACAACGACCGGCTGTTCGAGCGCACCCGCCGGCTGATCATCGCCCTGCTCGACGCCGACAGCCTCGAGGAACTGGTCGCCGCGGTGGAAGACAGCCTGCGCCACGACTTCCAGGTGCCCTTCGTCAGCCTGCTGCTATTCAGCGACAATCCGCCAGCGGTGGGCCACTGGGTCAGCCAGAGCGAGGCCCAGCAGGCGGTCGGCGCCCTGCTCGCCGGCAACAAGACGGTATGCGGCGTGCTGCGCGCCGAGGAGCTGGCCTTCCTGTTCCCCGCCGCAAACATCGCCAGCATCGGCTCGGCGGCGGTGGCGGTGCTCAGCCATCAGGGCCTGCACGGCGTGCTGGCCCTCGGCAGCCCCGATCCGCAGCACTACAAGAGCTCGCTGGGCACGGTGTTCCTCGGCCACGTGGCGGAGATCGTCGCCCGCCTGCTGCCGCGCCTGGTGCCGCCGCTGCGCGCGGTACGCTGACAGGCGGCCGCTGTTGTCGGAGGCCCGTCCTCGGGACGAAGCTGCTTCTGGCGGGCCTGCGGCCCGCATCGCCGCGAGGTCGCGCCTCCCACAGACTGGCCGCACGCGGCACCCCAGCCGCCACCACCAGGAGTCCGCCATGCACACCGAACTGGACGCCTACCTCGAACACCTGCGCAGCGAGCGCCAGCTGTCGCCGCACAGCGTGGCCGGCTACCGCCGCGACCTCGACAAGCTGCTGGGGCTGATGGCCGAGGCCGGCCTCGAGCGCTGGCCACAGCTGGAAACCCGCCAGCTGCGCCACATGCTGGCCAGCCTGCACCAGCAGGGCCTGGCCGCGCCCAGCCTGGCGCGCTTCCTCTCCGCGGTGCGCGGGCTGTACCGCTACCTGATCCGTGAGAACCACTGCCGCCACGATCCCAGCGCCGGCCTGCGCCCGCCCAAGGGCGAGCAGCGTCTGCCCAAGCTGCTGGACACCGACCGCGCCCAGCAGCTGCTCGACGGTGCGCCGGGCGTCGATACGTCGGGCGACGCTGCGCCGGCCGACGACTTTCTCGCCCGCCGCGACCAGGCCATGCTCGAGCTGTTCTACTCCTCCGGCCTGCGCCTGTCCGAGCTGACCGGGCTGGACCTGGCGCAGCTGGACCTCGCCTCCGGTCTGGTGCGGGTCCACGGCAAGGGCAACAAGGTGCGCACCCTGCCGGTCGGGCGCAAGGCGCGCGAGGCCCTGCAGGCCTGGCTGGAGATCCGCCAGGGCGCCGCCGTCGACCAGGCGCTGTTCATCGGCCAGCGCGGCCAGCGCCTCAGCCCGCGGGCCGTCCAGCTGCGCGTGCGCCAGGCCGGGGTGCGCGCCCTGGGCCAGCACCTGCACCCGCACATGCTGCGCCACAGCTTCGCCAGCCACCTGCTGGAGTCCTCCCAGGACCTGCGCGCGGTGCAGGAGCTGCTCGGCCACGCCGACATCGGCACCACGCAGATCTACACCCACCTGGACTTCCAGCACCTGGCGCGGATCTACGACCAGGCCCACCCGCGCGCGCACCGGCGCAGCGAGGCCGCGCCGGTGCGCGACGCGGCGCCCGGCGACGACGAGGATGACGGTCAGGACTGATTCCAGCGCGGAGCGACGGCGGTATGATGAGCAGATCGACCGAAGCACTCGGTCTCGCCACCCGAAGCGGAGAACGCCCGTGAGCCTGCACCTGATCACCTTCGACCTCGACGACACCCTGTGGGACGTCGCCCCGGTGCTGCAGGCCGCCGAGGCCGGCCTGCTGGCCTGGCTGGCCGAACACGCCCCACGCCTGGGCGAGACGGCCAGCGCGCACCTGCAGCACAACCGCCAGTGGCTGCTGGAGCAGGAGCCGGGCCTCAAGGGGCGCATCAGTGAGCTGCGCCGCCGCGTGCTGCGCCACAGCCTGCGGCAGGCCGGCTACGCCGAGGACGAAGCGGCGCGGCTGGCGGAAGCGGCCTTCCGCCACTTCCTCGCCGCGCGCCAGCAGGTCAGCCTGTTTCCCGAGGTGCGACCGACCCTCGCGCAGCTGGCCGAACAGTTCAGCCTGGGCGTGCTGACCAACGGCAACGCCGACGTCGAGTGCATCGGCATCGCCGGCTATTTCCGCTTCGCCTTCAGCGCCGAACAGCTCGGCGTCAGCAAGCCCGATCCGCGTGCCTTCCACGCCGCCCTGCAGCACGCCGGCGTCCCGGCGCAGGCCGCCGTGCATATCGGCGACCATCCCCGCGACGACATCCAGGGCGCCCAGGCCGCCGGCATGCGGGCGATCTGGGTCAACCCGCAGGGCAAGGTGTGGGACGGCGAACACGTGCCGGATGCGCAGATCGCCAGCCTCGCCGAGCTGCCGGCGCTGCTGGCGCGCTGGCAGGCCGCCTGATGCGGCGCGACGGCGCCGCATCCGCGGCGCCTGCCGATCACTACCGACTCCGTCCGGGGCAGCCGACCTGGGCGCTGCTGGCGCCGGCGCTGGTGCTGCTGGCCGGGCTGCTCGCCGGCGGCATCCAGCTGCCCGGAGTGCTGCAGGGCGCGCTGTTCGCCGCCTGGGTGCTCTGCGCCCGGCCGCGGCTACCCGAAGGCCTGTGGCTGGGCGGCACGCTGCTGGCCAGCCTGGCCCTGGCCGCCCACGCCCTGCCCGGCTTCAGCCCGCTGCCGCTCGGCGCACCCCGCCCGATCAGTCCGGATGCCGCGCCCTATGCGCTGCGCCTGTCCTGGGACAAGCTGCTGGTCGGCGCCACCCTGCTGGCCTGGTGGTGGCAACAGCCGCGCCGGCCACGCGTTCAGCCGGGGCGCGCGTGGCTGTGTGGCCTGGCCACCCTGCTGGCGGTGCCGGCCCTGGCCCTGGCCCTCGGCGTGGTGGCCTGGCAGCCGAAGTGGCCGGCCGAGCTGGCCGTCTGGCTGGCCCTCAATCTGGGCGTGACGGTACTGGCCGAGGAGCTGCTGTTTCGCGGCCTGCTGCAGGGCGCGCTGGTCGCCCGCCTCGGCGCCGCGCGCGGCATCGGCCTGACTGCCGCGCTGTTCGGCCTGGCCCACGCGCCCTTCAGTCCGGCCTTCGCCCTGGTCGCCGGGCTGGCCGGGCTCGGCTACGGCGGGGTCCTGCAGCTGTCCGGGCGCCTGAGCGCGGCCGTGCTGCTGCACGCCGCGGTCAACCTGCTGCACTTCTTGCTGCTCAGCTATCCGCTGCGCCTGAACTGACGCTCGGCGGGCACAAAAAAGGCGACCCCGGATCAACTCCGGGGTCGCCCTTGCGCCAGCCAGTGATCGGGATCGATCAGATGGGGCGGCTGCCGTACTTGCTGTCCGGCTTCTTGGGCGGATCGGCAACCACGTTGGATTCGACTTCCTGTACCTTGCCGCCGCGGGCGAGGAACTCTTCCATCGCCCGCGCCAAGGCGTCGCGCTCTTTCTGCTTGGCCTCGATGGTCGGCAGTTCCTCGGGCTCGGCTTCCTTCTTGCTCTTCTTGGCTACCGGGGCAACCACTTCGTCGTCGCTGTCGCCATCGTCATCCGGCGCAGCGCCCAGCTCCTCGTCGGCCTCGTCGGCACCTTCCAGCTCGTCCTGTTCCAGTTCTTCGTCGCTCATGATGAACCCCATGCTGCTCTGCAAAGGCAGATTGTTTATAGCCCAGCAGCGTCACTTGCGCGCGCTGCCGGTGTGCATTCGTCGGGTTCGCCGCCGCTCGCCCCCTGCCCTCGGGCATGACGGCCACGGCTGTGCGACCCATTCGCGCGCATTCTAGCGCGCCGCCAGAAAAAGCAAAGGGCACCCGAAGGTGCCCTTGTGCATTGGTCATGAAAAGCCGGCCGGTCAGCTCTTGCGGGTGAACTCCGGGTAGGCTTCCATGCCGCACTCGGCGATGTCCACGCCGGTGTACTCGTCCTCGGCATCCACGCGCACGCCCATCACCGCCTTGAGGATCGCCCAGACGATCAGGCTGGCGGAGAACACCCAGCCGAAGATGCAGACGATGCCGAGCAGCTGGGCGGCGAAGCTGCCGCCGTCGTTGGTCAGCGGCACCGCCAGCAGACCCCAGATGCCGGACAGGCCGTGCACCGAGATGGCGCCCACCGGATCGTCGATCTTCAGCTTGTCGAGCAGCAGCACGCCGCCCACCGCCAGCACGCCACCCACGGCACCGATCAGCACGGCAGACAGCGCCGACGGGGTCACCGGCTCGGCAGTGATCGCCACCAAACCGGCCAGGGCGCCGTTGAGGGCCATGGTCAGGTCGAACTTGCCGAACAGGATGCGCGCCACGATCAGCGCCGCCAGCAGGCCGCCGGCCGCCGCCATGTTGGTGTTGAGGAAGGCCGCCGCCACCGCGTTGGCGTTCTCGATGCTGCTGATCGCCAGCTGCGAGCCGCCGTTGAAGCCGAACCAGCCAAACCACAGGATCAGCGCGCCCAGGGTCGCCAGCGGCAGGTTGGCGCCGGGAATGGCGTTGACCTGGCCGTTCGGGCCGTACTTGCCGCGCCGCGCACCGAGCAGCAGGACACCGGCCAGGGCCGCGGCGGCGCCGCACAGGTGCACCACGCCGGAGCCGGCGAAGTCGAGGAAGCCCGCCTGGTTGAGGAAGCCCGAGCCCCATTTCCAGTAGCCCTGAACCGGGTAGATGAAGCCGGTCATCACCACCGCGAAGGCGAGGAAGGCCAGCAGCTTCATGCGCTCGGCCACCGCGCCGGAGACGATCGACATGGCGGTGGCGACGAACACCACCTGGAAGAAGAAGTCGGCGCGCTTGGAGAAGGCCGGCGCATCCTCGCCGCCCGCGGCCACCAGGTCCACGGCATGCTCGTCGCCGATCAGGAAGCCCAGGCTCGGCAGGAAGCCGCCCTCGGGGCTGGAGTACATGATGTGATAGCCGATCAGCAGGTACATCACGCAGGCCACGGCGTACAGGGCGACGTTCTTGGTGAGGATCTCGGTGGTGTTCTTGGCGCGCACCAGACCGGACTCGAGCATGGCGAAGCCGGCCGCCATCCACATCACCAGGGCACCGCAGATCACCAGGTAGAAGGTGTCCAGGGCGTATTGCAGGGGAATCAGAGCATTGGTATCCATGAGAAATGCCTTGTGCAGGGGGCGCTGGCGCGCCGGTGTGCGGGCACCCGACCTTGGGTGCCCGCCACATTGCCTCAGAGGTTGTAACCGCGTTCGTTGTGCTCGGCGAGGTCGAGGCCGACGCTCTCGGTTTCCTCGCTGACGCGCAGGCCCATCACCACATCGAGCACCTTGAGGATCACGAAGGTGACGATGGCGGTGTAGACCACGGTGAACGCCACGCCCTTGAACTGGGTGAACAGCTGGGCGCCGATGTCTTCCACGCTGCCGAAGCCGCCCAGCGCCGGGGCCGCGAAGGCGCCGGTGAGGATCGCGCCGACGATGCCGCCGACACCGTGCACGCCGAAGGCGTCCAGCGAGTCGTCATAGCCGAGCTTGCGCTTGAGGCTGGTGGCGCAGAAGAAGCAGATCGCACCGGAGGCCAGACCGATCACCAGGGCGCCCATCGGACCGGCGGTGCCGGCGGCCGGGGTGATGGCGACCAGGCCGGCGACCACCCCGGAGGCGATGCCCAGGGCGCTGGGTTTGCCGTGGGTGAGCCACTCGGCGAGCATCCAGGCCAGCGCCGCGGCGGCGGTGGCGATCTGGGTGACCAGCATGGCCATGCCGGCGGTGCCGTTGGCGGCGATCGCCGAGCCGGCGTTGAAGCCGAACCAGCCGACCCACAGCATGGCCGCGCCGATCAGGGTGTAGCCGAGGTTGTGCGGCGCCATGTGGGTGGTCGGGTAGCCCTTGCGCTTGCCCAGCACGATGCACGCCACCAGGCCGGCGATACCGGCGTTGATGTGCACCACGGTGCCGCCGGCGAAGTCCAGCACGCCCCAGTCCCACATCAGGCCGCCGTCGCCGGCCCAGACCATGTGCGCGATCGGTGCGTAGACCAGGGTGAACCACACGGCCATGAAGATCAGCATCGCGGAGAACTTCATGCGCTCGGCGAAGGCACCGACGATCAGCGCCGGAGTGATGATGGCGAAGGTCATCTGGAAGGTGATGAACACGCTTTCCGGGAAGGCGCCGATCAGGCTGTCGGGAGTCAGGCCGCTGAGGAACGCCTTGGACAGACCGCCGATGAAGGAGTTGAAGTTGACGACCCCCTGCTCCATGCCGGTGGTGTCGAAGGCCAGGCTGTAGCCGTAGAGGACCCACAGCACGCTGATCAGACCGGTGATGGCGAAGCACTGCATCATCACCGAGAGAATGTTCTTGGAGCGGACCATGCCGCCGTAGAACAGCGCCAGGCCGGGGATGGTCATGAACAGGACCAGCGCCGTCGCCGTCAGCATCCAGGCGGTATCGCCGCTGTTCAGGGTCGCTTCTTCGGCAGCCAGGGCCAGGCCCGGGCTGACGAGAGACAATAGGGCTCCTAGCCCTGCGATTTTGCGCAGAGTCATGTGTTACTCCTGGGGCGTGGGGTTCGGTGGAGTAGCGGTTCTAGCGGCCGGGGGTCAGACCGCGTCGGTGCCGGTCTCGCCGGTGCGGATGCGGATCGCCTGCTCCAGATTGACCACGAAGATCTTGCCGTCACCGATCTTGCCGGTGTTGGCGGCCTTGGTGATGGCGTCGATGACTGCATCCAGCTGGTCGTCGGCGATCGCCACTTCGATCTTCACCTTGGGCAGGAAGTCGACCACGTATTCGGCACCGCGATACAGTTCGGTGTGGCCCTTCTGGCGGCCGAAGCCCTTGACCTCGGTGACGGTGATACCCTGCACGCCGATTTCCGACAGCGACTCGCGCACGTCGTCGAGCTTGAACGGCTTGATGATGGCAGTGACTAGCTTCATGAATGTTTCTCCCGTAATGGTGGACTTGCCCCAGGAACAACGAACCCGTAACAAGTCTAAGCGCAGAGTCCCACGTTTGTAACAGGCGACAGACACTACGCAGGCTGGATTCAACGTTGACCGGCAGCTGGTGGCTAAGCCCTCCCCGCTTCGCCCGACCCACCACAGTGGCATTCGGCACCGGCTGCACAGCTCTTGCAGAAACCTTGCCAGCTTTTCACAAACACTTGTTTTTCAGTGATTTGCGCGAGATCGTCGGTTTTACCGGCAAAATACCCGGCAACTCCGCACCATTACAGTGCGCAACCCCAGTCTAGTTGCGCAAAAAGCGCGCCGCCAGCTACCACGACGCACCATGCGTGCACCAGCAATGGGCACGGCGGTCGGCAGCGCGTGCAGGACCTGCGTCGCAGGTCCGCCAAGCCAATCTGTTAGACTCACGCCTTCTGTTGATGGAATGCCGCCATGCTGCCGCCCAAAGCCGTTCTCGACCTTCTCGCCAGCCAAGCCAGCCGCCTGTTCGGCAGCGATTCGCCACTGCCGCGCGGCGAACTGGAAAGCCAGTTCAAGGCCCTGCTGCAGGGCGCCTTCGGCAAGCTGGACCTGGTCGGCCGCGACGAGTTCGACGCGCAGATGGCGGTCCTCGCCCGCACCCGTGCCCGCCTGGAAGCCCTCGAGGCGCGGGTCGCGGAACTGGAAGCCCGCCTGGAAGCGCCGCACGAATAAGGGGCAGCGCCTTCCGCGGGACACTTGATCAAGGAGCGATCATGTCCCTCGCCATCGTCCACAGCCGCGCCCAGCTCGGCATCGATGCCCCGGCCGTCAGCGTCGAGGCACACCTGGCCAACGGCCTGCCCTCGCTGACCCTGGTCGGCCTGCCGGAAACCGCCGTGCGCGAAAGCAAGGACCGCGTGCGCAGCGCGATCCAGAGCTGCGGCTTCGAGTTCCCCAGCCGGCGCATCACCCTCAACCTGGCCCCCGCCGACCTGCCCAAGGACGGCGGCCGCTTCGACCTGGCGATCGCCCTCGGTCTGCTCGCCGCCAGCGGACAGCTGCCCGCCAGCGCCCTCGAACCGCTCGAATGCCTCGGCGAACTGGCTCTCTCCGGTGCCCTGCGCCCGGTGCGCGGCGTGCTGCCGGCGGCGCTGGCCGCCCGCGCCGCCGGACGCGCGCTGCTGGTGCCGCGGGCCAATGCCGAGGAGGCCTGCCTGGTCTCGGGGCTGACCGTGTACGCCGCCGAACACCTGCTGGAAGTCGCCGCCCATCTGGCCGGCCACACCCCGCTCGCGCCCTGGCAGCCCCGCGACCAGCCGCTGCCGGTCGCCAGCCCGGGCGACATCGCCGAGGTGCAGGGTCAGCTGGCCGCCAAGCGCGCCCTGCTGGTGGCCGCCGCCGGCCGCCACAATCTGCTCCTCAGCGGCGCGCCGGGCACCGGCAAGACCCTGCTGGCCAGCCGCCTGCCCGGCCTGTTGCCGCCGCTGTCCGAGGGCGAGGCGCTGGAGGTGGCCGCCATCCAGTCGGTCGCCGGCTCCGCGCCCCTGCTCGGCTGGCCAGCGCGGCCGTTCCGCCAGCCGCACCACAGCGCCTCCGGTCCGGCGCTGGTCGGCGGCGGCAGCCGGCCGCGTCCCGGCGAGATCAGCCTGGCCCACCACGGCGTGCTGTTCCTCGACGAGCTGCCGGAGTTCGATCGCAAGGTCCTGGAGGTACTGCGCGAACCGCTGGAGAGCGGCGAGATCGTCATCGCCCGCGCCCAGGACAAGCTGCGCTTCCCGGCGCGCTTCCAGCTGGTGGCGGCGATGAACCCCTGCCCGTGCGGCTACCTCGGCGATGCCGAGCAGCGCTGCCGCTGCACTCCCGAGCAGGTGCAGCGCTACCGCGCCCGGCTGTCCGGGCCGCTGCTCGATCGCATCGACCTGCACCTGCACGTGCGCCGCGAGCCGACCCGCCTGCACGCCGCCAGCGAGGGGCCGGACAGCGCCGCGCTGGCGCAGCAGGTGGCCGCCGCGCACGCCGTGCAGCAGACGCGCCAGGGCTGCGCCAACGCCCACCTCGACCTACCCGGCCTGCGCGCCCACTGCCCGCTCGGCGAGGCCGACCGCCTGTGGCTGGAGAGCGCCGGCGAGCGCCTGCGCCTGTCGCTGCGCGCCCTGCACCGGGTGCTCAAGGTGGCGCGCACCCTGGCCGATCTCGCCGGCCACGCCGATATCCAGCGCGCCCAGCTGGCCGAAGCGCTGCAGTATCGCGCGGCCGGCGAGCCCGGCTGAGCGCCCGCCTCTCGATGCAGCCAAGCTATCAATGAATGACTAAAGCCCAAAAAAAACTATCGACTTGTTAGAATAGCCGGCCTCAACCTCCTGCCGGCGGGTTGCTGCGCGCGTTTGCGCATGCCTGGCGGCCGGTCCAGTCTGTCTGCTATCCGCCCTTGGCGGCCATCCGCGCATACGGAGAGCTTGCTCAATGGAAACATCCCCACGCCCTACGGCGACCCTCAACCCGCCGGTATTCTTCACCTCGGTCCTGCTGATCCTCGCCCTGGTGGTGTTCGCCGTGGCCTTCCCGGGCAGCGCCCAGAGCCTGTTCAGCCTCGTGCAGGGCTGGATCATCACCAACGCCAGCTGGTTCTACATCCTCGCCGTCGCCCTGATCCTGATCACCACGGTGTTCCTCGCCGTCAGCCGCTACGGCGACATCAAGCTCGGCCCCGACCATAGCCAGCCCGACTACAGCAACGCCACCTGGTTCGCCATGCTGTTCTCCGCCGGCATGGGCATCGGCCTGATGTTCTTCGGCGTCGCCGAGCCGGTGATGCACTTCGTCGCCCCGCCGGTGGGCGAGCCGCACAGCGTGCTGGCCGCCCGCGAGGCGATGAAGCTGACCTTCTTCCACTGGGGTCTGCACGCCTGGGCGATCTACGCCATAGTCGCGCTGATCCTCGCCTTCTTCTGCTACCGCCACGGCCTGCCGCTGACCCTGCGCTCGGCGCTCTACCCGCTGATCGGCGAGCGCATCCACGGCCCCGTCGGTCATGCGGTGGACATCTTCGCCATCCTCGGCACGGTGTTCGGCGTGGCCACCTCGCTGGGCTACGGCGTGCTGCAGATCAACAGCGGCCTCCACCACCTGTTCGGCCTGCCGGTCGGCACCGCCGTGCAGATCGCCCTGATCGTCGGCGTCACCGCGCTGGCCACCCTGTCGGTGGTCACCGGCCTGGACAAGGGCATCCGCCGCCTGTCCGAGCTGAACCTGGCGCTCGCCGCCATCCTCCTCCTGCTGGTGCTGGTGCTCGGCCCCACGGTGTACCTGCTGCAGACCTTCGTGCAGAACACCGGCAGCTACCTGTCGGAGATCGTCAGCAAGACCTTCAACCTGTACGCCTACGAGCCGACCGACTGGCTGGGCGGCTGGACCCTGCTGTACTGGGGCTGGTGGATGTCCTGGTCGCCGTTCGTCGGCATGTTCATCGCCCGCGTCTCGCGCGGGCGCACCATCCGCCAGTTCGTCTGCGGAGTGCTGTTCGTCCCGGCCGGCTTCACCCTGCTGTGGATGACTGTGTTCGGCAACGGCGCCATCCACATGATCATGCAGCAGGGCCTGACCAGCCTGGCCGACACGGTCGGCCAGGACAGCTCGCTGGCGCTGTTCGCCTTCCTCGAGCAGTTCCCCTTCGCCTCCGTGCTGTCGCTGCTGGCGGTGCTCATGGTGGTGGTGTTCTTCGTCACCTCGGCCGACTCCGGCTCGCTGGTGGTCGACATGCTCGCCTCCGGTGGCAGCAACCACACCCCGCTGTGGCAGCGGATCTTCTGGGCCAGCTCGATCGGCGTGGTGGCCATCGCCCTGCTGCTGGCCGACGGTCTCAGCGCCCTGCAGACCGCCACCATCGCCAGCGCCCTGCCGTTCTCGGTGATCCTGCTGGCCTCGATGTGGGGGCTGCTCAAGGCCCTGCACCTGGACGCCACCAAGCGCGTGCTGCGCCACCAGACCTCCGGGCATACGCGTCAGGCGCGCAGCCCCGGCGGCTGGCAGCGCCGCCTGCGCAACATGGTGATGTTCCCGCGCCGCGCCCACGTCAACCGTTTCCTCGACGAGGTGGTGCAGCCGGCCTGCCTGGCGGTGACCGAGGAACTGCGCAAGCAGGGCCTGACCGCCGAGGTGCAGAGCGGCGACGACCACCGCGTGCGCCTCGAGGTCCGCCACGGCGCGGAAGTGGACTTCGTCTACGAGGTGCACCCGCGCGCCTACGTGCAGCCGAGCTTCGTCATGCTCGCGGGCGACGAGGAGCGCAAGTACTTCCGCGCCGAGGTGCACCTGCTCGAGGGCGGCCAGGACTACGACGTGATGGGCTGGTCGCGCGACGAGGTGATCGACGACATACTCGACCAGTACGAGCAGCACATGCACTTCCTCCACGTGGTGCGCTGAATGCAGCGCTGCTCCCTCTGCCGCCGGCAGCAGAGGGAGCAGCGCGGACCGTCGGCCCGCCCCTGCCCACGTCGGGCCAGCCTGCTAAACTGCCGCCTCCCTCGCAGCCAGACACCCCTGCCCGCATGTCCCGACTCAATCCCCGCCAGCAGGAAGCCGTCCACTACATCAGCGGCCCGCTCTTGGTGCTGGCCGGCGCCGGCTCCGGCAAGACCAGCGTGATCACCCGCAAGATCGCCTACCTGATCCAGCAGTGCGGCATCCGCGCGCAGAACATCGTCGCGGTGACCTTCACCAACAAGGCCGCCCGCGAGATGAAGGAGCGCGTCGGCAGCCTGCTGCGCGGTGGCGAGGGCAAGGGCCTGACGGTGTCGACCTTCCACAACCTCGGCCTCAACATCATCCGCAAGGAGCACGCCCACCTGGGCTACAAGAGCGGCTTCTCGATCTTCGACGAGCAGGACGTCAAGGCGCTGCTCGCCGACATCATGCAGAAGGAGTACCAAGGCGACGACGGCGTCGACGAGATCAAGAACCAGATCGGCGCCTGGAAGAACGACCTGATCCTCCCCGAGCAGGCGCTCGAGCAGGCGCGCAACCCGCGCGAGCAGACCGCCGCGATCGTCTACCTGCACTACCAGCGCACCCTCAAGGCCTACAACGCGGTGGACTTCGACGACCTCATCCTGCAGCCGGTCAAGCTGTTCCAGGAGCACCCCGAGGTGCTGCAGAAGTGGCGCAACAAGGTGCGCTACATGCTGGTCGACGAGTACCAGGACACCAACGCCAGCCAGTACCTGCTGGTCAAGCTGCTGGTGACCGAGCGCGCCCAGTTCACCGTGGTCGGCGACGACGACCAGTCGATCTACGCCTGGCGCGGCGCGCGGCCGGAAAACCTCATGCAGCTCAAGGAGGACTTCCCCAGCCTCAAGGTGGTGATGCTCGAGCAGAACTACCGCTCGACCAGCCGCATCCTCAAGTGCGCCAACGTGCTGATCGCCAACAACCCGCACGTGTTCGAGAAGCAGCTGTGGAGCGAGATGGGCCACGGCGACGAGATCCGCGTGATTCGCTGCAAGAACGAGGACGCCGAGTGCGAGCGCATCGCCATGGAGATCCTCACCCAGCACCTGCGCACCGACCGCCCGTACAGCGAGTTCGCCATCCTCTACCGCGGCAACTACCAGGCCAAGCTGATGGAGCTCAAGCTGCAGCACCACCAGATTCCCTATCGCCTGAGCGGCGGCACCAGCTTCTTCGCCCGCCAGGAGGTGAAGGACCTGATGAGTTACTTCCGCCTCTTGGTCAACCCGGACGACGACAACGCCTTCCTGCGGGTGATCAACGTGCCGCGCCGCGAGATCGGCTCGACCACCCTGGAAAAGCTCGGCAACTACGCCACCGCGCGCAAGATCAGCATGTACGACGCCAGCGACGAGATCGGCCTGGCCGAGCACCTCGACAAGCGCTACTGCGAGCGCCTGGCGCGCTTCAAGCACTTCATCGACCGGGTACGCCGCGAGTGCGCCCAGGACGACCCGATCGCCGCCCTGCGCGGGATGATCGCCGACATCGACTACGAGAACTGGCTGCGCGAGAACAGCTCCACCGACAAGGCCGCCGACTACCGGATGAGCAACGTCTGGTTCCTCCTCGAGGCGCTGAAGAACACCCTGGAGAAGGACGAGGACGGCGACATGACCATCGAGCAGGCCATCGCCAAGCTGGTGCTGCGCGACATGCTCGAACGCCAGCAGGAGGAGGAGGACGGCGCCGAGGGCGTGCAGATGATGACCCTGCACGCCTCCAAGGGCCTGGAGTTCCCCTGCGTGTTCATCATGGGCATGGAGGAGGAAATCCTCCCGCACCGCTCGAGCATCGAGGCCGACACCGTCGAGGAGGAACGCCGTCTGGCCTACGTCGGCATTACCCGCGCCAAGCAGAACCTCGCCATCACCTTCGCCGCCAAGCGCAAGCAGTACGGCGAGGTGATCGACTGCGCGCCCAGCCGCTTCCTCGACGAACTGCCTGCCGAGGACCTGCAGTGGGAAGGCCTGGAGGACACCCCGGTGGAGGTCAAGGCGGTGCGCGGCAACAGCGCGCTGGCGGATATAAGGGCGATGCTCAAGCGCTGAGCGGCCACCCCGCCCCCTGCCGCCACCGCCGGCCCGATGGTAGGATGCGCGCCCTATGCGTATCCACGACCTTCAGCACCGTCTCGCCGCCTGCGGCGCCCAGCCCTGCCACAGCGGGCGGATCCTGCGTGCCTGGCTGCATGGCCGGACGCTGGACAGCGGCCCGCGCAACCGCCCGGCCGAGGACTATTTCCCGCTGTCGGTGCGCGCGGCGCTGCCGGCGCTGAGCGAGGAAGTCGCCGGCCTGGCCCGGCTGCGCTCCGAGCATCCGGGCGCCGACGGCTCGGCGCGCCTGCTGGTCGAACTGGCCGACGGGCAGATGGTGGAGAGCGTGCTGCTGCCGCGCGACGGTCTGTGCGTGTCGACCCAGGTCGGCTGCGCGGTGGGCTGCGTGTTCTGCATGACCGGCAAGAGCGGCCTGCTGCGCCAGGTCGGCAGCGCCGAGATCGTCGCCCAGGTCGCCCTCGCCCGGCGCTTCCGCGCGGTCAAGAAGGTGGTGTTCATGGGCATGGGCGAGCCGGCGCACAACCTCGACAACGTGCTGGAAGCCATCCACCTGCTCGGCACCGACGGCGGCATCGGACACAAGAACCTGGTGTTCTCCACCGTCGGCGACCTGCGGGTGTTCGAGCGCCTGCCCCAGGAGCGGGTCAGGCCGGCGCTGGCGCTGTCGCTGCACACCACCCGCAGCGATCTGCGCCGCGAGCTGCTGCCGCGCGCCCCGCAGATCGAGCCGGCGGAGCTGATCGAGCTGGGCGAGGCCTACGCGCGCACGGTGGGCTACCCGATCCAGTACCAGTGGACGCTGCTCAAGGGCATCAACGACAGCGTCGAGGAAATGGACGCCATCCTGCGCCTGTTCAAGGGCAAGTACGCGGTGCTCAACCTGATCCCCTACAACAGCCTGGAAGGCGACGACTTCCAGCGCCCCGACGGCGAGCGCATCGTGCAGATGGTCCGCTACCTGCACAGCCGCGGCGTGCTGACCAAGGTGCGCAACAGCGCCGGCCAGGACATCGACGGCGGCTGCGGCCAGCTGCGCGCGCGCGCCGAGGTGGTCAGGAACCGGCGGCAGGCGCCGCAGGCGCGCTGAGCCCCGCAGCCGGCGCCGGCGTCAGCACGCCCGGCACACCCGGCACGCCCCAGATGCCACCCAGGCTCTGCAGCAGGGTGCCGGCCACGCCCTGATTGCCGAGGAACTGCAGCAGGATCGGCGCGAACTGGCCGACCAGGCCGACGCCCATGCCCAGCGCGGAGAACGCCTGGTTGACCTCCTCCAGGCTGGAGACCGTGCCCGCCGGCGCGCCGCTCGGTTGCGGCGCCGGACTGGCGGAGCCGCCCAGCAGACCGCTCAACGCGCCCAGCCGACCGAGCACGCCGCTGACGCCGTTGCCCGCGCTGGCAGCGCTGCCGGCGTTGCCGCCCAGGAACTCCAGCCCCGGCACGCTGCCGGCCAGCTGGGCATACTGATCCGCCGCCAGTTGGTGCTGCGCCAGGCCGAGCAGGGCGCCGACCCCGCCCATCGCCTGCTGCGGGGTGACCTGCAGGGCACGCAGCTGGTCGAGCAGGGCCAGGGTCTGCGGATTGACCAGGCCGCCGAGGGCGGCGGCGCCCGCCGGCAGCGCCGGCGCGATCGGCGCGGGTGCCGCCGCAGCGGGCTGGGCGGCGGGCGCGGCCTGGGTGCCGGGCAGCGCCGGAACCGCCGGCGCGATCTGCGCCGCCGCAGCGGCCTCGCTGGCAGGTGCAGCCGGAGCCAGCGGCGCAGCCGGGGTGGCAGGTACGGCCGGCGCCAGCGGCGCGCTCGGGGTGACAGGCGCGGCGGGAGCGACCTGCAGGGCCGGTGCCGCCGGGGCCGGGATGGCCTGGACGGCATCCCCCGCCGTGGCGGCGAAGGCCGGCAGGCTCGCCGCGAGCAGCAGGGCGGACAGGCTGATGGTGTGCAACGCTTGCATGGTCGAACCTCGAAGAAAGGGATGCGGCTTGCCTATGACCACGCGGCGCGCCCAAATGCTGAATGCGCGGGCGAGAATCCGGCGAACGGCAGCCAGAGCAGTGCCGCGCCGCAGGGCCAAGGCGATGCAGTCTGCCGGGCGGCGCCCTACACTGGCGGCAAGCAACGTCCGAGCGCAGCGGCCAGGGGAGCGCCATGGAACAACTGAAACAGCAGATCCGCGAGCACGGCATCGTGCTCTCCGCGCAGGTGCTCAAGGTCGACGCCTTCCTCAACCACCAGATCGACCCCGCGCTGATGCAGCGGATCGGCGCCGAGTTCGCCCGGCGCTTTGCCGGCCAGGACATCGACAAGGTGGTGACCATCGAGGTCTCCGGCATCGCCCCGGCGCTGATGACCGCGCTGGCGCTGGGCGTGCCGCTGGTGTTCGCGCGCAAGCAGCAGTCGCTGACCCTCACCGGCCCGCTGCTGACCGCGCGGGTGTACTCCTTCACCAAGCAGGTGGAGAGCACCATCGGCATCGCCGCCAGCCACCTGGCCGCCGGCGAGCGGGTGCTGATCGTCGACGACTTCCTCGCCCACGGCCAGGCCGCACAGGGACTGATCTCGATCGTCCGCCAGGCTGGTGCCGAGGTGGCCGGCATCGGCATCGTCATCGAGAAGTCATTCCAGCCCGGCCGCGCGGAGCTGGAGCAGCTCGGCTACCGGGTCGAGTCGCTGGCCCGGATCGCCTCGCTGGAGGGCGGCGAGGTGCGCTTCGTCGACTGAACCGGCGCCCTGCGGGCACAAAAAAGCCGCCTCACAGGCGGCTTTTTCGCGACACCGGCGAACTTACAGGCCGGACATCTTGGCGATGGCGCCCTTCAGCTCGTCGTCGGAGCAGTCGTTGCAGGTGCCCTTCGGCGGCATGGCGTTGAGGCCGGCGATGGCCGACTTCAGCAGACCGTCGAGGCCGCCCTTGGCATCGGCGCGGGCCTTCCAGGCGGCAGCGTCGCCGACCTTCGGAGCGCCCAGCACGCCGGAGCCGTGGCAGGCGTTGCAGTTCTTGGCGACGATGTCGTCGGCAGTGCGCGCACCGCCGCCGGCAGCGGCAGCCACGGCACCAACGCCGGGGCATTCCTGACCGGCGATGCAGACTTCACCCACCGGCTTGAGGCGTTCGGCGATGGCTTCATCGCTCGCGGCCTGGGCGCCAACCGCCCACAGGGCCAGTACGGCAGCCTGGGCTGCCAAGACTTTCTTGATCAGGTTCACCCTTACACCCTCTATGGCTAGTCACGCCCGGGCGATGGGCCGCGCGGGCGGCGGCAGTATAACGGCAAAGCCGAGCCGGCCGAAACAACCCCGATGGTCGCAGGGACTTGACACCTTGGACGCAGAGCCTAAAGCGATGGCGCAGAGCCTGTTCACGATCTCGCGAGCTAGAGCCAGGCAAGGCGAGATCGGTTGAGGAAGCGGAGTTTACGAGTGGTAAATGAGCATTCCGAAACCGATCTCAACGCAGCATGGCCGACGCGCAGCAGATCGTGAGCAGGCTCTCAGAAGTTGGCCGGCGTGGTCGCACTGATCAGCCGGGCCGGCTGGTCGAAGGGGTTGCGAAAGCGGTGCGGCTGGTCGCTGCGGAAGTAGTAGCTGTCGCCGCTCTCGAGGATGTACACGTCGTCGCCGACGGTCAGCTCGAGGCGGCCCTCGACCACCACGCCGGCTTCCTCGCCCTCGTGGTTGAGCATGTCCATGCCGGTGTCGGAGCCGGGCGGATAGGTTTCGTCGAGGAACGACATGACCCGGTTGGGATGCATGCGGCCGACCAGCTTCATGGTCACCGCGCCGCTGCCGATGTCGATCAGTTCGTCCGACTTGTAGACCACCTGGGCCTGGTTGCCCTCCTCCAGGTCCATGGAGAAGAACTCCACCAGGGAGATCGGAATGCCACCCAGCACCTTCTTCAGCGAACTGATCGAGGGGCTGACGCTGTTCTTCTCGATCATGGAAATGGTGCTGTTGGTCACTCCGGCGCGCTTGGCGAGCTCGCGCTGGGACAGGCCCTTGAGTTTGCGGATGGAATGCAGACGGGCTCCGACGTCCAAGACTGGCGTCCTCCTCGATCATTCGGCTTGATGGCAGGATTGTTGCCCATAGCATGGCAACACCGTGCAGTATTTTCAACAAACCTGCCGAAATGACCGAAGTTCGCCGCCGTCAGCTCCCCTGGGTGTAGCTGCGCGGCACCCGCTTGAGGTTGCAGAACAGCTGGTAGGGGATGGTGTCGGCCGCGCTGGCCACCGTGCTGGCCGGGACCTGGGCGCCCCACAGCTCGACCCGGCTGCCGAGGCCGGCCTGCGGCAGGTCGCTGAGGTCGACGGTGAGCATGTCCATCGATACCCGGCCGATCAGGCGGGTCGGTTGGCCATCCACCGCCAGCGGCGTGCCGGTCGGCGCGTGGCGCGGGTAGCCGTCGGCATAGCCCATGGCCACCACGCCGACGCGGGTCGGCCGCGCGCTGACGAAGCGCGCGCCGTAGCCCACCGGCTCGCCGGCCGGCAGCTCGCGCACGCTGATGATCTGCGACTCCAGGGTCATCACCGGCCGCAAGCGCTCGGCCAGCGCCAGCGGCTGCGCGAACGGCGTGGCGCCGTAGAGCATGATGCCCGGGCGCACCCAGTCGCTGGGCCGCTGCTGCGGGAACAGCTGGGGCCAGCCGAGCAGGGCCGGCGAGTTGCACAGGCTGACCTCGGCCGCCAGCCCCTCGCGCGCGGCCTGGAACACCGCGAGCTGCTCGGCGGTGCACGGGCAGTCCGGCTCGTCGGCGCGGGCGAAATGGCTCATCAGCACGATCTTGCCGACCTGGGCGCAGGCCAGCAGACGCTGATGGGCAGCGCGATAGTCGGCCGGATGGAAGCCGACCCGGTGCATGCCGGAGTCGAGCTTGAGCCACACCTGCAGCGGCCGCGCCAGGCGCGCGCGCTCGAGGGCTTCCAGCTGCCAGGCCGAGTGCACTACGCACCACAGCTCGTGCTCGGCGATCAGCGCCAGTTCGTCGGCTTCGAAAAAGCCCTCGAGCAGCAGGATCGGCGCACGGATGCCGGCCGCACGCAGCTCCAGCGCCTCCTCGATGCAGGCCACCGCGAAGCCGTCGGCCTCCTCCGCCAGCGCGCTGGCGCAGCGCACCGCGCCGTGGCCGTAGGCATCGGCCTTGACCACGGCGAGGGCGCGGGCGCCGCTGAGCTCACGGGCCAGTTGGTAGTTGTGACGCAGGGCGTCGAGGTCGATCAAGGCACGGGCGGGGCGCATGGCGAGGGTTCTTTGGCGAGTGGGAAAAGGCCCGGCGCAACCGGCCGGGCAGCACAGCGATCAGGGCAGCGCGGCCACCACGCTCATCTCGACCAGCACGCGCGGGTCGTACAGCGCGGCCTCGACGCAGGCGCGGGCCGGCGCGCGGCCGGGCATGACCCAGGCGTCCCACACCGCGTTCATCGCCGCGTAGTCGGCCATGTCCTTGAGGTAGATGGTCACCGACAGCAGGCGCGACTTGTCGCTGCCGGCCTCGGCCAGCAGGCGCTCGACGCTGGCCAGGGTCTCGCGGGTCTGCCGCTGGATGTCGCCCGCGTAGTCGTCGGCCAGTTGCCCCGCCAGGTAGACGGTACCGTTGTGGATGACGATCTCGCTGTAACGCGACTCAGTGTGCAGGCGCTGGATGGACATGCTGGGAGTGCTCCTTGGAATTGCTGTAACGGGAAATATCCAGGCCGCGCGGGCTGATCTGCGGGCGCCGCTGCGCCATCAGGTCGGCGAGCAGGCGACCGGAGCCGCAGGCCATGGTCCAGCCCAGCGTACCGTGCCCGGTGTTGAGATGCAGGTTGCGATAGCGGGTGGCACCGACGATCGGCGTGCCGTCCGGGGTCGCCGGGCGCAGCCCGGTCCAGAACTCGGCCTGCTGCAGGTCGCCGCCGCGCGGGTAGAGGTCGCCGACCACCTTTTCCAGGGTCTCGCGCCGGCGCGGGTTGAGCGACAGGTCGTGGCCGCAGATCTCGGCCATGCCGCCGACGCGGATGCGCTGGTCGAAGCGGGTGATCGCCACCTTGTAGGTCTCGTCGAGGATGGTCGAGGTCGGCGCCAGCGCGCCGTCGACGATCGGGATGGTCAGCGAGTAGCCCTTCAGCGGGTAGACCGGCGCCTTGATGCCCAGCGGCTTGAGCAGCTGCGGCGAGTAGCTGCCGAGCGCCAGCACGTAGTGGTCGGCGGTTTCCAGCCGGCCGTTGATCCACACGCCCTTGATCCGCTCACCATCGCTCTCCAGACGCTCGATGCTCTGCCCGAAGCGGAACTCCACGCCCAGCGCGCCGGCCATCTCGGCCAGGCGGCGGGTGAACAGGAAGCAGTCGCCGGTCTGGTCGTTGGGCAGGCGCAGGGCGCCGGCCAGCTTGTCGGCCACCGCCGCCAGCGCCGGTTCGACGCGGACGATGCCGGCGCGGTCGAGCACCTCGTAGGGCACCCCGGACTGCTGCAGCACGGCGATGTCCTTGGCGGCGGCATCGACCTGCTGCTGGCTGCGGAACAGCTGGGTGGTGCCGAGCTGGCGGCCCTCGTAGTGCAGGCCGGTCTCGGCGCGCAGCTCGTCGAGACAGTCGCGGCTGTACTCGGACAGGCGCACCATGCGCTCCTTGTTCACCGCATAGCGGCTGGCGGTGCAGTTGCGCAGCATCTGTGCCATCCACAGGTACTGGTCGAGGCTGGCGGTCGGCTTGATCGCCAGCGGCGCGTGGCGCTGCAGCAGCCACTTCATCGCCTTCAGCGGCACGCCCGGCGCGGCCCACGGCGAGGCATAGCCGGGCGAAACCTGGCCGGCGTTGGCGAAGCTGGTTTCCATGGCCACGCCGTCCTGACGGTCGACCACCACCACCTCGAAACCGGCACGGGCCAGGTAGTACGCACTGGCGGTACCGACCACCCCGCTGCCAAGAACCAGAACTCGCATGTTGCCTCCTGCACCCGCTGCCGCGAATGAGCTGTTGTCTGCACTTCGATGGGCGGAGTATAGGAACGCACAACCAGAAATATTCACTGTTCTTAAGACGATTTCTGGCGATAATTCTCGGCAAAAAGGCGTTTCACAGAGTGGGATCCACCATGAACGAGAGTAAGAAAACCCGCCGCGACCTCGACCGGATCGACCGCAGCATCCTGCGCATTCTCCAGCAGGAAGGGCGAATTTCCTTCACCGAACTGGGCGAGCGGGTCAACCTGTCGACCACCCCGTGCACCGAGCGGGTACGCCGCCTGGAGCGCGACGGGGTGATCCTCGGCTACCACGCCAGGCTCAATCCGCAGCTGCTGCGCGCCAGCCTGCTGGTGTTCGTCGAGATCAGCCTGGACTACAAGTCCGGCGATACCTTCGAGGAGTTCCGCCGCGCGGTGCTGCGCCTGCCGCAGGTGCTGGAGTGCCACCTGGTGTCCGGCGACTTCGACTACCTGGTCAAGGCGCGCATCTCGGAGATGGCCTCCTACCGCAAGCTGCTCGGCGACATCCTGCTCAAGCTGCCGCACGTGCGCGAGTCGAAGAGCTACATCGTCATGGAGGAGGTCAAGGAGAGCCTGTCCCTGCCGATTCCCGACTGAGCGGGCGCGGCGCGAAAACGCCAATGCCCGCATCCTTCGGAGGCGGGCATTGGCGTTGCGCCGGCGCCGGACGCGCCAGGCGGGCGTTCAGGGCTTCAGGACTTGGCCGACGCCGGTACGACTGCCGGGGCGGCGAAGTACTCGCGGGTCAGGCGCACCACCACCGGGCTGAGCAGCACCAGGGCGATCAGGTTGGGGATCGCCATCAGGCCGTTGAGGGTGTCGGACAGCAGCCAGGCGAAGTCCAGCTGGGCCACCGCGCCGAAGGGGATCGCCAGCACCCAGAGCACGCGGAACGGCAGGATCGCCCGGGTGCCGACCAGGTATTCCCAGCAGCGCTCGCCGTAGTAGCTCCAGCCGAGGATGGTGGTGTAGCAGAACACCACCAGGGCCAGGGCCAGCACGTACTGGCCGACGCCGGGCAGGCCGCTCTCGAAGGCGGCGCTGGACAGCGCCGCGCCGCTGGCGCCGCTGGTCCACACGCCGGTGGTGAGGATCACCAGGGCGGTCATGCTGCACACCACGATGGTGTCGATGAAGGTGCCGAGCATGCCGATCAGCCCGGAGCGCACCGAGCTGTGGGTGGTGCCGGCGGCCTGGGCGATGCCGGCGGTACCCAGGCCCGCCTCGTTGGAGAAGATGCCGCGGGCCACGCCGAAGCGGATCGCCGCCATCACCGCCGCGCCGGCGAAGCCGCCGCTGGCCGCCGCCGGGTTGAAGGCGTGCTCGAAGATCAGCGCGAAGGCGCCGGGGATGGCCTCGAAGTTGAGCACCAGCACGGTCAGCGCGGCGACGATGTAGCCCACGCACATGGTCGGCACCAGGGCCGCGGCGACCTTGCCGATGCGCTTGATGCCGCCGAGGATCACCAGGCCGGTGACCACCATGGTGACCACCCCGGTGACCCAGTCCGGCACGCCGAAGGACACCTCCATGGCGTCGGCCATGCTGTTGACCTGCACCATGTTGCCGATGCCGAAGCCGGCCAAGCCACCGAACAGGGCGAAGGCGCCGCCCAGCCACGCCCACTTATGGCCCAGGCCGTTCTTGATCGCGTACATCGGTCCGCCGACGTGCTCGCCACGCTCGTCCTTCTCGCGGTAGTGCACGGCGAGCACCACCTCGCTGTACTTGGTGGCCATGCCGACCAGCGCGGTGCACCACATCCAGAAGATCGCGCCGGGGCCGCCGAGGAAGATCGCTGTGGCCACCCCGGCGATGTTGCCGGTGCCGACGGTGGCAGCCAGACAGGTCATCAGCGCCTGGAACGGGCTGATCTCGCCGGAGCCGTCGTCGTCCTTCTTGCGCCCCTGCCAGAGCAGGCCGAAGGCGGTGACGATCCGGGCCAGCGGCATGAACCTGAGGCCCAGCATGAGGAACAGGCCGGTGCCAAGGATCAGCACCAGCATGGGCGGCCCCCAGACCAGGCCATTGAGACTATTCACCACGGTGTTCAGGAATTCCATCAGGAGGTTCTCTCTGCACTTGTCGACGAGGGGGCAGGCAACGCCTGCCTGGCGCGGGCTCTGTAGCATGGGACGTGCCAGCGGCCGCCAGCGCCTTCCGCAGTGCAACATCCGCAGTGATTGTTCAAGCCTGATCGCCGGCCTCCATGCATTAGCAGGGATATAAAGGCGATAAACCAATTATTTCACTGTAAAAATCAATAAACACGGCATAAAACTCCACGAAAAAACCTGCTCCCACCCCTGCAGGCCCCGTCCGCCGCGGCGCCCGGCCGCTCTTGGTGGATGCCGCCCGGCGACCTATGCTGAAGGTTCATCCACTGCCTGTTACCCAGATGCCCAGCCACAGCCCCGAGCATGCACCGTCGTGGTACGCCGCCAGCGTCAACCGTCACCTGGAGTTCCCCGCACTGGAGGGGGAGATCAGCGCCGACGTGTGCATCGTCGGCGGCGGCTATACCGGGCTGAACTGCGCCATCGAGCTGGCCCGCCGCGGCTACCGCGTGGCGCTGCTGGAGGCGCGGCAGATCGGCTGGGGCGCCAGCGGGCGCAACGGCGGCCAGCTGATCCGCGGCGTCGGCCACGAGGTCGAGCGCTTCCGCCCGCAGCTCGGCGCCGACGGCGTGCGCCGCCTCAAGCTGTACAGCCTGGAAGCGGTGGAACTGGTGCGCCGGCGCGTCACCGAATTCGCCATCGACTGCGACCTGCGCTGGGGCTACTGCGACCTGGCCAACCGCCCGCAGCATCTGCAGGACTTCGCCCGCGCCCGCGACGAGCTGCTGGCGCTGGGCTACCGCCACGAGCTGCGCCTGCTGCAGGCGGCGCAGATGCACGAGGTGGTCGGCTCGGAGCGCTACTGCGGCGGGCTGATCGACATGGGCTCGGGCCACCTGCACCCGCTCAACCTGGCGCTCGGCGAGGCGGCGGCCGCGGCCGGCCTCGGCGCCCAGCTGTTCGAGCGTTCGGCGGCGACGCGCATCGACTACGGCGCACGGCTCCGCGTGCACAGCGCGCGCGGCGTGGTGCGCGCCGAGCGGCTGATCCTCGCCTGCAACGCCTATCTCGACGGCCTGCAGCCGGCGCTGGCCGGCAAGGTGCTGCCGGCCGGCAGCTACATCATCGCCACGCAGCCGCTCGGCGAGGCGCGCGCGCGGCAGCTGATCCCGCAGGACATGGCGCTGTGCGACCAGCGCGTGGCGCTCGACTACTTCCGGCTGTCGGCTGATCGGCGCCTGCTGTTCGGCGGTGCCTGCCACTATTCCGGCCGCGATCCGGCGGACATCGCCGCCTACATGCGACCGAAGATGCTCAGGGTCTTTCCGCAGCTGGCCGACGTGGCCATCGACTACGCCTGGGGCGGGATGATCGGCATCGGCGCCAACCGCTTGCCGCAGCTCGGTCGCCTGCCGGAGCAGCGCAACGTCTGGTACGCGCAGGCCTACTCCGGCCACGGCCTCAACGCCACCCATCTGGCCGCGCAGCTGCTGGCGATGGCCATCCACGGCGAGGACAGTAGCGGCTTCGAGCTGTTCGCCCAGGTGCCGCACCCGACCTTCCCCGGCGGCGCACTGCTGCGCGCGCCGCTGCTGGCGCTGGGCATGCTCTGGGAGCGGCTGAAGGAGCGGTTGTAGAACGAATTCATTCGCGACCCGCGCTCGAGGCGCGGCACCGCTGGGCGGGGCGTGCACAGGTGAATCCGCGCCTACCCGCGCCACTCGAAGGCCCCGCGCCGCCAGGCCAGGACGAGGAACAGCGCCGCCCCCGCGGCCAGCAGCAGCGGCAGGCCGTGGCCGCTCAGCCACTGGCTGGCGGCGCCGCTGGCCAGCGGGCCGAGCAGGCTGCCGGTGCCCCAGAGCAGGGCGATATGGCTGTTGGCGCGCAGCAGCGCGTCGTCACGATAGCGCTCGCCGACCAGCACCAGCGCGAGGGTGTAGAGGCCGCCGGCACTGGCACCGAGCAACGGCAACAGCAGCCAGACCAGCGGCGCATGCAGCAGCAGCGGCAGCGACAGGCTGGCGCCCAGCAGCACCAGGCCGCAGGCGCGGAACAGCCGGGTGCGCGGCAGGCGGTCGGCGAGCAGGCCCAGCGGCAGCTGCAGCAGGGCGTTGCCCAGCACCAGCGCGCCGAGCATGTGCAGCGCGCTGGCCTGTTCGATGCCCTCGCGCAGCAGGTAGACCGGCAGCAGGGTCAGCACCAGCACGTCGAAGGCGGCGAACAGTACCACCGCCCAGGCGATCGCCGGCTGGCCGCGGCAGAACGCCAGCAGGCCGCCGCCGACCCGCGCCTGCTGACCGACCTGCGGCGCGCCGCCGCGTCCGCACAGCAACGGAATGCCGCACAGCAGCAGCCCGGCCGCCAGCCAGAAGCCCTGCTCGCCGGCGCTGCCCAGCACGCTGAGCAGCAGCGGTCCGCACAGTTGGCTGAGGGCGAAGCCGGTGCCGTACAGCGCCACCAAACGCCCGCGCCAGTGCTCGGCGGCCAGCTGGTTGATCCAGCTCTCGCCGAGCACGAACACCACGGTCAGCGAGATGCCGAGCAGCAGGCGCAGCGGCAGCCACAGCGCGTAGTCCTGCCACAGCGCCAGCGCGGCGACCGACACCGCGCTGAGCAGCAGGCTCAGCTGCAGGCTGCGCGGCGTGCCGCACCAGCCGGCGAGCCGGTGGCTCAGCCGCGCACCGAGCAGCACGCCGACCGCCGGCATGGCCGCCATCACGCCGATGGCGAACTGGCCATGGCCCCAGGCATCGAGACGCAGCGACACCAGCGGCAGGCTGACGCCCAGCGCCAGGCCGACCAGCACCACCGCGCCGGTCACCGCCCCATAGGTTGCCCACTGCACCGTCGCTCTCCCGGTCCGCCCAGACAAGACGGCCGGCCCTCCTCGCGGAAGGCCGGCCGTCGGCTTGCTGCCTGGCTCAGAGCTTGATCCAGGTGGCCTTGAGCTCGGTGTACTTGTCGAAGGCGTGCAGCGACTTGTCGCGGCCGTTGCCGGACTGCTTGAAGCCGCCGAACGGCGCGGTCATGTCGCCGCCGTCGTACTGGTTGATCCACACGCTGCCGGCGCGCAGGGCCTTGGCGGTGAGGTGGGCCCTGGACAGGTTGGCCGTCCAGATCGCCGCCGCCAGGCCGTAGGGGGTGTCGTTGGCGATCGCGATCGCCTGCTCGGCGCTGTCGAAGCTGATCACCGACAGGACCGGGCCGAAGATCTCCTCGCGGGCGATCTTCATCGCGTTGCTCACCCCGTCGAACACCGTCGGCGCGACGAACACCCCGCCGGTCTCCGCCAGCACCCGGCCGCCGCCGCAGCGCAGCCGGGCGCCCTCGGCGTGGCCGGCGGCGATGTAGCCGAGCACGGTGTTGAGCTGCTGCTCGTCGACCAGCGCACCGACGTTGGTCGCCGGGTCCAGCGGATGGCCGGGCTGCCAGGTCTGCATCTCCTCGAGCAGCAGCTCGACGAAGGCATCCTTGATCGAGGCCTCGACCAGCAGACGCGAGCCGGCGGTGCACACCTCGCCCTGGTTGAAGCAGATCGCCCCGGCCGCGGCGCGGGCGGCGGCGCGCAGGTCCGGCGCGTCGGCGAAGACGATGTTCGGGCTCTTGCCACCGGCCTCCAGCCAGACGCGCTTCATGTTCGACTCGCCGGCGTAGATCATCAGCTGCTTGGCGGTGCGCGTGGAGCCGGTGAACACCAGGGTGTCGACGTCCATGTGCAGGGCCAGCGCCTTGCCGACGGTATGCCCGTAGCCGGGCAGCACGTTGAGCACGCCCGGCGGGATGCCGGCCTCGACCGCCAGCCGGGCGATGCGGATGGCGGTCAGCGGCGACTTCTCCGACGGCTTGAGCACCACCGAGTTGCCGCTGGCCAGCGCCGGGCCGAGCTTCCAGCAGGCCATCAGCAGCGGGAAGTTCCACGGCACGATGGCGGCGACCACGCCGATCGGCTCGCGGGTCACCAGGCCCAGCTCGTTGTGCGGGGTCGGCGCCACCTCGTCGTAGATCTTGTCGATCGCCTCGCCGCACCAGCGCAGGCAGCGCGCCGCCGCCGGCACGTCCACCGCCAGGGCGTCACCGATCGGCTTGCCCATGTCGAGGGTTTCCAGCAGGGCCAGCTCCTCGCGGTGGGCGTCGAGCAGCCCGGCGAAGCGCAGCATCACCGCCTTGCGCTTGGTCGGCGCCAGCCGCGACCACACCCCCGAATCGAAGGTCGCCCGCGCATCCGCCACCGCCGCATCGGCGTCGGCGGCTGCGCAGCTGGCGACCTGGGCCAGCACGCGGCCATCGATCGGGCTCAGGCAGTCGAAGGTCGCCCCGTCGGCCGCCGGGGCGTATTCGCCATGGACGAAGGCGCGGCCCTCGATGGCCAGGATGCTGGCGCGGTGTTCCCATTCGACGCGGCTGGGGGTGCTCATGTCCTGTGCTCCGGATGCGGTGGTTTGAGCCATGATGGCCGCAGCGGGAAAACTTGCGCAAGTCCGGGCGCAGCGGCCGCCGTGCCGGAAACCGCGCCGCGTCTTGCAGAATTTTTGACAGAACGGCCAATACGGCGCTATACCGTGCACTATATCGAACACGTCGCGCGCCGCGACATCCGCCAGCCCCGCCGCACAGGTCGCCCCATGAACCGCGAGAACACCCCACCGTCGCCCGTCGCCAGCGCCCGCAACCTGGACGACTACTGGATGCCCTTCACCGCCAACCGCCAGTTCAAGGCGCGCCCGCGCCTGGTGGAGAGCGCCGAGGGCCTGTACTACCGCAGCGTCGACGGTCGCCAGATCCTCGACGGCTGCTCCGGACTGTGGTGCTGCAACGCCGGCCACGGCCGTCGCGAGATCAGCGAGGCGGTGGCGCGACAGATCCGCGAACTGGACTACGCACCGAGCTTCCAGATGGGCCACCCGCTGCCGTTCGAGCTGGCCGAGCGCCTCGGCGCCATCGCGCCGCCGGGACTGAACAAGCTGTTCTTCACCAACTCCGGCTCGGAATCGGCCGACACCGCGCTGAAGATCGCCCTCGCCTACCAGCGCGCCATCGGCCAGGGCACCCGCACCCGCCTGATCGGTCGCGAGCTGGGCTACCACGGCGTCGGCTTCGGCGGCCTCTCGGTGGGCGGCATGGGCGGCAACCGCAAGGCCTTCTCGGCCAACCTGCTGCCGGGCGTCGATCACCTGCCGCACACCCTGGATATCGCGCGCAACGCCTTCAGCCGCGGCCTGCCGGAATTCGGCGTGGAGAAGGCCGACGAACTGGAGCGCCTGGTCGCCCTGCACGGCGCGGAGAACATCGCCGCGGTGATCGTCGAGCCGATGAGCGGCTCGGCCGGGGTGGTGCTGCCACCGCTCGGCTACCTGCAGCGCCTGCGCGAGATCACCCGCAAGCACGGCATCCTGCTGATCTTCGACGAGGTGATCACCGGCTTCGGACGCATCGGCGAAGCCTTCGCCGCGCAGCGCTGGGGCGTCACCCCGGACATCCTGACCAGCGCCAAGGGCCTGACCAACGGCGCGGTGCCGATGGGCGCGGTGTTCGTCCACCAGGACATCTTCGAGGCGTTCATGCAGGGTCCGGACGGCATCGAGCTGTTCCACGGCTACACCTACTCCGGCCACCCGCTGGCCTGCGCCGCCGCCCTCGCCGCGCTGGACATCTACCAGGGCGAGAACCTGTTCCAGCGCGCCATCGAGCTGGAGGACTACTGGTGCGACGCGCTGCTCAGCCTGCGCGATCTGCCCCACGTGGTCGACATCCGCTGCGTCGGCCTGGTCGGCGCCGTGCAGCTGGCTCCCGACCCGGCCGGCGCCGGCCTGCGCGGCTACCGGGTGTTCGAGCAGTGCTTCCACGACGGCGCCATGCTGCGCTGCACCGGCGACACCCTGGCGCTGGCGCCGCCGCTGATCATCGACAAGGCCGAGATCGACCGCCTGCTGGAGATCCTCGCCGGGGCCATTCGCAAGATGGCCTGATCCGCTGCATCGCGCTTGATCGTCGTGCTGCGTGAGCCTGCCCGTGCCCGTCCCCGGACGGGCTTTTTTTCGTCCGCGCAGCGGCGGCCGGCAGAAATCACGGGCAAGAAAAAACCCGCCACGAGGGGCGGGTTTTTTCTTCAAGGGCCGGATCAATTACTTGATCTTGGCTTCCTTGTAGATCACGTGCTTGCGAACGACCGGATCGTACTTCTTGATCTCGATCTTCTCAGGCTTGGTGCGCTTGTTCTTGTCGGTGGTGTAGAAGTGGCCGGTACCGGCGCTGGACACCAGACGGATCAGATCACGCATGATTGTGCTCCTTAGAATTTTTCGCCGCGGGTGCGCAGCTCAGCCAGCACGGCGTCGATGCCGCGCTTGTCGATGATACGCATGCCCTTGGCCGATACGCGCAGACGCACGAAACGCTTCTCGGACTCGACCCAGAAACGATGGTGCTGCAGGTTCGGCAGGAAGCGACGACGGGTTTTGTTGTTCGCGTGGGAAATTTTGTTCCCGGTAACCGGACCCTTACCGGTCACTTGACAGACTCTCGACATACCTCAGCCCTCTTAACCACATGCCCAACCCGGCATGGGTTGGCCGCTTGAATCGCTATGAATTTAACTTTCTATCGGGGTCTTACCGACCGTGCCATCGGGCTGAAAAGCCGGGCCCCAGAAAAGAGCGCAGTTTTATAGCAGAAAGCCGCCGCAGTCGCAAGACGCACGCCGCGGACCCGACCATCGGCAGGGGAACAACACAGACCGCACAGTTTGTCAGATCCAGCCGTATTCGGCGAGCGACACCGGCTCGCCATCGCCGACCACGAAGTGATCGAGCACGCGCACCTCGACCAGCGCCAGCGCCTCCTTGAGCTTCTGGGTCAGCTGGCGGTCGGCCTGGCTGGGCTCGGCCACCCCCGACGGATGGTTGTGGGTGAGGATCAGCGCCGCGGCATTGTGCGCCAGGGCGCGCTTGACCACCTGGCGCGGGTAGACGCTGGCGCCGTCGATCGAGCCCTGGAACAGCACCTCGAAGGCCAGCACGCGGTGGCGGGTGTCGAGGAACAGGCAGGCGAACACCTCGTGCGGCTCGTGGCGCAGGCGCGCCTTGAGGTAGTCGCGCACCGCCTGCGGGCTCTCCAGCGCCGAGTCGCGGCGGATCTGCGCCGCCAGGTGGCGGCGGCCCATCTCCAGCACCGCCTGCAGCTGGGCGTACTTGGCCGGGCCCAGGCCCAGGTGGGCGCTGAAGCCCTCCAGCTCGGCTTCCAGCAGCTGGCGCAGACCGCCGAACTCGCCGAGCAGATGACGCGCCAGATCCACCGCGCTGCGCCCGGCCACCCCGGTGCGCAGGAAGATCGCCAGCAGCTCGGCATCGCTCAGCGCCGCAGCGCCCTGGGCCAGCAGTTTCTCCCGCGGCCGTTCGTGTTCCGGCCAGTCGCGAATGCTCATGGTCAACCTCCCTGTCTGGCTGTCGCGCGCCCCCATGGCACGCCGCTGCCCTTCATCCGCGCGGACCGCGCGGCGCGCTGCCGCACGCCGGGCGCTGTGCTATCTTAGCCGCCCTGTTTTGCCACCCGGCGCCGTCCGTTGTGACCCTGTTCGCAGTGCCGGGCAATCCATTCCCGTTCACAGAATAAAAAGGCAGGTTCATGCAACGGCTGCAGCGTAAACGCATCGTCCTGGGTGTCGGTGGCGGCATCGCCGCCTACAAGAGCGCCGAACTGGTCCGCCGCCTGCGCGACCAGGGCGCCGAGGTGCACGTGGTGATGACCCGCGCCGCCCGCGAGTTCATCACCCCGCTGACCCTGCAGGCGCTGTCCGGCAACCCGGTGCACCACGACCTGCTCGACCCGGCCGCCGAGGCCGCCATGGGCCACATCGAGCTGGCGCGCTGGGCCGATCTGGTGCTGATCGCCCCGGCCACCGCCGACCTGATGGCGCGCCTGGCCCAGGGCAGCGCCGACGACCTGCTGACCACCCTGGTGCTGGCCACCGACGCCCCGGTGGCGCTGGCCCCGGCGATGAACCAGGCGATGTGGCGCGATCCGGCCACCCAGGCCAACGCCGAACTGCTCGCCCAGCGCGGCCTGCGCCTGTTCGGCCCGGCCGCCGGCAGCCAGGCCTGCGGCGACGTCGGCCCCGGGCGCATGCTCGAGGCCGAGGAACTCGCCCAGCGCGCCGCCGACTGCTTCGAGCGCGGCCTGCTCACCGGCTGCCGGGTGCTGATCACCGCCGGCCCCACCCAGGAAGCCATCGACCCGGTGCGCTACATCACCAACCACAGCTCGGGCAAGATGGGCTTCGCCCTCGCCGAGGCGGCCGCCGAGGCCGGCGCCGTGGTGACCCTGGTCAGCGGCCCGGTGCACCTGCCGACCCCGCAGCGGGTCAGCCGAGTCGACGTGGTCAGCGCCCGCGACATGCTCGCTGCCTGCGAGGCGGCGATGCCCTGCGACCTGCTGATCGCCGCCGCGGCGGTGGCCGACTACCGCCCGGAAGTGATCGCCACGCAGAAGATGAAGAAGGACCCGGGCAGCGACGACGGCCTGCAGTTGCGCATGGTGCGCAACCCGGACATCCTCGCCACCCTGGCCACGCGGGCCGACCGTCCGTTCAGCGTCGGCTTCGCCGCCGAGACCGAGAACCTGCTCGACTACGCCGCTGGCAAGCTGCGCGCCAAGAACCTCGACCTGATCGTCGCCAACGACGTGGCCAACCCGCAGATCGGCTTCAACAGCGAAGAGAACGCGCTCACCGTCATCGATCGCCAGCTCACGCAGAATAGTTTCGCCCAGACCAGCAAGGGCAAGATCGCCCGCCAACTCATCGCCTTCATCGCCGAACGCTACCACCGGAACTGACCCTCGATGCACACACTGCAAGCCAGGATTCTCGATCCGCGCCTGGGCCGCGACTTCCCGCTGCCCGAATACGCCACCCCCGGCTCCGCCGGCCTCGACCTGCGCGCCATGCTGCAGGAGGAGCTGACCCTGGAGCCCGGGCAGACCGTGCTGATCCCCACCGGCCTGGCCATCCACGTCGCCGATCCAGGGCTGGCCGCGCTGATCCTGCCGCGCTCGGGCCTCGGCCACAAACACGGCATCGTCCTCGGCAATCTGGTCGGCCTGATCGACTCCGACTACCAGGGCGAGCTGATGGTGTCCTGCTGGAACCGCGGCCAGAACGCCTTCACCATCACCGTCGGCGAGCGCCTCGCCCAGCTGGTGCTGGTGCCGGTGGTACAGGCGCGCTTCGAGCTGGTCGAGCAGTTCGACGACAGCCTGCGCGGCAGCGGCGGCTTCGGCCACACGGGCCAGCACTGACCCTCCCCCATTCGCCGCGAGCTCCGCATGAAGTCGATCCCCTCCCTGCGCACCCGCCTGCTGCCGATTGCCGCCGGCAGCCTGCTCGGCCTGCTGGCCGGTGGCGGCCTGCTCTGGCACGCCGAACAGCAGGCCGCTGGCGAGAACCGCCGGCAGCTGCAGGACGCCTGGGCCGCCGGCCAGTTGGCGGCGCTGCAGCAGGGGCTGCAGCGCCTGGCCCGCGATACGCAGAGCGCAGCCCGCAATCCCGAGCTGCACGCCGCGCTTGCCGGTGATGCCGAGCAGCGCGCCCAGGCCGTCGCCCACCTGCTGGTGCACCGCCGCGAGCTGGTCGACGCGCAGCTCAACCTGCGCGGCACGGCGCAGCTCGACGAGACCCGCGCCGCGCCGCTGAACTTTGCCGCCCTCGACCTGCTGCGCCGCGCCGAGCAGGGCCCGCCACCGCCGGTCGAGGCCTATCGCATCGGCTCGCGCTGGCTGCTGTACAGCGCCATCGCCATCCCCGCCGCCGACGGCAGCGTGCAGGGCACCCTGCTGCTGGTCAGCGACCTAGCTGCGCTGCTCGCCGACCTGCCGGCGTTGCCGCAAGCCGGCGAATGGCAACTGCTCCAGCGCTTCCCCGGCAGCCCGGCGCAGGTGCTGCTGCAACGCGGCAACGGCGACGGCCCCCAGCAGCTCTGGCCCAGCACGCACCCGCACTGGCAGCTCGGCCTGCGCCCCGCAGCGACCGTGCAACCGGCCAGCCTCGCCCTCTGGCAGGGCCTGCTGGCCGGCCTGCTGGTGCTCGGCGGCGGCCTCGGCGGCACCGCCCTGCAGCGCCGCCAGCAACGGCAACCTCATGGCGGCGAGCACGCGACCGCGGAACGCGACCTGCGCCCGCCACGCGCCAGCGCGCCGGCGCACGCCGAGCGCGCGCGACCCGTTCGCAGCGGCCTGGCGGGCGAACCGACCGCCGCGGCGGAGGTCTCACCTCCTGCCGCCGCCGACCACCCCGCCACGCGCATCGACCCGCACATGGCGGACGTATTCGACCTGCTCGACAATGACCTGAGCCCGTCCCTCCCCAGCATGGAGCACTCTGCCCCAATGAACAGCACCAATGCCCCGCGCCTGCCGGCCGGGATCTTCCGCGCCTACGACATCCGCGGCGTGGTCGGCGACAGCCTGACCGCCGACACCGCCTACTGGATCGGCCGCGCCATCGGCTCGGAAAGCCTCGCCTGCGGCGAACCCGGGGTGGTGGTCGGCCGCGACGGCCGGCTGTCCGGCCCGGAGCTGGCCGAAGCGCTGATCCGCGGCCTGCGCGAGAGCGGCTGCAACGTCACCGACGTCGGCATGGTGCCGACCCCGGTGCTGTACTTCGCCACCAACGTGCTCGGCGCCAGCAGCGGGGTGATGGTCACCGGCAGCCACAATCCGCCGGACTACAACGGCTTCAAGATCGTCATCGCCGGCCACACCCTGGCCAACGAGCGCATCCAGGCCCTCTACCAGCGCCTGGAGAACCACGATCTGGCCAGCGGCAACGGCAGCCTGGTACAGACCGAGGTGCTCGAGCAGTACCACCAGCGCATCGTCGACGACGTGGTGCTGGCCCGTCCGCTCAAGGTGGTGGTCGACTGCGGCAACGGCGTGGCCGGGGTCAACGCCCCGCAGCTGATCGAAGCGCTCGGCTGCGAGGTGATCCCGCTGTTCTGCGACGTCGACGGCACCTTCCCCAACCACCACCCGGACCCGGGCAAGCCGGAGAACCTCAAGGACCTGATCGCCAAGGTCGCCGAAACCGGCGCCGACCTCGGCCTGGCCTTCGACGGCGACGGCGACCGCGTCGGCGTGGTGACCAACGCCGGCGAGATGATCTACCCCGACCGCCTGCTAATGCTGTTCGCCCGCGACGTGCTGAGCCGCAACCCCGGTGCCGACGTGATCTTCGACGTCAAGTGCACCCGCGGCCTGGCCGGCCTGATCAGCGGCTACGGCGGCCGCCCGCTGATGTGGAAGACCGGCCACTCGCTGATCAAGGCGAAGATGAAGGAGACCGGCGCCCTGCTGGCCGGCGAGATGAGCGGGCACATCTTCTTCAAGGAGCGCTGGTACGGCTTCGACGACGGCATCTACAGCGCCGTGCGCCTGCTGGAGATCCTCAGCCTGGAGAACCGCAGCGCCGCCGAGGTGTTCGCCGACTTCCCGGTCGCGCTGTCGACCCCGGAAATCAACATCACGGTCGGCGACGAGCGCAAGTTCGCCCTGATCGAGGCCCTGCAGCACGACGCGCAGTGGGGCGCCGCCAACCTGTTCACCCTCGACGGCGTACGCGTCGACTACCCCAACGGCTGGGGCCTGGTGCGCGCCTCCAACACCACCCCGGTGCTGGTGCTGCGCTTCGAGGCCGACAGCGCCGAGGAACTCTCGCGGATCCAGCAGGTCTTCCACGCCCAGCTCAAGGCCGTGGCCCCTGACCTGGAACTGCCTTTCTGATCTCACTGGAGCCCAGCATGCCTCTCAATCGTGAAGCTGCCGAACAGGTAGCCAAGGTCCTCTCCGAAGCCCTGCCCTACATCCGCCGCTTCAGCGGCAAGACCCTGGTGGTCAAGTATGGCGGCAACGCCATGGAAAGCGACGAGCTGAAGACCAGCTTCGCCCGCGACATCGTGCTGATGAAGGCGGTCGGCATCAACCCGGTGGTGGTGCACGGCGGCGGCCCGCAGATCGGCGACCTGCTCAAGCGCCTGTCGATCGAAAGCCACTTCGTCGACGGCATGCGCGTCACCGACGCGCAGACCATGGACGTGGTGGAGATGGTCCTCGGCGGCCAGGTCAACAAGGACATCGTCAACCTGATCAACCAGCATGGCGGCAGCGCCATCGGCCTGACCGGCAAGGACGCCGGGCTGATCCGCGCCAGGAAGCTCAAGGTGACCCGCCAGACGCCGGAGATGACCCAGCCGGAGATCATCGACATCGGCCACGTCGGCGAGGTGGTCGGCGTCAACGTTGAACTGATCAACATGCTGGTGGCCGGCGACTTCATCCCGGTGATCGCGCCGATCGGCGTGGGCGAGGACGGCGAGTCGTACAACATCAACGCCGACCTGGTGGCCGGCAAGGTGGCCGAAGCGCTCAAGTGCGAGAAGCTGATGCTGCTGACCAACACCGCCGGCCTGCTCGACAAGCAGGGCAACGTGTTGACCGGGCTGTCCACCGAGCAGGTCGACGGCCTGATCGCCGACGGCACCATCTACGGCGGCATGCTGCCGAAGATCCGCTGCGCCCTCGAGGCGGTGCAGGGCGGGGTCAACAGCGCGCACATCATCGACGGCCGCGTGCCCAATGCCGTGCTGCTGGAGATCTTCACCGACAGCGGCGTCGGCACGCTGATCACCAACGCGCCGTCGCGCTGAGCGGATCGGCAGCGCGCCGGCGTGCTGCGGGAGTCACCGACGCCCGCCGGGGCTGAGGGGCTGACCGGCACGCCGCGGCCTGTTCCCGGCGCGCTGGCGCCCGGGGGCGCGCTCAGCCCTCCCGGCCGACCAGTCTTGCCAGGCGCGCGCGATCGGCGGCGAACTCCGCCTCCTGCGCCGCGCGCTGCGCCTGCAGGCGCTGCAGGCCGGCCTCGACCCGACGCTGCTCGCCCGCCATGCTCTCCAACTGCTCCAGCAGCCCGGGCTGCACCGCCTGGCCGGCGCGCTGGCGTTCCGCCGCCTGGCGCTCCAGCGCGCGCACCTGCCCCTGCACGCCCTGCAGGTTGGCCTGAGCCGCCGCCAGCAGGGCGTCCAGGTCGCGCAAGCGCTGCCGACGGGCCTGCTCGAGATCGGCGATGCTGGCATAGCGCCTGAGCAACTGCGCATCGGCCTCGGCCTGACGCTGCGCCTCGGCCCGCTGGCGCAGCTCCTCGGCGGTCGGCGCCGGCGCCACCACGCGCAGCACCCGGCCATCCGCGTCGAGCACCTCGTAGCCACGCTCGACGTACTCCGGAGGCACGCCCTGACTATCCAGCACCACGACGCCGTGCTGGCTCACGTAGCGATACAACTCGGCCTGCGCCGTTGACGCGCCCAGCAACGCCAACAGCAGCAGGACCTGTTTCCCCATCGGCATTGATCAGCTCCTTGTAGCTTGGACTTGTGCGGACAGCTCCCCGCCCCTGCCGGGCGAAGCGCGGGCAGCCGGGAGTGGCGGGACGCTAGAGTTTACGGGGTGTCAGCCGGCCTGCCGAGCCACTTGTTGAAGCGCCGGCGCCGCGCGTCTGCCCGGAGCCCGCGCACGCCCCTGCTGGTCGCAGGAATCCTGCCGCACGCAGCCTACCCGGTGCACACTTTCCGGGGGGCCTCGCCCGCCGCGCTAACCCGCACAAACCGGGGCAGCCCCCCGGAAACGGAAAGGGGAGCCCGAAGCTCCCCCTCCCTGCCCGGCTCAGCCGCTCATCAGTGCAGCGCGCGGAACGACTCCAGCAGCGCCGGGATGCCCGGGAACATGCCGATCGCCGCCATCACCCCGCAGAGGACGAGGAACACCACGCCCGGGATGATCCAGCGATCGCGATGGCCCAGGCCCTGGCCGCGCTCCTTGTCGCCGATCAGGCCGAGGTTGTCGAGCAGCATGGTCAGCGACCAGCCGAACACCGGGTTCACCAGCGCCGAGGAGAAGATCACGATGGCGGCCGACTGCGAGGTCTTGCCTTCGCGGGTCATCTGCATGCCGGCTTCGAGCAGCGGCAGGAACACGCCGACCAGCAGCGCCACGCTGAGCACCGGCGGCCAGATCGCCAGGTCCATCGGGTAGCCCCACAGCGCGGCGATCACGCAGAGCAGGCCGGTGAGCATCGCGCCGGCCGGAATCGGCCGCTTGGCGATCGCCGCCGGCACCATGTAGGTGCCCCAGGACGAGGTCAGGTTGCCGCCGCCCAGCGCGGTACCGACCGCCTGACGCGCCGCGGCGATGCACATGGTGTCGTCGATGTTCATCAGGACCTTCTTGGCCTTGGCCGGATAGTTCAGCTCCTGGAAGATCCGATGACCGAGAAAGTCCGGCGACCACATGGCCACCGCCAGTACCGCAAAAGGCGCCACGGCGACGAAATGCTGGAATTCCGGCAGGCCCAGTTTCCAGCCGGTATCCTCACCCCACCAATAGGCCGGATTCAGATTGGGAATACCCGGCTCGGTGGTGAATTCGAACGGCGCGCCCAAGGCAAAGGCAATCAGCGCCGCCATGATCGAACCCAGCGGAATCGCCAGCCAGCGCATGCGGATATGTTCCAGATAGGCATACATCACGATGGTGGCAAACACGATCACGAAAGCGATGTAGCCCATATCGAAGCCAGTGGCCCAGGCAAACAGACTCTTGATCTGCGAAGTTACGCCAATGAAGCCGAGATAGAGCAGCAGGCCGCCGCACACCCCGTCACTGGTCAGCCGCGCCAGCAGACTGCCGCCCTTGGAAATCCCCAGCACGAAGCCCAGCACGCCGACCATGATGCCCAGCGCCATCGGGTGGCCACCGGAAGCGACGATCAGCGGAATCAGCGGAATCAGTGGGCCATGGGTGCCGGCCAGGTTGGCAGTCGGGTTGAGCACGCCGGAAAACAGCACCACGAACAGCAGTGCGGCGATCAGCATCTCGAAGCGGGCGTTTTCGATCACGAACTCGCTGGACAGCCCTAGCGGCCCGGCGAACGCAGCCACCACCGCGGCAACCATGACGATCTTGCCGATGGTCGCCGCCATCGCCGGAACCCAGTCTTCCAGCTCGAAGCGATAGTCGCGCAGCGGCAGGTTCACCGCCCAGCGCCGCGGTGCCATGATGGTCAATTCGTGTTCGAGATATTCTTCACGTGATGCAAACTGTTCTTTGGGCTTATGGCGATCACGGTAGCTGTTTTGATTATTGTCACTCATAGGTTCAACTATTTAAAAAGTTAGGATTAAAGGCGAAGCCCGGCCGTGGCCGACTTGCCCTGCTTAATCGCTATTATTCTTATGAGGTGGGTGACCATGCTCCGCATGGCCACCTGGCAGGCCTTGAACTGGTATGCCAATTCAGAAAAATAATTCTTTTTAATAGTTGTTATACGGCCTAAAACTTTTTGCGCCGATCAGATTCCATACTGCGCGCGATAGGCTTCCACTGCCGGCAGGTGCTGCCTGAGCGCCTGATCCTCGGCGAGATAATCCAGCACTTGGCTCAGCGAGACAATGCTCACCACCGGTATACCAAAGTCGCGCTCGACTTCCTGGATCGCCGAAAGTTCACCCTGGCCACGCTCCTCGCGGTTCAGCGCGATCAGCACGCCCGCGGCCTGCGCGCCCTGCGCCTGGATGATCTGCATCACCTCGCGGATCGCCGTGCCGGCGGTGATCACGTCGTCGACGATCAGCGCCCGTCCGACCAACGGCGCACCCACCAGGGTGCCGCCCTCGCCATGTTCCTTGGCTTCCTTGCGGTTGAAGCACCAGGGCAAGTCGCGGCCATGCTGCTCGGCCAGGGCGATGGCGGTGGCACTGGCCAGCGGGATGCCCTTGTAGGCCGGGCCGAACAGCACGTCGAAGTCGATACCGCTGGCCTGCACCGCCTCGGCGTAGAAGCGGCCGAGACGGGCGAGGGCCAGGCCGCTGTTGAACAGCCCGGCATTGAAGAAGTAGGGGCTGGTGCGCCCGGACTTGAGGGTGAACTCGCCGAAGCGCAGTACGCCACGCTCGATGGCGAAGCGGATGAATTCGCGTTGATATGCCTGCATGGGATGCCCGATTTAGCAAAAAAAGCCGAGGTTCGGGTATCATACACACAGGTTTTTTCAGGGGCCATTTATGCGGATTGTCAGTGTCAACGTGAACGGTATGCAGACCGCCGTCGAGCGCGGTCTGCTCGGCTGGCTGCAGAGTCAGAATGCCGACGTGATCTGCCTGCAGGACACCCGCGCCTCGAGCTACGACATGGAAGATCCGGCCTGGCAGCTGGACGGCTACTTCATGTACGCCGCCGACGGCGAGATCCCCAGCCAGGGCGGGGTAGCGATTTATTCGCGGCAGCAACCCAAGGCGGTGATCTTCGGTCTCGGCTTCGAGCAGGCCGACCGCTACGGGCGTTACCTGCAGGCCGATTTCGACAAGGTCAGCATCGCCAGCCTGCTGATGCCCAGCGGGCAGAAGGGCGACGAGGATCTGAACGCCAAGTTCAAGTTCATGGACGACTTCACCAGCTATCTGAACAAGCAGCGCCGCAAGCGCCGCGAGTACATCTACTGCAGCTCGCTGCATGTGGCGCACCAGAAGCTGGACGTGAAGAACTGGCGCGACTGCCAGCAGACCCCGGGCTTCCTCGCCCCGGAGCGGGCGTGGATGGACGAGGTGCTCGGCAACCTCGGCTATGTCGACGCGCTGCGCGAGGTCAGCCGCGAGGGTGACCAGTACAGCTGGTGGCCGGATACCGAGCAGGCGCAGATGCTCAACCTTGGCTTCCGCTTCGACTACCAGCTGCTCACCCCGGGCCTGCGCCGCTGCGTGCGCAGCGCCCAGCTGCCACGCCAGCCGCGCTTCTCCCAGCACGCACCGCTGGTGGTCGACTACGACTGGACGCTGAGCATCTGATCTCGACGCACGAACACAAAAAAGCCGACTCTCGAGTCGGCTTTTTTATGCGCAGCGCCGCGCTCAGCTGAGCAGGCGGATGCAGAACGGATAGCGCCAGGGCTTGCCCTCGTTGGCCTTGATGCCGCCGATCACGGTGAGCACCAGGCCGACCACGCTGACCAGCACCATCAGCGGAAAGCCGATCAGGATCCAGGCCAGCACGCCACAGACCATCAGCGCCAGACTCAGGGTGATCTGGAAGTTCAGCGCTTCGCGGCCCTGGGCATCGATGTACGGATCCGCCTCGCGCTTGAGCTGCCAGACCACCAGCGGACCGATGACGTTGCCGACCATCGGCGCGAGGAACCAGGCGAAGGCCGCGTAGTGGCAGAGCATCGCCCACTTGCGCGCCTCGGCGGAGGGCGGTGGCACCGGCAGCGGCGGCTCGGGCAGCGTCCCGTCGCTCTGCGGCTGTTCACTCATGGCTTGCCTCCTGATGAGCGGGCGGGCGCCGGCCGGCACCCGCGGGTGGTGCGGCCGAGCTTACTGGGCGTCGAGGGCCGCGCGCTGCAGCTCGAACAGCTCGCCGATACCCTTGCGCGCCAGCTCGAGCATGGCGTTCAGCTCCTCGGGCTGGAACGGCGTGCCTTCGGCGGTGCCCTGCACCTCGATGAAGCCACCGGCGTCGGTCATCACCACGTTGAGATCGGTGCCGGCGGCGGAGTCTTCCAGATAGTCGAGGTCGAGCACCGGCTGGCCCTGGTACATGCCCACCGATACCGCGGCGACCAGCTGCTTGAGCGGGTTCTGCTTCAGCGCGCCACGCTTCTTCAGCGCCGCCAGGGCGTCGATCACCGCCACGGTGGCGCCGGTGATCGACGCGGTGCGGGTGCCGCCATCGGCCTGGATCACGTCGCAGTCGATGTACAGGGTGTTCTCGCCCAGCTTGGTCAGATCCAGCGCGGCGCGCAGCGAACGGCCGATCAGGCGCTGGATCTCCAGGGTGCGCCCGCCCTGCTTGCCGCGCACCGCCTCGCGATGGGTGCGCGAGCCGGTGGCGCGTGGCAGCATGCCGTACTCGGCGGTCAGCCAGCCCTGACCCTGCCCCTTGAGGAAGCGCGGCACGCCGGCCTCGACGCTCACCGTGCAGATCACCTTGGTGTCGCCGAACTCCACCAGCACCGAACCCTCGGCATGCTTGGTGTAGTGGCGGGTGATACGGATCGGGCGCATCTGGTCGGCGGTGCGGCCACTGGGACGATTCATCGGCAGGTCCTGTCGAGAGGGGGGGAAGTGCGCTCCATTATAGAGGCCCCGGCGCATTGCGAACCACCGCCAGATTGGGGCGCCGCGACGGCTGGGTTACACTGGCGCCCAGTTGCCCGGCGTCCATGGGCGCCACCCGTCCCTTACCACTGCGAGGACCGCCCATGGTACACAGCATGACCGCCTTTGCCCGGGTCGAGAGCACCGGCTCGTACGGCACCCTGAGCTGGGAACTGCGCTCGGTCAACCACCGCTATCTGGAGCCGCACCTGCGCCTGCCGGAAGCCTTCCGCGACCTCGAAGGCAGCGTGCGCGAAGCGCTGCGCCAGGCCCTGGCGCGCGGCAAGGTCGAGTGCACCCTGCGCCTGGCCGAGGAAGGCAGCGGCAAGACCCTGCAGATCGACCGCGAGCGCGCCGCCCAGGTGGTCGCCGCCGCCGAGGCGGTGGCCGCACTGATCCAGCAACCCGCCGCGCTCAATCCGCTGGAAGTGCTCGCCTGGCCGGGCGTGCTGGTGGCCGACGCCGCCGACCCGCAGGCGCTCAACGCCGCCGCGCTGGCGCTGTTCGAACGCGCCCTCGACGAGCTGAAGAACGGGCGGGAGCGCGAGGGCGCGGCGCTGGCCGCGCTGCTCGAAGAGCGCCTGGCGGCGATCCTTGCCGAAGTCGACAACCTGCGCGGGCTGATCCCGCAGATGCTCGCCACCCAGCGGCAGAAGATCGTCGATCGCTGCCGCGAGCTGCAGGTCGAACTGGACCCGCAGCGCCTGGAGCAGGAGCTGGTCCTGCTGGCGCAGAAGAGTGACGTGGCCGAGGAGCTGGATCGTCTGAGTACCCATGTGCGCGAAGTGCGCCGGGTGCTCAAGGCCGGCGGCGCCGCCGGCCGGCGGCTGGACTTCCTGATGCAGGAACTCAACCGCGAAGCCAACACCCTGGGCTCCAAGGCCTTCGATACGCGCAGCACCCAGGCCGCGGTCAACCTCAAGGTGCTGATCGAACAAATGCGCGAACAAGTGCAGAACATCGAGTGATTTCGCAGTGACAGAACTCCACGTGAGCGCCGCCCCCGGCACCCTCTACATCGTTTCCGCGCCCTCCGGCGCCGGCAAGACCAGCCTGGTCAAGGCGCTGCTCGACAGCACCGAGCAGATCCGCGTGTCGGTGTCGCACACCACCCGCGCCATGCGCCCGGGCGAGGTCGACGGGGTGAACTACCACTTCGTCGCCCGCGAGGACTTCCTCGCCATGCTCGAGGAGGACGCCTTCCTCGAGCACGCCGAGGTGTTCGGCAACCTCTACGGCACCTCGCAGCGCTGGGTCGAACAGACCCTCGCCGCCGGCCTCGACCTGATCCTCGAGATCGACTGGCAGGGCGCCCAGCAGGTACGCCGACTGATGCCCCAGGCGCAGTCGATCTTCATCCTGCCGCCCACCCAGGAAGCCCTGCGCCACCGCCTGAACAACCGCGGCCAGGACAGCGAAGCGATCATCGAACAGCGCATGCGCGAAGCGGTCAGCGAGATGAGCCATTATGTCGAATATGACTATGTGGTAATCAACGACCAGTTCAGCCATGCTCTGGAAGACCTCAAGGCGATCTTCCGCGCCCGCCAGCTGCACCAGCACGTCCAGCAGCGCCGCCATGCCGGGCTGCTCGAGGGCCTGCTGCGCTGAGACGCCGCGGCAATCGGTACTTCCCTAACCATTGGCGATTTTTTAGACTATCCAATCCGCCCGGCATTGCCGGGCCCAGCCGTTGAATCACGAGGAACACCATGGCTCGCGTCACCGTCGAAGACTGCCTGGACAACGTCGATAACCGTTTTGAACTGGTCATGCTCGCCAGCAAGCGCGCCCGCCAGCTGGCGACCGGCGGCAAGGAGCCGAAAGTGGCCTGGGAAAACGACAAGCCGACCGTGGTCGCCCTGCGCGAAATCGCCGAAGGCCTGGTCGACAACGAAGTGGTGCTGCAGGAGGACATCGTCGAGGAGACTCCCCTGTTTGCCGCCTTCGAGGACAACAACAGCGAGGAGATCTGAATTGCCGGGTCGACGTCGCGCGCCTGAAGTACCGGCCCTGACCGGTCTGGAGTGATATTTTGCCCAGCATAGACGCCCTCGCCGACCGGCTCTGCAGCTACCTCACCGCGGACCAGGTCAATCTGGTCCGCCGCGCCTACTACTACGCCGAGCAGGCCCACGACGGCCAGCGCCGGCGCAGCGGCGAGCCCTACGTCACCCATCCGCTGGCGGTCGCCAGCATCCTCGCCGACATGCACATGGACCATCAGAGCCTGATGGCCGCCATGCTGCACGACGTCATCGAGGACACCGGCATCCCCAAGGATGCCCTCAGCGCGCAATTCGGCGAGACCGTCGCCGAACTGGTCGACGGGGTCAGCAAGCTGACCCAGATGGACTTCCAGACCAAGGCCGAGGCGCAGGCGGAAAACTTCCAGAAGATGGCCATGGCCATGGCCCGCGACATCCGCGTGATCCTGGTCAAGCTCGCCGACCGCCTGCACAACATGCGCACCCTCGAGGTGCTCGCCGGCGAGAAGCGCCGACGCATCGCCAAGGAAACCCTGGAGATCTACGCACCGATCGCCAACCGCCTCGGCATGCACAGCGTGTTCGCCGAGTTCGAGGATCTCGGCTTCAAGGCCATGTACCCGATGCGCGCCGAACGCATCCGCCAGGCGGTGAAGAAGGCGCGCGGCAACCGTCGCGAGATCGTCGGCAAGATCCAGGAATCGCTGGTCAACTGCCTGGCCCAGGAAGGCCTGGAAGGCGTGGTCACCGGCCGCGAGAAGCACCTCTACAGCATCTACCAGAAGATGCGCGGCAAGCGCCGGGCGTTCAACGAGATCATGGACGTCTACGCCTTCCGCATCACCGTCGACAAGGTCGACACCTGCTACCGCGTGCTCGGCGCCGTGCACAGCCTGTACAAGCCGTTTCCCGGCCGCTTCAAGGACTACATCGCGATCCCCAAGGCCAACGGCTACCAGTCGCTGCACACCACCCTGTTCGGCATGCACGGCGTGCCCATCGAGATCCAGATCCGCACCCGCGAGATGGAGGAGCTGGCCAAGAACGGCATCGCCGCGCACTGGCTGTACAAGTCCAGCGACGACGAGGCCCCGCGCGGCACCCATGCGCGCGCGCGCCAGTGGGTCAAGGGCATCCTCGAACTGCAGCAGCGGGCGGGCAACTCCCTCGAATTCATCGAGAGCGTGAAGATCGACCTGTTCCCCGACGAGGTCTACGTGTTCACCCCCAAGGGGCGGATCATGGAGCTGCCCAAGGGCTCCACGGCGGTCGACTTCGCCTACGCGGTGCACACCGACGTCGGCAACAGCTGCATCGCCTGCCGCATCAACCGCCGCCTGGCGCCGCTGTCCGAAGCGCTGCAGAGCGGCGCGACGGTGGAGATCGTCACCGCGCCGGGCGCGCGGCCGAATCCGGCCTGGCTCAACTTCGTGGTCACCGGCAAGGCGCGCTCGCACATCCGCCACTCGCTCAAGCAGCAGCGCCGCTCGGAGTCGGTCAGCCTCGGCGAACGCCTGCTCAACAAGGCGCTGGCCGGTTTCGACAGCCATCTGGAGCAGATCGCCGCCGAGCGCATCGCCCAGGTCCTCGGCGAATACCAGCAGGCCCAGCTCGACGACCTGCTCGAGGACATCGGCCTCGGCAACCGCATGGCCTACGTGGTGGCCCGCCGCCTGCTGGCCGAGAGCGGCCGCGACGGCGGCGAACAGGCCCACGGCCACGACGGTCCGCTGGCCATCCGCGGCACCGAGGGTCTGGTGATCAGCTACGCCAAGTGCTGCACGCCGATCCCCGGCGACCCCATCGTCGGCCACCTGTCGGCCGGCAAAGGCATGGTCATCCACCTCGACAGCTGCCGCAACATCAGCGAATTCCGCCACAACCCGGACAAGTGCATCCCGCTGTCGTGGGCCAAGGACGTCAGCGGCGAGTTCAACGTCGAGCTGCGCGTCGAGCTGGAGCACCAGCGCGGCCTGATCGCCCTGCTGGCCACCGCGGTGGCCAGCGCCGACGGCAACATCGAGAAGATCAGCATGGACGAGCGCGACGGCCGCGTCAGCGTGGTCCAGCTGGTGGTCAGCGTGCACGACCGTGTGCACCTGGCGCGGGTGATCAAGCGCCTGCGCACCATCAAGGGAGTCACCCGGATCACCCGTCTGCGCGCCTGAGTTGCAGCGCGCGCCGCCTCCCGCACCCCACCGCAGCGGCCATCCGCCGATGGCCGCTGTCTCCGCCCCCTCTGCAAGGAGCTCCCATGAGCAAGAGCGTCATCAACAGCGACAAGGCCCCGGCGGCCATCGGCACCTACTCCCAGGCCATCAAGGCCGGCAACACCGTCTACCTGTCCGGGCAGATCCCGCTGGATCCGGCCAGCATGCAGCTGGTCGAGGGCTTCGAGGCCCAGGCCGTGCAGGTGTTCGAGAACCTCAAGGCGGTCTGCGAAGCCGCCGGCGGCTCGCTGGCCGACATCGTCAAGCTGAACATCTTCCTCACCGACCTGGGCAACTTCGCCACCGTCAACGAGGTGATGGGCCGCTACTTCCAGCAGCCGTACCCGGCGCGCGCCGCCATCGGCGTGGCCGCCCTGCCGCGCGGCGCCCAGGTGGAAATGGACGGCATCCTGGTCCTCGGCTGATGCCCCGGCCGCTGCGCGCCCGCGCGGCGGCCTCCACCCGCAACACCCTGCCCGACTCCGGAAAGGACGCCCGCATGCGCCATGCCCTCCCCCTTCTGCTGTGTACTGCCCTGCTCGGCGGCTGCGCCGGCGGCCCCAAAGACATCGCCGGCACCTGGATCAACCAGCCCGCCATCGACGCCGCCGCCGACAGCGGCAAGCTGCGCGAAGCCCTGCTGGCCTACGGCCCCAACCTGGAGTGGCGCTTCGCACCGCAGCGTCACACCGCCTGGTCGAGCAATGGCGTCGACGTCGGCGAAGGCCACCTGGCGAGCGCGGGCGAGGCCCAGTGGCAGGTGACCTTCCACCGCGACTTCCAGGAACGCTTCGCCCTCGACGGCGACGAACTGGTCCAGCAGCCCAGCGCCAGTGCCCCCGAACAGCGCTTCGTCGCTGTCGATGCCGACACCGCTGCCGCAAGCGAAGTCCTCCCCGGGCAGACCTTCGAGCAGCGTCTGTATGCCGCCCTGCTCGGTGGCGACTGGGAAATCCGCGAGGGCACCGGCCGCGAAGGCCTGGTGCGCTTCCATCCGGACGGCCGCGTCGAGGGCCTGCCCGAGGTCGAGCGCTATGCCCTGTGCCTGGCCGGCGACTGCGCCGAGCGCAGCGCGGAGCACGAGATCCTCTGGCTGCAGAACGGCCAGCAGGGCCGCGAGTGGCTGTTCCAGCTCGCCGGCGACGAGCTGAGCATCTACCAGGCGGACAACCAGGCCCTGCACACCGACATCCCGCAGTACCGCCCCGGTCCGCGCGCCTGGCTGCTGGAGCGCGACTGAGCGGCGGCGCAGCCGGGGCGCCGCGCGGCTACTCCTCCGCGCCGTCGGCCAGCAGCGCCGCGTAGCCCTCGCGCCAGCTCGGATAGCGCGGCACCCAGCCCAGCGCGCGAGCGCGCGCGTTGCGGCAACGCTTGCTGCCGGCGCGGCGCACCGTCGACTCGGCGGCCAAGTGGCTGACCCCCATTTGCCCGCGCAGCCACTCCACCACCTCGTGCAGCGCCGCCGGCTCGTCGTCGACGCCCAGATACACCGGCTCCAGCGCCACGCCACGGGCATCGGCCTGCAGCAGAAAGGCCAGCAGGCCGGCGGCATCGTCGGCATGGATGCGGTTGCCGTACAGCGGCGGCGCGCTGGCCACCCGGTAGCCGGCGCGCACCTGGCCGAGCAGCCAGCGCCGCCCGGGACCGTAGATGCCGGCCAGGCGCACCACGCTGGCCGGGATGCCACTGTGCAGCGCCAGCGCCTCGGCCTCCAGCAGGATGCGTCCCGAGTAGCCCTGCGGCTGGCAGGGCGAGGCCTCGTCGACCCATTCGCCGTCCTGCTGGCCGTAGACCCCGGTGCTGGAGACGAACAGCAGACGCCGCGGGCGCTGGCCACGCTGCTCCAGCCAGCCCAGCAGATGGCGCAGGCCGTCGACGTAGGTGGCGCGGTAGGCGCTCTCCTCCGAGCTGCCCGGAGTGGCGCAGTAGACCAGGTAGTCCGGCGCCGCCGCCGGCCACTGCGCCGGGCAGTCGACTTCGGCCAGATCGGCGGGCAGCGCCAGCAAGCCGCTCGGCAGGGCGGCCACGTTGCGGCGCAGGCCATGCACCTGCCAGCCGGCCTGCAGCAACTGCCGGCCGAGCCGGCTGCCGACATCGCCACACCCGGCGATCACCACGGAAGGAAATACGGCCATCTCACGCCTCCGAAAAGACCCAGCATACCCCGCCGGCCGGCCGCGCAGCAGACATGCGCCGGCAGGCGCTCGCTGCGAAAACACACACGAATGATTTACAAACAAGAAACATTTGCAATAATGTCGGCCATGTTTCTTGCGCGCCCGCCTTGGCGGCGCCCGTTATCCGCTTGCCACCTACAGGTCCGGTCCGCATGAAAGCCCTCGCTTGCCTCGCCCAGCCAACCCCGCGCCTTGCCCGCTCACTGCACCTGCCGGCCATCGCCGTCCTGCTCGGCAGCCTGCTGCTGGCCCCCGCCGTTCTCGCCGTCGAACCGGCCGCCGCAGCGCCCCTGGCGACCGCCAGCGCCCCCGCCGCCCAGGCCAGCGGCCCAGCCGCGGCCAGCGAGCCCAGCCCCACCGCGACCGACAACCCGGCGCAGCCGGCCAGCGCCGCAGCGGCGGCCCCCGCCCACGACCTGTCGCCCTGGGGCATGTACCAGGGCGCCGACGTGGTGGTGAAGGGGGTGATGATCGGCCTGCTGCTGGCCTCGGTGGTCACCTGGACCATCTGGCTGGCCAAGGGCCTCGAACTGCTCGGCGCGCGGCGCCGCCTGCGCGGCGAGCTGGCCGACTTCAAGGGCCTGCGCAGCCTCGACCAGGCCGCCGAGCTGGCCCACGCCAAGCACAGCTTCAGCGCCGTGTTGATCGAGGATGCCCAGGACGAACTGCGCCTGTCGGCCAACCTCGTCGAGAAGGAGGGCATCAAGGAGCGCGTCAGCTTCCGCCTCGAGCGTCTGGTCGCCGCCAGCGGACGCCAGATGAGCGTGGGCACCGGGGTGCTCGCCACCATCGGCTCCGTCTCGCCCTTCGTCGGCCTGTTCGGCACCGTGTGGGGGATCATGAACAGTTTCATCGGCATCGCCGAGTCGCAGACCACCAACCTCGCGGTGGTCGCCCCCGGCATCGCCGAGGCCTTGCTGGCCACCGCTCTCGGCTTGGTCGCGGCGATCCCGGCGGTGGTGATCTACAACGTGTTCGCCCGCTCGATCGCCGGCTACAAGGCGCAGGTCGCCGATATCTCCGCCCAGGTGCTGCTGCTGGTCAGCCGCGACCTCGACCGCCAGCCGCCGACCGCCGCCCCGCGCAGCGCCGCGCCCATGGCGAAGGTGGGCTGAAGCATGGGCATGCACATGAACGAGGGCAGTGACGACCTGCAGGAGTCGCACGAGATCAACGTCACCCCCTTCATCGACGTGATGCTGGTGCTGCTGATCATCTTCATGGTCGCCGCGCCGCTGGCCACCGTCGACGTCAAGGTCGACCTGCCCGCCTCCAGCGCCACGCCGCAGCCGCGCCCGGAGCAGCCGGTGTACCTGAGCATCAAGGAAGACCACGGCCTGTTCCTCGGTAACGACGCGGTGGCCGCCGAACAGCTGGGCGCCACCCTCGACCGCCAGACCGGCGGCGACAAGGAGCAGACCATCTTCGTGCGCGGCGACCAGGCGGTCGACTACGCCCGCCTGATGGAGGTGATGGACCTGCTGCGCGGCGCCGGCTACCTGAAGATCGGCCTGGTCGGCCTGGAAACGGTCGGCCGGCCATGAGTCTCGCCCGCAGCCTGCCGCGCTGGGCCATCAGCCTGCTGCTGGTGCTCGGCCTGCACGTCGGCGTGGCGCTGTGGTCGCTGTACTGGCAGCCGCAGGCCGCGCCGCTCGAACTGCCGCCGCCGGCCATGCTCATCGAGCTGCCACCGGCGCCGCCCGCCGCCCCCGCACCGCCACCGCCACCGCCACCCGAGCCGGTGCGCGCCCCCGAACCACCGCCGCAACCGAAAGTGATCGAGGCGCCCAAGCCGAAACTGGCCCTGCCGCCGCCACCCAAGCCGCGGCCGCAACCGCCGAAGCCAGAAGCCAAGGTCGAGCCCAAGCCGCGGCCGCCGGTGGAAACGCCACCCAGCACGGCACCGGTCAGCGACCGCGTGCCCGCGCCGACGGCCCAGCCGGCCGCCCGGCCGAGCCCGCAGACCGGCAACCCGGCGCCGTCGCAGGCCAAGGCCAGCTGGCAGAGCCGCCTGCTCGCCCATCTCAACCGCCACAAGCGCTACCCCGAGGACGCGCGCCGCCGCGGCCAGCAGGGCGTGGTCAAGCTGCGCTTCGTGGTCGACGGCCGCGGCCAGGTGCGCTCCTTCGCGCTGGCCGAGCGTTCCGGCAGCCCGGCGCTGGACCGCGCCACCCTGCAGATGATCCGCCGCGCCCAGCCGCTGCCCGCCCCGCCGCCCGAGCTGCTGCACAACGGCCAGCTGGAGGTGGTGGCGCCGTTCGTCTACTCCCTCGAGCGGCGCTGAGTCACGACCAGCCGCCCGCCTTGACGCGGGCGGTTGGTTCCATTGAAGACAGCCGCTATGCTTGGGGGCATCTCAATGGATATTCGCTATGACACTCACGGAACTGCGCTATATCGTCACCCTTGCCCAGGAACAACACTTCGGCCGGGCCGCCGAGCGCTGCCACGTCAGCCAGCCGACCCTGTCGGTGGGCGTGAAGAAGCTCGAAGACGAGCTGGGTGTCCTGATCTTCGAGCGCAGCAAGAGTGCCGTGCGCCTGACCCCGGTCGGCGAGGGCATCGTCGCCCAGGCGCAGAAGGTGCTGGAGCAGGCCCAGGGCATCCGCGAGCTGGCCCAGGCCGGCAAGAACCAGCTGGCCGCGCCGCTCAAGGTGGGCGCCATCTACACCGTCGGCCCCTACCTGTTCCCGCACCTGATCCCGCAGCTGCACCGGGTCGCCCCCGACATGCCGCTGTACATCGAGGAAAACTTCACCCACGTGCTGCGCGACAAGCTGCGCACCGGCGAGCTGGACGCGATCATCGTCGCCCTGCCGTTCCACGAGGCCGACGTGCTGACCAAGCCGCTGTACGACGAGCCATTCTTCGTGGTGATGCCAGCCGAGCACCCGTGGACCGCACTGGCCAGCGTCGACAGCGCCATGCTCAACAACAAGAGCCTGCTGCTGCTCGGCGAAGGCCACTGCTTCCGCGACCAGGTGCTGGAAGCCTGCCCGACCGTGCGCAAGGCTGACGAGGCGCACCGGCACACCACGGTGGAGTCCAGCTCGCTGGAAACTATCCGCCACATGGTCGCCTCGGGCCTGGGCATCTCGGTGCTGCCGTTCACCGCGGTGGACAGCCACCACTACGCGCCCGGGGTGATCGCCATCCGCCCGCTGACCCCGCCGGTGCCGTTCCGCACCGTGGCCATCGCCTGGCGCGCCAGCTTCCCGCGGCCCAAGGCCATCGAGGTGCTCGCCGACTCCATCCGCCTGTGCTCGGTGGCCCGCCCGCCGCAGCCCGCGGAGACGGCGCAGCCGGCATGACCGAACTGGCGCGCATCGCCGTCACCACCCTCAAGGGCGTCGGCCCGGCGCTGGCCGAGAAACTGGCCAAGGTCGGCCTGGAAACCCTGCAGGACGTGCTGTTCCACCTGCCGCTGCGCTACCAGGACCGCACCCACGTGACGCCGATCGGCGCCCTGCGCCCCGGCGGCGATGCGGTGGTGGAAGGCGTGGTGAGCGGCGCCGACGTCGTCCTCGGCCGCCGGCGCAGCCTGCTGGTGCGCCTGCAGGACCCCAGCGGCACCCTCAGCCTGCGCTTCTTCCACTTCAGCCAGGCACAGAAGGACGCCCTCAAGCGCGGCACCTGCCTGCGCTGCTACGGTGAGGTGCGCCCCGGCGCCACCGGCCTGGAGATCTATCATCCCGAGTACCGCGCCCTGGCGGCCGACGAGCCGTCGGCGGCGGTCGAGCAGACCCTGACGCCGATCTACCCGAGCACCGAGGGTCTCACCCAGCAGCGCCTGCGCGCCCTCAGCCAGCAGGCGCTGAGCAGCCTCGACGGGCGCAGCCTGCCCGACTGGCTGCCCGCCGAGCTGGCCCGCCAGTACGACCTGGCGCCGCTCGACCAGGCGATCCGCTACCTGCACCGGCCGCCGCCGGATGCCGACCTCGAGGAGCTGGCCGAGGGCCGCCACTGGGCGCAGCACCGCCTGGCCTTCGAGGAACTGCTCACCCACCAGCTGTCGCTGGCGCGCCTGCGCGAGAGCGTGCGCGCCCAGCAGGCACCGCAGCTGCCCAAGGCCACTCGCCTGCCGGCGCAGTACCTGACCAACCTCGGCTTCGCCCCCACCGGCGCGCAGCAGCGCGTGGCCGCGGAAATCGCCTGGGACCTGGCCCAGCCCGAACCGATGCTGCGCCTGGTGCAGGGCGACGTCGGCGCCGGCAAGACCGTGGTCGCCGCGCTGGCCGCGCTGCAGGCGCTGGAGGCCGGCTACCAGGTGGCACTGATGGCGCCCACCGAGATCCTCGCCGAGCAGCACTTCCTCACCTTCAGCAAGTGGCTGGAGCCGCTGGGCATCGAGGTCGCCTGGCTGGCCGGCAAGCTCAAGGGCAAGGCGCGCAGCGGCGCGCTGGAGCGCATCGCCGCCGGCGCGCCGATGGTGGTCGGCACCCACGCGCTGTTCCAGGACGAGGTGCAGTTCCGCAGGCTGGCCCTGGTGATCATCGACGAGCAGCACCGCTTCGGCGTGCAGCAGCGCCTGGCCCTGCGCCAGAAGGGCATCGACGGCCGCCTCTGCCCGCACCAGCTGATCATGACCGCCACGCCCATCCCGCGCACCCTGGCGATGAGCGCCTACGCCGACCTCGACACCTCGATCCTCGACGAGCTGCCGCCCGGACGCACCCCGGTGACCACCCTGGTGATCGCCGACAGCCGCCGCCCGGAAGTGATCGAGCGGGTGCGCGCCGCCTGCGCCGAGGGCCGCCAGGCCTACTGGGTGTGCACGCTGATCGAGGAGTCCGAGGAACTCACCTGCCAGGCGGCGCAGACCACCTTCGAGGAGCTCTCGGCAGCGCTCGGCGAGCTGCGCGTCGGCCTGATCCACGGGCGCATGAAGCCGGCGGAAAAGGCCGCGGTGATGGAAGAGTTCAAGGCCGCCCGCCTGCAGCTGCTGGTCGCCACCACGGTGATCGAGGTCGGCGTCGACGTGCCCAACGCCAGCCTGATGATCATCGAGAACCCCGAGCGCCTCGGCCTCTCCCAGCTGCACCAGCTGCGCGGCCGGGTCGGCCGCGGCAGCGCGGTCAGCCACTGCGTGCTGCTCTACCACGCACCGCTGTCGCACATGGGCCGCGAGCGCCTGGCGATCATGCGCGAGACCAGCGACGGCTTCGTGATCGCCGAGAAGGACCTCGAGCTGCGCGGCCCCGGCGAGATGCTCGGCACCCGCCAGACCGGCCTGCTGCAGTTCAAGGTCGCCGACCTGATGCGCGACGCCGACCTGCTGCCGGCGGTGCGCGACGCGGCGCAGACCCTGCTGACGCGCTGGCCGCAGCACGTCAGCCCGCTGCTCGAGCGCTGGCTGAGGCACGGGCAGCAATATGGGCAGGTTTGAAGAGAGAGCGGGCAAAAAACCACGATAACGGCTTGTATCGTTAGTTTTTGAGGGGAATCGAGAGCGGCCGGACTGGTGGAATCGGTCGTCATGACAGGCTGGAGGGCCGCATGGTAAGGCGCTACGCATTCCCTGAGGCCGCCCATCTGGCTCGTCAAAAATGGTCTGGTCACCGCTGTCTCCGGGCTGCGAGGCAGCGACCCTTGTCACGCGCTTCCTGCACCACCTGGCGGAAATAAAACTCGAACTGCATGTGCAGCAAACAGCCCAGGCCGTCCGGCGAAAAATCGTGCAAGCGTTCTATTAACATGTTATCAATTTAACCGTGGCAAGCGCGGGAGCCTCCAAGCAAGCTCCCTTGCTGCCACCGGCCAGCCCCTGACGGTGGCCAAATCGCCCTGCTGCCTTGCAACGAATGGGCACCCTGGTCTTCCGGCCAGCGCAACACACAAAAACAACAAGCAAAAACAGGTAAGCCAATGAAACTCACCAGCAATATCAAGTCCCTGCGTAATTCCCTGCTCGCCGCTGCCGTCGGCCTTGCCCTGTGCACCAATTCCGTCTGGGCCGCCGAAGGCAACCAGCCCAACGTGCGTCTGCTGCTGCTCGGCACGAAGGGCGGCCCGTCGCTACTGCAGACCAAGAGCCTGCCGCAGTCCACCGTGCTGATGGTGAACAACGATGCCTACTTGCTCGACGCCGGTTACGGCGCCAGCCTGCGCTTGGTGGATGCGGGCATCCCGCTGCGCAACATCAAGGGCATCTTCATCACTCACCTGCACAGCGACCACGTGCTCGACTACCCGTCGGTGCTGATGAACGGCTGGAACAGCGGTTTGAAGACCCCAGTAAAAGTATTCGGCCCGCAGGGCATCCAGGAAATGACCGATCACGCCTGGAAGACCTTCGAGGTGGACATCGACCTGCGCATCGTCGACGAAGGCAAGCCCGACCCGCGTCCGCTGGTCACCACCCAGACCATCAAGGAAGGATTGGTCTACCAGGACGAGAACATGAAGGTTAGCGCCGTCGCCGTGCCGCATCCGCCGTTCGACAAGGGCCAAGCCTTCGCCTTCAAGTTCGAGGTCGGCGGCAAGAGCATCGTGCTCTCCGGCGACACCAACTACTCGCCCGACCTGGCCAAGTTCGCCACTGACGCCGACGTGTTCATCAGCGAAGTGGTCCACGTCGAAGGCGTGCAGCGTCTGGCCGAGCGCATCGGCACCGGCTCCACGCTAGCCAAGGCGATCATCTCCCACCACGTGACCGCCGAAGACGTCGGACGCATGGCCACCGACGCCAAGGTCAAGAAGCTGGTGCTCAGCCACTTCGTCCCCGCCGACGACCCGACCCTGACCGCCGAACACTGGCGCAGCGCCGTGGCAAAGACCTACGACGGCGAGATCGTGGTCGGCCACGACGGCATGGAAATCCCGCTCAAGTGATTTGCGGCCGGACTGCCCTCGACATGAGGCCAGTCCGGCCATACTTGGCGGCGTTCGAGTGTCAGACGATCTAAAGATGTACCCCCATTGGCCAATGGCATACATCGGGTGCAGATACGAATAGTCCGTCGGATCAAGGCACACCCTAATCAGACACCGCGAGCGCAGGCTCCCGAGGGTCTGGACAGGATCATTTCCCGACAGGCGTCCGGCAACCTCACAGGGCCTAACCACGAGCGACTGCAGGGGCTGAACGGAGTGCAACGTTCAACCGAAAGCAGATAACGCTCAGGCCGCCTGCTTCTGCCGTGGGCCGAGCAGTTGGGTGAGGCCCTGGAACCACAGCACCAGCGCCGGGTTGCCCTGGATCTGGATGTCCTTGTTCTGGATGCCCTGCATGAAGGCCAGCTGCTTGTTCGCCGCGGCGAGGGTGGCGAAGCCGTAGGCGGCGTCGCGGAAGGCGATGCTGAAGGCCGGTTGCGCCACCGTGCCGGCCGCGCTGCGGATGCGTTGGTCACTGACGATGAAATGGCGGGCGATCTTGCCGTCGCGGGTCTGCAGCTGGAACACCAGGTCGCGGTCGACCAGCTGTTCGCGGAACTCGGGATTGCTGCGGCTGGCCCCCGCCAGCAGGCGGCCCAGCAACCAGAGCAGGATACGGAATTTCACGGCGGCACCTCGCGAGTCTGCCAAGAGAACCCGAAGTCTAGCGCGTCGCACGGCCGACAGGAGCGGCCTGAATCACGCATCCGCCAGCGCCCGGCCGGGCGAGCGGCGCTCGACCCGGAGCCGCACGGCTCCGGGTCGGCCGTCTCAGTTGACGGCGTCCTTCAGCGCCTTGCCCGGCTTGAAGGAGACGGTGTTGCTGGCGCGGATCTTGACCGGCTCGCCGGTCTGCGGGTTCTTGCCCATGCGCGCACCGCGATGGCGCTGCAGGAAGGTGCCGAAACCGACCAGGGTGACGCTGTCCTGCTGGTTCAGCGCGGTGGTGATCTGTTCGAGCATCGCGTTGAGCACGCGGTTGGCCTGCTCCTTGCTAAGGTCGGCTTTTTCCGCAACGACGGCGGCGAGTTCCGGTTTACGCATACATGCCTCTTGAGTTTGTTCTTGTTGTCGAGATGCAGCCTTGCCGGCGAGCTTCCCGCTCGCCGTAGCCGAGCCCGCACAGTACGGAAACGGGGGAAACCCGCCGGACAGGCTCTGGCATGCGGCTGACCGTTGAAGAATGGCACGCCCTCCCCGGCCATGCCAGCCCTTGTCGCCATGGCGCCTTAAGCCATTGGTCGCAGGCGGCCAGCGCGCCGAGGTGCGCCCGCGCGGCATGCTAGACTCCTCGCTGGTTTTCCGCTGCCGTGTTCCGCCGTGTCCCAGACCCTTCCCGCCAGCCCCGCATGGCTGGCCACCGACCGCCTCGACCCTGCCCCCAGCGCCTGCCAGCTCGACTGGCTGAACGAGCAGGGCTCGCTGACCCTGCGTCTGACCACCCTCGCTGCCGGCGCCTTCGCCGTCGAGCCGCTGGCCGAGGGCTGGCAGACCCTGCGCGACGACGAGTGCGCGGTCCTCGGCGTGCCCGCCGGCAGCGAGGGCTGGGTGCGCGAGGTCTACCTGCTCGGCCATGGCCGGCCCTGGGTGTTCGCCCGCAGCGTGGCGGCGCGCAGCGCCCTGCAGCGCCACCCCTTCGCCCTCGACCGCCTCGGCAGCACCTCGCTGGGCCACCTGCTGTTTCGCGACCCGGCCTTCAGCCGCCAGCCGATCGAGGCCTGCCGCTATCCCGCCGCCCTGCTGCCGGTGGCGGTGCGTAGCGACGGCCTGTGGGGACGCCGCTCGCTGTTCTGCCAGGGCCCGCTCGGCGTGCTGGTCGCCGAGGTGTTCCTGCCGGCGTTGTGGCAGGCGGACGCCACGCCACACACCTGAAACACCCCTGTCTGGCGCCACGCCTTATACTGCTGCGCTTTGCACCGGCGGCCGCGCGGCAGCGGCGGCCGGCTGGTTCTTTTCCGGAGATCCGCGATGTCCCTCAGCCTGCTCAAGCCCCTGGCCCGCCTGCACCCGCGCGCCCAGGACTTCATCGACCTGACCCGCCTGAACCGACCGATCGGCATCTACCTGCTGCTGTGGCCAACCCTCACCGCGCTGTGGATCGCCGCCGACGGCGTGCCGTCGCTGGCCAACCTGCTGATCTTCACCTTCGGCGTGGTGCTCACCCGCTCGGCCGGCTGCGCGATCAACGACTTCGCCGACCGCCGCGTCGACGGCCACGTCGAGCGCACCCGCGAGCGCCCGCTGGCCAGCGGGCGGGTCACCCCGCGCGAGGCGCTGCTGGCGTTCGCCGCGCTGATGGCACTGGCCTTCGGCCTGGTGCTGCTGACCAACGCCGCCACCGTCTGGCTGTCGTGCGGCGCGCTGGCGCTGGCCGCGCTCTACCCGTTCATGAAGCGCCACACCCACCTGCCGCAGGTGGTGCTCGGCGCGGCCTATTCGTGGGGCATCCTGATGACCTTCACCGCAGAGGCCGGCAGCCTGCCGGCGGCGGCCGGCCTGCTGTACCTGGCCAACCTGCTGTGGACGGTGGCCTATGACACCTACTACGCGATCACCGACCGCGACGACGACCTGCGCATCGGCGTGAAGTCCACCGCCATCCTGTTCGGCGACGCCGACCGGCTGATCATCGCCATCCTCCAGGGCCTCAGCCTGCTGTGCCTGCTGATGGCCGCGGCGCGCTTCGAGCTGGGCCTGTATTTCCACCTCGGCCTCGCCGTGGCGGCCGGCTGCTTCGTCTGGGAGTACTGGAGCACCCGCTCGCGCGAGCGCATGGCCTGCTTCCACGCCTTCCTGCACAACCACTGGGCCGGCCTGGCGATCCTCGCCGGCACCATCGCCGACTACGCCCTGCGCTAGCGCGTGCCCTCCGGCGCCACGCGGCGCCGGAGGTGACCGGCGGCCTAGTAACCGCCCCCGCCGCCGCTCTTGCTTGCCGCCGCGGGCTTGGCGACGCGCCAGACGCCCATCTTGCCGTCGCCGAGGCGGTCGCCCGGCTTCTGGTCCTGAATGAAGGTGTACAGCGGCTTGCCGCCGTAGGCCCACTGCCAGCTGCCGTCGTCGCGCTTGAGCGTGCTCCAGGGCATCTCGCCCTGGTCGTCGGCGCTGGCCGCCAGCGGCGGCCAGTTGGCCGCGCAGGCATCGTTGCAGCTGGACTTGCCCATGGCGTCCCTGTCGTTGGTGTAGAGGGTCATGCCCCGGGCGTCGACCAGCATGCCGTCCTTGACCATCGCCGGCTCGGCCGCCTGGACCTGCCCCAGCAGCGCGAACAGCGCGCCGCCGGCGAGAGCCAGCAGGGTGGGTGGGATTCTGAGCATCGCAGCTCTCCTCGGGTGGGATGGACCGACCTGGCGAACGCCGCGATCAGCGCACGGGCCGGTCCAGCCGACCACGCCTGCGCAGGTATGACGCACCAGGCACCGGTTGCCGGCAGCCGCCGGCAACCCTTGCAGCATAGACGAGGGTGCCCGGGCGCCCGCCGGCCGGTACGCTATGTCACACCACTGCAATAATTCCGTTATGTAATGCCCGGCATACCCACGGAATACAGAGACCGCTCCCATGGTTGGCAAATCCATCCTCATCGTTGACGACGAAGCACCGATCCGCGAAATGATCGCCGTCGCCCTGGAAATGGCCGGCTACGAGTGCCTCGAGGCGGAAAACAGCCAGCAGGCCCACGCGCTGATCGTCGACCGCAAACCCGACCTGATCCTCCTCGACTGGATGCTGCCCGGCACCAGCGGCATCGAGCTGGCGCGGCGCCTCAAGCGCGACGAGCTGACCGCCGGCACGCCGATCATCATGCTCACCGCCAAGGGCGACGAGGACAACAAGATCCAGGGCCTGGAGGTCGGCGCCGACGACTACATCACCAAGCCGTTCTCGCCGCGCGAGCTGGTCGCCCGCCTCAAGGCCGTGCTGCGCCGCGCCGGCGCCAGCGATGGCGAGGTGCCGATCGAGGTCGGCGGCCTGGTCCTCGATCCGCTCAGCCACCGCGTCACCATCGACGGCAAGCCGGCCGAGATGGGCCCGACCGAGTACCGCCTGCTGCAGTTCTTCATGACCCACCAGGAGCGCGCCTACACGCGCAGTCAGCTGCTCGACCAGGTGTGGGGCGGCAACGTCTACGTCGAGGAGCGCACCGTCGACGTGCATATCCGCCGCCTGCGCAAAGCCCTCGGCGAAACCTGCGAGAATCTGGTGCAGACGGTGCGCGGCACAGGCTATCGTTTCTCCACCAAGAGCTGACGGCCACGCCACAGCCCGCCGAACCGCTGTTGTCGCCCGTCCGGGCGGCCGCTTTACAAGGATTGCAAGGTGAAACAAGACTGGCGCGGCATTCTCATCCGCCGCCTGCTGCTGCTGACCGGCGGCTGCCTGCTGCTCGGCCTGATCACCGGCGAGTATGCCTGGGCGCTGGTCGCCGGCCTCAGCGCCTACCTGTACTGGAACCTGCGCCAGCTGCTGCGCCTGCACCACTGGCTGCAGCGCTCCGGCCCCGACGAGCTGCCGCCGGAGAGCTCCGGCGTGTGGGGCGAGGTGTTCGACGCCATCTACCACCTGCAGAAGCGCAACCAGCGCGCCCGCGGCCGCCTGCAGGCGGTGATCGACCGCGTCCAGGAGTCCACCGCGGCGCTCCGCGACGCAGTGATCATGCTCGACCGCCAGGGCAACCTGGAGTGGTGGAACCGCGCCGCCGGCACCCTGCTCGGCCTCAAGCGCAAGCAGGACGGCGGCCAGCCGATCACCAACCTGGTGCGCCATCCGCGCTTCAAGGAGTACTTCGAGCAGGAAAACTACCGCGAGCCGCTGGAGCTGCCCTCGCCGGTCAACGACCATGTGCGCCTGCAGTTCCAGCTGACCCTCTACGGCAACGGCGAGCACCTGATGCTGGTGCGCGACGTGACCCGCGTCCACCAGCTCGAACAGATGCGCAAGGACTTCGTCGCCAACGTCTCCCACGAGCTGCGCACGCCGCTGACGGTGATCACCGGCTACCTGGAAACCCTGCAGGACAACGTCGACGAGATCAATCCGCGCTGGCGCCGCGCCCTGCAGCAGATGCAGCAGCAGGGGTCGCGCATGCAGAACCTGCTCAACGACCTGCTGCTGCTCGCCCGCCTGGAAGCCGCCGAATACCCGGCCGACAACAAGCCGGTGGCGGTCGACCTGCTGCTGCTGAGCATCCGCAACGATGCCCAGGCGCTGTCCGGCAGCCGCAACCACCGCATCAGCCTCGAGGCCGACGCGACGGTGAAGCTCAAGGGCAGCGAGGCGGAGCTGCGCAGCGCCTTCTCCAACCTGGTGTTCAACGCGGTCAAGTACAGCCCGGACGGCGGCGAGATCCGCATCCGCTGGTGGGGCGACGCCGAGGGCGCGCACCTCAGCGTGCAGGACAGCGGCATCGGCATCGAGGCCCGCCACATCCCGCGCCTCACCGAACGCTTCTACCGGGTCGACGCCAGCCGCTCGATCAACACCGGCGGCACCGGCCTGGGCCTGGCCATCGTCAAGCACGTGCTGATCCACCACCGCGGCCAGCTGCAGATCGACAGCCTCATCGGCAAGGGCAGCACCTTCACCTGCCACTTTCCGCCCGCGCAGGTGGTGCACCGCTGAGCCTGCCCGGTGGCGCGCAGGGCCGACGCCCGCGCGCGCCGCCGGGCGAACTTGAAAGACCCGCCGCGGCCTCCCATGCTATGGGCTTGCCCACGTCGAAAAGCCGCCCATGGACCCTTCCCCCAGCTACTCCGCCGCCAGCTACTTCGCCGACTTAGGCCTGGTCCTGTTCGCCCTGTTCCTCGTCCTGCTCAACGGCTTCTTCGTCGCCGCCGAGTTTGCCATGGTCAAGCTGCGCGCCACCCGCGTCGAGAGCATCGCCGCCGAGCACGGCTGGCGCGGGCACATCCTGCGCACCGTGCACGAGCAGCTCGACGCCTACCTGTCGGCCTGCCAGCTGGGCATCACCCTCGCCTCGCTCGGCCTCGGCTGGGTCGGCGAGCCGGCCTTCGCCCACCTGCTCGAGCCGCTGCTCGGCCAGCTGGGCATCGCCTCGCCGGCGCTGGTGCACGCCATCGCCTTCTTCACCGCGTTCTTCATCATCTCCTACCTGCACATCGTGGTCGGCGAGCTGGCGCCCAAGTCCTGGGCGATCCGCCAGCCCGAGCGCCTGTCGCTGTGGACCGCGGCGCCGCTGTACGCCTTCTACTGGGCCATGTACCCGGCGATCTGGCTGCTCAACGCCAGCGCCAACGCCATCCTGCGCATCGCCGGGCAAGGCGAGCCGGGGCCGCACCACGAACACCACTACAGCAGCGACGAGCTGAAGCTGATCCTGCACTCCAGCCGCGCCCGCGATCCCAGCGACCAGGGCATGCGCGTGCTGGCCTCGGCGATGGAGCTGGGCGAGCTGGAGGTGGTCGACTGGGCCAACTCGCGCGAGGATCTGGTCTGCCTCGACGCCGACGCCAGCCTCGAGGAGATCCTCGCCGAGATTCGCCTGCACAAGTTCAGCCGCTACCCGGTGCAGGACGCCGCGCAGCAGTTCATCGGCGTGCTGCACATCAAGGACCTGCTGCTGGCCCTGGCCGCCGGCGGGCAGCCGGCCAGCGCCTTCGACCTGCGCGCCCTGCTGCGCCCCATCGAGCGGGTGGCGCGGCACATGCCGCTGGGCCGCCTGCTCGAGCAGTTCCGCCAGGGCGGCGCGCACTTCGCCCTGGTCGAGGAGGCCGACGGCAAGGTGGTCGGCTTCCTGACCATGGAGGACGTGCTCGAGGTGCTGGTCGGCGACATCCAGGACGAACACCGCAAGACCGAGCGCGGCCTGCTCGCCTACCAGCCGGGCAAGCTGCTGGTGCGCGGCGACACGCCGCTGTTCAAGATCGAGCGCCTGCTCGGCGTCGAACTCGGCGAGGTCGAGGCCGACACCCTGGCCGGGCTGGTCTACGACACCCTCAAGCGCCTGCCCACGGAGGACGAAAGCCTGGAAACCCACGGCCTGCGCATCATCGTCAAGAAGATGAAGGGGCCGAAGATCGTCATCGCCAAGGTGCTCAGGCTGGGGTGACCGCGGCATCGACAACGGGCCGCCGCTCTTGTAGGAGGCCCGACCTCGGGGCGATGCTCCGGGCGGTCCTGCGGGGCGCGCCTCCTACTCAGTCGCGAGCGGAACTCGCGCCGACCCAGGACTCCTCGCCGCCGACGGCGAAGTTGGGCAGGCTGTCGACCGGCTGGGCGAACTGGAAGGGAATCGACTCCACCGCCAGGCCGACGTTGCGCTGCACCACGAAGTGCAGGTGCGGACCGCTGCTGCGCCCGGTGTTGCCGGAGCGGGCGATCGGCGCGCCGGCGCGCACCCGCTGGCCGGGGCCGACCTGCACCGAGCCCTGCTGCAGGTGCAGGTAGACGCCCATGGTGCCGTCGTCGTGGAGGATGCGCACATGGTTGCCGCCCGGATTGGGCGTGGCGCCGGCCTGGTTGTTGAGGGTGGCGACCACCATGCCGGCGCGCGCGGCGAGGATCGGCGTGCCTTCCGGCATGGCGATGTCCACCGCGTAGCGGCCCTTGGGCGTGAAGTGGCTGTAGGTGCCGTTGGCGCCCTGGCTCTGGCGGAACGGCCCGCCGCGCCAGGGCAGCGGATAGCGGTGCGGCTTGGGCAGCAGGCGCGGATCGCCGAGGGCATGGCTGAGCTTGGGCGTGTAGCGCAGCGGCTGGCTCGGATCGCGCGGCGCCAGGGTCAGCAGGCGGATCTGGCTGCGCGGCGGCAGGATCCAGCGCAGCGGTCGCTCCGGCGCGCCGCTGGCGTTGCTGACACCCTCCAGGCGCAGCTCGATCTCCACCGGGGCGAACATCTCGTTGTGCACCCGCAGGGTTTCGCCGCCGGCATGCCTGTGGGTATCCAGGTGCACCCGGTAGTCCAGCGGATCGTCGAGCACCGGCAGCACGCCAGCCGGGCGACTACCGCGCGCGGCGAACTGAAACACCCGCGCGCCGGGGCTGGCCTGGTCGCTGTAGGTGACCACGCCGTTGGCGTCGACGTGCTTGTAGACGGTCAGCGCGCTGACCGGAGCGGCCAGGCCGAGCAGGAGGGGCAACAGGAGCAGACGGGCAAGCATGATGGCACGCTGTCAGCAGATCGGGATCGGGCAAGCCTACAGGCAGCGGCGCGCCGCGGCGAGTCGCGCAGGCGCGGGTTGTGACCGGCCTCGCGCCCGGTGGCGGGGCATTCCGGCGGCGGCTTGATCCAGGTCAGGCCACCGCCCGCGGCCGCAGCCGCAGCTGGCTGCCGGCCGGCGCCGCGCGAGGCCTCAGGCCTTGTCGTCGGCCGCCGCGGCCGGGGCCTGCTTGGCCAGGCCGGTATGCCGCACGTCGGTGCCGCGCACCAGGTAGATCACCAGTTCGGCGATGTTGCGCGCGTGGTCGCCGATGCGCTCCAGCGAACGCAGCGCCCAGATCACGCTGAGCACGCGGGAGATCGAGCGCGGGTCTTCCATCATGTAGGTGGCCAGCTCGCGCAGGGCGCTCTTGTACTCGCGGTCGACGACCTTGTCGTACTGCGCCACCGACAGCGCCAGGTCGGCGTCGAAGCGGGCGAAGGCGTCCAGCGCCTCCTGGACCATCTTGCGCACCTGCTCGCCGATGTGGCGGATCTCGACGTAGCCCTTGGGCGCCATGCCCTCCTCGCACAGGTCGATGGCGCGCTTGGCGATCTTGGTGGCCTCGTCGCCGATGCGCTCGAGGTCGATCACCGACTTGGAGATGCTGATGATCAGGCGCAGGTCGGAGGCCGCCGGCTGGCGGCGGGCGAGGATGCGCACGCACTCCTCGTCGATGTCGCGCTCCATCTGGTTGATCTGCGCGTCGACCTCGCGCACCTGCTGGGCCAGGCCGGAATCGGCGTCGACCAGCGCGTTGACCGCGTCGCTGACCTGCTTCTCGACCAGGCCGCCCATGGCCAGCAGGTGGCTGCGGACCTCCTCCAGCTCGGCGTTGAACTGGGCGGAGATGTGATGGGTAAGGCTGTCTTTGTTGATCATGTACGAACCCTCGATGAAGCAGAACACGTTGGTAGATTAAGTGGCCCTTGGAAAATCGTGTCGGGCAAGGAGGCGACGCGCAGACAGTACAATCAGTACGGCAAGCGTCGCCGACGCAGCCCGGCGCGATTTGCCATGGCCACTAGCCGTAGCGACCGGTGATGTAGTCCTCGGTCTGCTTCTTCGCCGGGTTGGTGAACAGGGTATCGGTGTCGCCCAGCTCGATCAGCTTGCCCATGTACATGAACGCGGTGTAGTCGGAAACCCGCGCCGCCTGCTGCATGTTGTGGGTGACGATGACGATGGTGTACTTGCTCTTCAGCTCGTGGATCAGCTCCTCGACCTTGAGGGTGGAGATCGGGTCGAGCGCCGAGCAGGGTTCGTCGAGCAGCAGCACTTCCGGCTGCACCGCCACGGTACGGGCGATCACCAGACGCTGCTGCTGGCCGCCGGAGAGGCCCAGCGCCGAGTCGTGCAGGCGGTCCTTGACCTCGTCCCACAGCGCGGCGCTCTTCAGCGCCCACTCGACGGTCTCGTCGAGCACGCGCTTCTGGTTGATGCCCTGCAGGCGCAGACCGTAGACCACGTTCTCGTAGATGCTCTTGGGGAACGGGTTGGGCTTCTGGAACACCATGCCGACGCGGCGGCGCAGCTCGGCGACGTCCACGCCCTTGGCGTAGATGTTGTGGCCGTCGAGGCGGATCTCGCCGTCGACCCGGCAGCCGTCGACCAGGTCGTTCATGCGGTTGAAGGTGCGCAGCAGGGTCGACTTGCCGCAGCCGGACGGGCCGATGAACGCGGTGACGCGGTTCTTCGGGATGTTCAGGCTGACGTCGAACAGCGCCTGCTTGTCGCCGTAGAACAGGTTGAGGCCGGGGACCTCGAGAGCCACCGGCTCGCTGGCCAGGTCGAGGGACTGCTTCTTGCGGCCGAGGGCGCCGATGTCGATGCCGTGGCTGTGGGATTCGTGTTGCATGGGCTTTGCTCCACCGTTAACTCGGGTTCACCCGCAGGAGCGAACACTGCGGGCCGTTGCGCGAGCGTCGCCCGCGCCTGTGTCTGTCTTAGTGATCCAGCGCCTTGTACTTCTCGCGCAGCTGGTTGCGGATGTACACCGCGCTCAGGTTGAGCAGGGCGATCACCAGCACCAGCAGCAGCGCGGTGGCGTACACCAGCGGGCGGGCGGCCTCGACGTTGGGGCTCTGGAAGCCGACGTCGTAGATGTGGAAGCCCAGGTGCATGATCTTCTGGTCGAGGTGCAGGTACGGGTAGTTGCCGTCCACCGGCAGGCTCGGCGCCAGCTTGACCACGCCGACCAGCATCAAGGGTGCCACTTCGCCGGCGGCGCGCGCCACGGCGAGGATCAGGCCGGTCATCATCGCCGGGCTGGCCATCGGCAGCACCACCTTCCACAGCGTCTCGGCCTTGGTCGCACCGAGCGCCAGCGAACCCTCGCGCAGGGCGCGCGGGATGCGCGCCAGACCTTCCTCGGTGGCGACGATCACCACCGGCACGGCGAGGATCGCCAGGGTCAGCGAGGCCCACAGCAGGCCCGGGGTGCCGAAGGTCGGCGCCGGCGCCGCTTCGGGGAAGAACAGCCGGTCGATCGAACCGCCCAGCACGTAGACGAAGAAGCCCAGGCCGAACACGCCGTAGACGATCGACGGCACACCGGCCAGGTTGTTCACCGCGATGCGGATGGTGCGGGTCAGCGGCCCCTGCTTGGCGTATTCACGCAGGTACACCGCGGCCACCACGCCGAACGGGGTGACGATCACCGCCATGATCAGGGTCATCATCACCGTACCGAAGATCGCCGGGAAGATGCCGCCCTCGGTATTGGCCTCGCGCGGCTCGTCGCTGACGAACTCCCACAGCTTGGCGAAGTAGAAGCCGAGCTTGTCGAAGGTGCCCATGGCGTTGGGCTGATAGGCACGCACCACCTTGCCCAGACTCAGCTCCAGCTCGCGGCCGTCGACGGTCTTGACCATGATGCTGTCGCGATTGAACTGCTGCTGCAGGTCGATCAGCTGGCTTTCCAGCACCTTGTACTCGGCGTCCCACTGGGCGCGCTCGGCGTCCAGGTCAGCCTGGGCGACGGCGTCCAGGCGGCCCTCCAGTTCGAGCTTGCGGGTCTGCAGGCGCAGGCGTTCGAGACCGGCGTTGATGCGGCCGATGTCCTTCTTCTCGAGGCGGGCGATCTGTGCGTGCAGCTGGTCGACGCGCTCGATGCGCGCCTGCATCTCGGCCCAGGACGCGTCGCCCTCGGCCACCAGCTTGCCGCTTTCCTTGACGCCGAGCAGGTAGCCGTAGAAGTTACCCCACTCGCGGCGCTCGAGCACCACCAGCTGCTCGGGAGTGCGCGACTCGTGCAGCCACTCGCCGACCACCCAGTTGAAGTCGGCGCCGAACACCTCGCGGTTGCCGACCTTGAGCAGCTCGCGGGTCATGAACTCGCCGCCGGCGGCATCCACCGGCAGGCCACTGGCGGCCAGGCGGGCACGCGGCACTTCCTCGGCCTGCACCAGCTCGCCGGCGATCAGCTTGGCCGCCTGGCCGGGCACGCGGTACTCGGCTTCCAGCACATCGGCCGGCCAGAAGTGGCCGAGGCCGCGCACGGCGATCACCGCCAGCAGACCGAGGGTCATGATCACGGCGATGGATACCCCGCCGCCGGTCATCCACACCCACGGCGTGCCGCTCTTGAACCAGGCCTTGAGGTTTTTCTGTTTCACGTTCACGGACGTCTACCTTCCCGAGTCTTAGAGCGAGGCGTATTTCTTGCGCAGGCTGGTACGAATCAGCTCCGCCAGGGTGTTCATCACGAAGGTGAAGGCCAGCAGCACCAGCGCGGCTAGGAACAGCACGCGGTAGTGGGTACCGCCCACCTCCGACTCCGGCATCTCCACCGCCACGTTGGCGGCCAGGGTGCGCAGGCCTTCGAAGATGTTCATCTCCATGATCGGCGTGTTGCCGGTGGCCATCAGCACGATCATCGTCTCGCCCACCGCGCGGCCCAGGCCGATCATCAGCGCCGAGAAGATGCCCGGGCTGGCGGTGAGGATCACCACGCGGGTCAGGGTCTGCCACGGCGTGGCGCCGAGGGCCAGGGAGCCGAGGGTCAGGCTCTTCGGTACGCTGAACACCGCGTCTTCGGCGATCGAGTAGATGTTGGGGATCACCGCGAAGCCCATCGCCAGGCCGACCACCAGGGCGTTGCGCTGGTCGAAGGGGATGCCCAGGTCGTTGGACAGCCACAGGCGCATGTCGCCGGCGAAGAACCAGTTCTCCAGGTGCCCGCTCATGCCCAGCGACAGCGCGCCGACGGCGAGGATCACCGGGATCAGCAGCGCCGCTTCCCAGCCGTCCGGCACACGCAGGCGGATGCTTTCCGGCAGGCGGCTCCACAGCCAGGCGGCGAGGAGGATGCCCAGCGGGGTCAGCAGCAGCAGGCTGAAGATGCCCGGCAGGTGGCCTTCCACGTAGGGGGCAAGGAACAGGCCGGCGAAGAAGCCGAGGATCACCGTCGGCAGCGCCTCCATCAGCTCGATCACCGGCTTGATCTTGCGGCGCATCGCCGGGGCCATGAAGTAGGCGGTGTAGATGGCCGCGCAGATCGCCAGCGGGGCGGCCAGCAGCATGGCGTAGAAGGCCGCCTTGAGGGTACCGAAGGCCAGCGGCGCGAGGCTCAGCTTGGGCTCGAAGTCGGTGTTGGCCGAGGTCGACTGCCAGACGTACTTGGGTTCGTCGTAGCTCTCGTACCAGACCTTGTTCCACAGCGCGCTCCACGACACTTCCGGATGCGGGTTGTCGACCACGAAGCGCTGCAGCTGGCCGTTGCTCTCCACCAGCACGCGGCTGGCGCGCGGCGACAGGGCGGCGATGGCGCTGCCTTCGGCGACCTGCTCGGTGAGCAGGGTGCGGTGCGCGGTGCTGTGGAACAGGCCGAGGGTGCCGGCGGCGTCCAGGGCGAGGAAGCCCTTGCGGCGCTCCTCGGGAAGGATCTGGGTCACCGCGCTGTCGCCCAGCTGGAAGTCGCGGATGCGGGTCAGCGCGGCGCGACCTTCCGGATTGCGCACCATGAACCACTGGGCGATGCCGCCCTTGGAGTCGCCGACCATCAGCGAGATGCCGCCGAGCAGCGGGGAGGCGGCGGTGATGCTGGTGTCGCCGTCGCGGGCCAGGTTGTAGCGGCCGTTCAGGCTGTTGTTGCGCAGGTCGAACACGTCGGCGGTGGCGCGGCCGTTGAACGCGTACAGCCACTGCTGGCGCGGATCGATGATCAACGCGTGGATCGGGTCGGTGATCTGCGGCAGGCTGATGCGCTGTTCGCTGAGGCTGGTCTCGCCGGTGAACAGGTTCTCCTCGCGCTCGAGGCTGAGCAGGTGCAGCTCGCTGCCGGTGGCGGCGGCCAGCATCAGGGTCGAACCGTTGAGGCTGACGCCGACCTTGTCCAGCGCGCGGCCCTGCGGATCGAGGACCAGGGGCGCCGCGCCGAACGGGTAGGCGATCTCGGCGACGATGGTCTTGACGTCGTTGGGGTAGGACACCTTGTAGTTGTGCTGCAGCACCAGCGCCTGGCCATTGGACAGCCCCAGCACCAGGCGGCGGCTGCCCGGCTGGTCCTCGGCGACCGAGACGATCCGGCTGTCGGCCGGCAGGGCCAGGCGGACATTGTTCAGTTGGGCGCCGTCCTTCAGGCTGAAGAACTGCGCCTGGCCGCTACGGTCCAGGCGCATGGCCACCTGGTTCTGCTCCTCGATGGCCAGCAGCAGCGGCTGCTCCTGCTGCGCCAGCCAGGCCGGCTGCTGCGCCTTGCGCGCCTCCAGTTCGGCGCCGCCGAAGATCGGCATGACCACGCTGGCCAGGTAGAAGAAGATCAGGGTGATCGCGCCGAGTACGGCGAGACCACCGATCGACACGTACCAGTGCGCCAGGCGGTCCTTGAGCGCGCGCAGGCGACGCTTGCGTTGCAGCGCAGGCGTATTGAAATCCAGTCGTTGCGTTTTCGGGGAGGAAGTCATGGTTTCGTTGGCCAAGTCATTCATGCGCACACCCTAGCGGTGATTTATGACACAAAGATTACAGGGTGGTGACGCAGCAGCGCCCGCCACTCGGGGGAGGGGCGGGCGCTGCTCTAGCTCGGGCTTACGCCCGCGGCATCCGTGCCACTGTCAGTCGTCGACTTACAGGCCCAGCTCTTGCAGAGTCTTGGCAGCGATCTTGCTCGGCATCGGGATGTAGCCGTCCTTGACCACGACTTCCTGACCCTGCTTGGACAGCACCAGCTTGATGAACTCGGCGTCCAGCGGGCTCAGCGGCTTGTTCGGCGCCTTGTTCACGTAGACGTAGAAGTAGCGGGCCAGCGGGAACTTGCCGGCCAGGGCGTTGACTTCGTTGGCTTCGAAGGCTTCGCCGCCCTTCTTGGACAGCGGCACGGCGCGCACGCTGGAGGTCTTGTAGCCGATGCCCGAGTAGCCGATGGCGTTCAGGGTGCTGGAGATCGACTGCACCACCGAGGCGGAGCCCGGCTGCTCGTTGACGTTGGCCTTGAAGTCACCCTTGCACAGGGCTTCTTCCTTGAAGTAGCCGTAGGTGCCGGACACCGAGTTGCGGCCGAACAGCTGGATCGGCTTGGCCGCCCACTCGCCGGTCATGCCCAGGTCGCCCCAGGTCTTGATGTCCTTGTCGCCACCGCACAGGCGGGTGTTGGAGAAGATCGCGTCGACCTGGGCGATGTCCAGCGACTTGATCGGGTTGTCCTTGTGCACGAACACGGCCAGGGCGTCGATGGCCACCGGCACGGCGGTCGGCTTGTAGCCGTACTTCTCTTCGAAGGCCTGCAGTTCGTTGTCCTTCATGGCGCGACTCATCGGGCCCATGTTGGCGGTGCCTTCGGTCAGCGCGGGCGGTGCGGTGGAGGAGCCGGCAGCCTGGATCTGGATGTTCACGTTCGGGTAGAACTTCTTGTATTCCTCGGCCCACAGGGTCATCAGGTTGGCCAGGGAGTCGGAACCAACGCTGGACAGGTTGCCCGATACGCCGCTGGCCTTTTCGTAGGTCGGCAGAGCCGGGTCAATGGCGGCAACCGCGCTGGCAGTGGTGACGCCGGCGGCGACGAAGGTCATGGCGGCCATCAAACGCTTCAATTTCATGCCTTACTCCTAACGGATTGGAATAGTTCTGATCGGGGGCCAGTATCGGCAGGCCGCATGAACACTCTATGAATCGATTGTGACAATTGCGTGACGGACATTTCGCCGCAGGCCCCGCTCGGCGGTCGTGTGCATCCGGCACTGTCGGTATACTCTGCACCTTGGCACAATTGCTGCACCGCACAATAACAAACCGCACCCGAGCCCCCTCCCCGATGAACGATTTCGAACAGGACGACCCCATCCCCCAAGGCGACCTCGCCCTGCAGATCATCGCCCTGCCGCGCGAAACCAACGGCTTCGGCGACATCTATGGCGGCTGGCTGGTCGCCCAGATGGACCTCGCCGGCACCGCCATGGCCAGCCGCATCGCCGGCGGCCGGGTCGCCACGGTGGCCATCGACCGCATGGCCTTCCTGGTGCCGGTGGCGGTGGGTGCCCAGCTGTCGTTCTACACCCAGACGGTGGATATCGGCCGCAGCTCGGTGCGCCTGTTGATCGAGGTGTGGAGCGACGACCCGCTGAACAGCGAATGGCGCAAGGTCACCGAGGCGGTGTTCGTGTTCGTCGCCATCGACGGCAGCGGCCGCACGCGTACGCTGCCGTCACGCAGCTGAAGCGCCCGCGTCATCCCACTGTAGTGGGAAACGCCACAAGCGCCACAAGCAACAACGCCAGCCCGAGGGCTGGCGTTGTGCTGTCTGCGTGGGCCAAGTCGCGTGAGCGCGGCGCGACTCAGGCGCGGATGTTGTAGATCAGCTTCTCGTTGTCCTCGGCATAGGCGAGCAGGCGCTTGAAGTAGGCCTTCTGCTGCGCCCACACCTTGGCCGCCGCCGGATCGGCCGCGGCGCTGGCCTCGACCACCTCGGCCGCCACCTCGCGCAGGCGGGCGATCACCGCGTCGGGCAGGCGGCGCACGTCGACACCCTCGGCCTTGAGCTTCTCCATGGCTTCCATGTTGCGCGCGTTGTAGTCGTCGAGCATGTCGCCGTTGACGTCGCGGGCGGCGGCGCGAACGATCGCCTTGAGGTCGGCCGGCAGCTTGTCCCAGGCGCCCTGGTTGACGGTCAGCTCGAAGGTCACGTTGGGCTCCTGCCAGCCCGGGGTGTAGTAGTACTTGGCCGCCTTGTGCAGGCCGAGGGCCAGGTCGTTGTACGGGCCGATCCACTCGGTGGCGTCGATGGCGCCGGTCTGCAGCGCGGTAAAGATCTCGCCGGCCGGCAGGTTGACCACGGTGCCGCCCATCTTGGTCAGCACCTCGCCGCCCAGGCCCGGGGTGCGCATCTTCAGACCCTTGAAGTCGTCGACGCTGTTGATTTCCTTGTTGAACCAGCCGGCGGTCTGCACGCCGGTGGCGCCGCAGGCGAAGGGCACCACGTTGAACGGCTTGTACACCTCTTCCCACAGCTGCATGCCGCCGCCGTAGTGCAGCCAGGTGTTCATTTCCTGGGCGTTGGGGCCGAACGGCAGGGCGCAGAAGAACTGCGCGGCCGGCACCTTGCCCTTCCAGTAGTAGGGTGCGCCGTGGCCCATCTCGGCGGTGCCGCGCGACACCGCGTCGAACACCTCCAGCGCCGGCACCAGTTCGCCGGCGGCGTAGATCTTGACCTGCAGGCGGCCGTTGCTCATTTCGTTGACCAGACGGGCGAAGCGCTCGGCGCCGACGCCCACCCCGGGGAAGTTCTTCGGCCAGGAGGTGACCATCTTCCAGGTAAAGGTTTCGGCGGGAGCGGCCGCCTGGGTTTCCTTGCTTTCGTTCTGCTTCTGGCAACCGGCCAGTGCGGTGGCGGCCAGACCGACACCGGCAGCGGCGAGAATGTCACGACGTTTCATGCAGGACTCCTTGTTGTTTTGCTGGCGCTGCCGGCTGTTGCGGCAAGCCTGGCTCTTGGTTATCACAGTCACGGCTTTTAGCTCAAGCCTAGTCGCAACGGCTAGACTGACAAACGGTAACTACCACTCGTCTGCCGATTGCCGTCCGGCCCATCTGTTGCGAGAATCGCCGGCCTGACCAATTTACAACCACAAGGATCTGCCCATGTCGGATTCACCTCCTGTCTTGCTGAAACTGGCGCGTGGCATCGAGACGCTCAATGCGCGTTTCGGCCAGGCCTGTGCCTGGCTGACCCTGTTCCTCGTCCTCGCCACCGCCGTGGTGGTGGTGCTGCGCTACGGCTTCGGCATCGGCGCCACCGCCCTGCAGGAAGCGGTGATGTACGCCCACGCCCTGGTGTTCATGGGCGCCGCGGCCTGGACCCTGCAGCGTGGCGGCCACGTGCGGGTGGATATCTTCTACCAGAAGTGTTCGCCACGTCGGCAGGCGGTCATCGACCTGTGCGGCCACCTGTTCCTGCTGCTGCCGGTGTGCCTGTTCCTGGCCTGGAACAGCTGGGACTACGTCGCCTCCTCCTGGGCCACCCGCGAGGTCTCCAACGAGGCCGGCGGCCTGGCCTTCGTCTACCTGCAGAAGAGCATCATCCTGGTCCTCTTGGTCAGCCTGATCCTGCAGGCCGTGGCCGACATCATTACCTGTGGCTACCGCCTGGCCGGCCGTCTGCCCTTCGCGGAGGTGCACCATGGCTGAGATGATGGCAATCCTGCTGTTCATCAGCATCTGCGTGGTACTGATGGCGGGCTACCCGGTGGCCTTCACCCTAGGCGGCGTGTCGCTGCTGTTCGCCGGCATCGGCATGCTCACCGGCACCTTCGATGGCGGCTACCTGCACGCCCTGCCCAACCGCCTGTTCGGCATCATGAACAACCAGACCATGCTGGCGGTGCCGCTGTTCGTGTTCATGGGCGTGATGCTGGAGAAGTCGCGGGTCGCCGAGGACCTGCTGGAATCCATGTCGCGGCTGTTCGGCACCCTGCGCGGCGGCCTGGCGATCTCGGTGTGCGTGGTCGGCGCGCTGCTCGCCGCCAGTACCGGTATCGTCGGTGCCACCGTGGTGACCATGGGTCTGCTGGCCCTGCCGACCATGCTGCGCCGCGGCTATGACCCGGCGGTCGCCACCGGCACCCTGGCCGCCACCGGCACCCTGGGGCAGATCATCCCGCCGTCGATCATCCTGGTCCTGCTCGGCGACGTGATGTCCAGCGCCTACCAGCAGGCGCAGCTGAAGATGGGCGTGTTCTCGCCGAAGACCGTCTCGGTGGGCGACCTGTTCGTTGGTGCGCTGATCCCCGGCCTGGTGCTGGTCGGCCTGTACATCCTCTACCTGATCGGCGTCGCCATCCTGCAGCCCAAGAAGCTGCCGGCGCTGTCCAAGGAGGAGCTCGGCCCGATCGAGTGGGGCAAGCTGTTCGGCGCGCTGATTCCGCCGCTGGTGCTGATCGCCGCGGTGCTCGGCTCGATCCTCGCCGGCTACGCCACGCCCACCGAGGCGGCGGCCCTCGGCGCGGTGGGCGCCATGCTGCTGGCGCTGGGCAAGCGCAAGCTGAACTTCACCCAGCTCAAGGAGGTGGCCTTCGGCACCGCCGAGATCAGCGCCATGGTGTTCCTGATCCTGATCGGCGCCTCGCTGTTCTCCCTGGTGTTCCGCGGCTTCGGCGGCGAGGTGCTGATCGAGGACATGTTCGCCCAGCTGCCCGGCGGGGTGCTCGGCGCGTTCTGCGTGGTGATGCTGGTGATCTTCCTGCTTGGCTTCATCCTCGACTTCATCGAGATCACCTTCGTGGTGGTGCCGATCGTCGGCCCGGTGCTGCTGGCCATGGGCCTCGACCCGGTGTGGCTGGGGGTGATGATCGCCCTCAACCTGCAGACCTCGTTCCTCACCCCGCCATTCGGCTTCTCGCTGTTCTACCTGCGCGGCGTCACCCCGCGCTCGATACCGACCAGCGTGATGTACAAGGGCATCGTGCCGTTCATCATCATCCAGATCCTCATGCTGGTGATCGCCTACGTCTGGCCGGGGCTGATCACCTGGCTGCCCGGCGTGGTGTACGGCAACTAAGCGCCGCTCGCTGACGCAACAAGGGCCGGTCCCCCGCAAGGGAGCCGGCCCTTTTCATTGGTGCCGGCTCAGCGTCCCTGCGGCGCCGGCTGCTGCTGGGTGATGCAGTGGATGTTGCCGCCGCCGAGGAGGATCTCCCGCCCCGGCACCATCACCACCTCGTGCGCGGGGAACAGGCGGCGCAGGATGGCCTCGGCTCCGGCATCATGCGGGTCGGCGAAGCTCGGCGCGACGATGCCGCCGTTGACGATCAGGAAGTTGACGTAGGAGCCGGCCAGGCGGATCGACGGATCGCGAGGCTGGCTGCCGGGGACCAGATCGACCCCGGCGCACTCCTCGGCGCTGGCGTACAGCGGCCCGGGGATCGGCATGCGGTGCACGGTCAGCGCGCGGCCTTTGGCGTCGCGAGCCTGCTCGAGCACCGCCAGCGCGGCGCGGCAGCGCGACCAGTTGGGATCGCGCTCGTCGTCGCTCCAGGCCAGCAGCACCTCGCCCGGGCGCACGAAGCAGCAGAAGTTGTCGACGTGGCCGTCGGTCTCGTCGTTGAACAGGCCGTGCGGCAGCCAGATCACCTTGTCCACCGCCAGGTGGGCGTGCAGCACCGCCTCGATCTCGCCGCGGCTCAGCTGCGGATTGCGGTTGGGGTTGAGCAGGCACTCCTCGGTGGTCAGCAGGGTGCCCTCGCCGTCGACATGGATGGCGCCGCCCTCCAGCACGAAGCCCTCGGTGCGGTAGCGCGCGCAGCGCTCGATCTCGAGGATCTTGCCGGCTACCTGGTCGTCGTGGTTCCACGGCGCGTACAGGCCGCCGTCGAAGCCGCCCCAGGCGTTGAAGGTCCAGTCCACTCCGCGCAGCTCGCCGTTGGCGTTGACCACGAAGGTCGGCCCGGTATCGCGCACCCAGGCGTCGTCGCTGCTCATCTCCAGCACGCGGATGTCGCCATGGGCCAGGCGCGCACGGGCGTTGGCGTACTGTGCGGCGCTGACGCACACGGTCACCGGCTCGAAGCGGGCGATGGCTTTCGCCACGGCGACGAAGGCGGCCTGCGCCGGCTTGGCGCCGAGCCGCCAGTTGTCCGGGCGCTCCGGCCAGACCATCCAGGTCTGGCGGTGCGGCTCCCATTCGGCCGGCATGCGGAAACCGTCGGCCCGCGGGGTGGTGTTGAGGGTGGTCATGGCGGATACCTGATGCAGGAGATGAGAACCCCCTCTCCCGCTGGCGGGCGAGGGTCGGGGAGAGGGTGGCCAGCCGAGATACCCGCTCCTCCAGCCCCTCGACCATGAATGGGCGAGGGGAGCATTGCCGCGCGGTCACTCGGACCTGTGTGCGCCATCCAGGGTGGCCAGCGGCCCGTACAGATTCGGCCGGCGGTCGCGGAACACCCCCCAGGCGCTGCGCTGGTGCTCCAGCTGGTCGAGGTCGAAGCTGTGCACCAGGACGCCCTCCTCGTGCTCGCCCAGCTCGGCGAGCTTGGCGCCGAACGGGTCGGCGATGAACGAGGAGCCGTAGAAGGTGATGTGGTAGTCGTCCTGATCCTCGCGGCCGATGCGGTTGCTGGCGATCAGCGGCATCAGGTTGGCGCCGGCATGGCCCTGCTGCACGCGCTGCCAGTGCGCGCGGGAGGTGATGGTCGGGTCGTGCGGCTCGCTGCCGATGGCGGTCGGGTAGAACAGCAGTTCGGCACCCAGCAGGGCCATGGCCCGCGCCGACTCCGGGAACCACTGGTCCCAGCAGATGCCGACGCCGATCCTCGCGTAGCGGGTGTTCCACACCTTGAAGCCGGTGTCGCCGGGGTTGAAGTAGTACTTCTCGTGGTAGCCGGGGCCATCGGGAATGTGGCTCTTGCGGTAGACGCCGAGCAGGCTGCCGTCGGCGTCGATGATCGCCACGCTGTTGAAGCGCGCGCGCCCGGCCCGCTCGAAGAAGCTGATCGGCAGCACCACCGCCAGCTCGCGGGCGACCTTGCGAAAGTGCGCGATGGCCTCGTTGGTTTCCAGTGGGTTGGCCAGCTGCAGGTAGTCCGGATTGGGCTTCTGGCAGAAGTACGGGGTTTCGAACAGCTCCTGCAGCAGGATGATCTGCGCCCCCTGCGCGGCCGCCTGGCGCACCAGCTTCTCGGCGTTGGCGATGTTGGCGGCGCGCTCCCAGGAACAGGCCATCTGGGTGGCGGCGACGGTGACGATGCGGGACATGGCGACCTCGTGACGAGACAGGACAGGTGCCTTCAAGCTGGCAGAGGATGGCGGCAGGGTCAAATGGCAGGGGCGATCGCCGGGCACGCGCTCTTGTGGGAGGCGCGCCCTCACGGCGATGCGGGCCGCAGGCCCGCCATGAACATTCGGGCATCACCCCAAAGCCGGACCGCCCAAGGTATTGCTCCAGCCTTCACACCGTATGCAGATACCAGTTGTACTCGAGGTCCGAGATCGAGTGCTCGAACTCCTCCAGCTCGTGCTCCTTGCAGGCGACGAAGATGTCGATGTAGTCGGGATTGATGTAGCGGGCGAGGATCTCGCTGTCGTCCAGCGCGCGCAGGGCGTCGCGCAGGTTGTTGGGCAGGCTCTGCTCGACCTGCTCGTAGGAGTTGCCCTCGATCGGCTCGCCCGGCTCGATCAGGTGGGTCAGGCCGTGGTGCACGCCGGCCAGCAGGGAGGCCATCAGCAGGTAGGGGTTGGCGTCGGCGCCGGCGACGCGCTGCTCGATGCGCAGCGCGTCCGGGTTGCCGGTCGGCACGCGCAGGGCCACGGTGCGGTTGTCCAGGCCCCAGGACGGTGCGTTGGGCACGTAGAACTGCGAGCCGAAGCGGCGGTACGAGTTGACGTTGGGACAGAGGAACGCCATCGACGCCGGCAAGGACTGCAGCACCCCGCCGATGGCGTGGCGCAGGGCGTCGTTCTGCAGCGGATCCTCGGCGGCGAAGATGTTGCGGCCGTCCTTGTCGAGCAGCGAGATGTGCACGTGCAGACCGTTGCCGGCCTGGCCCGGATAGGGCTTGGCCATGAAGGTGGTGTCCATCTCGTGGTCGTAGGCGGTGTTCTTGATCAGGCGCTTGAGCAGCACGGCGTAGTCGCAGGCCTTGAGCGGGTCGGCGATGTGGTTGAGGTTGACCTCGAACTGCGCCGGGGCGCTTTCCTTGACGATGGCATCGGCCGGGATGCCCTGGGTGTGGGCACCGTCGAGGATGTCGCGCAGGCAGTCGGCGTACTCGTCGAGATCGTCGATGGAGTAGACCTGCACCGCCTGCGGACGCTTGCCGGAGATCGGCGAGCGCGGCGGCTGCGGGCGGCCATTCACGTTCTCCTGGTCGATCAGGTAGAACTCCAGCTCGAAGGCGGCGCACACGGTCAGGCCCATGGCGGTGAAACGCTGCACCACCTGGCGCAGCACTTCGCGCGGATCGGCGAAGAACGGCTTGCCTTCCATCTCGTGCATGGTCATCAGCAGCTGGCCGGTGGGCCGGCGCTGCCAGGGCTCCAGGCACAGGGTACCGGGAATCGGGAAGCACACGCGGTCGGCATCGCCGATGTCCAGGCCGAGGCCAGAGCTTTCCACGGTCGTGCCCTGGATATCCAGGGCGAACAGCGACGCCGGAAGGTTGATGCCCTTCTCGTAGACCTTGAGCAGATTGCTGCGGTCGATGCGCTTGCCACGCACCACGCCGTTCATGTCCGCAATAAGGAGGTCGAAGAACTGGACCTCGGGATGTTCCGCAAGGAACTCGTTCGCTTCGTCGAGCAGAACGGCACTCGTAGCGGCCAACATGATGGGACACCTTATCTTTGTTAAAAATTTCAAGCACGTGCCGGTATGGTTTTGAGTCAATCCCAAAGGCCATGGGTTGTCAATAGGCCCAAATGTTGCACGTTGTTTGGGCACAGCGACCGATTTCGGGGCGGCAAAAGCTTGCCCAACGGCCGCTCCCGGCAGCCATTGATCGCCCGTGTTCAGGCAAACCGGCAACGGTTGTCGAAAAAATCGAACAAGGCTAATCTCGAGCCAGACCCTCAACCGACGACCACCGGTGCCCCATGTCCCGCCAGCCCCTGATCGGCGTCAGCGCCTGCAGCAAACAGATCGGACTGCACCCCTTCCACATTGCCGGCGACAAGTACCTGCGCGCCGTGGCCGTCGCCGCCGGCGGCCTGCCGCTGGTGATCCCGGCCATGCCCGGACTGATCGACATCCCCGGCCTGCTCGAGCACGTCGACGGTCTGCTGCTCACCGGCTCGCCGTCCAACGTCGAGCCACACCACTATCAGGGCCCGGGCAGCGCGCCGGACACCCATCACGATCCGGCGCGCGACGGCCTGACCCTGCCGCTGATCCGCGCGGCGGTGGACGCCGGCGTGCCGCTGCTGGGCATCTGCCGCGGCTTCCAGGAAATCAACGTGGCCTTCGGCGGCAGCCTGCACCAGCGCGTGCACGAGGCCGGGCCGTTCATGGACCACCGCGAGGACCACGAAGCGCCGCTGGAGGTGCAGTACGGCCTGCGTCACCCGCTGCACGTGCAGCCCGGCGGTCTGCTCGAGCGGCTTGGCCTGGCGCCGCAGTTCGAGGTCAACTCGGTGCACGGCCAGGGCGTCGAGCGCCTGGCGCCCGGCCTGCGCGTCGAGGGCGTGGCGCCGGACGGCCTGGTCGAGGCGTTTTCCGTCGCGCGCGCGCGCACCTTCGCCCTCGGCGTGCAGTTCCACCCGGAGTGGCGGGTAACCGAGCATCCGGCCTATCTGGCGATCTTCCGCGCCTTCGGCGACGCCTGCCGCGAGCGCGCAGCGCAGCGCTGAGCCATGCTGTAACGGACTACGGACAATTCGAGGTCGTTATGGCCACCAAGCTGGACCGCCTGAGCAGCTGGCTGCAGGAACGCAAGATCATCGAGGTGGAGTGCCTGGTCACCGATCTCAACGGCATCGCCCGCGGCAAGATCGCGCCGACCAGCAAGTTCCTCGCCGAGCGCGGCATGCGCCTGCCGGAGAGCGTGCTGCTGCAGAGCGTGACCGGCGACTACGTGGAAGACGAGACCTACTACGAGCTGCTCGACCCGGCCGACATCGACATGTTCTGCCGCCCGGACGAGCACGCGGTGTTCCTGGTGCCCTGGGCCGCCGAGCCGACCGCCATGGTCATCCACGACAGCTACGACAAGGTCGGCAACCCCACCGACCTGTCGCCGCGCAACGTGCTCAAGCACGTGCTCAAACTGTACGCCGAGCGCGGCTGGCAGCCGATCGTCGCGCCGGAGATGGAGTTCTACCTGACCCAGCGTTGCGACGACCCCGACTATCCGCTGCAGCCGCCGGTCGGCCGCTCCGGGCGCCAGGAGACCGGCCGGCAGTCGTTCTCCATCGACGCCGCCAACGAGTTCGACCCGCTGTTCGAGGACATGTACGCCTGGTGCGAGGCGCAGGGCCTGGATCTGGACACCCTGATCCACGAGGAAGGTACCGCGCAGATGGAGATCAACTTCCGTCACGGCGATGCCCTGCAGCTGGCCGACCAGATCTTCGTGTTCAAGCGCACCCTGCGCGAGGCGGCGTTCAAGCACGGTGTCACCGCCACCTTCATGGCCAAGCCGATGACCGGCGAGCCGGGCAGCGCCATGCACCTGCACCAGAGCGTGGTCGACCGCCAGACCGGGCGCAACGTGTTCTCCAGCGAGGACGGCAGCATGAGCGAGCTGTTCCTCAACCACATCGCCGGCCTGCAGAAGCTGATTCCCGAGGCGCTGCCGCTGTTCGCCCCCAACGTCAACTCGTTCCGCCGCTTCCTGCCCGACACCTCGGCGCCGGTCAACGTCGAGTGGGGCGAGGAGAACCGCACCGTCGGCCTGCGTGTGCCGGACGCCAACCCGCAGAACCGCCGGGTGGAGAACCGCCTGCCGGGCGCCGATGCCAACCCCTACCTGGCCATCGCCGCCAGCCTGCTGTGCGGCTACGTCGGCATGGTCGAGGGCCTGCACCCGACCCCGCCGGTCAAGGGCCGCGCCTACCAGCGGCGCAACCTGCGCCTGCCGCTCAACCTCGAGGCGGCGCTGGAGGCCATGGAACAGTCGCAGACCCTCGAGCGCTACCTGGGCCGGCGCTTCTGCCGCGGCTACGTGGCGGTCAAGCGGGTCGAGAACGAGAACTTCAAACGGGTGATCAGCTCCTGGGAGCGGGAATTCCTGCTGCTCTCGGTATGAGTCTTCAGCCCTTGCACCTTTGATCAGGGGGAACCGCGCATGACCCAGCAACGCAGCACCGCCGAGTGGCAGGCCCTCGGCCGCGAGCACCTGCTCGCCCCGTTCAGCGACTACAAACAGCTCGGCGCCAAGGGCGCGCGCATCGTCACCAAGGCCTCCGGCGTCTACCTGTGGGACAGCGAGGGGCACAAGATCCTCGACGGCATGGCCGGCCTGTGGTGCGTCAACGTCGGCTACGGCCGCCGCGAACTGGCCGACGCCGCGCACCGGCAGATGCTCGAGCTGCCCTACTACAACCTGTTCTTCCAGACCGCCCACCCGCCGGCCATCGAGCTGGCCGCGGCGATCGCCGAGATCGCCCCGCCGGGCATGCAGCACGTGTTCTTCACCGGCTCCGGCTCGGAGGCCAACGACACCGTGCTGCGCCTGGTGCGCCACTACTGGGCGATCAAGGGGATGCCGTCGAAGAAGGTGATCATCGGCCGGATCAACGGCTACCACGGCTCCACGGTGGCCGGCGCCAGCCTCGGCGGCATGGCGGCGATGCACGCGCAGGGCGACCTGCCGATCCCCGGCATCGAGCACATCGCCCAGCCGTACTGGTACGGCGAGAGCGGCGCCATGGACCCGCACGCCTTCGGCGAGTGGGCCGCCAACGAGCTGGAGAAGAAGATCCTCGAGGTCGGCGAGGACAACGTCGCCGCCTTCATCGCCGAGCCGATCCAGGGCGCCGGCGGGGTGATCATTCCGCCGGACAGCTACTGGCCGCGGGTACGGCAGATCCTCGCCAAGTACGCCATCCTGTTCGTCGCCGACGAGGTGATCTGCGGTTTCGGCCGCACCGGCGAGTGGTTCGGCAGCCAGTACTACGGCCTGGAGCCGGACCTGATGCCGATCGCCAAGGGCCTGACCAGCGGCTATATCCCGATGGGCGGGGTGATCGTCCGCGACCACGTGGCGCAGACCCTGGCCGAGGGCGGCGAGTTCTACCACGGCTACACATATTCCGGGCACCCGGTGGCGGCCGCCGTGGCGCTGGAGAACATCCGCATCCTGCGCGAGGAGAAGATCGTCGAGCGGGTCAAGCAGGAAACGGCACCCTATTTGCAGAAACGCTGGCAGGAGCTGAGCGATCACCCGCTGGTCGGCGAGGCCCGCGGCCTGGGCATGCTCGGTGCGCTGGAGCTGGTCAGGGACAAGAAGACCCGTGCCCGCTTCGAGGGCGGCATCGGCATGCGCTGCCGCGAGCACTGCTTCCGCAACGGCCTGATCATGCGCGCGGTGGGCGACACCATGATCGTCTCGCCGCCGCTGGTGATCACGCCGGAGCAGATCGACGAGCTGGTCAGCCTGGCGCGCAAGTGCCTGGATGCCACCGCCGCCGAGCTGCGCGGCTGAGCGGCACGGGGAACCGGTCGCAACCTGGCCGCTGATTTGCAACGGGCAGTTGAGCGCCACGGCAGTCCTTGCCAGACTCTGCCACCGTGCGTTGGTCAGACTCACCGGGGGTGCGGATGCCGACGGCGCGCCACAGGAAACCATTAGGAACAACAGGAAGCACAACCCGATGAAAGCATTCGCCAAGACCCTCCTCGCGGCCAGCCTGGCCGTCACCGTGGCCGGTGCGGCCCAGGCCGACGACAAGGTGCTGCACGTCTACAACTGGTCCGACTACATCGCGCCGACCACCCTGGAGAAGTTCGAGAAGCAGAGCGGCATCAAGGTGGTCTACGACGTCTACGACAGCAACGAGACCCTCGAGGCCAAGCTGCTGGCCGGCCAGTCGGGCTACGACATCGTGGTGCCGTCGAACAACTTCCTCGCCAAGCAGATCAAGGCCAAGGTCTACCAGCCGCTGGACAAGGCCAAGCTGTCCAACTGGGACAACCTCAACAAGGACCTGCTGAAGACCCTGGAAGTCAGCGACCCGGGCAACCAGTACGCCATCCCCTACATGTGGGGCTCGATCGGCATCGGCTTCAACCCGGAGAAGGTCAAGGCCGCCCTCGGCGACAACGCCCCGGTGGACTCCTGGGACCTGCTGTTCAAGCCGGAGAACATCGAGAAGCTGAAGAGCTGCGGGGTGAGCTTCCTCGACTCGCCGACCGAGATCCTGCCGATCGCCCTGCACTACCTGGGCTATCCGACCGACAGCCAGGATCCCAAGCAGCTCAAGGAAGCCGAGGCGCTGTTCCTGAAGATCCGCCCGTCGGTGACCTACTTCCACTCCTCCAAGTACATCTCCGACCTGGCCAACGGCAACATCTGCGTGGCGGTCGGCTACTCGGGTGACGTCTACCAGGCCAAGTCGCGTGCCGAGGAAGCCGGTGGCGCCGTGAAGGTTTCCTACAACATTCCCAAGGAAGGCGCGGGCACCTTCTTCGACATGGTGGCCATCCCCGCCGACGCCAAGAACCCGGCCGGCGCCCACGCCTTCATCAACTTCCTGATGCAGCCGGAGATCATGGCCGAGATCACCGACGAGGTGCAGTTCCCCAACGCCAACGCCGCGGCGACCCCGCTGGTGGCCGAGGAGATCCGCAACGACCCGGGCATCTACCCGAGCGCCGAGACCATGAAGAAGCTGTACACCACCGTCGACCTGCCGGCCAAGGTGCAGCGCGACATGACCCGCAGCTGGACCAAGATCAAGTCCGGCCAGTAAGCCACCAGGGACCGCGGCAGTGCCTGCCGCGGACTGCCGGGTACGCTTGATCAGGTGCCGGCGGCAAGCGCCGCCGGCCGCTCCGAGGAGGACTCACCCGTGCAGACCCCATCCCCCACCGCCCTGCTGCTCGGCGCGGCCACCGCGCTGGTGCTCAGCGCCCCGCTGCAGGCGGCGCCGCGCGTGCACATCTACAACTGGTCGGACTACATCGGCGAAACCACCCTCGCCGACTTCCAGGCACAGACCGGCATCGTCGCCCAGTACGACGTGTTCGACGCCAACGAGACCCTCGAGGGCAAGCTGCTCGCCGGGCGCAGCGGCTACGACGTGGTGGTGCCGTCCAACCACTTCCTCGGCCGGCAGATCCAGGCCGGCGCGTTCCGGAAGCTCGACCGCAGCCAGTTGCCCAACTGGGACAACCTCGACCCGCAGCTGATGCGGCAGCTCGAGCGCAACGACCCCGGCAACCAGTACGCCGTGCCCTACCTGTGGGGCACCAACGGCATCGGCTACAACGTCGACAAGGTCAAGGCGGTGCTCGGCATCGAGCGCATCGACTCCTGGGCCGTGCTGTTCGAGCCGCAGAACATCGAGAAGCTGTCCGCCTGCGGGGTGGCCTTCCTCGACTCGGCCGACGAGATGATCCCGGCCATGCTCAACTACCTGGGCCTCGACCCCAACAGCCAGAATCCCGACGACTACGCCAAAGCCGAGGAGAAGCTGCGGGCGATCCGCCCCCACGTGACCTACTTCCACTCCTCCAAGTACATCGCCGACCTGGCCAATGGCGACATCTGCGTGGCCGCCGGCTTCTCCGGCGACGTGCTGCAGGCCGCCGACCGTGCCGAGGAGGCCGGCAACGGCGTGCAGATCGCCTACAGCATCCCCCGCGAGGGCGCCAACCTGTGGTTCGACATGCTGGCCATTCCGGCCGACGCGAAGAACGTGGACGAGGCGCACCGCTTCATCAATTACCTGCTGGAGCCGGCGGTGATCGCCGCGGTCAGCGAGCATGTCGGCTATGCCAACCCCAACCTCAAGGCCGGCCCGCTGATGGATGCCGAGGTGCGCGGCAACTCTGCCGTCTATCCACCGCAAGAAGTGCTGGATCGGCTCTTTGTTTCTGCGCAATTGCCGGCTAATGTGCAGCGCCTCATGACCCGTAGCTGGACGCGCATCAAGTCCGGCCAATGACCCCCACTTACCCGACCCGGCCAGACTGCCGGGTTCGCCAGCTCTGGGAGTATTAGATGGCGACAGCCCCCACTGCCCAAAAGAAAGCCGTGACCAGCGCGCAATCCAGGGAAATCCTCGTCAAGATCGACCGGGTGACCAAGAAGTTCGACGAGATGGTGGCGGTCGACGATGTCTCGCTGACCATCCACAAGGGCGAGATCTTCGCCCTGCTCGGCGGCTCCGGCTGCGGCAAGTCGACCCTGCTGCGCATGCTCGCCGGCTTCGAACGCCCCAGCGAGGGGCGCATCTACCTGGACGGCCAGGACATCACCGACCTGCCGCCCTACGAGCGGCCGATCAACATGATGTTCCAGTCCTACGCGCTGTTCCCGCACATGAGCGTGGAGCAGAACATCGCCTTCGGTCTCAAGCAGGACGGCCTGCCCAAGGCCGAGATCGAGGAACGCGTGGCGGAGATGCTCAAGCTGGTGCAGATGAGCCAGTACGCCCGGCGCAAGCCGCACCAGCTGTCCGGCGGCCAGCGCCAGCGCGTGGCCCTGGCCCGTTCGCTGGCCAAGCGGCCCAAGCTGCTGCTGCTCGACGAGCCGATGGGGGCGCTGGACAAGAAGCTGCGCTCGCAGATGCAGCTGGAACTGGTGGAGATCATCGAGCGGGTCGGCGTGACCTGCATGATGGTCACCCACGACCAGGAAGAGGCGATGACCATGGCCGGGCGCATCGCCATCATGCACCAGGGCTGGATCGCTCAGGTCGGCACGCCGATGGACATCTACGAGACCCCGGCCAGCCGCCTGGTCTGCGAGTTCATCGGCAGCGTCAACCTGTTCGAGGGCGAACTGGTGGAAGACGACCCCGACCACGCGATGATCGCCTGCCCGCAACTGGAGCGGCCGATCTACATCGGCCACGGCATCTCCACCCGCGCCGAAGAGAAGCACGTGACCTACGCTCTGCGCCCGGAAAAGCTGCTGCTGAGCATGGAGCCGCCCGAGCTGGAGCATGCCGACTACAACTGGTCGACCGGCAAGGTGCAGGACATCGCCTACCTCGGCGGTCACTCGGTGTACCACGTTGCACTGCCCTCAGGCCTGGTGGTGCAGGCGTTCATGACCAACGCCGAGCGCCATGTGCAGCGCCCGACCTGGGATGACCCGGTGTACGTGTCGTGGATCGACGACAGCGGCGTGGTGCTGCAGTCATGAGCCCGTTCAAGCGCCTACTGCCCTCCGGTCGCCAAGTGGTCATCGGCGTGCCGTTCTTCTGGCTGCTGCTGTTCTTCCTGCTGCCGTTCGCCATCGTGCTGAAGATCAGCTTCGCCGAAGTCGAAGTGGCCATCCCGCCGTACACCGAGATCGTCAGCTGGGCCGACAACCAGCTCAGCGTGCTGCTCAACCTCGGCAACTACGTGTTCCTCAGCGAGGACGAGCTGTACCTGGCGGCCTACCTCGGCTCGCTGAAGATCGCCACCATCAGCACCCTGCTGTGCCTGCTGATCGGCTACCCGATGGCCTACGCGATCAGCCGCGCCAGCCGGGAAATGCAGACGGTGTGGCTGCTGCTGATCATGATGCCGACCTGGACCGCGATCCTCATCCGCGTCTACGCCTGGATGGGCATCCTCAGCAACAACGGCCTGCTCAATGCCCTGCTGCAGGGCATCGGCCTGATCGACACGCCGCTGCAGGTCCTCAACACCAACCTCGCGGTGTACATCGGCATCGTCTACGCCTACCTGCCGTTCATGGTCCTGCCGCTGTACGCCAACCTGGTCAAGCACGACCCCAGCCTGCTGGAAGCCGCCGCCGACCTCGGCGCGCGCCACATCAGCAGCTTCTGGAAGATCACCGTGCCGCTGTCGAAGAACGGCATCGTCGCCGGCTGCATGCTGGTGTTCATCCCGGTGGTCGGCGAGTTCGTCATCCCCGAGCTGCTCGGCGGCCCGGAAACCCTGATGATCGGCAAGGTGCTGTGGCAGGAGTTCTTCAACAACCGCGACTGGCCGGTGGCCGCCGCGCTGGCGGTGGTGATGCTGGCGATCCTGCTGGTACCGATCATCCTGTTCAACAGGAACCAGGCCAAGGAACTGGAGGGCAAGGTATGAGCATGAATGTTTGGCTGGTACCGGCATCTTCCCTGTTCAACAGCAACCAGGCCAAGGAACTGGAGGGCAAGGTATGAGCGTGAGTGTTTGGCTGATGCCGGCATCTTCCCTGTTCAAGCGCAACCCGGCGCAAGAGCGGGAGGGCAAGGCATGAAGCGCTTCAGTTTCTCCGGCGTCATGCTGGTCGCCGGCATGCTGTTCATCTACCTGCCGATGCTGATCCTGGTGATCTACTCGTTCAACGCCTCGCGCCTGGTGACGGTTTGGGGCGGCTGGTCGCTGCACTGGTATGCCGGCCTGCTCGACAACCGCCAGCTGATGAGCGCAGTGGGCCGCTCGCTGGAGATCGCCTGCTACACGGCGATCGCCGCCACCGCGCTGGGCACCCTGGCCGCCTTCGTGCTCACCCGCATCCCGCGCTTTCGCGGCCGCACCCTGTTCGGCGGCATGGTCACCGCGCCGCTGGTGATGCCCGAGGTGATCACCGGTCTGTCGCTGCTGCTGCTGTTCGTCGCCATGGCCCAGCTGATCGGCTGGCCGGCCGAACGCGGCCTGCTGACCATCTGGATCGCCCACACCACCTTCTGTACCGCCTACGTGGCGATCGTGGTGTCGGCGCGCCTGCGCGAGCTGGACCTGTCGATCGAGGAGGCGGCCATGGATCTGGGCGCGCGGCCGTGGAAGGTGTTCCTGCTCATCACCATCCCGATGATCGCGCCGTCGCTGGCGGCCGGGGCGATGATGTCGTTCGCCCTGTCGCTGGACGACCTGGTGCTGGCCAGCTTCGTTTCCGGCCCCGGCGCCACCACCCTGCCGATGGAGATCTTCTCCGCCGTGCGCCTGGGGGTGAAGCCGGAGATCAACGCGGTGGCCAGCCTGATCCTGCTGGTGGTGTCGCTGTTCACCTTCCTCGCCTGGTACTTCACCCGCCGCGCCGAGGAGCACCGCAAGCGCGCCATCATCCAGGCCATGGAGGAGACGGTGAAGGGCAGCTGACGCCGGCTTTGCCATCCGTAACGACAAGGGCCACCCCGCGGGGTGGCCCTTGTCGTTTCTGCGCCCGGTAGGAGCGAATTCATTCGCGCCAGGGGCGATCCCAGCACAGATAAATCTGCTCCCACACAAGATCACTCCTGCTTGAGCACCTGCGGCAGCTGCGCCGCCAGCTTGGTCGGATTCAGCGGCGCGCGGATGAAGCCGCGCTGGCGGCCGTCCGGGCCGATCAGCGCCAGGTTGCCGCTGTGATCGACGGTGTAGTGCTGCTTGCTGGTGTCGCCGGGAATGAACGGGATGCTCACCGCGTTGGCCAGCTGCTGGATCTGCGCCAGCTCGCCGGTCAGGCCGGTGAAGCCGGCCTTGTAGTAGCCGAGGTACTGCCTGAGCTGCTCGGGGGTGTCGCGGTTGGGATCGATGCTGACCATGGTTACCGTGTAGCGCTCGAGCACCTCGGGCGGCAGCTGGGCCTTGAGCTGGCGCAGCTCGGCCAGGGTGGTCGGGCAGATGTCCGGGCAGAAGGTGTAGCCGAAGAACAGCAGGGTCCAGCGCCCCTTGAGCTGGTCGACGGCCTGTGGCTGGCCGTTCTCATCAGTCAGGCTCAACGCCGGCAGGGCACGGCTCTGCGGCAGCAGGATGATGCCGGCGTCGGCCAGCGCCGTCGGGTCGGTCTGCTGCGGCGCGTTGAGCACCTTGCTGACGGTCAGGCCGAGCACCAGGGCGATGACGGCGGCGAGGATGAGGACGGTCTTGTGGATGCGGGTCATGGGCTCGGGTTCATGTGCGGAGGGGGGCAGGCGCGCCATGCCGGCCACGTCCGCCCCGAAAGGCTCGCCGCCGGATCAGAACGGCAGCGGCAGATAGTGATCCACCAGCAGCACGATGAACAGGGCGAACAGGTAGGTAATAGAGTACTTGAACGTCTTGATGGCGGCCTGCGGTCGGCTGTCACGGTACAGCGCCCAGGCCCAGTCGAGAAAGCGCGCGCCGAGCAGCACGGCACCGGCCAGGTACAGCGGGCCGCTCATGTGGATGGCGAAGGGCAGCAGGCTGACGGCGAACAGGATCAGGGTGTAGAGCAGGATGTGCAGCTTGGTGTAGCGCTCGCCGTGGGTCACCGGCAGCATGGGGATCTCCGCCTTGGCGTAGTCGTCCTTGCGGTGGATGGCCAGCGCCCAGAAGTGCGGCGGGGTCCAGGCGAAGATGATCAGCACCAGCAGCAGGCCCTCGGCATCCAGCTGGCCGGTGACCGCGGTCCAGCCGAGCAGCGGCGGCGCCGCGCCGGCCAGGCCGCCGATGACGATGTTCTGCGGCGTGGCGCGCTTGAGAAAGCCGGTGTACAGGGCGGCGTAGCCGAGCAGCGAGGCCAGGGTCAGCCAGGCGGTCAGCGCGTTGGTGAAGGCCAGCAGCAGCGCCTGGCCGGCCAGCGCCAGCAGCAGGGCGAAGCCCAGCGCCGCGCGTGGCGAGACACGCCCGGCCACCAAAGGGCGCAGGCGGGTGCGCGCCATGATCGCGTCGATGCGCCGGTCCACCACGTGGTTGACCGCCGCCGCCGCGCCGGCGCACAGGCCGATGCCGAGGTTGCCGAACAGCAGGACCTGCCACGGCACCCAGCCGTCGGTGGCCAGCAGCATGCCGACCAGCGAGGTGATCAGCATCAGCACCACCACCTTGGGTTTGGTCAGCTCCAGATAGTCGTGCCAGCCGACGTGGGCCTGGCGTTGCTGCACCAGTGTGGTCATGGCGTTCCCTCCCCTCGTTGTTGTTCTATGCCGCCCCTTGGCGGAGGCGCTCCCCGCAGCGAAGCGGTCCAGCAGGCACACGAGCATCGCCCCGTGGCCGGGCCTCCCACCAGAAGCCGCTACTGCCGCGAGTACAGCCGCACCTCGTCGTCGCCGCGGCCAATCAGGCGCAACCCGGCCCCCTGCTTGACCACCTGCGCCGCGCGCAGCCGGTAGTTGACCAGCACCAGCACCAGCACCAGCGAGGCACCGCCGAGGTTGTGCGCCACCGCCACCGCCAGCGGCAGGTGCAGCAGCACGTTGGCGATGCCGAGACTCACCTGCACGCCCAGCGCCAGCAGCAGCAGCGTGGCCAACCGGCTCAGGCCGCCGCGGTGCAGTTGCCAGGCGAGGCCCAGCAGCAGCACGCTGACCAGCAGCGCGCCGAGGCGATGGCTCATGTGGATGGCGGTGCGCGCGTCGCTGTCGAGCTGGCCGCCGAGGTAGTTGGGGCCGATGTGCTGGCTCAGGTGGAAGCCGTTGGCGAAGTCCATCGCCGGCCACCATTCACCGTGGCAGGTGGGCAGATCGACGCAGGCTACCGCCGCGTAGTTGCTGCTGACCCAGCCGCCGAGGGCGACCTGCCCGACCACGGCGAGCAGCGCCAGCGCCGCCAGCACACGCAGATGGCGCAGCACGCCCGCCAGCGGCGGCAGCGCGCCGGACAGGCGCAGGGTGAGCAGGAACAGCAGGCCGAGGGTGGCGAAGCCGCCGAGCAGATGGGCGGTGACCACCTGCGGCCACAGCTTGAGGGTCACCGTCCACATGCCGAACGCAGCCTGCAGCAGCACCAGCGCCAGCAGGGCCAGCGGCAGCTTCAGCGGTTGTCCGGGAATCGCGCGCCGGCGCAGCGCCTGCACGGCGAGCAGCAGGATCAGCAGGCCGAGGCTGCCGGCGAAATAGCGGTGGACCATCTCGTTCCAGCCCTTGTCCGCCTCCACCGGGGCGTCGGGGAAATGCCGCTCGGCATGCGCCAGCTGCGCCTCGCTCTGTGGCACGCCGATGAAGCCGTAGCAGCCCGGCCAGTCCGGGCAGCCGAGGCCGGCATGAGTCAGGCGGGTATAGGCGCCGAGCATGACCACCAGCAGCGCCAGCACGGTGGCGCCGAGGGCGAGCCGGTAACCCGGTCTTCTTGTGGTTGTCGCCATGGCAGATTCTCCCCCCGGATTCCTGCACAGCCGGTAAAGCAGACTCGGGTGAAGGCTCCTGCCTTTGCCACAAATTCACCCGGCGTGGCGGCGAGGTGGGTCGTTCATTGTTTTTCCATCGCCTGTGTTGAATCTAGCAGGCGCCCGGCAAACCGCCCGTCCGCTCAGCCAATCTGCGACAGCTTGAGCAGATAGCGCAGGTCCTCGAGGATCTGCTTGCCGTTGCTGCCGGCGCCATAGCGCAGGACCAGGTTGCCGTGGGGGTCGACGATCCACAGCTGCGCCCCCGCCTCGGGATAGCGCTCGACGTCCAGCGCCAGACGCTGCAGCTGCGGATAGCCCGCGCGCAGTTCGGCATCGTAGTCGGCCGGCAGCGCGGTGCCGTGGGCCAGGGCATGCCCGGCCCGGCTCACCTCGCGGTTGAGGCCGATGTGGATCTGCCGCGCCAGGTAGACCAGCGCCCGGCAGTCGGCTGCGCAGGCGTCGGCGCTGGTCACCAGCAGCTGCCAGCGGCGCGGCTCGTCGCCCTGCTCGAGACCCCAGCTGCCCGCCACGCCGAGATCGCTCGGGGTCTGCCCGGTGGCGATCAGCTCACCGTGATAGCTGCGCGTCTGCGGCACCCAGAACTGCCAGCGATACATGGCGCTGGCCAGCAGCATCGGACCGATCACCACGGCCAGCAGGCCGATCAGCTGCCAGCGGCCCCGCCGCTGGGGCGGCTGCCGCTCAAACGTCAGTGTGGAACCCATAGCGCCTCTCCCTTGCCTGCTTCACGCCCAACCACAGATACAGTCCCAGCAGGGTCGCGGCCAGAGCGAACCACTGCACCGCATAGCCCAGATGCTTTTCCGGCCCCACGGCCACCACCGGCCAGCCGCCGACGTAGCTGGCCGGACCGGGCGCCAGACGCAGTTCGACAGGCAGCCCGTCGCGACCCAGTTCGCGCCACAGCGCCGGCACATCCACGGCATTGACCAGCCGCGGCCAGCCCTCGCCCGGAGCGCCGTCGCCGAGCAGGAAGGCCTCTCCCGCCGGCCGGTAGACCGTAGCCAGCAGCTGCAGCTCGCCATGCGGGGTGTCGAACGCCGGCGGCGTAGCCCGCTGCGGCCAGGGCAGCCAGCCGCGGTTGACCAGCACCCAGCGGCCGCTGGGGCGATCGAGAAACGGCTGCAGCAGCTCGACGCCGACCCGCCCGCCGCGCTGGCGGTTGTCCAGCAGCAGGCTGTGCTCGGCATCGAACTCGCCGACCAGGCGCACGCGGCGGAAGGCCGGAACGTCCACAGCCTCCAGCTCGCGCAGCTCCAGCGCCGGCTCCTGGCTGCGGGCGGCCTGCGCGGCGAGCAGCACGCGCTTGTCCTCGCCACGCTGCAGCTGCCAGAAGCCGAGCCCCAGCAGCAGCGGCAGCAGGGCCAGCACCACCAAGGTCGGCAGCAGTCCCGGGCGAAAACGCGACACTCGCGGGCGGACGGCAGGAGCCGACATGCTCACGCCCTCACAGCACGTAGACGAAGACGAACAGGCCGAGCCAGACCACGTCGACGAAGTGCCAGTACCAGCTGGCCGCCTCGAAGGCGAAGTGCTGATCCGGGGAGAAGTGCCCACGCAGGATGCGGATCAGCATCACCAGCAGCATCAGCGCGCCGATGGTGACGTGGGCGCCGTGGAAGCCGGTGAGCATGAAGAAGGTCGCCCCGTAGACGCCGGAGCTCAGGGTCAGGTCGAGCTCGGTGTAGGCGTGCACGTACTCCTCGGCCTGCAGCACCAGGAAGGCCACACCGAGCAGCACGGTCAGCGCCAGCCAGGCCTTGAGCGCGCCGCGCTTGTCGTGGCGCAGGGCATGGTGGGCGAAGGTCAGGGTGAAGCTGGAGGTGACCAGCAACACGGTGTTGATCAGCGGCAGATGCCAGGGGTCGATGATCCCCTGCGGCGCCGGATAGGCCTTGGGATCGGGGTTGTCGAGCAGCGGCCAGCTGAACTGGAAGTCCGGCCACAGCATGGCGCTGACGCCCTTGTCGCCGGCGCCGTCCAGCCAGGGGCCGACGAACACGCGCAGGTAGAACAGCGCGCCGAAGAAGGCGGCGAAGAACATCACCTCGGAGAAGATGAACCAGCGCATGCCCCAGCGGAACGAACGATCCATCTGCCCGCTGTACAGGCCGCTACGGCTCTCGTGGATGACGTTGCCGAACCAGCCGAACAGCATCCAGGCCAGCAGCAGCGCGCCGACGAAGAACACCAGCGGGCCGACGGAGTCGGCGCGCGCGGCCTTGAGGTCGTTGAACCAGGTGCCGAGGCCGACCACCGTGACCAGCAGGCCGACGCTGGCGATGATCGGCCACTTGCTCTGTTCCGGAACGTAGTACTGCTCGTGAACGGGGTTCTGCTCATGGCTGGCCATGCTTGTTCTCCTCAACCGTGCCGGCGGCGCGGCCTGCTCGCTGCGTTGGGTGCGTCCCGCGCACCGTGGTCCTGTGCGGATGGCTCCCCGTCAGTTGGCGGCGTGCTGCGCCAGCGGCGGCTGCCGTTCGCTGATGTCGAACAACGTGTAGCCCAGGGTCAGGTGGCGCACATCGGCCGGCAGGTCGCGGTCGACGATGAAGCGCACCGGCATCTCGATGCGCTCGCCCGGCTGCAGCACCTGCTGGGTGAAGCAGAAGCACTCGGTCTTGTGGAAATACGCCGCCGCCTTGGACGGGGCCACGCTGGGGATGGCCTGGGCGGTCATCGGCCGGTCCGTCGGGTTGTGAGCGACGAACAGCATCTGGTTGCTGGCGCCGGGGTGCACGCTCAGCTCGTCCTGCTGCGGCGCGAACGTCCAGACCATGCCGGCGGCGTTGGTGGCGAGGAACTGCACGCGCACGGTGCGCGCCTCGTCCACCTGCTGGCTGCCGCTCCAGGCGCCGGCGGTCTTGCCGTTGATGCCGAAGGCCTGGCACATCACGTCGTAGATCGGCACCAGGGCGAAGCCGAAGCCGAACATGACCACCACCGCCAGCAGCAGGCGGCGGACCAGGCGGCGCGTATCGGTGCTCTCGCTCATGGCTCGCTCCTCGCGCCGGCCTCAGTGCAGCCGGCTGCGCTCGTCCACTCGCGGCGGGGTCTGGAAGGTGTGGTAGGGCGCCGGCGACGGCACCGTCCACTCCAGGCCGTGGGCGCCGTCCCACGGCTTGTCGGCCGCCTTCGGGCCGCCACGGATGCACTTGATGACGATGAACAGGAACAGGAGCTGGGTGGCGCCGAACAGGAAGGCGCCGATGCTGGAGACCATGTTGAAGTTGGCGAACATCAGGTTGTAGTCGGGGATGCGCTGCGGCATGCCGGCCAAGCCGACGAAGTGCATGGGGAAGAAGGCCAGGTTCATGCCGACGAAGCTCAGCCAGAAATGCAGCCTGGCCAGGGTCTCGTCGTACATGTGCCCGGTCCACTTCGGCAGCCAGTAGTAGGCCGAGGCGAAGATGCCGAAGATCGCCCCCGGCACCAGCACGTAGTGGAAGTGCGCCACCACGAAGTAGGTGTCGTGGTACTGGAAGTCGGCCGGGGCGATGGCCAGCATCAGCCCGGAGAAGCCGCCGATGGTGAACAGGATGACGAAGGCCACGGCAAACAGCATCGGCGCCTCGAAGCTCAGCGAGCCGCGCCACATGGTGCTCGCCCAGTTGAACACCTTCACCCCGGTGGGCACGGCGATCAGCATGGTGGCGTACATGAAGAACAGCTCGCCGGTCAGCGGGATGCCGACGGTGAACATGTGGTGGGCCCAGACGACGAACGACAGGAAGGCGATGGCGCCGGTGGCGTAGACCATCGAGGTGTAGCCGAACAGCGGCTTGCGGCTGAAGGTGGGGATGATCGCGCTGACCGCGCCGAAGGCGGGCAGGATCATGATGTACACCTCGGGATGGCCGAAGAACCAGAACACGTGCTGGAACAGCACCGGGTCGCCGCCGCCGGCGGCGCTGAAGAAGCTGGTGCCGAAGTGGATATCCATCAGCATCATGGTCACCACCCCGGCCAGCACCGGCATCACCGCGATCAGCAGGAAAGCGGTGATCAGCCAGGTCCACACGAACAGCGGCATCTGCATCAGGGTCAGCCCCGGCGCACGCAGGTTGAGCACGGTAGCGATGACGTTGATCGCGCCCATGATCGAGCTGATGCCCATCAGGTGCACGGCGAAGATGAAGAAGGTGACGCTTTCCGGCGCGTAGGTGGTGGACAGCGGCGCGTAGAAGGTCCAGCCGAAGTTGGGTCCGCCGCCCTCCATGAACAGGGTGCTGGCGAGCAGGCCGAAGGCCGCCGGCAGCAGCCAGAAGCTGAAGTTGTTCATCCGCGGCAGGGCCATGTCCGGCGCGCCGATCATCAGCGGAATCATCCAGTTGGCCAGGCCGACGAAGGCCGGCATCACCGCGCCGAACACCATGATCAGGCCGTGCATGGTGGTCATCTGGTTGAAGAACTCCGGCTGGACGATCTGCAGGCCGGGCTGGAACAGTTCAGCGCGGATCACCATGGCCATGCTGCCGCCGAACAGGAACATGGCGAAGCTGAACACCAGATACAGCGTGCCGATGTCCTTGTGGTTGGTGGTCAGTACCCAGCGCATCAGGCCCTTGGCGGGCCCGTGGGCATGGCCGTGGGCGTGCGAGTCGATCACTGCGCTCATGTCCGTCACTCCTGTGCCTGCTTGAACGCGGCAATGTCCTGCGGCGTGACCAGGTCGCCGACCTTGTTGCCCCAGGCGTTGCGCTCGAAGGTGATGATCGCGGCCAGATCGACCTCGGACAGCTGCTTGCCGAAGGCGGCCATGGCGGTGCCCGGCTTGCCGTCGACGACGATGGCGATATGCGCCTCGACCGGCCCGGTGGCGATGGCCGAGCCCTTGAGCGCCGGGAACACCGGCGGCATGCCCTCGCCCGAGGCCTGGTGGCAGGCGGCGCAGGCGGTCTGGTAGGCCTGCTCGCCGCGCGCCATCAGCTCGTCGAAGGCCCACTCCTTGCTGGTCAGCTCCTTCTCCGCCAGCGCCTCGGCCTTGCGCTCGGCCAGCCAGGCGGCATAGTCCTCGGCGGATTTGGCCTCGACCACCACCGGCATGAAGCCGTGGTCCTTGCCGCACAGCTCGGTGCACTGGCCACGGTAGATGCCGGGCTGCTCGATGCGCGTCCACGCCTCGTTGACGAAGCCGGGGATGGCGTCCTTCTTCACCGCCAGCGCCGGCACCCACCAGGAATGGATCACGTCGGCGGCGGTGACCAGAAAGCGCACCTTGGCGCCGACCGGTACCACCAGCGGGTTGTCCACTTCCAGCAGGTAGTGCTCGTCCTTGGGCGCCCGGTTGTCGATCTGCGCCCGCGGGGTGGACATGTTGCTGAAGAATTCGACGTCCTGGCCCAGATACTTGTAGTGCCACTTCCACTGGTAGCCGGTGATCTGGATGTCCAGGTCGGACTCGCCGTGGTCGTAGATGGCGATCAGGGTGCGGGTGGCCGGTATCGCCATCAGCACGAGGATGACGAAGGGCACCACGGTCCAGAGGATTTCCACCCAGGTGTGTTCGTGGAACTGCGCCGGCTGCTGGCCGCTGTCACGGCGGTGCATGAGCATCGACCAGAACATGGCGCCGAACACCACCACGCCGATGACCACGCAGATCCAGAAGATAGTCATGTGCAGGTCGAATACCGAGCGGCTGACCTCGGTCGCGCCCGGACTCATGTTGACTGCCCAGTTCGCCTGGGCCGGCAGTGTCGCCAGCCAAAGCATGGCCCCCAGCCACCAACGCGGATGTCGCGACATTCCGGGTCCCCTTCCATTCTTCTTATTCGTACCGGCTTCTTGCCTGCAGCCAAGGAGGAGGGACCGCCACACGCTTGCGGTCCAAATCGCCCCCTGCCCTGCCGGAACGCTCGCCGGTTCCTTCGGTGCCCACCACACGCCCTGAGTATAGACAGGCTCCGGGGACTGGCAATTTTCCCGACAAGCCATGCCGGGCTGAGTGGTCCGGGGGGAGAAAGTCGTTAGCTTGTTACAGGTCAACTGGCGCGGCAGGCAATATGCAACTATGTTGCGTGCTGTTCTCAACAACTACCGGAGTCTCGCCCGCCATGAACATTGCCGCCCTGCGCGAACGCATCGATTCAGCCCTGCAACACGAAACGGAGCACGGGACTCTGGCCGCCGAGCTTGCCGCCCGCATCGATGGCCTGCACCGGGCGATACGTCTACCCTGCGCGGACGCGCCCGGCACCCTGCTGCGCTTCGTGCGCGCCTATGTCGACGAAGTGCCGGAGCTGGTGGAGGCGGCCGCCAGCGTGGCAACCGAGGCCGGCATCGATGCGCAGATCAAGCCGGTGCTGCGCCTGGCCGAGGAGTTCTTCCTCAACCCGCCGCAGGTGATGGAGGGCCATGATGGCCTGGAGGCGCTGCTGGACGAAGCCTATCTGGCCCATCGCCTGGTGGAGGAAGTCAACGACCGCTATATCGCCCATTTCGGCCAGCCGCTGATCCCGCTGGATACCACGGTGGCCAATCTGGTGGCGCACCAGCTGATCGGCGAGCCGTTCGCCAACCAGCTCGACGCGGCGGTGCACCATGCCAGCGAAACCCTGCTGGATCCGCAGATCTTCAGCAGCGATTCGACGAGTACCTACCGCGCGAAACTGACCAGTCCGCAGCTGAATGCCGCTTGGCAGAACTGGCCGTGCCTGTCGCGCCAGCTGGGGATCGAGCTGCAGCTGAGCCAGTGAGCGGGATGCTCCGCGGCAGCTGCCGCGGAGTGCCCTCGGGCCGCCGGCCTCAGCCGTTGAAGCGCGAGCGCGGGGTGGCCATCGGCACCACCTCGCCATCGAGCGGCAGGAAGCGCCCGCTTTCCGCGTCATAGGCGATGATGGCGCTGGTCTCGATGTCGTAGACCCAGCCATGGATGAACAGCTTGCCGCTGGCCACCCGCGCCGCCACCGACGGATGGGTCAGCAGGTGGTTGAGCTGGGCCACCACATTCTCCTCGGTGAGCAGCTCCAGATGCTCCTGGCCGCAGTCACAGCGGGCGAAATTCTGCTCCACCACCGTGCGCGCCACCTCGGCATGACGCAGCCAGCCCTTTACCGTGGGCATGCCTTCCAGCGATTGTGGATGGAGCACCGCCTTCATCGCCCCGCAGTCGGAGTGACCGCAGATGATGATGTGGCGCACGCCCAGCGCGACCACCGCGTATTCGATGGCGGTGGACACGCCGCCATTCATCTGCCCATAGGGCGGCACCACGTTGCCGACGTTGCGGGTAACGAACAGGTCACCCGGCGAACTCTGGGTGATCAGCTCGGGGACGATGCGCGAATCGGCGCAGGTGATGAACATCGCGCGCGGGTTCTGCGCGGTGGCGAGCTTCTTGAACAGCTCCTCCTGGGCGGGGAATACTTCGCGGCGAAAGCGCTTGAAACCTTGAACGATGCTGTCGAGGGCCTCGTCGGCATTTTCTCTCATTTCTTTCTCCTGCAACGGCTCTTTCACGATCAGCTCTCCGAACCTTCGTGCATCCACCAGGCTTGTGGCTGTGGACGTTTCACGGGTGTTCTAAACGACAGCGGCAACCGTGACGAAGTCACACTCTTTTGCTCGGACTTTGCAACTTGATCGGGCAGAGCATGCCCACCCCTCACTCGCTGCGCAAGGCATCGACCGGATGCAGACGTGCCGCCTGGCGGGCCGGAGCCAACCCGGCGAGGATGCCGATCAGCGCCGAGAGCAGCAGCGCCAGCAGCAGAAACAGCGGTTGCGGACGCAACGGCAGATCCGCCAGCAGCAGATGCAACGCGCCCAGCAGCAGCGCCATCAGCAGCAGGCCGAGCAGGCCGCCGGCCAGCGACAGCAGGGTGGCCTCGGCGAGAAACAGGCCGAGCACCTGCCGCGGACTGGCGCCGAGGGCGCGCAGCAGGCCGATCTCGGCGGTACGCTCGCCGACCGTGGTGGTCATGATGGTGAGGATGCCGACCGTGCCGACCAGCAGGGAGATGCCGCCGAGTCCGGCCACCGCCGCGCTGAGGATGGCGAGGATGCGGTCGAGACTGGCGAGCAGGTCATCCTGGGTGGTGAGACTGAAGTCCTCGGCACCATGACGCTCGATCAGCGTCTCGCGGATCTGCCTGGCCAGCGCCGCCGAGGTGGTGGTCGGACGGTACATCACGTTGATCTCCATCAGCCCCTCGCGGTTGAACAGGCTCTCGGCCCAGTCCACTGGTATGTAGGCCACATCGTCAAGGTCGAAGCCGAGCATCTGGCCCTTCTCCGCCATCACCCCGACCACCCGAAAGCGCGTGCCGCCGATGCGCACCAGCTCACCGAGCGGATTGGCGGCGCCGAACAGCTCGACCCGCAGCCTGTGGCCGAGCACCGCCTGCGGCGGCGAACGACCATCGCGCGGTGGCGGTAGAAACTGGCCGAGGGCCAGGCGAAAGCGCCAGGCCGCCGCCAGCTCATGGCCGCTTCCGAGGATGTCGCTGCTGCGGCTGCGCTGGCCGAAGCGGATCGCGCCGCTGCCCTGGATGATCGGCACCACCGCCTCGATGTGCGGCAGGCGGCGCAGGGCCTCGGCATCGGCGATGGACAGCGGCCGGGCGCTGGCCAGCAGGCCACCGATGCCGCCGGTCTGGGTGCGTCCGGGGTGGATGGCGACGATGCGGGTACCGAACTGCGAGAAGGTGTCGAGCACGTAGAAGCGCAGCCCCTCGCCGATGGCGGTGAGCAGCACCACCGCGGCGATGCCGATGGCCACGCCGAGCAGGGTCAGCACGCTGCGCAGCGGCCTTCCGAGCAGGGCGCTGGCCGTCAGCTGCAGGCCGTCGCGCAGGCGCATCAGCGGGCTCCCGGCGGGCGCAGCGCCGCCACCGGCTCCAGGCGCGCGGCGCGCGCTGCCGGCAGCCAGGCGAACAGCATGGCGACGCCGAACGCCAGCAACAGCGCGCCGCCGCGCGCCCAGGCCGGCGCCGCCAGCGGCAAGTCCCAGAGCAGACGGGCGAGCCACAGCAGCAGCTCGCCCAGGGCCAGGCCGGCCAGCCCCCCGGCCAGGGCCAGCAGGCCGGCCTCGCCGACGAACAGCAGGCGCACCTGCGTCGGGGTGGCGCCGAGGGCCTTGAGCAGGCCGATCTCGCCGGTACGCTGGCTGACCGCGATCCAGGTGACGTTCATGATCAGCACCCCTGCCACCAGCAGGCTGACGGCGGCGATGCCGGCCAGGGCCAGCCCCAGCGCGCCAAGGATGTCGTCGAAGGCGGCGAGCATGGAGTCCTGACTGATCAGGGTGACGTCCTCCTCGCCCTCGTGGCGCTCCTTGAGCAGGGCGAGGATCTGCCGCTTGCCCGACTCGAGCAGCGCCGGGCTGCGCACCTCGGCGAACAGGCGGAACAGGCCTTCGCGGTTGAACAGGGCCTGGGCGCTGGCCACCGGGATCACCAGCAGTTCGGCGAAATCCATGCCCAGCGATTCGCCGCGCGCCTCGAGAATGCCGATCACCCGGAAGCGGCGGTCGCCGGCGCGCAGCCACTCGCCCAGCGCCGGGCGACTGCCGAACAACTCGCGGCGCAGCGTGGTGCCGATCACGCAGACTGCCTCGGCCTGCTCCAGCGGCAGCTCCGGCAGCAGCTGGCCCTGGCTCACGCCGAGCTGGCGCAGGGCAAAGAAGCTGCGGCTGGTGCCGAGGACGAAGGCCTCGCGGCTGCGGCCGCCGCTGCTGACCTCGATCAGTCCGGCCTGCAGCGGAGCGACCCGGCGCACGGCCGGCAGGCGCGCCACCGCCTGGGCATCCTGCAGGGTCAGGTCGCGGGGCGCCAGGCCAGTGAGCGGCGGCACCCCGCCGGTGGTTTCCTTGCGCCCGGGCAGAACGATCAGCGTGTTGCGCCCGAGCAGGGAAAACTCGTCGAGGACGAAGCTGCGTGCGCCCTCGGCCAGGCCGGTGAGCAGGATCACCGCGAGCACGCCGATACCGATCGCCAGCAGCAGCATCAGGCTGCGCGAGCGGTGCCCGCGCAGGGCGCCGAACCACAGGGCGACGGCATCGGCGGCGCGCATCAGCGCGCTCCCGCCTGCGCCGAGTCGGCAACGATGCGCCCATCGAGCATGCGCAGTGTGCGCGGCGCGCGGGCGCCGAGGGCAACGTCATGGGTCACCACCAGCAGGGTCAGCCCCTCGCCGTTGAGTTCCTCGAGCAGTTCCACCACCTCGGCACCCGAGTGGCTGTCGAGATTGCCGGTGGGCTCGTCAGCCAGCAGCAGCGCGGGGCGCATGACCATGGCGCGGGCGATGGCCACCCGCTGGCGCTGGCCGCCGGACAGCTCGGCCGGGCGATGCGCGACCCGATCGCCCAGGCTCAGACGCTCGACCAGCTCGGCGCTACGCCGACGCCGCTCACCCGGTTCGATGCCGGCCAGCAGCATCGGCAGCTCGATGTTCTCCAGCGCGGTCAGCCGCGCAATCAGATGGTAGGACTGGAACACGAAGCCGATGTGCCGGCTGCGCAGGCCGGCGCGGCGCACCTCGTCGAGGCCGGCGGTGGGCTCGCCATTCAGCCAGTACTCGCCGGTATCCGGCGCATCGAGCAGGCCGAGCACGTTGAGCAGGGTCGACTTGCCCGAGCCGGACGGTCCCATCACTGACAGGTATTCGCCGGCACCGACCTCGAGATCCACCGCATCCAGGCCCATCACTTGTTGTTCACCAAGGTGAAAGCAGCGGGTCACCCCGCGCAGACGAATCATGGTGGCGACTCCATGGGGGTCACCGCCACACCATCGGCCACCCCTTCCGGCTCCAGGCTGGGCAGGATGCGCTCGCCTTCGGCAAGCCCCGTGCGCACTTCGGTCCAGCGCCAGTTGGCCAGCCCGGTGTCCACCGCTACCGCCCGCAGCACTCCGGCCTCGGCGTCATAGCGCAGCACCTGGCGCCCCTCCAGCAGGCTCTCGCTGGGCACGCGCAGCACGTCCTCGCGCTGCTCGACGAGAATTTCCACGTCGGCGCTGTAGCCGGTGAGCAGGACCACCGCGGTCGGCGGCTCGACGAAGTGCACCTCGATGTCCACCGTGCGCGCCTGCTTTTCCAGATCGCGGACAAAGGGCGCGATGCGCGTCACCGTGCCGGCGAAGCTTTGCCCACGGAAAGCGTCCAGGCTGATGCGCACCGGCAGGTCGAGGCGCACGCGGGCGGCATCCACCTCGTCGATCGGCGCCTCGACGTACAGGCAGCTGTCGTCGATCAGGTCCACCGCCGGCGGGGTGGGAATCCCCGGCGGCGAGGGGGTGACGAACTCGCCGACCTCGCCGTTGATCTCGGCGACGATCCCGGCGAACGGTGCGCGCAGACTGGCCTGGTCGAGCAGGACACGCTGCAGGGCAAGCGTGGCCTCCGCCTCACGAATCTGCACGGCCCCAGCTTCGCACTGCAGCTGCGCCTGGCGAGCCTGGTTCTCGGCCTGATCAAGGCGCTGGGCGGCGGCCAACTGACGGGCCGCAAGCTGGCTGAGGCGCTGAACCTCGCGGCGATCCAGAGCCGCTTGCGTGCAGCGCTGCTCCCGGGCATTGCGCTGCACCTGCAGGCGCGCCTCGGCCTCGGCCAGGCGCGCCTGCAGGTCGTCCTGGCGCAGTTGCATCAGCAATTGGTCGGCCACCACCCGGTCGCCTTCGTTCACCAGCCGTGCGCTCACCGGCGCACCGAGCTTGAACGACAGTTGCGAACGCCGACAGGCCTTGAGCGTGCCGGCACGACTGTTGGCCACCAGCGTCTCCACCGGCCCGCGCTCCACCGGCCATAGCGTCACCGGCAATGGCTGCGGCCGCTGCCACCACCACAGCAGCACTCCGAGGGCCAGAATAAGCACCGTCCCGATCAACCACTTGCGCATGCCTCGCTCCACCGTTGTCCGTCGCCTTCAGGGTAGTCGGCGAGGCTGCTGGCCGACGGCTGGGGGTGTGGCAGGAGACCGGCAGCACCTCGCAGGATCGGTGGCCGACAGTGCAGCCCAGCCTGCTACGGGCTTGGCGTCCAGCTACCTCGCGGGAATAATGGGGCATTCGCCTCATAAGGAACGCCCGCGTGACTCCAGCACCCCACATCAGCCGCACCCAGTTCGACGCGCTGCCCTGCTGGCGGGTGCTGACCCCGCAGGCCGAGCTGCTGATTGCCGAACAGGGCGCGCAGATTCTGCGCTACCAGCGCCTTGGCGAGCCGCCGCTGATCTGGCTCAGTGAGCAGGCCGCCGGCCAGCCCGGACAGTCGGTACGCGGCGGCGTGCCGGTGTGCTGGCCCTGGTTCGGCGATCTGGCGCGCAATCCCGCAGCCCTGCTCGCTCAGTATTGCGGCGACGCCGCCCCCTTCCACGGGCTGGTGCGCAACCTGCCGTGGGAATGCCGGGAAAGCGTGATCGACGGCGACGAGGTGCGTCTGCTGTTCGTTTGTCCACAACCCGAGGACGGGCTACCCGGCTGGCCACATGCGGTCGACGTGGAACTGGAAATCCGCCTCGGCACACGCCTGTACCTAAGCCTGCGCAGCCACAACCGCGGCCAGCGCCCGGTGTGGCTCAGTCAGGCACTGCACAGCTACTTCGCCGTCAGCGATATCCACAAGGTGAGTGTCGCTGGGCTGGACGGCTCACGCTACATCGAGACCCTCGACGGCTGGCGCGAGTGCCGCCAGGCAGGCGCGCTGCAGTTCGCCGGGGAAACCGACCGAATCTACCTGGACCTGCCGCCGCGTCTGGAGCTCCGGGATACCGGCTGGCAGCGGCGCATCTGCCTGGAAAGCCGCAGCTCGCGATCGGCTGTACTGTGGAACCCGTGGAGCGACAAGGCGCAGCGCCTGTCGCAATTCGCGGCGGATGCCTGGCAGCGCATGCTGTGCATCGAAACTGCCAACGTTTTGGACGACTGCGTGCAACTGGCCGGCGGCGAGAGTCGCAGCCTGGAGCTGTACCTGTGGAGCGAGCCGCTCGCAACGGGCGTCTGAGGTAGCGGACTCACAGGGCCCCGACTGGTTCGGGACTTTTCCGTGTGTGAGGAAAATTTTCGGACTGAAAAGTCGAAACCCCGACCAGCGTTAGCTGATCGGGGTTTCTGTATAGGTGCTTGACGATGACCTACTCTCACATGGAGAAGCTCCACACTACCATCGGCGATGCGTCGTTTCACTGCTGAGTTCGGGATGGGATCAGGTGGTTCCAACGCTCTATGGTCGTCAAGCAATTTGTTGGGGAATCGTTTTTAGTCGCTTCCCCTAATTGGGTATGTGATATCGGTGTATCTTCGGTAATTTCACGTGCTCTTGCAAGCTTTCGGCCTGTCACACGCAAACAACAAATTGTTTGGGTGTTATATGGTCAAGCCTCACGGGCAATTAGTACTGGTTAGCT
>NZ_FOXM01000006.1 GCF_900115715.1 Geopseudomonas sagittaria
CGTGAAGTACGCCATCCACCCGGTGGCCGGGCGCATGCCGGGACACATGAACGTGCTGCTCGCCGAGGCCGAGGTGCCCTACGAGCAGGTGTTCGAGATGGACGACATCAACGCCGAGTTCGGCCAGACCGACGTGGTGCTGGTGCTCGGCGCCAACGACGTGGTCAACCCGGCGGCGAAGACCGACCCGCACTCGCCGATCGCCGGCATGCCGATCCTCGAGGCGTACAAGGCGCGCACCGTGATCGTCAACAAGCGCTCGATGGCCAGCGGCTACGCGGGCCTGGACAACGAGCTGTTCTACATGGACAAGTCGATGATGGTGTTCGGCGACGCCAAGAAGGTCATCGAGGACATGCTCAAGGCGGTCGAGGCCTGAGGAGTGCGCAGCCTGGCAAGTCCACCCGGCTGCCAACTTGCCAGGCTGCGCATTTCCTGCGAAAAAGCCCGCCGGGCAGCCGTCAGGCGCTGCCGCCAGTACAGGACACCGCAATGAACAACGAACTGCAGATCGAGGACATCGTCATTGGCGAGGGCAAGGCCTGCGTCAAGGGCGCGCTGATCACCACCCAGTACACCGGCTGGCTGGAGGATGGCACGGTCTTCGACTCCTCCCATGACAAGGGCCGACCCTTCCAGTGCGTGATCGGCACCGGACGGGTGATCAAGGGCTGGGACCAGGGCCTGATGGGCATGCAGGTCGGCGGTAAGCGCAAGCTGTTCGTCCCCGCCCACCTGGCCTACGGCGAGCGGCAGATCGGCGCGCACATCAAGCCCAACTCCAACCTGATCTTCGAGATCGAACTGCTGGAAGTGCTGACCCGCGACGATTGAGGCCCAGCCCGTCGAGCACGGGGCTCAGGCCGGGATCAGCCCGGCCGGTGTCAGCACCGCCTCGTCGCAGTTGGCGCCGGGGCCGCTGCGGTCGATGACCAGGAAGTCCGAGACCTCGCCCAGCGCCAGCAGCGGGTGGTGCCAGACGCCGGGGGCGTAGTTGACGCCCTGGTCGCCGCGGGCGAGGAACACGCGCAGATCCTCGACCTTGGGCGGCGGGCCGGCCGGCGCCACCACCACCAGCCAGGGCCGCCCGGACAACGGCATGAACGCCTGGCTGCCCAGCGGGTGGCGCTCCATCATCGTCACCGCAAAGGGCAACGAGCGCGGCTGGGCGCGGAAGATCGAGACGATCGCCCGGCCGTCCGCGCCCGGTTCGATGGTGGCCAGGTCGTGGTAGCGCTCGGTGTTGCCGGCGTTGATGGTGAAGTGGCGCACCGCGTCGCTGGCCTCGATCACCTCGCCGAACGGCGCGAAAGCCGCGCGCTCCAGCGGCCGCGGGACGAGCCGCGGCAGTGCTGCCGGCGTGTTCATTTGGCGACCCTGCCCCACAGGCGCAGGCGCGACACGCCGCCGTCGGGGAAGATGTTGAAGCGCACGTGGCTGATCGGGCCAAGCGGCAGGACCTGCTCGGCGAACTCGTGCCGCGCGTCCATCGACAGTGGCTGCTCGGGCAGCAGCAGCGGCCAGAACATGCTCTGGGTGGTGATCGACGGGTCGGTGCCGCCGTTGACGCAGGCGGCCTGCAGCGAGCAGCGGTCGGGGTAGTTGCCCTTGAAGAAGGCGGTATCCACCTCGATGCGCTCGACGCTGCCGGGGGCGCCCAGCTGCAGCACGCACCAGTCGTTGCCGGGCTCGCGGCGGCGGCGGGTTTCCCAGCCGTCGCCCATGCTCAGGCCGCGGCCGGGCAGCAGCAGGTTGCTGACCGAGGAGCCGAAGCTGGCGTCGTTCCAGCTCACCGCGCGGCCGCCGTTGGTCATGGCGAGCAGGTCGACCAGGCCATCGCCGGCGCTGTCGAGGCCGCCGACCGGCTGGCCGTACACGCGCAGGCGGGCGATGCCGCCGTCCGGAAAGATGTTCACGCGCAGGTGGGTCCAGGCTTCACTGCTGGTCGACTGCAGCAAATGGTGGCTGTTCGGTCCCAGCGCGCTGGGCGGCAGGATCTCGCTCCAGCTGGCAGCCTGCAGGGCGTCGAGCGCGTCACTGCCACAGACGCAGGCCTCGATGGACACCGCCGGCGGGTAGTTGCCGGTGAAGTGGCTGGTGTCGACGTCGAAGCCGCGGATCACGCCGCGCACGCCGAGACGGATCAGCGCCCAGTCGTGGCCGGCATGGCGCTTGCGCCGCGACTCCCAACCGTCCATCCACTTGCCGTTGTCGTCGTAACGGCCCGGGTAAAACACTGCCGGGGACGGGTCGAGCATGCGCTCGAGCGGGGCGAAGAAGGCGTCGGAGGCGAACAGCGCCTGGGCGCCGAGGCGCGGGCTGGCGAGGTCGACCGCCCTGGCGGCCCACTCGGGCAGCTGGGCGGGCGGGGCGATCACGGGGGTGCCGGGGAGGGCCATGGCAGATATCTCCTGATTCAACGCTGGCAAGACTGGTAGGGGTGCTCGGCGATCCAGTGGCGGGCGATGTCCACCCGCCGGCAGACCCAGACCCGCTCGTGCTGTTCGAGGTAGTCGAGAAAGCGCTGCAGGGCGCGGAAGCGCCCCGGGCGGCCGAGCAGGCGGCAGTGCATGCCGATGCTGAGCATCGCCGGGCGTACGTCGCCCTCGGCATACAGCACGTCGAAACTGTCGCGCAGGTAATTGAAGAACTCGTCGCCGTGGGAGAAGCCCTGCGGCAGGGCGAAGCGCATGTCGTTGCAGTCCAGGGTGTAGGGCACGATCAGGTGCGGCAGCTGGCGACCGTCGCTGGCGGTGACCTGGGTCCAGAACGGCAGGTCGTCGCCGTAGTAGTCGGAGTCGTAGAGGAAGCCGCCGTGATCGACCAGCAGGCGGCGGGTGTTCGGCGAATCGCGGCCGGTGTACCAGCCCAGCGGGCGCTGGCCGGTGAGCCGCTGGATGCTGGCCATGGCCTGCTGCAGATGGGCGCGCTCGACGTCCTCGGCGACGTTCTGGTAGCTGATCCAGCGCCAGCCGTGGCAGGCGATCTCGTGGCCGAGCTCGCCGAAGGCGGCGGTCAGCTCGGGGTGGCGCTCCAGCGCCATGGCCACGCCGAACACGGTCAGCGGCAGGCCGCGGCGCTCGAACTCGCGCAGCAGGCGCCAGACGCCGACCCGCGAGCCGTACTCGTAGATCGACTCCATCGAAAGGTGGCGGTCGGCGAAGCTCGGCGGGTTGTACATCTCGGAGAGGAACTGCTCGCTGCCGGGATCGCCGTGCAGCACGCAGTTCTCGCCGCCTTCCTCGTAGTTGAGCACGAACTGCACGGCGACCCGCGCGCGCCCGGGCCAGTTGGCGAAGGGCGGCTTGCGGCCGTAGCCGATCAGGTCGCGGGGGTAGGATTGGCCTGCTTGCATGGCGGTACTCGCGGTGGGTTGGACGGGAGGTCAGTCGATCGGCGCGCCGCTGGCGATCCAGGCGCCGAGCAACTCGCGCTCCTGTTCGGTCATCTGGGTGATGTTGCCGAGCGGCATGATCTGGCTGGCCACGGCCTGGGCGTGGATCTTCGGGGCCAGCTGGCGGATTTGCTCGGCGCTGTCGAACATCACGCCGGCCGGGGCGCTGCTGAACAGCGTGCTGCTCGGCTGGGCGGAATGACAGGTGCTGCAGCGCGCCTGGATCACGGCGCGCACGGCGGTGAACTGGCTGCCTGCCGTGCCGGCCGCCGCGGAGGCGCTGGTGGCCGGTGCGGCGGCTTGCCGGGGGGCGCTGACGAAGGCCAGGCAGATCAGGCCCAGGGCGGCGGCCGGCAGGGTCCAGGCGAACTTCTGGCTGCGCTGGCGGGTGTTGAAGTAGTGGCGCACCAGCACCGAGAGCGCAGCCAGGGCGGCGAGGATCAGCCAGTTGTACTGGCTGCCGTAGGTGCTCGGGAAGTGGCTGCTGATCATGATGAACAGCACCGGCAGAGTTAAGTAGTTGTTATGGCGCGAGCGCAGCAGGCCCTTGGCCGGCAGGCGAGGGTCGGGCTGGGCACCTGCGGCGATGGCTTTCAACAGCGCGCGCTGGGCCGGGATTATGATGCGAAACACGTTGCCGACCATGAGGGTGCCGATCAGTGCGCCGGTATGGATGTAGGCGCCGCGGCCGTTGAACACCTGCGTATAGGCCCAGGCGGCGAGCACCATCAGGGCGAACAGCACCGCGCCGAGCAGGGCGGGCCGCCGGCCCAGCGGCGAGTCGCACAGCCGGTCGTAGATGAGCCAGCCGACGATCAGCGAGCCCAGGCCGATGGCCACGCCGGCAGCCGGAGCGAGCTCGCTGCCGGGGGCGATCAGGTACAGGCCGGGGTTGAGGTAGTAGATCACCGTGAGCAGGGCGACGCCGGACAGCCAGGTGCTGTAGGCCTCCCACTTGAACCAGTGCAGTTTTTCCGGCATCTGCGGCGGCGCCAGTTGGTATTTTTCCAGGTGGTAGATGCCGCCGCCATGGATCGCCCAGAGGTCGCCGGACAGCCCCTCGCGGGGATTGCTGCGCTCGAGGTTGTTCTCCAGCCAGTTGAAGTAGAAGGACGCGCCGATCCAGGCGATGCCGACGATCATGTGTATCCAGCGCACGCTCAGGTTCAGCCATTCGGTCAGATGTGCTTCCACGCCAAGTACCCCTTGCCCGCCGCGCGGGCCTGTCGTTCGGGTGGCAACGGCGCGCGGGCGCGCTTTCTCCGCTCGAGTGTAGGCCCGGGGTTCGGCGGCTGGGCGCGCGGCTACAGCGCCTGCAGGCGCAGCAGCGCGATCCGGTTGATTTCCGCCAGGGCGCGGGCGAATTCCTGCTCGGGCGTGTTGTGCAGGCGCTGCGCGAATGCGTCGAGGATCTGCTGCCGGTCGCGGCCCTGCACCGCCATGATGAAGGGGAAGCCGAAGCGTGCCTTGTAGGCCGCGTTGAGTTCGCCGAAGCGGGCGAATTCCTCGGCGCTGCAGGCGTGAATGCCGGCACCGGCCTGTTCCGCGCTGGAGGCGGCGGTCAGTTCGCCGCGCATTGCCGCCTTGCCGGCCAGGTCCGGGTGGGCGTTGATCAGCGCCAGCTGTGCCTCGCGCCCGGCGTTCAGCAGCGCGCGCGCCATGCGCCCGTGCAGGTGCTCGATGACGTCGTCTTCGGGACCGATGCCCTGGGCGAAGACGCTTTCGGCAACCCAGGGCGAGTGCTCGTAGATGTCGGCGAAGGCGGCGACGAAGGCTTCACGCGACAGGGCCGAGGGCTTGATGCTGGCAAACGCGGTCATTGGCACGCACCGGTCTAGGATGAAAGAGGCTGGCCATATACGTTGTTTAGCAAAAGCCTGACCGCTCGGCCGGGTTTTTGCGCGCGCGGGTCTGGTTGCTGCGTCGAGATCACTGAAAGGTCGGTATTTTCCTGCCGGCAATCGGCCACATTTCTGAGCAAGGAGGATGGCGCCGGAGCGCAAGCCCGCGCGGCGCCAGGCAAGATGGGCAAACTGACGACACACGTTCTGGATGCGACCCATGGCTGCCCCGGGGCCGGCATCGCGCTGGCGCTGTATCGACTGGACGGCGAACAGCGGCGCCTGCTGCGCGAGGTGGCGACCAATGCCGACGGCCGTTGCGACGAGCCGCTGCTGCAGGGCGCGAGCCTGGCCGCGGGGGTTTATGAGCTGCACTTCCAGATCGGCGACTACTACCGCCGGCGCGGCGTCGCCCTGGCCGAGCCGGCGTTCCTCGACGTGGTGGTGCTGCGCGTCGGCCTGAGTGGCGACGGCCACTATCACGTGCCGCTGCTGGTGTCGCCGTACAGTTATTCGACCTACCGGGGCAGCTGAAGCCGCCTTTGCCGAGGGCACCGTGGCCCTGGCGTCGATTGGAAGCCCCGTGCCGTTGCCTGGCCTTGCCCGGAAACATTTATCATGCCGGCGACATTAGGATCTGGGTGGGACTGGCCGAATGCTGTCTGCCGTAAAGCGATACAAACTGCTCCTCTCCGCGGCGCTGGCGCGCTATTTCCCGCGCACTACCGAGTACCTGCGCGGCGAAGGCGTCGCGGCCTTGCGTCACCCCAAGCCCAGGTCGCGGGCCGGCAAGGCCACCGCGGCGGCCGGCAAGGGCAGGGCGGCCAGCGCGAACAAGCCGGCCAAAGCCAAGCAGCCGGCCAAACCCCGTGCCCAGCGCGCCGGCGAAGGCATCTACGGGCCGGCGCTGCTGGCGGTCGACGCCGCGCAGATCCAGGCCATGCGCGAGCGCGTCGGCCAGGCGGTGCAGGCCGGGGTGATCAGCCCGCCTTCGGACGAGCAGTGGGCGATGATCCTGAGTGGCCATCCGGTCACCCGCGTGTTCGCCGGGGCCGGCTCGGGCAAGTCCACCACCCTGGTGCTGCGCGTGGTGTTCATGCTCTGTCACATGGGCGTCCAGCCCGAGCGCCTGACGGTGATTTCCTTCACCAATGCCTCCTGCGCGCAGCTGCGCGAGCAACTGATCAAGGTGCTGGGCTTCTGGCAGTACCCCTTCGACGCCGCCACGGCCCGGCAATGCGTGCGCACCTTCCATTCGGCCATGGCCGTGCTGGCCAAGGAGCTGCTGAACCATCCTCAGTGGTTCGAACAACTCGACGAGCGCAACGCCTCGGCCACCGAGCTGGATAATCCGCTGACTTCCGCGCGTCTCAAGCCCGCCCAGCAGCGCCTGCTCAAGCAGGCCTACCAGCAGTGCTACGCCGAGCAGGCGGACTTTCGCGCGCGGGTGCACAGCCTGCTGGGCCTGCCGCCACCGGCCAGCGACGGCGAGGGCAAGCCCGGCAAAGTGCCCAAGGCGCCCCTGGATGGCTTCAAGCTGGCCGGGGAGTTCACCCCGCTGCCGCTGTTCGAGGCCTTCCATGCCCAGGCGGGCTTCATGGAGAGCATCGGCATCCGTATCGAGCAGATCGATGCGCAGACGCTGGCCTGTCCCGCCGGCGAACGGGTGTTCATCGAAGCCCTGGCCATGTTCTGGAAGTACTTCGAAGCCGGCCTGCACGAGCAGGGCCTGATGACCTTCAACGGCGCCTTCCAGAAGCTGACCGAGAGCCTGTCCGCCACGGGCAAGGGAGTCCCGGCCCAGGCGCTGGCGCCGTTCAGTCATCTGCTGATCGACGAGTTCCAGGACATCTCCCCGCAGATCGTCCAGTGGCTGCAGGCGCTGCACCGCGCCCTGGCGCGCCAGGGCGAGGCGGTCAGCCTGATGGCGATCGGCGACGACTGGCAGTCCATCTATGGCTGGCGTGGCAGCTCTCCCGAGCTGTTCATGGACTTCGACAAGTACTTCCCGGGCAAGGGCAAGGCGAAGAAAAGCGCCGTGCTGATGCTGGCGACCAACTACCGCTCCATCGAGCCGGTGATCCGCGATGGCGAGGCGGTGCTCGCGGGCGTCGCGTTCAAGCAGGCCAAGACCAGTCAGGCCTGCAAGGCCATGCAACCGGGCGATCACGGCGTCAAACTGGTGTCACGCTTCGATGTGAAGGCCCGCCTGCCGGAGCTGCTCAAGGAAATCCACGCCCAGTGCGAGCACGTCGCCAGCCGCCCGAACGCCGACCGCACCGCGGTGCTGGTCCTCAGCCGGCGCAACGAGCCCCTGCAGCACATCCAGGCCCAGTTGGACAGGAAGCTGCCGGTCAAGGCCTACACCATCCACCGCGCCAAGGGGCTGCAGGCCGAAGTCGCGATCATCGTCGACGACTGCTCGCCGCCGGAACGGCACCCGCTGCGCAATGCGCTGTACGCCCATTCGGGGTTCTTCCGCAACAGCTACGACCAGGCGATGCAGGACGAGAGTTTGCGCCTGGCCTACGTGGCGATCACCCGGGGCGTCAGCCGGGTGCTGTGGTTCACCCAGAGGACCCAGGGGGCGACCCAGGTACTGGCCGCGCGGGCCAGCCAGCGGGGGTGACTTCGACTTGGCGGGCAACGAGTTTTGGCGTTCTGCCCGGGCGCCGGTGCGTGATTGCCCAGCCAAATCTACAGTTCATCTGTCACCTGCACAGATTCTGTCCCCATGAAGACGCCTCGCTCAGCCCTGCCTGCGCTCATTCGCCGATTCGCCTCGGCGCCTTGCGCACTGGTGTTGGCCGTCGCGTTGACGCTATCCCTACCACATGGCCGAGCGGCAGACCGTGAAGCTGGCATTGCCGATGGCTGCGATGAACAAGATTCTGCCGAAATGGCCAGTCCTGAACACGCCACGGAAGGTATGACAGCAGAGGAGAGTGCGCGGTTGCTCACCGCTGCGCGTTTGACCATCCCGGTCGAGGGTGTCTCGTGCGTGGACCTTCGCGACTCCTTCAACGAGTGCCGCGGCATGCACCGACACGAAGGAATCGATATTGCGGCGCCCTTCGGCACTCCGGTCATCGCCGCTGGCGCTGGACAGGTCGTCAAGCTATTCGACAGCGTGCCCGGAGGGCTCACGGTCTACCAGTTCGATCCCGATGAGACGTTCGCCTACTACTACGCGCACCTTGATGCGTATGCCTCCGGATTGCGCGAGGGCGTGAAGCTGGAGCGCGGGGATCTGCTCGGCTACGTCGGTACCACCGGCAATGCTGCGGGCGGTATGCCGCATCTGCATTTTGCGATCTTTCGCTTGGAGCCCGACAGGGAGTGGTGGAAAGGCGAGGCGATTAATCCGTACCCATTCCTCGATGACGCGAACCGCTGACCTGTTCAGGCGTGCGTTCGCAGTTCCGCGCCATGCCTGAAACCGAATGGCATAAGTGGGCCAGCGCACCGATGCAGGCTTTGTTTAGTGCCACTGTCCTGATTCCGGCGCTGCGCAATTTCGCGAGGTCGCCGGCCCGGAGGAGGAATAGTCATGAGCCTACCCAGTGCAGACGAACTCAAGGGCAAGTGGAAACAGCAGGTCGGCGCCGCCAAGCTCGCTTGGGGCAAGTTGACCGAAGATGAGCTGCTACAGGCCGAGGGCCGCGAGGACAAGCTCGCCGGCCTGATTCAGGAACGCTACGCCATTGCCCGCGAGGAAGCAGAAAAACAGGTCAAGGATTTCCTCGACAAAATCAAGTAGCGCGGTTGCTCGGGATGCCTGCCGTGCGGTCGCGGCCGCAACGGTAGCCAGCCCGGCCACATTCATGCCGGCAGTAGCAGTCACGGAGGTAGTCGTGGTTGAGCAAAGTCCCTTGCTCGTGGTCTGAAACTGTACGCACGCGCGTCACAGAACCCAGCGTCCATTTCAGGAGGTTTCGCCATGAATACCCTGAGCATCGAAGGTTGGTGCAAACGCAGCGACGATGAAAAGTCCACCCCGGTGGGCAACATCCAGTTCTACGTCAGCGAGCCCACCCATCTGCTGATGGAGAAGGCCGAAGAACACCTGAACAAGAACAAGGATGAGACCGAAGTCATGGTCGATGTCGATATGGCCACGCTGGACCTGGTCCTGCCGGAGGGCTGCGGCCCCTTGTCCGATTGTCAGTTCCGCGTCTATCTGGGTGGAGAAGACCAGCGCGGTCAGTTCCATCTTGTCGGCCACCGGGCGAGCGATGGCAGCCTGATCTACAGCAACGCGGTCATGATCGATCAGCTTGGCTAGCCAGAGGCCGCAAGTGGTGGCGCCAGTGATCGACGGCGTGTGGTCCACGGTGGGCTCGACCCTCCTTAAGGGCCATCATGGGCCGTGTTAGAAGTTGCGGGCTGCTGCGCGCCGTCGTGCTCCAGCCCCCTGCTGGTCGTGCCGCTGGTCTGCGCCAGCTCTGGCACGCCAGCGGCCGGTGCTATCCGTTGCAATTGCAATTGCAGGAGCCGGCGCAGAAGGTCCGCTAGGATCTATCCGCTGACCCGCTGACGGTCCACCCTGTGTGTGCTGACGAACAGAGCCAGGCCGGCACATGCGCCCATTCTGCAGGCATGCTGCTAGCCGAGTTTGGCTTGTGGCCCCAGTGCAGCGAGTCTGCCTCAACGAGTCCCGGAGAATGCCATGAGCCTGGGTACCATCCTGCTAATCATCCTGATCCTGATGCTGCTCGGTGTTCTGCCGACCTGGCCGCACAGCCGCAACTGGGGTTACGCGCCCATGGGCGGTCTGGGGCTGGTGCTGATCATCGTCCTCATCCTGGTGCTGCTGGGGCGGCTGTGAAGCCCGCATGTCCCGTAGGTCGTTCCCCTCTCGGGGCGCGGGAACCCAGGGCAGCAGGCGATCGGTCTCCTGCTTGACCACGGCATAGCACTCGCAACTCAGCTGCTCGAGCATGTGCCGGTCCAGTACCGTGATATGCCCGCGGCTGTACTCGATCACGCCGAGCTTCTGCAGCTTGCAGGCCGCCTCGGTGACGCCTTCGCGGCGCACGCCGAGCATGTTGGCGATCAGTTCCTGGGTCATGGTCAGGTGGTTGTCCGGCAGGCGGTCCAGCGACAGTAGCAGCCAGCGGCACAACTGTTGGTCGATCGTGTGGTGACGGTTGCAGGCCGCCGTCTGGGCCATCTGGGTGATCAGCGATTGGGTATAGAGCAGCACCAGCTGCTGCAACTCGCCGTGGCGTTCGAACTCCTCGCGCAATCGCGAGGCCGGCAGCCGCCAGGCGTGACCGGCGCTCTGTACCACCGCCCGCCCCGTGGTGCCGCCGCCACCCATGAGCATGGCGACGCCGACGAAGCCTTCGTTGCCTACCATGGAGATTTCCGCCGAGGCGCCGCTTTCCATCACGTAGAGCATCGACACGATGCAGTCGATCGGGAAATAGACGTGACGCATGAGGTCCCCGGACTCGTAGAGGGCCTTGCCGAGCGGCATGGGCACCCGTTTGAGATCGGGCTGCAGGCGGCTGCGCACCTCGGCGGAGAGGGCAGCCAGAAGGTGGTTCTGTGGCGGCGTGATCATCTCTGTCATGGAGGGGACCTGGCTGGGAACGTCTTTTCCGTTCGTCGCAAGGAAGGATAGTCCAGCAGCACTCCCGCGCCATGGCTCGGCCTGCACCGCTGCGGCGGCCGACGCTGTGTTTGCTACCGAACAGACCCGTCCCGGCGACTACGCTCACTCTGGCGACAGGCAGATGGCTGCCAGATACTGATCGGAGATACCGACATGCTCATGACGATCGCGATAATCCTGCTAGTCCTGTGGGTTTTGGGTCTGGTTTCGACCTACACCATGGGCGGGTTCATTCACATTCTGCTGGTCGTAGCGATCGTGGTGATCCTGGTCCAGTTCATTCAAGGGCGCAGGGGCTGATGCGGGCATCCCTTGAAGTGCCGGATGGTTTCTCGCAGGGAGCGGATTCTGCTCGATGCATGCGCGGGCTACTGCTCGGTGGCTCGTCACATGCGATCCATCACTGCTATCGGAGTACGACAATGACCCAATCACTGAGATCCTTTCTCGCGATCATCCTCGCGACCGTGGCACTGGCGTCGGCGAGCCTGCTGAACAACGCCAGGGCCGCAACCGCCGAGGATCTTAATGCCGACTCCAAGCAGGCGTTGCAGATCCTCTACAAGGCCCATCCGTTTGCCGAGACCATTTCGCGCAACGCCAAGGCGGTGCTGGTCTTCCCGAAGATCATCAAGGCGGGGCTGGTTTTTGGTGGCAGCTATGGCGAAGGCGTATTGATGCGCGGCTCCAAGGTGGACGGTTACTACAACTCCGTGACCGGCTCCTGGGGGCTGCAGGCGGGCGCCCAGTCGTATGCGTATGTAGTGTTCCTGATGACCGAAAGCGCCGTGAACTATGTGCGCGATACCAAGGGCTGGGAAATCGGCGTGGGTCCGACCGTGGTCGTGGTTGACGAAGGGGTGGCCAAGAACCTGTCGAGCTCGTCGCTGAAGGACGATGCCTACGCGTTCATCTTCGACCAGCAAGGTTTGATGGCTGGGGTCAGCATCGAGGGCACCAAGATTTCCCTGATCAAGCGCTGAAAGCCAGCTCTTTCAAGGCCTCTGCTCTGTTGACGCCTTGAGCGTGCGTTTCCGCGGCCAGGGATACGGCATTTTCAACCGTGAGCTGTGGTAGGCCTTCGCGGCTACCCCACGCTCTGCGCAGGAGATTCACAGATGGTCATTCACGTTACCCACTTCATGGTCGCCGGGCATCTCGCCTGCGGCCGCCACGGCGACACGCTGGTTTCCACCACGGACGTGGCGCGGGTGAAATGCCGCAACTGCCGTGGCACCGAGGCGTTCCGCGAGGCGCGCAGACTCGAGCGGAACGCTGTGCGCAGAGCCGCTCGGCAAGCCGCAAAGGCTGCTCACGCCGCGTACCACTGGCGCGCCGCCTGGCTGCAGAAGCTCATCGACATGCCGGGACTCCAGCGCCTGCCACGGGGGTTCAAAGGTCAACCCTATGTCTAGAGTCTAGACACCGATGACCGGTGACCAACTGCGGGGAATTCCAGTCCGCGCCGTGGCTCTAACTCAATAGGCCGTTTGGGCCACGAGAGGTATTTGCCATGCGCCGAACACTGCTTTTTGTCGCTTCACTTGCGCTCTGCCTGCCCGTAGCCACGGCAATGGCTGGCAGCGTGGATGCAAAAGATGTCGCCACCTCCGCGGGGATATCCGCCTCGCTGTATTCCACCTTCAAGGACGACAAGATCGTCGTTGTTGCCAAGGACGATGCCAGCAGCTTTATCGCCAGCGGCGGCACCATCCGTGGCGCTTACCTGGAGGCCGCGCTGCAGCAGATCCGTCGCGAGCACCCCGGCTTGCAGGCAAGCGACCAAGAATTGGCCGCCGCGATCCTGGCTCAACCGCGGGACTCCGTCGATCGATGAAGTGGGTCTTGAGCGGTGCGCAGGTCGCCGCTCAGGCGTCGGCGCCTGCGGTCCGCTCGCGATAGGCGCGGACGACCCCGATGAACGCGGCCAGAATCGGCGAGCGATCGTCGCTGCGCGACATGCAGCTCAAGTCGATCCGGGCGTTGTCGGGAAGGCCGCTGAGTGGCCGGTATACCACCCCGGGGAGAGCCAGAACGGCGGTGGACTCCGATACCAGGCAGGCCCCGAATCCGCTGGCGACCAGGGCGACCGCGGTGACGATATCGCCGACTTCCTGCGACACCTGCGGGACGAAACCGGCCTGTTGGCACAGGCCGATCACCCGGTCGATGAAGCTGGGGCGGCTGCCGGTAGGGAAGAGGACGAGGGGATGCTCGGCGAGCGCAGCGAATGGCACCACGGCTTGCTGGGCGAGCGGATGGCTGGCGCTGATCGCCAGCAGCAGCGACTCGGTGGCGACCAGCTCCGATGAGATGTCGGGGAGGGGAGTGATTATCCGGTTGAAACCGACGCTGATGCGCCGCTGACGCAGGGCTTCGATCTGCTCGTTCTTGTTCATGCTGTGCAGAACGACCTTGACCTCCGGATAGGCCGCGCGGAACTCGGCCAGCACCTTGGGAATGATGTCGATGATCGCCGAACCGAAGATGCCGATGTCGAGGCGGCCGAGCTTGCCCTGGCCGGCGCGCTGGGTGCGTTCGGTGGCCTGCTCGACCACCGAGCGGATGTTGCGCGCCTCCTCGAGCAGCAGCTCGCCAGCCGGGGTCAGCTCCATGCCGCGCGGTGTGCGGATGAACAGCTGCACACCCAGCTCCTCCTCCAGTTGCTGGATCTGCCGGGTCAGCGGTGGCTGCGAGATGTGCAGCCGGGCGGCGGCGCGGCCAATGTTCTGTTCTTCGGCAACGGCGATGAAATACCGGAGATGGCGTAGATCCATGTTGGCAACCTTGCAGGAGGGGACTGGCCGCTCAATACCTTTTCGGTACCAAGATGACGGTTTGATGGTATTGGACGCAATGCCGTTCAGGCAATAGATTTCTGGTCCGCTCTTTTGGCTGGGGTGGAGTAGCGCTAAAAGCTGCTGCGGTAAAAATGAAGTTCACACCATGAACGGAAAACTACAATAACAACAGCGATTTTCGACAGGAAATGCATGGGGTAGCATAGGTCGGCTGAATTAATTGTTGAATATGAAGTTGTTTTCTGTTGGTCGTACAGGATTTCCGGTCAGGCAGTAAATGGCTGCGCCTGAAATCGCCTGCACGAACTTCCGCGCCGATCCGGACTTTGTGTCACTGCCGCATCTATGCATGTTTCGAGTCGAATATCCCCGAGTCGAGGATATTGCAATGTACAAGGAAGCGGCACTCTGGGCTGCGCTGATCAGCGCAATGGCAGGGGCGCAAGGTGTGCTGGCGGCGGTCAGTGCGGAGGAGGCGGCCAAGCTGGGCAACGGCACGCTCACCCCGATGGGCGCCGAAAGAGCCGGGAATGCGGACGGCAGCATTCCATCCTGGGAGGGCGGCATGACCCGGCCGCAGCCGGGCAACATGCTGGGAGACATCCCGACCCAGCTGTTCGCCGATGAGAAACCCTTGTTCCAGGTAACCGCCAGCAATATGGTGCAGTACGCCAGCCTGCTTTCCGATGGAACCAGGGCATTGCTGCAGAAATATCCCGACAGCTTCCGGCTCGATGTATATCCGAGTCACCGTACTGCAGCGGCTCCGCAGGTTGTCTATGAAAATATTGCCAGAAATGCATTGAACTGCAGTATCAAGGAAGGCTGGGACACCATAAAAGGCTGTATTGGTGGTATTCCCTTTCCAATCCCCAGCCGGGGCGTCGAAGTGATATGGAACCATCTACTGCGTGTCGAGGCCGACTCGATCGAGTATCGCTTCAAGAATATCGTCGGCAGCGCCGATGGTACGCATACCCTGGCTACCCGCAACGAGATCGCCTTCCAGTACCCGCCCTATTACAAGGATGCGAATCCGCAGGATTGGTCGGGCGAGTACGCCATGTTCCGCTATGTCACCCTCGAACCGCCATTCAAGGCGGGTGAATCGCTGGTGGTCCGCGACAGCATCAATGGCAAGTATCCGCGCCAGGCCTGGCAATACCTGGTAGGCCAGCGCCGGGTACGTCGTGCGCCGACGGTGTCCTACGACACGCCGGATTTCGTCTCGTCCGGGGCCAACTATTTCGACGAGGTGCAGGGGTTCTTCGGGGCCCTGGACCGCTACGACTGGAAGTTGGTCGGCAAGAAGGAAATGCTGATCCCGTACAACACCAACGGCCTGCTCGATGTCTCGGTCGAGCAGGCGCTGGACAAGCACCATCTCAATCCCGATCACCTGCGCTGGGAGCGTCATCGGGTCTGGGAAGTCGAGGCGTCGGTTGCGCAAGGGCGGCGGCACACGGTGCCCAAGCGTCGCTACTACATCGACGAGGACACCTGGTCGATCGCCCTGGTGGATGGCTACGACAAGCAGGGCTCCCTGTGGCGCACCAGCCAGGGGATTCCCTACGTGGTGCCAGCAATCCCGGCGACCCTGCTGCGCACCGCAGTGGTCTTCAACCTGCAGGCCGACACCATGAGTGTGGTGCAGATGCTCAACGAAGAAGACTTCAAGGTGGTGTCACCCAAGCCCGAAAGCTATTTCACCGGCGCTGCGGTGGCCGGCGAAGGTGTGCGCTGATCCAGCCGTTTCCACGATTCCCGGAGCCTGCCGAGCCACGCGCTGTCGGCGCGTGAGCGGGTGTTGCGCTGCCGCTCAACAGGTGCGCCCGCATCAATACCCTGAAGGTATCGGTAAGGCCTGATTTTAGTATTGGACGGTAAGCCTCGCGGGCCATAGTTTTCGAACTGTCTCCGCAGGCAGCGGGGCGGGCGCCTAGGGGATCAAGGCGCTCGCAAGAACCGAACGAAATTCACAAAAAAAATAATGATTTTCGAGGATGAAGACATGGGCAACAGCGCCAGTCTGCCGAAGTTCCACCTGAAGAAGCTGTTTTTCGCTGTAGCCGGAGCCGTTGCCGGCCTGTCGGCCACCACTCCGTCGTTCGCTTTCCAGATCGACTCCGGCAACCCCGACCTGCGCATGTCGTGGGACAACACCGTCAAGTACAGCGCCGCCTGGCGCGTGAAGGATGCCGACTCCGACGTCGCCGACAACTCGGGCTACCCGCAGGCCAACACCAACGACGGCGATCTCAACTTCGACAAGGGGCTGATCTCCAACCGCCTCGACCTGCTCTCCGAACTCGACCTGCGCTACAAGCGCAACTACGGCCTGCGGCTCAGCGGCGCCGCCTGGTACGACGACGTCTACAACCAGTCGAACGACAATCCCGGTGCGTTGGGAGGCGCCCAGGTCAACTCGAGCAGCGCAGACTTCGATGAGTTCACCAACGACACCGAGAAGCTGCACGGGCGCAAGGCCGAGCTGCTGGATGCCTTCGTCTACGGCAGCTTCACCCCGGCGGACATGAACCTCAACACCAAGGCCGGCCGCTTCACCCAGCTGTACGGCGAGAGCCTGTTCTTCGGCTCCAACGGCATCGCCGCGGCTCAGACCTCGCTGGACCTGATCAAGGCACTGTCGGTGCCCAACTCGCAGTTCAAGGAAATCCTCCGCCCGATCGGCCAGGTTGCGGCACAGCTGCAGATCAACTCCAACGTCTCGGTCGGCGCCTATTACCAGCTGGAATGGCGCAAGAGCCGCCTGCCGGCCGCCGGCAGCTACTTCAGCTTCACCGACTTCGTCGACGAGGGCGGCGAGAGGGTCCTGCTTGGCCCGAACGTATCCGTCCATCGTGGCGACGACATGGATGCGAAGGATTCGGGACAGGGTGGTCTGCAGGTCAAGTTCACTGCGGGCGATACCGAATACGGCATCTACGCCGCGCAGTTCCACGACAAGATGCCGCAGTTCTATTTGCGGCCGGGTGTGAATGCAGCTGGCGGAGAAGATATTGGCGATTACATGCAGGTGTTCGCTGAGAACATCCGTACCGTTGGCTTCAGCTTCAGCACCCTGGTCGGTGAGACCAACGTCGCCGGCGAACTGTCGTTCCGCGACAACATGCCGCTGGTAGCCCGAGGTAACACTGTCATTCTGCCGGGCAACACCACTGCCGATGGCGACGACGATGCCGCCTTCCCGAAAGGCCGCACCCTGCATGCCAACCTGTCGGCGATCAGCGTGCTGTCGGCCACCCCGCTCTGGGATGGCGCCTCGTTCATCGGCGAATTCGCCTACAACCGTCGCCTGAGCGTCACCGACAACAAGGATCAGCTCGATCCCGAGGCCACCCGCGACGCCGGGGCGCTGCAGTTCATCTTCACCCCCGAGTACTTCCAGGTGGCCCCCGGCCTCGACCTGCAGGTGCCGATCGGCGTGAGCTACGGCATGTTCGGTCGCTCTTCGGTCAACGGGGCGCTGTTCCCCGCCAACCACGGCGGCAACATCAGCGTCGGCCTCAAGGCCGAGTACCAGAAAACCTGGCAGGCCAGCCTGGGCTTCACCCACTACTACGGCCCGGACGGCTCGATCATCAAGTACGACACTGCGGATCCCCAGCTCTCCTACAACAACTTCCACGGTGACCGCGATTTCGTTTCGCTGTCCGTGCAACGCACTTTCTAAGTCGAAACTCCCCTGAGTCGAGGAATACAAAAATGCACAAGAAAACGGCTTTGTGGGCAGCGCTGGCTGCCGTACTGATGGGCGCACAGGGTGTACAGGCTGCGGTAAGTCCGGAGGAGGCCGCTGCGCTGGGCAAGACCCTCAACCCGTTGGGTGGTGAGATGGCCGCCAACGCCGACGGCAGCATCCCGGCCTGGACCGGTCAGCAGGGCGCATCCGCCGCCGGCGCCAAGGTCGGCGACATCCCGGTGCAGCCGTTCCCGGGCGAGAAGCCGGTAGCGCAGATTACCGCGCAGAACATGGCGCAGTACGCCGACAAGCTCTCCGAAGGCACCCAGGCGCTGCTGAAGAAATACCCGGACAGCTTCCGCGTCGACGTCTACCCGACACACCGCACCGGTGTGGCGCCGCAGTATGTCTATGACAACACCGCGAAGAACGCCACCAACTGCCAGACCAAGGACGACGGCAAGTCGCTGCAGGGCTGCTACGGCGGCATCCCGTTCCCGATTCCCAAGGCGGGCATCGAGGTGGTGTGGAACCACCTGCTACGGGTCGAGAACGAGTCCACCGATGTAACCAACTTCAAGAACATCGTGCTGACCGCCGATGGTTCGCGCACCCTGGCGACCGAGAACGACCAGGCCAACCAGTATCCCTACTACTACAAGGACGGTACTGCGGATAAGTGGAGTGGCGAGTACTTCCTGATGCGCTTCGCCACCATCGCCCCGCCGTTCAAGGCTGGCGAGTCGCTGGTGTTCCGCGACAGCATCGACGTCGCCCAGGCACGCCAGGCCTGGCAGTACCTGGTCGGCCAGCGCCGCGTGCGCCGTGCACCGACCGTGGCCTACGACACCCCGGACTTCGTCGCCTCCGGCGCCAACTACTTCGACGAGGTGATGGGTCTGATGGGCCATATCGACCGCTTCGACTGGAAGCTGGTCGGCAAGAAGGAAATGTACGTGCCCTACAACGCCAACGAGGTGGTCACCGCCAAGCTGGACGAGGCCTACGGTCAGCACCACCTGAATCCGGACAAGGTGCGTTGGGAACTGCACCGCGTCTGGGAAGTGGAAGCGACCGTGGCGGGCGGCAAGCGTCATGCCGTAGCCAAGCGCAAGTACTACTTCGACGAGGACTCCTGGATGATCCTGCTGATGGACGGCTACGACAGCGAGGGCAAGCTGTGGCGCACCACCCAGATCACCCCGTTCGTGCTGCCTTCCACGCCGATGCTGGCCCTCAAGCCGGCGCACATCTTCAACCTGCAGGCCAACACCATGAGCACCAGCCAGTCGCTCAACGAGGCCACCTACAAGGTTGCTGCGCGCAAGCCGGAGACTCACTACACCGGTGATGCGGTAGCCGCCGAAGGCGTGCGCTGAGACGCGCCTTCCGGCCGCAGTTCCGGCACTTCAGCCCCAGGCGGGGTGCCGGATTTCCCTCTTATGACTCTCCCACCCCGCAGGCGCCGTGCTTGACGGCGCAGCGGAGGCGGGGAGTCGGATTCGAGTACGCACCATGCACGCCCTAAATCCGCTCCGCCGGCGCTCGGCCCTGGCCGTCGCCATGCTCTCACTCGCCTGCCTGGCAGGCCCTTCCCACGCAGCAAGCGGGCCGACCGTGCCTGACCTGCTCGACCTCCCCGCGCGGGAAAGCGCGCGGGCGCAACATAGCCTGCAGCTCGCCGTCGCTCGCGCCGGTGAGCGACTGGTGGCGGTAGGTGAGCGCGGTGCCGTGCTGTTGTCAGACGACGCCGGCCGCTCGTGGCGCCAGGCCAAAAGCGTGCCGGTGAGTGTGGCGCTGACCGACGTGCACTTTGTCTCGGCCAGCCACGGCTGGGCGGTGGGTCACAGCGGCGTGGTGCTGCACAGCGCCGATGGCGGCGAAACCTGGCAGCGCCAGCTTGATGGCAGCCAGGCGGCCGTGGTGGTTCGCGACGATGCCAAGCGCCGTGCCGAAGCCGGCGAGGAGGGCGCCGCTGCCGCGTTGCGCAGCGCCGAATACCTGGTAACCGACGGCCCGGACAAGCCCTTCCTGGGCGTGCGCTTCGCCGATGAGCTGCATGGCTACGTGGTCGGCGCCTACGGCCTGGCCCTGCACACCGCCGACGGTGGCAAGAGCTGGCAGTCGCTGGTCGGGCAGGTTCCCAACCCGCGCGGCAAACACCTCTATCAGGTACAGATCGAGGGTAGCACGCTGCTGATCGCCGGCGAGCAGGGCGCGCTGTTCCGCTCCAGCGACGCTGGCGCCAGCTTCGCCGAGATCCGTACCCCCTACAGCGGCACCTTCTTCGGCGCGCTCGAACTCGACGGCGATGCGCTGCTGGCCTTCGGCCTGCGCGGCAACGCCTGGCGCAGCGAGGATGGCGGCGCCAGCTGGCAGCAGGTCAAGCTCGGCCAGCCGGTGACGGTGAGCGCCGGACGGCGCCTGCAGGATGGTTCCGTGCTGCTCGCCGACGAGGGTGGACGCCTGCTGCGCAGCACCGACGGCGCGCGCAGCTTCGTTGCCCTGGCTGTGCAGCCGGGCACCGGCCTGACCGGCATCGCCGAAGCCGCCGACGGCGCGCTGGTCCTGTCCAGTGCGCACGGCCTGTCCCGCGTCGAGCCGGACGCCCTGACTACCGGAGAACGCATTTCCGGAATCAACGCTTCGGGAGCCAAATGATGAGTAACGTCCAAACCCCCTCCACCGAAGCGGTCATCAGCGACGTGAAGGCGTTCGATCATCGCTCCGGGTCGCTCCTCGAGCGACTGCTGTTCAACAACCGCCCGGCGGTGCTGCTGCTCTGCCTGATCACCACGCTGATACTGGGCTATCAGGCACTCGGCCTGTCGCTCAATGCGGCGTTCGAGAAGATGATCCCCACCGGCCATCCGTACATCGCCAACTTCCTGGACAATCGCAAGCAACTGGCCGGCATGGGCAACAGCCTGCGCATCGCCGTGGAGGCCAAGGACGGCAGCATCTTCGATGCCGAGTACCTGGACACCGTGCGTAAGCTCAACGACGAGCTGTTCCTGCTGCCCGGCGTCGACCGCCCGTACATGAAATCGCTGTGGGCGCCGGCGGTGCGCTGGACCGGCGTCACCGAGGATGGCCTGGACGGCGGTCCGGTGATCCCCGACGACTACGACGGCTCGCCGCAAAGCCTCGAGCAGGTGCGCATCAACGTCGAGCGTTCCGGCGAGATCGGCCAGCTGGTGGCGGAGAACTATCGCTCCAGCATCGTGCTGGTGCCGCTGCAGGAGCGCATCGCCGAAACCGGCGAGCGCATCGACTACCACGCCCTGTCGCAGCGCATCGAAGAGCTGCGCAGCAAGTACGAGTCGGACAAGGTCGCCATCCACGTCACCGGCTTCGCCAAGGTGGTCGGCGACCTGATCGAGGGCCTGCAGCAGGTGCTGCTGTTCTTCGCCGCGGCCATCGCCATCTGCACCACGCTGCTGTACTGGTACACCCGCTGCCTGCGCAGCACCCTGCTGGTGATGTTCTGCTCGCTGGTTGCGGTGGTCTGGCTGTTCGGCCTGCTGCCGACCTTCGGTTACGAACTCGACCCGTACTCGATCCTGGTGCCCTTCGTGGTGTTCGCCATCGGCATGAGCCACGGCGCGCAGAAGATGAACGGCATCATGCAGGCGATCGGCCGGGGCACCCACAAGCTGGTCGCGGCGCGCTTTACCTTCCGCCGCCTGTTCCTGACCGGCATGGTGGCGCTGATCACCGATGCCATCGGCTTCGCCGTACTGATGGTGATCGATATCCCGGTCATCCAGGACCTGGCCGTCACCGCCAGCATCGGCGTGGCGACGCTGATCGTCACCAACCTGATCATGCTGCCGATCCTGCTCTCCTACATCGGCGTCAGCGCCAGCGCCGCCGAGCGCAGCCAGCAGACCGAACGCCTGGAAGCCGGTGACGTCGAGCACAAGCGCCACCCGTTCTGGTCGTTCCTCGACCTGTTCACCCAGCGCAAGTGGGCCAGCATCGGCCTGCTGGTCGGTGCGGCCCTGACCGTCCTCGGCCTGACGGTGGGTGCCCAGCTGCGCGTCGGCGACACCGATCCGGGCGCCCCGGAGCTGCGCGCCGACTCGCGCTACAACCTCGACAACGCCTTCATGGGCGCCAACTACGCGGCCAGCAGCGACGTGTTCATCGTCATGGTGAAGACCCCGCAGTATGCCTGCGCCCACTACAGCACCCTGCGCACGGTGGACGCCCTGGAGCGCGAGCTGCAGCTGCTGCCGGGGGTGGAGGGCACCAGTTCGCTGGCCGGCCTGGCCAAGGTGGCCAACGCCGGGATGAACGAGGGCAGCCTCAAGTGGTTCGAGATGCCGCGCTCGCAGGAAATGCTCAACGCCATCATCACCCGCGCCCCGCGCGAGATGTTCAACCAGAACTGCGACCTGCTCACCGTGTACGCCTACCTCAAGGACCACAAGGCCGACACCCTGACCAGCGTGGTCAACACCGTCGAGGCCTTCGCTGCGCAGTACGGCAGCGCCGAGATCCGCATCCTCAACGCCGCCGGCAACGCCGGCATCGAGGCGGCGACCAACATCGTCGTGGAGAAGGCCAACCGCGACATGCTGATCCTGGTCTACACCGCGGTGATCATCCTCGCCTACATCACCTTCCGCTCATGGCAGGCGGTGGTCTGCGCGGTGGTGCCGCTGATGATCACCTCGCTGCTCTGCCAGGCGCTGATGGTCTGGCTGAACATCGGCGTCAAGGTCGCTACCCTGCCGGTGATCGCCCTTGGTGCCGGCATCGGTGTGGACTATGCGCTGTACGTGCTGAGCGTGACCCTGGTGCGCCTGCGCGAGGGCATGAGTCTGTCCGATGCCTACTACCGGGCGCTGATCTCCACCGGCAAGGTGGTGGTGCTGACCGGCATCACCCTGGGTCTCGCCGTCGCTACCTGGGCCTGGTCGCCGATCAAGTTCCAGGCCGACATGGGCATCCTGCTGGCCTTCATGTTCGTGTGGAACATGCTCGGTGCGTTGTTCCTGTTGCCGGCGCTGGCCCACTTCCTCCTGCGCCCGCGCCAGGTTCAGGCCCGGCCGCAAGCCCAGGCCGTGGCGGTCTGACCAAGCGCTGATGGCGTACAGGCGGCCCGTAGCGTAAGTTACGGGCCGCTTGTCCCGTTTCCTGACGGGACCACCAAGATAAAGCCGGCCAAGAGCCGGGCAGGCTCAGAGGAGGAGGCCGCGGTCGCCTTCTTCCCTCTGGCGGGGCTGCCCTCCGCCATGCCATGCCCGACCATTCGCGAGCCGGTCGGGGGATGACAGACATGGCTGTACAACGCTCGCTCGAGCGCTTCAACCTGCGCTCGAGACTGCGCTTCAACATCGAAGAGGGACAGATCTGGCTGGACGAGAGCCGCATGCTGCTGCTCCACGCCAAGGCCCTCGGCGCCCTGCGCCGCGAGCTGATCGACTCGCTCGGCGCCAAGCGGGCCCACGGCCTGCTGTTCCGCATGGGCTTCGCCGCCGGCCAGGAGGACGCCGAGCGCGCCTCCAAGCTGCTCGGCGAGGGTGACAACTACGACGTGTTCCAGATCGGCCCGGAGCTGCACGCCTTCGAGGGGCTGGTCAAATCGACCATCACCGAGGCGCAGATCGACTGGGAGCAGGGCACCTTCTTCGGCGAAGTGGTCTGCGAGAACTCCTGGGAGGCCGAATCCCACCTGCAGCAGTACGGCATCGGCGAGGAAACCGCATGCTGGACGCTGGCCGGCTATGCCTCCGGCTACGTGACCCGCTTCTTCCGCCGCTTCATCGTGTTCCGCGAGACGCAGTGCACCTGCCGCGGCGACCACAAGTGCGTGCTGGTCGGCAAGCCGGTCGAGGCCTGGGGCGACGATGCCTATCTGGAATACTGCCGCCCGGCGGAGATGGACACCGCCTACCAGGAGCTGACGCAGGAACTCTGGCAGCTGCGCGGCCGCCAGCGCGAGCAGATGCCCAGCGGCAAGCTGGTCGGCGGTTCGCCGGCGTTCCGCACCGCCTTCGACCTGCTGAGCAAGGCGGCGCGCAGCCCGATCACCGTGCTGCTGCTCGGCGAGACCGGGGTCGGCAAGGAAGTCTTCGCCCAGTGGCTGCACGAGAACAGCGACCGCGCCAACCAGCCGTTCGTGGCGGTCAACTGCGCGGCGATTCCCAACGACCTGATCGAATCCGAACTGTTCGGCGTGCAGAAGGGCGCCTTCACCGGCGCCCAGCAGTCGCGCCCCGGCCGCTTCGAGCGCGCCGACGGCGGCACTCTGTTCCTCGACGAACTGGGCGACCTGTCGCCCTCCGCCCAGGTCAAGCTGCTGCGCGTGCTGCAGACCGGCGAGGTCGAGCGCCTCGGCGACGACAAGACCCGCAAGGTCAACGTGCGCCTGGTCGCGGCGACCAACGTCAACCTGCAGCAGGCGATTGCCGATGGGCGCTTCCGCGCCGACCTCTACTACCGGCTGGCCACCTACCCGGTGGCGATCCCGCCGCTGCGCGAGCGCAAGGCGGACATCCCGATCCTGGTCAGCTCGCTGCTGGAGAAGTACGCGCCGACCTACAACAAGACCCTGAACGGCGTGACCGACCGCGCCATGCAGGCGTTGATGGTCTACGACTGGCCGGGCAACGTGCGCGAGCTGGAGAACCTGGTCGAGCGCGCCGTGCTGCTGGTGCCTTCGGGTGGGCAGATCGAGGTCGAGCACCTGTTCGCCGGCAGCGCGCCGGCCGCGCCGCAAGGGGTGGCCGTCGACCGCCAGGGCCAGGTGGGCAATGCCGAGGACGCGCGCCGCGAGCAGCTCTACGACACCCTGCTCGACGACCATTTCGACCTGCAGGCCCACGAGAACCGCCTGCTCCAGCTGGCCGTGCGCCGCGCCAACGGCAACCTGACCCACGCCGCGCGCCTGCTCGGCATCACCCGTCGGCAACTGGCCTATCGGCTCAAGCAGGCGGGCGAGGTGCAGGAAGCGAGCGGCTGACACGGATTCGACGCGCCTTTCCGGCACCGGAAAGGCGCCAGTCCATTACCCCCGGCGCGGCGGGATGGAGTAGGTGCCGACCACATGCGCCACCGCGTCCTCGCAGCCTTGCGAATACAGATAGACCTCGCCGACCACCAGCGACCGGCCGACCTTGATCAGCTTGCAGACCCCGACGATGCTCCGCTCCGCCGACGGCTTGCGCAGGAAGTTGGCGGTCAGACTGGTGGTGACCGCCATCGCCACCATGCCGACCTCGCCGAGTATCGCCACGTACAGGGCGACATCGGCGATGCTCATCAGCACCGGCCCGGACACCGTGCCGCCGGGGCGCAGCTCGTCGTGACCGATCCGGTGCGACACCGTGGCGCCGCCATTGCCGACTTCCTCCACCATGCATTTGGTCTGCGGAAACTCGGCGGCGATGAATGCGGCGATTTCTTCTTTGCTGGCCATGACTGTCCTCCCTGAAATCCGATAGGAAACCGAAGCTACTACAGGGTAGGAGGATCGGCCAGCGGACCGGCAGGGCAAGTGCATGTCAATCCGTGTAGGGGCGAATTTATTCGCCTGACCAGGCCGCGCTGGCGAATGAATTCGCCCCTACAGAACAGGTACGTTCCTGGAGTGACCAAAACGTACAGTGCGCGCCGTGCGGTGCTCGTGGCCAGCGGCTGACGCCGCAAGCGTCCCCCTTTCTGCGGGGCGTCCTCTCCGAATCGTGGGTTTGCCTACCTTCCTTCGCGCGCTCCCGGTGTTTTCCGATCTCGCCCCCCGCCAAGCGCCTGCTGCCGCCAGTTCTTTTGTGCACTGCACCTTTACGTTTTTGTAAGGCGCCAGGGGCCTGCGGACAAAAGCGTCATGCGCAGAGTTGGCCAAGCACCCCGTTATTTTCTAATAAATCCTTTAAAAACAATCACTTAAATAAGTTGGCACTGTCCCTGCAATGTATCTGGCGTCCATAGCAAGACCGTCTGCCCGGACAGCATCACCAACCGGACAGACAACCAAACCGCATCAAGCCAAATAATGGAGACAACAAATGGCGATAACAGGTGTGCTGCGGCCGGGCCATGCCCAGGTTCGCGTGCTGAATCTCGAGGAAAGCGTCCGCTTCTACCGCGACGTGCTGGGCCTGGTGGAAACCGGGCGCGATGCGCAGGGCCGCGTCTACTTCAAGTGCTGGGACGAGCGCGACCACCACAGCTACGTGATCCGCGAGGCCGACGAAGCCGGCATCGACTTCTTCGGCTTCAAGGTGCTCGACAAGGCCACCCTCGAGCAACTGGATGCCGACCTGCAGGCCTACGGCCTGACCACCGCCCGCATCCCGGCCGGCGACCTGCTGGAAACCGGCGAGCGCGTGCGCTTCGAACTGCCCTCCGGCCACCTGATCGAGCTGTACGCCGAGAAGACCGCAGTCGGCAACGGCGCCGGCCTGGTCAATCCGGCGCCGTGGACCCAGGCTCGCGAGCATGGCATCGGCCCGGTGCGTCTCGATCACACCCTGCTGTACGGGCCGAACGTCGCCGAGGTGCAGAAGATCTTCACCGAGGTACTGGGCTTCTACCTGGTCGAGCGCGTGCTCACTCCGGACGGTGAGGGCAACGCCGCGATCTGGCTGTCCTGCTCGCACAAGGTCCACGACATCGCCTTCGCCGAATACCCCGAGCCGGGCAAGCTGCACCACTGCTCGTTCCTGATGGAGAGCTGGGAGCAGGTGCTGCGCGCCGGCGACATCATGTCGATGAACCTGGTCAACGTCGACATCGGCCCGACCCGCCACGGCGTCACCCGCGGCTGCACCATCTACGCCTGGGACCCCTCCGGCAACCGCTTCGAGACCTTCATGGGCGGCTACCAGCCGTACCCGGACTACGAGCCGATCACCTGGACCTTCGACAACTTCGGCCAGGGGCTGGACTACCCGCAGCGCAAGCTGCACGAAACCTTCCTCACCGTAGTGACCTGAGGAGAGTGGCCATGACTCGTCCCGAGCAGCCGGTGGAAATGGTGCCGGCCACCCTCGACACCCGCAAACGCTGGGTTCGTGTGACCGGCGAGCGAGCCGGCGGCTTCATCGAGTTCGACTTCGCCATCGGCGAGCCCGACCTGATCGTCGAGATGATCCTCAGCCCCGAGGCCTTCGCCGAATTCTGCGCGCAGAACCAGGTGGAAGTGCTGCAGCCGCGGGAGCCGGGAAGCGCGACGGACGAGCCGAGCGACTGGAACTGGAGTCTCGCCGACGCCACCCAGACCCGCTTCAAAGCCTGAGCAACGACAAGAACAACAAGAACGGCGCTGCGTCCCGCGCAGCGCCGGCAGGAGAACGCACATGCAAATCGACCTTCGCACGGTGAGCATCCAGCCGCTGCGCAACACCTACGACCACCTGGCCCGCCGCTTCGGCGACAAGCCCGCCTCGCGCTACCAGGAAGGCAGCTACGACATCCAGGCCACCGAGAACCTGCACTATCGTCCGACCTGGGACCCCGAGCAGGAGCTGTACGACACCAAGATCACCAAGATCGTCATGCAGGACTGGTACGCCCTCAAGGACCCGCGCCAGTTCTACTACAGCACCTACACCCTGGCCCGCGCCCGCCAGCAGGACAGCATGGAGGCCAACTTCAGCTTCGTCGAAAGCCGCGGCCTGGCCGACCTGCTGCCTGCCGAGCTGCGCCAGCTCGCCCTCGACGTGCTGATCCCCCTGCGCCACGCCGCCTGGGGCGCCAACCAGCACAACACCTTCATCTGCGGCTACGGCTACGCTGCCACCTTCACCCAGCCGTGCATCTACCACGCCATGGACAACCTGGGCATCGCCCAGTACCTGTCGCGCCTGGGCCTGCTGCTCGGCGGCACCGAGGCGCTGGACGCCGGCAAGGCCGCTTGGCTCGACGGCGAGGCCTGGCAGCCGCTGCGCCGCTATGTCGAGGACTGCCTGGCGCTGCGTGATCCGTTCGAACTGTTCGTGGCGCAGAACGTCGCCCTCGACGGCCTGCTCTATCCGCTGGTCTACGAGCGCATCGTCGACGACTACCTGTCGAGCAAGGGCGGCTCCACCGTGGCCATGCTCACCCAGTTCATGAGCGACTGGTTCGACGAAACCAGGAAGTGGGTGGACGCCGTGCTCAAGGTCGCCGCCGGCGAGTCGGAGCACAACCGCGCGCAACTGCAGGAGTGGACCGCGGCCTGGAAGGACCGCGCCGCCGCCGCCGTGCTGCCGGTGGTTGAGCAGGTATTCGGCGCCGAAGCCGACGACCTGGTCAGCGAACAAGTGGCCGCCTTCAAGGCGCGCATCGAAAAAACCGGCATCGCGCTCTGAGAGGCTCACCCATGTCCACCGTATTCATTGCCCTGCAAGCCAACGAAGAAACCCGCCCGATCATCGAAGCGATCGAGCTCGACAACCCCCAGGCGGTGGTCAACCGCGAACCGGCGATGGTCAAGATCAACGCGCCCGGCCGACTGGTGATCCGCAAGGACACCATCGAGGAGCAGCTCGGCCGCAGCTATGACCTGCAGGAACTGCAGATCAATCTGATCACGCTGTCCGGTAACGTCGACGAAGACGAAGACACCCTGACCCTGACCTGGAACGAGTGAGCGAGGACTCCGCCATGGACATGAAAGCTGCCAACAAGAAGCTGAGCCTGAAAGACAAGTACAAGCTGTTCACCCGCGATCTGGGCTGGGAGCCAACTTATCGCACCAAGGAGGAAGTGTTCCCCTACGTGCAGTATGAAGGCATCAAGATCCACGACTGGGACAAGTGGGAAGACCCCTTCCGCCTGACCATGGACTCCTACTGGAAGTACCAGGCCGAGAAGGAGCGCAAGTTCTACGCCATCATAGATGCCCATGCGCAGAACAACGGCCACCTGCAGATCACCGACGCCCGCTACCTGTCGGCGCTGAAGATATTCCTGCAGGCCATCAGCCCCGGCGAGTACAGCGCCCACAAAGGCTTCGCCCGCGTCGGTCGCGAGTTCCCTGGTGTCGGCACCCAGGTCGCCTGCCAGATGCAGGCCATCGACGAGATCCGCCACGCGCAGACGCAGATCCACGCGCTGTCCAACTACAACAAGTTCTACAACGGCTTCCACGCCTTCGCCGAGCATCGTGACCGTATCTGGTACACCTCGGTGGCCCGCTCGTTCTTCGACGACGCCATGGCCGCCGGCCCGTTCGAGTTCATGATTGCCATCGGTTTCAGCTTCGAATACGTGCTGACCAACCTGCTGTTCGTGCCGTTCATGTCCGGCGCCGCCTACAACGGCGACATGGCCACCGTCACCTTCGGCTTCTCGTCGCAGTCCGACGAGGCGCGGCACATGACCCTGGGCCTCGAGTGCATCAAGTTCATGCTCGAGCAGGATCCGGACAACCTGCCGATCGTCCAGGGCTGGATCGACAAGTGGTTCTGGCGCGGTTTCCGCGTGCTGGGCCTGGTCAGCACCATGATGGACTACATGCTGCCCAAGCGCGTGATGAGCTGGCGCGAGGCTTGGAACATCTACGGCGTGGAGAACGGCGGCGCGTTGTTCAAGGACCTGGCCCGCTACGGCATCCGTCCGCCGAAGGGCTGGGATCAGGCCGAGGAAGCGGTGGACCACATTTCCCACCAGTTCATGCTGGCGCTGTACCAGTGGAAGTTCGGCACCGCCTTCCACGTGTGGATCCCGTCCGACGAGGACATGGACTGGCTGTCGAAGAAGTATCCGACCACCTTCGACAAGTACTACCGTCCGCGTTGGGAGCACATCAAGAAGCACGAAGCCGCCACCGGCGCGCCGTTCAACAACTTCGGCCTGTCCAAGCTGTGCCAGTGCTGCCAGCTGCCCACCGTGTTCACCGAGCCCGGCGACCCGACCATGACCTGCCATCGCGAGTCGGTCTACAAGGGCGAGAAGTACCACTTCTGCTCCGACGGCTGTAAGGACATCTTCGACAACGAGCCGGAGAAGTACATCCAGGCCTGGCTGCCGATGCCGGCGCTGATGCGCGATCCGGTCGATGGCGACCTGGGTGCCTGGATGGACTGGGCCTTCCTCAAAAATGGCCAGGACAACGGCGACTACGTCACTTCCCAGGACCGCCAGAACTTCGAGCAGTGGCGCGCCCAGGCCACCTCCAACCAGTAACGCCCGACGGCGTGGCCGGGGTTCGCTCCGGCCACTGCCCGCGAACAAAATAAGAAGGAAGATCAAAATGGCCGTCGTTTCCCGCAAAGAATACATAGGCGTTTCCCGTGACGCGCTGGAGAACTACAAGGGCAAGCAGCTGCTGTTCATCAGCTGGGACCACCACCTGCTGATCTGCGCGCCCATCATGCTTCGCGCCGACCCGCAAACCACCCTCGGCGAACTGATCGACCAGCAGCTGCAACCGCTGCTGCAGGCTGACCCGGACGCCGCCGCCATTGACTGGAACACGGTCCAGTGGCTCAAGGGCAACCAGCCGTGGGTGCCGGACTATGCCGCCAGCCTGGAGGCCAACGGCATCGGCCACAAGGAACAGCTGCGCATGCGCACCCCGGGCCTGAACAGCCTGGTTCCGGTGAACTGAGAGGAGGGCGCGCCATGAGCTACGAACTGACCATTGAGCCGCTTGGCCAGACCATCGAGATCGAGGAAGGTCAGACCATCCTCGACGCCGCGCTGCGCGCCGGCATCTACCTGCCACACGCCTGCGGCCATGGCCTATGCGCCACCTGCAAGGTGCAGGTCACCGACGGCGAGATCGAGCAGGGCGAAGCCTCCACCTTCGCCCTGATGGACTTCGAGCGCGAGGAGCAGAAGTGCCTCGCGTGCTGCGCCACCGCGCAGGGCGACATCACCATCGAAGCCGAGATCGAAGAAGATCCGGATTCGCTGAGCCTGCCGGTACGCGACTATTACGGCACCGTCAGCCGTATCGAATCGCTGACGCCGACCATCAAGGGTCTCTGGATCAAGCTCGAAGACGCCGAAGGCATGCAGTTCCAGGCCGGCCAGTACGTCAACCTGATGCTGCCGGACGGCATCGGCAGCCGGGCGTTCTCCATCGCCAGCGTGCCGGGCGCCGACGAGCTGGAACTGAACATCCGCGTCGTGCCCGGCGGGCGCGGTACCCTCTACGTGCACGAGCAGATGAAGGTGGGTGAGCGGGTACACCTGACCGGTCCCTACGGACGCTTCTTCGTGAAGAAGTCCGCCGACGTGCCGGTGATCTTCATGGCCGGCGGCTCCGGCCTGTCCAGCCCGCGCTCGATGATCCTCGACCTGCTGGCCGAAGGCTTCGCCAAGCCGATCACCCTGATCTACGGCCAGCGCAACCTGAGCGAGCTGTACTACCACGACGAGTTCCTCGCCCTGGCCGAGCAGCACCCCAACTTCAAGTACGTGCCGGCGCTGTCTCACGAGGCGGAAGGCAGCGACTGGCAGGGCTTCCGCGGCTTCGTCCACGAGGCGGCCAAGGAGTACTTCGCCAACGACTTCCGCGGCCACAAGGCCTACCTGTGCGGTCCGCCGCTGATGATCGACTCCTGCATCACCACCCTGATGCAGGGCCGCCTGTTCGAGCGCGACATCTACACCGAGAAGTTCATCTCGGCGGCCGATGCGCAGCAGGTGCGTAGCCCGTTGTTCAAGGCGATCTGACTGAGCAGCCCTTGCACGCGGCCGCACACGGGCGGCCGCGTGCTTTTTTCATGGTCACAGCAGGGAAGAAACAGCATGAGTGAAAAGCAATTGTCCGGCGGCTGCGCCTGCGGTGCAGTACGCTACGAAACTGCGGCCGAGCCTGTCATCGTGGCCCACTGCCATTGCCGCGACTGCCAGCGCGCCAGCGGTGCCGCCATGTCAACCGTGTTCGCCGTACCCCGCGCCGCCTTCCGCTGCAAGGGGCCGACCAGCACCTACGCCACTCCCGGCGACAGCGGCAATCCGGTGGTCCGCCACTTCTGCGCCGACTGCGGCTCGCCGCTGTTCTCCGACGTGAGCGTGCTGCCCGACCTGCAGTTCGTCCGCGCCGCCAGCCTCGACGACCCGGCCGCCGTCAGCCCCACCATGCACATCTACTGCGACAGCGCCCAGCCGTGGGGCAAGCCCCTGGACGACCTGCCGCATTTTGCGAAGATGCCTTCCTGAGCAGCCCCCGATTCCTTGTGATCGCAAGGATTCGGGGGATTTCATCGCTCGAATGGAGAAAATCCGTGCGTACGCACGGATTCAGCAGGAGGCGCGGCGCGCCTTCTTGCCTTCGGCCTTGGCGGCCATTAGCTGGTGTTCGTACTCCCAGCCTTTGCAGGCCAGAGCCACATGCTTGGGGATCAACGCCGTGCCGCTGCTGTAAGCGGTGATGGTGCGCCGGCTAAAGCCCAGCTCGATGGCAGCCGTGCTCAGGGAGAGCTTGTTGGCGGTCAGCCACTGCTTGAAGGCCTGGGTTGGCATCACCTCGCCGGCCTGCTCCAGTGCCAGGCGGTGCAGGGTGGTGGCGGCCAATTCGAGGTCGTCGCCCCAGGTCACATCGAAGCCCCATTCGCCGACCCGGGCCTGACGGAACAGCTCCAGGTCTTCCAGCGGCTTGAGCACCGGAAAGCTGCGAATGTGCTCGGCCAGCCGGACGGTGTAGCACTTGCCGTTACTGAACTCGACCTGCAGGGCATGCTTGCCGGCAACGGGCTTCACGCTGTGGATACGGACTTTGCTGGTCATGGTCTAGTTCCTCCGGTTCTGCTCGTCCCATACCTGCTGCAGCTCAGCGGCATGTTGCGATGCCCACGCCAGGGCGGCCTTGAGGGCCTTGGGCTCGGCGCCTTTGCCGAGCACCTTGAGCCCATCAATCTCCACCAGTGACTCGCCGTCCGGTGTTTGCACATGGAAGTGCGGCGGCGCATGGTCGTCCGGGTAGATCTTGATCTTCCAGTTGCGGTCGCTGTGTACGGTGGCCATGGCTTGGATGCTAGGGAAATTTTTTCCCTAGCACAAGTGTGCCTTGGCTAATTGATCACGCAGCATCCGGACCAGCGGCAGCCTGCCGCCTTGCCTCCTTTCAGCTAAAAAGACCAATATAAAGACCTGAAAAGGAGTCCTAACCATGCAAAGCGTACTGGCCGACAAGGCCGTCAGCGTGTCCGAGCTGAAGAAGAATCCCTCCGCGGTGATCAGCGGCGCCAATGGCGGGCCGGTGGCGGTACTGAACCACAACCGGGTGATGGGCTACATGGTGCCGGCCGAGATGTTCGAGGCGATGATCGAGCGCCTGGAAGACCTGGAGCTGGCTGAAATCGCCCGCGCCCGTGCCGGTGAACAGCCCGTGCCGGTGAGCTTGGATGACCTATAGCCTGTTCCTACCGTCTGCGCTGCTCCTGACCTCGGCCAGCCGTTGCCACCCTGCTACTGGCTGAAAGCGGGCCAGCGACAGTCGGTCGAGCGCGGCCTGAAAATCCTTGCGAGCGCAAGGATTCCGAGGCATTTCAGCCCGCGAACGCCGAAAATCCCTGCGCTCGCACGGATTCCGCCTTGTCTGCAGAATCAGGCACGCAACTGGCCGACAATCGACTCGAACATGCAGTCGGCGGCCGAGCGGCCATCGTGCAGAGGATTGCAGAACAGCGCGCAGGCATTGGCATGGTTGGTGTCCAGCGCCTCATCGATGTCCGGCTCGCCGGCGACATGCCACTTGCGTCCCAGCTGCGCCACCAGATCGGAAGCATTCGACCGCCCCGGCTCGGCGCGCACGTTGATCCAGAAATGACTGCGCGGCGCCGGCCGGTGGTAGGGAATCCGCGAACCCAGCCGCACCAGCAGACCCGAACCCACTGGGTCCAACGTCACCAGCATCTCCACCCGATAGCCCCATTCGCTAAGCCGCTGCGACAGATGTGCACCGCTCCAGGCGCCGAGGCTGTGACCGACGATATAGATGGGCGTGGTCTTGTCGTGGATCTCGGCCGCCACCAGCCGGCCGATGGCGGTCGCGCTCCACACCTCGTGATAGCCCAGGTAGAGCGACTGGTAGCCGTCCGCCTGCCCGGCTTCCTCGATGCGCTGGTCGAACGGTTCCTGCGCGCAGCAGATGTTGCGGTAGGGGCCGGCGAGGTAATAGGGCTTCTTGTCACCGGCGCCGCCGATGAAGAGGGCTACCGCACGGTGCTCAGGGCGCAGCGTGGCTCCGGGGCCTTGATCCTTGGCAGCAGAGGTCAGCGTCGGGACGGTACGCGACTCACTGGCGCCGCTGGGATTAAGGCCTGTGCTCCCCACTGTGGATCCTCCCCAGACGTTTTATGTGCTATGCCAAGCGTGGCGCAGCACAAACGGCAAGATAAGACCGATGATAGCCCCACCGGGCATGGCTCAGCGTGAGGCGATCTCGTGGGCCTGGGCCGTTGCCGCGGGACGTTGGCTTGATGCTGTAGGTGCGTCAGAAGACTGGAAAATAAATCTGCCCATTTTTTGCTCGATTCTCCCCATACATTTCATTCGCATGTGTCATGCGTGGTTCGATTCAGCCAGCATTCTGCCTAAATTTAACTAGACGGAGAGCATCTCTCATTCGGGAAAATCTCTCATAGATAAGGTTAAATCCTTCGGTGTCTAGCATTGACTTTAGCTGGTGATCATTATTGTGTCGCACTAGGTGTGCGTCCGTAAAGGCACTTTTAATGTTTGATGTGCGCTCTGTCTTTTCCATGGCGGGCCCAGACCAATTGATGTCATTGTAGTGCTTCTCGAAGAGTATTTCATAATCGCCCCAGTTGAGCGAGTCTAGAACTGCTCCGACGCCCGCAATGCTGCCTAGATCTATAAGGTCTTGCCTGCTCATGGCTCTATTTTTAGCGTCAGAAGGGACTGCGTTAACCACGCGAAGGACTGCCTCTTCTGGTGTGTTGTCTCTTTCAAGATCCATCCGCAATCTAATTCGGACTGCCTGCTCTATGGCTTCTACTACGTCCTTAAGTTGCTTTTTTTGCTCGGTAAACTCAGTGGCAACGGGGCGTTGTAGTGCATCTTTTACTAGTGAGAGAGATATTTTTGGTAGCTCTGATTTGAACTCTAGAAGTCCATATCGCTCAAGATGATATGCATATGTTTCCCTGAAGATATCATCCCCCCATAAATCGGAGTATGTTTTTGAGCCGCCCTGTGCAATATCTCGAAGCAGTCTCTCCTCGTCTGGCGCGACACGAGCGAGATGTTCCAAAAACCATGCTACTTGGTTAAATAAATCACGTTTCTTTTTTTTGAATGCGCGGTCGACATCTCTGGCTGTTACTTTTATCCGCTCGGCACGATTCAGTGCGTTCTCGTGCACTGCAGAGCCAAGCCGCCTGATGAGTAAAGGGTGACCGCCTACGAAATTATATGAGGCTTCGAGGGCGGTCGGATCAAAATCCAGTCCCATGCGACGACCTAGTCCAATAAGGAGTGAGTCTGCCTCCGGTTTTGTCATTGGGCCAAGATAAATCCGTTGAGTCTCATAAAGGGGATTCGCTTGTCCTAGCAAAGAACCTTGTTCTACTCCGGATGGGTTTACTCCTCCAAGCACATACACTAGCTCTTCGGGTGATTCGAGGCTTCGCTTGATTCCTTGCAGGGCATTCCAGAAATCAAAAAAGTCAGTTCTCCAATGTCCGGAATCAGTGAGGTGAGGGTAGAAGTGATCGCACTCATCTAGAAATAGAACTAGCTGGACAGAGTCGCGATCAGTTTCGTTCTTTAGTGCTTTGGCTGCCTTGAGTAATGAGATTATATCCCTTTCAAATGCAATCGCGAGATTTCGTGTTCCTGCTTCTTTCTTCTCAATGGACTTTCTCAGACGCTCTGCTTTGGGGTGGACCTTGGAGCCTAATTTTGCGGCGAGTCTTTGCAGCTTGAGCTGCCATGCTGAAATCGCATCCTGCGCCGCATCCCACCACCTACCACTTTTTAGTCTGGTGGAGTTTCCTATCAGTGATGCCGTTACGCTAATAGAAGAGTCATCTTGCTCTATGAGATTTTCAAGTCGCCCGAGGACGGAGCTTTTTCCTATTTTGCGAAGTCCGAAAATTGCAATTGGCGATCCGAATATAATTTTTGCGTGTAGCTCATTCACTATGACCTCACGGCCAAAAAATTCTGAAGGGTCACGAACCGGCTCTGACTCTGCAAAGAAATCGCGCCGCCATAGAGAGCCGCTGAGGATCTTGTACAACTGGTCTGCTGCCGTTGTCTCGCATCTCTCAAGAGTTTTCAATACTATAACAGTTGATTTATTTTTTTGTGCCCATGCGGCACTAAATGCATCGGCTCTTGGGGCGTTAGAAGCAACAAATCTAGTGCTAAGGTCTAGTCGGTCAACTACCGCGCTGGGTGGGTCTTGCTTAAGAGTGCGCTGGTGGAAATCATCGGGATAGCCATTTCCGATAACGAAGTACTCGTGAGTTAATCCGAAGTGTTCCGCAATTGCTGGGGATGGCTTGATTACTGCAAGCCAAAGATTTTGGCCAGTTTCACGAAACCAGTTAATCTGAAAGCAGGATGATAGTAATTCGAGAAAAGGGACTGCTGTCTCTTGGGTTGTCTGACGTGCAGCTTCAAATTGAGGTTCTGCATCAGGATGAAAATTGATCGCCATCTTGTATCCCTTCGGGGCGTTTGCGCTTCTGTTATTGATGTGACTAATTAATAAATTATCTACTTTTTTGATTAAAACTTCAATGCCAAGGGTGGTTGCAGAGATAGAGTGCGTGTCTTGTCTGTGGCTTCGTTCTGCTGAATCAATAAAGGTCTTTTGCAATCCCATCAATACCTGTAAGGTATTGATGGGGAACAAATAAAGTATTATCCGGTATGGAGATCCATCCCTATCCTCACTCCCAAGGCCCAGCCCCTCCGACCACCACCCCGGTCGCCCAGGCTGGCCACCCCCAGAACAACAACGCGGAGTGACCATGCGCAAGATTGAGAACTTCATCGCCGGCGAGTACGTCGCCGCTGCCAGCGGCAAGCGTTTCGACAAGCGTTCGCCGCTCGACAACCGCGTGATCGCTTCGATCAGCGAGGCCGGCCGTCCCGAGGTGGATGCGGCGGTCAAGGCCGCGCGTGGCGCGCTCAACGGTGAGTGGGGCGGGTTGACTACCGATCAGCGCGTCGAGCTGCTGTACGGCGTGGCCAACGAGATCACCCGCCGTTTCGACGATTTCGTCGAGGCCGAAATGGCCGACACCGGCCAGCCCTCGCACGTGATGAAGCATGTGTTCATCCCGCGCGGCGCGGCGAACTTCAAGGTGTTCGCCGACGTGATCAAGAACGTGCCCAGCGAATCATTCCAGATGGCCACCCCGGACGGTCGCGGCGCGCTCAACTATTCCATGCGCGTGCCCAAGGGCGTGGTTGGTGTGATCTGCCCGTGGAACGCGCCGTTCATGCTGATGACCTGGAAGGTCGGCCCGGCGCTGGCTTGCGGCAACACCGTGATCGTCAAGCCGTCCGAGGAGTCGCCGCAGACCGCCGCGCTGCTCGGCGAGGTGATGAACTCCGTGGGCATCCCCAAGGGTGTCTACAACGTGGTGCACGGCTTCGGTCCGGATTCGGCTGGTGAGTTCCTCACCCAGCATCCGGGCGTCAACGCCATCACCTTCACCGGCGAGACCCGCACCGGGGCGGCGATCATGAAGGCCGCCTCGGAAGGCATGCGCGACGTGTCCTTCGAGCTGGGCGGCAAGAACGCCGGCATCGTGTTCGCCGACGCCGATTTCGACGCGGCGGTGGACGGCATCTTCCGCTCCGCCTTCCTCAACTCCGGGCAGGTGTGCCTGGGCACCGAGCGCGTCTACGTCGAGCGGCCGATCTTCGAGCGCTTCGTGCAGGCGCTGAAGGTCAAGGCCGAGGGCGTCAAGTTCGGTCGCCCGGACGATCACAACGCCAACTACGGCCCGCTGATCAGCCAGGAGCACCGCGACAAGGTGCTGTCCTACTACCGCAAGGCGGTGGAAGAGGGCGCCACCGTGGTCACCGGCGGCGGTGTGCCGGAGATGCCGGGCGAGCTGGCCGAAGGCGCCTGGGTGCAGCCGACCATCTGGACCGGCCTGGCGGACGACGCGGCAGTGGTGCGCGAGGAAATCTTCGGCCCGTGCTGCCACATCCGTCCGTTCGATAGCGAGAACGAAGTGGTCGCGCTGGCCAACGACAACGTCTACGGCCTGTCCACCACCATCTGGACCAACGACCTGGCCCGCGCCCACCGCATGGCTGCGCGCGTCGAGGTGGGCATCACCTGGATCAACAGCTGGTTCCTGCGTGACCTGCGTACCCCGTTCGGCGGCTCCAAGCAGTCCGGCATCGGCCGCGAGGGCGGTGTGCACTCGCTGGAGTTCTACACCGAGACGCGCAACGTCTGCGTGAAGCTGTAAGCCGCGCCAAGGGCCTGTAGGGGCGAATTCATTCGCCAAGAGATCGCGTAAAGGCGAATGAATTCGCCCCTACGAGAGCTGGCCCGGACATTCGAATGCATTCGCCCCCACGGGACACAGACATGGATAACAACAAGATCGAGCAATACGGCGACGAGCTGTACGAAGCCTTCGTCGCCCGCCGTGCGGTGCCGCCGCTGCTGAGTCGCGAGCCGGATATCACCATCGAGGACGCCTACCGCATCCAGCAGCGCTTCGTCGCGCGCCGCCTTGAGGCTGGCGAGACCGTGGTCGGCAAGAAGATCGGCGCCACCAGCAAGCCGGTGCAGGACTTTCTCGGCGTCTACCAGCCGGACTTCGGCATCCTCACCTCGGGCATGGTCTACCAGGAGGGCGACACCATCGACCTCGGCGACCTGATCCAGCCCAAGGCCGAGGCGGAGCTGGCCTTTGTGCTCAAGCACGACCTCAAGGGGCCGGGCATCACCGCTATGGACGTGATCCGCGCCACCGACTACGTGCTGCCGTGCTTCGAGATCGTCGATTCGCGCATCACCAACTGGCAGATCAAGATCCAGGACACCGTGGCCGACAACGCCTCCTGCGGCGTGTACGTGTTGGGCAAGACCAAGGGCGACCCGCGCAAGCTGGACCTGACCCTGGCCGGCATGGTGCTGGAAAAGAACGGCGAGATCTTCTCCACCGGCGTCGGCGCCGCAGTACAGGGCTCGCCGGCCAACGCGGTGGCCTGGCTGGCCAACACCCTCGGCGAACTGGGTATCCCCTTCAAGGCTGGCGAGGTGATCCTCTCCGGTTCGCAATCGGCACTGGTGCCGGTGGTCGATGGCGACGAGCTGGTGTGCACGGTCGGCGGCCTCGGTAGCTGCCGGGTGAAGTTTTCCGGGAGGAGCGCAGCATGAGCAACAACATCACCCTGTCCCGCGAGGACATCGTGCGCCTGTGCGAGCGCGTCGAAGGGGCGCAGACCCGCGCCTACGCGATCCCCAAGCTGACCGACGAATACCCGGACATGACCATCGCCGACGGCTACGCCGTGCAGAGCGAGCTGCGCCGCCGCTTCATCGCCAAGGGCCACAAGCTGGTCGGCTGGAAGGCCGGACTGACCTCCAAGGCCAAGATGCAGCAGATGGGCGTTAGCGTGCCCTCCATCGGCTTCCTCACCGACCGCATGGCGCGGCCGGAGAACTCGGCGATCTCCACGTCCGACCTGGTGCACCCGCGCGTCGAGTGCGAAGTGGCCTTCGTGATGAAGGAAACCCTGCAGGGGCCGGGCTGCACCGCGGCCGACGTGCTGGCCGCCACCGACTACGTGCTGCCGGCGGTGGAAATCATCGATTCGCGCTTCTCCGGCTTCAAGTTCGACCTGGCCAGCGTGATCGCCGACAACGGCTCCTCGGCGCGCTTCGTCGGCGGCGGCCGCGCCCGCTACGTCGAGGACCTCGACCTGCGCACCCTCGGCGTGGTCATGGAGAAGAACGGCGAGCTGGTCGGCATGGCCGCCAGCGCCGCGGTGCTCGGCCATCCGGCCGAGGCGGTGGCGATGCTGGTGAACATCCTTGCCGACCTGGGCGAGAACCTGCCGGCCGGCAGCTTCGTCATGAGCGGCGGCATCACCGAGGCCATCCCGGTCAAGCCGGGCGACAGCATCGTCGCGCGTTTCCAGGAGCTCGGTTCGGTCTCCATGCGCTTCGTCGAATAACAACAAGGAATACAGCCATGCCAATCATCGAAATGCACATGATCGAAGGCCGCACCGTGGAGCAGAAGCAGCGCGTTGCCGCTGCCGTTACCGCCGCGGTCGCCGAGAGCCTGGATTGCAGCCCGGAAACCGTGCGCATCCTGATCACCGAACACCGCGAGCACGAGTTCTACGTCGCCGGCCTGAGCAAGCCGCAGCGCGCCTCGCTGCAGGAGCAGGGACAATGAAGAAGATCCGTTGCGCACTGATCGGCTCGGGCAACATCGGCACCGACCTGATCTACAAGATCCAGCGCAGTGAAGTGCTGGAACCGGTCTGGATGGTCGGCATCGACCCCGAGTCCGAAGGTCTGGCGCGCGCCCGCGAGATGGGCCTGAAGACCACCGCCGAGGGCGTGGACGGCCTGCTGCCGCACGTGCTGGAAGACAACATCCAGATCGCCTTCGACGCCACCAGCGCCTACGTGCATGCCGAGAACAGCCGCAAGCTCAACGAGCTGGGCGTGCTGATGATCGACCTGACCCCGGCGGCCATCGGCCAGCTGTGCGTGCCGCCGGTGAACCTGCGCCAGCACGCCGACAAGCTGGAGATGAACGTCAACATGATCTCCTGCGCCGGCCAGGCGACCATCCCGATCGTCCATGCGGTGTCGCGCGTGCAGAGCGTCGGCTACGCCGAGATCGTCGCCAGCCTGGCGTCGAAATCCATCGGCCCGGGCACCCGCGCCAACCTCGACGAGTTCACCTACACCACCTCCAACGCCATCGAGAAGGTCGGTGGGGCGCGCAAGGGCAAGGCGCTGGCGATCATCAACCCGGCCGAGCCGCCGATGATCATGCGCAACACCATCTCCTGCCTGACCGACGAGGAGCCGGACCAGGAGCGCATCACCGCTTCGATCATGGAGATGATCGGCGAGGTGCAGAAGTACGTGCCGGGCTACCGCTTGGTCAACGGCCCGCTGTTCGACGGCAACAAGGTGGCGGTGTTCATGGAAGTGGCCGGCCTCGGCGACTACCTGCCGACCTACGCCGGCAACCTCGACATCATGACCGCGGCGGCCACCCGCACCGCCGAGATGTTCGCCGAGGAGATCCTCGCCGGGAAGATCCAGTTGAAAGCCGTGGAGGTCGCGTGATGAACCAGTCCAACAGTCTGCAAGGCCGTAAGGTCATCCTCCACGACATGTGCCTGCGCGACGGCATGCACGCCAAGCGCGAGCAGATCAGCGTCGAGCAGATGGTCAAGGTCGCCACCGCGCTCGACGCTTCCGGCGTGCCCTACATCCAGGTCACCCACGGCGCGGGCCTGGGCGGCAACTCGCTGCAGCACGGCTTCGCCCCGCACAGCAACGAGGAATACATCTCCGCGGTCGCTTCGCAGATGAAGCAGGCCAAGGTCTCGGTGCTGCTGATTCCTGGCCTCGGCACCATGAAGGAACTGCAGTCGGCCTATGACTGCGGCGCGCGCAGCGTGCACGTGGCCACCCACTGCACCGAGGCGGACACCTCGCCGCAGCACATCGCCTTCGCCCGCAAGCTGGGCATGGACACCAGCGGCTTCCTGATGATGGCCCACCTCAACGATGCCGCAGGCATCGCCAAGCAGGGCAAGCTGATGGAGTCCTACGGCGCGCAGACCGTGTACGTCACCGACTCGGCCGGCTACATGCTGCCGGAAGACGTCAAGGCGCGCATCGGCGCCCTGCGCGAAGTGCTCAACCCGGAAACCGAGATCGGCTTCCACGGCCACCACAACCTGGGCATGGGCATCGCCAACTCCATCGCCGCCATCGAAGCCGGCGCCAGCCGCATCGACGGCTCGGCGGCGGGCCTCGGCGCCGGTGCCGGCAACACCCCGCTGGAAGTGTTCGCCGCGGTGTGCGAGCGCATGGGCATCGAGACCGGCGTCGACTTGTTCAAGCTGATGGACGTCGCCGAGGACATCATCGTGCCGATGATGGAGCACGTGGTGCGCGTCGACCGCGAGTCGCTGACCCTCGGCTACGCCGGCGTCTACTCGACCTTCCTGCTGCACTCCAAGCGCGCCTCCGAGCGCTTCGGCGTGCCGGCGCGCGACATCCTGGTCGAGCTGGGCCGCAAGAAGATGATCGGCGGCCAGGAGGACATGATCCTCGACACCGCGATGACCATGGCCAAGGAACGCGGGCTGCTGAAGAGCGCCTGACACAACGCCGGACGGGTTGCCCCGTCCGGCGTTCCTGTTTAAGGAGGTGACCATGAGTGCGAACAGGGAACTGGCCGTGGTGGTAGGCGCCACCGGTGCCTTCGGCCAGGCGATTGTCGCCAAGCTGTGCGCCAGCGGCCTGGACGTGGTGGCGGTGGCGCGCAGCGCGGCGGCCATCGACGCGCTGGCCAGCCGCCATTCCGGCGTGGTCGCCTGCGTGGCCGACATTGCCAGCGATGCAGCCATCGAACAGATTCGCGCCGTCCTTGACCGCCCTGTGCGCATGATCGTGCACGGGCCGGGCGTGGCGGTGGCCGGCGGCATCCTCGATGCGCCGACTTCGGCGCTGGTGGATGCCGTCAACATCAAGGTCGGCGGCCTGCTGCGCCTGGTGCGTGCGGTGGACGGCCAGCTGGTCAAGGGCTCGCGGCTGGTCGCCATCGGCGGCCACTATGGCTTTGAACCCACTGCCTACGCGGCCGCGCCCGGTGTGGCCAACGCCGCGCTAGCCAATGCCACGCGCCAGATCAGCCTGGCCTACGGCGCGCGTGGGATCACCGCGCACCTGATCGCCCCTGGTCCGGCCGACACCGAGCGTCTGCACCGGGTGGCGGCCGACCGTGCCGCGCTGCGCGGCATCGATACCCAAGTCGTGCTGGCCGAGATGTGCGCCGAATCGTCCATCGGCGCGCTGACCACCCCGGAGCAGGTGGCCTGGGCGGTATCGCTGCTGCTGGCGCCGGAAGCCGATGCGATGACCGGCTCGACCCTGATGCTGGATTCGGGAAGGCGCCGTGGCTTACCTTGACGGCCAGCCTTAACCGACTGCGCACATAAAAATAATTGGAGATGCGCCATGCCTGTCGTGAACTTCCATCTGCTCGCGGGGCATAGCACCCCGGAGCAGGACGAACGCCTGCTCGTGGAGGCCTCGCGCCTCTACAGCGAAGTGCTCAAGGCGCCCATGGAGCGGGTGCGGGCCTTCATCACTACCTATCCTGCCAGCCAGTGCGCTGTCGCCGGTGCGCCGTGCAGCAGCAACGGTCTGCACGCCCCTTTCTTCGAGTTCATCGTCCTCGACGGCCGCTCGCTGGAGGATCGCCAGCGCCTGTCGCAGGGTTTCACCGAGCTGCTGGTTGAGGTGCTCGGCGTGCGCCGCGAGCTGGTGCGCGGCCGCTGCCAGCGGGTAGCGCCGGAGGACTGGTCCATTGGTGGCGCGCCGGCCAGCGTACTGCGCGCCGGGGAAGTGGCCGCGCGCGCCCGCGCTGCAGCCGGGGAGGGCGCCGCATGAAACACGAGATCCATATCGAGGACACCGGCGAGCGCTACGCCTGCGACGAGCAGGAAACCGTGCTCAACGGCATGGCCAAGCTCGGCCGCAAGGGCATTCCGGTCGGCTGCCGCGGCGGCGGCTGCGGGGTGTGCAAGGTGCAGGTCACCAGCGGCGACTACCGCACCACCCGCACCATGAGCCGCCAGCACGTCACGCTCGACGAGCAGGAGCACGGCATCGTGCTGGCCTGCTGCGTCCAGGCACAGAGCAGCCTGAGCCTCAAGGTGGTCGGCAAGCTGCACAAGGCGATGTGCCGGGGGCTGATGCCGCTGGCGCCGACACAAGCGCCGGGGAATCACCTGGCCCTGCAGGGGTGAATTCATTCGCCTTTCCGAGGTAGTTTGGCGAATGAATTCGCCCCAACAGGATCAAGGAGAGAAGCGCCCATGAAGGTACTGATCGTCCACGCCCATAACGAGCCGCGCTCTTTCAACAGCGCGCTCAAGGACTGCGCCGTCGAGCAGCTGAGCGGTGCGGGCCATGAGGTGCAGGTCTCCGACCTGCATGCGATGGACTGGAACCCGGTGGCCAGCGCTGCCGACTTCGGCTGCCGGGCCAACCCGGACTACCTGGTCTACGCCCTCGAGCAGCGCCACAACTACGAGGCCGGCACCCTGGCGGCGGACATCGCCGCCGAGATCGCCAAGGTGCAGTGGTGCGACCTGCTGATCCTCAACTTCCCGCTGTACTGGTTCTCCATGCCGGCGATCCTCAAGGGCTGGATCGACCGGGTGATGATTTCCGGGGTGTTCTACGGCGGCAAGCGCATCTACGACCGCGGCGGCATGTGCGGCAAGCGCGCCCTGGTGGCGCTGACCCTGGGCGGGCGCGAGCATATGTTCGGTCCGCAGGCCATCCACGGCGAGATCCACACCCTGCTGCGCCCGCTGCTGCAGGGCAGCCTCGGCTACTGCGGCTTCGCGGTACTGCCACCCTTCATCGGCTACCACGTGCCTTACGTCAGCACCGAGGCGCGGGGGCAGATCCTCGCCGACTACCGGCGCCATCTCGATACACTCGACAACCTCGAACCGCTGCGCTTCCCCAGCCTTGGCGACTATGACGACCGGCTGATGCCGCTGGCGCGCTGAAGCCGTTCACTCACCCACAATTACAGGAGTTCATCCATGATCATCGACCTTTCCGGCAAGACCGCCATCGTTACCGGCTCCACCGGCGGCATCGGCCTGGCCATCGCCAGGGGGCTGGCCGATGCCGGAGCGACCGTGGTGGTCTGCGGCCGCGAGGCGGGCCGGGTCGACGCCGCCCTGGCCAGCCTGCGCGACACCCGCGCCGGCAGCTTGGCCCGCGGCGTGGTGGCCGATGCCGGCAACGCCGAAGGCTGCCGGGCACTGATTGCCGCCGAGCCCGAGGCCGACATCCTGGTCAACAACCTAGGCATCTACGGGGTCAAGGCGTTCAGCGACATCAGCGATGCCGATTGGGAGGAGATCTTCCAGATCAACGTGATGAGCGGCGTGCGCTTGTCGCGCCATTACGCCCGCGGCATGCAGGAGCGCGGCTGGGGACGCATCCAGTTCATCTCCAGCGAGTCGGCGCTGAACATCCCCGCCGAGATGGTCCACTACGGGGTCAGCAAGGCGGCGCTGCAGGGCGTTTCACGCGGCCTGGCCAAGGTGCTGGCCGGCAGCGGGGTGACCGTCAACACCATCCTGCCCGGGCCGACCCGCACCGAGGGGGTGACCACGTTCTTCACGCAGATGGCCAAGGAGCGCGGCGTGTCGCTGGAGGAGATGGAGGGGCTGTTCCTCAAGGAAAACCGTCCCTCCTCGCTGATCCGCCGCTTCGCCAGTCCGGAGGAGGTGGCCAGCCTGTGCGTCTACGCCGCCTCCCCGCAGGCCAGCGCCACCACCGGCGCGGCGCTGCGGGTCGATGGCGGGATCGTCGAGAGCATTGCCTGATCCCAAGGTCTGGCCCGCTGCGGGCCAGACGCTTCAATCGTGCTGCACGCCCGCGCGCTTGAGCAGCTGCTTGCAGCGCTCGGACAGATGCAGCACGCGCAGGTGCTTGCCGGCGCGGGCATAGCGCTCGCGCAAGGTCTTCAGCGCGGCGATCGCCGAGTAGTCGACGAAGCTCAGGTGGCGGCAGTCGAGGGTCACCTGGGCCGGATCGCCCGCCACATCGAAGTGGTTGAGGAACGGCGTGCTCGAGGCGAAGAACAGCGTGCCGTGTACCCGGTACAGCTTGCTGCCGTCGGCCTGGACATCGCTGTCGGCGTACAGCTCGCGGGCCTGCTGCCAGGCGAAGTTCAGCGCGGCGATGAAAATGCCGCACAGCACGGCGGTGGCCAGGTCGGTGAACACGGTGACGATGGTTACCGCGGCTATCACCAGCGCATCGTGCAGCGGCACCTTGTTGAGCACCCGCAGCGAGGCCCAGGCGAAGGTCTGCTGGGCCACCACGAACATCACCCCAACCAGCGCGGCGAGCGGGATGCGCTCGATCAGCGGCGAGAGGAACAGCACGAACAACAGGATCATCACCCCGGCGACCACGCCGGAGAGCCGTCCGCGCCCGCCGGAGCTGAGGTTGATCATGGTCTGGCCGATCATCGCGCAACCGCCCATGCCGCCGAACACACCGGACACCATGTTGGCCGCGCCGAGGGTCACGCACTCGCGGTCCGGGTAGCCACGGCTCTCGGTGATCTCGTCGGTCAGATTGAGGGTCAGCAGGGTTTCCAGCAGGCCGACCAGGGCCATCAGCACGGCGTAGGGGGCGATGATGCCCAGGGTTTCCAGGTTCCAGGGGATGTCCGGCAGGGCGAAGGCGGGCAGACCGCCGGCGATATTGGCCATGTCGCCGAGGGTGTGGGTCGGCAGGTCGAGCAGGTAGACCGCCGCACCGACACTGAGGATCGCCACCAGCGCCGGCGGCACCGCGCGGGTCAGGCGCGGCAGCAGGTAGACGATGGCCATGGTAACGGCCACCAGCCCGAGCATCAGGTACAGCGGCGTGCCGCTCAGCCAAGCCTCGCCGTCCCTGAAGTGCTCCTGCTGGGATAGGGCGATGACGATCGCCAGGCCGTTGACGAAGCCGAGCATCACCGGATGCGGCACCATGCGGATCAGCTTGCCGAGACGCAGCAGGCCGAAGGCGATCATCAGCAGGCCGCCGAGCAGCACGGTGGCCAGCAGGTACTGGGCGCCGTGCTGTACCACCAGGGCGACGATGACCACGGCCATCGAGCCGGCGGCGCCGGAGACCATGCCCGGCCGGCCGCCGAACAGCGCGGTGAGGGTGCAGATGATGAAGGCGCCGTACAGCCCCATCAGCGGATTGAGCTGGGCAACCAGGGCGAAGGCGATGCACTCGGGCACCAGGGCGAAGGAGGTGGTGAGTCCGGCCAGGACATCGGCACGCAGACGTTGCGGTTTCATGGCTTACCTGGGGTGAGGGCCGGCGCCGCCGGCGGCAGTAAGGGGGCGGCGATGTTACGGAACCGCCGCCCGCCTGGCCAGCGCGCCGTCGTTCATGGCGAGGCCTCTGCTGCGGGCTTCAGCCGGAACCACAGCGCATACAGCGCCGGCACGAACAGCAGGGTGATTGCCGTGCCGACCGCCACGCCGCCGATCAGCACGTAGGCCAGCGGCCCCCAGAAACTGTCCTGGGTGAGCGGCACGAAGGCGAACACCGCGGCCAGCGCGGTCAGCATCACCGGGCGGGCGCGCTGTACCGCCGCTTCCACCACCCCCTCGAACGCCGGCATCCCCGCCTCGAAGTTGTCGGCCACCTGCTGGGTGAGGATCAGGGTGTTGCGCATCAGGATGCCGGCCAGACCGGTCAGGCCGAGCAGGGCGACGAAACCGAACGGCTGGTTGAACAGCAGCAGGGCGATGACCGCGCCGATCAGGCCCAGCGGGGCGGTCGCCACGACGATGAAGGTGCCGGAGAAGGAGCGCATCTGCAGCATGATGAGGATCAGCATGAAGGCCACCATCGCCGGCTGCAGCTTCTGGATCGAGGCATCGGCCTTGCCCGACTCCTCGACCGCGCCGGCGGTGTCGATGCGGTAACCGGCGGGCAACTGGTCGCGCACCTCTTGCAGCGCCTGCCATACGGCGGCGGTCACGTCGTTGGGCTGGGCGCCCTGGACGTCGCCCTGCACGGTCAGGAACGGCTCGCGGTTGTAGCGCTTGATCACCGGGTCCTCGAAACGCACCTCGACCTGCCCCAGCTGGCTGAACGGCAGCTTGCGGCCGTCGCGGGTCAGCACTTCCAGGGTGTCGAGGCTGTCGGCGTCGAGCCGGCGGCCGCCGCTGCTGCCGCGGGCGATCACCTCGACGCTGCGGATGTCCTGGCGCAGCTGGGTGACCGGCACGCCGTCGAGCTGGAACTGCAGCTGCTGCGCCACTTCCTGCGGGGTGAGCCCCAGCAGGCGCAGGCGTTCCTCGTCCATGGCCAGATGTAGCGCCGGGGCGCGCTCGTCCCATTCCAGGTGCGGATCGACCACATGGGGATCGGCCGCCATCACGGTGCGGACCCGATGGGCGATATCGCGCAGCACCAGCGGATCGGAGCCGATGACGCGGAAGGCGACCGGCCAGATCACCGGCGGGCCGAACAGCAGCTGGTAGACCCGCACCCGCGCCTCGGGGAACTCGCCCCGCTCGATGTGCTGCTGCAGGGTGGCCATGACCTTGTCCCGCGCCTTGGGATTCTGCGCCACGGCGACGATCTTGGCGAAGGCCGGCGAGGGCGGCTCGGGGTTGGCGCTGATGAAGAAGCGCGGCGCCCCGGCCCCGACGTAGGCGGACAGGCTCTTGATCTCGGGCAGCGGCGCGAGGATGGCTTCGAGCTTCTTGATCGTGCGATCGGTGGCATCGACGCTGCTGCCCTGGGGCAGGTAGACGGCGACCAGCACTTCCGGGCGGTCCGAACTGGGGAAGAACTGCTTCTGCACCAGCACGGCCATGCCGGCGATGGCCAGCACCAGCAGCGCGATGGTCGCGCCGACCACCGTCTTGCGCCGGGTCACGCACCAGCTCACCACGCGGCGCAGGCGCCGGTACAGCGGGGTCTGATAGAGGCCGGCATGGCCGTGGCCATCCGCCTTGGGGAAATCCGGCAGCATCCGCACGCCCAGCCAGGGCGCGAACACCACCGCGACCAGCCAGGACACCAGCAGCGCGATGGCCAGCACCCAGAAGATGTTGCCGGCGTATTCGCCGACGCTCGAGCGGGCGAAGCCGATGGGGAAGAAGCCGGCCACCGTCACCAGGGTGCCGTAGAGCATGGGTGCGGCGGTGACCGACCAGGCATGGGCGGCGGCGCGCACGCGGTCCCAGCCTTCCTCCATCTTCACCAGCATCATTTCCACCGCGATGATGGCGTCGTCGACCAGCAGGCCGAGGGCGATGATCAGTGCGCCCAGGGTGATGCGGTCCAGATTGATGTCCATCAGCATCATCACCAGGAAGGTGAGGCCCAGGGTCAGCGGTACGGCGATGCCGACGATCAGCCCGGCGCGCAGGCCGATGGCCAGCATGCTGACCGCCACCACCACCGCCACGGCCACCAGGAACTTGATCTGGAACAGGTTGACCGCCCCGCTGATGGCGTCGGCCTGGTTGGTCAGCACGTCGAGCGCCATGCCCAGCGGCAGCCGCTGGCGTTCGGCGTCGAGGAAGGCGGCGAGCCGCTCGCCCAGTTCCAGACCGTTTTCGCCCTTGGCCATGACCACGCCGAGCAGCAGGGCATCCTGCCCGCGCGAGCGCACCAGGTAGCTGGGCGGGTCCTCGTAGCCGCGGCGGATGGTGGCGATGTCGGCGAGCTTGAGCACCCGCTCGCCGATGCGCACCGGCACCGCGGCCAGTTGCTCGGGGTCGGACAGGTCGGCGTCCAGGCGCAGATGCAGGCGCGGGCCGTCGGTCTCCATGCGTCCCGCCGGCAGCAGGCGGTTGCTGGCGTCGATGGCGTCGAACACCGCCTGCGGGGCAATCCCCAGGTTGATCAGCCGCGCATTGTCGAACTCGAGGTACACCCGCTCGGTGCGCTCGCCTAGCAGCATGGCCTTGTGCACGCCGGCGACGCGCTGCAGGCGGTCGCGGATCGCCTCGGCGTCGCGGGTCAGCTCGCGCATCGGCAGGCCCGGGGCGGTGACGGCGATCAGGCTGAAGTACACATCGGCGAAGTCGTCGTTGACGATCGGGCCGATCACCCCGGGCGGCAGGTTGCCGGCCTCTTCCTGCATGCGCTTGCGCACCTGGTACAGCAGGTCGGGGATTTTGGCCTGCGGCGAGTAGTCGTGGAACTCGATCTGCAGGGTGGCTTGCCCCGGGCGGATGGTGGTTTCGATCCGGTAGAGGTACTCCACCTCCTGGATGCGCTTCTCCAGGCGGTCGACCACCTGGGTCTGCAGTTCCTCGGGCGTGGCGCCGGGCCACACCGCGGTGACCACCGTGGCCCGCACGCTGAAGGCGGGGTCTTCCGCGCGGCCGAGGGCGAGGAAGGCATAGATGCCGGAGAGTACTGCGAGGATCAGCAGGAACAGCGTCAGCGAGCGCTCGCGCACGGCCAGCGCCGAGAGGTTGGGGAAGCTCATCGGTCGAGTTCCCGCACGGCCATGTTCTCGCTGAGCAGATGGGCGCCCAGCGCCACCACGCGGTCACCGGTTGTCAGCGGGCCGCGGATGCGCGCGGTTTCGCCATCCAGCGCCAGCACCGTGATGGCGACCGGCTCGACGCGCCCTTCGCGCAGCCGCCAGACCCGCGGGCCATGGCCGCGCTCGTCGAGGGCGCCGATCGGCACCACGAAGTCGCTGGCGCTGGCGTCCTGGGCGGCGAAGCGGGTACGCAGCACCGCGCCGAGCACCAGGGCCGCCGACGGCTCCTGAACCGTATAGCGGGCGCGCCGGGTGCGCCCCTGCGGATCGACCGCGCCGGCCGTTTCGCGCAGGCGCAGCGGCAGGTTTGCCCCGTCGGCGGCCACGACCTCGCCGTGTTCGGGCGGTGTCACGTCTTCGGGAAAGTACACCTCGATCTCGCGCGCCTCGGCCTGGGCGAGCAGGGCCACGGCCTGGCCGGCGGCGACCACCTGGCCGGCCTCGCCGGTCACGTCGATCAGCACGCCGGCGGCCGGCGCCTGCAAGCGGCCGTAGCCGAGGGCATTGCGCGCCTGGGCCAGGCGGGCGCTGGCGGCGTCGCGGCGGGTCTGCGCTTCGCGCCGGGCGAGCTCGGCGCGCTCCAGGGCCTGGGCACTGACGAAGTTCTGCGTCTCGAGCTGGCGATGACGGGCCAGATCGGCCTCGGCGGTAGCCAGCGCCGCGTTGGCGGCGGCCAGGTCCGCTTCAGCCGCGCTGACCGACTGCGCGAGGTCGCGGGTATCCAGCTCGAACAGCACCTGTCCGGCGCGCACCGCCTCGCCGGCATCGCTCAGGCGCCGGGCAATGCGCCCGCCGACCTGGAAGGCCAGCGGCGACTCGACCCGCGCGCGCACCGTGCCCGACAAGCCGAGCGTGGTCGCCGCGCCGCCGCGTACCGCCACGGTCTTGACCAGCGGCGGCAGGGCGGCAGTCGCACCCGGCTCGGCGGTATCATTGCAGGCGGTGAGGAGCAGCACGCAGACAGCGAGCAAAAGCGGCGAGACACGCATGTGGAGTCCGTTTCCTGGATTAATGTACGCGAATGTACAGTAATCATTTTTACCCATCCAGCATCCGAAACAGGCGCAAACCATGTCAGCAAAAGCCGGCCGGCCCACCGATCAGCAGAAAGACCGCGACATCCTTCACGCCGCCCGGGAACTGGTGTTCACCGAGGGGCCGCAGGCCCTGACCATGGACAAGGTGGCCAGCCTGGCGGGTATCTCCAAGGTCACCCTGTATGCCCGCTACGCCAATCGCTACGAGCTGTTGCAGGCCGTGGTGTGCAGCGAGGCGTTCACCATCCACCAGACGCTCGGACGCCTCCCCGCCAGCCGCGAGGAGCTGCTTGCCGACCTGGGTGCGCTGCTCGAAGCGATCACTGCCTTCATCGGCAGCGACCATCACCAACGCCTGATGCAGGCGCTGGGCTCGATACCGCAGAACACCCAGGATCTGACCGAGGTGTACCGCAACGGCCCGGCTAACACCCATCGGGTGCTGGCCGACTATCTGCAGGCGGCGGCGCAGGGTGGCCTGATCCGCTGCCCGGAGCCGGCGGCAAGCGCGGAAATGCTGATGGGGATGGTGATGGGGCTCGATCTGCTGCGCGGGCTATACCGCGTGCCGCACGAACGGCGCAGCGAGGATGAGCGCAGGCAGCACGCTCGCCGGGTCATGGCGGCTTTCATGGCGATTCACGGCTGAGGCAGGCTGCGGATCGCGCAGCTCCGCGACCGCTCGGGCCTCTCGAACGGGCCACCGGCCAGGCACATGCAGTCAATGAGACCGCATGCTGCCAGGGGAGCGGCTGAGGATGGCGGGGCGGATCACATGTTGGGGTAGTTCGGCCCGCCGGTGCCTTCCGGGGTCACCCAAGTGATGTTCTGCGCCGGGTCCTTGATGTCGCAGGTCTTGCAGTGCACGCAGTTCTGCGCGTTGATCTGGAACTTCTTCTCGCCGCTTTCCAGGGTGACGATCTCGTACACCCCGGCCGGGCAATAGCGCTGCGCCGGCTCGTCGTACAGCGGCAGGTTCTTCGCCAGCGGGATCGAGGCGTCGGCCAGCTTCAGGTGGCAGGGCTGGTCTTCCTCGTGGTTGGTGTTGGAGAGGAATACCGAGGACAGCTTGTCGAAGCTCAGTTTGCCGTCCGGCTTCGGATACTCGATGCGCTGCGACTGCGCGGCCGGCTTCAGGCAGGCATGGTCCGGCTTGTTGTCGTGCAGGGTCAGCGGGATCTTGCCGCCGAACAGGTTCTGGTCGACGAAGTTGAACGCGCCGCCGAGGATGGCGCCGAACTTGTGCATCGCCGGACCGAAGTTGCGGCTGCGGTACAGTTCGTCGTACAGCCAGCTGTCCTCGAAGGCCTTGACGTAGTTGTTCAGCTCGTCGCCGCCCTCGCGGCCGGCGCCCAGCGCCTCGACGATCGCCTCGGCGGCCAGCATGCCGGACTTCATCGCGGTGTGGCTGCCCTTGATCTTGGCGAAGTTGAGGGTGCCCAGATCGCAGCCGATCAGCGCGCCGCCGGGGAAGACCATCTTCGGCAGCGAGTTGAGGCCGCCCTTGCAGATGGCGCGGGCGCCGTAGGCGATGCGCTTGCCGCCCTCCAGGTACTGCCTGACCACCGGATGGTGCTTGTAGCGCTGGAACTCGTCGAACGGCGACAGGTACGGGTTGCTGTAGGACAGGTCGACGATCAGACCGACCACCACCTGGTTGTTTTCCAGGTGGTAGAGGAAGGAGCCGCCCGGGTTCTCATCGTTCAGCGGCCAGCCGGCGGTGTGCACCACCAGGCCCTGCTCGTGCTTGGCCGGATCGATTTCCCACAGCTCCTTGATGCCGATGCCGTAGTGCTGGGCGTCGGCCTGGCTGTCCAGCTTGTACTTCCCGATCAGCTGCTTGCCGAGGTGGCCGCGGCAGCCTTCGGCGAACAGGGTGTACTTGGCGCGCAGCTCCATCCCGGGGGTGTAGTAACCCTCCTTCGGGTTGCCCTCGTGATCGACGCCCAGATCGCCGGTGACGATGCCGCGCACCACGCCCTTGTCGTCGATCAGCGCTTCCTGAGCGGCGAAGCCCGGGTAGATCTCGACGCCCAGATTCTCGGCCTGCTGGGCCAGCCAGCGGCACAGGTTGCCCAGCGAGATGATGTAGTTGCCTTCGTTGTGCATGGTTTTCGGCACGGCGAAGTCGGGGATCTTGCTGGCGGCGTCGCCGCTTTTGAGCAGGTAGATGTCGTCGCGCTTGACCGGGGTGTGCAGCGGCGCGCCCTGGGCCTTCCAGTCGGGAAACAGTTCGTTGAGCGCGCGCGGTTCGAAGACGGCGCCGGAGAGAATGTGGGCGCCGACCTCGGAGCCTTTCTCCACCACGCAGACGCTGAGCTCCTGGCCGGCTTCGGCGGCTTTCTGCTTCAGACGGCAGGCGGCCGACAGTCCGGCAGGGCCGGCGCCGACGATGACCACGTCGAATTCCATGTATTCGCGTTGCATTGCTAGACCTCAAATTTCTTCGCAGAAAACCGGCAGACAGGAAAATGGGCAACCGATGGGTTGCCCATTGCCTCGAGCGCACGCGGAGTGCCGGCGCCAACAATAGCGCCTGCTGCCGCCTGGCGAATCAGCCAAGCAGACTAGACAGCTCCGGCACGGCCTCGAACAGGTCGGCGACCAGGCCGTAGTCGGCCACCTGGAAGATCGGCGCCTCCTCGTCCTTGTTGATCGCGACGATGACCTTGGAGTCCTTCATGCCGGCCAGGTGCTGGATGGCGCCGCTGATGCCCACGGCCACGTACAGCTGCGGCGCGACGATCTTGCCAGTCTGGCCGACCTGCATGTCGTTGGGTACGAAGCCGGCGTCCACCGCCGCGCGCGAGGCGCCGACCGCAGCGCCAAGCTTGTCGGCCACGCCGTAGAGCAGGGCGAAGTTGTCGCCGTTCTGCATGCCGCGGCCGCCGGAGACGATGATCTTCGCCGCGGTCAGCTCCGGGCGTTCGGACTTGGCCAGTTCCTCGCCGACGAAGGCGGAGATTCCGGCGTCAGTGATGCTGGCGATGCTCTCGATGGCGGCGCTGCCGCCCTCGGCCGCCACGGCGTCGAAGCCGGTGCCGCGCACGGTGATCACCTTGATCGCCGCACTGGACTGCACGGTGGCGATGGCGTTGCCGGCGTAGATCGGCCGCTGGAAGGTGTCGGCGTCGATCACCTTGACGATCTCGGAGATCTGGTCGACGTCGAGCAGCGCGGCCACGCGCGGCAGCACGTTCTTGCCGGTGGTGGTCGCGGCGGCCAGCACGTGGCGATAACCGTTGCCCGGCTCCTGAGCCAGTTGCGCGATCAGCGGCGCGAGGTTTTCCGGCAGTTGGTTGGCGTAGGCAGCCTGGTCGGCGACCAGCACCTTGCCGACGCCGGCCACTTGGGCGGCGGCTTCGGCCACGGCGGCGCAACCGGAACCGGCGACCAGCAGGTGGATGTCGCCACCGATGGCCTGGGCGGCGGCCACGGTGTTGAGGGTCGCCGCGGCAAGGGCGGCGTTGTTGTGCTCTGCGAGTACCAGGATTGCCATCAGATCACCTTCGCTTCGTTCTTCAGTTTTTCCACCAGCTCGGCAACCGAGCCCACCTTGATGCCGGCGCTGCGCGCGGCCGGTGCTTCGACCTTGAGGGTCTTCACCGTCGAGGCGGTGGATACGCCAAGCGCGTCCGGAGTCAGTACGTCGAGCGGCTTCTTCTTGGCCTTCATGATGTTGGGCAAGGAGGCGTAGCGCGGCTCGTTGAGGCGCAGGTCGGTGGTGACGATGGCCGGGAGCTTGAGGGCCACGGTCTGCAGGCCGCCGTCGATCTCGCGGGTGACGTTCACCTTGTCGCCATTCACCTCGACCTTGGAGGCGAAGGTGCCCTGGGCGAAACCGGTCAGCGCGGCGAGCATCTGCCCGGTCTGGTTGTTGTCGCTGTCGATGGCCTGCTTGCCGAGGATCACCAGCTGCGGCTGTTCCTGGTCGACCACGGCCTTGAGCAGCTTGGCCACCGCCAGCGAACCGAGTTCCTCGTTGCTTTCGACCAGCACGGCGCGGTCGGCGCCGAGGGCCAGGGCGGTACGCAACTGCTCCTGGGCGACGCCCGGACCGATGGAGACCACCACGATCTCGCTGGCGATGCCCTTTTCCTTGAGGCGCACCGCCTCTTCCACGGCGATCTCGCAGAACGGGTTCATCGCCATCTTCACGTTGGCCAGATCGACGCCGGAGTTGTCCGCCTTGACCCGCACCTTGACGTTGTAGTCGACCACGCGTTTGACAGTTACCAATACTTTCATCTGCTTTTCTCCGCTATTCGCTCAGATACGCTCGAAGATCGCGGCGATGCCCTGCCCGCCGCCGATGCACATGGTGACCAGGGCGTAACGGCCGCCGATGCGCTGCAGCTCATGGAGCGCCTTGAGGGTGATGATCGTGCCGGTGGCGCCGATCGGATGGCCCAAGGAGATGCCCGAGCCGTTCGGGTTGACCTTCAGCGGATCGAGGCCCAGCTCCTGGGCAACCGCGCAGGCCTGGGCGGCGAAGGCCTCGTTGGCCTCGATCACGTCGAGGTCGGCGGTCGACAGGCCGGCACGCTCGAGGGCCAGCTTCGAGGCCGGCACCGGGCCGATGCCCATGTGCATCGGGTCGACGCCGGCCAGGGCGTAGGACACCAGCCGGGCCAGCGGCTGCAGGCCGCGCCGCTCGGCGACCGCACGCTCCATCAGCACCACGGCGGCGGCGCCGTCGTTGAGGCTGGAGGCATTGCCGGCGGTCACGGTGCCCTCGCCACGGTCGAAGGCCGGCTTGAGCTTGGCCAGCTCCTCCGCGGTCACGTCGCCGCGCACGTGCTCGTCGGTGTCGAACACCACCTCGCCGCGGCGGGTCTTCAGGGTGATCGGCAGGATCTGCTCCTTGAAGCGGCCTTCCTCGATGGCCCTCGCGGCGCGGCGGTGGGATTCCAGCGCCAGCGCGTCCTGGGCCTCGCGGGAGATGCCGTAGGTCTTGCGCACCTGCTCGGCGGTGAAGCCCATGTGCACCTTGTGCAGCGGATCGGTGAGGGCGCCGACCATCATGTCGGCCATGCCGGTATCACCCATGCGCGCACCGAAGCGCATCGCCGGCGAGGAGTAGGGGGCGCGGCTCATGCTTTCCGCACCGCCGGCCAGGGCGATGTCGCTGTCGCCGAGCAGGATGTTCTGCGCCGCGGTGACGATGGCCTGCAGGCCCGAGCCGCACAGACGGTTGAGGGTCAGGGCGGTGGAGCGCTCGGCAACGCCGCTGTTCAGGGCGATCAGGCGCGACAGGTACATGTCGACCGGTTCGGTATGGATGACGTTGCCGAACACCACCTGGTCGACCTCGTCGCCGCTCACCGCGGAGCGCTGCAGGGCTTCGCGGGCGACCAGGGCGCCGAGTTGGGTCGGGGAAAAGTCCTTGAGGCTGCCACCGAAATCGCCGATGGCGGTACGGGCGCCGCTGACGATGACCACTTCACGCTGATTCATGGGACATACCCTCTGTTTAAGGCTGAAATTGGCTGATTAGTCTTTGCTGATACGGGTCTTGCCGGCGGCGACCAGCTGCTCGAGCAGGGCCGCGGGCTTGAACCACAGCTCGCCGTAGGCGCCGAGCTGTTCGCGGTACTGGCGGATGCCGCTGAGCACCCGCTCCAGGCCCAGTTGCTCGGCGTAGTGCAGCGGACCGCCCAGCCAGGTGGGGAAGCCGTAGCCGCAGGTCCACACCAGGTCGATGTCGCCGGCACGCAGGGCGATGCCCTCGTCGAGGATCTGGATACCTTCGTTGATCAACATGAACAGGCAGCGATCGTGGATTTCCTGGTCGCTGATGCTGCGGCGCTGGATGCCCAGCTCGCCGGCCAGGCGCTCGGCCATCGTCAGCACTTCCGGATCGTCGCGGCGCTCGCGACCCTCGTAGATGTACATGCCGCGGCCGCTCTTCTGGCCGTAGCGGCCGAGGGTGTACAGCTCATCGGCCAGGCGGCAGTAGCTGGGGTCCTCGGCGAGCACGGCGCGCATCGGGGTGCGGATCAGGTAGCCGACGTCGATGCCGACCAGGTCGTACATGCTCAGCACGCCCATGTTCAGACCGAGGTCGGTCAGCACGCGGTCGACCTGCGCCGGAGTGGCACCTTCCAGCAGCAGGCGGTAGGCCTCGCGGGAATAGGGCTCGAGCATGCGGTTGCCGATGAAGCCGTAGCACACCCCGGAGACCACCGGCAGCTTGCCGATCTGCTTGCCCAGCTTGAGCGCGGTGGCCAGCACGTCGAGGGCGGTCTGCTTGCCGCGCACCACTTCGAGCAGGCGCATGACGTTGGCCGGGCTGAAGAAGTGCAGGCCGATGACGTCCTGCGGGCGACGGGTGCAAGCTGCGATCTGGTCGATGTCGAGGGTCGAGGTGTTGCTGGCGAGAATCGCGCCGGGCTTGCACACCTCGTCGAGGGTGGCGAACACCTGGCGCTTGACCTCCATGCTCTCGAACACCGCCTCGATCACCAGGTCGGCGTCGGCCAGATCGGCGTAGTCGAGGCTGCCCTGCAGCAGGGCCATGCGCTGTTCGAGCTGCTCCTGAGTGAGCTTGCCGCGCTTGGCGCTGATCTCGTAGTTCTTGCGGATCTGCGCCAGGCCGCGGTCCAGCGCTTCGCGCTTCTGCTCGAGCAGCACCACCGGGATGCCGATGTTGGCGAAGTTCATGGCGATGCCGCCGCCCATGGTGCCGGCGCCGATCACCGCGACCTTGGCGATCGGCCGCAGCGGCAGCGAGGCATCGATGCCGGGCACCTTGCCGGCCTCGCGCTCGGCGAAGAACAGGTGGCGCAGGGCCTTGGACTGCGGCGACTCCAGCAGCGCGTCGAACAGTTCGGTCTCGCGCTGCAGGCCGGCCGCCAGCGGCAGCTCGCAGGCGGCCTGCACCGCATCCAGTACCCCCTGCGGAGCCACCTGGCCATGCCACTGGGCGGCCTTGCTGGCGGCGTAGTCGGCGAAGAAGTCGGCCGGCAGGGCGGCGCCCGACGTAGCGACGCCCGGCTCGGCATGCGGGTAGGCCGGGAAGGCCGGCGCCGATTGCCCGAGCAGTTCGCGGGCGAAGGCGCAGGCGCTGTCCAGCAGACTGTCGGCGGCGCCGGCCAGGCGGTCGACGATGCCCAGATCGAGGGCGCTCTTGGCGTTCAGCAACTGGCCGGAAAGGATCAGCTCGACGGCCTTCTCAGCGCCTACCAGGCGCGGCAGGCGCTGGGTACCGCCGGCACCGGGCAGCAGGCCGAGGGTGATTTCTGGGAAGCCGAGGCGCGCCTTGGGCTCGGCGATCCGGTAGCCGCAGGCCAGGGCCAGCTCCAGGCCACCGCCGAGGGCCAGGCCGCCGACGGCGGCGACCATGGGCTTGGCGCTGCTGGCCAGCTCGATGAGCAGCTCGGGGAGCGCGGGAGAGGCGGCGAAGGCGGCGTCGCCGAACTCGGCGATGTCGGCGCCGGCGCAGAATGGCAGCTCGCGACCGTAGACGATCAGCGCCTTGACCGCCGGGTCGGCGCTGGCCTGCTGGAAGGCGGCCTGAATCTCCAGGCGCAGCTGGTGGCCGAGGGCATTGACCGGGGCGCGGCGCAGGCCGATCAGGGCCAGCTCGTTGTCCAGGGAGTAGTCGATCAGGGTGTACATGGATGACCTCGGGAGCGGGGCGGCCGGCCAGGTGCGTGGCAAACACCTGGCCGGCGCAGGAAGAAAGAAGCCGCCGCGAGGACGGCCAAGCAAAAGTTCCGGTGGGGAGTGACTAGGTGCCCGCAGGCGACTAGACCGCCGGAGACTGCTTCAGTGATGCAGAAGACGGCACGGGCACGGGGTACAGGCCCCAGGCATGGGTGACGCAGAAGCTGGTGCCTGCCTCGACCACGGTGTCCCGAAGCTCGGCGGCTACGGGCTCGCCGGCCTGCAGCGGGCGGTCGTGCCCGGCAAGTCGGCTCAGGTCGAGCGGTTCGCGGGTGTCGAAGCGGAGGTCGCGCGAGGGCGCTTGGTAGGCCGGCATGGTGTTTCCCCTTGTTATGGTTGTGGGAGCCGATACCGTTTTGTAGCAAGCCACACCCGCGGTTCGCTTCGAACCGCGGGTGGATTTGCGGGTGGAGTTGGGTGGAAGCGGGTGGAGGGCGCGGCTCAGTCGAGCAGCCGCAGCTCGCGGGCGGCGCGCAGGGCGGCGTCGCGGTCGGTCACGTCGAGCTTGCGGAACAGGTTGTTGATGTGGGTCTTCACCGTGCTCAGGCTGACGAACAGCCCGTCGGCGAGCTGCTGGTTGTTCTGGCCGCGGGCCATGCGCCGCAGCACGTCCAGCTCGCGGCGGGTCAGCGGTTCGAGCAGGCGCTGCGCCGCATCGTCGCTGCCGAGCCCGGCCAGCAGGGGGGCCAGCTGTTCGCGCGGCGGCAGCGGGCGCTCCAGCCCGGCCTGGCGGCGGACCTGCGGCAGCAGCAACTGGCGGAACAGCTCGGCGAGTTCGCGGCCCTCGTGGTGCAGCAGCTGGCCGAAGCCGTGGCGGCTGGCCAGCTGCAGGGCGTCGTCCAGGCGCGCCAGGGCCGCCGGCTGATCGCCGCGGTCGCGGCACAGGGTAGCGTCGAGCAGCCACAGGTCCAGCTGCAGGCGCAGGTTGTGCTCGCCCTCGGCCTGTTCGCGCAGGTTGGCGAGGATCTGCCCGGCCAGCGTCGGCTGGCCGAGATGGCGCTGCACCCAGGCGTAGGCCAACCATTCCTCCGGCATCATGTCCTCGCCGTAGTGGCGCTGGCACCAGTGCCATTCCTCCAGCCAGTCGAGGAGGAAGTCCTCGTCCCGCTCACGGACCGCCAGGCGCGCGCGCCAGGCGCCGGCCCGCCGGTACAGGCCGAACTGGCGGAACTGGCGGGCCATGCGCCGCGCCTCGTCCCAGCGCGCCTGCGCCTTGGGGCTGTCGCCGAGGGCATCGTACAGGCAGGCCTGGTGGTGGAGGACGCCGACCAGACCGGCCGAATGGGGAAAACCGAGCGCCAGCGCTTCGGCGCGGGCCAGGGACTGGCGGGCCTGCTCCAGACGGTTCTGCTGGACGAACACCAAGCCCATGCCCACCTCGTGGAACAGCTCGTAGAAATTGCGCGAGGCGGCGGCCGGCGAGCCCTGCTCGAGCGCCAGGAAGCGCTGCATGGCCGCCGCGCCTTCGCCCTGCGCCAGCTCGATCTCGCCGAGCAGCAGATGGGGAATGTTGGCGAAGCCGCTGAAGCGGAAGGTGTCGAGCTCTGCCAGCGCTTGCTCCACATCGCGGCGGGCCGCACTCAGCTGGCCCAGCTGGAACAGGCAGCGGGCGCGGTTGAAGCGCAGCACCGAGCAGGCCGCGTTGCGCTGCGGATAGCGCTGCAGCGCCTGGCTGGCCAGGGTCAGGCCGTGGCCCAGGTTGCCGCCGAGAAAGGCCAGCAGGGTGCGCAGGTAGGCGATGGTTTGGCGCACCCGTTCGGGATGGCGCGGCACGCCCTGGCGCCGCAGCAGCTGCTGCAGGCGGCCGATGCAGGATCGCGCGCTGCGGATGTCGTTGGTCACCAGGACGATGGAGGCTTCGCTGATCGCCAGGGTGAAGTGGTCGCTGCCGCTCTGTCCTGAAACCTGGGTGAGCAGGGCGACCAGGGCGTTGATCTGCCCGTCGCGCAGCAGGTCGAAGGTGTGCCGCTCGGCGGTGGCGAGCACCGCGTTGAAGTCCTTGGCGCGGCCGTACTGGTGGATGGCCTCGGAATAGCGGCGCTGCTCCATCAGCCAGGCCGCAGCGCGCTGGTGCAGCTGCCTCAGCAACTGCGGATCGCGCTGCTGCAGGTGTTGGTAGAGGACGTCGCGCAGCACCGGGTGGTAGCGGTACTCCACCCGCTCGCCGGGACGCTGCTCGATGAACAGGTCGCGGCGCTGCAGCTGGCGGATCAACCGCTCGCTGTCGGTCCGTTCGCTGAGTTCTTCGGCCAGCGCCGGGTCGAAGGCCTGCACCACCGAGGTCCGTTCGAGGAAGGTCAGCAGCTCGGCCGGCAGCAGGTCGAGCAGCTCCTCGTCGAGAAAGCGCACGACATAGGCGTAGGCCTGCAAGGTCACGTTGCGCAGCGCCCGGGGCTGCGGCGGCTGGCCGGCCTGCAGCGTCTGCTTGCGGTGGGCGGCGAACCAGAACAGCAGGCCGCTGATCCAGCCTTCGCTGCCGGCGCGCAGCTGGTAGAGGGTATTGGCGTCCAGCCGGATGCCGCGGCTGCTGGCCAGCTGGCGGGTTTCCTCGCTGTCCAGGGCCAGCTCGCGGGCGTCGAGGACGGTCAGACGATCCTCGCGCAGCAGATGGTTGATGGCCAGGTCCGGCACGCCCTGGCTGGCGGCCAGCACATGCAGGCCGGGCGGCCCGAAGCGCAGCAGCTGCTCGATGTAAGCGCGGGCACGTCCGCTGCGCAGCAGGTGCAGGTCGTCGAGGATCAGGGTGAAGCCTTCCGCGGCCTGCTCCAGGCGCTGCTGGATGGCATGCCACAGCCGTGCCTCCGCCACCGCGCCCAGCGCGCTCTCGGGCACGGCCAGGCCGAGGGTCGTGTGCAGGTGCAACAACAGGTGCAACGGCTGGTTGTCGGCGCTGCTCAGGCGCAACCAGGCCCAGGGCGTGCGCAGGCTCGCGGCGTACTGGGCGAGCAGGGTGCTCTTGCCGTAGCCCAGTGGCGTGCTGAGCAGGGTCAGCCGGCCGCCGTGGCTGGCCGCTTCCCGGATATGCTGCAACAGGCGCGGGCGTTCGAGGATCTTGTCGGTCAGCACCGGCGGGCGGAGCTGACTCGGATTGACTGACGGCATGGCCATGGCAGTTCTTCGCGGTTTTGTGCGGTGCAGCAAAGTTACCAGAAGTTGCCGGGGTGGTGTTCTTCGGCGCGCTGAAGGGCAGGGCAGCCCACCTGGCGCAATCCCTGCCGAACCTGCGCCGTTCGCGCGTATAATCGCTGCCTTTCATAAGCTGCCGGGTTGCCTCCGGCCCTGACGTGGACGCCCCCATGCTGCGCATCACCGAACTCAAACTGCCCCTCGACCACAGCGACGAACAACTGCGCGCCGCCATTGTGCAGCGCCTGGGCATCGCCGACGCCGAGCTGCTCGACTTCAGCCTGTTCAAGCGCAGCTACGACGCGCGCAAGAAGTCCAGCGAGCTGCTGTTCATCTACACCCTGGATGTCAGTGTGCGCGACGAAGCGGCGCTGTTGGCCAAGTTCGCCGACGATCGGCAGATCGGCCCAACCCCGGACATGCGTTACCAGTTCGTCGGCCACGCCCCCGCGGAACTGGAGGAGCGTCCGCTGGTGGTGGGATTCGGTCCGTGCGGCATCTTTGCCGGCCTGCTGTTGGCGCAGATGGGCTTTCGCCCGATCATCCTCGAGCGCGGCAAGGAAGTGCGCCAGCGCACCAAGGACACCTGGGGCCTGTGGCGCAAGGGAGTGCTCAACCCCGAGTCCAACGTGCAGTTCGGCGAGGGCGGTGCCGGGACCTTCTCCGACGGCAAGCTGTACAGCCAGATCAAGGACCCGAACTTCTTCGGTCGCAAGGTGCTGGAGGAGTTCGTCAAGGCCGGCGCGCCGGAGGAGATCCTCTACGTCAACAAGCCGCACATCGGCACCTTCCGCCTCACCGGCATGGTCGAGAACATGCGCGCCGAGATCATTGCCCTCGGCGGCGAGGTGCGTTTCGAGCAGAAGGTCAGCGACCTGCTGATCGAGGACGGCCAGCTGCGCGGCGTGCAGCTGGAGAGCGGCGAGCAGATCGCCAGCCGGCACGTGGTGCTGGCCCTCGGCCACAGCGCCCGCGACACCATGCGCATGCTCCACGGCCACGGCGTGTTCATGGAAGCCAAGCCGTTCTCGGTGGGTTTCCGCATCGAGCACCCGCAGTCGGTGATCGACAAGGCGCGCCTGGGCAAGTACGCCGGCCACCCGAAGCTCGGCGCCGCCGACTACAAGCTGGTCTACCACGCCAGGAACGGTCGTTCGGTGTACAGCTTCTGCATGTGCCCGGGCGGCACCGTGGTGGCCGCCACCTCGGAGCCGAACCGGGTGGTGACCAACGGCATGAGCCAGTACTCGCGCAACGAGCGCAATGCCAACTCCGGCCTGGTGGTCGGCATCAGCCCCGAGCAGGACTTCCCGGGCGGCCCGCTGGCCGGCATCGAACTGCAGGAGCGCCTGGAGTCGCTCGCCTATGAACTTGGCGGCTGCAACTACGAGGCCCCGGCGCAGCTGGTCGGCGACTTCATCGCCGGCAAGCCGTCCACCGCCCTGGGCAGCGTCGAGCCGTCCTACAAGCCGGGAGTGAAACTGCAGGACCTGGCCGCGGCCCTGCCGCCGTTCGCCATCGAGGCGATCCGCGAGGCGCTGCCGGTGTTCGACAAGCAGATCCGCGGCTACGCGATGCACGACGCGGTGCTCACCGGCCTCGAGACGCGCACCTCCTCGCCGCTGCGCATCACCCGCGGCGCCGACCTGCAGAGCCTCAACGTCAAGGGCCTGTTCCCGGCCGGCGAGGGTGCCGGCTATGCCGGCGGCATCCTCTCCGCCGGGGTCGACGGCATCCGCATCGCCGAAGCGGTGGCCCGCGACCTGCTAGGCTTGCCCCATCAGGCCTGAGCGGCTGGCCCGCGCTCGGCTTCTCCCTGTGGATGGCAGGATGGGAAGCCGAGCGTGCCCGGCTTCAGGAAAGCCACGGCAAGCGAGGGGCTGTAGATGATGGGTCGATTCCGCCGCAAGAGCAGTCCAGATTCGTGGTGAACGAAGCATGAAGATCGAAGCGCTCAACCTGGACCAGCCGGAGATCACCTGCGCCAACTGCCAGGCCTGCTGCTGTCGTCTGGAAGTCATGCTGATCACCGATACCGGCGTGCCGGAACAATACATCGAGATCGACGCGTGGGGCGGCGAGGTGATGGCGCGCCTGGAGGATGGCTGGTGCGCGGCGCTGGACCGCGAAACCATGCTGTGCACGATCTACGAAAACCGCCCGTTCATTTGCCGCGAATTCGAAATGGGCGAATACGAGTGCATCGACGAGCGCACCGCGGGGCTGCCCAACGCGGCTTCGTGAGCGCTCCATCCTGCGGTGCATGAACGGCAGGATTGCACCGCCTGGTGGCGGTTCACTGCCGTCCTCGGCAAACCCGCGACCCATTCAAATCAGCTTAGAAGCGCGTGACCGGCGTCGATGGGGTGGATCGCTGGGAAATTGACGAATGTCGTCCGCGTTCGTGATATTGCCCGGCGCTGCGTCAATCCAATGGTCGGTCGTTGGCCTTTGCCTAGAGTGGATAAGGTGCTTACCACCCACGTCGTTGACCTGCCGCTTGCCAGTTCAAGCGCGCTGTCCGCGACAGCCACTCCGCCCAGGTAAACCGCCATGGACACCCCGCGCTACCCCCTTTTCCTGTCAGGCTGCCTGCTCTGCCTGACCGCTCCCGGCGTGGCCAATGCCGCGAGCAGCGTGCCTGCCGAATCCGCCAGGGATGACCTCAACCTGGTCTATCAGCTGCGCGAAGACACCCGCATCGGCCTGCACTACAGCTTCCCCGTGGAGGGTGAATCCGCGGCTCGACAGGGCCTCGACAACCCGCAGCCGGTCCGCACGGACTTGCTGGATGCCCGTGGCCTGCGCAGCGCCTCCCTGCCGGCCGACACGGATCTTCCGCAGGCCGCGACCCTCAGCCTGTATCGGACCTTGGGGCCGCAGTGGGCCGTGCTGTTCAGCGCCGGATGGCAGGACTGGTCGGCGCACAGCCGTTCCGCCAGCGAGGGGGACGCCGCCACCACGAGTGCCTTCGCCGCCGAGCGCAGCTACCGCGACAGCTGGCACCTGGCCATCGGCACCCAGTACCGGGCCAGCCCGAAACTGCTCCTGCAGGCCGGGGTGGGTTACGACAGCGCGGCGCTTGCCGAGGACCGGCGCACCTTCGCCGCGCCGATGAGGGCAGCCTGGCGGCTGGCTTCGGGGCTCAGCTATGCCTACGACAGCAACACCGAGCTGAACTTCAACTATGCCCTCACCTGGATGGGTGACCTGCCGGGGGCCGAGGGCGGCGGCGGGGATCAGCGGCTCGGTGCCGCCGAGGAGTTCAGCAATGCCTACTTCCATACCGTGAGCTGGTCGGTCACTTGGCATTACTGATGGCTGGGCTGTGATGAGCTTGGCGTGTCACCGGCGCCAGCCAGCGCCGGGGGAGGGAGGCGGGGCAATCGCACGAATCCGAAGCGGTCAGCGCGCACGGAGTACATCCTCTGTACCCCCGCCGTGGCGCTGGTTCATTCGCGAGCAAGCCGCCGGGCGCGAATGAATGCAGGCGATTGCCTTGGGATGGCGCTCCCCCGCCGGAGCGTGGGAGCGATCAGTCGGATCCGCCGTCACGGCGCCGCAGATCAGACGCTGCGCGCCGGCAGCAACACCCCGCGGCATTCGCCGAAACCGATCGACGGATAGCCCGCGCGGCGGCAGCGGGCGCGCAGGATCACCTCGTCGCCGTCCTCGAGGAAGGTGCGCGTCTCGCCACTGGCCAGGGTGAGCGGCTGCTTGCCGCCGAAGGTGCTCTCCAGCAGGCTGCCGAACTGGCTTGGTTCCGGGCCGGACAGGGTGCCGGAGCCGAACAGGTCGCCGGGCTGCAGCTTGCAGCCGCCGACGCTGTGGTGGGCGACCATCTGCGCCACCGTCCAGTACATGTTCTGGGTGTTGCTCAGCGCCAGGCGCTGCGCCGGCAAGCCCTGCTCGCGCATGGAGGCGGTGAGCAGCAGCACTTCCAGCTCGATGTCGAAGCCGCCGTGGGCCTGGTCCTCTGCATCCAGCAGGTAGGGCAGCGGCTGCGGGTCGCCGGCCGGGCGCGGTGGCTGCGCGGTGCGGAACGGCTCCAGCGCTTCGGGCATTACCACCCAGGGCGACACCGTGGAGGCGAAGTTCTTGGCCAGGAACGGACCGAGCGGCTGGTATTCCCAGGCCTGCACGTCGCGCGCCGACCAGTCGTTGAGCAGGCAGAAGCCGGCGATGTGCTCGCTGGCCTCGCCGATGGCGATGGCCTCGCCCATCTCATTGCCCTGGCCGATCCAGATGCCCAGCTCCAGCTCGTAGTCCAGGCGCTTGCTCGGGCCGAAGCTCGGTGTTTCCTGGCCCGGCGGCATCGTCTGGCCGAGCGGGCGGCGCACCGGCGTGCCGGAGACGCACACGGTCGAGGCGCGGCCGTGGTAGCCGATCGGCACGTACTTGTAGTTGGGCAGCAGCGGGTTGTCCGGGCGGAACAGCTTGCCGACGTTGTTGGCGTGGTGGATGCCCACGTAGAAGTCGGTGTAGTCGCCGACCCGCGCCGGCAGGTGCAGCTGGCAGTCGGCCAGCGCCGGCAGCAGGGCAGCGCCCAGCGCCTGCATCTGCGCCTGCGCCGGGCTGCCTTCGCCGAGCAGCTCGAGCAGTGCGGCGCGCAGGGCGCGGCGGGCCTGGCTGCCCAGGGCGAAGAAGGCGTTGAGGCTGTCGCCGCTGGCGGCTTCGGCGGCGATTTGCGCCTCGCCGGCGAACAGGCCGGCTGCACAGGCGACCTTCAGATCGAGGATGTGCTCGCCGATGGCCACGCCACCGCGTGGCGCCTGGCCCGGCGGGCTGAAGATGCCCAGCGGCAGGTTCTGCAGCGGGAAGTCGGGGTGGCCGTTGGCCGAGGAAACCCAGCTGAGCGGGTTGACTGCGTCGGTCATGGACTGCGTTCTCCGTGTTGGTGCCGGGTTACTTGAACATGGTCTTGTAGCTGCCGTCGTGCAGCCAGGCGGCGTGCTTGGGTGCGCGCTTGGTCTGTGCCCACTCCTCGAGCATGGCCCATTTCACCTGGTCGAGGGCCTCGAGCATCTTCGGCGAGCCGGTGTTGGCGGCCAGTTCGAGGCGGTGGCCGTTGGGGTCGAAGAAGTAGATCGACTGGAACAGGGCGTGGTCGGTCGGGCCGATGACCTTGATTCCGGCGGCTTCCAGGCGCGCCTTGGTGGCCAGCAGTACCTCCATGGATTCGACCTGCAGGGCCAGGTGCTGGGTCCACACCGGGGTGTTCGGGTCGCGGCCCATCTCCGGCTGGGTGGGCAGCTCGAAGAACGCCAGCACGTTGCCCATGCCGGCATCCATGAAGATGTGCATGTACGGATCGGCTTCGCCGGTCGACGGCACGGCATCCTCGGCGATCGCCAGCACCAGCTGCATGCCCAGGTTTTCTTCGTACCAGCGGGCGGTTTCCAGGGCGTCCTTGCAGCGGTACGCCACGTGATGGATTTTCTGCACGATCGGCTTCATTACGGTCTCCCTTTCTCGGTGGGGTGCGGCTCGCCGTGGACTGCCTCGACGCGAACGCGCATTTTGTTTTGCGTAATCAACTTACGTAAAACGTAACTCGCACATCGCAGAGCGTCAAGCGTAAAATCCGCCCTTCATCGCCACGCACAGGAGGGACCATGACCAGCGAAACCGAGCGCCCGGCTGCGCCGCGGCGGCAGAAGGTGCAGTCCGCCGAGGTAGGCACCGACATCCTCAAGGGGCTGGCCGAACTGGCGCCGGCCACCTCGCTGTCGCGCCTGGCCGAGCACGTCGGCATGCCGGCGAGCAAGGTGCACCGCTACCTGCAGGCGCTGATCGCCAGCGGCTTCGCCGAGCAGGACGAGAGCAGCGGCCACTACGGCCTGGGCCGCGAGGCGCTGTTCGTCGGCCTCGCCGCCATCGGTCGGCTGGACGTCACCAAGGTGGCGCTGCCGCGCCTGGTCGAGCTGCGCGACGCGCTCAACGAGACCTGCTTCCTCGCCGTGTGGGGCAACAAGGGGCCGACCGTGGTGCACGTCGAGCAGGCGGTGCGCGCGGTGACCGTGGTCACCCAGGTCGGCTCGGTGCTGCCGCTGCTGGGCTCGTCCACCGGCCTGGTGTTCGACAGCTTCCTGCCCGTGGCGGAAACCGCCGCGCTGCAGGCGGCGGCACTGGCCGAGCCAGGCGCGCCTGCGCCTGCCGAGCGGGAAGCGCTGCACGCGCAGATCCGCGCGCGCGGCCTGCACCACGTGCATGGCCTGCTGATGTCGGGGGTGAACGCGCTGTCGGCGCCGCTGTTCGCGGCGGGGGACAAGCTGGTCGGGGTGATCACCGTGGTCGGCACCGCGCCGGGCTTCGCCGCCGATCCGCAGGGCGCGCAGGCCGAGCGCCTGTTGCAGGTCGCCCGGGAGATCAGTGCGCGGATGGGTGGGCAGGGGTTACAGCCGGCCGACCGCTGAAGCCGCGCCCCTCACCAGGGGAGAGCCTGAGGGCGGCAGGCGTTCATGACGCCCGACCAAAAGCCATCTTGCCCCGCGGTGATGGCTTATTGGGCAAGCCAGCCGCCATCCATGTTCCAGGCAGCCCCCCGCACCTGGGCGGCAGCCTCGCTGCACAGGAAGACCGCCAGTTCGCCGAGCTGCTCGGGAGTGACGAACTCGAGGGACGGCTGCTTTTCCGCCAGCAGATCGTGGCGCGCTGCCTCGGGGCTGGCACCGGCCTCGACGCGGGCAAGGATCTGCTGCTGCACCAACGGCGTCAGCACCCAGCCGGGACAGATGGCGTTGCAGGTGATCGGCGTGCTCGCGGTCTCCAGGGCGATGCTCTTGGTCAGACCGATCACCCCGTGCTTGGCGGCCACGTAGGCGCTCTTGCCGGCGGATGCCACCAGGCCGTGCGTGGAGGCGATGTTGAGGATGCGCCCCCAGCCGCGCCGGCGCATGCCCGGCAAGGCCAGGCGCGAGGTATGGAACACCGAGGACAGGTTGATGGCGATGATGGCGTCCCAGCGTTCCACCGGGAACTCTTCCACGGCCTCGACATGCTGGATGCCGGCGTTGTTCACCAGGATGTCGAGGCCACCGAACTCCCGTTCGACGTAGGCGAGCATCTCGGCGATCTGCTGCGGATCGGCCATGTCCGCCGGATAGTGGCCGACGCGGGTGCCGTGCTGACCGAGTTCGACGAGCACACGCTCGACGTCGCCGAAGCCGTTGATTACCACCGCGGCGCCGGCTGCGGCCAGGCGGTGGGCGATGCCCAGACCGATGCCGCTGGTGGCGCCGGTGACCAGCGCGATCTTGCCTTTGAGATTCATGGAGGGGTCTCCTGCCAGTGGCGGCCCGCCGGGAGCCGCCGAGTGATGAGCGGCGTCAGACGATGCCGGTTGCGTAAAAAGGAGGCGGTCACGCGAAGACCGCCATGGTCTTTCAGAAGCTACCGAACAGGCTGCCCAAGGTGATCACCACGGTCAGGGCCACCAGCGGGAAGGCCACGGTGTTGACGAAGATGAACTTGTACGACTCGCGGTGACTGAGCTTGCAGATCGCCAGCAGCGAGATGACCGCGCCGTTGTGCGGCAGGGTGTCCATGCAGCCGGAGGCCATGGCGGCGACCCGGTGCAGCAGCTCGGGGCTGATGCCGGCGCTGGTGGCGAGGGCCAGGTACTGCTCGCCGAGGGTCTTGAGGGCGATCGACATGCCGCCGGAGGCCGAGCCGGTGATGCCGGCGAGGATGTTCACCGCCACCGCCTCGGACACCAGCGGGTTGCTCGACACGCCGAGGACCAGGTCGCGGATCACCACGAAGCCGGCCAGCGAGGCGATCACGGTGCCGTAGCCGACTTCGGACGCGGTGTTGAGGATCGGCAGCATGGAGCCGAAGGCGCCGTCGTTCACGCTGCGCTTGAGGTCGACCCAGCGCCGCCAGTGCAGCGTCACCAGCAGCACGATGGCGGCGCCGAGGGCGACGATGATCGACCAGATGCCGATCAGCGACTTGGCGTCCTGCAGGCCGCCGAACTCGGGCTTGGCCAGGAAGCTGGCGTCGACTTGGGGCAGGATCTGCTTGGCCATGACGAAGTTCAGGGCGATGACCAGCAGGATCGGCAGCAGCGCCAGCCAGAAGCCGGGAATGTCGCGCAGCTCCTGCTGCGCCGGCTCGTCGTCGTGCACGCCGTAGCCTTCTCCGGCGGTCATCAGCTGGCGCGCCTGGGCGCTCAGCCACCAGCTGCCGAGGCCGAGCATGATCAACCCGGCGATCAGCCCCAGGCCCGGTGCGGCAAAGGCGTCGGTGCCGAAGAAGGGGCTGGGGATGGCGTTCTGGATCGCCGGGGTGCCGGGCAGCGCGGTCATGGTGAAGGTGAAGGCGCCGAGCGCGATGGCGCCGGGGATCAGTCGCTTGGGAATGCCTGCCTCGCGGAACAGCGCGGCACCGATCGGGTAGACGGCGAAGGCCACCACGAACAACGACACGCCGCCGTAGGTGAGGAGGCCGCAGGCCAGCACGATGGCCAGGATGGCGCGCTGGCTGCCGACCTTGGCGACGATGCCGCGGGCGATGGCGAGGGCCGAGCCGGAGTCGTCCATCAGCTTGCCGAACAGCGCGCCGAGCAGGAACAGCGGGAAGAACTGGATCATGTAACCGCCCATGGCCTTCATGAACACCTGGGTGTAGGTGGGCAGCAGCAGGGCCGTCTCGCCGGAAAACAGCAGGGCGAGCAGCGCCAGCAGGGGCGCGAGGATCAACACGTTGATGCCGCGATAGGCGAGATACATCAGCAGCACGAGGGACAGCAGAATACCGAGGGTTCCCATGGTGGAGGCGTTCCTTTTGTTGTTGTTTTGACGGCGCCGCGCGGTGGCGCGCCGAAGTTCACGCAGCCGGGCGATGGCCCGGTGCAGTGGATGGGCAACCTATCAGCGAGAAGCGTGCCAGGTTGCCCGGGAGTCCCCGCACAAATCCCGGCAGCGTGCTGCAGGCCAGGTGCCACGGGGCTTTGCCGTCGGAATCGGTGGTGGACGCAGGCCCGGTGCCTCCCGAACGGCCTGACAGGGAGTGTCTTGTTGTCTGGACATGTCCAGCAGAGAAGAGATCGCCGAGGGTGTTGTCCAGTTATCTGGACGCTGTTGCGGAGGCCATCCTGCACTGATGCGCGCCCAAGATCGCCTGGATTGCCTGCGGGCGCTGGATGTCGGTGCGCACGACCCGGACGGCCCGCGCGCCCTACCGGCCGGCTGGCTCTACAGGGGGGAAGGCGCCGGGGGCCGCGTGCGCGGCAAGGGTTACTGCTCGCGCGCGCTCAGGCCGTGCTGCTGCAGCTTGCTGTACAGGCTGGCGCGGGAGATGCCCAGTTCACTGGCGGCGCGCCGGCGGTTGCCGTTGCAGGTCGCCAGGGCGTGCTGCAGGGCGCGGCGTTCGGCGGCGGCGATGCTCTGCGCCAGCGGCTGCAGGGATTCTTCGGCGGGAGGCGCGACCTCCTGCGGCGCCGGGCTGGCCGCTGGCGTGGCCAGCAGGGGGGCGCTGGGCGCGGCCAGCAGCGGTTGCAGCTGCGCGACGTCCAGCAACGGGCCGTCGGTATCCAGCTGGGCCCGCTCCAGCAGGTTGCGCAACTCGCGCACGTTGCCTTTCCAGGCTTGCGCGCCGAGCAGCGCCAGGGCGGCGGGGGTCAACTCCATGGGCGCCAGGCCGGAGCGATTGGCGATGTCGTCGAGCAGGTACTCGACCAGCGCCGGGATGTCCTCGCGGCGCTGGCGCAGCGGCGGCACCTGCAGGGCCAGCACGTTGAGGCGGTAGTAGAGATCGTCGCGGAACTGGCCGGCGGCGACCTTGGCCTCGAGGTCGATATGGGTGGCGGCGATCACCCGCACGTTGAGCGGCTTTACCTGGTTGGAACCGAGCGGCTCGACCTCCTGCTCCTGCAGCACGCGCAGCAGCTTGGCCTGCAGCGGCAGCGGCAGGTCGCCGATCTCGTCGAGGAACAGGGTGCCGCCGTTGGCCACCTCGAACTTGCCGATGCGCGCCTTGCGGTCGGCGCCGGTGAAGGCGCCGGGGGCGGTGCCGAACAGCTCGGCCTCGACCAGGGTCTCGGGGATGGCGGCGACGTTGACCGCCACGAAGGGGCCGTTGGCCCGCGGCGACAGGTTGTGGATGCCCTGGGCCAGCAGCTCCTTGCCGGTGCCGGTCTCGCCGCGCAGCAGCACCGTGGCGTCGAGCTGGGCGGCACGCCGCGCCTGGCGCTTGACCTCGCTGGCGGCGGCGCTGGCGCCGATGAAGCCGGCGATGGTGTAGCGCGCGCGGCGCGCCTTGGCCAGTTCGTTCTGGGTCGCCAGCAACTGGCTCTGCAGGCTGTTGTACTTGGCCATCAACGGCTTGAGGTGGCGCGCGCGGTCGAACAGGACGAAGCCCAGGGCGCCGACCAGGGTGCCGTCTTCGTCGCGCAGCGGAATGCGGGTGACCACGAAGTGTTCGCTGCCGAAGGCCATCAGGTCGAGCATGCTCGGCTGGCCGCTCTCCACCACCTCGCGCAGGCGGCTGGCCGGCAGCACTTCCTCGATCTCCTTGCCGAGCACGCTGCGCGGGTCGCGGATGCCGACCTTCTCGGCGTACTTGTCGTTGATCCAGACGATGCGCGCCTGGCGGTTGACCGCGATGGTGCCCTCGCACTGGGCGTTGAGGTGATCGAACAGCAGCGGCATGGCCACCGCGCGGAAGCGCTCGGGAGACACGCCGACGATCAGGCCGTCCTGGTCGAGATCGTGGCTGGAAATGGCCATGGCAGCAGGGTTCCCCAGGGTGATGCGGGGATTATGGGAGCCGCCTTGCCTGCACGGCAAGGCGTTCTCCGCTGGGCCGGGGAGCATCGACCGCGATACATCCCGGTTGGCCGCCAGGTGGCAACGGGCGACTATGCCGTTGCCGGCGTCCCAGCCCGGCTCCTGGCCGACCGTCAGCGCCCGGCCTCGATGGCGGTGGGGGTGGCGGCGACGATGACGACTTCGTGCATGGGAGCTGCCCTTGTCGTACGGTTTTGCAGCCGAAGCGGACGTCAGGCGAAGTGCATTTCCGGGACATGCTCCGGCACGACCAGCTCGCCGGCGGTCTTGGCGACGATCTCCTCGACGCTCACCCCCGGCGCGCGCTCCCTGAGCACGAAGGCGCCGTTCTCGATCTCCAGGTAGGCGAGGTCGGTCAGCACCTTGCGGATGCAGCCGGCGCCGGTCAGCGGCAGGCTGCAGCGTGGCAGCAGCTTGGATTCGCCGTCCTTGGAGGCGTGGGTCATCACCACGATGATGTTGTCCGCACCGGCCACCAGGTCCATGGCGCCGCCCATGCCCTTGACCAGCTTGCCGGGGATCATCCACGAGGCGATGTTGCCCTGCACGTCGACCTCGAAGGCGCCGAGCACGGTGAGGTCGACGTGGCCGCCGCGGATCATCGCGAAGGACTGCGCCGAATCGAAGATCGCCGCACCCTTGCAGGCGGTCACCGTCTGCTTGCCGGCGTTGATCATGTCCGGGTCCAGTTCGGCCTCGGTGGGGAAGGTGCCCATGCCGAGCAGGCCGTTCTCCGATTGCAGCATCACCTCGATGCCCTCGGGCACGTAGTTGGCCACCAGGGTCGGGATGCCGATGCCGAGGTTGACGTAGTAGCCGTCCTTCAGCTCGCGCGCCACGCGCTGAGCCATTTGTTCGCGGGAAAGTGCCATCGCAAGTCTCTTCTGGTCGGGTATTGGCGAAAGCGGCTGCTCGCAGCCGGCGCCGTGCCGTGGCCGGGGATCAGCCGCGCACGGTGCGCTTTTCGATGCGTTTCTCGAACGTCCCCTGGATGATCCGGTCGACGTAGATGCCGGGGGTATGGATCTGGCTGGGCTCCAGCTCGCCGGGCTCGACGATCTCCTCGACCTCGACCACGGTGATGCGCCCGGCGCTGGCCACCAGCGGGTTGAAGTTCTGCGCGGTGTGGCGATAGACCACGTTGCCGTAGTGGTCGGCCTTCCAGCCCTTGACGATGGCGAAGTCGCCGGTGATCGCCTCCTCGAGGATGTAGTGGCGGCCCTTGATCTCGCGCGCCTCCTTGCCCTCGGCCACCGCGGTGCCGTAGCCGGTCGCGGTGAAGAAGGCCGGAATACCGGCGCCGCCGGCGCGGATGCGCTCGGCCAGGGTGCCCTGCGGGGTCAGCTCGACTTCCAGCTCGCCGTTGAGCAGCTGCTGCTCGAACAGCGCGTTCTCGCCGACGTAGGAGGCGATCATCTTGCGGATCTGCCGGTCTTCCAGCAGCACGCCGAGGCCGAAGCCGTCCACGCCGCAGTTGTTGGAGACCACGGTCAGGCCCTGGGTGCCGCGCCGGCGGATTTCCGCGATCAGGTTTTCCGGGATCCCGCACAGGCCGAAGCCGCCGGACAGGATGGTCATGTTGTCGGTCAGCCCGGCGAGGGCCTCCTCGTAGCTGCCTACTCGCTTGTCGAGTCCACTCATGCTGGTGCGCCTCTGGTTTTTGTCGATCCGGCAGACTGGCTGCCGGCAAGTGCTGGAGAGCTTCACCGTTGGGCTGTGATTTGTTAAGTTTGTTTTTCAAAGCCATTAATCACAAAAGCAAATCAATGACCGTCAAGCAACTGCGCGCCTTCCTCGCCGTGGCCCAGACCCTGAGCTTCGCCCAGGCCTGCGAGCGCCTGCACCTGTCGCAGCCGGCCCTGAGTCTGTCGATCAAGAACCTGGAGGACTCTCTGGGCGGGCCGCTGCTGGTGCGCACCACGCGCAGCGTCAGCCTGACCCCGGAAGGCGAGACGCTGCTGCCGTTGGCCCGTCGCCTGCTCGCCGACTGGGACAATGCCGAGGAGCTGCTGCGTCAGCACTTCACCCTGCAGATGGGCAAGGTGGCCATCGCGGCCATGCCATCCTTCGCGGCCAATCAATTGCCTGCCGCCCTGAAGGTGTTCCGTGATCGCTATCCGCGAGTCAACGTCGCCGTGCACGATGTGATCAACGAGCAAGTGCTGGAAATGGTGCGCAGCCACCGGGTCGAACTGGGCATCGGCTTCGAGCCGGAAGCGTCCGACACCCTCGAGTTCACGCCGTTGGGCACCGACCGCTTCGTCGCCGTGCTGCCGGCGGACTCGCCGCTGGCCGGGCAGGCGCAGGTGACTTGGGCAGAGCTGCTGGAGGGGGATTTCATCGCCCTGCAGCGCCCGTCGGCCGTGCGCCTGTTGCTGGAGCAGAGCCTGGCCAGCGAGGGCCGCACGCTGGCGGTGGCCTTCGAGAGCCATCAACTGGTGACGGTTGGGCGCATGGTGGCCTGTGGACTGGGGGTGAGTGCGGTGCCGTCGCTGTGCATTCGACAGATGCACGAGCTGGGCGCTCATTGCGTGGCGCTGGTCGAGCCGGTCATCGAAAGGCGGATAGGTCTGGTGAGGCATGCCGACCGGAAGCTGTCGAGCGCGGCGCAGGCGCTGCACAATGTGGTGATGGAGGTTTCGCGCACGCTCATAACCGGACTTGCACCGCAGCCCTGATCGCCGGCCTGGCTATGCGGCGTCGTTGGTAAGCGACTGGCGCGCAGGGCGTGGCAGCAGCGGTGGCGGGCGGTGGCGCGGCAGATCGGCGTGCGCCTGGGTGGCCACGCGCCGCAATGACAACCTGCTGGTCGCCTGCGCCGGGTTCGGCGCCAGGCTGGCCAGCTTCGACAAAGGAGCATCCTCGACGTGAGCGAAAGCGCCGTACAGACCGCCGCAACCACGGCACTTCCCCCGCAGCCCGTCAGCTTCTGGCAGGCCTTCCTGTTCTGGCTCAAGCTGGGCTTGATCAGCTTCGGCGGTCCGGCGGGACAGATTTCCATCATGCACCAGGAGCTGGTCGAGCGCCGGCGGTGGATTTCCGAACGGCGCTTTCTGCATGCGCTGAATTACTGCATGTTGCTGCCCGGCCCGGAAGCCCAGCAGCTGGCCACCTACATCGGCTGGCTGATGCACCGTACCTGGGGTGGCGTGGTGGCCGGGGCGCTGTTCGTGCTGCCGTCGCTGTTCATCCTGATCGTCCTGTCCTGGGTGTATGTCGCCTTTGGCGAGGTGCCCGTGGTGGCCGGGCTGTTCTACGGCATCAAGCCGGCGGTGACCGCCATCGTCGTGCAGGCCGCCCATCGCATCGGTTCGCGGGCGCTGAAGAACAACTGGCTGTGGGCGATGGCGGTGGCGTCTTTCGTGGCGATCTTCGCCCTCAGCCTGCCTTTTCCTCTGATCGTGCTGGGCGCGGCGCTGATCGGCTATCTCGGCGGGCGTTTCCTCCCGGACAAGTTCAGCGTCGGCGGTGGACATGGCGCCGCCCGGCAGTCCTTCGGCACGGCACTGATCGATGACGACACGCCGCCTGCCGAACATGTGCGCTTCCGCTGGCCGCGGCTGGCCATGCTGCTGGTGATCGCTGCGGCGCTGTGGGTCCTGCCCATGGGCGTGCTGACCCTGTGGCTGGGCTGGGACAACACGCTGACGCAGATGGGTTGGTTCTTCACCAAGGCGGCGCTGCTCACCTTCGGTGGCGCCTATGCGGTGCTGCCCTACGTCTACCAGGGCGCCGTCGGCCACTACGGCTGGCTGACTCCGACGCAGATGATCGACGGCCTGGCTCTGGGCGAGACCACGCCGGGGCCGCTGATCATGGTGGTGGCCTTCGTCGGCTTCGTCGGCGCCTACGTGCAGCAGGTGTTCGGTGCCGAGCAGGCGTTCCTCGCCGGGGCGCTCGCCGCCACGCTGGTCACCTGGTTCACCTTCCTGCCGTCGTTCCTGTTCATCCTGGCCGGCGGCCCGCTGGTGGAGTCGACCCACAACGAGCTGCGCTTCACCGCGCCGCTGACCGGCATCACCGCGGCGGTGGTGGGGGTGATCCTCAATCTGGCGCTGTTCTTCGGCTACCACGTGCTCTGGCCGCAGGGCTTTGCCGGCACCTTCGACTGGCCATCGGCGCTCATCGCGCTGGCCGCCGCGGTGGCGCTGTTTCGCTTCAAGCGCGGGGTGATCGAGGTGCTGCTGGCCTGTGCCGTGGCGGGACTGGCGGTGCACCTGCTGCTGAAGTGAGGCGGGCCGCCCGGCATGGGTTGGCGCGAAGGCCAGCGCGGCATGGGCCGCGCAAAGAAAAACGGCAACCCGGACTGAAAGCTGCCAGGCCGTCCGGGTTGCCGTGGGAGAAACCTGGGGGCGCCGTGAAAAGCCCTTTCCCCCGAACCCTCTCCCGCGAACGAGAGAGGGAAAACCGCTGTTTACTCGGCGGTCAGTACGCCGCGGCGTACCTGATCCCTTTCGATAGACTCGAACAGCGCCTTGAAGTTGCCTTCGCCGAAGCCGCTGTCGCCCTTGCGCTGGATGAACTCGAAGAACACCGGACCCATCAGGGTTTCCGAGAAGATCTGCAGCAGCAGGCGCTGCTCGCCGTTCTCGGTGGCGCCGTCGAGCAGGATGCCGCGCGACTGCAATTCGCCCACCGGCTCGCCGTGGCCGGGCAGGCGGCTTTCCAGCATTTCGTAGTAGGTCGCCGGCGGCGCGGTCATGAAGCGCATGCCAAGTTCCTTGAGGGCGTCCCAGGTCTTCAGCAGGTCGTCGGTGAGGAAGGCCACGTGCTGGATGCCCTCGCCGTTGAACTGCATGAGGAACTCCTCGATCTGCCCGACGCCCTTGGAGGATTCCTCATTGAGCGGGATGCGGATCAGGCCGTCCGGCGCGGTCATCGCCTTGGACGTCAGGCCGGTGTACTCGCCCTTGATATCGAAGTAGCGCAGCTCGCGGAAGTTGAACAGCTTCTCGTAGAAGTCCGCCCAGTAGGCCATCCGCCCGCGGTAGACGTTGTGGGTCAGGTGGTCGATCAGCTTGAGGCCGGCGCCCTCGGGGTGACGGTCGACGCCCTCGATGAACTCGAAGTCGATGTCATAGATCGAGCTGCCTTCGCCGAAGCGGTCGATCAGGTAGATCGGCGCGCCACCGATGCCCTTGATCGCCGGCAGACGCAGCTCCATCGGCCCGGTGGGGATGTCGACCGGCTGGGCGCCCAGCTCCAGGGCGCGGGCGTAGGCCTGGTGGGCGTTCTTCACCCGGAAGGCCATGCCGCAGGCGGACGGACCGTGCTCGGCGGCGAAGTAGGAGGCCAGGCTCTTCGGCTCGTTGTTGAGGATCAGGTTGATGTCGCCCTGGCGATACAGGTGCACGTCCTTGGAGCGGTGGGTGGCCACCTTGGTGAAGCCCATCATGGCGAAGATGGGTTCCAGGGTGTTCGGTGTCGGCGCGGCGAATTCGATGAACTCGAAGCCCATCAGGCCCATCGGGTTTGCAAACAAATCGGTCATCTCGGTATCTCGCTTGAATCTTGTTGTGTAGAGGTTTAGCAGTTCAGCGGGAGAGCGGCCGAGGCGGCGGCGCGCAGGACAGTCCGCGCACGCTGCGGGCGAGGAAGTCGCCCATGAGCAGTTGAAGGCCGAGGATGCGCATGCTCGTTCCCTCAGGCCGGCTTGTCGGCCTGGGCATCCGGATGGGCCTTCTGGAAGGCCGGGTGTTCGAGGGCCAGGCGCTCGACGCGGGCGATGCGCGGGTAGGGCGCCAGGTCCACGGCGAAGCGGCGTGCCGCGTACAGCTGCGGCAGCAGGTAGACGTCGGCCAGGCCCGGCTCGCCGAAGCAGAAGCCCGCATCGCCGATCAGTGCCTCCACGGCACGCAGCCCCTCGCCGATCCAGTGGCCGATCCACTCCTGCACCTGCGCCTCGTCCGCGCCCAGGCCGCGCAGGCGGTTGAGCACCGCCACGTTGTGCAGCGGATGGATGTCGCAGCCGATCAGCGCCGCCACACCGCGCTGGCGGGCGCGCTCGACGAGGTCGCTCGGCAGCAGCGGGCATTGCGGATAGCGCTCCTCGAGGTACTCGATGATCGCCGGCGATTGGATCAGCAGCGCACCCTCGTCGCTGCGCAGGGCGGGGACGCGGCCCTGCGGGTTGAGGGCACGGTAGGCCGGCTGGTGCTGCTCGCCGCCGCCGGCGATCAGGTTCACCGGGATATGCCGGGCTTCCAGCCCCTTCAGGGCCAGGGCGATGCGCACGCGGTAGGAGGAGGTGGAGCGGTAGTAGGTGTAGAGATCCATGGGCGCATGCTCGCTGGCTTATTGTGTTTTGCGTAATGCGTTTGTGCTAAATGGAATTTGCGGGTTGAGGGCGGCGCTGTCAAGTCGCAAGTAGCCGGTTGCTCTATTCCTGCTCCCGATACCTTGAGCATGGCGCGGGCTTCAGCGGCAAGGGTGAGATCGGCCTAACCACGAGTGTGCGGCCTGAGGGAAATGTAGCGCGCGCCGCGGCTCCCGCCACGGCATGCAGCCGATGGCGGGAGTGGTGAGGCAGGGGAGGGTTGTCAGGCGATGTTGAAGTTGATGGCGTTGTCGGCGATCTGTTCCAGGCTGTGGCCGTTGACCCCGATCAGCGTCAGGCTCCAGCTGGAGTCGGTCGCCAGGGTCAGCACGCTGTCATTGGCGCCATCGCCATCGACGTCCTGGCTAGTGTCGAGGGTGAACATGTCGAGGAACATGGCCTTGGCATCCGCCACCGTGGCACCGAGCCCGGAGAAGTCGAGCTTGTCGCTGCCCCAGGCGAAATCGATGATGCGGTCATTGCCGTCGCTGCTGGTGACCTGGGTTTCGGAGCCGAGGCTGAAGTCATCCGAGTAGTAGCGCTCCTGGCTTACCTTGCCAGTCTTCAGCATGACGCTGTCGCGATCACTGAACATCGTGTCCAGGTCCTCCTGGCTGATGCCCTCGATCCAGGGGGTGGCATCTTCACTCGCGTCGTTCTGGTTCAGGCCGATATTGACGATGCCGTCGCCATCGAGGTCCTCGCCCAGACCGTACTCGCTCACCAGATGATTGAGCCAGGCGGTGTACTGGCTGGCGAAGACGTTCTGCGTGGTGCCGTCGATCACTTCGCCACCACTCACTTGGCTGCCGAGGCCATTGGCGACCAGCCAGTCGGTGAAGCTGGAGCTGCCACCCCCGCCTTCAGTGACGGTGAAGCTGTACTTGAAGGTATCGGGATCGTTGCCGCCAGTGAGGATGTCGTCTCCGCTACCGCCGGTGAGGGTATCTTCGCCATTGCCGCCGTTGAGGGTGTCGTCGCCGCTGCCGCCATTCAGAACATCGTCACCGGTTGCGCCATTGAGGGTGTCATTGCCAGCGTCGCCGTTGAGGGTGTCGGCGCCTTGGTCGCCGTTGAGCGTATCGTTCCCCTCGCCACCATTGAGAGTGTCGTCCTGGGTTCCGCCGTTGAGGGTGTCGTTGCCGGCGTCGCCATTGAGGGTGTCGGCGCCATTGCCCCCGTTGAGCGTATCGTTCCCTTCACCCCCATTGAGAGTGTCGTCGCCGTTCTGCCCGTTGAGGGTGTCATCCCCCTCCAAGCCGTTGATGGTATCGGCGCTGCTAGTGCCATTCAGCGTTTCACCATTCACTGTGCCATTGATCAAAGCCATTTTCCTTCTCCCCTGTGCCCTGGCTCGCTGACGGTCGCACGCCCCATGCGCACGCTCGCCGTTTCCGTTCCGCTCACTGCGATAGATATGTCAGGCAACCCGGCTGTCTCGGGGAGATCCGTGGCTTTCCGAACCCGCATCGCTACGGGGGTGGCTTTATCAGGAAAAAATCTAGCCGTGTCCCGGAGTTACTGCCAATTGGCCAGTACATTCTTGCCCGGGAAAAGGCCCCTGTTCCTCGCGCAACCCTTTGAATAAGCGAGTATTTATCCCCGCTTTGGCCGCCGGTCGGACTGACAGTATTGTTACCAGTCAGAGATTATTAATTTACGCTATTAAACATAATGACATTGGGGGTGGATACACATTCCAATCCGTGCTGTCCGGGTAATCAGGCAGGAGGGGGCGTGTAGCGAGGCGCAGGGCGGCATGCTGGTCACGATTGCAAGGATCAGGCGTCCTGATCGGACTTGCCGCCTAGCTCATGCGTGCTTGCAGCGCTCCGAAACCCGGCAAACCGGTCTACCATATGCCCCGTCCAGCCCGCGCAGGCCGGGCGAGCGCGTGTTCACTTGCCGAGCGCGCAACGACAACCGGCAACCTTGATAGCGGAGATCGACGTGAACCCCAACGACCAACAACCCGTGCTGGACGAAGTCTGGGTACAGATGTGCAATGCCGACGGTCTTGACCCGGCCAGGCGCCTTGCCGCCCGCCAGAGCGTCCTCGACCATCCCGATGCGCAGGAGTGCACCGTCTACCGTCCGGACGAAAACGACCCGGATGCCGAGGAAGAAGACCTCGGCGATGCCCGCATCCTGTTCACCGGGCCGTTCCAGGCCCCGGAAGACTGGGACGAGGAGGAGCTTGCCGAGTTCTTCGGCGACGACGATCCCGAGTTGTTCGTGACCGCCTTCGTCGAGTGTGAAGCCAAGCCGGCATCGTCCCGCTTCTTCGTGCCGGACGTCGGCGACTATGTCGCGGTCATGGCGGCGCCGGGTGAAGTGCAGATGTTCTATGTGTGCGACTACAGCGAGGACGACGACGGTCGGCAGTGCGTCCTCATTCGCGACGACCAGCCGCTCGACTAGCCTGCTATTCGCCCGCGACGGTGGTCTGTGGCGAGCCACATCCCCATGCCCATGGTGATGTGGCTCAGGCGCTCGGGAACGAGTGCAGCGAAACGCAGTCGAACGGGCGCGCCAGAGCACCTCAGGGATCATGCGGCCCGCACGCATGACGAGGGGCACTGGTGGGAAGCACACCGAGATCTGGACGACCGCTCACCGACATGATGAAAACCCCCTTGAGGACTCCCGGCTTGTGGCCGGCACTGCTGTTCAGTACCGCCGCTGCGCTGTTTTGCGCCGACGCCGGTGCCGCACCCTCGTCAGCGCGACAGGTCAATCCGGCGGCGAGCGCGCTGCTGGAAAGCGCCGCCCAGAGTCTGCATGCCGGCCAGTTGGATCAGGCCGCGGCGACCCTGGAGCGCGCGCTGCGCATCGAGCCACGCAACCCGGCGATCCTCCACTACCTGGGGCAGACTCGCCTGCAGCAGGGCCAGTATCAGCAGGCCGAGTCCCTGGCGGCCAAGTCCAACACCCTGGCTGGCCGCGATTTAGACCTGCGCGAGCGCAACGCCTGGCTGGTTGCCGAGGCTCGACAGGCTGCCGAGCAGGACCTTGCCCCGGCGGTCGACGACCGCGAGCGACTGGCCCTGCAACAGCAGCTGGACGAGGAGATCGAGCGGCGCCGGCAGGCCGAAGCCCAGGCTCACGCGCTGCGCGAACAGCTGGAGCAGGAGCGGGTCCAGGCCGCGGCTGAAGAGTGGCCCGCGGAAGAACACCAGCCGGAGTGGGACGAGCGTGGTTTCGCGGAGCGCGCGCCGTATGAGGTACGCAAGGCGGCGTTCGACGGGAGGGATGAGCGAGGGGCTGGGCGCATCCCGCGGGGCCATCGGCCACCACGTGGCCTGTGCCGCATCTGGTTTCCCGGCCGCTCTCCGGGGCACCAGCCGCCGCCTGGCGATTGTCGTGAACTGCACTACCACTTGCCGGCGGGTGCCTGGCTGATCCGCGGTTAGTGGCCTGTTTGGTCAGTTCAGTCAGTCAATACCGGCGCCCATGGCCCCGCTACTGCGTTGCCACTCCTCGCCATAGCCCTGCTATGCCTCGTCGCGGCGCCTTGTCTCGGAACCATGCTCATCCGAGCTTGGGTTGACCAACTAACCGCACAGGCCGCAAGGCGGCTGGTCGGCGCTCCGCGTGGGCTTACATCCCCATGCCCCCATGGTGATGGGGCTCGAGCGCGCCGGGCACGCCGCTGCGCTCGAGTCCGCCGGCGTCCAGCCACTTGCGGGTCTGCCGCTGCGCCCGTTGCAGCAGCTCGGCGGTGTGCGAGAAGTCGAACAGCGACACGCTCTGTGGGCACAGCGGGGCAACCACATGGATGCTGGCGCTGGAGGCATGCAGTTCGATGTCGCGCACCAGCTGGCGCATGCTCATCAGGTTGAGGGTGTGCAGGGCGAGGGCCACCAGGCCGCTGGGCGGCTCCTTGCAGGCGCAGCCAAAGCCGGTCGGCAGCACCAGGATGCGCGTGGCGCCCAGCGCCACGGCACAGGCAATCGGCGTGTTGCTGCCGACCCCGCCGTCGACCAGCAGCTTGCCGCCCTTCGGCACCGCCGGAAACACCAGGGGAATGGCGGTGCTGGCCAGCAGGGCCTGTTCGACATCGCCATGGGACAGCACGATCTCCGCGCCGTTGAGCAGGTCGGTGGTGACGATGTGCAGCGGCAGCTGGGTTTCCTCGATGCGGCGCACCGGCAGGGCGCGGCGGATCAGGCGCTTCAGGGCGGCGGGCTGCAGCATGTGACTGCGGTGATGCAGCAGCGCGCCGAAGGCGTCGCTCAGCGAGAGGGGGAAGACGTCCGCCTTGCGCAGCCCCAGCCAGATCTCCGCCAGCTCGGCGACCCCGGCGGGGGTTGGCCGTGAAGCAAAATAGGCGCCGTTGATGGCGCCGACCGAGGCGCCGACGACCAGATCGAAGCTCACCCCGGCGTCCACCAGTGCCTGCAGCATGCCGACCTGAACCGCGCCGAGGCTGCCGCCACCGGCGAGAACCAGTGCGGTGTCCCCTGACATGGGCTACCTCCCGCTGCGCAAGGATCGTTTAGTGCCAAGCATAGCCGCGCCCCTGCCGGCGCTGCGCCAAGCCGGCTCAGAACGAGGCGAGGATGCGCCCGAGCACTTCCATGCCACGCTCGCTCTGCGCGTCCCACGGGTGGCCGTAGTTGAGCCGTGCGCAGTTGCCAAAGCGCCGGGTGGCCGAGAAGATCGGCCCCGGCGCCAGGCTGATGCCCTGGGCCAGGGCGAGCTGGAACAGCTGCAGCGAGTCGACCTGTTCGGGGAACTCGAACCACAGGAAATAGCCGCCGGCCGGCCGGGTGACCCGCGTGCTGGCCGGGAAGTGCCGCGCCGCCGAGGCGAGCATCGACGCCTGCTGGGTCTCCAGGGCGTGGCGCAGCCGGCGCAGGTGGCGATCAAAGCCGCCGTGCTGCAGGTAGTCAGCGATGGCCGCCTGCGCCGGCACCGACGGCGAGATGGTGGTCATCAACTTGAGCCGGCGGATCTGCTCGGCGTAGCGGCCGCCGGCCACCCAGCCGACCCGGTAGCCCGGTGCCAGACACTTGGAGAACGAGCCGCAGTGCATCACCAGGCCCTCGCGGTCGAAGCTCTTCACCGGCTTGGGCGGCTGGCTGCCGAAGTACAGCTCGGCATACACGTCGTCCTCGATCAGCGGCACCTGATGGCGCTGCAGCAGGTCGTACAGCGCGCGCTTCTTGTCTTCGCCCATGCTGGCGCCGAGCGGGTTCTGCAGGCTGCTCATGAACCAGCAGGCCTTGATCGGCAGGCGCGCCAGGCTGTCCTCCAGACTGGCGAGGTCGATGCCCTCTCGCGGGTGCACGGGGATCTCCACCGCCTTGAGTTCCAGGCGTTCGAGCACCTGCAGGGTGGCGTAGAACGCCGGCGCCTCGATGGCCACCAGATCGCCCGGCCGGGTCACGCACTGCAGGCACAGGTTGAGCGCCTCCATGGCGCCGGTGCTGATCACCAGCTCCTCCAGCGGCAGCATCACCCCGCTGACCATGTAGCGCAGGGCGATCTGCCGGCGCAGGTCGGCGTTGCCCTCGGTCATGTCGGCGATCACCGCGTGCGGCGACAGCTCGCGCACGGCATGGCTCATCGAGCGCGCCAGGCGGGCGAGGGGGAACAGGTCGGGGCTGGGGAAGGCCGAGCCGAACGGCACGGTGTTGGGGTCCTTCAGCGAGCCGAGCACCGAGAACACCAGCTCGCTGACGTCGACCACGCTGGTCTGCGCCGCCCGCGCACTGACCTCGGGCTCGGGCAGCGGGCGCTTGGCCAGTTCGCGCACGAAGTAGCCCGAACGCGCCTGGGCGAGGATCAGGCCGCGGCTTTCCAGCAGGTAGTAGGCCTGGAACACCGTCGACGGGCTGACCCCGTAGGTGCGGCTGGCGTGGCGCACCGAGGGCACCTTCTGGCCGGGAGCCAGCACGCCGGTGCGGATCAGCGCGGCGATCTCGTCGGCGAATTTCTCGTAGCGCTTCATCTTGTCGGGATTCACCGGGACGGCAACTGAGACAAGCGAGTCTACCGAGTTCGTGTGGCTCATGGCTCAGCTCCGGGAGTTGGGTTGCCACCCGACGGTGCAGGGGCGAATTCATTCGCCTTGACGCGGTCGTTGGCAAATGAGTTCGCCCCTACGTAGAGCACGATTGGCTCAACGATTGACCGGCGAGACGAAGGTGCTCCGCGTGCTGACGCGTACCTGTTCATCGTCCAGGTCCACCACCGCGAAGCGCAGCGGCGTGGCGCTGTCCGGGGCGCGCTCGGCGGTCAGCGCCACGCTTACCGCGACGTCGAGGATCTCGCCCGGCGCCAGTTGCAGCTCGCGCTCGCCCTGCAGCACGAAGGGGCCGGGTTCGACCAGGGAGAGCGCGTAGCGGTGCGGCTGCTGGGTCTTGTTGATCACCTTGAGGCGGTAGATGTTCTCGATCTGCCCCTCGCTGTTCTCGCGGAACAGGCCGCGGTCCTTGGTCACGTCCAGTTGCACCAGCGGACGCACGCTCAGCGCCCAGCCGAAGGCGCCGAACATCAGCAGCAGTGCGGCGGCGTAGCCGACCAGGCGCGGACGCAGCCAGCGGGTCTTGCCGCCGGCCAGCTCGCGTTCGGAGCTGTAGCGCACCAGGCCGCGGGCGTAGCCCATCTTGTCCATGATGCTGTCGCAGGCGTCGATGCAGGCGCCACAGCCGATGCATTCCAGCTGCAGGCCGTCGCGGATGTCGATGCCGGTCGGGCAGACCTGCACGCACAGGGTGCAGTCGATGCAGTCGCCGAGGCCGGCGGCCCTGTGGTCGACTTCCTTCTTGCGCGTGCCACGGCTTTCGCCGCGGGCGCTGTCGTAGGACACGGTCAGGGTATCGGCGTCGAACATCACGCTCTGGAAGCGCGAGTAGGGGCACATGTCGCGGCACACCTTCTCGCGCAGCCAGCCGGCGTTGCCGTAGGTGGCGGCGGTGAAGAAGAACACCCAGAAGGCGCTGGTCGAGTCCAGTTGCAGGGTGAACAGGTCGTGCACCAGGGCGCGGATCGGCGTGAAGTAGCCGACGAAGGCCAGCGCGGTGACCAGGCTCACCGCCAGCCACAGGCCGTGCTTGGCGCTGCGGCGCAGCAGCTTGGCGGCCGACCAGGGCGCGGCGTCCAGCTTGATGCGCTGCTGGCGGTCGCCCTCGGTGACCTTCTCCACCCACATGAACACCCAGGTCCACACGCTCTGCGGGCAGGTATAGCCGCACCACACGCGGCCGGCGGCCACGGTGATGGCGAACAGGCCGAAGGCGCAGATGATCAGCAGCGCCGAGAGGAGGATGAAGTCCTGCGGCCAGAAGGTGGCGCCGAAGATGTAGAACTGGTGCTCGGCCAGGTCCCAGAGCACCGCCTGACGATCGCCCCAGTTCAGCCAGGCGGTGCCGAAGAACAGCAGGAACAGCGCCCCGGCGCCATACAGGCGCAGGTTGCGGAACAGGCCGGTGAAACTGCGCGTGTGAATGGCGCCGCCGGCTTGCGCCGGCGTCAGGCGTGTCGGCCGCGGCTCGATCGTCTCGACGATCCTGGCGGGAATGCGTTCGCTCATGGGGATGGCTCCATCGGGCCTACAAAAGATGGGGCCATGATCCGCGCGTGGCTGGCGAGGAAACAGACTCAGATCCGTCGATAAAAAGCGGATCAGATGGGCGATGGGGCATGCCGCGGGGGCGTCTGCCCCCGCGCATTCAGGCGCCGAACTGAATGGTGGTCGCGGCGAAGATCCCGTACAGGAGCCAGCCGAGGCCGCCAGTGACCGCGAGGGCCATGCCGCCCAGCCAGATGCCCAGGGCGATCTCCCAGGCCAGGCGCCGCTCGCGGCGCGGTGCCGCCACCACGCGGGGCGGGTAATCGTCGTAGTCGTCTTCGTCTCGGGTGGCGCGCATGGTCTGTTTACCGCTGGGGTGATCGATTTCGGGCGCGGACGGTAGTCAATTTCCAGCCGGCCTGCAATCACTTCCGGACGTCGGAAGGCCGCCCTTCGGCACTGCTGGCCGCCGCGCGCGGTCGTCCGGCATATAGCCTGGCCAGCCGCTGCGGAGCCACGCCCAGGACAAAGCCCAGGGCCAGCAGGCGGTTGCGCAGGGAGCGGCGCCACCAGCCGTCGCGCTGCCAGCGCCGCGGGCTGACCTGCAAGCCCCGCTCGATGCGGCGAAAATCGCCGTATTCGCGCAGCCCCTCGACCAGCGGGACTTCCTCGAACAGCGGCCAGGGCGCGTGCTGGCCGACGGCGAAGTAGGCGTCGCGGCGGGCGAACAGGCCCTGGTCGCCGTAGGGCACACCGATCCGGTTACGCCAGCTCACCAGGCGTTCGAGCAGGCGGCCCTGCCAGCCCGGGGTGCCGCTGAAGCGGAAGGCGAAATAGCCGCCTGCTGCACCGCTGGCGATGGCCTGGACCAAGGCGGCCAGCGGCTGGTGGTCGAGCTCGGCATCGGCATGCAGGAACCAGAGGATCTCGTGCTCGGCCAGCGCGGCGCCCTGGCGCAGTTGCTCGCCGCGGCAGGGTTGCGCCGCCGACCAGAGTGCTCCGTTAGCAAGGCAGGTCGCGCGGCAGCGCTCGCTGCGCGCGGCGTCGACGACGATGAGTTGCAGCGGCTGGCCGCCGTCGTCCTGCGCGGCCTGCCGCAGCTGGCCGAGCAGGCGCTCGAGGACAGCCTCGTCGTGCAGGCAGGGGATGATCACGCTGACCGCGGCCGGTGTGCTCATGCCCGCTCGGCGCTGCTGGCCGCCAGGGTGTGCAGCAGCCGGCGCCGCGCGGGACGCGGATCTTCGGCCAGGGCGCGCAGGGCGTGCTGCAGGTCGGCTGGCTCGTCGATATCGAAGGACTCGCCGCACACCCGCAGCGAATGGCCGGCAGCACGGCAGGCCGCGGCCAGCGCCTGGCCCAGCGCGGGGGTGCTCCAGGGCAGGGCAGCCAGATCCGGCCACGGCCGGTTGGAAGCCATCAGCACCACGCCGCCGTCGCGGGCGGCGAGCAGCACCGTGTCCACTTCCGCCAGGGCCTCACGCACCTGCCGGTAGTCGTCTTCGCCCAGGGCCGGTGCATCGCTGCCGATGAACACCAGACTACGCTGGCCGGCGGCGCGCAGCGTGCGGTCCAGGGCATTCAGCCGCTCGCCCAGGTTGCCGGGTGTCTGCGCCAGGCAGCGCGAGAGCGGGGCGCGTGCGCCGGCCCAGTCGCGATGCTCGGTCCGGTCCGGGGCAATCACCGTGGCGCCGGGCCAGTGCACCAGGTCCTCGAGCGCACAGTCGAGCAGCCGCTCGGCAATCCGCCAGGCCTGCTGGGTGCCGAGGCTGACGGCCAGGCGCTGCTTGCCGTGGCCGAGGGCAGGGCGCTTGCAGACCAGCACCAGGGTGGGGGGAATCGCGCTACGCTGGGGCATGGGCGGGACTCGCGACAGGCAGGGCGGCATGGCGTCCCGCTAATCCACAGGAAACCTATAGTCAGTATGGGCGCCCGCGCGCCCTTTGCCGCTTTCCGTGGCCCAGGTGACCGAGGAGGCCCCGCCGCCATGCACGACACTCTGCCCCTGCTCAACGCCCTGGACTTTCCGAGCCTTCGTCGCGGCCAGCTGGAGGCCCTGCAGGTCAACCTGACCTACCGCTGCAACCAGCGCTGCCTGCACTGCCACGTCAATGCCGGGCCGACGCGCACCGAGAGCATGAGCGACGCCACACTGGCGATCCTCCATCGGGTGATCGACGCCCATCCGGTGCACACCCTCGACCTGACCGGCGGCGCGCCGGAGATGCATCCGCGCTTTCGTCAGCTGGTCAGCCATGCGCGGCGCGAGGGCTTGCGGGTGATCGACCGCTGCAACCTGACCATCCTCGGCGAGCCGGGGTACGCGGATCTGGCCGGGTTTCTGGCCGGGGAGGGCGTGGAGATCACCGCCTCGCTGCCGTGCTACGCGCGGGACAACGTCGACCGCCAGCGCGGCGACGGGGTGTTCGCGCGCAGCATTGCCGGCCTGCACCAGCTCAATGCGCTGGGCTACGGCCAGCCGGACAGCGGCCTGCTCCTCAATCTGGTGTACAACCCGCAGGGGCCGAGCCTGCCGCCGCCGCAGGCGGCGCTGGAGGCCGACTACAAGGCGCACCTGGCCGCGGAGTTCGGCATCGTCTTCAATCACCTGCTGACCATCACCAACCAGCCGATCGCCCGCTTCGGCAGCACGCTGGTCAGCAAGGGCCAGTTCAACGCCTACCTGCAGCTGCTCAGGGACAGCTACCGGCCCGAGAACCTCGCGGCGGTGATGTGCCGCTCGCTGGTCAGCGTCGACTGGCAGGGCTACCTGTACGACTGCGACTTCAACCAGATGCTCGGTCTGCCGCTCGAGCTGATCGGCCGCCAGCGTGCCCATCTGCACGATCTGCTGCGCGCTACGCTGGACGGCAACCCGATCGTCACCCGCGACCACTGCTTTGCCTGCACCGCGGGGCAGGGTTCCAGCTGCGGCGGCGCGCTCAAGGGCTGAAGGAGCCATCGACATGGCAACGATTACTCTGGTGCCGCGGGGGCGGGCATGAGCACGCGCCGGCTGGTCCTGCTCGGCGTGCTGGCGACACTTGTCGCCGCGTTCTTCCTGTTCGACCTCGACCGGTACTTCAGCCTCGAGGCGCTCAAGGCCCGCCAGGCCGGGCTGGATGCCGAGGTGGCCGCGCAGCCGTGGCGGGCCGCCGGCTTGTATCTGCTGGTCTACGTGGCGGTGACCGCGTTGTCGCTGCCCGGCGCCACCCTGTTGACTCTCATCGGCGGCGCGCTGTTCGGCTTGCTCGGCGGCACCCTGCTGGTGTCGCTGGCCTCCACCCTGGGCGCGACCCTGGCCATGCTGATCAGCCGCTTCCTGCTGCGCGACTGGGTGCGCAGCCGCTTCGCCACGCGCTTGGCCGCCATCGACAAGGGCATCGCCGAGGAGGGCGCCTTCTACCTGTTCGCCCTGCGTCTGGTGCCGCTGTTCCCGTTCTTCCTGATCAACCTGGCCATGGGCCTGACCCGCCTGCCGGTGCGCACCTTCTGGTGGGTCAGCCAGCTCGGCATGCTGCCGGGCACCCTGGTCTACGTGAACGCCGGGCGCGAGCTGGGCCAGCTCGATTCGCTGGGCGGCATCCTCTCGCCGGGGCTGCTCGGCGCCTTCGTCCTGCTCGGGATCTTTCCGCTGCTGGCGCGCAAGTCGCTGGCCTGGCTCAAGGCGCGTCAGGTCTACGCCGGCTGGCAAAGGCCGCGGCGCTTCGAGCGCAATCTGGTGGTGATCGGCGCGGGGGCCGGCGGTCTGGTCAGCGCCTACCTCGCCGCGGCGGTGAAGGCCAAGGTGACCCTGATCGAGAAGCAGCGCATGGGCGGCGACTGCCTGAACACCGGCTGCGTGCCGTCCAAGGCGCTGATCCGCTCGGCGAGGCTGGCCAACGAGCTGCACAAGGCCGAACGGCTGGGCTTTCGCAATGTCGCCGGCGAGGCGGATTTCGCCGCGGTGATGGCGCGGGTGCAGCGGGTCATCCAGCAGGTCGAGCCGCACGATTCGGCCGAGCGCTACACCGAGCTGGGCGTCGAGGTGATCGCCGGCGAGGCGCGCATCACCTCGCCGTGGACGGTGGAAGTCGACGGCCGCACCCTGAGCACCCGCGCGATCATCATCGCCGCCGGCGCCCAGCCGCTGCTGCCGCAGATTCCCGGCCTGGCCGCCATGCAGCCGTACACTTCCGACACCATCTGGAGCCTGCGCGACAAGCCCGGCCGGCTGCTGGTGCTGGGTGGCGGACCGATCGGCTGCGAGCTGAGCCAGGCGTTCCAGCGCCTCGGTTGCCAGGTGATCCAGGTCGATCGCAACGAACGCCTGCTGGCGCGCGAGGACAGCGACGCCAGCGTGGCGGTGATGGCGCGCTTTCGCGCCGAGGGCATCGACCTGCGCCTGCGCCATCAGGCCGAACGTTTCGAGACGCTGGGCGGACAGCGCCAGTTGGTGGCCCGCGACCGCGACAGCGGCGAGACCGTGACGATCCCTTTCGACGTGCTGCTGGTCGCCCTCGGCCGGGTGGCCAACGTCGAGGGTTACGGGGTGGACGCGCTGCAGCTGACCCTGCGCCCGAACCAGACCCTGGAGACCGACGAGTTCCTCGCCACCCGCTACCCGAACATCTTCGCCGTCGGCGATGTCACCGGGCCGTACCAGTTCACCCACTTCGCCGCCCACCAGGCCTGGTACGCCGCGGTCAACGCGCTGTTCGGCGATTTCCGCCGTTTCCGCGCCGACTACCGGGTGATTCCCCATGCCATCTTCACCGACCCGGAAGTGGCGCGGGTCGGCCTGTCGGAGGACGAGGCGCACGCCCGCGGCATCGCCTGCGAGGTGACCCGCTACGGTCTCGATGAGCTGGACCGCGCCATCGCCGACGAGGCCGGCTATCCCGATGGCCGCTACGGCTACGTCAAGGTGCTCACCGTGCCGGGGCGTGACCGCATCCTCGGCGTGACCATCGTTGGCGAACACGCCGGCGACCTGCTCGCCGAGTACGTGCTGGCGATGCAGCACAATCTCGGCCTGAACAAGATCCTCGCCACCGTGCACACCTACCCGACGCTGGCCGAGGCCAACAAGTACGCCGCCGGCGCGTGGAAGCGCGCCCATGCGCCGCAGGCCGTGCTGCGCGCGCTGGCGCGCTTCCATAGCTGGCGACGCGGGCAGGCCAGGGGAGGGCGCCGCCGGTGACGGCCGCCTTCGATCTGCTGCTGGTCGGCGCGGGCCATGCCCATCTGGGCGTGCTGCGCCTGTGGGCTGGCGGCCAGCGACCTGCCGGACGCATCGCGCTGATCTGTCCCGAGCCCTATGTCTGGTATTCCGGCATGCTGCCGGGGCTGCTGGCCGGGCGCTACTCGGCCGAGCAGTGCCGCATCCCCCTGCAGCCGCTGTGTGCGGCGGCCGGCATCGAGTGGCTGGCCGCGGCGGTGACGGCGCTGGAGGCGGACACCCGCACGCTGGGCCTGAGCCGCGGCGATGCGCTGCAGGCTCGCTGGCTGGCGCTGAATCCTGGCTCGCTGCCCAGCGCGCCAGCGCAGGAGGGCGCGGGCATGGAGCTGCTGGCGGTCAAGCCGTTCCCCGCCTTCATCGCCCGCTGGCAGCTCTGGCAGCGGCAGCCCGAGCCGCTGGCGATCCTCGGCGGCGGCGCGGCGGGCGTCGAGCTGGCCCTGGCCATGGCCCGGCAGGTGCCGGCGCTGGCGCTGTTCAGCGCGGCGCCGCTGCTCGCCGGCCATCCGCCGGCACTGCGCGAGCGGGCGCTGCGCCACCTGCAGGCGGCCGGGGTGCAGGTTCACGAGCGCTGTGCGGTCGAGCGGATCTGTGCCGATGCGCTCATCGCGGCAGGCCAGCCGGTGTGGCGGGGGCGGCGGCTGATCCTGGCCACCGGAGCCAGTCCGCTGCCCTGGTTGCGGGCCTCGGGGCTGGCCTGCGATGACAGAGGCTTCGTCGCGATTGCGCCCACGCTGCAGAGTCTTTCCCATCCGCAGATATTCGCCAGCGGCGATTGCGCCAGTCTGCCCGGTACGCTGCGCAACGGCGTCTATGCAGTCCGCCAGGGGCCGGTACTGGCCGGTAACCTGGCCCATGCGCTCAACGGCGAGGCCCTTGCCGCCTACCACCCGCAGCGGCATGCGCTGGCGTTACTGGCCGACGGCCAGGGCGGGGCGCTGCTGAGCTGGGCCGGGCTGACCGCGGAAGGGGCTCCGTTCGGACGCTGGAAGGACTGGCTCGACCGCAGTTTCATGCGTCGGCATGGCGCCGCCGAGCGCTGAGCCCGGCATCGGTGCGCCGATGGCGCGGACTGTCGCCGCCAATATCGCGGCCTGAGGGGACGACGAGCACATGGATCTTCAGCAGGGTATCCGGGCCAATCTGGGGCAGTTCCTCCACCAGCTGCTGCAAGTGCTGCTGGTAGGGCTCACCATCGGCATGATGCGCACCGTGGTGCCCGCACTGGCCGAGTCGGAGTTTGGCGTGCCGAAGGATTCCTTCGTCCTGCTCAGTGTTTTCGTGGCGGCGTTCGGCGTGGTCAAGGGGATGATGAATTTCGTCGCCGGCCGGCTTTCCGAGCGGCTCGGGCGCAAGCGGGTACTGCTGCTGGGCTGGCTGGTGGCGTTGCCGATCCCGCCGATGATCTGGTACGCCCCCGACTGGAACTGGATCGTGCTGGCCACGGTGCTGCTCGGCATCAACCAGGGCCTGACCTGGTCGATGACCCAGACCGCCAAGCTCGACATCACCCGCCTCGACGAACGCGGCCTGACCATCGGCCTCAACGAGTTTGCCGGCTACCTCGGCGTGGCACTGGCCGGCATTGCCACTGCCTATCTGGCAACCCTGCTCGGCGCTCGAGTGGGGCTGCTGGTCTTCGGCCTGGGCACCATCGCAATGGCCCTGCTGTTTACTCTGCTATGGGTCAAGGACACCTTGCCCTGGGCCCAGGCCGAAGCGAGCCGTCAGCGCCAGGGAGCTACCCCGCAGCCCCTGCCGCGCTATCCGCGCAATGTGTCCGCGCAACCGGGCACCTGGGAAATCTTCGCGCTCATGTCCTGGCGCGACCGCCGCCTGGCTGCCCTCAGCCAGGCGGGCCTGGTCGAGAAGTTCGTCGACGCCCTGGTCTGGGTGTTCTATCCGCTGTTTCTCTATCGCCAGGGCGTCAGCCTACCGAATGTCGGCTGGATCATCGGTGTCTACGGATTCGTCTGGGGCGGCTCGCAGCTGTTCACTGGGCGGCTATCCGACCATATCGGCCGGCACCGGCCCAATGTGTGGGGCATGTGGATCTGTGGGGCCGGCGTGGCGATGATGCTGCTGGGCGATGGCGTGGTCTGGTGGGGCCTGTCGGCGGCCGTCGCGGGCTTTGGCATGGCCCTGCTCTATCCCAACCTGTCGGCAGCGGTGGCCGATATCTCTCACCCGTCCTGGCGTGGTTCGGCCATCGGCATCTATCGTTTCTGGCGCGACCTTGGCTACGGCGTCGGTGCCCTTGGGCTCGGACTGGCTGCCCACTTCGGTGGGCAAATGGAAGCCGCGTTCTGGTTCGTCACCTTGTCGATGTTCGCCTCCGGGGCGCTGCTCGCCTGGCTCGGCGAGGAAACCCATCCAGTGATCAATCCTGCCGACCCTGGTGTCGTCTAGCTGCGTCCCGGGGCGTGGAGCCTCCGGCAAGGATAGCCAGCGCCCTCGAATCGAGGCCCTGCCGCCCATTGCTCCGCGATGCGGCTGCGCAGGCAGCTCAATGCAGCAGCAGGTAGGTGTCGTCGTCGGCCTGAACCTGCTCGAAGACCCATTGCCAGTAGCCCAGCTCACTGCGCCCGCTGTTCACGGCCTTGCGCCAGTCAGGTCGGGAGAAGTGCGGGTGCTCGCCAGGGAAGGCGCTGCTTTCGTACTTGTGCTGCAGTTCGCTGGGCGAGAACAGGAAGTCGTCCAGGTCGTAGGGCGCGGCTCTGCGCAGGGGGATGGCAAGCCTCAAGGGGGTGGCAAGACCGGGAATCGAGAAAGACAAAGACATGTTGGGCTCCTTGGTGCAGGCAGCTAGGCATGTTGCCCTCGAACCCGGCGTGGGACGAAGGCTTTACGAGTCGGGCAGGCTGGAGCGCCTGCCTCTCAACTACTGTATATGTATACAGATAAAAATCAAGGCCCCGCCTGCCGTTCCCCTGGCTTCAGTGCGGTTTGCGTGCGGAGGGCTTGCGGCGGCCGCCGGGTTCCAGCGGGGTGAGCAGGTGCAGATAGTCCTGCAGGTAATCCTGCAGGGTGGTACTGATCGGCATGGCGCCGGAGGTTTCCTTGAGGGCGGCAGAACTTGCCTGCTGCCAGTTGGACACGGCTTCCTGGGCGGCGCTGTTGAAGGCGGTCTGGTTGGCGAGGGTGGTTTCCGCCAGGTGTTGCACGGCCTGGGTCTGCAACTGCATGGCCTTCCACAGCAGGTCGCTGGAGACGACGCCCAGGGTATTCCAGTCGCTGGCGTCGAGCATGCGGGTAGCGGCGCTTTCCAGTTCCGTGGCGCAGGTATCGAGCGAGCGGCTGCCGGCGTCGCCCCAGCGCAGGGCGTTTTCCCGCATCAGATCGCAGACCCGGAAGTAGAACTGCAGATTGACCTTGAACAGGGACAGCGAGGATTTGGCATCGAGGTACATGGCGAGCTCCTACTGACTGTTAACGGTGGAAAGCGGGTGGGCGGCTTCAGCAGGCTGTTGAAAAACTGCCTGCGTTGCCGATGCTGCGTTGAAAGCAGCCGCAAAATGCTCATTTACAACCCGTAAGCTGCGCTCTTCCGGCTGCTCTTGCCTTGCCTCGCCGACGTCTTTCAACAGCAGCCTGCCGGACCTGGGCCAAGGCTTATTTGTGCCGCACATACTCCCCGGGGGCGTCGCCGAGCACGGCGTAGCCCTGGTCCGCAGCGCCGATGCCCGGAGTGGCCTGTGGCGCCGAGGAGCGGGTGTTCAGCCAGTCGAGCCATTCCGGCCACCAGGAGCTTTCGTGGCGGGGCGCGCTGGCCAGCCAGGCATCGTGGCTGACGAAGTTGCCGCCGGCCGGTCGTTGCATGACCTGATAGTGACGCCGCGGCCGGCCCGGTTCGCTGACGATGCCGGCGTTGTGGCCGCCGCTGGTGAGGACAAAGGTGATCTCGGTCGGGGTCAGGTAGTGCAGCTTGAACACCGAGCGCCACGGCGCGACGTGGTCCTGGGTGGTGGCGACACAGAAGATCGGCGTGTCGATGTCGCTCAGCGACACCGGCCGGCCGCCAACCGGATAACGCCCCTCGCTGAGGTCGTCATTGAGGAACAGGCGGCGCAGGTACTGGCTGTGCATGCGCGACGGCATGCGCGTGGCATCGGCGTTCCAGGCCATCAGGTCGTTCATCGGCGCACGTTCGCCCATCAGGTATTCGCCGACCATGCGCGACCACAGCAGGTCGTTGGAGCGCAGCAACTGGAAGGCGCCGACCATCTGCCCGGCGGTGAGGTAGCCGGTCTCCTCCATCTGCGCCTCGAGCAGGCTGACTTCGCTTTCGTCGATGAACAGCGCCAGTTCGCCCGGCTCGGTGAAGTCGGTCTGCGCGGTGAACAGGCTGATCGAGGCCAGGCGCTCGTCGTTGTCGCGGGCCATGGCGGCGGCGGCGATCGCCAGCAGGGTGCCGCCGAGGCAGTAGCCGGTGGCATGCACCTTGTGGCCGGGCACGATGGCGTTGATCGCCTCGAGGGCGGCGAAGAAGCCGAGCTGCAGGTACTCGTCCATGCCCAGGTCGCTGTCTTCGGCATTCGGGTTCTTCCAGGACAGGCAGAACACCGTATGCCCCTGGTCGACCAGGTACTTGACCAGCGAGTTGTGCGGCGACAGGTCGAGGATGTAGTACTTCATGATCCACGCCGGCACGATGAGGATCGGCTCGGGGTGGACGGTCTCGGTGGTCGGGGTGTACTGGATCAGTTCGATCAGGCGGTTCTTCAGCACCACCTTGCCGGGCGTCGCGGCCACGTCGCGGCCGACCACGAAGTCCTCGGCGCCGGCCGGCGGTTTGCCGGCGGCCATGCGTTCGAAGTCTTCGAGAGCATGCAGCATGCCGCGCACCAGGTTGGCACCGCCGCTCTCGACGGTGCGCTGCAGTACCACCGGGTTGCTCGGCAGGTAGTTGCCGGGCGAGAAGATGTCGAGCAGCTGGCGGGCGGCGAAGGCGACCACGTCCTCATGATGGCGGGATACGCCGCGCACGCCGTGGGTCGCCGCATGCCACCACTCCTGGCCGAGCAGGAAGGATTGATGCATCAGGTTGAACGGCCAGTTGTGCCATTCCTTGGCGACGAAGCGCTTGTCCCGGCGTGGCGGTTCGACACATTCGTGCGCCGGACAGTCCGGCGTGGCGAGGGTGACTTCGCGCAGATACTTGGTGAGCCGGTGGCTCTGCTCCAGTGACAGGTTGAACAGCTCCAGCTGCTTGCCGGGCGAGCCGGCGAGATGACTGGACCAGTCGATCAGGGCGAGCAGCAGGGCGGTGGGCGAAACCGACGAACTGGCGCGGGCGATGGCGGCATGGACCTTGAGGTCAAGGGGATTGGGCGTCGGCGTGCTGGGTGGCGCCGGATGAACCGCGGGCGGCGGGGTAATCATGTTCATCTTCTACTCCTTGATTGGCGCACAGAAAAAACCTCGCGGCTCTGCAGCCTGTCGATCACGACAGCGCTGACACTGTCATTCAGAGCCCGGGGGAAGGGGAGTGACCAAACGCCGCGGCCACGAGGCATACGGTCCCCCCCCCAGCGATGCCGGTGCCGCTGGAAAGCATAGCCCGGCTTGAGCGGATTCACGGTTATTGCCGACCTCGATGGCACCAGCGGTCGCCGTCCGGACTGCCCGAGCCGCATGGGCGCGGGGGCGGACGGCATCCCTCCGGTCGCTCAAGGCTGGCCATCCTGACGAGCGGACAGAGGCGGCAGGAAATCCCGGTCCGGGTCGTAGTCGGGTTTGAGGAAGCGCGAGAGGTCATGCAGGTCCGCGGGGCTGAGGGTGCCGGAGGCCTGTTTCAGGCGCAGGTGGTCGATGATGTAGTCGTAGCGCGCGTTGTTGTAGTTGCGCACCGAGTCGTACAGTTGGCGCTGGGCGTCCAGCACGTCGACGATATTGCGAGTGCCGACCTCATAGCCGAGCTCGGTGGCCTCCACGGCGCTCTGGTTGGAGACGATCGCCTGCCTGCGTGCCTGCACCTGGGCCACGTCGGTGTTCATCGCGCGGTGGAAGTTGCGGGTGTCCTGAACCACCAGGCGGCGCAGGCTCTCGCGCTGGTGCTCGCTCTGGGTCAGGCGCTGGTACGACTCGCGCACCTGCGAGCCGGTCAGGCCGCCGCTGTACAGCGGGATGTTCAGCTCGAGGCCGATGCTCTGCCGCTCGACATCGCCGGCAATCCGGCGGATCTCGCCCACCCGGCTGGCAAAGTCGGTATTGGTGTAGCCGAGGCGGTCGTTGTCGCCACGCTCGTAGCGGGCGACCAGATCCAGGGTCGGTGCGTGGCCGGCCTTGCGCTGGCGCAGGGTCTGCTCGGCACCGCTGACGGCGAACTGGCTGGCCTGCAGCTCGAGGTTCTTGTGCATCGCGGTGTCGACCCAGGCCTTGGCGTCGTTCGGGGTCGGCGGGGCGACCGGCAGGCTGTGGCGGATGCCCTCGACGAAGCTGTAGTCGCGCGCGGTCAGGGTGGCCAGCGCCTGGAAGGCGTCGTCCACGTCGCGCTCGGCGCCGATGCGGTTGGCGCGCGCGGTGTCGTGGCTGGCCTGGGCCTCGAGCAGCTCGGTGCGGTCCGACAGACCGACTTCGAAGCGCGCGCTGGCCTGCTCGAAGTGGCGCTGCAGGGCCGCTTCCTCGGCGCGGGTGGCGGCCAGGGTGTCCTGGGCGCGCAGCACGGCGAAGTAGGCCTGCGCACTCTGCAGGATCAGGTTCTGCTCGATGGCCGCCAGTTGCAGGGCGGCCTGTTCGCTGACCGCCTTGGCCGCCTGCAGCTGGTACCAGCGGTCGGCGCGGAACAGCGCCTGGCTGAGGCTGGCCTGGTACAGCAGGCCGCTGCGCCCGAAGCTCACCGAGGGGTCGTCCAGTTCGGTCTGGATGTCGCTGACGCTGGCGCCGCCATTGAGCTGCGGCAGCAGACCGGCGCGGGCCTGTGGCACCCCTTCCTGGCGCGCCAGGTAGTCGGCGCGGGCGGCGGCCAGGTCGGCATTGTTGTCCAGCGCCTGCTGGTAGACGCCGATCAGGTCGGTGCGGGTCGACGGAGCCGCCTGCTCGGCCAGCAGCAGGCCGGGGACGCCTGCGAGCGCAATCGCCAGGGCCAGTCTGCGCAGAATGCCGGGTGTCCTGTTCAAAGCGTGACTCCTTGTGCGGTGGTGGGTTGCGCGCGTCATGCCCAGTATCCGTCACTGCAGCGATTTGCGCAGGCGCGACAGGGCGCCGACGAAGAATGCCGTGCCGATCCCTGCCAGGGCCAGCAGTTGCGGCCAGACGATGTCGGCGCCGGCGCTGCGGAACAGGATGGCCTGGGACAACTGGACGAAATGGGTGGTGGGCGCGACCAGCATCACCTGCTGGACCAGCTCGGGCATGCTCTCGCGCGGGGTGACGCCGCCGGAGAGGATGTGCAGCGGAATCATCACCAGGATGGTCAAGAGGCCCAGCTGCGGCATCGAGCGCGCCACGGTGCCGAAGAAGATACCCATCGAGGTGGTGGCGAACAGGTGCAGGGCTGCAGCGCCGATGAACAGCGTCAGCGAGCCCTGCAGCGGAATGTCCAGCCAGCCGCGCACCACCACGGCCAGCGAGAAGGCGGCGGCAGCCAGCACTACCAGGCCCATCGACCAGACCTTGCCGAGCATGATCTCGAAAGGGGTGACCGGCATCACCAGCAGGTGCTCGATGGTGCCGTGCTCGCGCTCGCGGATCAGTGCCGCACCGGTGAGGATCATCGCCAGCATGGTGATCTGGTTGACCACCTCGTTGACCGCGCCGAACCAGGCGCGGGTCAGGTTGGGGTTGAAGGCGGTGCGCACCACGGCCTCGACCGGCAGGGCCTCGGCGCTGCGGTAGCGCTGCACGAACTCGGCCACCTCGTCGGCGACGATCTGCTGGATGTGCCCGGCGCCGGTGAACGCCTGGCTGACCTGGGTGGCGTCGACGTTGAGCTGGATGGCCGGCCGACGCCCGGCGAGCAGGTCCTCCTGGAAACCCGGCGGAATGTTCAGGGTGAAGGTGTAGCGGCCGTCGTCCATGCCGCTGTCCATCTGCGCATGGTCGATGTACACGGGTGGCACGAAGTAGGGCAGCTGGAAGGCGTTGAGCAGGCGCTGCGAGACCGGCGAGCGGTCCTCGTCGACCACCGCGATGGTGGCGCGGTTCGGTGCCTCGGGGATGGCGGTGGCGCTGGAGTAGATCGCCAGGGTGAAGGAGTAGACGATCAGCACCACCAGCGCCGGGTCGCGGTACAGGCTGCGCAGTTCCTTGAAGCCAAGCTGGAGGATGTTGCCGAGGGCGCGCATGTCATTTCTCCTGCTTGCGCAGGCCGGCGACGCTGGCCAGGGTCAGCAGCGGGATGGCCACCAGCAGGGGGATGAAGGAGGGCAGCAGATCGCTCAGGTCGAGCGCCTTGGAGAACACCCCACGGCTGATGGTCAGGAAGTGGCTGGTCGGGTACAGCTCGCCGATGAAGGCGCTGGCGCCCTCCAGCGCCGACACCGGATGGGTCAGCCCGGAGAACTGGATGGCCGGCAGCAGGGTGGCGATGGCGGTGCCGAAGATCGCCGCGATCTGGCTGCGCAGGATCGACGACATCAGCAGGCCCAGGCCGGTGGAGCAGGTGATGTACAGCAGGGCACCGATGCTCAGGGTCAACAAGCTGCCCTTGAGGGGAATACCCATGACCAGCACGGCCAGCAGCACCATGGTGAAGAAGTTGACCATGGCGAGAGCGATATAGGGCAGCTGCTTGCCGAGCAGGAACTCCAGGCGGGTGGTCGGTGTGACGTAGAAGTTGGTGATCGAGCCCAGCTCCTTCTCGCGCACCACGCCGAGGGCGGTGAGCATCGCCGGGATCATCATCAGCAGGATCGGGATCATCGCCGGCACCATGGCCGGCAGGCTCTGCACGTCCGGGTTGTAGCGGTAGCGGATGGCCACCTCGGCGGGCTGGGTGCTGTCCACCCCGGCCTGGCGGGCCAGTTCCTGCAGGTAACTGGCGTGCAGGCCCTGCACGTAGCCCTTGATGGTGTCGGCGCGCACCGGCATGGCGCCATCGATCCAGAACGCCACCTGCGGCTGGGCGCCGCGTTTGAGGTCGCGGCCGAAACCGGGCGGGATCTCGATGGCCAGGCTGATATAGCCGCTGCGCAGGCGCCGGTCCAGCTCGGCATGGCTGTGCAGTGGCGCCTTCTCGATGAAGTAGCGCGAGCCGGCGATGTTGAGCAGGTAGCTCTGGCTGGTGGTGGTCTGGTCGCGGTCGAGCACCGCGTAGGTGAGGTTCTCCACGTCGAAGCTGACCCCGTAGCCCATGATGAACATCAGCAGCACGGTGCCGAGCGTGGCCAGCAGGGCGCGCACCGGGTCGCGGCGCAGTTCCATGGACTCGCGGCGGCTGTAGCTGAGCAGGCGGCGCAGGCTGAAGCGCGCGTGCTGCTCTCGGCTGCCGGCGACTCTTTCCGGCGGTGCCGGCGTCACGGCCGCTGCGCCGGGCTGCTGCTCCTCGGCTTCGGCCAGGGCATCCTCCAGGTAGGCGATGAAGGTCGCCTCGAGGGTCGGCAGGCCGCGCTTGGCCATCAGCGCCTGCGGGGTATCGCTGTCCAGCACCCGGCCTGCGTGCATCAGCGAGATGCGGTCGCAGCGCAGCGCCTCGTTCATGAAGTGGGTGGAGATGAAGATGGTCACCCCTTCCTCGCGCGACAGTTGCACCAGCAGCTCCCAGAAGCCGTCGCGGGCGATCGGGTCGACCCCCGAGGTGGGTTCGTCGAGGATCAGGATCTCCGGGTCGTGGATCACCGCCACCGCCAGCGACAGGCGCTGGCGCACTCCCAGCGGTAGACGGTCGGGCAGGCTGTCCACCGCGTCCTGCAGCTCGAAGCGCTCGAGCATCTCCTGGATGCGCGCCTGGCGCCGCTCGGCGGGGAGGTGAAACAGCCGGGCATGCATCTCGAGGTTCTGCAGCACGCTCAGCTCGCTGTACAGCGAGAAGGCCTGCGACATGTAGCCGACCCGCTGGCGGGTCTGCAGGTCGTGCGGGTCCACCGGCTTGCCGAACAGCAGCGCCTCCCCCGCACTGGCCGGCAGCAGGCCGGTGAGCATCTTCATGGTGGTGGTCTTGCCGCAGCCGTTGGAGCCGAGAAAGCCGAAGATCTCCCCGCGCTCGATGCGGAAATTCACCCGGTCGACCGCCACGAAGTCGCCGAAGCGCATGGTCAGGCCGTGCGCCTCGATGGCGACGCCCTCGCAAGCGCAGCGCGGCGGGATCACCAGAGCCTGGTGGTGCCGGCGGCGGTCCTCCGGCAGCAGGCGGATGAAGGCTTCCTCAAGGTCGGCGCTTTGCGTGCGCGCCAGCAGTTCGTCCGGAGAGCCGGTGGCCAGCACGTGGCCGGCGTCCATCGCCACCAGGTGATCGAAGCGCTGCGCCTCGTCCATGTAGGCGGTGGCCACCAGCACGCTCATCTGCGGGCGCTCGGCGCGGATGCGCTCGATCAGCTCCCAGAACTGGTTGCGCGACAGCGGGTCGACGCCGGTGGTCGGCTCGTCGAGGATCAGCAGGTCGGGGTCGTGGATCAGCGCGCAGCACAGGCCGAGCTTCTGCTTCATGCCGCCGGACAGCTTGCCGGCCGGGCGGTCGAGGAAGGGATGCAGGCCGGTGCTGCGGGTCAGTTCGTCGATCCGCCAGCGGCGCTCCGCGCGCGCCTGGCCGAACAGGCGGGCGAAGAATTCGAGGTTCTCGAATACGGTCAGGGTCGGGTAGAGGTTCTTGCCCAGGCCCTGCGGCATGTAGGCGATGCGCGGGCAGACGGCGCGGCGGTGATGCCGCGAGGCCATGTCGCCATCGAGGACGTGGACCGAACCTTCCTGGAGCTGCCGGGCGCCGGCGACCAGCGCCAGCAGGCTGGACTTGCCGACGCCGTCCGGGCCGATCAGGCCGACCATGCGCCGGGCCGGGATGTCCAGGCTGATGCCGTCCAGGGCGCGGGTCTTGCCATAGACGAGGCTGACGTTGTCGAGCTGGGCGACCGTCCGTGGCGACTCCTTCATGGCCCGACATTCACCTGCAGGTGGGCGGGCCACTCGGCCTCAGGATCGAGCTTGAGGTAGGCCATGCCGGGCAGGCCGGTCTTCACCTGATCCTGATGTTTGCGCAGCAGTTCGGGATCGATGCGTGCCTTGACCCTGAACATCATCTTTTCCCGCTCGCTGGCGGTTTCCACGGTCTTGGGGGTGAACTGGGCGACGCTGGCGACGTAGCTGACCCTGGCCGGGATCACGAATTGCGGCGCGGCGTCGATCACCACGCGCACCTCGCTGCCCAACGCCACGCGGCCGGCCTGGCGCTCGGGGAGGAAGAAGGTCATGTAGACGTCGGCCAGGTCGACCAGGTTGAGCACCTTGCCACCGGCACCGAGCACCTCGCCGGCCTGTGCCACGCGGTACTGCACGCGGGCCACGCGGTCGGTCTTCAGCGCGCTGTCGTCAATGTCGGCCTGCAGACGCACCACGGTCGCTCTAGCGGCTTCCAGGGTCGATTCGGCCTCGACCGCCTCCGACTCGGCGGCCTTGATCGCGGCAGCGGCCGACAGCACCTGCGCGCGCGCGGCGGCCAGCGCGGCCTGGGCGCTGAGCATGCGGGCGCGGTCATCGTCGAGCTGCTGGCGGGATACCGCGCTGCGCTTGACCAGGGTGTCGGTGCGCTGGAAACGCTTTTCCGCCGCGGTCAGTTCCGCCTGGCGCTGGTAGACCACCGCCTCGGCGGTGGCCTGCTCGCTCTGCCGCTGGGCCACCCGCGCGCGGGCGGTGAGGATGGCGCTCTCGGCCTTCTTCACCTGCGCAGTGGCCTCGCTCAGTTGGGCGCGCAGCACCTCGGTATCCATGCGGGCCAGCTCCTGGCCGGGCTGCACGAAATCACCCTCGTCGACCGCGATCGCGGCGATGCGCCCGGCCAGCTTGGTGGCCACGTCGATCTCGGTGGCCTCGATGCGCCCGTTGCCGCTGACGAAGCCCTCACCCAGCCCTTTGGGCTGCAACTCCTGCCAGACCAGCAGGCCGCCGCCAATCAGGGCCGCCAACAGGATGCCGCGGCCGATCCATTTCCGATGCTTCATCTCTTGCTTCCGTCAAGAAGGAGTGCTGTCGCCCAGTCTGGCAGTTGCCCGTGACTGCGGGGGTGTTTTCGACCTTAACGCCGGCGCCGCCACAATTGCCAGCCCAGGCGCAGATCGTCCAGCACCGGCACCAGCGCCAGGGTCAGCAGCAGCGCCGCCAGCGGCACGGTGGACAGAAAGCCGAAGTGCTGGAAACCGAAGGCGCCGCTGACCCCGCCCGCGAAGAAGCAGCCGACCAGCAGGGCGTTGATGCGCAGGCGTTCGCGATTGGCGCGCACCGGCGCCTGGCCCGGGCGCTCGTTGCGGTTGACGTAGAGCAGCTTGCCCAGCTCGATGCCGATGTCGGTGACCATCCCGGTGATGTGGGTGGTGCGGATCTCCGCGTTGGAGAGCTTGGTGATGATGGCGTTCTGCAGGCCCATGATGAAGCACAGCAGCATCACCGTCACCGGCACGAAGAAGCCCGGAATCTCCATCAGCCGCGCGCCCAGTACCCCGAAGCACAGCAGCAGGAAGGCCTCCAGCAGCAGCGGCAGGGCGAACTGGCCGTGCAGGCGGCGTCGGCGCGAGAAATTGATCAGCAGGGTAGAGGTGATGGCCCCGCCGATGAACGACAGCAGCCCGCCGAGGCCGCCCAGCACCAGGTCCGTCTTGCCGAGCGCCAGGTTGTCGGCCATCGAGGAGACGATGCCGGTCATGTGCGAAGTGTACTGCTGCACGGCGAGAAAGCCGCCGGCATTGGCCGCGCCGGCGATGAACGCCAGGCACAGACCGAGCTGGCGATTGCTCTGCTTGGAGCGGCGGCGGTCGGTGAGACGGCGTGCGTACTTGATGGGCATGGCTCCGGGGATTCCCTCCGTCCGGGCTGCGGGTTGGACGGGGCGATTATACGACCGGGCTGCGGCAAGCGGGCGAGTAGTGTGGCCTTGCGAAGCGCCGGGCTAAACGGGAGGCGGGGGCAATCCAAGCTATACGTTATTTAACATAATGAAATATCAGTATATGCAGTCCGCCAATTCAACTCCGTGCAGCGCCAGTAATCAGCCAGAACAGACTCGTGGGACCGCAGTCGTCGCGCCCGCCCATGGCTACGCAATCAAGCAAGCGCCGGAACTCGGCCCGCTGACGGCGACAACTAGCCTGCCAATGTCAGCCGCCGCTCCATGCACAGCGGGCCGAACAGTTCGGCGGCAGCGTAGGTGCTGTAGTGCAGCTCCTTCACCCTCAGCGGCAACAGCTCGCGGTCACTGAAGGCGGCCAGGCGTCGTTGCAGGACTGGACTAGGCACGGCCCGGGCGTAGAGACCCGCGGTGAGGTGGGCGTGGTAGGGCGCCTGGCGGATTTCCGGACTGTGCTCGCCCAGCGCCGCGCGAAGGGCGTCGAGGCCGCCGTGTGGATCGCTCACGCTCAGAAACGGCGCGCTGGCAAAGCTGTCCAGGCCGCCGATGTGCAGTTCGAACGGCCGGGCGCGCAGCAGGTGCAGGGCGTCGAGTTGGGCGGCCAGGCGCTCGGCGGGGAAGTCGTCGTCGAACTGCGCCTGCTGGCTGGGAAAGCCGCAGACGAACAGGGTGATATGCGCCTGGCGCAGATAGTCTCCGTGCAGCCAGTCTCCGAGCTGCGCACGCGCGCGCTCGAGGCGGGCGAGGACGCGCGGGCACTCAACCGGGACAGTCCATACGGCGTAGCGCGCCCGCCCGCGGTGCCACTCGGGGTAGTCGCGCAGCTCGCAGGCGAGGGTCTGCGGCGGAGCGGCGCGGGCGTCGGAGAAGCGCACGGGTCAGTTGAGCGGCGCGAACAGGGCGTCGAGGTCGGCCTCGCTCAGCGTCCAGTCGCCCTGGCCACCGCCTTCCAGCACGCTGCGCGCCAGGCTGGCCTTGCTCTGCTGCAGCTGCTGGATCTTCTCCTCGACGCTGCCGCGGGCGATCAGCTTGTAGACGAACACAGGCTTGTCCTGGCCGATGCGGTAGGCACGGTCGCTGGCCTGGGCCTCGGCGGCCGGGTTCCACCAGGGGTCGAAGTGGATCACGGTGTCGGCGGCGGTCAGGTTGAGGCCGGCGCCGCCGGCCTTGAGGCTGATCAGGAACACCGGCACCCGGCCGGCCTGGAACGCCTGCACCGGCGCGCGGCGATCCTGGGTGGCGCCGGTGAGCTTGACGTAGGCGATCTTGCGCACCTTCAGTTCGTGCTCGATCAGGCCGAGCATGCTGGTGAACTGGGAGAACAGCAGCACGCGACGGCCCTCGCTGGTCAGCTCCTCGAGCATCTCCAGCAGGGCGCTGAGCTTGCCGGAGTCGGCGCTGGCATGGCCGGCGGCCTCGTCCTCGCCGAGCAGGCGCAGGTCGCAGCAGGCCTGGCGCAGGCGCAGCAGCGCCTCGAGGATGACGATCTGGCTGCGGGCCAGCCCTAAGCGCTGGATTTCTCCGCGCACCTTCTGGTCCATCGCCAGGCGCAGGGTCTCGTAGCGATCGCGCTGCACGTCGGTCAGCTCGATGCGCTGGGTGATCTCGGTCTTGGGAGGCAGCTCGCGGGCCACCTGCTCCTTGGTGCGACGCAGCAGGAAGGGTTTGACCCGCGCGACCAGGTGCGCCAGACGCTGGGCGTCGGCGTGCTTCTCGATCGGCGTGCGATAGGTCTTGGTGAAGGCCTTGCTCTCGCCGAGCCAGCCGGGCATCAGGAAGTTGAACAGCGACCACAGCTCGCCGAGGTGATTCTCCAGCGGCGTGCCGGTCAGGCACAGGCGCTGGTCGGCGGCGAGCTGGCCGGCGGCGCTGGCCGCCTTGCTGCGCGGGTTCTTGATGTTCTGCGCCTCGTCGAGGATCAGCAGGTGCCAGCGCTGGCCGTTGAGCTGCTTGAGGTCGCGCGGCAGCAGGGCGTAGGTGGTGAGGACCAGATCGTGCTCGCCGATCTGCGCGAACAGCGCCTTGCGCTTGGCGCCATGCAGGGCCAGCACGCGCAGCTGCGGGGCGAAGCGCTCGGCCTCGTCCTGCCAGTTGGGGATCAGGCTGGTGGGCATGACGATCAGCGCCGGACGGGTCAGGCGCCCGGCGTCCTTCTCGGCGAGGATGTGCGCCAGGGTCTGCAGGGTCTTGCCCAGGCCCATGTCGTCGGCGAGGATGCCGCCGACCTGCAGCTCGCGCAGCGCCTGCATCCAGCTCAGGCCCTGTACCTGGTAGTCGCGCAGTTCGGCGCGCAGGCCGAGCGGCGGCTGCACCGGCTGTTGCGGCAGCTGCTGCAGGCGCCGGGCGAACTCGCGCAGGCGCTCGCCACCCTGCCAGTGCAGGGCCGGCAGCTTGTCCAGCTCGGCCAGGCGCGCGGCATCGGCCTTGCCTAGGCGCAGGCGCTCGCCCTGGCTGTCGTCTTCGCGGAAATACAGCTCGCCGAGGCTGCTCAGCAGCGGGCGCAGGCGGCCGAACGGCAGGGCCACGCGGCGGCCGACGCCGTGGCTGCGCGGCAGCGGCACCAGCAGTTCCTCGTCGTCGCCGCGCTGGGCCAGCGCCTCGCCGGTGAGCAGCCAGGGCGAGTGGCGGATGGCATGCAGGAGGATCGGCAGCAGGCTGACCTTTTCGCCGTCCACCTCGATGCCCAGCTCCAGGTCGAACCAGTCGCCCTCGGCGGACTCCTCGATGGCCACCTGCCACTGGCCGAGGGTGGCCAGGTTGAACTGGAAGTCGGGATGCAGGCGGATCTGCCAGCCGCGCTCGCGCAGTTGCGGCAGCTGTTCGCGGACGAAATGCAGCCAGGCGGCATCATCGGGCAGCTCGAACGGCTCGCCGGCGCTCTCCGGCAACGCCTCGCTGCGGCGCAGGGCGATGCTGAAGCCCAGTTCGCTGAGCTGGCGGCGCAGCGCCGCCTCGGCCTCGAGCTGGCGGACGATGCGCAACTGACGCCGGGCGTCGAGCCTGACAAGCCATTCCTTCTGCGCAACCCGCCCGAAGGTCAGGTGTCCCTGGTAGTCGAAGGCCAGCGCGGCGCGGTGCTGGGTCTGCTCGATCATCCGCCCCTTGCGCGCGTCGTAGTGCACGCGCACGTGGCTGCCGAGGATCAGCCGCGGCTGCGGCGCCTCGACGGGCAGCTCGACGATTTCCGGCGGCAGCTCGCTGTCCGGCAGGGTCCAGCCCTGCAGCTGCAGGCGCTCCACGGTCAGCAGGGCGGCGACCACATGCTTGCAGTTGTAGCTGACCGGACAGCTGCAGCGGCCGTCGACGTCCCAGTGGGCGCCGCGGTCGATCAGGCGGATGCGCTGGCGGTAGCGCTGGCGGCCCGAGCCGCGGCACTCGGCGAGCAGCAGGCCCTTGTCGAGGCCTTCGACCTGCGCGCGGTTGTCCAGGGCGTAGTCGCGGCCACGGCTGAAGTCGCCGGGCCTGAAGGCCTGGCGCCAGTCCTGGACACGCAGGGAATGGATGGACAGGGTCATGAAGGATCAGACCGGCAAGCCGTCGGCTGGCTCCCGATCGGCAGCCAGCCCTGACGGCTCAACCCAGTCGTTGCTCCCACAACACGCCGGCACGGGCGAAGGCGGCCTCGCGCTCGAGACCCAGGCCACGCAGGGCCAGGGCCATGGTCGCCAGCACGGCCAGCCGGCCGTAGGCGTCTTCGGCCTCGCCGCGCCAGAAGGCGGCCAGATGCGCCGGGTCGAGGCTGGCCGGCTTGACATGGCGCTGCGCGGAGAGCGCCGGCCATTCCTCGTCCCACGACTGGCCGGCGGTGGCGCCGAACAGGTGGGTGTCGGCGTCGGGATTGACCTCGATCTCGCCGCCATCGCCCTTGATCACGATGGAGTGGTCGCCGAGCAGCACGCTGGCGTCGCGATGGGTCGCCTGGTAGCCGGGGTGGAAGATGCTCTGCAGCACGCAGCGCGCCCCCAGCGGGTTGAGCACGCGGGCCAGCGAGTGGATCGGCGAGCGCAGGCCGAGGGTGTTGCGCAGGTCGATCATGTGCTGCAGGCGCGGCATCCAGGCGCCCAGCGGAATGTAGGCCAGGTGCCGGTCGTCGAGGGCGTGCACCACTTCATTCCAGTTGGCGCAGCAGGGGATCTCCAGCAGATCGAGCAACTGCTCGCTGTACAGGCGCCCGGCGGTGTGCGCGCCGCCGCCATGGAGGAGGATACGCACGCCGCTGGCGGCGAGGGCCTTGGCGGCCAGCAGATACCAGGGCAGGTGGCGCTTCTTGCCGGCGTAGGTCGGCCAGTCGAGATCCAGCAGGGTCGGCGGCACATTGAGACGCTCGCGCACCGCCTCGGTGAAACCGGCCAGCTCCTCGGCGCTTTCCTCCTTGTGGCGCAGCAGCATGAGGAAGGCACCGAGCTGCACTTCCTCGGCCTTGCCGTCGAGCAGCATGCCCATGGCCTCGCGGGCCTCCTCGCGGGTCAGGTTGCGCGCGCCGCGCTTGCCCTTACCGAGGATGCGCACGAACTGGGCGAAGGGGTGTTCTGCGGGGGTCACCAGGGTCGGGGTCATATGCAATTGGTCGGTTTGGGCAGTCCGGCCAGCTTGGCGGCCAGTTTGGCGGGGGTGCCGTGGAACAGTTTGTTCAGGTGCAGGCTGTTGCCTTTCTCCGCGCCGAGTTGCTGGGCGGCATAGCGGATCAGCGGGCGGGTGGCCGGCGACAGCTGGAACTCGGCGTAAAAGCGCCGCAGCAGTTCGAGAATTTCCCAGTGCGCATCGCTGAGCACCATCTGCTCGCGGGCTGCCAGCGCCTCGGCCACCGCCGGGCTCCAGTCGTCGAGTTCAAGCAGGTAGCCATCCTTGTCGAGGGCGATGGTCTTGCCCTTCACGTTGAGCGTGCTCATAGCCAGCTGTTGGTCCGCTCGAAGCGCAAGGTGAGTTCGACGAAGCCGGCATAGTTGACGACATGCACGAAGTCCGGCGCGGTCAGGCTGCGGGCCTCGAGATCCTCGGCCAGGGCGAAGACCGGGCGGTCGCCGGGCAGCTGGCTGAGCACCTCGAGCGGGCGCGAGCCGGAGTGCAGAGCGTACACGGCATCACCGGTGAGCAGCAGGCCATCGCCAGCACCGAGCAGGCGCAGGCAACTGGCGCCGCTGGTGTCGGCGAACGGCGAGCGGGAAAGCAGATGCAGGGTGGCCATCAGAGGGTGATCACCAAATCGTGGTGGTTGAGCAGGGCGGGCAGTTCCGCGTCAGGCAGTTCGGTGACCGGCAGGGAGAGCTGCCTGGCGGTCAGCCCACGACGCTGAAGATCGCTGGCGGCGACGTACAGCGCCTCGACGCCGAACAGCGGCAGGGCCTGCAGGTTGGCGGTCAGGTCCTTCTGCTGGATGGCGACCGGCTGCTGGCCGGACTGCAATTGGAACACGCCGTCATCGAGAAACAGCAGGCTGATCGGCAGGTCGAAGGCGCCGCCGGCCAGGGCGATGTCCAGCGCCTCGCGGGCGCTGGGGCCGCTCCATGGCGAGCGCCGGCAGATCAGCAGCAGGGATTTGGCCATCTCAGTCGCCTCCGAAGCAGATCAGGCGGTCGGCGTCCTGGGCCGCCTCGTGCAACTGGCCGAGGCCCGACAGCTCCCAGGACGCCCCCAGGTTGTGACTGACGCGGCCGTAGCGCTGGGCTTCCTCGTCGTTCAGTACACCACGACGCAGGGCGGCGGCGATGCACACCACGGCATCCAGATTGTGCTCGGTCACGAAGGCGCGCCACACCGCCGGCAGGTCCAGCTCGTCCTGCGCGCTGACCGGCAGGGAGGAGGCGACATGCACGCTGTCCTGGTAGAAGAACAGCCGCACGATCTGGTGGCCGCCAGCCAGCGCCGCCTCGGCGAAACGCAGGGCACGACGGCTGGAGGGCGCATGGGGCGGAGCGAACAGGGCAATGGCGAATTTCATCTCGAGGAGCCTGGCCAGAATGGCGCCTATGATAAGCGCAAACGAAAGAGCCCGCCAAAGTGGCGGGCTCCGGGGGCAGTGCGGACCGAGATCAGTCGTCGCGGCCCATGATGCCGAGGATCTGCAGCAGGCTGAGGAACAGGTTGTAGATCGACACGTACAGGCTGATGGTCGCCATGATGTAGTTGCGTTCGCCGCCGTGGATGATCTCGCTGGTCTGCCAGAGGATCGCCGCCGAGGAGAACAGCACGAAGCCGGCGCTGATCGCCAGCTGCAGGCCGCTGATCTCGAACAGCCAGGCGGCCAGCACGGCGCCGAGCAGGACGAAGAAGCCGACGGTGATGAAGCCCGACAGGAAGCTCATGTTCTTGCGCGTGGTCAGCACGTAGGCCGACAGGCCGCCGAACACGATGGCGGTCATGGCGAAGGCGCTGACGATCAGGTCGGCACCGTTGCTCATGCCCAGATAGCGGTTGAGGATCGGGCCGAGGGTGTAGCCCATGAAGCCGGTCAGCGCGAAGGTGCTGAGCAGACCCCAGCCGGAATCACGCAGTTTGGTGGTCAGGAAGAACAGGCCGTAGAACCCGACCAGGGTGATGATGAAGCCCGGGTGCGGCACGCCGGCCTGCTGCGCCGCGAAAGCCACCAGACCGCTGAAGCCGAGGGTCATCGCCAGCAGGGCGTAGGTGTTGCGCAGGACCTTGCTGGTCTCCTGCTCGGCAACCTGCGTGTTCTGCAGGGCATAGGGATGTTCGCGCATGGGCTCGTTTCTCCTTGAGGATCATGTCTATTGCATGGATGGCCAGAAGCATAGCAAAGCCGCGCGCCAGACCAACAAACAGAGTTTGACAGTCTGTTTCTATCGGGTAGTATTCCCGCCCGTTGTGGAAGCGTGGCCGAGTGGTTTAAGGCAGCGGTCTTGAAAACCGCCGACGGGCAACTGTCCTAGAGTTCGAATCTCTACGCTTCCGCCATCTATACAGCGCAAAGCCCCGTAATTCGGGGCTTTGTTGTTTCTGGGGTGTTCTGTTCCCCCACTTGTTCCCCCATTCTGGCATTGCGTGAGTGCTTGCTGGTCCTACCCAGTCGCCCGCAATCGACTCCCAGGTCCCGCCCGCATCGCTTGGCAACGTGGCAGAATGCCCCCAGTCGACAGAAAAACGGTACATTTGCCGCAATTGAACGGCTCCGTCGCCATGTGGACGGCAGCCGGCAGGCAAGGATTCAGGGCTTATGGACAAGAAATCGCTCACCGAACGGGACATCTGCACCAAGTTCATCACGCCGGCCATCGAGCAGGCCGGCTGGGACATCCACAAGCAGGTGCGTGAGGAAGTCAGCTTCACCAAGGGCCGCATCATCGTCCGTGGCAAGCTGCACAGCCGCGGTGAGGCCAAGCGCGCCGACTATGTGCTCTACCACCAGCCCAACGTCCCCATCGCGGTCATCGAGGCCAAGGACAACAAGCACGCGCTCGGCGCCGGCATGCAGCAGGCGCTGGGCTATGCCGATACCCTGGACGTGCCCTTCGTATTCTCCAGCAACGGCGACGGCTTCCTGTTCCACGACCGCACCGGCACCGGCGCGCTGACCGAAACCGAGCTGAGCCTGGCGCAGTTCCCCAGCCCGGACGAACTGTGGCAGCGCTACTGTCAGTGGAAGGGCCTGGACGACACGCTGCGCCAGAAGGTCGAGGCGCCGTACTACGACGACGGCTCCGGTCGCGCGCCGCGCTACTACCAGACCAACGCCATCAACCGCACCGTCGAGGCGGTGGCGCGCGGGCAGGATCGCATCCTGCTGGTGATGGCTACCGGCACGGGCAAGACCTACACCGCCTTCCAGATCATCTGGCGGTTGTGGAAGTCGAAGCAGAAGAAACGCATCCTCTTCCTCGCCGACCGCAACATCCTGGTCGACCAGACCCGCAGCAACGACTTCAAGCCGTTCGGCCAGGCGATGACCAAGATCGCCAAGCGGCAGATCGATACCTCCTACGAGATCTACCTGTCGCTGTACCAGGCGGTCACCGGCAGCGAGGAGGAGAAGAACGTCTACAAGCAGTTCTCGCCGGACTTCTTCGACCTGGTGGTGATCGACGAATGCCACCGCGGCAGCGCCGCCGAAGACTCCGCCTGGCGCGAGATCCTCGACTACTTCTCCAGCGCCACCCACGTCGGCCTGACCGCCACGCCCAAGGAAACCCGCGAGGTTTCCAGCATCCACTACTTCGGCGAGCCGGTGTACAGCTACACCCTCAAGCAGGGCATCGACGACGGCTTCCTCGCGCCCTACAAGGTGGTGCGCATCGATTTCGACAAGGACCTGCTCGGCTGGCGCCCGCCCAAGGGCATGCGCGACAAGAACGGCGAGCTGATCGAGGACCGCATCTACAACCTCAAGGACATGGACCGCCAGCTGGTCATCGAGGCGCGTACCCAGAAGGTCGCCGAAAAGGTCACAGAGTTCCTCAAGGCCACCGATCCGTTCCAGAAGACCATCATCTTCTGTGACGACATCAACCATGCCGAGCGCATGCGCCAGGCGCTGGTCAACCTCAACCCCGAGCGGGTGGCCGAGAACCGCAAGTACGTCATGCGCATCACCGGCGACGACCAGGAAGGCAAGGCCGAGCTGGACAACTTCATCAACCCGGAAGAGCGCTACCCGGTCATCGCCACCACCAGCAAGCTGATGACCACCGGCGTCGATGCGCAGACCTGCAAGCTGATCGTCCTCGACCAGCACATCCGCTCGATGACCGAGTTCAAGCAGATCATCGGTCGCGGCACGCGGATCAACGAGGACTACGGCAAGTACTGGTTCACCATCATGGACTTCAAGAAGGCCACCGAGCTGTTCGCCGACCCGGCCTTCGACGGCGATCCGGTGCAGATCTACGCGCCGCAGGGCGACGACTCCCCGGTGCCGCCCGACGATGGCATGGAAGGCGATGGCATCGTCGCCGGCGACACGGGGCAGGCTGATGGCGACGAGTTCGGCGCGCTGGGCGAGGGCGACGGCCAGAAGCGCATCAAGTACGTGATCGACAACGTGCCGATCTCGGTGATCGCCGAGCGCGTGCAGTACTACGGCCCGGACGGCAAGCTGATCACCGAGTCCCTGCGCGACTACACCCGCAGCTGTGTGAAGAAGCAATTCGCCTCGCTGGACGATTTCCTGCGCCGCTGGAGCGATGCCGAGCAGAAGAAGGCGATCATCGACGAACTGGCCGCCCAGGGCGTGCTCTGGGAAGCGCTGAGCGAGGAAGTCGAAGCCAAGCTGGCCAAGCCGCTCGATCCCTTCGACCTGATCTGCCACGTCGCCTTCGACCAGCCGCCGCTGTCACGTCGTGAGCGCGCCGAGCAGGTGAAGAAGCGCAACTACTTCGGCAAGTACCAGGGCGCGGCCCGCCAGGTGCTCGAGGCACTGCTCGACAAGTACGCCGACACCGGCATCGAACACATCGAGGACATCAAGATCCTCCAGCTCGACCCGTTCAGCCAGATCGGCGCGCCCATCGAGCTGGTCAAGGCGTTCGGTGGCAAGGCCGGCTACACCCGTGCCGTGCACGAGCTGGAGGCTGCCCTCTACAGCCGCAACGGAGCCGCCTGATGGAGTTCAGCGACTACATCGTCTACGTCGACGAGAGCGGCGATCATGGCCTTGCCACGCTCGACCCCAACTATCCGCTGTTTGTTCTGGCCTTCTGCATCTTTGCCAAGCACAGCTATGCCGAGCAGGTCGTGCCCGCCGTGCAGAAGCTCAAGTTCCGCCAGTTCGGCCATGACCTGGTGATCCTGCATGAGCATGAGATCCGCAAGGAGACCGGCGATTTTGCCTGCTTCCGCAATCGTCAGGAGAAGATGGCCTTCCTCGAGCAACTGACCACGGTCATCGAACAGGCGGAGTTCTCGCTGGTGGCCTGTGTGATCGAGAAACAGAAGCTGCTGCAGCGCTATCAGACGCCGAGCAACCCCTACCATCTGGCGCTGGCCTTTGGCCTGGAGCGGGTCTATCGCTACCTGCAGGCCCAGGGGCAGGGCGAGCGCGTTACCCACATCGTGGTGGAGCGCCGCGGGCGCAAGGAAGATGACGAGCTGGAGCTGGAGTTTCGACGCATCTGCGACGGCGCCAACTGGTTCAACCGGCCGCTGCCGCTGGCTATCCGCTTCGCCGACAAGAAGACCAATTCCGCCGGCCTGCAGCTGGCCGACATGGTGGCACGGCCCATCGGCATGTCGATCCTGCGTCCGGAGCAGCCCAACCGGGCCTATGACGTCCTGCGCTGCAAACTCTACGGCGGCGCGGAGAAGAAGGGCTGGGGACTCAAATGCTTCCCCTAGAAAAGCGAAAGGCCCCGGTGAACTCACCGAGGCCATGACGCCGACCGGGCACTCCCAGTCCATTTGCCAAGGATTCTGGCAGAAAAACACTCATTGTCCAAGAGCCGCCCGCGCGGCTCGAGCGTTACCCAAGGAAACCCCATGTCCATCAGCTCCACCATCAAATCCATCCAGGACATCATGCGCAAGGACGTCGGCGTCGACGGCGATGCGCAGCGCATCGGCCAGCTGGTGTGGATGCTGTTCCTGAAGATCTTCGACGACCGTGAGATGGAATGGGAGCTGCTCGACGACGACTACCGCTCGCCGATCCCGGAGAGCTACCGCTGGCGCAACTGGGCGGCGGATCCGGAGGGCATCACCGGCGACGCGCTGAAGGAGTTCATCGACAGCCGCCTGTTCCCGACCCTGCAGACCCTCGACCAGTACAGCCAGACGCCGGCCGCCTTCGTGGTACGCGGCGTGTTCGAAGACGCCTACAACTACATGAAGTCCGGCCAGCTGATCCGCCAGGTGATCAACAAGATCCAGGAGGGCGTCGACTTCAACAGGGCCCAGGAGCGCCACGCCTTCGGCGACATGTACGAGCAGCTGCTGCGCGACCTGCAGAACGCCGGCAACGCCGGCGAGTTCTACACCCCGCGCCCGGTCACCGAATTCATGGTGCGCATGGTCGACCCCAAGCTCGACGACAAGGTGATGGATCCGGCCTGCGGCACCGGCGGCTTCCTCACCTGCACCATCGAGCACAAGCGCCAGCACTACGTGAAGACCGCCGAGGACGAGCGCGCCCTGCAGGCCAGCATCTTCGGCGTGGAGAAGAAACCGCTGCCGCACCTCTTGGCCACCACCAACATGATCCTCCACGGCATCGAGGTGCCCAGCCAGATCCGCCACGACAACACCCTGGCCCGTCCGCTGACCAGTTGGGGGCCGAAGGAGCGGGTCGACTGCATCGTCGCCAACCCGCCGTTCGGCGGCATGGAGGAGGACGGCATCGAGGCCAACTTCCCGGCCACCTTCCAAACTCGCGAAACCGCCGACCTGTTCCTGGTGCTGATCATGCATCTGCTCAAGGACGGCGGCCGCGCCGCCGTGGTGCTGCCGGACGGCTTCCTGTTCGGCGAGGGCATCAAGTCGCGGATCAAGGAAAAGCTGCTCACCGAGTGCAACCTGCACACCATCGTTCGCCTGCCCAACGGTGTGTTCAACCCCTACACCGGGATCAAGACCAACCTGCTGTTCTTCACCAAGGGCACGCCGACCCGGCACGTGTGGTTCTACGAGCACCCGTACCCGGCCGGCTACAAGAACTACAGCAAGACCCGCCCGATGCGTGTCGAGGAGTTCGCCGCCGAACAGGCCTGGTGGGGCAGCGAGGCCGATGGCTTCGCCAGCCGCGAGGAGAACGAGTTCGCGTGGAAATTCGACTTTGCTAGTTGCCGGCAGGAGGCTGAACAGGCGGCCAAACCGCACTGGGAACAGGCCGATCAGTTGAATGCCGATGCGGGCAGCCTCGAGAGCCAAAGCCGAAGCTTGCGAGGCTCCCTGACGGGCGTCACTGACCAAACTCAGCGCAAACATGTCGAGCAGCAGATGGCCAAGCTGCGTGAACAGGCGCTTGCCCTGCGTCAGCAAGCACGAGCCGCACAGAGCAGAGGCGACCAGTTGTACTGGCCGATCTACAACCTCGACCACAAGAATCCGCACCGTGCCGAAACTGCTAGCCACGATCCGGACGAGCTGCTGCGCGACTACGCCACGTTGCAGGGCGAGATCGCCGAGCTGCGCGAGCAGCTCAAGGCGGTGCTGGCCGATGCGCTGGAGAGCAAGGCATGACCGCGCTGCTGACCGACAACCTGCCGCTGCTGGCCGGCGCGCCTAACGGCATCCAGAAGCTGCGCGAGCTGATTCTCGAACTGGCCGTGCGCGGCAAGCTGGTGCCGCAGGATCCCAGCGACGAGCCGGCCAGCGAGCTGCTCAAGCGCATCGCCGAAGAAAAGGCGCGGCTTGTGGCTGAGGGGAAGATCAGGAAGCAGAAACCGCTGGCGGAGATTGGCGAGGAGGAAAAGCCGTTCGAGTTGCCGGAAGGGTGGGAGTGGGTACGCCTTGGTGATTCGCTGGAAATGATCAACGGCCGAGCATTCAAGCCCGCTGAGTGGAAGGCGTCGGGTTTGCCGATTGTTCGTATCCAGAATCTGAATAGAGAAGATGCGCCATTCAACTACTGCAATGAGGATGATGTTGATGCTCGGCACCTCATCAATGACGGCACCTTCTTGATCAGTTGGTCCGGGACGCCGGGAACATCGTTTGGTGCCTTCATATGGCGCAGAGGAAAGGCGGCACTCAATCAGCACATTTTCTCTTGTGTGCAAAAGGGTAAGGCCTTTTTTGAAGATTTTTTGCAGATTTCGATCAACACACGCCTCGATGAACTCATTTCAAAGGCGCACGGTGGTGTGGGTTTACAGCATGTGACTAAAGGAAAGCTTGAGGCACTTACCCTAGTTCTTCCTCCACTCGCCGAACAACACCGTATCGTCGCCAAGGTCGACGAGCTGATGGCCCTGTGTGACCGTCTGGAAGCCCGGCAGGCCGACGCCGATAGCGCCCATGCCCGGCTGGTACAGGCGCTGCTCGACAGCCTGACCCAGGCCAGCGATGCCGACGACTTTGCCGCCAGCTGGCAGCGCCTCGCCGAGCACTTCCACAGCCTGTTCACCAGCGAATCCAGCATCGACGCCCTCAAGCAGACCCTGCTGCAACTGGCGGTGATGGGCAAGCTGGTGCCGCAGGATCCGAGCGACGAGCCGGCCAGCGAGCTGCTCAAGCGGATTGCCGAGGAAAAGGCGCGGCTGGTGGCGGAGGGCAAGCTCAGGAAGCAGAAGCCGCTGGCGGAGGTTGGTGAGGGGGAAAAGCTGTTCGAGTTACCGCAGGGTTGGCAATGGGTAAGAAAGACGGAGGTTTTCAATTTTCTGAATGGGTACGCCTTCAAAAGCGAGTGGTTTAAGCCAGAGGGCATCCGCTTGCTACGCAACGTGAATGTTTCGCATGGTGCAGCCAATTGGAAAGATACCGCATGCATTTCGGAAGAACAGGCAGCCGAGTTTCAAGGGTTTCTGTTGGCCGAGAATGATGTCGTCCTGACACTGGATCGTCCGATCATTTCGACAGGCTTGAAGTATGCAGTCATAAGCAGCAGTGATCTTCCCTGTTTACTGCTACAACGGGTTGCAAAAATAGCCCCGTATGCGGGTGCTGTAAGCGTTGGTTATCTATCGGCTTGGCTAAATTCACGCTTTTTCGTCGAGTCCATTGATCCTGGTCGGAGCAATGGGGTTCCGCACATCTCTACGAACCAAGTCGCAAGCATGCCCTTTGCTCTGCCCCCCCTCCCCGAACAACACCGCATCGTCGCCAAGCTCGACCAGTTGATGTCCCTCTGCGACCAGCTCAAGAGCCACCTGACCGCCGCCCGCCAGCTCCACGAGCGGTTGGCCGGGGTGCTGGTCGAGCAGGCGGTGGCCTGATCTTCATCTCTTTCTACAAGGACGTAACCCCATGATGGAAACCCCGAAACCCTCCCTGCTTGGCCAGGCCGATACCGGCCTGGCACGCGGGGTCTGCGGTCTGCTCGGCGGGCTGAAGCACCTCGCACTCTGGTTGCTGGGCCTGACCGGCCTCGCTGGTTGCTTCGGCCTTATCTTCGAGTACGGCGAGGGCCTGGCCGATATCTCCCTGCACGAATGGGGCTTCATGCTTCTGCTGCTGGCCCTGACCTGGCGGCATGTCCATTACTCGCGGCGCTTCGGTTACGGGTTCTGGCGGGGGCTGGCGCGCTGGCTGGGCGCGCAGGGCATCGTGCTCGTCGTAGGGCTTGCTGTCTTCGGACTGGTCGCTTCACTGGAAGCACAGGCAACGCTTTCCAATGAATTGAGCTACGAGAACAAGGAGAGTGTTCTCTCGCTGCTTGCCTTCGTGCTGTTGGCGGTTTACCTGGGCGCGCCGACGCGCCCGCGCAAAGCCGCGGATGCCATCCCCGAGGCGGCCAGCGTTCGCCGGGAGCCCAGCCTTTCTTCGAATCCGGACAAGGAGGTCAGTCTGTGAAACCCTTCGCCCCCCTGCTGGCGCTGGCGCTGGCGCTGGCCAGTCTGCCGATGCACGCCAGCCAGGCCAGCACCGATCCGTCCCGGCTGGTCGAGAGTTGCGCCGAGCTGGTGGATATCTACGTGAAGCGCGACCAGCTGCGCTTTGCCGCCGCGCAGACCACTGCGCTCTCCGAGGCCATGCGCGCGGGCTATTGCCGTGGGGTACTCGACGAGTATCGGCGCCATTACCAATGCAGGAGAAGCGACTGGCGCGACCAGGCCGAGATCATCGCACGCCACTCACCTGCACAGCTCGAGGAGCTGGATGTCGACGACCTGCTGGCGAAAGCCTGTGGCTATTGAGCAGGGCCTGACCCTGCCTCAGGCGGTGGATCGCTTGTTCGGCATTCCGCTGGCCAGGCACCCGGTTCTGCGCAATGCGGTGAACACGCTGGTCAAGGCGATGAGCCAGGCCAAGCAGCTCAAACTGGAAGAGGAGAGCATTGCCAGTGCCAGCGGGCGCAACCGCTGGACACTGCCGCGCAGCGAACTGATCGGCCTGAACAACGCCATCCTGCTGCATGGCGTGTTCGGTGAACCCAAGGTGGTGATCAGGATCTTCAGCCAACCGAAAGAGCGCCGCCAGCATGCCGAGTGGGCCAGGAGCCTGCTGCTGGAGAGGCAGTCCGTTGCGAGCCTGGGGCTGATCAGTCGGGAGCTGCTGCGCTTCCTCGACCTGCTCGACTCGGCGGCCGATCTCAAGCAGGAGCGCCTGCCCAACCCTTTCGAAAACGCGCTGCCGCAGATGGGTCTCGGCGACTACGGCGGCAACCTGCTCAAGGCCCTGGCCACCCAGACGGCGGCGCTGTCGATGGGCGACAGCATGATGGTGCATTACTTCAATGGCGAGCTGGAGCAGGCCTATGCAGCGGCAATTGGCCTGCAAACGGATAACCCGCTGTTGCGGCAGTATCGGCAACTGATCCTGGACGCCTACCAGGAGGCGAAGGACTTCGACGACCTGCTCGACGCCTGGCGATGAACGGTCTTGGTTGTGGAATCCACAGATAAACACTGGCTCCGTCATCACACAGGAGCACGTCATGACCACCATCCAGCACATCCTCGCGACCTGTCCCCATCAGGTCGGTCCCTGTCATCAGGGCAAGGCCATCGAGATCGATCAGGCCCTCCAGTCCGGCATCCCCTTCACCGCTCTCGGTGGCAAGCGCGTGCGCTGCCGCAGTGGGTTGGTGCGCTTCAAGCTGGGCTGCGACTGGCGCCTGCTCTACGTGTTCGGCGAACGCGGCTACGTTCCGCATAGCCTGGTCAGCCGCCAGTGTTTCGAGCGTGAACTGAAGCGAAGACGGGCCATCAAGCCCTGATTCCTTCACTTAACCGGAGAAACACCCATGACCACCCTCGTAGCCCTGAAACAGCCATTGCTGAGCGCCGACGGCCTGGAAATGCAGGTCAGCCAGCTGGACTTCCAGCGCCTCAAGCACAAGTACACCGCATCGTCCGAGGCGCAGATGAGCGCCGAAGACTGGGATCGCGCGGAGCTCGAGTACCGCCGCTTCCTGACCCTCAAGTGCCTGTACCCGGCGGTGGCGCTGGTGCCGAGCAAGCAGATCGACGAGATCTGGCACGCGCACATCCTCGACACCCGCGCCTATCGCGAGGACTGCCACCAGGTGTTCGGCCGCTTCATCGACCACTACCCGTACTTCGGCATCTACGGCGAGGACGATTACCAGAACCTGAAGGCCAGCTTCGCCCACACCGTGGCGCTGTACGAGAAGCACTTCGGCGCCTATCCGGGCGGCGGCACCGAGGAGCAGGCGATGCGCTGTGGCGACGATCATGCCTGCCATGCGCCGACCAGCTGCGCCTGCCGTGTACCGGGCGCGTGCAAGTAATACCTGGCACCTGCCTTCCACAGATCGCAACGACACTGGAGCACAACCATCATGAGCAAGAACAGCCAGAACCCGCCGAAGCCCCCGCAGCCCGCCCCGCGCCCGAAGGTGCCGAACCTGCCGAGCACGACCGGAAATCCCTCGGGCGGTGGCCGTGGTAACTACCCGCCGAAGAAGAAGTCGTAACCACTGACCGGCAGGCCCTTCGGAAGGAGGGCCTGCCGCTGTTGAGGTGGGCGTAATGAGGGGGCATGTGCTCGGGGCGTCGCCTGGTACTGGCGACCTACCGCAGCCTGCAATTGCAGATCACTATGACGCAGTGCTCAGCGGTAACCGCAGTCAGTGGGCAAGCCTGCGCGAAGACTCCCTGCGCCCGCGGCCGCGCCCGCGCCCGCGTCTGCGTGAGGAGGCCAAGCTGGTGACCCGCAAAAGGCTGCTCATTGCGTTCGAGGCCCAGCCAGACTTCAATCTTTTGATCATGTTGCCGGTGACTGCGTTGCTCTGGTACGCAAGAAAAATACGCAAATGCGTGCGTACCAACGTGCGTACCAGACTGCGTACCGCCGCGCTGAGCAAGGTTTGCGTGCGAACCTGCTTGCGAACCTGCTTGCGAACCTGCGACTGTCGAACTTGAGCCAGGCTCATGTTGCAGCGGTGTCATCCGTCATCGAACGTCATCGGGCTTGCGCCTGCTGCAACTGGCTTCATGGATGTCGCCCCGACTACCGCTCCACCAGACGTGAACCACTGGCATCGTGAACAATCAGGACGGGGCCCTTGCGAGCGCGGTCAACCGTGCGCGGCTCGGGCAACTGGTCTGGTAGGCGGGTACGCATGACCCACAGCGCCAGCACGCACGCCAGCTGGAGCGGGCTGTGGAACTCCCGGCCGTCGCCACACTGCTCGGCGCTGTTCTCCAGTCCCTCGATGGCGACCAGATCGACCAGGCGGAACCATCCGCCCCGGCGTGCACGCTCACGGTCCACGCGATTGATGTTCAGCAGGTCGGCCAACATCTCGAAGCCCAGCGCCTTGGCGTAGCCTTCGCGGTCGAGCACCAACACACGCCCGTAGTCCTCCAGCACATCCAGCACGTTCTCCAGCTCGTCCGCGCGGTGGTCGTTCGCCAGCTGCTCCAGGGCATCGGCTCGCCGCTGGCTGAACGGGCCGGACTGGCGCAGCTTGTTAGCCTGCCGGGATAGGGACTGGCGCTCCGAGCGGATGATGCGACGCTGCGCCCAGAAGTGGCGAACGATGCGCCGGGTGATGGTCAGCAGGTCGCGGTGGCTAGTGCCCGGCTTGCTGCCGATGCGCTCCAGGGTGGCGATGGCTTCCGGGCTGCGGATGGTGTCCGTTGTCATGGTGTCAGCTCCATAGGGGTAGTGTCGTAGGTGGCGCGCAGCTCGGCGCCGGTCGGGCAGTAGCGGCCTGTCGGCGGATGGCAGCAAGGGCAATCGCCGAAGATGTGGCTGTGGAACTGGTCGCGCACTGCCAGCCAGGCCGGTGAAGCCGTGGCGGCGGTGCGGATGAAGTGCTGCGGCTCGCTGGCGGCCTCTGCTGCTGGCGCTGGTGGTGCGTCTGCGGCTGCCTCCGGGGTGGGGATCTCCACCAGGTGCAGGGCTGGCCGCTCGGCTGCTGGCTTGTTCAGGCCGGCGATCAGATCGAATAGGTTGCCCATGATGCGTGTTCGTCCTTTGACGTTTTGCGCAGGGAACATAGGGATCACAGGGAAAAGCCAGTAACGGCGCGGGTTGTAGCTGTTCCCTGCGCCATTTCCCGGTAGGGAACACAGGGAACAGCGGTCGAAGCCTGTTCCCTGTGTTCCCTAGGCCGTTTTCAGCCAGGGAACAGCCGGAAGCCGCGTGGCTCTAGGCTGTTCCCTCTGCTCCCCGTGTTCCCTATCGAAACAGCAAGCGCGATCAGCTCGCGCCGTCCAGCCGGGCTGGGTTGATCCAGTACAGGCCGGGATTGCTGCCGTCTGGAAGGCTCCTGCGGTACTGGTATTTACCGCTCTCCTTCTTGGCAATCGCCCCCACGCTGTCCAGGGCGCGGCCCACACGCGCCAGCTCGAAGCCCTGCGCCGCATCCTTCAAGCCGCTGCTGGTGAACAGGTACAGGCGCCCGTTGTCGGTCTTCTCCCAGTAGCCGGCACGGTCGCGCACCTCGATGGCTCCCTTTTCGAGGGACTGGAAGCGGCTCCCGCCGTGGCGGTCGATGAAGTCGGCAACCGCGCGGAGAATCTGCCGGTCCTCGCTCGGGCCTTCGCCACGCTCCCCGCGCCAGCCCTCGAACAGCTCGACCATGCTGGCGGTCGCCGCGCCCTGCGCCAGCGGCAGCAACCCCATGCCGGCCGCAATCTCCAGCGCCAGGGCGACGATGGCGAAGCGCTCCGCCACGCGGGCCGGTTGGCCGGGAGGTGCCGAGAAATGCGCGCGGATCGTCTCCAGCATCTCCGGCAGCCTGCCCAGGTCGCCGCTCTCGATCAGCAGGCGCACGAACTCCGGGCCGGCGTGGCCGTAATGGGTGGAGCTGGCGCGCTTGAGCGCATCGGACAGGCTGGCGCCGCTCTGGTGGTCGTGCAGGTTGTCCCAGGCGCCGAAGGTGCGCCCCGCCGATACCGTGACCAGGCGGACTTCCTGCCCGGCGCGGGTGCGCTTGCCGGCCTCGGCCATCTTGGTTTCGAGCGTCACCTCGCCGGACGACAGCAGCATCACCCGCCAGCGGCGCACCCGGCGCGCAGCACTCGACCGTCCGGCGCGCTGCTTGCCGGTGCCGTCCGCCACGCTGTACACCACGTCGCCGACGTAGCGCGGATCGGCCTGCCCCAGCTCGTCCAGCGCCAGCAGCCCGTCATTGCGCAGGGCGGCGATACCCTCCAAGCCGTTGGCGGTGGCGTTCCATTTCAGGGTGAAGTGCGCGCCATGCCCCCAGGCCGATGCCGCGCATAGCACGGCAGTGGTCTTGCCGTTGGAGCTGTCCCACAGCAGGTGGAAGCCTCCGCCCGTGTGGATGTTCAGCGGCGCCAGCAGCGGGCCGGCCAGCGCGGTGCCGATGGCCAGTTGCAGGATGGGATTGCCCGGCAGCAGGGCCGCGATGCCCTCGCGCCAGCCGTCCAGGGTGCCGGCCTTGCCGTAGTCGCCATCGGCGGCGCTCTCGGCCTGGTGAATGGCGTCGCCCTTGCCGATGTTCTCCAAGGGCGTGATGAACAGCTCCGGCCCGTGCCAGCCGGTCGAAGTGGCGGCGGTCACGCGGCGGTTGGGGCTCTGCTCGGCGATGTACTCCACCACACGGGCGCGGTGCCGGTGGGCGATCTTCAGCCCCATGTTGAACAGCACGCGCAGCACGTCGGCAGGCTGGCCGGCCAGCAGCTCACCGGGCATTGCCCAGGTCAACCAGCGGTCGTCCAGGTTACGGAAGCGCAGCAGGCGGCCATACTCGGCTTTCCTCGACTCGCAGCGCGTCACTGCCTCCACATGCAGGGGGCCGCACAGCCACTCGTCCACGGGCGTCAGGTTACCGTCCGCGTCACGCTTGTTGCCGTGGTGCCAGACGCCCGGCTTGAGCGGCTTGTCGTCCAGAGTGGTCGCATGGTCGTAGGTGCGGAAGCACGGGCGCGTGAGCGGCGCCGCTTCGGGGGCGGGAATCAGCTCGATGACGTTGCTCATTGCTTGACCCTCCGCCATTGGCGCAAATCGTTGAAGTCGGACAGCTCCAGAGGCTCATCGCCGCTCCAGTTCGGGAATACCAACTCACAGCCGAGTACGGCGGCGGCCTTGGTGGCAGCAGTACGGCCAGGGTTGCCCTTGCCCTCGGCTTCAGTCTCGCGGTCGTCGTCGCCGGCCATGACCAGCGGGTTGTCCGGGTAGGCAAGGCGCAGGCGGTCGCCCACGGCAAACAGATTTGTGGCGTACATCGCGCAGGCCACGGCAGCGCCGTTGTACTCGTGGATCGTCGCCCCGGTCGCCCAGCCCTCGCAGACGAAGATGCGTTGTCCTTCCTCCAATCGCCCGAGGGGCGAATAGCAGCCTGTCACCTGTCCCCCCGGCAGGAAGCGCTTCTTCGTGCCGTCTAGGTGGATGCGTTGCAGGTTCACCAACTGGCGCCCCAGGTACAGCGGCACCAGCAGCACGTCGCCGAGCTGGCGCAGGGCGTGCGGATGGCAGCCCTTGCGGGCTAGGTAGGGGTGATCGGGGTCGGCAGGCTCGGCGACGGCCCACAGCCCCACAGCCTCAGCGGCGGCGACCTGCTGGCGCTGGCGCTGCTCGGCTTCGCGTTGGCGACGGGCCTGCTCGATGCGCTTGGCGATCATGTCCGCCTCCAGATGGTCTGCAGGCTTGCGGCTGCTCCAGGGCTGCCAGACGCCATCCTTCCAGCTCCCGAACCAGCCCGAAGCGATGCCGTCCAGGTACAGGGCATAAGCGCCATTGCGGGAGCCGGCGCGGTCGCCGGGGACGCGGAAGCGGTGGATCTGGCCGTCAGGAATCGGCAGGAAGTCCAGCGGGCCGAAGGTGGCGGCCATAGCCTCGCGGAACAGAATCACGGGATCACTCACAGTCTGCCTCCTCGATGACTGCTAGACGGGAAACAAGAGCTACGGCCAGGCGCTCTGCAGCGGCTTGCCATGCAGGCAGTGCTGCAACACGCTCGCCGGCGGTGGCGTTCGGATTGGTGGCTCGATGGAGCGCCTGCCTGATTTGGTGGATCAGCTCCAGGTGGCGGGGTGTGAGCAGACCGGTGACTTTCTCCGGGCAAGCCGGTGCCGTCGCCGCCTGCTGGCAGCGTTGAAAATCGGTCATTGATTATTCCCTTGCGGTGTCTGGGACGTCGGTCTTGGCGAGGCCTGTCAGGGCGCGGATGCGGGCGATCCTGCAGGGATCTTCATCGGTGGCGGTGCCACACTGGCCGACCGAGCAGCAGCGCAGTTCTTTCGTGCGGGTGGAGGTCCTCATTGCCGGGCCACCTCGCCCAGTTGCTCGGCAATCCAGGCCTCGATTTCCAGCGAGTCCCAGCCGACCGCATGGGCGCCAGCGATACGACGGGATTTAGGGAAGCGGCCTTCCTTCATCAGGTCGTAAATCGTGGTGCGGCTCAGGCCAGTACGGGCCTTCACGGTCGGCAGGCGGTAGATACAGCGGGGGTGTTGAACAGTTGCGGCCATCGTCGTTACCTCTGGGTATGCCGCGATGCGCGGCGGACGATGGGTATTCAATACAACGAGGCTGGGCAATTACAGTGCGGTCTGCGCGCATACGGTTACGGTGTGCGCGCAGACCGTAAGGGCTAGCTCTTGGTTTTGTCGTGCTCGACAGTCCATTCACGGACCGTACGATACTTAAGCTTATCCCGTTGGCTGATGATTCGAGCGAAATCGGAGCGGCTTTCATACTCATTGGCTGTGGCATCCCACTCGGCCAAGACTGCGCGCCGCTTCACTCTGTTGGACTCGTGACGGGCATCGGCTGCCTTGCGGGCGGCTTGGCTGGCGAAGTTAGACATGATCTTGTGTGCGCTGGGATCAAGGGCGTGCAAAAGGGCAAGAAGTGTCATGTCTTGCTCTGGTGGCAGCGTCCTCATGAGCTCGAAAAGGTGGCTAGTTCTTTCCTTGAACCACTCCTTTCCGAAATCTCGAATCTGGGTCTCCCAGGCGAACAGGACGCCCAGCAGATCAACCATCGGCGAGCCGAAGCGCCTCTCATCTGTTGCTTGAATAAAGTACTGGGCTGCGAAAAAGAAAAAACCTTCGGGGTATTCCGAATCAAAAAAACGGTCGCACTCTTGCTCAAGGTGCATGACGGCATCCCGGAACGGCAGCTCGACCCACTGGGTTTTTTGAAGTACCTCTAGAAGCGCGTCTTGTGCCTCCTCGGCAAGTTCAATGCTGATTTCTTGAGTGCTTGCCGTCTTGCTGCGCTTGCTCATCGCTCGTCCTCCTTGGCTTTCCCGGTTCCTGAATGGTCAGTTGGCCGACAGGGGGTAGAGAGGCCCCGGACCAACTGGACAGCGCTCATGCTCGTTTGAAGTCGCCATGAATGACATTTTCCGCTGGCGGGGTGGTCGCGTACTGTGCCCAGTCGGCCATTAGCGAGCGGCGTTTTTCAAAAATGTCACCACGCCAGTACGCCGCCTCGGCTCCATCTGCGACCTTGTGAGCCAGGGCCATCTCGCAGACTTCACGCGGGTAGGGTGTACGTTCGGCTGCCCAGTCGCGGAATGTAGAGCGGAAGCCGTGCATGGTCAGATCCTCACGGCCTATTCGTCGCAACCCCATCAGCATGGCCATGTTGGACAAGTGCTTGCCTTGGCGGGTGCTCGGGAAAAGGTATGGGCTGCCCATAATACGAGGGAGGCTGCTCAGTACCTCGAGGGCGGCATCAGATAGCGGGACGCGGTGTTCTTTGCCTGCTTTCATGCGTTGGGCGGGAATCGTCCAGGTGCTTGTTTCCAGATCGATTTCCTCCCAGGCGGCACCCAGCACCTCCGAGGTGCGGCATGCGGTCAGGATGGTCAGTCTCATGGCTTTGTAGGTCAAATCGTCATGATTAGACAGCTCGATCATGAAGGCCGGCAGGTCGCGCCAAGGCAGGGCGGCGTGATGGGCGCGTGCTTGCACCTTCGAGCGCTTTGGCAGCAGCTTGTCTAGGTGCCCACGCCAGCGCGCGGGGTTCTCTCCCTCGCGCAGGCCACGAGCCTTGGCGGCGTCGAGGATCAGCTCGATCCGGTTGCGCAGTCGGTTGGCTGTCTCGGTTTTCTCTGTCCAGATCGGTTGCAGAATCTCTAAAACGTGAGCTGTGGAGACTTCACTGGTCGGCAGATGGCCGATGACCGGCTCTGCATAAGTGGCCAGGGTATTCTCCCACTGCTGAGCGTGCTTGGCATTCTTCCATCCGGCGCGGTGCGCAGCGATGTAATCAGTGGCGACAGTCTTGAAGGTTACAGCTCTGGTGGCTGCAGCCAGCTGGCTGGCTCGTAGCTGCTCCCGTTCGGCGTCACGGGCAGCCATAGGGTCGATTCCGGTGCTCAGCAGCTTGCGCTGCTCGGCGGCAGCCAAGCGGGCGACTTTCAAACTCACGTCAGGGAAGCCGCCTAGCCCCATTTCCCGACGCTTGCCGTTGAGCTGGAAGCGCAGCACCCATGATTTGCGTCCGGTCGCCTTCACGACGAGGCGCAGGCCGTCGCCATCCTCGTAGGTTCCCGGCTCTGCCAGGTTCTCTACTTGCTTCGGGTTCAGCTTGCCCATGCTCAGCTCCATTGTCTGGGATCTGTTCCCCCACTTGTTCCCCCATTTCTTCGTGGAAAGGGGCAGGGCGGGGCGAACGGTTACGGACAGATAATAGGCTGAAAGCCGCGTGGAATCTATGTCTTGTGGGATTCTGCGAAAAGGTGCGGACTAAGTATTGGCGGACTACGCTTCCGCCATCTACCTCACACAAAGCCCCGGATTCCGGGGCTTTGTCGTTTCTGGGGGTCGCTCACGTCAGGCCAACCGGGCACGACTGGATAGCCGCGTTTCTTGAGGAGGCTACCGCCTCATCCCCAGAAGTTGTTGCAGATTCGCTGTACTGCGGCATTCGCCGCGCGGCGGTCGAACAGTTCGGCATCGAACGAGCCGCCGACCCATTGCAGTGCCTGACGCCCTTGCTCACTGAGCGGTTGTTTGTGGATGGCGTCGAGGAACTGCAGGTAGCCAGGTACGCCACCGACATCCTCGGGAGGGCAGGCCCGTGCGCCGTCGAGCACCTCGCACCAGGTGCCGGTGATGCTCGAAGGCTCCACTGCCTCGACGGCGATGACGTGCTGCCAGGTGTCACCGAAATCGTAGACGTAGCGCAGACGGTCGCCCTCATTGAGCAGCCGGCGCAACTTGTACTTGCGATCATCCAGCGCTTCGGAATCGGGGAGGTCGGCATCCAGCGGCAGATAACGCCGTATGCCGTCGCTGAACTCGTGCAGGTGACAGCTATGCCAGCCCATGGCGGCCTGAATGAAGTGATGCAGCTTGCGCAGCGTGCAGTAGCCACTGACCAGCAGACGGCGCCAGATGGGCGGATTGAAGTGCAGCGGCTCCAGCTGGACGTGCAGGATCAAGCAAACGGGTTGATTGGCCATGGATGTTCCTTTGAATCACGCCTGATCCATCTGATCGAGAAATCCTGTCGCTCTCGGCAAGCCTCTTGGAGCAAGCGGGCGGTAACACAGTACAGCCCATGCCCCCGAGGCATGTCGGTGCGGTTAGCGGGAATTATGAATTTCCAATAATTGCGTCGACCCGGCCGGCAGCCCAAGCCTCGGCTAAACGCTGCCGGGAGCGCGAGGCTCAGCGCTCCTGATCCTCGGGGCTAATCCCGCACTGGCTGAGCGGAGCCTCGGTATTCGCGTGGTGTGCCTGTCCTGCTTGCGGCATCGGCGCTGGCCCGGGATAGACGGGCGCGAAGCCGCCCCCCGGCGTGCGGAAATTGGTGGTCTGCCCCTGATAGAGGCGGGCGGCCACCCACTGCACGGCGCCGTCGTAAGCGTAGTTGCGCAAGTCGAACTTCAGGGTCTGCTCCTCGGCTGCGCGGGAGATGACCCGCTGTCCGGGCGGGACCAGCGCCTGGGCGACGTAGTCGCCGGAGAGAATTTCCTGCCAGACGCGCTGGGTCAGCTTGTCGCCGCGGTAGGCAGCGCGGCTGCCAAAGCCCGTGCAGGGCTTGAAGAACAAGCGGCGACGCTCGCGCCACAGGCGCTCGGCGTTGGCCGGGCTCACCCGTTCGGTATGGGGGATGCTGGCCAGCAGCAGTTCGCGGGTGGCCTCCGGGACCCCCAGCGCCTGTAGCTGCCGATCATCGCTGAGCAGGGTCAGGTTGTGCTTGTCGGCATAGAGCGCGTGGGCCTGCGGGTGCGGGGTGATCAGCGCCGCATGCTCCAGATAGGCCTGGCGCAGGGTGGCGTTGCCGGCATCCTCGAAGGCGAAGTCGGTCAGGCGGTTGTAGACCAGATCGATGGCCAGCTCGCCATGCCAGAGCTGCCCGTCTTTGAGGCTGAGCTCGCCGGGATCGGCGATCACCGCCTGCCAGCCGTGGCGCTGGAAGAGCTGCTGGAACAGCAGGAACTCGGGGTAGAGGTACTGCTGCTCCGGTGCCTCGTCGACGATGGCGATGCTGCGCAGCGGCCGGTCATGTCCGGCGCGCGACCACTCCTGGCGAAACATCGCCACGATCCGGGCCTCCAGTTGCTCGGCACGGGCCGAGGGCGGTAGCAGTGTCTCAATCGATGGACAGCAGGCCCGCTGGGCGCGGGCCGCCACGGCGTTGAGCATTGCGCCACCGGCGTTGCTGTTGATCTCGATCAGGCCGAGTCCGCTTTCCTCGACGTGAAAGTCGTAGCCGAAGAACACCCCCTTGGCGCCGCCGGGATCATGGCGGGCAATGGCCGGCGAGCGGGCCAGCACCTCCTCGCGCCAGGCTGGCAGGACGACGATGGTTTCGATGGCCTGCACGACCAGGGCCATGCGCTCCAAGTGCGCCGGAGCGACGAACACCGGGCGGGTGGCGAACAGGTGCGGGCAGCGCTGGCGGACCAGCTCGAACAGATCCGGTGCATCGAGGGCCGAGGCCAGGGCCTTGCGCAGCGCCTCGTGATCCAGGCTGATGCAGAAACAGCGGCTGTTGAGCGCCTCGATGGAAACGCCGGCCAGGGAGGCGGCGGCCTCTGCCGTCGAGAGGAAGCTGGCATCGCTGGCGAGCAGTGACGGGGTCGGCTTGGTCATTGATGCGTCTCTCCAGATGTCCGGCAGCGGGCCTGAAAGGCGGCGGCTGCGAATGCGGACGGCCTTGCGCGAGGGCGGGCAGACCGCCGGGGCGGGCCGGTCAGCGGGCCTTGAGCAGGACCTCGACCTCGCCTGGGGTGAGCACCTTGCCCACCGACACCACCTTGTCGTCGATGGCCAGGGCCGGGGTCGACATCACGCCGTGGGCGGCGATGTCGACGATGTCGGTGACCTTGACGATCTCCGCGTCGAGGCCGAGGTTGCGCAGGGCCTGCTGGGCGCTTTCGGTGAGGGTGACGCACTTGTTGCAGCCGGTACCGAGGATCTTGACGATCATGGTGGTTCTCCTGGAGGGGAAGGGGTCAGAGGAACAGGTAGGTGAAGGTATTGAACAGATAGCCGATGACCATGATGCCGACCACCACGATGGCGAAAAACAGCGCCAGCAGCGGCGCCTTGACCACCTTCTTGAGCATGATCAGCGAGGGCAGCGACAACGCGGTCACCGCCATCATGAAGGCCAGCACGGTGCCCAGGCCGACGCCCTTGGCCACCAGAACCTCGGCGATCGGCAGGGTGCCGAAGATGTCGGCGTACATCGGCACGCCGACCAGCGCGGCCAGCGGCACCGACCACCAGTGGTCGCGGCCGATCAGCGCAGTGATCAGGTCTGCCGGAATCCAGTTGTGGATCGCTGCGCCGATACCGACGCCGATCAGGATATACAGCCAGACCTTGCGGATGATTTCGGCGACCTGCTTACGGGCGTAGCCCAGGCGATCGCGCAGACTCAGCTGCTCCTGGGGTAGGTCGAGCACCTTGTGCTGGGTCACGAAGGCCTCGACGTACCGCTCCATCCGCGCCTGGCCAATCAGGGCGCCGCCGAGCACCGCCAGCACGATGCCGACCGCCACGTAGGCCAGGGCAATCGACCAGTTGAAGATGCTCGCCAGCAGGACCATCGAGGCCAGGTCGACCAGCGGCGAGGAAATCAGGAACGAGAAGGTCACCGCCAGCGGCAGCCCGGAGCTGGTGAAGCCGATGAACAGCGGGATCGACGAACAGGAGCAGAACGGGGTGACCGTGCCGAGCAGCGCGCCCATCACGTTGGCGCGAAAGCCCTGCATGCCGGCGAGAATCCTGCGGGTGCGCTCGGGCGGGAAGTAGCTCTGCACCCAGGAGATGGCGAAGATCAGCACCGACAGCAGGATGAAGATCTTGATCACGTCGTAGATGAAGAAGTGCAGGCTGCCGCCGATACGGCTGGCCATGTCCAGACCGAACACGTCCTCGACCAGCAGGCGCACCAGGTACGCCAGCCAGTCCATGCGCAGCAACTGATCGTTCAGCCACCTGAAGATTTCCATGCGGGTTACCTCAGCGGCGCGGCAGGGCGCGTTCGTACCAAGCGCGGCTGTGGTTGACCATGCGCACCAGCCAGAGCATCACCGGCACCTCGATCAGCACGCCGACCACGGTGGCCAGTGCGGCGCCGGAGTCGAAACCATAGAGCACGATGGCCACCGCCACCGCCAGCTCGAAGAAGTTGGAGGCGCCGATCATGGTCGCGGGGCCGGCCACGTCGTGGCGCACCTTGAGACGGCGGCACAGCCAGTAGCCGAGCGCAGCGATGAACAGGGTCTGCAGCAGGATCGGCACCGCCAGCAGGCCGATGATCAGCGGCTGCGCGACGATCGCCTCGCCCTGGAAGGAGAACAGCAGCACCAGGGTGGCCAGCAGGGCGACGATGGAGAACGGCGAGATCTTCGCCAGCGCCGCCTGGAACGCCGCCTCGCCGCGCTTGAGCAACTGGGCGCGGAGGAACTGGGCGATGGCCAGCGGGATGACGATGTACATCACCACCGAGAGCAGCAGGGTGTCCCAGGGCACCGGGATCGACGACACGCCGAGCAGCAGGGCGACGATGGGCGCGAAGGCGAACACCATCACCAGGTCGTTGAGCGCCACCTGGGTCAGGGTGAAGTTGGCGTTGCCGTTGCACAGGTTGCTCCACACGAACACCATCGCTGTGCAGGGCGCCGCGCCGAGCAGGATCAGCCCGGCCATGTAGCTGTCCAGCTCGCCGGCCGGCAGGGCGTCGGCGAACAGTACCTTGATGAACAACCAGCCGATCAGCGCCATGGAGAACGGCTTGACCGCCCAGTTGACGAACAGGGTGACGCCCATGCCGGCCTTCTGCTCGCGCACCTCGTGGAGGGCGCCGAAGTCGATCTTCATCAGCATGGGGATGATCATCACCCAGATCAGCACGCCGACCGGGATGTTGACCTGGGCCACCTCCAGCGCACCGACCGCCTGGGCCGCCGCCGGCACCGACAGGCCGAGCAGGGTGCCGGCGACAATGCACAGGAACACCCAGAGGGTCAGGTAGCGCTCGAAGAAGCCGAGCGGGGCGCCGGCGGCCTGCTTGGCTGCCACTTCACAGGGACTGGACATCGGTGTTTCCTTCCTCTTCGTGCAAATGCGGCCTGCCGACGGGCAGCGCCGGATAATCAGTGCCCGCCGAGGGCCGCGTCGATCTCGCTGACCGTGCTGCGCGCCGTGCGCGTCACGCCGATCAGGGTGGCCGAGGCGGCGCCGGTCCATTCGCCATAGCCGACCAGCCACAGGTTGGGCTGCTTCAGCGCGCGGGTGCCCTCGACGGCCACCTTGCCGTCGGCCTCGATCACGCCCAGCTCGCCAAGATGGGCCAGGGCCGGGCGGAAGCCGGTACACCAGATCACCGCATCGATGTCGGCGCGGCGGCCATCGGCCCATTCCACGCCGTGCTCGGTGAAGCGCTCGAAGGGCCTTTCGCTGACCAGCACGCCGCGGCTGCGCGCCTCGCGCACCGGCTCGACCATCACCACATCACCGAGGCCGCCGATCGGCTGGTCGACCGTGCGGCCTTCCTGCTGGGCCTTCCAGCGCTCGGTGGCGCGCTCGAACAGCACGCGGCCGTCGACATCGTCGGCGAGGAACAGCGGCGGCTCCGGGGTGATCCACAGGGTTTCGGCGACCTTCGATACCTCAGCGAGGATCTGCGCCCCGGAGTTGCCGCCGCCGACGATCATCACCCGCTGGCCGACGAAGGGCGCCGGATCGACATAGTGCGCCGAGTGCAGCTGCACCCCGACAAACTGCTCGCGGCCGGGATAGTCGGGGATGTACGGGTTGCTCCAGGCGCCGGTGGCACTGACCACCGCCCGTGCCCGCCAGACGTGCTCATCGGCACGTACCCGCAGGCGGTCGCCGTCGCGCTCCACGGACGCGACATGCACCGGACGCCGTACCGGCAACTGGTAGCGCTCCTCGTAGCGGCTGAGGTAGTCGATGACCTCGGCGCGGGTCGGGTAGGTGGACGCACTGGCCGGCATCGGCCAGCCGGGGATCGAGCTCCAGGTCGCCGGCGAGAACAGGCGCAGCGAGTCCCAACCATGCAGCCAGGCACCGCCCGGCGCGGCCTGTTCATCGAGAAGCAGGAAGGAAAGATGGGTGCGGCGCAGAAAGTAGGCGGTGGCCAGGGCGGCCTGGCCACCGCCGATGACCAGGACATCGACTTCGGTGGGGGATGCGGACATGGGCGACTCCGGGGCGCGGGTAGCGCCGGTCATCAATCTGTCATCGGGTGCAAATCAGAATTCGCACGAACCTTAACATATGGATAAGCGGATATAGATCTCCATGGATGGAAAATGATGGCCATCTTGCTACGCTGAATTCCGACAATACTGCGTCTTTACGAAGTATTCGATCTGGCATATGTTCTGCCCCTCCGTTCTGCCCGGGATTCCGCCGATGACCGAACACCTGACCCCGCCGCTGGTCTGCAAGAGTCTGGCCGACGAGACCCGCGCGCGCATTGCCCTGCTGGTCGCCCGCGAGGGCGAGCTGTGCGTGTGCGAACTGGTCTGCGCCCTGGGCGAGAGCCAGCCGAAGATTTCCCGCCACCTCGCGCAGCTGCGCAGCAGCGGCCTGCTCGCCGACCGCCGCCAGGGGCAGTGGGTCTTCTATCGCCTGCACCCCGACCTGCCGGACTGGGTGCACGACCTGCTCAGGCTGATGCTCGAGTCCAACCGCCACTGGCTGAGCCCGGAAACCCGCCGCCTGGCCGAGATGGGCGAGCGCCCCGAACGCAGCACGGCCTGCTGCTGAATGACGCCGGCCGCGGGCCGCGTCACCTGAAACTCGAAGGAACCTGCATCGTGCAACATCCCCATGACATCCTCGCCGCGCCCGGCTCTCCGGGCCGCCTGATCTTCACTCCGTGCCCCGGCACCAAGGACACCAGCGTGGCCGAAGCCTTGGACACCCTGCAGGCGGCCGGCGCCGAGGCGCTGATCACCCTGATGCCGGCCAGCGAGCTGGAGCAGAACCGGGCCGCCGAACTGCCGGCGCTGTGTGCCGCGCGCAACCTGGAATGGTTCCACCTGCCGGTGGCCGACGAGCAGGTGCCGCTGGACGACTTCGACGCTGCCTGGGAACAAGCCCGCGAGCGTATCGCCAGCCTGCTCGACGCAGGCCGCAGCATCGCCATCCACTGCAAGGGCGGCTCCGGGCGTACCGGGCTGATCGCCGCACGCATCCTCATCGACCGCGGCCTGTCGCGCGCCGAGGCCATCGCCCTGGTGCAGGCCCTGCGCCCCAAGGCCATCCAGCATCCGGCGCACGTCGCCTGGCTCGAACAGTTCGACGCCGCATAAACCTTCACCGGGAACAGAGAGAACAAGACCATGACCATCAAGGTAGGCATCAACGGCTTCGGCCGCATCGGACGTCTGGCCCTGCGCGCCGCCTGGGGCTGGCCGGAGCTGGAGTTCGTGCAGATCAACGACCCGGCCGCCGACGCGGCGACCCACGCGCACCTGCTCAACTTCGATTCGGTGCACGGCCGCTGGCAGCACGAGGCGAGCAGCGACGGCGACTGCGTGGTCATCGCCGGCCAGCGCATCAAGGTCAGCCACAACAAGGCCATCGCCGACACCGACTGGTCGGGCTGCGACCTGGTGATCGAGGCCAGCGGCAAGATGAAGACCGTCGCCGTGCTGCAGGCCTACCTCGACCAGGGCGTCAAGCGCGTGGTGGTCAGCGCGCCGGTGAAGGAGGCGGGCGCACTGAACATCGTCATGGGCGTCAACGACCAGCTGTTCGACCCGGCCAAGCACCGCATCGTCACCGCCGCCTCGTGCACCACCAACTGCCTGGCGCCGGTGGTCAAGGTGCTCCACGAGGCTCTGGGTATCCGCCACGGCTCGATCACCACCATCCACGACCTGACCAACACCCAGAGTCTGCTCGATCAGCCGCACACCGACCTGCGCCGCGCGCGCGCCTCGCTGATGAGCCTGATCCCGACCACCACCGGCTCGGCTACCGCCATTGCCGAGATCTTCCCCGAACTGCGCGGCAAGCTGAACGGCCACGCGGTGCGCGTGCCGCTGGCCAACGCCTCGCTGACCGACTGCGTGTTCGAGGTCGAGCGCGCGACCACAGCCGAGGAGGTCAACGGCCTGCTCAAGGCCGCGGCCAGCGCAGGCCCGCTCAAGGACATCCTCGGCTTTGAAGAGCGTCCGCTGGTGTCCATCGACTACCGTACCGATCCGCGCTCGTCGATCATCGACGCCTTGTCGACCCTGGTGGTCAACGGCACCCAGGTGAAGGTCTACGCCTGGTACGACAACGAGTGGGGCTACGCCAACCGCACCGTCGAACTGGCGCGCAAGGTCGGCCTGGCCGGCTGAAAACGCGCTTTGCGTAGGGTGGGTTAGCCGCACCGCGGCGTAACCCGCCACGGATGCCAGTAGGCATCCTGTTGTCGGCCTCACGGCCGATTGGTGGGTTACGGCCTGCGGCCTAACCCACCCTACGGTTTCCACTCATCGGGTACCCCCATGCACGCCCTGTCCCGTCTCTCTCCCGAAATCCGCCAGTACCTGCTGGTCACCGGCAACTACTGGGCCTTCACCCTCACCGACGGCGCCCTGCGCATGCTGGTGGTGCTGCATTTCCACGGCCTGGGCTACAGCCCGCTGCAGATCGCCGCGCTGTTCCTGTTCTACGAGATCTTCGGCGTGGTCACCAACCTGGTCGGTGGCTGGCTGGGCGCGCACCTGGGTCTCAACCGCACCATGAACATCGGTCTGGGCCTGCAGGTGGCGGCGCTGCTGATGCTCACCGTGCCGGCGGCCATGCTCACCGTGCCCTGGGTGATGGCGGCGCAGGCGCTGTCCGGCATCGCCAAGGACCTCAACAAGATGAGTGCGAAGAGCTCGATCAAGTTGCTGGTGGCCGATTCCCAGCAGGGCACGCTGTACAAGTGGGTGGCGCTGCTCACCGGCTCGAAGAACGCCCTCAAGGGCGTCGGTTTCTTCCTCGGCGGCGCGCTGCTGACGGGGGTTGGTTTCACCGGTGCGGTGCTGGCGATGGCGGCGGTGCTGGCGCTGATCTGGCTGGCCAGCCTGGTGACCCTGAAGAAGGATCTGGGCAAGGCGAAGAGCAAGCCCAAGTTCCGCGACCTGTTGTCGAAGAGCCGGGCGATCAACATCCTCTCCGCCGCCCGTTTGTTCCTGTTCGGCGCCCGCGACGTGTGGTTCGTGGTGGCGCTGCCGGTGTACCTGTCGGCGAGCTTCGGCTGGGACTTCTGGCAGGTCGGCGGCTTTCTCGCCGTCTGGGTGATCGGCTACGGCATCGTGCAGTCGTTCGCCCCGTACTTCACCGGCAAGCGCAGCGGCAGGCTGCCGGACGGCCGTGCGGCCTTCGTCTGGGCGACACTGCTGGCCGGCCTGCCGGCGGCCATCGCCCTTGGCCTGGGCAGCGAACTTGCCGCGCAGACGGTACTGATCGGCGGCCTGCTGCTGTTCGGCGCGCTGTTCGCCATCAACTCCTCGCTGCACAGCTACCTGATCGTCAGCTACGCCAAGGAGGACGGCGTATCGCTGGATGTGGGCTTCTACTACATGTCCAACGCGCTGGGCCGGCTGCTCGGCACCCTGCTGTCCGGCTGGGTGTTCCAGGCCTGGGGCCTCGAAGCCTGCCTGTGGGTGTCCAGTGCGTTCGTGCTGCTCGCCGCGCTGATTTCCATCGGCCTGCCGCGACATGCCCCGGTCGCTCAGGCATCCTGAGCAGGAACCAGCGCAGGGATTGGCCAGACGCGCCCATGCCGGGCGTACTGGAGTGGAGGCAACACATGGCGCATGCCCATCATCACGAGCAGCATTCTCACGCCCACGCACCGCAGCGCTACGACCGCGCCTTCGCCATCGGCATCGTGCTGAACCTCGGTTTCGTGCTGGTCGAGGCCTTCTACGGCTGGCAGGTGAACTCGCTGGCCCTGCTGGCCGACGCTGGCCACAACCTCAGCGATGTTGGCGGGCTGATCCTGGCCTGGGCGGCGCTAGCGGCCACCCGCTTGCGCCCCAATGACCGCCACACCTACGGCTGGCAGCGCGGCTCGATCCTCGCCAGCTTCGGCAATGCCGCGATCCTGCTGGTGGCCATGGGCTCGCTGGGCTGGGAGTCGATCCAGCGCCTGCAGCAGCCGGTGGCGATGGTCGGCGAGACGGTGATGGTGGTCGCCGGCATCGGCGTGCTGGTCAACGCCGCCACCGCAGCGCTGTTCCTTTCCGGCAGCCGCAGCGACCTCAACCTGCGCGGGGCCTTCCTGCACATGGCGGCCGACGCCCTGGTCTCCATCGGCGTGGTGCTGGCCGGGGGGCTGTACCTGTGGCAGGGCTGGAGCTGGATCGATCCGCTGGTCAGCCTGGCGATTGCGGTGGTGATCGTGTTCGGCACCTGGTCGCTGTTTCGTCAGTCCCTGCACCTGCTGTTCGACGGCGTGCCGGAGCACGTCGACCTGGCGGCGGTACGCCGGTACCTGCTGGAGCAGCCGGGCGTCTGTGACGTGCACGACCTGCACGTCTGGGCGATGAGCACCGCCGAGGTGGCGCTGACCGCGCACATGGCGATGAGTCCGCTGCCCGAGGATGACTGCTTCCTGCAGAGCGTCGCCCACGAGTTGCACGAGCACTTCGGCATCAGCCATGCCACGCTGCAACTGGAGCGGGATCTTGGCTGCCCGCTGGGCTGCGCCCGTCCCGCCGCCACTTGAAGCACGGATTCTTCACCAAGCACAAACAGAGGTGACCGCTATGCACCAGCCCATTCGAGTGCTGTTCCTGTGTGAGGGTAACGCCGACCGCTCGCAGATGGCCGAGGGTCTTCTGCGAGTCGAGGGCGGCGACCGCTTCGAGGTACACAGTGCAGGGATCGATCCCCGTCCGCTGGATCCGCTGGCGGTAGCCGCCATGCAGGAGGTCGGCATCGATATCGCCGGGCAGCCGAGCAAGCACCTCAACGACTACGAGGACATGCAGTTCGACTATGTCGTGACGCTCTGTGAGCAAGTGGTGGGCAGTTGCCTGGACTTCGCCAGGGACGGCCATAGCCTGCACTGGCAGTGCAGCGATCCGAGCGACTCTCCTGGCTCGGACGCTGACCGGCTGGCAGCTTTTCGCCAGGCCCGGGAGGAGATCAAGGAAAACCTGGACGCCTGGCTGAAGACGTTACCCGTGCATGGTTGGTGACCCGCAGTAGCAGGAACATTTGTCCCTGCCATTTTGTATACGGTATCGCTCTGGGCAGTAGGCCCAGGCGTTCGGGTCGTGAGGGTATTGCGCGCCGATAGCCGATATCGGAGTGCCGCCAGGTAGCTTCATCGCAGCCCAGCAGCACGATGAAGCCATGTGGACGGAAGTCGGCGAGCACCTCTTTCTTCTGGGTAAGGAGGGTTTGCGCCGTCTCCATACGGTTGCTGTCCCCGTAGGGGATCAGTGCACGTGCGCCGCCGAGACAAAGGGCTATGACGCTCGTTCTGCTGCTCTCCAGGAAGTCAGGTCCGCCTGAAATCAGCTCTACTGCGAAGCTTCTGGCTGGCTCAGGACTTGTGTAATGACCCCGCCGGTCACATCCAGCACCTGATTGGCCTTGTTGTAGGCGATGCTGGGTTCGTTGGTGATGATGAGGGCCAGGTCGTTCTTGACTGCGTAGCTGGCAACCGCCTGCCGTATGGTCTCATCCATGATTTTCTGCACCTTGATGTCGTGCTCCCTCCGCCGCTGCTGTAGTTCAGTGAATGTCTTCGCTTTGGCTTTCAGGTCAAGGATCAGTTCATCGGTTTCGATGCTTTTGATGCACGCATGTAGCTCTGGACTGGCGGCCGAGGTGATGGCTTGCGGAACGCTGCCTTCGAATACCCTGGCACCAGCGCCACTCTGTTGGCCCAGGCAGCGTTGCATACTGCTTCGCTTGAGCTCGGAGATCTGCTCGTTGATTCGCGAGTACTCCTGCTGTTTGGCCTGATAGTTGTCGTCGATATCCGCAGGATACGGATTCTGCTCCTTGACGATGTCGCGAACGGCAGCCTGGATTTTTGACGTATTGATCAGCGCCCAATCCGGTGTGCTATCGCCCTGGAAGACATCCTTGCAACCTCCAAGGGCCAGGGTGGCGACCGCTAGGATCAGTAGTCTGGCAAGTCTGGCAAGTCTGGCAAGTCTGGCAAACATGGAAACTCCTTTTTCACAGTGGCTGGAATGGGTTGATCACTGCAAATGACTGCAGGCTCTGCAATCACTCGCGGTTTTCGAAGGACATCCTGAAGTGGAGGTTGTGCCCGCGATTCTGCGTCTGCCAGGCGAACCCTGCCATGTGCTCCCTGCGGCCGTTGGGGTTCGCCTCCCTGAAGAAGGCGCTGCGGCCCTCTGCATAGTCAAAGCGTGGCTTGGCACCGGAGCCTGGTGGGCCTGAGTAGCTAGGCCCCATGTTGTGAATGGCGATTCTGGTTCCGCCAGGGTTGCCCAGCTCGGAGAGCGTGACCCAGGCAATGTATTCCTTGCTGGGATCCAGCCGAATGTGCGGAATGTCGAAATCTTGCCAGCTACTCAGGGAGCTCTGACTGATGCTTGGTAACAGGCGGGGTTCCGATGCCCATATCTCCATGGGTGCCGGCCGATCCGTCAGCCATTCGGAAAGTATCAGCTGGAAATTGGCCTCCGGCTCCAGGCCGTTGTGATTGTGCTGGGCCATGAGGAAGCCGACCTTGAACAGAATCGGAGTTTGCGGGTTGGGCGAGAAAATCTGGCCTGCGGCTGTTGTCCCTTCGCGCGTGGTTGTGCTGTGGATCACCCAGCTTGAAGATTCAGTGCCACGGGGAGGCTGGGTTGGCAGTGTCGATTCGATGCGTTCTACCGTCGCGACCACCTCGTCCTTCAACTTCTCTGGCTGAGACAGGTACCAATACAGGCCGGCCGCCAGTAACAGGCCCGGTACAAAAAATTTGTTCATGCGCATCCTGCGAGGAAACGGGACATGGGGTCTTCGAGTGGCAAGCGTCCGGCCAACCCGTCTCGAGACTGTCGATTCAAGCAGGATGCCCCTTGGCCAGGGCCGGCAACAACCTTCTGGCAGATGGAGGTACCCAGAAATCTGTCCTGTTTCACAAAAACTCCGGCACCGTGCCGCGGCTTTCTCCAGCCCGCCGACTACCAAATACGCCAAAGCCCCGGTTTCCGGGGCTTTGGCGTTTCAGGCAGGTTGATCAGTTCGCCGGGCGGTCCTGCTCGAGCACCATCTGCCCGGCTAGCAGCAGTCGCGCATGGGCGCTTTCGGATAGCTCCTGGAGATGCTTGAGGTCACGCTGGAATACCTCGATATGGTCCAGCCAGGCGCCGAAGGGCTTAGCGCCGATGCTGCGTACCGTGCTGGCCAGCTCCGGTTTGCTCTTGCTCAAGGCCAGCAGCATCACGCGGCGGCCAAAGGTGAAGCGGTCGTTCGTCTCGATGTCCTTGAGTTCGGCAAGCGTGAAGGCAGCTTCGAAATCGATATCGGGCGGGGACGGGGCATCCATGCGGTGTTCTCCATGTCTCGTATTTGTGCGCGCAGTGCAGTGTCGGCGTTGAGGATGTCTGTTTGAGCGGCCATCTGTCAGCGACCTGCCTTGTGCCTTTCAGCAAGGCTTACAGCAAGACACATGCCAGCAGTCCAGGCCGTCTCAACATACTTGCGGCCGAGCTTAAATATAGCTGTTGCAGCGCACAACGCAGTTCACTCGGCAGTTATTCCCACCATGGTCAGCAGATTGCGGATGTCGATCGGCTTGATCAGAATGTCGTCGAAGCCGGCGGCCATGATCTCGCGGGTTTCCGCCGGCAAGGCATGGGCGGTGTAGGCGATGATGCGCAGCTGCGCCAGGGCGGGGTTGCGGCGCAGTTGCTGGCAGACCTCGATGCCGGACATGCCCGGCATCATGATGTCGAGCAGGACGCAGTCGAAGTCCTTCTCGCTGGCTAGGCGCAGGGCATCCGCGCCGTTGCTGCACTCGCTCACGCGGCAGCCATAGCGCTCCAGCAGGACCCGCGGCAGGGTGCGATTGAACTCGGTGTCGTCGACCAGCAGAACGTTCATCAATCCTCCCGCGGGGATAGAGGGAGGTGCAGGGTGAAGACGCTGCCCTGGCCCGGCGCGGAACTCAGGCTGATGCTGCCGCCCATGATGGCCGCCAGCTCGCGGGACAGGGCCAGCCCCAGGCCGGTGCCGGGGTGCTGGCGGGTCACGAAGGTATCCGCCTGGCGGAAGCGCTCGAAGATCAGCTCATGCTGGTCGCTGGCAATGCCCGGTCCGGAGTCCGCCACCGCGAAGCACAGCTCGCCGTTGCTCTGCCTGACGTTCAGTCTTACCTGCCCCGTGGTGGTGAACTTGATCGCGTTGTGCAGCAGGTTGCTGAGCACCTGGAGCAGGCGGGTGCGGTCACAGCGCAGGCTGGCCGGCAGATCGGTCGGCAGCTGCACCTCCAGGCTCAGACCCTTGCTCGCCGCGAAGGCGCGGTGCATGTCGAGGGCATCCTTGATCAGACTGTGCAGATCCTCGTCGCGCAGGAACAGTTGCATGCGCCCGGCCTCGATGCTGGCCTGGTCGAGAATGTCGTTGAGCAGGTTCAGCAGGTGGCGGCTGCTCTTGTGGATGATCCCGGCGAATTCGCGGCTGGTGGCGTCGCTGCCGGTTTCGCGCAGGTATTCGGCGTAGCCGACGATGCCGTTGAGCGGGGTGCGCAGCTCGTGCGACATCGAGGCGAGGAATTCCGACTTGAGACGGTTGGCCGATTCGGCGCGGGCCTGGCTCAGGCGCAGACGGGCGGAGATGGCATGCTGGCGGCGCAACAGGCCGGCGGAGAGCAGGCCGAACAGCAGGATGACCGCCGACATCAGGCCGGCGAACAGGAAGTAGCCATTGCGCCGCTGCAGGTAGTCGGCCATGGCTTCCTTGCGACCGACGCCGACCACCACGGCCAGCGGCAGACCGAGCACCTTGCGGAAGCTGAAGATCCGCTCGACGCCGTCGACCCGGCTGGCGCTGATGTAGTGGCCCTGGCTGTCCTGCTCGAGCAGCTTGAACAGCGGCGAGCCGGAAATGTCCCGGCCGATATTGTTGTTGAGCTCCTCTTCGGTGCTGGAGCGGCGGGCACGCACGATACCGTCGAAGCCGACCACGGTGATGATGCCGTCGCGGCCGATTTCCACGTCGTTGTACAGGCTGGTGAAGTAGAAGGGGTCGATGGAGATCACCGCCACGCCTCCGAAGCTGCCGTCCGGCTTGTCGATGCGCCGGGTCATCTGGATCGACCACTTGCCGCTGGCGCGGCCGAGTACCGGCTTGCTGACCCACAGCTCGTCGGAGGCGTTGTCCCGATGGATGCGGAAATGCTCGCGGTCGGAGAGGTCGATCGCGGTGTGCTGGGGCAGGTTGGACAGGATGTAGGTGCCGTTTTCGTCGATGATGCCCAGCTGGTTGAAGATGTTGCTGATGATCAGGCCGTCGCGGACAAACGCGCGGATGTCGATCTGGCGGCCGTGCAGCTCGTACTGCTGCTGGAGAAAGCGCAGCGACTGATCGGCGCTGGTGATGGTGCGCGCGGCGTGGGCCTCGAAGGCGCGGGCGAGGTTCAGGGTGTCGCGCTTGAGGTCATCCTCGGTGCGCACCTGCTCGCTGGCGGTCTTGAGGATCACCCCGCCCCATAGGGCGCTCACCAGGAGCAGGGTGAGGCCGAGAAGCAGTGCATAGGCAAGCTTGCCTTCGCGCCAGCTGCCGCTCGGCTTGACCGGTTGCGGCAGGCACGACGGTGCTTTGCCCGTGGCCGGCAGCGTCGGGAACGCGGAGTTGGTCACGCGCAGGCCCCGCTGGTGTCGAGCGCCACGGGCTCGGGATGGTCGGCGTAGCGCGCAGCGATCTCCCGGAACGCCTCCTGCAGCTCGAGGAAGGCATCGACCATGTCCGGGTCGAAGTGACAGCCCCTGCCGGCGCTGATGATCTTGGTCGCCTCGTCGTGGGACATCGGCGCCTTGTAGACGCGGCTGCTGATCAGCGCGTCGTAGACGTCGGCGATGGCCATCAGGCGGGCGGCGACCGGAATCTCGTCGCCGATCAGACCTTGCGGGTAGCCGCTGCCGTCCCACTTCTCGTGGTGGCTGAAAGCGATTTCCTTGGCGATGCGCAGGAAGGGGATTTCCCCGCCGGCATGGCGTTCGGCTCGGGCGATGGCTTCGCCCCCCAGGGTGGCGTGGGTCTTCATCACGTCGAACTCATGCTGGTCCAGCCGTCCGGGCTTGAGCAGGATGCTGTCGGGGATGCCGATCTTGCCGATGTCGTGCAGCGGCGCCGACTTGAACAGCAGCTCGATGTGGGTGTCGGTGAGGAACGAGCGGAAACGCGGGTGCTGCTGCAGGTGCTGCGCCAGGGTGCGCACATAGTTCTGCGTGCGGCGGATATGGTTGCCGGTTTCGTTGTCGCGGGTTTCCGCCAGGGACGCCATCATCTCGATGGTCACGTCCTGCACCTCGAGCACCTGGCGCATGCGACGCTGGACCTCCTGCTCGAGGTAGGCGCTCTTGTTGCGCAGGAAGTCGGCGGAAGCCTTGAGTTTCAGGTGGGTCCTGATCCGGGCCAGCATCACCGGCGGGCTGATCGGCTTGGTGATGTAGTCCACCGCGCCCAGCTCCAGACCGTGCTGTTCGTCCTCGATGCTGGTGCGGGCGGTGAGGAAGATCACCGGAATGTCGCGCAGCTGCAGGTCGGCCTTGAGCTGGCGGCAGACTTCATAGCCGTCCATGTCCGGCATCATGATGTCGAGCAGGATCAGGTCGGGCTGCTCCTGGCCGGCGGCGATGCGCAGGGCGGCCTGGCCATCGCTGGCGACCTTGATCCGGTACTCGTGCTTGAGCAGGCTGCTGACCAGGATCAGGTTGTCCGGGGTGTCGTCGACCACCAGGATGGTCGGTTTCTTGTCGGCGTCCATCGTCATGCGTTTCTCGACCTGGGGGATTCGGGTTGCTGCAGCGTCATCAGCGTTTGCAGGGTGGCCAGCGCCTTGCCGAATTCGAAGCGGCGGATCGCCCCTTCGAGTTGCGGATAGTCGTCCGGGAAGGCGGCGCGCAGCACCCCTGACTGCTCGTTGAACCAGCTGGCCGCCTCGGCATCGTCCTCGTTCAGCAAGCCAGCCAGTTTATGGCAGATCTGCGCCAGTTGCCCGGGGTCCACCGCCTCGGCCTGCCGAGTGGGGACGCTGCCGAGGAACTGCTGCAGCGCGACGAGCAGCGGGCTCAGCTGGGCTTCCAGTTGTGCCAGGGCCTGCTCGGTAGCTGCGGCGGGCAGATCGTCGTGGATAGCCCGCTCCAGCTCGGCGGCGCAGGCCATCACGGCATTGGCCCCCACGGTGCCGGCCAGTCCCTTGAGGGTATGCGCCAGGCGTTGGGCGGTCGGCGCATCGCCCCGCGCCAGCGCCTGGCGAATATTGCCGGGCGTATCCTGCTCGCTGACGACCAGGCGGCGCAGCAGGTCGAGGTACAGGCTGTGGTCGCCCAATACCCGCTGCAGCCCTTCGCGGGCTTCCAGTCCGCTGATTGTCGGCATGGCGGTGTGCGCCTGCACCGGCGCGGGCGGCGGCGTCCGCATTGGCGAGGCGCCTGGCCTGCGCTTGAACCATTGGCGCAGGGTGGCATAGAGCTGTTCCACCTTGAGCGGCTTGGCCAGGAAACCGTTCATGCCCAGTTCGCGGCAGCGCTGGCGATCCTCGGGCATGGCGCTGGCGCTGATGGCGATGATCGGCAACTGGCCGCGCGCGCCCAGCGCGCGGATGGCCAGGGTCGCGCCGCCGCCGTCGAGCACCGGCATCTGCATGTCCATCAGCACCAGGTCGTAGTCCTGCGCGCGGACCCGGTCCACGGCCAGTTGCCCGTTCTCGACGACCTCCACCTCCACGCCGACATGCTGCAGCAGCTTGCCGACCAGACGCTGATTGACTTCGTGATCCTCGGCCAGCAGCACCCGGCAACCCTGCAGATCGAGGCGCGGCAGCAACTCTTGTAGGCTGCCGGGAACGACGCGCAGCGGCACGCTGAGCCAGAAGGTGCTGCCCTTGCCATGCTGGCTATCGACGCCGACCGAGCCGCCCATCAGCTCGGCGAGCTTGCGGGCGATGGCCAGCCCCAGGCCGGTGCCGCCATATTTGCGCGTGCTCGAGGTGTCGGCCTGATGGAAGGCGGTGAACAGGGCGCCTTGCTGCTGCGCGGTGAGGCCGATGCCGGTGTCGCGGACAAACACGTTGAGGGTGAATGCCGCAGTGCCCGACGGCGTGCCGCGCACGCTGACCTCGATCTCGCCCTGGCTGGTGAACTTGATGGCGTTGTCGAGGAAATGGCTGAGGATTTGGCCGATGCGCCGGCTGTCGCCCTCCAGCTGGGCAGGCAGGTCAGCCTCCGCGCGGCAGTCGAGCCTGAGGCCCTTGGCCCGCGCTCGTTCGGCAAACTGGGCGCGCAAGGCATCGAGCAGTTCCTGTACCGAGAAGCTCTCGCGCTGCAGCTCCAGGCTGCCGCTCTCGAGGCGCGAGAAGTCGAGCACATCGTCGATCAGCGTCAGCAGGCGTTCGCTGGCATTCTGCAGCTGGCGCAGGTAGTCGCGCTGCTGGGCATCCAGATTGGTCCCGGTGATGAGGTGGCTCATGCCGATGATGGTGTTCATCGGGGTGCGGATCTCGTGACTCATGTTGGCCAGGAAGTCCGACTTCGCCCGGGCCGTGTGTTCCGCGAGCGTGCGGGCCTGTTGCATCTCGAGTTCCGCCTGTTGGCGCGCGCTGATGTCGCGAACCATGACGCACAGGCTGAAGTCGTGCACGTCGACTGCCGGCAGGCGAGCCAGTCCGGCCTCGACCACGAACTCCGCGCCATCCTTGCGCGCACCATCGAGGTGCATGAATAGCAGTCGCTCCTGACTCTCGAGGAGCTGCTTGCGCAGCGCCGGGTAGGGCGTCGATGCCTTGGCCGGCGCCAGGCTCGCCAGGTGGCGGCCGATCAGTTCGCCGGGGCCGTAGCCGAACAGGCTTTCGGCCTTGGGATTGGCCAGCAGGATCACATCCTGCTCGTCGGCAATCAGGATGCCGTCGGGCGCGGATTCGATGATGCTGCGATACCAGGCTTCGGTCTGGCGCAGGCGCTCCTGTCCGGCGCTCAGCTCGCGGGTCAGGTTCTCCAGCTGCAGTGCCTGCGCACGGAGGGCCAGCCCGGCTTGCCGCGAGTCCTCCAGCGCCATGGCCAGCGCGGCGATTTCCGAGCCGGGTGTGCCTTCGTCGAAGCGGACACTGCGGTCATCGGCGAGCAGGCGCCGAGCCTTGGCGGTCATGGCGGCGATGGGAATGACCAGTCGGCGTCGGTAGAACAGCTGCAGGACGGTCAGCACCGCCAGCATATTGCCGACCAGCAGGGTGAGCGCGATGCTGTCGACCCGTTGCGCCTGGCTCGTCAGTTGCTCGATCCGTCCTTGCAGACGAGCCTCGATCAGGTGGCGCGCCTGATCGAGGGGCGCCGCGATGCCGCCCTTGGCTTGCGCGTAGTCGACGCTGTAGAGCGATGCCAGGGCGCCCTGGCGGTCGCCATTGCGGGCCGCGGCAAGGGCCTGTCGCTCGACGTCGAGCAGGTTGTCGGAGTTCTGCTTGGCCTGCGCGACCAGCGCCAGCTCCTCGGGAAGCGCACCCAGCGCATGCAGTTGTTCGACGGCTCTTTCGCGGCTGAGCAGGATATCCAGCTCGCTCTGGAAGGCCTGCTGGTGGCGCTCGTCACCGGTTGCCGCATAGCCGCGCGCGGCGTGAGTCAGGACGTCGCTGCTGTCGGCGAACGACTGGGTGGCGCCCAGCGAAGCGCCGAGCTGGGCGACAACCTGGTCCCGCATTTGCAGCAAATGCGAGTGCAGTAGGGTAGAGCCGAGACTGATGAGTGACAGCGTGGCGATCATCAGGCTGATCAGCTTGCTGCTGGTGTCGATGCGCATGGGGGCTCCGCGGGGGCTGCACGAGCGGTACAGGTGCCGTGGGGCGCACCGGTTTGTGGCGTCATTATTCGACCAATTTTATGTGACGCAGTCTGCATAACTCAACGGCAATCAGCATTGTTCCAACGCAAGTCGCAGCGGGTCTGGCAGCCAATCCGCGGGTGAGCCATGCTTCATGCGCAAAGACGGCGCAAGCCCTGCTGTGCGAGGCCCTGCATGGCTGGGAATGCCTTTGAGGCGCGTCAGATAGTTGCCGCCTTGCGAGCTGGAATTTCGACAAGATTGGCACTTCTGTCCTTTGTCGGGCGCATTTGTTAAGGTCCGCGCTGAATTTTCGGCTCTGTCTTGAGACGACCTGGGGTTATCGAGGTACTGCGTGATCAACGTGCTCGTTGTGGATGACCACGATCTGGTGCGCACCGGCATTCGCCGGATGCTCGCCGATGTGGCTGGAGTCAGCGTGGTGGGCGAGGCCGCTTCTGGCGAAGAGGCGCTGCTGCGCGTGCGTGAACTGCGCCCCGACCTGGTGTTGATGGATGTGAAGATGCCGGGCATCGGCGGCCTGGAGGCGACCCGCAAGATCATTCGCAGCCACGCGGACATCAAGGTCATCGCCGTGACGGCCTGCGACGAAGAGCCGTTTCCCACCCGACTGCTGCAGGCCGGTGCGGCCGGCTACCTGACCAAGGGCGCCGGGCTGGAAGAGATGATCAAGGCGATTCGCCAGGTGTTCGCCGGACAGCGCTACATCAGTGCCGATATCGCCCAGCAACTGGCGCTCAAGCCATTCCAGCCGCAGGGCGATGCTTCGCCCTTCGATCTGTTGTCCGAGCGCGAGATGCAGATCGCTCTGATGATCGCCGAGTGCCAGAAGGTGCAGAGCATCTCCGACAAGCTGTGCCTGTCGCCGAAGACGGTGAACACTTACCGCTACCGCATCTTCGAGAAGCTCGAGATCACCAGCGATGTGGAGCTGGCCATGATGGCCGTGCGCCATCGCATGGTCGATGTCGTCAGCTGAGATGGGCGCGGCGTTCGACAGCAGCGACTTCCTCGCCGGGTGCAGCTCCCGCCCCGGTGTCTATCGCATGTTCGACGCCGAAGCCCGCCTGCTCTACGTTGGCAAGGCCAACAACCTGAAGAAGCGTCTGGCCAGCTACTTCCGCAAGAGCGGGCTGGCGCCGAAGACCGCCGCGCTGGTGGCGCGCATCGCCCAGATCGAGACCACCATCACCGCCAACGAGACCGAGGCGCTGCTGCTCGAGCAGACGCTGATCAAGGAATGGCGGCCGCCTTACAACATCCTGCTGCGCGACGACAAATCCTACCCTTACGTCTTGCTCAGCAGTGAGGACGAATACCCGCGCCTGGGGATCCATCGTGGGGCGAAGAAGGCCAAAGGCCGCTACTTCGGCCCCTATCCCAGCGGCCTGGCGATCCGCGAGAGCCTCAACCTGCTGCAGAAGACCTTCCAGGTACGCCAGTGCGAGGACAGCTACTTCAAGAATCGCACGCGGCCCTGCCTGCAGTACCAGATCAAGCGCTGCAAGGGCCCCTGCGTCGGCTTGGTCAGTCCCGAAGAGTACGCCGAGGACGTGCGCCATTCGGCGATGTTCCTCGAGGGGCGCAGCAACCAGCTGGCCGACGAGCTGAATGCCGCGATGGAAAAGGCCGCCGCCGAACTGGACTTCGAGCGCGCCGCCGAGCTGCGCGACCAGATTGCCCTGCTGCGCCGGGTGCAGGATCAACAAAGCATGGAGGGCGGTAGCGGCGACGTGGATGTGGTGGCGGCCATGGTCAGCCCCGGCGGCGCCTGCGTGCACCTGATCAGCGTGCGCGGCGGGCGGGTGCTGGGCAGCAAGAACTTCTTTCCCCAAGTGGCGATCGAGGAGGAGCCTGCCGATGTGCTGGTCGCCTTCCTCGCGCAGTACTACCTGGGCAGCAGTGAACGCGATTTGCCCAACGAGCTGATCGTCAACTGTGTGCACGAGGATTTCCCGACCCTGGCAGCGGCGATTGCCGAGGTGCGCGGCCGCGAGCTGGCCATCAGCCATCGCGTGCGCGGCACCAGGGCGCGCTGGCAGCAACTGGCGGTGACCAATGCCGAGCAGGCGCTGGCCTCACGGCTGGCCAACCGCCAGCATGTCGCGGCGCGCATGGAGGCGCTCGGCGAGGCGTTGGGCATGGACCAGCCGCCGCAGCGCCTGGAGTGCTTCGACATCAGTCACTCCAGCGGCGAGGCCGCGGTGGCCTCCTGCGTGGTGTTCGGGCCCGAGGGTCCGCTGAAGTCGGACTACCGGCGCTTCAACATCGAGGGGGTCACGGCCGGCGACGACTATGCGGCCATGCACCAAGCATTGACCCGGCGCTTCCGCCGCCTCAAGGAAGGCGAGGGCAAGATGCCCGACATCCTGCTGGTCGACGGGGGCAAGGGTCAGCTGAACATGGCGCGCGAAGTGCTGCAGGAGCTGGCCGTGGTCGATCTGGTCCTGCTCGGCGTGGCCAAGGGAGTGACCCGCAAGCCGGGCCTGGAAACCCTCTACCTCAACGACGCCGAGCACGAGTTCACCCTGCCGGGCGACTCGCCGGCGCTGCATCTGATCCAGCAGATCCGTGACGAGGCGCACCGTTTCGCCATCACCGGGCATCGCGCGCGGCGCGGCAAGGCGCGGCGTACCTCGAGCCTGGAGGAGGTGCCGGGCGTGGGCCCCAAGCGCCGACGCGACCTGCTCAAGCACTTTGGCGGCCTGCAGGAGTTGACCCGGGCCAGTGCCGAGGAGATCGCCAAGGCGCCAGGTATCAGCAAAAAGCTTGCGGAGTCGATTTATACCGCTCTGCACAGTGAGTAGAATGCCGCAACTCTTTGAATATAAAGCGTGCCGATGAATATCCCGAATCTGCTGACGATCCTGCGCGTGCTGCTCATCCCGGTGTTCATCGGGCTGTTCTATTTGCCGTTCAGCTGGAGCTACTGGGCTGCCAGTGGTGTGTTTGCCCTGGCCAGTGCGACCGATTGGCTGGATGGCTACCTGGCCCGCCGCCTGGGGCAGAGCACGCCGTTCGGCGCCTTTCTCGATCCGGTGGCAGACAAGCTGATGGTGGTCGTGGCGCTGGTCCTGCTGGTGGAGGAGCACAACAGCCTGTGGCTGACCCTGCCGGCGATGATCATCATCGGCCGCGAGATCGTCGTCTCCGCCCTGCGCGAGTGGATGGCCGAGCTGGGGGCGCGCGCCCAGGTGGCGGTGTCGCAGCTGGGCAAGTGGAAGACGGCCGCACAGATGGTGGCGCTGATCATCCTGCTCGGCAATCCGCCGCGGATGGACTTCTGGGTCGGCCTCGGCTTCACCCTGCTCATCGTCGCCGCCGGTCTGACCCTGTGGTCGATGGTGCAGTATCTGCGTGCCGCCTGGCCCCATCTCAGCAAGGGTGCCAACGGGAAATAACTTTTTTGAATCAAAGGGTTGACAGTGGTTCGGGTTCGTATAGAATGGCGCCCGTCACCACGAAGCGGGAATAGCTCAGTTGGTAGAGCACGACCTTGCCAAGGTCGGGGTCGCGAGTTCGAGTCTCGTTTCCCGCTCCAATTTTTCATGATGAATGCTGATGTTTGGGTGTTCATTTGAGGCCGGGTGGCAGAGTGGTCATGCAGCGGATTGCAAATCCGTGTACGCCGGTTCGATTCCGACCTCGGCCTCCACTATAGAAAAGCCCTGTAGGTCTCTGATCTACAGGGCTTTTTCTTTTCAGGTACGTTTTACCAAGGCAGCTTGCAGGGAGTGGCACCGGCTGTTTATAGTCCGCCCCTTGTTGCTGCTCAGCAGCGCAGCGCTACCGCCCGAATGGCGAAATCGGTAGACGCAGGAGACTTAAAATCTCTCGGCCGCAAGGTCATGCCGGTTCGAGTCCGGCTTCGGGCACCAAAAATCCTTGTCTCCTACCTGCAAGGCTTCTCCCAGATGATCAAGAAGTGTCTCTTCCCGGCGGCCGGTTACGGCACCCGTTTTCTGCCCGCAACCAAGGCCATGCCCAAGGAAATGCTGCCGGTGGTCAACAAGCCACTGATCCAGTATGCCGTCGAAGAGGCGCTGGACGCCGGCCTGAGTGAGATATCCATTGTCACCGGCCGCGGCAAGCGGGCGATCGAAGACCACTTCGACATCAGCTACGAGCTGGAGCACCAGATTCGCGATACCGACAAGGAAAAATACCTGGTCGGTATCCGCCGTCTTCTCGACGAGTGCACCTTTTCCTACACCCGCCAGATCGAGATGAAGGGCCTCGGCCATGCCATCCTCACCGGCCGCCCGCTGATCGGCGACGAGCCCTTCGCCGTGGTGCTGGCCGACGACCTGTGTCTGAACCTTGAGGGTGATGGCGTACTGGCGCAGATGGTCAAGCTGTACAAGCAGTTCCGTTGCTCGATCGTGGCCATCCAGGAAGTGCCGCGCGAGGAGACCCACAAGTACGGGGTGATCGCCGGCGAGATGATTCGCGAGGACATCTACCGGGTCAACTCGATGGTCGAGAAGCCCAAGCCGGAAGATGCGCCGTCCAACCTGGCGATCATCGGTCGCTACATTCTCACTCCGGACATCTTCGACCTGATCGAGCAGACCCCGCCCGGCAAGGGTGGCGAGATCCAGATCACCGACGCGCTGATGAAGCAGGCCCAGGATGGCTGCGTGATCGCGTACAAGTTCAAGGGCCAGCGCTTCGATTGCGGCGGCGCCGAGGGCTATGTCGAGGCGACCAACTTCTGCTTCGAGAACATCTACAAGGCCGGTAAGGCGTACTGATCGCCTGCTCGCCAGCGTCAGCCAGCCGCCCTGCGCCATCCGGTGCAGGGCGGTTTTGTTTTTTTGGGGTGGTATGCTGCCGGCACAAGGCAAGGAGATCCGACATGGCATTTGATTTCGACCTGTTTGTGATTGGCGCCGGCTCCGGCGGTGTGCGCGCGGCGCGTTTCGCCGCCGGCTTCGGCGCTCGCGTGGCGGTGGCGGAGAGCCGCTACCTGGGCGGCACCTGCGTCAACGTCGGTTGCGTGCCGAAGAAGCTGCTGGTTTACGGCGCCCATGTCGCCGACGATCTCGAGCAGGCCGGCGACTTCGGCTGGTCGCTGGAGGGTGCGCGCTTCGACTGGCCGACGCTGATCGCCAACAAGAACCGCGAGATCCAACGTCTCAACGGCATCTACCGCAGCCTGCTGGTCAACAGCGGGGTCAACCTGCTGGACGGGCATGCACGGATTCTCGGCCCCCATGCGGTCGAGGTGAATGGTCAGCGCTTCAGCGCCGAGCACATCCTGGTCGCCGTCGGCGGCTGGCCGCAGGTGCCGGAGATTCCGGGGCGCGAGCTGGCGATCACCTCCAACGAGGCGTTCTATCTGGAGCAGCTGCCCAAGCGGGTGCTGGTGGTCGGTGGCGGCTACATCGCCGTCGAGTTCGCGTCGATCTTCCACGGACTGGGCGCGCAGACCGCGCTGCTGTATCGCGGCGAGCGCTTGCTGCGCGGCTTCGATGAGGCGGTGCGCAGCCATCTGGAAGAAGAGCTGCGCAAGAAGGGCCTGGACCTGCAGTTCAACAGCGACATCGAGCGCATCGAGCGGCAGGCCGACGGCAGTCTGCTGGCGACCATGCGCGATGGTCGCGTGCTGGAAACCGACTGCGTGTTCTACGCCACCGGGCGCCGGCCGATGCTGGACAACCTGGGCCTGGAGAATGCCGGCGTGGCGCTGGACGAGCGCGGCTTCATCAGCGTTGATGACGAGTATCGCACCAGCGTGCCGTCGATTCTCGCCATCGGTGACGTGACCGGAGGCGTGCAGCTGACCCCGGTGGCGCTGGCCGAGGGCATGGCGGTGGCGCGCCGGCTGTTCCGGCCCGAGGAATATCGCCCGGTGGACTATGCCCTGATTCCCACCGCGGTGTTCAGTCTGCCGAACATCGCCACCGTCGGCCTCACCGAGCAGCAGGCGCGTAAGCAGTGTCATGCCGTGCAGGTGTTCGAGAGCCGGTTCCGGCCAATGAAGCTGACCCTGGGCGATTGCCAGGAGCGCATTCTGATGAAGCTGGTGGTGGATGCCGAAACCGATCGTGTGCTGGGCTGCCACATGGTCGGTCCGGACGCTGGCGAAATCATTCAGGGGCTGGCGGTGGCCCTGAAGGCGGGGGCGACCAAGGCGGTGTTCGACGACACCCTCGGCATTCACCCGTCGGCGGCAGAAGAGTTCGTCACCATGCGTACGCCGCGAGCGGACTGACCGATCACCGCAAATGACAAGGGCGCCCATCAGCGCCCTTGTCGTTCCTGTCCGCTCGCTCAGTGGCCCTGGTGCTGGCCGTGCGACATCGGCATCTGGCCGTCGGCAGTTTTGACCTCGACCTGCACCTCGACCTTGCCGGCCTTCTCGAATTCCAAGGTCAGCGGGAAGTGCTCGCCCGCCGTCAGCGGCTTGCCCAGCCCGAACAGCATCACGTGATTGCCGCCGGGCTGGAACACTACCGCGCTGTTGGCGGGGATCTCCACGGCGGGAATCTGCTGCATCTTCATCAGGCCATCCTGGTGCACGTGGGTGTGCAGCTCGCTGTTCTCGGCCCGCGGGGTGCTGGCCCCGATCAGGCGGTCGAAGGTTCCGCCCTGGTTGTGCAGGGTGAAGTACGCCGCGCCGGCCGGAGCATTGGGTGGCAGCTCGCGCGACCAGGGCTGGTCGATGAGCAGATCGCCGGCCTGGTACTGGGCAGCGACGCTGGGCAGAGCGCAGGCGAGCAGGGCGGCGAAGCTCAGGGAACGGATCAGCATGCAGGGTGCTCCTCGGGGGATGGGTGGTCGGTGGCCATGGCCGCGAACATAGCACAGCCCGATGTCGGTGAGCGTCGCGACCAAAGCGCGCAGCAGTGCGCAGGCGCCGGCATCCGTGCGATTGGAATCGTCCGGCAAAGCAGGCTAGGGTGGGGCTCGAAGTGCACTTATTAAGGACGCCCGGAGGCACCGCCAGATGAAGGATCGCCCGCTCCCCCCGCACACCCCCGCCTGGCATACCCTGTCGCCCGGCGAGGTCGAGCAGACGCTGCACAGCGGCAGCGGCGGCCTGAGCACCGAGGAGGTGGCGCGCCGCCTCGAGGAGCATGGCCCCAACCGCCTGGCACCGCCCAAGCGCCGCGGCCCGCTGCTGCGCCTGTTGCTGCAGTTCCATAACATCCTGCTCTACGTGATCCTCGGCGCGGCGGTGATCGCCGCGCTGCTCGGCCACTGGGTCGACTTCGGCGTGCTGCTCGCCGCGGCGGTGATCAACGCGATCATCGGCTTCATCCAGGAGGGCAAGGCCGAGGCGGCGTTGGATGCGATCCGCGCCATGCTCTCGCCGCACGCCACGGTGATCCGCGACGGCCGGCGCCGCGAGATCGATGCCGCCGAACTGGTGCCCGGCGACCGGGTGGTGCTGGGTTCCGGCGACCGGGTGCCGGCCGACCTGCGCCTGGTCGCCAGCCGCGAGCTGCGCGTCGAGGAGGCGGCGCTGACCGGCGAGTCGCTGCCGGTAGAGAAGAGTTGTGGCGAGGCGGCCAAGGATGCGCCGCTGGGCGACCGCTTCGGCATGGCCTACTCGGGCACCCTGGTGGTCTACGGCCAGGCCACCGGCATCGTGGTGGCCACCGGCGCGACCACCGAGCTGGGCAAGATCAACCAGATGCTCAAGGGCATCGAGAACCTCGCCACCCCGCTGCTGCGCCAGGTCGACCAGTTCGGCCGCCTGCTGGCCCTGGCGATCCTCGGCGTGTCCGCGCTGACCTTTGTGTTCGGCACTCTGTGGCGCGGTCATCCGGCGGCGGAGATGTTCATGATGGTCGTGGCCCTGGCCGCCGCGGCGATCCCCGAGGGTCTGCCGGCGATCATGACCGTGACTCTGGCCCTCGGCGTGCAGCGCATGGCCCAGCGCAACGCGATCATCCGCCGCCTGCCGGCGGTGGAGACCCTCGGCTCGGTGACGGTGATCTGTTCGGACAAGACCGGCACCCTGACCCGCAACGAGATGACCGTGCAGCGGGTGGTCTGCGCCGAGCAGGTGTTCACCGTCGGCGGCGCGGGCTACCAGCCGCAGGGCGACTTCAGCCTCGACGGGCGGGCCGTCGATGTCGAGCACTACCCGCCGCTGTCGCTGGCGATCCGCGCCGGCGTGCTGTGCAACGACGCCCGCCTGCACGAGGAGGATGGCCAGTGGCAGGTGGGCGGCGACCCCACCGAGGGTGCGCTGCTGGTGCTCGGCGCCAAGGCCGGCTTCAGCCAGCACCTCGCCGAAGCAGCCTGGCCGCGCCGCGACTCGATCCCCTTCGAGTCGCAGCACCGCTTCATGGCCACCTGGCACCACGACAGCGACGGCGCCTCGTGGATCTTCGTCAAAGGCGCCCCGGAGCGCATCCTCGAGATGTGCGCCACGCAGATGGGTCAGGATGGCGAGCAGGCGCTGGACGTCGATCACTGGCGGCGCATGGCCACCGACACCGCCGCCCGCGGCCTGCGTCTACTGGCCCTGGCCTGCCGGCACAGCGGCCCGCAGGGCAGCGACCTGGCCTTCGACGACATGAATGAGGGCTTCAGCCTGCTGGCCCTGGTTGGCATCATCGATCCACCCCGCGAGGAAGCCATCGCCGCGGTGGACGACTGCCACCGCGCCGGCATCAACGTCAAGATGATCACCGGCGACCATGCCGAAACCGCCCGGGCCATCGGCGCCCAGCTGGCCATCGGCGTCGGACGCCCGGCGGTGACCGGCGCCGAGATCGCGGTGATGGACGACGCCACCCTGCGTCAGGTGGTCAGGAGTGTCGACGTGTTCGCCCGCGCCAGCCCGGAGCACAAGCTGCGCCTGGTGCAGGCGATGCAGGACGACGGCGAAGTGGTGGCGATGACCGGCGACGGGGTCAACGACGCGCCGGCGCTCAAGCGCGCCGATGTCGGCGTGGCGATGGGTCTGAAGGGCACCGAGGCGGCCAAGGAGTCCGCGGACATGGTGCTGGCCGACGACAACTTCGCCAGCATCGCCGCCGCGGTGCGCGAGGGCCGGGCGGTCTACGACAACCTGAAGAAGTTCATCCTGTTCATGCTGCCGACCAACGGCGGCGAGGCGCTGGTGGTGATCGCCGCGATCCTCTTCGAGCTGACCCTGCCGCTGACCCCGGCACAGGTGCTGTGGATCAACATGGTCACCTCCTGCACCCTGGGCCTGGCGCTGGCCTTCGAGCCGGCCGAGCGCGCCATCATGGCCCGTCGCCCGCGGCCGCCGGGCCAGGCGCTGCTGTCCGGCTTCTTCGTCTGGCGGGTGCTGATGGTTTCGCTGCTGATGATGACCGGCGCGCTCGGTCTGTTCCTCTGGGAAATGAACAACGGCGGCAGCGTGGAAACGGCACGGACCCTGGCGGTCAACGCGGTGGTGATGGCGGAGATGTTCTACCTGCTCAACAGCCGCTCGATCCTCGCCTCGGTGCTCAACCGCGAGGGCCTGACCGGCAACCACTACGTGCTGCTGGCCATCGCCCTGTGCATCCCGCTGCAGCTGGCCTTCACCTACGCGCCGTTCATGCAGGGCATCTTCGGCTCGACCGACCTGAGCGCGGGCGACTGGCTCAAGGTGCTCGGCGCCGGGCTGCTGGTGTTCGTGGTCGCCGAGCTGGAGAAGTGGGTGATCCGCCGCACCCCGCTGGCGGCGAGGGTAGCCCACGGCTGAGCTCCGGCGCCGACCGGCCGCGAGCCGTCGGCGCCCGGTTTCACTCCCCTGCGGGCGCCGGCTGTTCGGCCTGGCGGCGCAGCAGCTGCAGCTCGGCCTCGGCCTTGGCCAGGGCTATTTGCAGGGCCTGCTCGGCCTGCTGCTGCTGGCGAGCCTGGGCCAGTTCGCGGGCCTGGGCCTGCTGCAGCGCTGCGTGCAGGGCGTCCTGTTCTCCAGCCAGCTGGGCGAGCCGTTCCTGCAGTCCGCCGTTGAAGGCGTCCTGACGGGCCAACTGGTTGTGCAGGCTGGCCTGCTCGCGCTGCAGACGCTCGAGCTGTTCCTGCAGCGTGCTCCGCTCGCGCTGGACGCTGCGCGCCTCGCCGAGCAGGCGCTCGTTGTCGCGGTTGAGCTGGAGAACCTCTGCCTGCTTGATGGCCAGCGTCTGCTGGCCCTGACGCAGCTCGACCTGCAGCTGCTGGACCTGCCCCTCGTGGCGGCGCTGCTCCTGCTCGCGCTGTTCCTTCACCGCAGTGCGGTAGTGTTCCAGCGCCTCGCGGGCGTGCTGGTGCTTGTCTTCCAGCGAGCGGATCTGCGCCTCGCGCTCGTCCAGGCGCATCTGCTGATCGCGCTGCAACTGGTCAAGCCGCGCCAGTTCGACCTGCATCTGCTGGGCCTGGCCACGCAGCTGCTGGTGCGCCGCCTGTTCGCTGGAGAGGGTCTGTTCGAGCCCGGCACACCGTTGCTCCAGTTCAGCGATACGTACCCGCTCCTGTTCGGCCTGCTGCATGAGATCCGTCCGCTCGGTGGCGAACACGTCCTGCGCGGCGCGCAGCTCGCTCTCGGCTTCCTCGCGCAGGCGCTCGGCCAGTCGCGCCACCAGGTCGCCCAGCTCCGCGCTTAGCTGCTGCTGGCCGCCCGCCTGGCGCGGATCAGTCTCGTCCAACTCCTTCAAATAGCGGTGAATGGTGGTCTTGGAGCCGGTATTGCCCAGTTCTGCACGCACCGCGTCGATGCTCGGGTGCTCGCCACGAGCGAGCAGGGCCTGCCGTGCCCGCTGAACCAGTGCCTTGTTGATGCCGCCGCGTGCCATGCTGCTCTCCGTCGATTTCGTACCGTATTACATACTATGTAATTACGCATTTAATTAACAGGAATTGCACGCTATAAATTGAAGTTATAGATGCGGGATATACTGGTATTATCCAATCTGAATTGGCGAAAGCGCGCCACACTACGCCGCTGCCCGTACGAAACGCCCCTGGAAACCCGCATGTCCGACCTCGACCGCTACCTGCAGGCCGCCACCCGCGACAACACCCGCCGCAGCTATCGCGCAGCCATCGAGCATTTCGAGGTGGAGTGGGGCGGCTTCCTGCCGGCGACCAGCGAGAGCGTCGCCCGCTACCTGGCCAGCTACGCCGGCAAGCTGTCGCTCAACACCCTGAAGCTGCGCCTGTCGGCGCTGGCCCAGTGGCACAACAGCCAGGGCTTCCCCGACCCGACCAAGGCGCCGCTGGTACGCCAGACGCAGAAGGGCATTCGCGCGCTGCATCCGGTGCGGGAGAGGCAGGCCGAACCCTTGCAGTTGCGCCATCTGCAGCAGGTGGTCGAGCGCTTGGCCGAGGAGGGCGCCGCGGCCACTGCCGCCGGCGACCTGGGCCGACTGCTGCGCTGCCGGCGCGATGCGGCGCTGATCCTGCTGGGTTTCTGGCGCGGCTTTCGTAGCGACGAGCTGTGCCGTCTGCAGATCGAGGACATCGTCGTGCGCCCGGGCGTCGGCATGAGCCTGTATCTGCCGCGCAGCAAAGGCGACCGTGACAATCTGGGCAGCACCTATCAAGTGCCGGCACTCAAGCAGCTCTGCCCGGTGCAGGCCTGCATGGACTGGATTGGCAGCGCCGGCCTGGTGCGCGGTCCGCTGTTCCGTGCAATCGATCGCTGGGGCAATCTGGGCGAGGCGGGGCTGCATGCCAACAGCATCATCCCGCTGCTGCGCCAGGCCCTGAGCCGCGCCGGCGTGCCCGGCGAGCTGTACAGCAGCCATTCGCTGCGCCGCGGCTTCGCCACCTGGGCCAGCGCCAACGGCTGGGACCTCAAGGCGCTGATGAACTATGTCGGCTGGAAGGATATGAAGTCGGCGCTGCGCTACATCGACAGCGCCGCATCCTTTGCCGGCCTGGCCGTGCAGGACGCGGCTGCCTTGCCGCTGACGGCCATCGGCAGGGACACCGGCCCCGCAGGGTGATCGGGCCAGAGCCCGCTGGTTGAGCGCTTCCAGTCAGTGCCGGCGCGGGCCAGCCTGACCGCGCCACGGATCTGCTAGCGTGAATAGCAGGGCGCACAGCCGTTGCGGACAGGGGGCGAAAGATGAAGCAGGCAGGCATGAAGCTGCGCGGGGTCAACCTGGGCAGCTGGCTGGTACTGGAAAAGTGGATGGTGCCCAGCCTGTTCGAGGGGCTGGCCGCCACCGATGAAACCACCTGGTGCGCCGAACTGGGTGCAGCGGCCGGCGAAAAGCTGCAGCGGCACTGGGACAGCTTCGTCACCCGCGACGACTTTGCCTGGCTGGCCGAGCACGGCCTGAACGCCGTGCGCATTCCGCTGGGGCACTGGATCTTTGGCGCCGACTATCCCTATCACCCAAGCTACGGCGCCAACCGCCATCCCTTCGTGGTGGGCGGCATCGCGGTGCTCGACCGCGCCATGGACTGGGCGCAGGAGTTCGGCCTGCGCGTGGTGCTCGACCTGCACGCCGCGCCCGGCTGCCAGAACGGCTTCGACAACGGCGGGATCAAGGACGTCTGCGAATGGCACACCCGTCCCGAATACCTGGAGCACTCGCTGGGCGTGCTGGAGCGCCTCGCCGAGCGCTATCGCGATCATCCGGCGCTGCATGCCATCGAGGTGCTCAACGAACCACGCTGGGACGTACCCACCGATTACCTGAAGAGCTACTACCTAGCGGCCTATGAACACATCCGCCGGCACTGCCCGGCCGACCACGTGGCGGTGGTGTTCCACGACGGCTTCCGCTCGTTCCGCGAGTACCTGGGCTTCATGCAGGAGCCGGACTATCGCAACGTGATCTTCGACATCCATCGCTACCAGTGCTTCGAGCGCGGCGACATCGACATGGACATCTACGGCCATATCCGCAAGGCAGCCGGCGAGTGGAAGCAGGAGGCCGACGCGATCATCACCGAGCTGGGCCTGCCGACGCTCTGTGGCGAGTGGAGCCTGGGGCTGGACCTGAAGGTGGTATCGCTGTGGGCGGAAGGTCCGTTCAACCACGCGCTGGAGCAGATGGATGCCTTCCAGGAAACGGTGGCCTACCGCGGCTACGCGGCCGGTCAGCTGGCGACCTACGAGAAGTATCTGGGCTGGTTCTTCTGGAGCTACAAGACCGAAACCACCCCCGCCTGGTGCTTTCGCGAGTGCGTGACGCGTGGCTGGCTGCCGTCACGGTTCGCGTAGGCTGCAGGCGGCGGGGGCGGGCGCGCAGGTCAGGTACTTGTCTTCGCAGAGGCGGTCAAGGACCAGCTTGCGGGTGTAGTAGTGCTCCAGCGTGGAGTGGAAGCTGATGGTGAGCAGCGTCGAGCCCTGCAGCTCGCGGTGCAGCACTTCGGTCATGCACTCCTCTCCCTGGACGTCGAAGGCGTCGGTGGCCTCCTCGATGAACACCCAGGCCGGGTGATGCAGCAGTAGGCGGGCGATACCCAGGCGCTGCTGGGCGCGCAGCGGCAGCACCCGGTCCCAGTCATCGCTGTCCTCCAGGCGCGGCGCCAGCCAGGCGATCCCGGCACAGGTGAGCGCATGCTGGATTTGCGCATGACCGAAATGGCCGGAGGCGTACGGATAGCTGAGCGCCGCCTGCAGGGTGCCGTCCGGCAGGAAAGGGCGCTGCGGCAGGAACACGATGCTCTGCCCGACCGGCAGGCGAATCTCCCCCCGGCCCCAGGGCCATAGTCCGGCGACCGCCTTGAACAGGCCGATGGCCAGACCCGGATCACCACTGATCAGCACGCGCTCGCCGCGCTGGATGTTCAGGTCGAGGTTCTCCAGCAGCACCCGGCCATCCGGGTTGGCCAGGCTCAGGCCGCGCAGCACCAGTTCGTCGCCCCGGCCAGGACGCAGGTCGATGCGGTGCTCCAGCGGATTGGCGGTGCGCTCCTCGAGCAGCAGCATGTCGTTGTACAGGCTCACCACGCGCTCGGCGGAGGCCCGGCACCTGGCCAGCTCGCCCAGATTGTCGATCGGCCAGGACAGCGCCGAGGTGAGCTTCTGGAAGGACTGCGCCGCCTGCATCAGGATGCCCAGCGACATGGCCCCGGCGATGAACTGCGGTGCGGCGACCAGGATCGGGAAGACCGGCAGCAGCGTGCCGTAGCCGGTGGAGAAGGACACGATGCCAAGGTAGCCGAAGGTCTGGCGGTTCCAGCCGCGGCCGACATCCTCGAACAGCTGATCGGCCTGGCGGTGCTCGATGTCCTCGCCGTGCATCAGGGCAATCGATTCGGAGTTCTCCCGCGCGCGCGCCAGGCCGAAGCGCAGGTTGGCCTCCACCGTCTGCAGGCGGTTGGTGGCCTTGATCAGCGGCCGGCCAAGCAGCAGGCCGAGCACGGTACCGCCGCCCGCGTAGAGGAAGGCCAACAGCACCAGGTAGCCGGGCACTTCCAGATTGGTGCCGGGTATCGGCAGGCTGCCGGAGACGCTGAGCAGGATGTCGACGAAGCTGCCGAGGATCAGCAGCGAATAGAGCAGCGACAGGGCCAGAGCGATGGCCGCCTCGGTGGCAATGCGGATGTCCTCGGCGATGCGGCCGTCAGGGTTGTCGTGCTCGCCGCTGGTGAACTGCAGCTGGTAGTGGCGGGCATGGGCCATCCACTGATCGAGCAGGCGCGCGGTCATCCAGCGTCGCCAGTCCAACTGTAGCCAGCGCTTGACGTGCAGGTGCAGCGCGGTGACCAGCATGGTCAGGACGAAGATCAGCACGAAGGTGGCGATCAACAGCAACAGATCGTTCAACGAGCGCGCCTCGAGGGCATCGAAGAGCTCGCGGTTCCAGTAGCTGATCCAGATTGCCAGCACCACCTGGGCCAAGGTCAGTGCGACCAGCAACAGCACGGCACTGCGGATCATCCACTTGCGCTCGCTGTTCCAGTAGGTGCCGCCCAGGCGCATGAACTGCCTGCTGAGGCCCGGCGGGCGAGGGGCAGGGGGCGGGCTGGACTGCGCCATCGATTCAGCCCGCCTGAGCGATCAAGCGACCGACGAGGAAGGCAGACCCGGCGCCGGAGAGCGGCCGCTCGCGGCGGCCCCGGCCGTGGCGCGAGAACAGGTGCGCGCGGGAACCGCCGATGTCTGCTGCCAGGATGAGCATGGTTACCTCGTCGTGCCGATCGGACGGGGCGAGGGGCGGCAGGCCGGCTAGCCAGCGGTCGCTGCTCGCGCTGTCCTGCAGTATAGAAGGGCGCACGCCGGGCAGCGGGCGCTGCTGGAGGCTGAAGCGTTCAGCGCATGTCGAACAGTTCCTGGTGGAAGTCGGCGACCGCCAGCCCGCGGGCGACCAGGTCCTGGCGCAGCGCCTGGCCGAAGCCGGCCGGTCCGCAGAACCACATCGAGGCATCCCGCCATTCGGGCACCTGCTGGCACAGCCGCTCGGCATTCAAGCGGCCGTCGCGGCCGCTGACCAGCACGTGCAGCTTGACCTGCGCCCGCTCGGCCAGCGCGTTGAGGCGCTGGATGAACTCCTGGTCAGGCTCGGCGGTGCTGTAGAACAGGTCGACCGGGCGCTGGTCCGGCTGCTGGGCGAGGGCCTGCAGCCGGGCGATGAACGGGGTTATGCCGATGCCTCCGGCCACCCAGATCTGCCGCGGTTGCGTGCCACCGAAGTCGAAACGGCCGTAGGGACCTTCCACCGTGACCGGGTCGCCGACCTTGAGGGTCTGCGGCAGGCTGGCCGTGTAGTCGCCGATGCCCTTGATGTGGAAGCGCAGGCGACCATCGTCGTGCCAGGCCGAGGAGATGGTGAAGGGGTGCGGGCCTTCGGCCGGATCGAAGGTGACGAAGGCGAACTGCCCGGCCTGGTGGCCAGCCCAGCTGCCCTGCAGCTGGATGCCGACGCCGAGCACGCGATTGTCCGGGTGCAGCTCGAGGGTCTCGATGTTGCCGACCACCCGCCGGCTGTGGCCGACCCGGCGCAGCAGGGAAATACCAGCCGCCACGCTGCCGGCGAGCATCAGCAGGGCCATCAGCGGGCCGATCGGCGAGCTCCAGTAGGCGGTCTTCATCAGCACCACCGAGTGGAACACCAGCACCAGGTAGACGATGGCCAGCAGTCGGTGGGTCTTGAAGAACCAGCGATAGGGGAAGTGCTTGAGCAGCGCCAGCACGATCAGCACCACGCTGGCATAGAAGGCCCACTCGCCGAGGTCTTCGGCCAGGCCGCGCTGGCTGCGCAGGAAGTCGGCGATGGGCGAGGGTTCGGCGGTCGCCGCGGCGGCCTTGCGCGCCGGCTTCTCCAGCCAACCCCAGCCGACCAGCCATTTCACCCCCTGGGCCCACAGCCAGTGGACGATGGACAGCACCAGCGCGCTGATGCCCAGCCACTTGTGCAGCCGGTAACTCTTGTCCAGGCCGCCGAGGAAGGGCTCGATACGCCGCGGGCGGATCGCCAGCAGCATGCCGACACTCATCGCACCCATGGCCAGCACGCCGGTGTAGTTGATCAGCGAGGCGCGCAGGGGAAAGAGCGCATAGGGCACGCTCAGCATATCGTCGGCCAGCAGCCAGAGCAGGCTGAGGCCGACAAACAGAGCCAGAAGGCTCAGCTTGATGTTCTTCATGGAGGGACAAATCCTTCTGCAATGCGGTGAGCCTGCTCAGCATACCGCAGGCGGGCATCCCGGCCGGTCCTTGCCCTCACATGCCGAGCGTTCCCGCTAACGGCGTGCTAATCCTTGATGCGCAGGTTCTTCACCGAGTGCGCGCGTTGCTCGTCGAGCGAGTTGTAGTAGGTATTCTGCGTGGTGCTCAGGCTGTTGTGGCGCAGATCGGCCTGCAGGTCCTTCATGTCCCGATGGGGAGCATCGAAGGTGGCCGAGGTATGCCGCAGCCAGTGCAGCGAGGCGGAGCGCAGGTGGTCGACTTCGTCATCGCTCCAGCCCTCGGCCACCATGCGTTGCAGCGAGCGATCGAAAACCTGCTGCAGCAACAGCCGCAGGTGACGATCGGAAAGGCCGGCACGCCCCTTGAGGGTTGACAGCAAGGGCTGGGTCTCATGGGACGAGGGCAGGGCAGGCAGCCCCAGATGGCGCCGGTAACGGGTCAGGTAGGTCTGGATGTAGTCATCGCGCACGCTGATCTTGGCGGCCTTGTTGCCCTTGCCGACCACGTGAAACCACCAGTTGCCGGTGGTATCGCGGCGGAAGTCGCCCATCGTCGGCTCCCAGTTGTCGCGGCCGACCAGGTCGGAGACCCGCAGGTACATCGAGAACAGCGTGGCCAGGATGAACAGCGTGCGCTCGTGGCCCTCATCCTCGTCGGCCATTTGCTCGGCGGTCTCGATCACGTAGCTCCATTGCAACTGGGTGAGCGAGCGACCCGCAACGTCCAGGGTGTTGCGCTGCTTGTAGATCGACTTCTGTTTGACCGCCCGGAACGGATTGACCTCGGTGAGGCCTTCATCGGTGGCGTGCTGGAAGAAACTGCCGCAGACGGCGAAAACCTGCGCCACCGATCCCTGGGACATCTTGTAGAGACGCTCGCTGACATCCTGAGAGGCCGTTTCGGCTAGCGCGCGGTTACGCTTGGACACGGTCATGCTGAACGGCCGCCAGAGTTCGTTGACCACATAGCTGTCGGACTCGAGCTTCTTGCGGCCGCCGATCCTCACGAAGCGCGACTTGACCATCGGCCCGACCCAGTCCTTCGGTGGTCGCAGGCAGAATTCCATGAAGGCTTCGGCATCCCGCCGGCGCAACTCGAGCAGCGGCTTGCGGGCGATCAGCAACGTCCACAGCAGCAGACGCTCGACATGGGTGCGGTAGGAATTGAAGGTGGGCTCGTTGCCGGCGTAGGACTTCAGAAAGCCGCGAACCGCAAGATAACCCTCGGCGGCCTGCAGCTCGGCGGGGAAACTCGTCAGGTAGTCGCGCACCAGAGGACGCTCCTCGCTGAGTTGCAGGAAGTTCAGGGCGAGGAACTCGCGGTAGGTGTCGAACAGCGGGGCGGGTGTCTTGGCTATGGGCATGGAGGTGTGTGCCGCTCTCTGATCGGGCCGGGCTGTGCTGGGCATGGGGTCGCGTTTGCGGAATTTCCCTCTGGGCAATCCTTGAAGTGCTCGTGCACGAAGCGGCGAAAGAGAACTAGCGCCGGTGACTCGCTGCGGCCGGCGAGGCTGACCAGCGCATATTGCCCGGCGCGCTCGACATGCGGCTGTACCCGCAGTTCGCGCAGCCGGCCCTCGGCCAACTGCGCGCAGGCGCTGGCGAAGATACCGAAGAACAGCGCATCGGTGGTCTCGACGACCTCCAGCATGCTGCTCACATCCTCGCAATTGATCGTCACCAGACGGTTGGGGTGGGCGTCGATGCCCAGCTCGCAGACCAGGTTGCGGGCAATCTCGTCACTCAGCGGCATCGACGCCAACGGATACTGGCGCAGCGCCTGCAGGTCGACCTGGGCCAACTCGAGCAACGGGTGGCCGGCGCGGCACAGGAAGCCACCGCCCAGCGAGGCCAGCCGTTCGATGTGCAGATCGTCCGAGGCGGCCAATGCCCGCTGGTCGACGACGATGACGTCCACCGACTCCTCTTGAAGCGACTGCACCAGCATGTTCACCGCCCCACGGGCCACCTTGACCCTGACCCGCGGGTGATGCGTCGCCATATGACGCAGAAATGGCACCAGAAGGATCGAAGCCGGCGTAGGCCCAAGGCCGATGCTGAGATTGCCGATCTGACCGGTTTCCAGTTGCTCGATGCCGCGCAGCAGATCAGCGGCCTCGAACAGGATCCGCCGGGCATGAGTGACCACCTGCCGGCCATGAGCCGTCAGGGCATTGCGCTTGCCGGCACGATCGATCAGGCGCACGCCCAGTTCCTGCTCCAGGGCCTGCAGGCTGCGAGTCAGGGCCGGCTGGGTCAGGCAGAGCGCCTCGGCGGCCTTGCGAAAGGACTGATGCTCGGCGAGCGCCAGGAGATGGCGAAGGTGATTCAGGTTCAAGGATTACACTCTGTAATCAGAATAATGAAAATTTAGCATTAGACGCATCAGAAGTGGCTTCGTATTTTGCATCGACTGGTCAGCAGGCCAGGATGATCGAGTGTTTCGGAGCAGAACAATGACAAGAAAGAATCTGAAGCTCGCTGCCATTGGCCTGGCAACGAGCGCTACCTGGCTGAGCCTTGCACCGTCAGCGCATGCCCTCGAGGCGCCGGTACTGGCCGACATCCAGTCACGGGTGAGCGCCATCGAAACCCGGATGATCGGCTGGCGCCGTGACATCCATCAGCATCCGGAACTCTCCAACCAGGAGCATCGCACAGCCAGACTTGTCGCCGAGCACTTGCGCAGCCTGGGTTTCAAGGTCAGCGAGAATGTCGGCGGCACCGGGGTGGTCGGCATCCTCGAAGGCAGCCAGCCGGGCAGGGTGGTCGCCTTGCGTGCGGATATGGATGCGCTGCCGATCAAGGAATTGACCAATGTGCCCTACGCCTCCAAGGCGAGGGGGATGCACATGGGCAAGGAGGTGGATGTCATGCATGCCTGCGGGCATGACGGACATACGGCCATCCTGATGGCCACGGCGGAAGTGCTGGCAGGCATGCGCGAGCAGATCCACGGCACCGTCAAGTTCATCTTCCAGCCCGCCGAAGAGGGACACTCCGAGGAGCCGCACGACGAGCATGCGCACATCGGCGCCCAGGCGATGATCGATGCCGGCGTGCTGGAGAATCCGCAGGTCGATGCCATCTTCGGCCTGCACCTGATCCCGGCATTCCCGACCGGCACCGTGGCCTATCGCCCGGGACCGATCCTGGCCTCGGGCGACGCCTTCGCCCTCAAGGTGACCGGCAAGCAGACCCACGGTGGTTTCCCCTGGAACGGTATTGACCCGATCGTCAGCTCCGCGCAGATCATCATGGGAATGCAGACCATCGTCAGTCGCCAGCTCAACCTGTCGCGCGAGCCGGCGGTGATCTCGATAGGCTCGATCCAGGGCGGCAACCGGGAGAACATCATTCCGGAGAGTGTCGAGCTACTCGGCACGGTGCGCACCTTCGATGACGGCATGCGCGATGAAACCCTCAAGCGCATGCAGGTCACCGCCGAGTCGATCGCCCAGGCCAGCGGAGCCCAGGCCGAGATCAAGTTCCTCAAGCCCGGTTATGCCACCACCGTCAACGACGCCAGCCTGACCGAACAGATGGCACCGACGCTGCGCCAGGTGACCGGCGGCAAGGCGGTGATTGCACCCAAGCTCAGCGCGTCCGAAGACTTCTCGGCCTATCAGAAGCAGGTGCCCGGACTATTCTTCTTCCTCGGTTCGACCGATCCGCAGCGGGATCCGAAAACCGCGGCGCCCAATCACTCGCCGTACTTCGAGATCGACGAGGCTGCACTGGCCGTCGGCGCGCGCAGCCTGGCGGCGCTGGCACTGGACTATCTGGAACAGTCGAAGCGCTGAGGCGACACGGCAAGGTATCTGCCTGGGTTGCCGCTTCGGCGGGAGCCCAGGCACTGCTCAAATGCAATATCCGGGTCTGGCCGTTATCGGATATTGCATTGATGGATTTCCGTAATGAACTCCTCCTGGCTCGGATTCGGACTTGTGCGTAAATACGCATAATTATGGTTATGTTAAATTGTATATGCGTTCAAGCTGCCTAGATTTGCCAACGCCATCCCTGGTCCACTCTTCTTCTGCCACCGTCTGGAGCTCTCCGGCAGCTGCGACACGTGCGCGCAACTGCCGGGTACCGGCTGACGATTCCAGTCTCAGCGATTGATGCAGTTGACGAACTTGAACACGTTGGTGGCGCACAGCATGTCGGTAATGATGAAGATCACCAGGAACAGCACGATGATCCCCAGGACCCCACCGACCCCCGCACCGGCCGGCGCTGCGCTCAGTTGCTGGTTGAAGTGGGCCAGTTCGGCATTGGTCAGGCTCTGGATGCGCCGCTCGACCTGATCGCGCTCGACCCCCAGAGCTTCCAGCTTGCCCTGCACATCCTGGTTATCCAGCATGGCCAGCAGTTGCTGGCGATCCAGTTGTTGTTGCTGCGCCTGAACGACTTCCGTGGTGCCGATCATCGACGCCTGCGCTACCGGCACCTGCACGACCAGCAGCAGGTGCGATGCGGCAAGCAGCACTGCCAGTCGGCGGGAAAATGCACGCTTGAACATAAGGGCACTCCTTTACTTGATCCGCTATCGACCAGCGCAGGATGACGCTGGCTCTAGGGCAGCATAGATGACGGGAATAAGTTCGCCTGTATGGACGAAGCTGCTGCATGTTCCGCTCGGGATGTCTCAGCCCCCCCTGACGTCGAGGTGTCAGGCAAACGGCACAGGTCAGTCCAGTGCGTGGTGGTTTGGGTTAACATGGCTGACACAACCCTGTTCGCGAGAGTCCGCAGCATGTCTGATCAGAACCACGTCCGCCTGATCAAAAAATACGCCAACCGCCGTCTCTACGATACGCAGACCAGCACGCATATCACGCTGCACGACATTCGCCAGTTGGTCATCGATGAAGAGCCCTTCCAGGTGCTGGATGCCAAGACGGGCGAAGACCTGACCCGCAGCATCCTGCTGCAGATCATTCAGGAAGCCGAAAGCGACGGCGAGCCGATCTTTTCCAGCGACATGCTCAGGGGGATCATCCGGTTCTATGGCCCCTTCCAGGGCATGCTCGGCAACTACCTGGAAAAGAGCATCCAGGCGGTCGTCGACATCCAGGCGAAGACCGGCCAGCAATCCTCCCAGGCCTGGAGCGATTACATGCGCAGCCAGTTGCCGGTGATGCAGGATCTGATGGGCCAGTACGTCGAGCAGTCGAAGCAGCTGTACCTGAACACGCAGAACCTGTTCGGCATGTTTCCGGGCTTTCCAGGCACCCCGGGCCGCAGCGACAAGGACAAGAAGGACGATGGTGACGACAAGGCCTGAACGGTCTTGAAGCACCTCGCACCAGATGCGTGCAAGGCCGCGCTAGCTGGGGCATTGCACGCTGCCCCGTACTCAGCCCTTTCCTCCGCCAGGTGCCCGCCGTGCTCAGGCGCCTGACGCAAGAAGGGAGCCGCCCATCCAGCACCATTGCGGCACTGACAAGCGACTCCCCTCTCCTTTCACCATTCCCACCGCTTACTTGCTGCGAGTAGTACCAGCCGCGGCCTTGGTAGCTTCACGAGTTGCCTGACCAGCGGCAGTGGCCGCGGCAGTGATGCCGTTTTCGGCGATTTCTGCTGCCTGCTTGGCGGTTTTCTGTGCACTTTCGTAGACACTACCAGCAGTCTCGACGGCCGACTTGAGCACCGCCACCGCCGACTCGGAGCCAGCTGGCGCATTCTTTGCAATCTCTTCTACCAGCTCCTGAACCTGCTGGGCGTTGCGAGCCGCTTGACGCTCGCTGAGCTTGGCGATGTCAGCCTGGGTGCTGGACAGCAGGTCGTAGACCTTGCGGTTGAAGTCCATCAGGCGCTCGGCCTGCTGGGCGGGATGAGCGATGGAGCTGAGCACTTCGGTGAAGCTCTGCGGATCACGAACGGCGAGCAGCTTGCTGGCGTTGGCAAAGGTTTCCTCGCTGGCCGAACGCAGGGTGGCGATCTGCAGATGGCTGATCTGCTCGATGCCTTTGAGGAACTTGCTGTTCATCTGCTGCAGCAGCTCGAGATTGGACTTCTGGGTCGCCTGCAGTTTTTCCGAATCGAAGAAGGTCATGGATGAATCTCCTGATGATGAGAAAGGCTGAAAAACCATGCTGTCGTGTACCCATGCACCCGACCTGCAATTTCATTCTTGGCGATTCCGGCGCAATGCGCAACTATTTTTTTGCACTGCACAAAAACCATCTCAGACCCTCAGCCACTCCGCAAAAAGGAGGTGAACCGTAGAGATCTGCGCCAAGGCAGCTAGCCGTAACATTATTTTGTGTCCATTATGTTTCACGTGACGATGCTTGAGGACATGGACCCAGACGGCATTTTTGCAGAGCAACAGGAGGTGACGCGACGGTCGGGAGAAGCCACGCGGTTTCCCGTCAAGAAAACGCAATAATCCCCCAGCAAGGTAGTCACATCGGGCCAGAACAGAAAAAGCCCGATTGCCGGTCAGATGAGCGGGCACCACACGACCCGAGCGCACCGGCAGCGTTATCCAGCTTTCAAACATTCGATGGAGTGACCGAGCATGACCAACAACAACAAGCGTATTGCACTGGTAACTGGCGGCATGGGTGGTATCGGCACGGCGATCAGCCAGCGCCTGTACCGCGATGGCTATATCGTCGTGGTCGGCTGCAGCACGCAGTCCACCCGCAAGGACGCATGGCTGGAGCAGCAGCGCCAGGAAGGCTACGAATTTCATTGCATGACCAGCGACATCACCGACTGGAACGACACCGTGCGTGCCTTCGCCCAGGTGCGCGAGGAAGTCGGCCAGATCGACATCCTGGTCAACAACGCAGGCATCACCCGCGACACCACCTTCAAGCGCATGACCCCGGAAGACTGGAACGCGGTGATCTCCACCAACCTCAACGGCCTGTTCAACACCTCCAAGCAGGTGGTTGACTCGATGGTCGAGCGTGGTTTTGGCCGCATCATCAACATCTCCTCGGTCAACGGTCAGCGTGGCCAGTTCGGCCAGACCAACTACTCGGCGGCCAAGGCCGGCATCCACGGCTTCACCATGGCCCTGGCGCGGGAAGTGGCCAGCAAGGGCGTCACCGTCAACACCGTTTCCCCCGGCTACATCCTCACCGATATGACCGCGGTGATCCGTGAAGACGTGATGGCGAAGATCGTTGCCGGGATTCCGGTCGGCCGCCTGGGCCAGCCCGAGGAAATCGCCTCCATGGTGTCCTGGCTGTCCTCCGATGAGGCCGCCTACGCCACCGGCGCGGACTTCTCGGTCAACGGCGGTCTGAACATGGCCTGATCGGCCCGCTCAGCCGACCGCGGCGACTGGCCGGGCAATCGCTCCCCCGCCCAGTCGCCCCTCCCCTTGATTGTGTTTGCAGCAGAGGTTTCACCATGAACGATGTTGTCATTGTCGCCGCTACCCGTACCGCCATCGGCAGCTTCCAGGGTGCCCTGAGCTCCATTTCCGCTCCCGACCTGGGCGCCGCGGTGATTCGCCAGCTCCTCGAGCAGACCGGCGTGCAGCCGGGTGCCATCGACGAAGTGATCCTCGGCCAGGTACTGGTCGCCGGCTCCGGGCAGAACCCCGCCCGCCAGGCCGCGATCAAGGCCGGCCTGCCCCACGAAGTGCCGGCGCTGACCCTGAACAAGGTCTGCGGCTCGGGTCTCAAGGCCGTGCAACTGGCCGTGCAGGCCATCCGCTGCGGCGACGCCGAACTGATCATCGCCGGCGGCCAAGAAAACATGAGCCTGTCCCCCTATGTGCTGCCCAAGGCGCGCACCGGCCTGCGCATGGGCCATGCCGAACTGGTCGACAGCATGATCCAGGACGGCCTGTGGGATGCCTTCAACGACTACCACATGGGTGTCACCGCGGAGAACCTGGCCGCGCGCTTCGAGGTCACTCGCGAGCAGCAGGATGCCTTCGCCGCCGCCTCCCAGCAGAAGGCCGCCGCCGCCATCGAAGCCGGGCGCTTCAAGAGCGAGATCACCCCGATCCTGATCCCGCAGCGCAAGGGCGATCCGCTGGTGTTCGACACCGACGAGCAGCCGCGCGGCGACACCACCTACGACAGCCTGAGCAAACTGCGTCCGGCGTTCAAGAAGGACGGCAGCGTCACCGCCGGCAACGCCTCCAGCCTCAACGACGGCGCCGCCGTGGTGCTGCTCGCCAGCGCCAAGAAGGCTGCCGAACTGGGTCTGCCGGTGCTGGCCAAGGTCAAGGCCTACGCCAGCTCCGGCGTTGATCCGGCGATCATGGGCATCGGCCCGGTTGCGGCGACCCGCCTGTGCCTGGAAAAGGCCGGCTGGGACATCGAGCAGCTCGACCTGGTCGAGGCCAACGAGGCTTTCGCCGTGCAGGCCCTGAGCGTCAACAAGGAGCTGGGCTGGGATGTCGCCAAGATCAACGTCAACGGCGGCGCCATCGCCCTTGGCCACCCGATCGGCGCTTCCGGCTGCCGCATCTTGGTCACCCTGCTGCACGAGATGCAGCGCAGCGACCTGAGCAAGGGCCTGGCCACCCTGTGCATCGGCGGTGGTCAGGGCGTCGCCCTGGCAGTCGAACGCTGATAGGGTTACTGCACCGGCGTGGTCGATGGCCATGCCGGTGCAGGCCTCTCTCGGCCGGATAGCCCGTTCACGATCGGCGTTTCGATCATGAGCGAGCTTCGACAAACTGCAGACTCTGGATAGCGGACACTGAGATGGACAACTCCCCACCCTCTTCACCTTTCTCGGCTTTTTTCTCGGCCAACATGCCCTTTGTCGCCCGCGCGGCGCTGGAACAGCTGCGTTTCTGGGTGCGTCACAATCCCTGGTTCCAGGGCAAGAACACTGACGCCTGGTTCGAGGTGGAGGGGGCCGTACTCGACCGCCTGCAGGCCGAGTACAACGGCGAATGGGCCCAACTGGGCATGCAGCTGCTGACCCAGCAGCCATTCACCTTCAGCGATTCGCGCTTCTCCGGCAACGCCTGGAGCCAGCCGCTGTTCGGCTCGCTGGCTGCGCTTTATCTGCTCAATTCGCGCTTCCTGATGCGTCTGCTCGACGAGCTGCCGATCGAATCCGGCAAGATGCGTCAGCGCATGACCTTCCTGGTCGAACAACTGGTCGCCGCCGGCGCGCCGAGCAACTACCTGAACAGCAACCCCGAAGCCCTCGAGCGCGTGGTGCAAACCCAGGGGGCCAGCCTGTTCAGCGGCATGCTGCATCTGGCCAGCGACATGAAGGAAGGCAAGCTGCGCCAGTGCGACAGCGGCGCCTTCGAGGTCGGCGTCAACCTGGCCACCACCCCGGGCCAGGTGGTCTACCAGAACGAACTGTTCCAGCTGATCCACTATGCACCGCAGAGCGACACCCAGCACCAGCGCCCGCTGCTGATCGTGCCGCCGGCGATCAACAAGTTCTACATCCTCGACCTGCAGCCGGAAAGCTCGCTGGTGCGCTACGCCCTGGAGCAGGGCCACTCGGTGTTCCTGGTGTCCTGGCGCAATGCCGACGAGAGCATCGCCAGCGCCACGTGGGACGACTATGTGGAAAAGGGCATCATCGAGGCGATCAAGGTCAGCCAGGCCATCAGTGGCCAGGATCAGCTGAACATCCTCGGCTATTGCGTCGGCGGCACCCTGCTTTCCTGCGGCCTGGCGGTACTCGCGGCGCGCGGCGAGAAGCCGGCGGCCAGCCTGACCCTGCTGGTCACCCTGCTCGACTTCGAGAACAGCGGCGTGCTCGACGTGTTCGTCGATGAGGAGATCGTCAGCTACCGCGAGCGCACCATCGGCGGGAAACAGGGCAAATTCGGCCTGTTCCGTGGCGAAGACATGGGCAACACCTTCTCCCTGCTGCGCCCCAACGAGCTGTGGTGGAACTACGGCGTCGAGAAGTACCTCAAGGGCCAGAAGCCGCGCTCGCTGGACCTTCTGTACTGGAACAACGACAGCACCCACCTGCCCGGTCCGATGTATTGCGGCTACCTGCGCCACACCTACCTGCAGAACGACCTGAAGACCGGCAAGCTGCAGTGCTGCGGCGAAACCATCGACCTGACCAAGCTGGACATGCCGACCTACCTGGTCGGTACCCGCGAGGACCACATCGTGCCTTGGCGCGGCGCCTACGCCAGCACCCGCCTGCTCAAGGGTCCGCTGCGCTTCATCCTCGGCGCCTCCGGTCATATCGCCGGGGTCATCAACCCGCCGGCGAAGAAGAAACGCAGCTACTGGACCAACGACGCGCTGCCGATGGATCCGGACAGCTGGATGGAAACCGCGCAGGAGCATCCGGGCAGCTGGTGGGGCGACTGGACGACCTGGCTGGCCGAACATGCCGGCCCGCGCGCGCCTGCCGTAGCCAGCCTCGGCTCCAGCGACTACCCGCCGCTGGAAGCGGCCCCCGGCAGCTACGTGAAACAGCGCGACTGAATCGCGTGCGTTGAAACAACAGGCCCGGCCAGCGCCTATGCTGTCCGGGCCTGCTGCTTTACGGGCCGGCTATCGCCAGGGGGCGGCCAGCCCGTAACCCAGGCTACGGAATCCGCCGCAGATAGCGCAGGAACCACTCTCCCGCCCGCTCCGCCACCAGCAGCAGCTTGCCCGGCTCCTCGAACAGGTGGGTCGCGCCCGCCACCACCTCCAGACGCTGGATACCCACCAGGCGCCGCGCGCTGCCGCGATTGAGGGCCAGCACCTGGTCATCCTCGCCGCCGACGATCAGCAGGGTCGGTGCCCGCACCTTCCCCAGCGCCTCACCGGCCAGATCGGTACGCCCGCCGCGCGACACCACCGCGGCAATCGCCTGCTGGCGCTGCGCCGCGCAGATCAGTGCCGCCGCCGCGCCCGTGCTGGCGCCGAACAGGCCGATCGCCAACTCCTGCAGCTGCTCCTCCTGCTGCAGCCAGTCGACCACGCCGACCAGGCGGTTCGCCAGCAACGGGATGTCGAAGCGGAACTCGCGGGTCACCTCGTCGACGTCCTGCTCGTCCTCGGTGAGCAGATCGAGCAACAGGGTCGCCAGCCCTAGATCGTTGAAATAGCGCGCGACCATCTGGTTGCGCGGACTGAAACGGCTGCTGCCGCTGCCGTGGGCAAACAGCACCAATCCCTCGGCACCCTCCGGCAGGGTCAGTTCGCCCTGCAACAGGGCATCCTCCAGAGCTACGCTGATGCTGCGCTGGAGCGGCGCTTGAGCTTCGCCCATGATCGCGGCCTCCTGTTGAAATTGAGAGCAACTCCAACAGTCTAGGCGAGGCGTCCGGCGGTCGTTGCCGAACCCCCGGTACGGGCGTTTAATGATCGATGTATCCATGCTCATCCGGAGGATGAGATCTCGGTCCATGCGGTCAGCGCCCCGGGAACGACTGCGCGCCCGCTTAGCGAGGAGCAGGATCATGAACGTCAGTGAAGTGATGCATACGCCGGCGCAATGCTGCCATGCCGGCGACAGTCTGGAGCAGGCGGCAGAGATGATGGCCCAGCACGATTGCGGTGCGATCGCCGTGGTCGACCAGAGCAATCATGCGGTCGGCATCGTTACCGACCGCGACATCGCCCTGGCGGCGGCGCAGCGGCACAAGCCACTGTGGGAGTTGAAGGCCGGCGAGCTGACCGGTCAGCACGATCTGTACACCTGCCATGACGACACCGATGTGCACGAGGCACTGCACATGATGGCGGACAAGAAGGTCCGGCGCCTGCCGGTGGTCGGCGCCGATGGCGAGCTGCATGGCATGGTCGCCATGTCGGATATTCTCCACCGCCTGAGCATGTACGGCGCCAAAGCCCAGACAGCCCCCGAAGACTGGCGCGAAGCCCTGGAGGCCTTCAACAGCGTCACCACGCCGAGCCTGCCGATCACCATGCCCGACTTCGGTGACTACGGGCGCTAATTTTGACCGCAGCTAAGGGTTGCAGCAGATAAGGCTGCCCGGAAAACCTACCTCCCCAACGCCGGCCCGGACCTGCAGTCCAGGCATCCGGGTCGGCGCCTCAACAGGGCCCCACCCCCAATTCGCCGCCGGCGCGGCCGGTGTTGCCGCGTGCGAGCAGCTGCCGATAGTGATCATAGCGATAGGTCGGCCCGTCGACGCAGGCATAGCTGTCGGCGATGTAGCAGTGTCCGCACAGGCCCACCGCGCAGTGCATGCGCCGCTCCACCGACAGCCAGATGTTGTCCGCCGCCACGCCGCGCCGCACGCAGGCCTTGGCGATGGCCAGCATGAAGGCCTCCGGACCGCAGCACAGCACCACCTGCGGCAGTTCCTCGGCAAACAGACGATCCAGTTGCACCAGTGGCGAACCACGCAACGCCTCGGGCCCGCCATGCTCGAGGGTCTCGAGCAGCGGCAGGACCTGCTGCCAGCGTTCCCGCTCGCGGCCGAGCACCTGGGCGGCGGCACTGCGCGCGCCGTAGAGCACCCGCAGCTGCAGCGGCGCCGCATGGCGCAGGGCTTCCTCGATCCAGCCGGCCAGCGGGGCCAGACCGCAGCCGCCCGCCACCACCAGCACCCGCCGCGCCCCGAGCAACAGCGGCCAACCCTTGCCGAACGGGCCGCGATAACCGAGCAGCGCTCCCGCCTGCAGTTCGAACAGGCGCGCGGTCAAGCGGCCGCTGCGGCGGATCAGCGCGCTGAACTCGCCGCCCGCATCCGGCGGGCTGACATAGGTGAACGGCGCCTCGCCGAAGCCGGGCACGCCGAGCATGAAAAACTGTCCGGGTATCACCGCCAGATCCCCCGCCTCTGGCGCGTCGATGCGCAGGCGAAAGTGTCGGCTATCCTGGCCGTCGGCGTAGAAGTCGAGCAGGCGCAGCGCCCGCGGCGTCAGTTCGAGCATGGCTTGCCCACCTTGTGCATGACCGCATGCACACCGATGCCACCGGGACAGACTTGGTCGCAGCGCCCGCAGCCGACGCAGCCATAGCGGCCGAACGTCTGCCGAAAGCCCTCGCCGAACTTGTGTTGCCAGAAACGCTGCACTCGCTGCCCCGGCATGCCCGCGGGGTTGTGGCCGCTGGCCTCCTTCTGGAAGCCTTCGTAGAGACAGGAATCCCATACCCGTTCGTGCTGCACGCCACCGTCCGGCAGCTGGCGCTCCAGCGGCGCGAAGCAGGAGCAGGTCGGACACACCGTGGTGCAGCCGGAACAGACCAGGCAGCGCAGGCCGAGACTTTCCCAGGTCGCGGCGCTGATCTGGCCGGCATTGATCGCGGCGATGCCCGCCTGCAGCCACTGCCCGTCGCCCTGCTCGCTGGCCACCTGCTGGCGATGGAGCGCACGCTGCGCCTGCCAGTCGACGGTCGCCGGCGGCAGGTCGAGATCGGCGAGCGCCGCAGCGCCGGCCGCCGAGGCAACCAGCAGCAACCAGCCGTCCTCGCTCGGCAACAGGATCAGGTCGGCGGTGCCGGCGCGCACCTCAGGGCCACTGTCGACCAGCGTGCAGAAACCCTGGCTGCAGCTGTGCCGGCAATCGAGCCCCACCAGCAGGGTCGCCGCACGGCGGGCCTGATAGTGAGCATCGGCAGCGAAGAACTGGTCCTGATAGGCGACGGCAGCCAGGTCGCAGGCATGCAGACCGAACAGCACCTGCGCGGGCGCCGGGGGCTCGATGGCGACGAAGCGCTCGCCGTCGAAACGGAACACCGCCTCGCGCTCGGCGAAGAAGAACGCCTTGGCGGAGAACGGCGGCGGCTCGGTCTGCGCCACGAACGGCGTGGGGTCGTCGGCCGCCAGCGCCTGCCAGTGGCGTCCGCCCTGACCGTCCTCGCGCACCTCGTACAGGGTACGGCCGCCAGCCAGGTGGGCGCGCAGCCGCTCGACGCTGTCCAGCGCGAAACAGGCCAGCGCGAAGTCGTCCGATTCAGCCTTAACCATCGCCAGTCTCCTTGCTCAGCTCTTCCGGCGAGCGCGGCGCCACGCCCGGCGGCAGCGGCTCGATGGCCACCGCGCAAGCCTTCAGCTCCGGCATCTTGCTCTGCGGGTCCTGGGCGCTGTTGGTGAGGATGTTGCAGGGCGCCTCGCGGAAGTGATACGGCATGGACAGGGTGCCGGGCGGCACGTCGTCGGTGATCCGCGCGCAGGTTTCCAAGCTGCCGCGGCGCGAGCGCAGGCGCACGCCCTGGCCGTCCTGCAGGTGCAGATTGGCGGCATCCTGCGGATGGATGAACAGCAGGCCGGCCGGGGTTTCCCGCTCCAGCAGCGGCGACTTGCGGGTCATCGAGCCGCCGCCGTAATGAAAGTGCAGGCGCTGGGTGGTGAAGAAGAACGGAAACTCGGCATCCGGACACTCGTCCGGGGCGACCTGCGACACCGGCAGCAGACGGCCGCGGCCGCGTGGGAAGCTCTGCGCATGCAGCAGCGGCGAGCCCTGCGGATGCGCCGCATCGCACGGCCAGTGCAGGCCGTGGTGGGCATCCAGCGCCGGGTAGCTCATGGCCGAGCAGATCGGCGTCAGGCCCGCCATCTCGTCGAAGATGGCCTCGGCATCCGTCCAGATCATCCCCAGATAGCCCATGCGCGCCGCCAGCGCGCCGAGGATCTGCCAGTCGGTCCAGGCCTCGCCCGGCGGGCTGATTGCGCGGCGGATGCGCTGCACCCGGCGCTCGCAATTGGTGAAGGTGCCGTCCTTCTCGGCGAAGGACGCCGCCGGCAACACCACGTCGGCCAGCTTGGCGGTCTCGGTCATCGTCAGCTCGACCACCACCAGGAAATCCAGGGCGCGCAGGGCACGCTCGACGTGGTGCTGGTCGGGGTCGGTGAGCACCGGCTCCTCGCCCATGATCATCAGCGCCTTGAACTCGCCGGCCAGCGCCGCCTGGGTCATGCCCAGCGAGGTCAGCCCCGGCGCCTGCGGCATCGGCACGCCCCAGGCCTGGGCGAACTTGGCCTGCACCTCGTCGCTGGCCGCGCTCTGGTAGCCGGGATAGACGTTGGGCAGGCAGCCCATGTCGCAGGCCCCCTGCACGTTGTTCTGCCCGCGCAGCGGGTTGATGCCGGCACCCGGGCGGCCGACCTGGCCGCACACCAGGGCCAGGTTCGACACGGCGATGACGTTGTTGGTGCCGCTCTGGAACTGGGTGATGCCCATGCCGTAGGCGATGAAGGCCGCCCTGGCGTGACTCAGCGCATAGGCCAGCCGCTCCAGCTCGGCCACCGCCACGCCGGTCTGCGCGCTGGTCAGCTCAGGCGTCAGGCCGGCCACATGCTGGCGCAGGACGTCGACGTTCTCGCAGCGCTGGTCGAGAAACGCCCGGTTCTCCCAGCCATTGGCGAAGATGATCTGCAGCAGACCATTGAGCAGGGCAATGTTGCTGCCCAGCGTGAGCTGCACATGCTGGTCGGCCAGGCGGGCGAGGCGCGTCTGGCGCGGATCGACCACCACCAGCTGCGCCCCGCGCGCCTGGGCGCGCAGGATGCGCGCACCGATCATCGCGTGATTCTCGCTGGCGTCGGCACCGATCAGCAGGATCAGGTCGGCCTCGTCGATATCGGCAATGCTGCTGGTCATCGCTCCGGAGCCAAGGGTCAGGGTCAGGCCGGCCACCGAGGGGCTGTGGCAGATGCGTGCACAGTGATCGACATTGTTGCTGCCCAGCACGGCCCGGGCGAACTTCTGTGCCGCGTAATTATCCTCGTTGGTCGCCCGCGCGCAGCTGATCACCCCCACCGCGCCCGGCCCACCTTCCGCCAGTGCGTCGCGGAAGGCGCCGGCCACCCGCTCCAGCGCCTCGTCCCAGCTGGCCGGGCGCAAGCCGGTGGCCTCGCGGATCAGCGGACGGGTCAGGCGGTCGGCGGTGTCGATGGCGAAGCTGGTCGACCAGCCCTTGCTGCACAACTGGCCCTGGCTGACCGGATGGCCTGGCTGCGGCTCGACACCGACCACCCGCCCCCCTTCCACCCGCAGGCCGATACCGCAGCCAACCCCGCAGAACGTGCAAATGCTCGGAACCACGCGCATCGCCGCCTCTCCTGCCGTGTAATCCCTTTCAAGCTAGACCGCCAGACCAGCGGCGAACTTGATCCTGATCAGGAACGGCCGTTTTTCAGTGATGACCTAGACTGGAAGATGCTCACCACTTATCTGCCTTGCGGGAGAGCTGCTTTTGATACCCGAAAACAATGGCCTGCCGCCCTCCGCTCGATGCTCGCGTGAACGCATCCACTGCGGCGCCTGCGCGATACGCCCGCATTGTTTTCCGGCCAACCTGAAGGGCGGCGAACTGCAGCAACTGGACAGCATCATCCTGCGCAGCCGCCCCCTGCAGAAGGGCGAACCCCTGTTCGATGCCGGTACCCCGCTCCACTATTTCCATGCGGTACGCAGTGGCGCCCTCAAGACCTACCTGCTGAGCCGCGAAGGCGAAGAACAGATCACCGGCTTTCACCTGCCCGGCGAGATTCTCGGCCTCGACGGCCTGGGCGCGTCCAGCCACCCGGGGTTCGCCGTGGCGCTGGAAACCAGCATGGTCTGCAGTATCCCGCTGGCCCGGCTGGAGGAGTTGGCCGGCAGCATTCCGCGCCTGCGCGCCGAGCTGCTGCGGGTGATGAGCGCGGCCATCCACGCCGATCACCAACAGCTGCGTCTGACCCGCAAGCCCGCCGCAGAGCGCCTGGCCGCCTTTCTGCTGGAGCTGTCGCAACGCTTTCTGCTGCGCGGCTATTCCGCGCAGAGCTTCATCCTGCCGATGAGCCGCTGCGAGATCGCCAACTACCTGGGTCTGACCAGCGAAACCGTCAGCCGCCTGCTCGCCCGCTACCGCGCCAGAGGCCTGGTGGAAATCCGCGGTCGCGAGGTGCTGCTCAAGGACGTGCAGCGGCTGCAGCAGCTGTGTGGGTTGTCCGCGGCGGCGCTGGCCGACGAGTAGGTCATTTGCAGATTGATGAAAGTCAAGGCGTCCGCCCCTGCGCCGCTACAGATTGGGGGCGCAATCCGTCAGGCCATGTCAGGCCATGTCAGGCCATGTCAGGCCATGTCAGGCCATGTCAGGCCATTTTGGAGGAGTCCGCGATGAACGAAGACAAGAAGATCCCTGTGGAAACCGAAGAAAAATCGACCAAACCCGCCAGTCCCACGTCCACTGCCCTGCGCCCACTGGAGGGCCTGCGCCGCCAGGTCGACCGGTTGTTCGAGGATTTCGACCGCGGTTGGCGGATGCCCTTTTCCCGCAGCGGCTTCGACATCGAGCCGTTCTGGCGTCGCGAGCTGAGCTTCACCGGCATGCCGGCCGTCGACATCATCGAGAAGGACGATGCCTTCGAGATCTCTGCCGAATTGCCGGGCATGGACGAGAAGAACATCCAGATCAAGCTGAGCGGCGGCAACCTGACCATCAAGGGCGAAAAGAAGGATGAGCGCGAAGAGAAGAAGAAGGACTACTACCTTTCCGAGCGGCACTACGGCTCCTTCCAGCGCACCTTCGGCATGCCCGAGGGTGTGGACCCCGAGAAGATCGAGGCGCACTTCAGCAAGGGTGTTCTGACCCTGACCCTGCCCAAGAAGCCCGAAGCACAGAAGGAAAAGACCATCAACATCAAGACCAGCTGACCCTGGCAAGCCCTGCCCGACTCCGGGCAGGGCTCCACCGCTCCAGGCACACCCACTCCACTTCTCCTGCGCCGAAACCGCCCGCCCGGCGCCAAGATATTTGCCTGCGGGTGATCTTTAATGGAATGCAGACGCCCGCGGGGCAGCCCCAAGGGTAAGGAGGCGCAGCTTGTCGAACCCTCACGAACTGACCGCCCAGCAGCTCTATCACGCCTGCGACGTGGCGATGCTGGGCTGCGACAGCACCGCCGACCTGCCCGATCTGGAGTCCGGCCTCGGTCAGGCGCGTGCGCTGGGTGCCCTGCACTTCGGCGTCGGCATCCAGCACGAGGGCTATAACCTCTATGTGATGGGCTCGCCGGGATTGGGCAAGCACGCCATCGTCCGCCAGTTGCTTGCCCAGCAGGCGGCCCAGGTGGAGACGCCCAGCGACTGGTGCTACGTCAACAATTTCCGCACGCCGCACAAGCCTGGCACGCTGCGTCTGCCCGCCGGTACCGGCGCCGTCCTGCAGGCTGACATGCGCACCCTCGTGCGCAGCCTGCTGGTCGCATTGCCGGCGGCGTTCGACAGCGACGAATACCGCAATGCGATGCAGACGCTCAAGGACAAGTTCAAGGCGCGCGAGGAACAGCTGTTCGGCGAGGTGGAAAGCGCGGCGCGGGCTGCCGGCATCGTCCTGCTGCGCACCCCGGCCGGCTTCACCCTGGCCCCGCTCAAGGACGGCGAGGTGCTCGACGCCGAGGCCTTCGACAAACTCTCCGCCGAAGAACGGCAGCAGATCGACGAGCGCAGCGAGCAGCTGCGCCAGATGCTGCGCCAGGCCCTGCATCAGGTCGCCACGGCCAGCCGCGAGCATGACCAGCAGGTGGAGCAGCTCAACGAGGCGGTCACCCGAGCCACGGTCGAGCGGCAGTTCGCCGATCTGGAAGCCCGCTACGCCACTCTCGCCCAGGTCACCGCATTCCTCGCCGAAGTGAAGCGCGACATCATCGAGAAGGGGCTGGAAATCTTCGGCTCGGCGCCGGCAGAACAGCTGCTCGACCGCCAGCGGCTGACCCCGTTCAACCGCTACTTCGTCAACGTGCTGGTGGACAATGGCGCAAGCCAGGGCGCGCCACTGATCTACGAGGATTACCCGAGCTACCAGAACCTGATCGGCCGCATCGAGCATCAGGCCCACATGGGCGCCCTGCACACCGACTTCACCCTGATCAAGGGTGGCGCCCTGCACCGCGCCAACGGCGGCTACCTGCTGCTCGACGCGCGCAAGCTGCTGACCACGCCGTTCGCCTGGGAGGCACTCAAGCGCGCGTTGCAGGCCCGCGAGCTGCGCATCCAGTCGCTGGAGCAGGTCCTCAGCCTGGCCAGCACCATCTCCCTGGAGCCCGACCCAATCCCGCTGGACGTCAAGGTGGTGCTGATCGGCGACCGCTGGCTCTACTACCTGCTGACCCAGTACGACCCGGAGTTCCCCCTGCTGTTCAAGGTCGAGGCGGACTTCGCCGAGGATTTCCCCCGCAGCGCGGAAAACACCCAACTGTACGCCCGCCTGATCGCCACCCTGCAGCGCCGCGAGCAGCTGCGGCCGCTGGACAGCGCGGCGCTGGCGCGGATGATCGAGCAGGCCGCGCGCGAGGCCGCCGATGGCGAGAAGCTGTCGTTGCACCAGCAGGATCTGCTCGACCTGCTGCGCGAGGCCGATTACTGGGCCGGCGAACAGCAGCACACACTGGTCCGCCGCGACGACGTCGAGCGCGCGGTGGCCGAGCGCCTGCACCGCGCCGACCAGATCCGCGAACGCCTGCTCGAGGCAACCCTGCGCGACCTGCACCACATCGACACCAGCGGCAGCTGCGTGGCGCAGATCAACGGCCTCGCCGTGCTGCAGCTGGGTGCCCATGCCTTCGGTCACCCGGCGCGGATCAGCGCCACGGCGCGCCTGGGCGACGGCAAGCTGATCGACATCGAGCGCGAGGTGGAGCTGGGCGGCGCGCTGCACTCCAAGGGGGTACTGATCCTCGGCGCCTATCTGGCCAGCCGCTATGGTGGCCAGGAGCCGCTGTCCTTCTCCGCCAGCCTGGTGTTCGAGCAGTCCTACGGCGGCGTCGAGGGCGACAGCGCCTCGGCGGCCGAGCTGTGTGTACTGCAATCGGCCCTGGCCGCCCTGCCCCTGCGCCAGGATCTGGCCATCACCGGCTCGGTGGACCAGCACGGCCGCATGCAGGTGATCGGCGGGGTCAACGAGAAGATCGAAGGCTTCTTCGACCTCTGCGCCGCCCGGGGGCTGACCGGCAGCCAGGGGGTGATCATTCCGCAGGGCAACATCCAGCACCTGATGCTGCGCCGCGCAGTGGTGGAGGCCGTGGCTGGCGGACGCTTTCATGTGTATGCCGTCGCGCATGCCGACCAGGCCATGGAACTGCTCACCGGCCAGCCAGCCGGCAGCGCCGACGCGCAGGGCCGGTTCCCGGCGGGGACGGTCAATGGCGCGGTGCAACAACGTCTGCGCGAACTGAGCGAGCTGCGGCAGCGCTATGCTCATCCACAACAGGACGGACCTGCCGGCAATGGGCAGACCGAGAAATGAACCCAGGGAGACACCCACTCTGATCGTCCCGGCGGCGGATCGAGCGCCGCAAGGTAGGCTCCCATGGCCAGCGTGCATCCACCCCTCAGTCTGTTTCTCCTCGGCGATGTCATGCCGGCCCGAGGCATCGACCAGATCCTGCCGCACCCCGGGGACCCACGACTGTACGAGGACTACGTGCACGATGCCCGCGACTACGTGGCGCTGGCCGAGCGGCGCTGCGGGCCCATCGAGCATCCGGTGGACTTCGCCTACGTGTGGGGTGATGCGCTGGCCGAGCTGCAGCAGCGTCAGCCCCAGGTGCGCCTGATCAACCTGGAAACCGCGGTGACCCGGCACGGCCGCCCGGAGCCCAAGGGCATCAACTACCGCATGACCCCGGAGAATTTCCCGCTGTTGCGCGCCGCCGGGATCAACTGCTGCGTACTGGCCAACAACCACGTGCTCGACTGGGGCGAAACCGGCCTGCGCGACACCCTGGACACACTCACCGCCCGTGGCATGCCCAACGCCGGCGCCGGCCTCGACCGCACCCAGGCCGAAGCCCCGGCCGTGCTGCCGCTTGCCGGGGGCGGCCGGCTACTGGTGTTCGCCTTCGGCCTGCCGGACAGCGGCATTCCGCTCTGGTGGGCGGCCGGGCCGCACCAGGCCGGCGTGGCGCGGCTGGACGACCTGTCGCCGCGCAGCCTGGCCCATGTCGCCAGCCTGGTGCGCACCGCCCGGCAGAGCGGCGACCGCGTGCTGGTGTCGCTGCACTGGGGCGACAACTGGGGCTTCGCGATTCCCGACGAACAGCGCGCCTTCGCCCACGGCCTGATCGAACAGGCCGGCGTCGACCTGGTCCACGGCCACTCCTCGCACCACATCAAGGGCCTCGAGGTGCATCGCGAACGGCTGATCCTCTATGGCTGCGGCGACCGCATCAACGACTACGAAGGCATCGAGGGCCACCCCGCCTTTCGGGGCGACCTGGGCCTGCTGTACTTCGTGCGCCTGCACGACGACGGCCGCCTGCAGGCACTGGAGATGGTGCCGACCATCCTGCAGCGGCTGCGCATCAACCGCGCCGATGGCGTCGATCGCCGCTGGCTGTTCGACACCCTGACCCGCGAATGCGCCAACTTCGGCTGCGGCATCCACATCCAGACCGACGGCGCCTTTGCCCTGACCTGGCCACGGAGTGGCGGGCCGTGACCGTCAGCAATGCCGAGATCGCCGCGGTACTCGAGGAAGTCGCCGACATTCTCGAACTGGAGGCGGCCAATCCCTTTCGCATCCGCGCCTACCGCAACGCCGCCCGCACCCTGCAGGCCTTCGCCCCGGACATCGCCAGCCTGCTGGCCAGCGGCCAGGCGCTGCCCAAGCTGCCGGGCATCGGCGAGGATCTGGCGGGTAAGATCGGCGAAATCGCCGGCACCGGCAGTTGCGCCCTGCTCCAGCGCCTGCGTGGCGAGGTGCCGGCCGGCCTGCGCGAACTGCTCAAGGTATCCGGGCTCGGTCCGCGGCGGGTCGCTCGCCTGTGGCACGAGCTGGGTATCCAGACCCCTGCCGAACTGCAGCAGGCCGCGCGCAGCGGGCAGATTCGCCAGCTGCACGGCTTCGGCGAGGGCAGCGAGGAAAAGCTCCTGCAATCGGTTGAACTGCTGTTGCATACCCCGCAGCGCTGGCTGCTGTCCCGTGTGGCGCCGATTGCCGAGCGCCTGCTCGATGCGCTGCGCGAAGTGCCGGGCGTGATCGAGGTGGCCACCGCCGGCAGCTTGCGCCGCTGTCGCGATACCGTGGGCGATCTGGACATCCTGGTCAGCGCGCGCCGCGGCAGCCCGGTGATCCAGCGCCTCACCGGCGATGCGCAGGTCGCCAGCGTGCTGGCCGCCGGCACCACCCGCGCCAGTGTGCGCCTGCACTCGGGCCTGCAGGTCGACCTGCGCCTGCTGTCGCCTCAGGCCTGGGGCGCCGGGCTGCTCTACCTGACCGGCAGCAAGGCGCACAACATCGCCCTGCGCCGCTTGGCCCAGGAGCGCGGCCTGAAGATCAGCGAATACGGGCTGTACCGCGGCAGGCAGCGCCTCGCCGGCGACAGCGAAGCGGCGATCTACCAGGCCCTCGGCCTGCCGTGGATCGCCCCGGAACTGCGCGAGGCGCGCGGCGAGATCGAGGCTGCGCAGGCTGGTACCCTGCCCCAGCTGGTGGAACTCGGCGACCTGCGCGGCGACCTGCACGCGCATACCCGCGCCAGTGACGGGCGCAACGGCCTCGAGGAAATGGCCTTGGCCGCCCAGGCCGCGGGGCTGGAATACCTGGCGATCACCGACCACTCGCGGCACCTGGCGATCACCCATGGCCTGGACGCCGACGGCCTGGCCCGGCAGATCGACGAGATCGACGCCCTCAACGAACGGCTGAGCGGCATCACCCTGCTCAAGGGCATCGAGGTGGACATTCTCGAGGACGGCAGCCTCGACCTGCCGGACAGCATCCTCTGCCGTCTCGATCTGGTCGTCGGCGCGCTGCACAGCGCCTTCACGCTCACCAAGGAGCAGCAGACCCGCCGCCTGCTGCGTGCCCTCGAGCACCCACACTTCAGCATCCTCGCCCACCCCAGCGGCCGCCTGCTCGGCGAACGCCCGCCGATCAACTGCGACTACTCCGCGTTGATCGCGGCGGCGCGCGAGCGCGGCTGCGCTCTGGAGCTGAACGCCCAGCCAGAGCGGCTCGACCTCAACGACCTGCACTGCCGCGAGGCGCGCGATCAGGGCGTCCCCATCGCGATCAGTTCGGATGCCCACAGCACCCTGGACTTCGCCGGCCTGCGCTTCGGAATCGGTCAGGCGCGGCGCGGCTGGCTGGAAGCCAGGGACGTGCTGAATACGCGGCCGCTCGGCGAAGTGCGGCGACTGCTCAAGCCCTGACCCCCAGCGTTTCTCGCGCCGCCCTGCACCAGCGCGCAATCCGCGCGAACTCCCACCCGCCCCTTCCCGCTGATTGCCCGTCAATGCACGGAGCGGAAATTCACTAATGGCGAACCTCCATTTCATTATGTTAAATAACGTAACCTGCAAACAGGCGCCCTGCCTGGCGGCGGCTGCCGGCAGCGCCTGCTGATCGCGTCGGGGAGCGAGTAAGGACGTGCCAGCCGGGGCCGCGGGTCTCTGCGCCAGTGGAATGACTGATGTCGACCCCCACCCTCCTCGGTCTGACGGGTCTATCCTGCACAGGCGGGGTTACGAGCGAACCGAGGTAGCGCATGGACAAGAAGTTTCCGTGGAACGCCTGGTACTTCCTGCTGGCCTTCAGCCTGCTGCTGATGTTCCAGGGCTGGTGGGCCGAGCGCCAGGCGGTCGAGCCGATCGCCTACAGCGAGTTCCTCAAGTTGCTCAACGAAGGCAAGCTGAGCGAGCTGAGCATCAACAACCAGCAGATCAGCGGCAAACTGCTGGAGCCGATCAACAACCGCAGCAGCTTCGTGACCAACCGCGTCGACCCGGCGCTAGCCGAGGAGCTGGCCGCCTCCGGGGCCAAGTTCAGCGCGGTCCGGGAGAACACCGCCCTCTCCAACCTGCTGTCCTGGTTGCTGCCGCTGGTGCTGATCTTCGCCTTCTGGAGCTTCCTGTTCCGCCGCCTGACCGACAAGCAGGGCCTCGGCGGCCTGGTCAGCGTCGGCAAGTCCAAGGCCAAGGTGTACGTGGAACGCGACACCGGGGTGACCTTCGAGGATGTCGCCGGCATCGACGAGGCCAAGGCCGAGCTGGAGGAAATCGTCTCCTTCCTCAAGGACCAGCCCAAGTACAGCCGCCTCGGCGCGCGGATTCCCAAGGGCATCCTGCTGGTCGGCCCGCCCGGCACCGGCAAGACCCTGGTGGCCAAGGCGGTGGCCGGCGAGGCTGGCGTGCCGTTCTTCTCCATTTCCGGTTCGGAGTTCGTCGAGATGTTCGTCGGCGTCGGTGCCGCGCGGGTGCGCGATCTGTTCGAGCAGGCGCGCCAGGCCGCCCCCTGCATCATCTTCATCGACGAGCTGGATGCGCTGGGCAAGATGCGCGGCGTGGGCGCCTTCGGCGGCAACGACGAGAAGGAGCAGACCCTCAACCAGCTGCTGGCCGAACTGGACGGCTTCGACCCGCGCGAAGGCGTGGTGCTGCTGGCGGCCACCAACCGCCCGGAGATCCTCGACCCGGCGCTGCTGCGCGCCGGCCGCTTCGACCGTCAAATCGTGGTCGACCGTCCGGACCGCAAGGGCCGGGTGGCCATCCTCAAGGTGCACATCAAGCGCGTGCAGACTGCCGCCGATGTCGACCTCGACCAGATCGCCGGCATCACCCCCGGTTTCACCGGCGCTGACCTCGCCAACCTGGTCAACGAGGCGGCCATCCTCGCCACCCGGCGCAGCGCCGAAAAGGTCGCCATGGACGACTTCACCCGCGCCGTCGAGCGCATCGTCGCCGGCGCCGAGCGTCGCGGCCGCCTGCTGCAGCCCCACGAGCGCGAGGTGGTGGCCTACCACGAGATGGGCCACGCCCTGGTCGCCAGCACCCTGCCGGGCATGGACCCGGTGCACAAGGTGTCGATCATCCCGCGCTCCATCGGTGCCCTTGGCTACACCCTGCAGCGGCCGACCGACGACCGCTTCCTGATCACCTACAGCGAACTGAAGGACCGCATGGTGGTGCTGCTCGCCGGGCGCGCCGCCGAGCAGTTGCTGTTCGGCGAGATCTCCACCGGTGCCGCCGACGATCTCGTCAAGGTCACCGACATTGCCCGGCAGATCGTCACCCGCTTCGGCATGAACGCCGACCTCGGCCAGGCGGTGCTGGAGCGCCAGGGCAACAGCTTTCTGGGCGAGAACGTGATCGCCATGCGCGAGAAGGACTATTCCGAGCAGACCGCGCGGGAAATCGACCTGGCCGTGCGCCAGTTGATCGACAAGGCCTACCGCCGCGCCGGGGAGATCCTCCTGCAACGCCGCGCCGATCTGGACGAAGGCGCCCGCCTGCTGCTGGAGCGCGAGACCATCACCCCCGACGACTTCCCGCCGCTGCGCCCGACCCCGGCGGCCAACAACAGCTGACCACCGCAGTCCTTTAGGCCAGCATGCGCAGGAGCGCAAGCGCCGGTTGTCACCCGCCACTGAAGCAGACATGATCGCCCGCAATCAATACAACGCGGGACAGCATTGCTGCCGATGAAGAATCGTCACCTGATCTTCCAAGCCTACCTGTACACCCTGGCGTTCACCCTGTTGGCGGTGGCCGGGGTCAGCCTGTTCGATCTCCTGGTACAACCGGCGCCCGGCCTCCACCGCCAGCAGTCGTTGTCTGACGGCATGCTGCTGGCGATCATTGCGCTGCTGTTGCTGCCTGCCCTGGGGGTTTGGCTGTTGCAGCGCCGGCGAGGCCACCCCGGCCCGCCCTCCTTCGACCGCCGCACCCTGGCGGCTGGTGCCTTCGGCGTGCTGCTGTCGACGCTCGGCTGGTATCTGCTCAACTTGCACAACGTCACCCTCATCACCGAGCAGAGCCAGCTGCTGCTCAACCGCATCAAGGACTCCGCCGAAGACACCCTCGCCACCCGCCTGGCGTTGATCCGGCGCATGGCCGAGCGCTGGGAGAACATCGGCAGCCTGCCTTCCGACTCGCTCTGGCAGCAGGAGACCGGCAGCTACCTGCGCGACCTGCCCGACCTGAACCTGCTGGCGATTGTCGACGCGAACCTTGTGGTCCGGCGCAGCGAGCAGCGCCAGCCGGCGGCCACTCGCTGGCTCGAGGATTTTCTCGCCGAGCCACAGCGACGTGCCTGGCTGCACGCGGTGCGCAGCGGGCGCAGCGCACACCTGAGCCCCTCGCAGGCGCGCCCCGGCGACCCTCCCCAAGCCCTGATCGCCATGCCCCTGAGCCTGCCCGGCGCCGAAGGCTGGCTGCTGGTCGCCAGCCTGGCCGTGAATGACACCCTGCACCGTGTCCTCGGCGATCACCTCGGCGAATTCGTCTTCCATGTCCACGAGGGCGAACTGCAGCTGTACGCCTCACTCGACAGCGGCTCGCCAGACCACAGCGTACCGGTCGGCGCGCAGCCGCTTGGCCTGGCGCAGACCCCAGCCTGGACCCTGAGCACCCACCTCGATCGCAACCACATGTATGCGTCGGGCCAGTACCTGGCGCTGCTCGTCCTGCTCTGCGGCCTGGCCCTGAGCTTTTTCCTGATGGTCAGCCAGCGCCTGGCCTGGCATGCCCAGCAGCAGGCGCAGCGCCTGCTGGAACAGCAGCAGTACGAAGCCGCGCAGCGCCGGATCATGGGCATGATCTCGACGCTGCAGCCGCTCGAGCAGATCCTGCGCGAACTCTGCCTGCTGATGGAACAAGGTAATCCCCGGGTGATCTGCTCGGTGCTGCTGGTCGACGACAGCCGCCAGCGCCTGACCATCGGTGCCGCCCCCAGCCTGGGCGAGCGCTACAACCAGGCCGTCGAAGGCCTGCGTATCGGCGAGGGCATGGGTGCCTGCGGCAGCGCCGCCTACCTGCGCCAACCGGTGCTGGTCGCCGACATCGCCAACGACCGGCGCTGGCAGGGCCTGCACCAGCTGGCCGCCGAAGAAGGGCTGCATGCCTGCTGGTCCACGCCCCTGCTGGCTGGCGACGGCGCCCTGCTCGGCACCTTCGCGATCTACCAGCGCGGCCCGCTGCAGGTGGATACCGAGCTGGAGGAGCTGGTGGCAACCGCCAGCCATCTGGCGACCATAGCCATCGAGCACCGGAACATCCTCGCCGAGCTGGAGCGCAGCAACCGCGAGCTGCAGGAGTTCGCCTTCGTTGCCTCCCACGACCTGCAGGAGCCCCTGCGCAAGATCCAGACCTTTGCCGAACGCCTGCAGAGCCGTGCCGACGCCCTCGACGAGCAAAGCCGCGACTACCTGGTGCGCATGAGTTCGGCGGCGGCCCGCATGCAGGCGCTAATCCGCGACCTGCTGGCCTACTCGCGGGTCGCCACGCGCCGCGAGCCGTTCGTCCATCTCGAGCTGGACCGCGTGCTCGACGAGGTGCTGCAGGACCTCGAGGGCACCCTGCAGAGCAGCGGCGCGCACATCGAGCGCGAACGACTGCCGGCCATCGAGGGCGACCCGTCGCAAATCCGCCAGCTGCTGCAGAACCTGCTGAGCAACGCGGTGAAATTCCACAAACCGGGCGAATTGCCAAACGTTCGCATCTATGCTGAAAATCAACCCACTGGCGAATGGCGCCTGTGCATCAGCGACAACGGCGTGGGATTCGACGAGAAGTACCTCGACCGCATCTTCAATCCGTTCCAGCGTCTGCACGGCCGTCAGCAGTACCCGGGCACGGGCATCGGGCTGGCGATCGTCAAGAAGATCGTCGAACGACACGGTGCCCGGTTGTCCGCCAGCAGCCAACCGGGGCGAGGCGCGACCTTTCGCGTCACCTTCCCCGCGTCGGACAAGGAGTAAAGTCATGCCGCGCGCCATCGCCGCCCCCATCCTGATTGCCGATGACGACCCCGACGACTGTCTGCTCACCCGCGAGGCGTTCAGCGAATGCCGGCTGCCCAACCGCGTGGACTTTGTCCAGGATGGCGAAGAGCTGCTGGACTACCTGAACCACCGTCCACCCTACAACGACGCCCAGCGCTACCCGCTGCCGGGCCTGATCCTCCTCGACCTGAACATGCCGCGCATGGATGGCCGGGCAACCCTGCACGCGCTCAAGGCAGACGCCGTGCTGTGCCGCATACCGGTGATCGTGCTCAGTACCTCCTGCGACGATGAGGATATTCGCCGCAGCTATGCGGCCGGGGCAGACTCGTTCATCAGCAAGCCGGCCAGCTACAGCGGCCTGCTAGAGGTGGTCCGCCGCCTCGGTGACTACTGCCTGGAAGCCGTCGAATGACCATCGGAGCCGCCCCGTCCATGAGCCTGCCCGAGCACCCGCTGCGCCTGCTGCTGATCGAAGATGACGAGGACGACTTCCTGATCATCCGCGACCTGCTGCGCGAGGCCGGCAACCTGCATTACGTGCTGGAATGGGTGGACAGCTTCGAACGCGGCCTGAACGCCATCGACAGCGATGCCCACGACCTCTATCTGATCGACTACCGGCTCGGCGCCGACTCCGGCCTGGAACTGGTGCGCCATGCCAGCGCCCGCGGCATGCAGCATCCGTTGATTCTCCTCACTGGCCAGGACGACAGCGATCTGGACGCTCGCGCCATCGAACTGGGTGCCTCGGACTATCTGGTCAAGGGCCAGTTCGACGGTCGCCTGCTCGGGCGCAGCATCCGCTACGCTCTGGAGCGCGCCACCGCGCGCGAGCGGCTGAGCCGCAGCAATACCCGTTCCACTCTGCTGCAACGCTGCCTGGAAGCCAGCTACAACGGCGTGCTGATCGTCGATGCGCGGGCGGCCGACCAGCCGATCATCTACGCCAACCAGGCCTTCGAGCGCATCACCGGCTACCGCGAGGAAGAAGTGCTCGGCCGCAACTGCCGCTTCCTGCAGGGCAACCAGACCCAGCAACCCGGCATCGCCGAGATCCGCCGCTGCATGGCCGAACAGCGCGAGGCGCACGTGGTGCTGCGCAACTTCCGCAAGGACGGCAGCGCCTTCTGGAACGACCTGTACATCGCCCCGGTGCCGGACGAGCGCGGCGTGATCACCCACTACATCGGTGTGCAGAACGACATCTCCGAACGCAAGCGCTTCGAGTCCGAGCTAGCCTACAACGCCAGCCACGACGTGCTCACCGGCCTGCCCAATCGCTCCCTGCTGGAGGATCGCCTGCTGCAGGGCTGCCAGATTGCCCGGCGCTACGCGCGGGAACTGGCGGTGATGCTGATCGATCTCGACGGCTTCAAGCCGATCAACGACACCCTTGGCCACGCGATGGGCGACAAGATACTGGTGGAAGTCGCCCAGCGCATGAACGCGCAGATCCGCCCGGGCGACACCCTGGCCCGCCTCGGTGGCGACGAGTTCGTCGTGCTGCTGCCCGACCTCGCCCATGGCGAGGATGCGCTGCTGGTGGCCGAACGGCTGATCCACAGCATCGCCCGCCCCTACCATTTCAACGAGCTGGAACTGCACGTCACCGCCAGCATTGGCATCACCCTCAGCGACGGCGACATCGAGCAGCCGATGAAGCTGATCCAGGAAGCCGACCTGGCCATGTACCAGGCCAAGCAGCACGGCCGCAACAACTACCAGTGGTACACCGAGCACCTCAATCAGGAAGTCAGCGAGCGCATGACCCTGCGCAACGAGCTGCAGAAAGCCATCGAGACCATGAGCTTCGAGCTGCACTACCAGCCGCAGATCGATGCGCGCAGCGGCGCCGTGATCGGCAGCGAAGCGCTGTTGCGCTGGCCGCACGCCGAGCGCGGCATGATCTCACCCATGCAGTTCATTCCGGTGGCCGAGGACACCGGGCAGATCATTCCGATCAGCCAGTGGGTGCTGGATACCGCCTGCCGCCACAATCGCCAGCTGCTCGACCAGGGACTGGCCCGTGGTGCTGTGTCGGTGAACATCTCGGCCGTGCACTTCCTGCGCAGCAACTTCGTCGAGACCGTGCGCCGCGCTCTGGACAACAGCGCTCTGCCGGCGCACCTGCTGGAGCTGGAGATCACCGAAAGCGTGCTGCTGAAAAACGCCGAGCGAGCCATCGAGCTGCTCCACGAGCTGCGCGCCCTGGGTGTCGGCCTGGCGCTGGACGACTTCGGTACCGGCTACTCCAGCCTCAGCTACCTGAAGGACCTGCCAATCGACAAGGTGAAGATCGACCGCTCCTTCGTCCACGAACTGATCAGCGACCGCCGCGACGCTGCCATCACCCAGGGCATCATCTCCATGGCCCACCACCTCGACCTCATGGTGGTGGCCGAAGGCGTGGAGACCGCCGAACAGGCCGACTTCCTCAGCCGCAACCAGTGCGACGCCTTCCAGGGCTACCTCTACGCCCGGGCCATGCCGTTTGCCGAGCTGGAGCGCTACCTGCAACAGGCCAGGCAGCCCGGGAAAACGCTGAAGAAGTAGTCATTCCCTCAGACGGGGATCCGCAAGGCGCACAGCACCTGCCGCCCGCCTGCGCGGGAGCGACGACAGGTGCCTTTTCCCGCGGTTGCCGAAGTGGCTTGTTCAGCGCCTGCTCAGTAATCCCGCTTGTAGAACAGATCCAGCGAGCTGGCCAGGCCGCTGGCGGCCTCCAGGTAGAGCTTCTTGGTCAGGTCGTAGCGCAGGGCGAAGACGTTGCCCTGCTCGAACACGCCGACGCCATAACGCAGGCTGAGCTTCTCCGAGAGGTAGCCGCTGGCCGCCACGCTGCTGGACGCGCCTGTGCCTTCGCTTTCCAGCAGGAAGTCCCTGATCCCGAGGCGCTCGGCGATGGCGCCACCCACCGGCGTGCCACCGGCCAGGCCCAGGGCCAACGCGGCCTGGCTGAGCATGTCACTGTCGCCGCTGCTGCCCGGGGCGCGGCCGAGCACCAGATAGGACAGCGCCTGCTCCTGGCTCATCGCCGGCTCGGAGAACACCTCGCTGACCGGCGCATCGGCGCGGCCGCTGATGCGCAGGCCGGCGGTGACATCGTCGACCTTGCGGATCGCCTCGATGTCCAGCAGCGGCTGGTCGATGGGGCCGGCGAAGATCAGCCGCGCTCGGCGCAGGGTCAGGCGCTGGCCATAGGCGCGGTAGCGGCCGTTCTCCAGGTCGAGGGTGCCGCGGCTGTCGAGGTTGTCGCGCAGGCGCAGGTTGCCCTTGATGTCGGCGGTCAGGCCGAAGCCGGCAAAGCGCAGGCGCTCCGCGCCGAGGGCCAGGCGCAGGTCGATCTTCAGGCCGGGGGCGGCCGCGGCAGCCGGCTGCTGGCCGACGATCTGCGCATCCCCGGAAACCCTGACCGTCTCTGGTGGCAGATCGCGCACGGTGATCTGCCCGCGCGGCACGGCCACCTGCCCGCCGAGGGTGAACTGGTTGTCACGCAGGCTGAGCTGCAGGTCGGGTTCGACCTCGAGGTTGGCGTAGGGCTCGACCACCGCCGGCAGGCGGCTGCCACGGACCTGCAGGTCCATCTGCGGCGTGCCGGCCCAACTCAGGCTGCCGGCGACGCTGCCCTGCCCCTGCGCGCCACTGCGCCAGCTGCCGTCGAGCTGCGCCTGCTGGCCACTGATCTGCAGGGCCAGCTGCAGCTGCTCGAAGGTGAGCGGCAGCTCGCCGCCACTGAGGTGGCCGTCGCGCAGCTGCACGCGACCATTGACCACCGGCGCCAGCAGGCTTCCGGCCAACCGGCCGCTGCCATCGATGCGCCCCTCGATGCGCTCGACCTGGCGGGCGAACGGTCGCGCCAGGGCGAGGTCCAGGCCATCGAGGCGGAAACTGCCGGACAACGGCTTGTCCTGCGGGCTCGGGTCAATGCGCGCATCCAGCTCCAGCGCGCCGAGGGTCGGGCCGGACAGGAGCAGTCGGCTGTCGATCTGCTGCGGGCGCAGCTGGCTGGTGAACAGCAGCTGCCGGTAGGGAATCTCCAGCCACTGGCCGCGCTCGCGGATGCGCAGCTGGCCGCTGCCGGCGTCCAGGCGCAGCTCGCCGTTGGGCCCGCTGGCCGGCAGGTCGAGGCGCACATCGCCGTTCACCCGGCCGACCAGGGCCGTGCCGCGCGGCAGGCTGCGGCGCAGGCGCGCCAGATCGAAATCGCGCAGGCGCAGGCGCAGTTGCGGCTCGGGCAGCAGGCGCTGGTTGTCGGCGCACAGGCTGGCCTCCTCCGAGTGCCAGCAATGGGCGCCCAGGGTGATCCGTCCGGCGGCGGTTCGCTCCAGGCTGGCCGGGCGCTGCAGCTGCCAGTCGAAGCCGGCGGCACTGGCGGCGCCGCGACTCAGGCTGCCGCGCCAGTCCTGCTGGTGGTCCAGACCACCGGCCAGGGCCAGGGCCAGACGCAGCGGCTCGCCGTCGAGGTTCAGCTCGACGCTGTGCTGCTGCCGGCTGCCGCTGCCCTTGAGCGCCAGCTGGCCGAAGTCGCTGTCGCCGCTGCGCAGGCCACGGGCGTCCAGTTGCACAGTGGCGTGCTGGCGGGCATCGAGGCGGGCATCCAGCGCCAGCTCCCGCACCAGCTGCTGCGCATGGCCCAGTCCCTTACCCTGCACCACAAGACTGCCCTGCGGCGCAGCCAGGGTTCCGGCCAGCTTGAGTTCGCCCGTGGCTTGCCCGTGCAGCTCGGGCCACAGCTGGTCGAGGCGCGCCAGCGCCAGCCTGAACTGGCCGTCCAGCCGCTCATTCAGCGCGCCCTGGCCGTCGATGCGGTTGTCGCCCAGACGCAAGGCCAGCTCGGCCAGTTGCCAGCGCTGGTTCTCGCCCTGCAGGCGGCCCTTTAAGTCCAGCGGCTGCTGGCGCAGCTGGCCGTCCAGCCCCCAGTCGGCCTGCAGTTGCAGCCGGCCATCGCGCAGCTCGCCGCTGCTGGCCACTTTGCCGCCGATGCGTCCGGGCAACTCCTTGAGCCAGTAGGCCGGATCGAGCTCGGCCAGCTGCAGGCGGGTCTGCCAGCTGAAGGCTTCGGCAAAGCCGAGCGCCAGTTCGCCCTCCGCCCGGCCCTTGCCGGCGTCCAGGCGCAGCTCGGCCAGCTGCAGCTGGCCATGATCGCCCTGCAGCGGGCTGCGCAAGCGCAGCGGCCCGGCCGGGCTCTGCAGGCGGACATCGAAATCGCCCTGGTAGCGGCTGTCGGCATAGTTGAGCGCGGCCTGCAGCTGCTGGAGCTCCAGATCGACACCTTCCTGCGGATACAGCTGCTGCCAAGCGAAGGCGCCGCCCTCGAGGGTCAGGTCGGCGGCGAAGGTCTCGCGCCAGTCGAGGCTGCCGGCGAGCTGCAGGGTTTCGCCGGCAGCGTCCCGCAGGCGCAGGCGCTCGACCTGCGCACCGCCGGCAGCCACGCTGCCGCGCAGCGCCACGCTCACCGGCTGCGCCGTTCCGGCCAGGGTGGCGGTGCCGTCCAGTGCATAGCCCTCGCGCAGGGTGCCACTGGCGCTCAGAGCGAGGGTGGTGAAGCGCAGGCTCGGCGGCAGGCTGGTCAGGGCCTGGAAATCCGTGGCGGTGAGCTTGACGTCCAGCGGCAACCCTTCCCCCAACGGCTGCAGCCAGCCACGCAGCTCGCCGTTCAGGTAGCCCTCGCTGTGCGCCACCAGCTCCAGGCGCTGCAGCAGGCGGCCGTCCAGCTGCAGGCCGAGCTGCCAGGCCCGCTCGTCCACCGGCGGCAGTTGCAGGGTGGCGCGGGCGCGCAGCGGCCAGTCGCCGTGGGGCTGCAGACTCAGTTCGCTGAGGGTCAGGCGCAGGTCCGGGCGCTGCAGGTCCACGGCGGACAGCTGCAAGCCCTGGCGATCCAGGCGGGCAGCCAGTGCCAGGTCATGCAGCTGCTGCACGCCATTGATCTCCAGGCTGCCCAGCTGCAGACGCTGGATGGCCACGCCCAGCGGCAGGCGGATATCCGGCAGGCTCAGCGGCGCGCTGGCGGCGTCCTCCGCGGCGGGCGGCAGCTCCAGCTGCAGGCGCGTGGCGCTCAGCTCGTCGAGGCACAGCAGCTGCTGGCGCAGGCAGGCCAGGCGGTTGACCACCTTGAGCTGCTCCAGCGCCACCCGCGTCTCCCCGGACTGCCAACGCAACGCACCGGCGCTCCAGTCGCCGAGCAGGCGACCACGGAAATCCTCCACCGCCAGGCCCGGCACCCGACCGAGCAGCCAGCGGCTGCCGGTTTCGGTCGCCGGCAGGGCGAGCACGGCGGCCAGCGCCAGCAGCGGGAGAAGCCCGGCGATGCCCAGCCAGCGCAGCATTCGCCTCTTCACAGCTCCGGCCCCATGGAGAAGTGGATGCGAAAGCCCGACCCCTCATCCTGGTCCAGCGCGTGGGCCAGGTCCAGGCGCAACGGGCCGACCGGCGACACCCAGCGCACGCCGATGCCGACGCCGGTCTTCAGCGGGTCGCTGAAGCCGTCGATGGCGTTGCCGTGGTCGACGAAGGTGGCCAGGCGCCAGCGCTCGCGCAGCGGGTACTGGTATTCCAGGCTGCCGACCAGCAGATAGCGGCCACCGACACGATCGCCCTCGCTGTCGCGCGGCGACAGGGTCTGGTAGTCGTAGCCACGCACGCTCTGGTCGCCGCCGGCGAAGAAGCGCAGCGAAGGCGGAATGGCGGCGAAGTCGTTGGTGGCGATGCCGCCGAACTGCACGCGCCCCAGCAAGCGGTGCCCGCCGGCGAAGCTGGTCAGGCCCTTGGCCAGCAGGTTGAGGTGCAGCAGGTCGGTATCCGACAGCAAGGCTCGGCTGGCGCCGGTGAGGTCCGCCTGCAGGCGCCAGCCGCGACTGGGATCGATCTTGTGGTCGCTGACCGTGCGACTGAAGCCGATACCCGGCAGCAACAGGGTACTGCGCCCCTCATCCTCACCGGTGGTGAAGCGCTCCTGCTCCCAGCGCAGCGAGACGATGCGCTGCCACTCGTTCTCCGGCAGGTGCTGCCACTGGGCGCCGAGGGTCAGCCGCTCGCTCTCGGTGTCGACCAGATCTTCCATCTGGTAGCCGGTGGTGAAGCGCAGACTGTCGGTCATCGGCGGATCCAGCGGGATCTCGTACCAACTGCTGATGTTCTGCCGTGGGCTGGAGAACTCGAAGTCTGCGCCCAGGCGATGGCCTTGCGCGCCGCGCCAATGCCGCCGCCAGGTGCCACGCAGGCGTGGACCGACGTCGGTGGAGTAACCCGCACCGGCTGCCAGGGTGCGCGGCTTGCGCGCCTGCAGGCGCACCTGCACCGGGATGGTATGGTCCTCGGCCTGCTCCGGCGCGGCATCCACCCGCACGTCCTCGAAATAGCCGCTGGAGACCAGCGCGCGGTTCAGTTCGCCGATCAGGTCGGAGTCGTAGGGCACGCCAGCCTGGAACGGCACCATGCGCGCCAGCAGGTCGGCGTCGAACGGCGTCTCGCCCTCGAACTGCACCTGGCCCAGGTGATAACGCGCGCCGCTCTGGTAGACCAGATGGATGTCGGCCACCCCGGCCTCGGGATCGACCAGCAGGCTCTGCTCGACGAAGCGCCCGTCGAAGAAGCCGAAGCGCAGCGCCCGGTTGCGGATCAGCCGCTTGGCATCCTCGTAGGCGCCGTGGTCGAGCACCGCGCCCGGCGCCAGCTTGGCGCTGCGCGGTACGCCAAAGCGCGGGAACTGCGCGGCCTCGCCTTCAACGCGGATCTCCACCGTGCGCAGACGCACCGCCTCGCCCCGCTCGATGTGCAGGCGCAGCAGCGGGTTGCCATCCTCTTCCAGCACTTCGCTGCGGATCTTCGCCCGGTAGTAGCCCAGCGCCTGCAGCGCCTTGGCGGCCTCGCGCTCGGCGTGGCGGGAGAAGCGCTGCAGGCTGCGCAGATCGCGATCGCCCAGCTCGCCGACGTGCGCCTCGACATTCTCGCGCAGTGCCTTGCTTCTGGGTGACAGCAGCACCTCCAGCTCGGCCGCGGCGGCACCGCTGGTGGCGACCAGCAGGGCGAGCAGCACGGCGGGGGCGGAAAGGAAAATGCTTTTCATGCTCCCGATCCTAGCACGCTCGTCGGATATTTCCGGCTATTCACCCTGCGCGACCCTGTGGCGGATTTCCGCCAAATCATCAGCCAACAACGGCGAAAAGCCGCCATCACAACGTGATCCACATCACCCTTTGCATTCCACCAGCCCATTCCTGAGCGTGTGGCACAGCTATTGCCCTGTCGACAGGTCCCTCACGGGCCGAAAAACAGAAGAAAAGGGAATCCCCCATGCTGAAAACACTGCTGGCCGCCGGCCTCGCCACCGGACTGCTCCTGCCGAGCGCCATCGTCCAGGCGGCCGCGGCCGCCGAACCCATCGTGATCCGCTTCGCCCACGTGGTGACGGAGGACACCCCCAAGGGCCAGGGTGCCCTGCTGCTGCAGAAACTGGTCACCGAACGCCTCGGCGACCGGGTGAAGGTCGAGGTGCACGCCAACTCCAGCCTGTTTGGCGATGCCGAGGAGCTGGCCGCCCTGCAGCGCGGCGAGGTACAGCTGCTCGCGCCGTCGCTGGCCAAGTTCGAGCAGTACACGCCCAAGCTCAAGGTGTTCGACCTGCCCTTCCTGTTCGACGACCTGGCGGCGGTCGACCGCTTCCAGCAGCGCCCGACCGGTCGCGACCTGCTGCTGTCGATGAACCAGCACGGCATCATCGGTCTGGCCTACTGGCACAACGGCATGAAGCAACTGTCCGCCAGCCGTCCCCTGCAGCAGCCGGCGGATGCCCGCGACCTGAGTTTCCGCATCCAGTCGTCCAAGGTGCTCGAGGCGCAGTTCGCCGCCGTCGGCGCCAAGAGCGTCAAGCTGCCATTCGCCGAGGTGCGCGGCGCGCTGCAGAGCGGCAAGGTGCAGGGGGCGGAAAACCCCTGGTCGAACCTCTACAGCCAGCAGCTGCACCAGGTGCAGCCCTACATCAGCGAGACCAACCACGGCGTGCTGGACTACATGCTGGTGAGCAACGCGCGCTTCTGGTACGGCATTCCCCACGAGATCCGCAGCGAGCTGGAGGCGATCATCGACGAGGTGACCTACGCGGTGAACCAGCAGGCCGCGCGCCTCAACGCCGCCGACCGCGAGCGCATCGCCGCCTCCGGGCAGAGCCGGATCATCGCCCTCAGCGACGCGGAGCGCGCCGCCTGGCGGGCGGCCATGCAACCGGTGTGGCAGCAGTTCGAAGGCGAGATCGGCGCCACCGTGCTGCGCGCCGCCAAGGCGGCCAACCGCACGACGCGGAACTGAGTGTTGCAGGCACCGCTCGGCGCGCGGTGCCTGCAGCCGCTACAGCCGGCTGACCGCGTCACTGATGCGGGCGAGCAGCTCGGGGACCAGCTCCAGGCGCCGTCCCTCCTCCTCCAGCACCCGCTCGAAGGCGCGCTTCTTCAGCGCGTCGACCGCCAGACCATCGCGCAGATTGGCCGGCACGGTGCTGAGCAGGATGTCGAACAGCCGATCCACCGCATGCAGGCGCCCCCACAGGTAGTCGTTCTCGCGCACCGCCCGGCCGAGGAAACCGCCGAAGCCGGCGAACGAGCTGCCCAGCAGCACCGGCTTGCCCTCGTCGAGGACGATGCTGCTGGCGTCTTCCGGGCTGATGCGGTCGACCAGAATCTCCTCGATCGGTCCCTCGTCCAGCGACAGCGCGCTGGCCGTCGGGCGCAGGATCACGTCCCAGAAGAAATAGCCGAGGTAGCCGGTGAGGATGGCGATGCGGCTCTGCTCCTTGAGCCCCTGCACCAGCGACGAGGCCAGCGCCGTGTCCGAATCGTCGGCACTGCGCGCCATGTCGCACTCCTGGGCCAGCCGTTCGATCAGATGGCTGAGCGCGGCAACCGCCTCCGGGTCGGCGTCCACCACCTCGGCGGTGAGCGGGCGCTGCTCCGCCCAGTCCTCGAGAAACAGCTCGCGGCAGGCGTTCAGCGCGTGGCGGCTGAGGAAGTCGAGGTCGTCGTAGGCGGCCAGCTCGGTGATGCACTTGTGGATCTTGATCTTCAGCAGGTCGAGGGCCTCGGTCTCCTCCTCGGCGGCCGGACCCTCGCTGACGTCGGGGTAGAGTTCGTTGATCTCGTGCAGCACGAAGTTCAGCCGGCGCCTTTTGTAGATCAGCCCGAAGTCGAGGATCATCCGCGCGAACAGCGGCAGGTCGACGTTGCGGTACAGGTTCGCCGACATCGCATAGGTCTCGGCAATGATCTCCTGCCGGCGCGCCCAGGCCTCGATGGCCTCCTGGACACGCCGTGCCTCTGGCGAGTCCGGCGCGTACTGGCAGGCGGTGGCGATCAGCCGCACGATGAAGTCCAACGCCTCGAAGATCAGCGAACGCAGCCAGGCGTCGTAGACGACCGAGGTGCCGGACAGCAGGGTGATCGACAACAGCCGCCAGTGACGCAGGTCCTCGACGGTGAACTCGCCCTTCAGCCGCCCCTCGGTCTCCGCCTCGATCAGTCGGGCGATCTGCGGGCGGGCATTGAGGATGGCCGCCTTCAGCCGCCGCGCCTGCACGTTGTAGCGGCTGATCATCGCCAGTTCGTTGTACACCGGGTCGTTGCGCGGCAGATCGGTGAATGCCCCGCGCAGGGTGGCGAAGAAGCCCGGCACGCCGCTGCCCCGCGGTAGCTTGGTGCTTTTCGGATGCGGGTCGATGTACACCAGGCGACGGTCCACCTCGCGGAAGGCACCGTGGGTACGGATCGCCTCGACACAGGCCATGATCGGCTTGTTGTCGAGGATGCTGCCGTCCACCAGCACCGCTTCCTCGGGGTTCTCGCCGCGCTCGCGATAGTTGCGGAAGTTCTCCGCCAGAAAGCGCGAGCGCGCCGGCCAGGGCAGGTGTCGCTCGGCCAGCAGGTCATCGATCTCGCGCAGCTGAGCGGGCGGAAAGCCGCCGGGATAGGACGCCGAGGCGCGGCCGGCGAAGGCCAGCGAGGGGAAGTTGTCGGCATCGAAGTCGCTGAGCAGATGGCCGGTCTTGCGGTGTTCGAGAGCGAAGCGCAGCAGATGGCGGTGCTCGCGCTCGTAGACCACCGGCGGATCGTGGATGAAGATTGGCCGCTCGAGGCCGCGAAAATCCGTCACCGTCACCAGCAGGTCGAGCCGCTCCCCCTTGGGCAGCAGTGAATCCCAGGCCGAGCCGGAATCATGCATGGCGGTCAGGCCGTCGAGCATCAGCGAACTCAGCAGCCGGCCATCGAGCGGTGGCTTGAACCAGCGCGAGCGCAGGAACACCGAGATGCGCTTGCCCATCTCGGCATCCGCCTGCCCCGGCAGCAGGCCCTCGCGGCCGAGGCGCGACAGCAGCGGGCGCAGCAGCGGCCAGAAATACCACTTGCTCCACATCCGCGCCTTGGCTTCGGGCGCCAGCAGGTTGAGCATGTCGGCCTGCTCCAGCCACATGCTGGTGATCGGCATCAACGAGCGGTCGTGGGCCAGGGCGGCGGACAGGGTGATGCCGTTGATCCCGCCCGCCGAGGAGCCGGCGACGACGTCGACGATCACCCGCAGGGCCATGTCCTTGCCCAGGGCATCGAGGAACTCGCGGTAGATGTCGCCGGTGGAGCGCTCTGGCTCGTCGGGATAGTGCTGGTGAAAACTGCGGCCAGGCCCGACATCCTCGTCGCCGGAGCGGCCGGCGTGATAGACCTTCGAGGCGCGCACCAGATTGAGGATTTCCCGGTTGATGCCGTGCTGGTAGACCGCGAGGGAGACCCCGCCGAAGAACACCAGCGCCAAGCGGAGTTCTTTCTCTTTCATGGTCGCTCCGTTGCGGACGCGGCGCCTTTGCAAGTCATCGCCGGGGCGGCTGCCAGACACCACCGCCGCCATCAAAGCTAGCGCAGAAAGCGTGCGATTGCCGAAGTGTCTTCAACTCCACATGACCTGTCCCCCTGAGCAGGCCCGACTCGGCCGGGAGCAGCTGAGCTGCCTTCTACACACACACAAGCTGGCAGTACAAGGGCATCGTCGCTATCCCTGTTTTCAAGGCTGGTCCAGCACCTCTCGCCAGGCAGTTTCCAGAGCATCGAAGACCGCTTCGGGCACCTGATACTGGTACTGTTTGCGGCGGTTCTGCGAGAGCTTGCCGTTCTGGTCGAGGCAGAACATCACCAGCCGCGACAGGACGCTGTTGGGAATGTCGAACTGCTGGTCGATGCGCCGGTATATGGCGTCGTAGCGGTTGAGAAACAGGGTTTCTTCCTTGAGGTGGCGTTCGAGTGCCTGCTCGGTGGCGCGCAGCATGAATTCGGCACAGGTGGTGCCATCCCAGTAGCGGTACAGCGCAGGGTGGCCGGTGAAGTCGAAGGCGAACTGGCCTTCGTCGATGAAGGTCACCTCCCAGAAACGCCGTGCCGGTTCGGAAAAGCCCTGCAGGGTGGCCAGGTAGTCGGACTCGTTCTGGCGCAGCACCACGGATACCGGCAGCAGCAGGCCGTGCTTGAGCGCACCGCGCTGGCAGAGCACCTGATGGAAGAGGAAGCGCGACAGGCGGCCGTTGCCATCCATGAAGGGGTGGATGAAGACGAAACCGAAGGACACTATGCTGGCCAGCAGCAGCGGATCGAGATCCCCAGGCGGTTGATTGGCCAGTTGCATCAGCTGCACCATCAGCTCGCGCCCCAGTTCGGGCGGTGGCGGCACATAGGTGACGCCGAGCGCACCGCGCAGGCCGTTGCTCAGGTAGTTCTGTTCGTGGCGGAAGGCCGCCGCGAGGGCGTAGACGTTGCTGATCACCGCATTCTGCAGCTCGACCAGGTAGTCTTCGTCCAGCGGGCGGGGCTGGTGAGCCTGCTTCAGCAGGTTAACGAAACGGCTGGCCTTGTCCTCGCTGGGGCTTTCCCTTTCGATGGCGTAGGAGTCACGGGTTTCGTGCAGGTAGGCCCAGGCCAGGGCGCGGTTCAGGATGTCGCGGGGCAGCGATTCGCTGAATTCGGTGGCCTGCTGCAACAGGTTGCGGTCGAGCAGTGCCTGCAACTCGTCGGTGCGGCGCAGGGTGATGCAGTAGTCGAGGTTGCCGATGCCGTTGAACAGCACCCGCCAGCGGCTGTTCTTCTCTCCAGCGGCAGTGATGTACTGGGCGGGGTCGAACAGCGGCACGTAGGTGGTACGCAGACTGTCGCTGTGGCGCTGGATATGCTGGCCGGTGAAGTGCTCCCACAGGTAGCAGACCTTGCGCAAGTACTGGCTGGTAGGGCTGGCGTCGATGGCGGCGCGGATGACCGGCTCGGGGATAAGCGGCAGGACTTGGGCCAGGATGGCCAGATCAATACCCTCGTGCTTGAGGGCGAACAGCACATGCCCGAGCAGGTCGTCAGCCGCAGGTGCCATGCTGGCCGGGATGGCCAGGGTCTGGCCGATCACTTCCTTGCGGGTGACCGTCCGGGTCTCGGCCAGGCGCACGGGCGGCAACGCCCTGACTGCCGGCTCCTGAAGCAGGCGGCTGTAACCGACGGGTTGCATGGCTCAGTTCCCTCTTGAATACCGCCCAGCACAGCGAATTTCTTGTGCGGCGCCAGGATTTTTTGTGCTGGATGGCAGTTTTACCATTTTTTTTGCGTAGACGTCGTCGGTCAGCGGGTCCGGATGCGCTCCGCATGTTGGATATCTCGCCGATAGTGTCGCTGCCGGGTTATGCGCAGGGCGTCGCCAGCCTGCCCCACCCGGCAGCACAGGGTCTACACGAGGCAGACCGTATCAGCATGACCGTGGTGAGTCGGTCACTCCCGCCTGGCTGCCTGTTCCGGCCCCTGCCAGCCGCCACCCAGCGCGGCGATCAGCTGCACGCTGGCGGTCAGCCGGCTGCCGAGCAGGTCGAGCTGGGTGCGCTCGTTGGACAGCGCCGCGGTCTGCACGCTGACCACGCTGTTGTAGTCGATGGTGCCGGCCTTGTACTGGTTCTCCACCAGGCGCAGCGACTCGCGCGCGGCGTCCAGCGCCTGCTGCTGCACGGCGCTCTCCTCCTCCAGCACGCGCAGCTGCACCAGGAAGTCCTCCACCTCGCGGAAGCTGTCCAGCACGGTCTGCCGGTAGCCGGCCACGGTCTGGTCGTAGCGCGCCTCGGCCTGGTCGACCTGCGAGCGGATCAGCCCGGCGTCGAACAGGGTCATGGCGAATTCCGGGCCGATCGACCAGAAGCGGTTGGGCGTGCTGAGCCACCGATCGAGGGTGCCGCTGCGATAGCCGCCGGCGGCACTCAGATTCAGACTGGGGAACCAGGCGGCCTTGGCCACGCCGATCTCGGCGTTGGCGCTCATCACCGCGCGCTCGGCGCTGGCCACGTCAGGACGGCGCTCCAGCAGCTGCGAGGGCACGCTGACCGGCACCTCGGGCAGCGCCGGCACGCCGTCCACCGCGGCCAGCGCGAACTCGGCAGGCGGCACGCCGATCAGCACGGCCATGGCATGCTCCAGCTGGGCGCGCTGGTACTTGAGGTCGATGGCCTGCGCCTCGGTGCTCTTCAGCTGGGTGCGCGCCTGGGTCACATCGGATTTCGGCACGATGCCGGCCTGGTACTGGTTCTCGGTGAGTTTCAGCGAGCGGGCGTAGGCCGCCACCGTGGCATCCAGCAGGCGCTGCTGCTCGTCCAGCACGCGCAGCTGCAGGTAGTTCTGCGCCAACTCGGACTGCAGGCTGAGGCGCACAGCGGCCAGATCGGCGGCGCTGGCCGACAGGCTGGCGTTGTCCGCCTCCAGCTGGCGGCGCAGCTTGCCCCACAGGTCGATCTCCCAGTTGACCCCGAAGGTCAGGTCGTAGCTCTTGGAAACCCCGCCACTGCCGGAGCTGGTGACGGTGGAGCCGTCGGCCAGGCGCACCGTGCTGCTGCCACCGCCCTGTCCCGAGCGGGTCCTGCCGGCATTGGCCGACACCGAGGGGAAGAACGCGGCGCGGGTGCCGCGCACCAGTGCCTGCGCCTCGCGGTACTGCGCCAGCGACTGGGCGAGGCTCTGGTTGGACTGCTCGAGGCGCTGCTGCAGGTCGTTGAGGGTGGCGTCGCCGTACAGCTCCCACCAGGCGCCGCGCGCCAGGGCATCGGCCGGCTCGGCGGCCTTCCAGCCTGCTGCCTGCCTGAACGCCGCCGGGGTGTTCAGCTCGGGACGCTGGTAGTCCGGGCCGATGGCGCAGCCGGTCAGGGCCAGGGTCAGCAGGGCCAGTGCGGGAATGGTGTGCTTGCGTTTCATGGATGAGCTTCCAGTGCGGCATCGCTGGGCCGCCCGCGCCAGCGGTTGACGCAGTGGCGCAGGCGGTCGAGGTACAGGTAGACCACCGGGGTGGTGTAGAGGGTGAGCAGCTGGCTGAGGATCAGCCCGCCGACGATGGTCATGCCCAGCGGCTGGCGCATCTCGGCGCCTTCGGCGCTGCCGAGCAGCAGCGGCAGCGCGCCGAGGATGGCCGCCAGGGTGGTCATCACGATCGGCCGGAAGCGCAGCAGGCAGGCGCGGCGGATCGACTCGGCCGGGCTGAGGCGCTCCTGGCGCTCGAGCTGCAGGGCCAGGTCAATCATCAGGATGGCGTTCTTCTTCACCACGCCGATCAGCAGGAACAGGCCGAGCAGCGAGATCAGGCTGAACTGCCCGCCGGTGAGCTGGATCGCCAGCAGCGCGCCGACCCCGGCCGAAGGCAGGGTGGAGAGGATGGTCAGCGGGTGGATATAGCTCTCGTAGAGGATGCCGAGGACGATGTACACCAGCAGCAGCGCGCCGAGGATCATCAGCGGCTGCGACTGCTGGGCCTGCTGGAAGGCGCCGCCGGTGCCGCCCATCTTGCCCTGCACCTCGGTGGGCAGGTCGATCAGCGCCATGGCGCGCTCGATGGCGGTGGTCGCCTGTTCGAGGCTCACCCCTTCGGCCAGGGCGAAGCTGATGCTCTCGGCGGCGAAGGCGCCGTCGTGCTGCACGCGGTCCTCCTCCAGGCTGCGTTCCCAATGGGCGATGGTCGACAGCGGCACCCGCTGGCCATCGCTGCCGACCAGGCGCACCTGGTCGAGCGCCTCGGGATGCTGGGCGTACTGCGGGTCGATCTCCATCACCACGCTGTACTGGTTGAGGCTCTCGTAGATGGTCGACACCTGGCGCTGGCTGAAGGCGTTGTTGAGCAGACTGGTGACCGTGCTCATGTCCACGCCCAGGCGCTTGGCGGCGTCGCGGTCGACCACCAGGGTGATCTGCTGGGCGCCCTCGCCCTCGTTGGCGTCGATGTCGGTGAGTTCCGGCAGGGTCTTCAGCGCATCGCGCACCTTCGGCATCCAGGTACGCAGATCCTCCAGCTCGCTGGCCAGCAGCACGTACTCGTTCTCCGAGCTGCCGCCCTGGTGGCCGCCGAAGCGCAGGTCCTGGTCGGGCATCAGGAACAGCTGGCCGCCGGGCACCTTGGGCAGGGTGCGGCGCAGGCGCTCGGCCACCTGCTGGGCGCTGACGCCGCGCTCGGCCACGGGCTTGAGACGCACGATCATGAAGGCGTTGTTGATCCCGCCCTCGCCGCCGATGAAACCGGCCACGCTCTCCACCGCCGGGTCCCTGAGCACCGCGCGGCGGAAGATCTCCATCTTCGGCTGCATGACCTGGAACGACAGGCCGTCGTCGCCGCGGATGAAGCCGACCAGCTGGCCGGTGTCCTGCTGCGGCATGAAGGTCTTCGGCACGCTGACGAACAGCCAGACGTTGAGGGCGATGGTCGCCAGCAGGCTGAGCAGGGTCAGCAGCGAGTGCTTGAGCGCCCACTCCAGGCTCACGCGGTAGAACGCCAGCACCCGCTCCTGCACCCGGCTACCCAGGCGCTGCAAGCGGTTGGGCGCGCGCTCCTTATCCTCGGCACGCAGCCAGCGTGCGCAGAGCATCGGCGTCAGGGTCAGCGACACCAGCAGGGAGATGACGATAGCCACCGTCAGGGTGATGGAGAACTCGCGGAACAGCCGCTCGACGATGCCGCCCATGAACAGGATGGAGAGGAACACCGCCACCAGCGACACGTTCATCGACAGCAGGGTGAAGCCCACCTCGCGCGAACCCTTGAGCGCGGCGGCCAGCGGCTTCTCGCCGGCCTCGATATGGCGGGCGATGTTCTCCAGCACCACGATGGCGTCGTCGACCACCAGGCCGGTGGCGATGATCAGCGCCATCAGCGACAGGTTGTTCAGCGAGAAGCCCAGCAGGTGCATGGCGGCGAAGCTGCCGACCAGCGACACCGGCACCGCCAGCGCCGGGATCAGCGCCGCGCGCCAGTGGCCGAGGAAGGCCAGCACCACCAGGATCACCAGGCCGACGGCAATCAGCAGGGTGCGCTCGGCCTCGTGCAGGGTGGCGCGGATGGTCGGCGAGCGGTCCATCGCCACCGCCAGCTCGGCGCTGGCCGGCAGCACCGCGCGCAGCGCCGGAAGCTCGGCGCGGATGCCCTCGATGGTCTCGATGATGTTGGCGTCGGCCTGGCGGTTGACCACCAGCAGCACCGCCTGCTCGTCGTTGTAGAAGCCGCTGTTGTAGCGGTTCTCCACGCTGTCGCGCACCGTGGCGACGTCACCCAGGCGGATCGCCGCGCCGTCCTGGTGGCGGATGATCAGCGGGATGTAGTCGGCGGCCCGGTCCAGCTGGTCGTTGCTGGCCACCTGCCAGTGGCGCGCGCCGGCCTCCAGCGCACCCTTGGGGCCGCGCACGTTGGCGTCGCTGAGCGCCTGGCGCACGTCGTCGAGGGCCAGGCCGTACTGCTCGAGCAGGCGCGGCTGCAATTCGACGCGCACCGCCGGCAGCGAGCTGCCGCCGATCTGCACCTCGCCGACCCCGGGCACCTGGGACAGCTTCTGGGCGATGATGGTCGACGCGGCGTCGTACAGCTGGCCCTTCTCCAGCACTGGCGAGGTCAGCGACAGCACCATGATCGGTGCCTGCGACGGGTTGACCTTGCGGTAGGTGGGCATGCTGCGCATGGCGCTGGGCAGCAGGTTGCGCGCGGCGTTGATCGCCGCCTGCACCTCGCGTGCGGCGGCGTTGATGTCGCGACCCAGCTCGAACTGCAGGATGATCCGCGTCGAGCCCTGGCTGCTGCGGCTGGTCATCTGGCTGATGCCGGCGATGGTGCCGAGCGAGCGCTCCAGCGGCGTGGCCACGCTAGAGGCCATCACCTGCGGGCTGGCGCCGGGCAGGCTGGCCTGCACGGTGATCACCGGGAAGTCCATCTGCGGCAGCGGCGACACCGGCAGCAGGCCGAAGCTCAAGGCGCCGGCCAGCAGGATCGCCAGGCTGAGCAGCAGGGTGGCGACCGGGCGGACGATGAAGGGGGCGGAGAGGTTCATCGACCGCCCTCGGGCATCGCCTCGACCGCCACACCCGCCGCGCTGCGGCCCATGAAGCGCCGGCTCAGGCGGTCGAACCACAGGTAGATCACCGGGGTGGTGAACAGGGTCAGCACCTGGCTGACCAGCAGGCCGCCGACCATCACCAGGCCCAGCGGCTGGCGCAGCTCGGCGCCGGAGCCCGAGGCGAGCATCAGCGGCACGGCGCCGAACAGCGCGGCCAGGGTGGTCATCAGGATCGGCCGGAAGCGCAGCAGCGCCGCCTGGTGGATCGCCGCCTGCGGGTCCATGCCCTGGTGGCGCTCGGCCTCCAGCGCGAAGTCGATCATCATGATCGCGTTCTTCTTGACGATGCCGATCAGCAGGATGATGCCGATCACCGCGATCATCCCCAGGTCGTTGCCGCTGAGCAGCAGCGCCAGCAGCGCGCCGACTCCGGCCGAGGGCAAGGTCGAGAGGATGGTGATCGGGTGGATGTAGCTCTCGTAGAGCACGCCGAGCACGATGTACATGGTGACGATGGCGGCGAGGATCAGCCACAGGGTGCTGGACAGCGAGGCGCGGAACGCCTCGGCGGCGCCCTGGAAGCGGCTCTGCACGCCTTCCGGCAGGCCGATCGCGGCCTCGACCTGCTCGATGCGCGCCACCGCCTCGCCCAGCGCCACCCCCGGCGCCAGGTTGAACGACACTGTGACCGCCGGGAACTGGCCGATGCGGTTGACCTGCAGCGCGGTGGCGCGCTCCTCGACCCGCACCAGGCTGGCCAGCGGCACCTGCACGCCGTCGGTGCCGGCCACGTGGATCTCGCGCAGGGCGGCCAGCCCCTGATCGCGGGCGCCCTGGCTCTCCAGCACCACGCGGTACTGGCTGGTCTGGGTGAAGATGGTGGAGATCTGCCGCTGGCCGAAGGCGTCGTACAGTGCGCTGTCGATGGCGCTCATGGTCACCCCGAGGCGCCCGGCCAGGTCGCGGTCGATCTGCAGGAAGGCCTGCAGGCCGCGGTTCTGCAGGTCGCTGGTGACGTCGGCCAGCTCGGCCAGCGGCTCCAGCGCCTCGACAAGGCGCGGCGTCCACTCCTCGAGCAGCGCCGCATCCGGCGACTCCAGGCTGAACTGGTACTGGGTGCGGCTGACGCGGTCCTCGACGGTCAGCTCCTGCACCGGCTGCAGGAACAGCTCGATGCCCGGCACCTGCGCCAGCTCGGGCTTGAGCCGCTCGATCACCTCGGCGGCGGTCAGCTCGCGCTCGCCGTGCGGCACCAGGTTGATCTGCATGCGTCCGCTGTTGAGGGTGGCGTTGTCGCCGTCGACGCCGATGTAGGAAGACAGGCTCAGCACCGCCGGATCGCGCAGGATCACCTCGGCCAGGCGCTGCTGACGTTCGCTCATGGCCTTGAACGAGATGCTCTGCGGTGCCTGGCTGATGCCCTGTATGGCGCCCACGTCCTGTATCGGGAAAAATCCTTTGGGAACAGCAAGATACAGAACAATCGTGAGACCCAGGGTGAGTACTGCGACCAGCAAGGTGGCGCCTTGGTGGCGCAGCACCCAGGTCAGCCCGTGATCGTAGCGGGCGATCAGCCAGTCGATCCACGCGCCGCTGGCCTTGTAGAAGCGCCCCTGCTCGCCTTCGGGCTGATGCTTGAGCAGGCGCGCGCACATCATCGGCGTCAGGGTCAGCGACACCACCAGGGAGATGAGGATGGCCACCGCCAGGGTGATGGCGAACTCGCGGAACAGTCGCCCGACCACGTCGGCCATGAACAGCAGCGGAATCAGCACGGCGATCAGCGAGAAGGTCAGCGAGATCAGCGTGAAGCCGATCTGCTTGGCGCCCTTGAGCGCGGCGTTGAGCGGCGTCTCGCCCGCCTCGAGATGGCGGGCAATGTTCTCCAGCATGACGATGGCGTCGTCGACCACGAAGCCGGCAGCGACGGTCAGCGCCATCAGGGTCAGGTTGTTGACCGAGAAGCCGGCCAGGTGCATCACCGCGAAGGTGCCGATCAAGGACAGCGGCACGGCGATCGACGGGATCACCGTGGCGGCCAGGCGACGCAGGAACAGGAAGGTCACCAGCACCACCAGGCACACGGCCAGCAGCAGCTCGAACTGCACGTCGCGCACCGCGGCGCGGATGGTCTGGGTGCGGTCGCTGAGCACCGCCACCTCGACGCCGGCCGGCAGGCTGGCGCTGATCTGCGGCAGCAGCGCCTGGATGCGGTCGACCACCTCGATGACGTTGGCGCCCGGCTGGCGCTGCACGTTGACCAGCACCGCGGCGCTCTGGTCGGCCCAGGCGGCCAGGCGCTCGTTCTCGGCGCCGTCGACCACCTCGGCGATGTCGCCCAGGCGCAGGGTGGCGCCGGCGCTGTAGCTGAGCACCAGGTCGCGGTACTCGGCGGCGGATCGCAGCTGGTCGTTGGCGTCCAGCTGGGAGACGCGGGTCGGGCCGTCGAAGTTGCCCTTGGGCTGGTTGACGTTGGCGGCGTTGATCAGGCTGCGCACGTCGGACAGGTTGAGGCCGTAGGCGGCGAGCGCCTGCGGGTTGACGCGGATGCGCACCGCCGGGCGCTGGCCGCCGGCCAGGCTGACCAGGCCGACGCCGCTGATCTGCGCCAGCTTCTGCGCCATGCGCGTGTCGACCAGGTCGTTGACCTCGGGCAGCGGCAGGGTCTGCGAGGTGATCGCCAGGGTCAGCACCGGGGTGTCGGCCGGGTTGACCTTGTTGTAGACCGGCGGCGCCGGCAGGTCGTTGGGTAACAGGTTGTTGGCCGCGTTGATCGCCGCCTGCACCTCCTGTTCGGCGACGTCCAGCTCGACGTCGAGACCGAAGCGCAGGGTGATCACCGAGGCGCCGCCCGAGCTGGTCGAGGACATCTGCTTGAGGCCCGGCATCTGGCCGAACTGGCGCTCCAGCGGCGCGGTCACCGCGCTGCCCATCACCTCCGGGCTGGCGCCGGGGTACAGGGTCAGCACGCGGATGGTCGGGTAGTCGACCTGCGGCAGCGCCGCCACCGGCAGCATGCGGTAGGCGATCAGCCCGGCGAGGAAGATCGCCACCATCAGCAGGGTGGTGGCCACCGGGCGCAGGATGAACGGGCGCGACAGGCTCATGCCGTGGGCTTCCGTGCCGGGGCGCCGTCAGCCGGCAGCGGCCGTTCGCCGCGCGGGTTGGTAGCCGGGGCGGGTGCGACCGGCAGGGTGACTTCCTTGGCTGCGCCCTCCACCACCTCGACCGTGCTGCCCTCGCGCAGGCGGTCGGTGCCTTCCAGCACCACCTGCTCGCCGGCGGCCAGGCCCGCGCCGATCAGGCTCTGCTCGCCATTGCTGGCGGCGACCGTGACCGGGCGCACTATCACCTTGTTGTCTGCGCCCACCACGTAGACGAAGGTGCCCGCCGAGCCGAACTGCACCGCCGCCGCCGGCAGCAACAGGGCCTCGCGGCGAGTCTCCAGCAGCAGGCGCACGTTGACGAACTGGTTGGGGAACAGGCGCTCGTCGCCGTTATCGAAGCGCGCCTTGAGCTTGACCGTGCCGGTGGCGGTGTCGATCTGGTTGTCCAGGCTGGCCAGCACGCCTTCGGCCAGACGCTGGCGTTCGCCGCGGTCCCAGGCCTCGACCTTGAGCGCCTCGCCGCCGCGATGCCGCGCCAGCAGCGCCGGCAGCTCGGCCTCGGGCAGGGTGAAGCTGACCGTGATCGGCGCGGTCTGGGTGATGGTCACCAGCGGCGTGGTGCCGCCGGAAGTCACCAGGTTGCCGACGTCGACCTGGCGCAGGCCGAGGCGCCCGGCGATCGGCGCCTTGACCTCGGTGAACTCGAGGTTCAGGCGCGCCTCGGCCACCGCCGCCTGCAGGCTCTGCAGGCCGCCGCGCAGCTGCTCGACCGTGGCCTGCTGGGTATCGAGGGTCTGCTTGGCGATGGAGTCCTCGGCGTACAGGCCCTGGTAGCGTTTGAGGTCCAGCTCGGCGTTCTTCAGCTCGGCGCGGCGCTCGGCGAGATCACCCTCGGCCTTGTCCAGCGCCGCACGGTACGGACGCGGGTCGATCTGCGCCAGCATCTGGCCGGCCTTGACCAGTTGGCCTTCCTCGAACAGCACCTTGACCAGCTGGCCGTCGACGCGCGGCAGCACGCTCACCGTGTTGAAGGCGGTGACGGTGCCGAGGGCCTTGAGCTCCACCGCATAGTCGCCGAGCGCCGCCGTGGCCAGGCGCACCGGCACCGGGCCGCCCATCCCCATGCCACGGAAACCGCCCGGGCGACCGCCCGGACCGCTCAGGCTGCCGCCTCCCGGCCCGCGGGCACCCTCCGATGCCGGTTGGTCGGTCGCCGGCCACTGCCACCAGGCCAGCGCGGCGGCCAGCAGCACGACGATGCCGCCGGCCAGCCAGCGATTACGGGAAGAACGGGTTGGGTGGTTGATCTCGGACATGGTGCAGGTCACTTTCCTTGGGAGCCTGAACGATAAGGCTTCTCAGTTGGGGCGCAAAGGCTCTTTACCTGCACTTTACCTGTTGCCGGCAAACTACTGACAGGACAAGCCGGAGGAATCCGCAAACTGCCCTGGCTGGCCAGCCTCCGTGCACCAGGCGCCGCAGCAACCGCCCAAGCCTGTTGCCGCTCGTTTGCTTCGCCCGGCACGGCGGCTTGCCAAGCGAGCGGCCGCTCCGCACACTGCAGGCATGCCTCGTTCCAAGCTTTCCACTCAACCGTCCGAGGCCGCCCGGTTGCTGGCGCTGGTCGATCAGCTGATCCAGGAAGTTCAGCCCGGCATGCCGGTGCGCGCCACGCTCGACAGCGTGCTCGACCGCGATCTGGGCCTCGACAGTCTGGCCCGGGTCGAGTTGCTAGCCCGCGTCGAAGGCGCGTTCGGCCTGCGCCTGCCCAGCGCCACCCTGGCCACGGCGCTCACCCCGCGCCAGCTGCTCACCGCGCTCGAAGCCGCCGGCCTGAATCCCGGCCCTGCCGAGCTGCCCCATGCCCGCCAATCCGCTCCGGAGCAGGCCGAGGGCCACCCCGAGGCACAGGCAACGCTGGTCGAGGTGCTGCAGTGGCATGTCGAGCGCCACCCCGACCGTCCCCAGGTGATCTTCTACCGCGATGAGCAGACCACCGAAACCCTGACCTACGCCCAGCTCGCCGACGCGGCCGGGCGGATCGCCGCCGCCCTGGCGGCGAGTGGCCTGCAACCGGGCCAATGCGTGGCCCTGATGCTGCCTTCGGGGCTGGATTTCTTCCGCTGCTTCTTCGGCATCCTGTTCGCCGGCGGCATTCCGGTGCCGATGTACCCGCCGGCGCGCCCCGCGCAGCTCGAGGACCATCTGCGCCGTCAGGCCGGCATCCTGCGCAACTGCCAGGCGCCGCTGCTGATCACCTCCGGGCTGGTGCGCCCGCTGGCCCGCCTGCTCACCGGCCTCGCTCCCGACCTGCGCCAGGTGCTGCTGCCGGAGCAACTGCAGGCCGCCGCGCCGCTGGCGCCGCGCACGAGCGGAGCGGACGCGCTGGCCCTGATCCAGTACACCTCGGGCTCGACCGGCGACCCCAAGGGCGTCACCCTCGCCCACCGCAACGTGCTCGCCAACATCCGCGCCTGGGGCGGCGCGGTCGCGCTGTCCTCGACGGACGTCTGCGTCAGCTGGCTGCCGCTGTATCACGACATGGGCCTGATCGTCGCCTGGCTGGGCAGCCTGTATCACGCCTGCCCGCTGGTGCTGCTGTCGCCGCTGGACTTCCTCGCCCGTCCGGAGAGCTGGCTGTGGGCCATCCACCGCCATCGCGGCACCGTCGCGGCGGCGCCGAACTTCGCCTTCGATCTGTGCGTGCGACGGCTCGCCGACCGCTCGCTGAGCGGCCTCGACCTGTCGTCGTGGCGGCTGGCGGCCAACGGCGCCGAACCGATCAGCCCGGACACCCTGGAACGTTTCGCCGCCTGCTTCGCCCGCTACGGCCTGCGCCGCGAGATCCTCACCCCGGCCTATGGCCTCGCCGAAGCCACCGTGGGGCTGGCCGTACCGCCGCCGGGGCGCGGCGTGCTGGTCGACCGGGTCGAGCGCGAGACGTTCATGACCCACGGCCTGGCCCAGCCCGCAGCGGCCGACGATGCCCAGGCGCTGCGCTTCGTGTCCTGCGGGCCGCCGCTGCCCGGTCACGCGCTGCGTATCGTCGACGACGCCGGTCGACCGCTGGCGGAGCGCCGGGTCGGACACCTGGAGTTTCGCGGCCCCTCGGCCACCGCCGGCTACTACCGCAACCCGGCGGCCAGCGCCGGGCTGTTCCATGACGACTGGCTGGTGACCGGCGACTATGCCTATCTGGCCGGCGGCGAGGTGCACATCACCGGCCGCAGCAAGGATCTGATCATCCGCGGCGGACGCAACTTCTACCCCTACGACCTCGAGCAGGCGGTCGGCGAACTGCCCGGCGTGCGCCGCGGCTGCGTGGCGGTATTCGGCATGCCCGCCACCGCGAGCGCGGGCGAACGACTGGTGGTGATCGCCGAAACCCGCGAACGCGAAGCCGGCGCCCGCGCCGCGCTACAGCGGCGCATCGTCGCGCTCGCCGTCGACCAGCTCGGCCTGCCGCCGGACGAGGTGGTGCTGGCGCCGCCGCACAGCGTGCTGAAGACCTCCAGCGGCAAGATCCGCCGTGCGGCGATCCGCGAGGCCTTCGAGCACGGCACCCTCGGCGCCTCGGCCCAGGCACCCTGGCTGCAGCTGCTACACCTGGTCAGCGCCAGCCTGCCGGGGCGGCTGCGCAACGGCATCGGCAGCCTGGGCGCGTGGCTCTACGCTGCCTGGGCCTGGAGCTGCTTCGCTGTGCTGCTACCGTTCGCCGTGCTGGCCATCGTCCTGCTGCCGAGCCTGCGCCAGCGCTGGACGGCAGCCCATGGCCTCACCCGCCTGCTCGCCGCGCTCTGCGCGTGTCCGCTGCGGGTCACCGGGCTGGAACGGCTGCCCGCTGGCCCTTGCGTGCTGGTCGCCAACCACGCCAGCTACATCGACGCCCTGCTGCTGGCCGCCGCCCTGCCGCAGGCAGTCGGCTTCATCGCCAAGGCCGAGCTCAAACGCCGCCCGCTGTTGCGGCGACTGCTGGAGCGCATGGGGACACGCTTCGTCGAGCGCGGCGACTCCCTGCAGGGAGCAGAGGATGTGCGGACGCTCGCCGCGCTGGCCAGCGCCTCGCCAGCGCTGCTGTTCTTCGCCGAAGGCACCTTCGGCGCGCAACCGGGCCTGCGCCCGTTCCGCCTCGGCGCCTTCCTGATCGCCGTGCAGCAGGGCCTGCCGCTGGTGCCGGTGGCGCTCGCCGGCAGTCGCCAGGTGTTGCCGGACGGCTCCTGGCGCCCGCGCCGCGGCCCGCTGGCGGTCACCGTCTGCCCATCGCTCGCCCCCGACGGCGACGACTGGCACGCCGCGCTAGCCCTGCGCGCGGGGGCCAGGAGCGCGATTCTCGCCCATTGCGGCGAGGCGGACCTGGCCGGCGCCGCTCCCAGCTGAGGTGCAACAGCGCGCCGGCCAGCGAACCAGAGCCTTGCGCCGTTGTCACAGCTTGCGGCGTCGCAACCGGAGCCTGCCCGGGTAACCGCAGTAATGCGAACTCCCGCGCCATCCGCCCGTGCGCGCACCAATTCTCAAATGGCGAGCCTGACGTTTGCCCTGCGTCGAGCCGCCCGCGACAATCCACCGCGTTTTTTCATCGAGGTTCACACCATGCGTAAAGCACTTTCCGTTCTGACCCTGAGCCTGCTGTGCGCCCAAGGCGCCATGGCCGATGGCGGCACCAAGGCGGCCATCGGCGGCGGCGTCGGCGGCGCCCTGGGCAACGTTCTCGGCCAGGCAGTCGGCGGCAAGACCGGTGCCGCGGTCGGCGCCGGCCTGGGTGCCGCCGCCGGCGGCGCGATGACCGCCAAGAGCGGCAACAAGACCAAGGTCGCCGTGGGCAGCGGCCTCGGCGCGGCCGGCGGCTCGCTGCTCGGCAACACCCTCGGCGGCAGCACCGGCGGCGCCATCGGCGCAGGCCTGGGCGGCGCGGCTGGCGGCGCTGTCGGCAACAATATGGGCCGCTGATCCTAGCCGCGCCGAGCGCATCGCCCATAGTAAAAAGTAAAAAGCCCGCGCTCTGCGGGCTTTTTACTGTCAATTCCCGGCATGGCTGGGTAGAGCCCAGCCGACACCCCGAGCGGCCAGATCGCTCCAGTCGCTTTCCCTACGGCAGCGCGTACACGCGGGAGAGGATCTTCAGCATCTCGCCCGGCGCACCGAAGTACCTGGTGTGTAACAGCTCCATCTCGCCGGACTGGTACATCTCGCTGATCGCGGTATCCACCAGCAGGCGGAAGTCCTCGTCGCCACGGGCGAGGGCCATGGACACCGGGGCGATCTCGAAGATGCGCTCCAGCACCATCATGTCGCCGGCGGCGGCATGCTCCTGCACGTAGTTCTGCAGCAGCATGCGCTCGGAGAAGAAGGCGCTGGCCTTGCCCTCGGCGACCATCTTCACGCCCGCCTCGTGGCTGTCGACGTTGATCAGGGTGGCGATCACCCCGAGCTTGCGCATCTTGTCGCGCACCCAGTCCTCGGTGACGCCGCCCTTGATGGCCGCGAAGGTGTGGCTGGCCAGCCCCTGGTTGATGGTGGCGCGCCAGGTCGGGCCGGTATGCACGGCCTCGCCATTCAGCACATTCACCAGCGACGGATGGGCATCCTTGCGCACCAGCACGGAGAGCCCCGCGGTGTAGACCGGCCGCGAGAAGCTCACCGACTTGCGGTGCTCCAGGGTTTCCGGGGTCGGGCTGCAAAACAGGTCGACCTCGCCGGCCTTGATGGCCTCGACGACCTTGCCGAGGCTCAGCGCCTTGTAGTTCGCCTGCATGTCGGTGAGGCCGAGGCCGGCCTGCACCCGCTCGGCGATCTTCTGGCAGATCTCGATGGCGTAGCCGCTGGCCTTGCCGCCCTCCCCGCTGGTGAACGGCGCGAGGTCCGGCAGATAGCCCATGGTGAAAGCGTTGTTGCTGCGCACGCGCTCGAGCGTGTCGGCGCCGGCCAGTGCCGGCAGCAGCGCGAACAGGCCGGCGAGCAGCAGACTGACGGGTTTGTTTGGCTTCATGTTCATGTCCTGGTCCCTACGCTCAGATGTCATGGCAATCCCGGAGATGGCGCTCAGGCTCTGGTGGCCATTGCAGCCGGGCGCTCTTCGACGAAGTTCTTGGCGATGAAGCCGTAGAGCAGGTAACCGATCGCCATCACGATCAGGGCGCCGAATACCGCATCCTTGCCGGAGGCGTAGATCGCGTAGTACGAGTAGGCCATGGCGATCAGCAGCGCCGCCACGTTGCGGCTGTACACGGCGCCGCTGACGTTGGACTTGTGCATGATCACCAAGAGGCCGGTGAGCGCGGTCACGTAGGGGATCAGGTTGGTCACCGCGGCCAGGCTGACCAGCTTGCCGAACTGCTCGCTGGCATTGGGCGAGATGGTCGACAGCGCCATCAGGGTCTGAATCACGCCGCAGACCAGCATGCCGATGATCGGCGCGTTGGCGGCGGTGACCCTGGAGAACAGTTTCGGGAACATGCCCTGGTCGGCGGTCATCTTGGCGGTCTGCGCCAGGGTGAACTGCCAGCCGAGCAGCGAGCCGATGCAGGCCATCACCGCCAGCGCCATGATGATGTTGCCGACCAGCGGGTTGAACATCTGCGCGTAGACGTAGGCGAACGGCGCCGAGGAGTTGGCCAGCTCGGCGTTGGGCACTATGCCCTGGATCACCGTAGTCGACAGCACATAGACCACCGCGGCGCCGAGGGTGCCGAACAGGCAGGCCAGCGGCACGTTGCGCTTGGGATCCTCCACCGCGTCGGAGCTCTGCGCCGCCGACTCCATGCCGAGGAAGGCCCACAGGGTCAGCGGGATGCTCTGGGTGATGGCGTCGCTGACGGCGATGTTGTTAGGGTTCCAGGCGGCAGCGAACACCTCCGGCTTGAACCAGAACCAGCCGATCACGCTGAGGCCGGCCACCGGGATGATCACCCCCCACACCGTCACCGTGCCGATCTTGCCGGTGATGCTCGGCCCGCCGAAGTTGGCAAAGGTGGTAATCCACAGCAGGGCGATGGTGCCGATGCACAGCGGGATGGCGCCGCTGCCCAGCCAGGGGATGAACGAGGTGAGATAGCCCACCGCGGAAATGCCGATGGCCACGTTGCCGATCGCCAGCGACAGAAAGTAGAGGAACGAGCAGAGGAAGAATTCCGACTTGCCGTGCGCCTCCTCGCTGTAGGCCGACATGCCGCCGGAGCGGTTGCAGTAGATGCCGCACTGGGCGAAGCAGTAGGCGATCGCCATGGAACCGACCGCGGTGATGATCCACGACAGCAGCGATACGGCGCCCAGCTGCGCCATGTTCGCCGGCAGCATGATGATGCCCGAGCCCATCATGTTGACCGCCACCAGGGTGGTGAGGCCGAACAGGCTCATCTTCTTGCTTGACTCAGCCATACAAGACTCCTTGCTCTGCTCTGACCCGGAGCCCGCGGCCAGCCAGGCCCGCGGGACGGGCGACTGGGCGTTACTGTTTGACCACGTAGATCATGTAGACCGGGCGCCCCTGGGCGTCGCGGTGGATCTCGACGCCGTGGTTGTCGTGCTCGAAGCCGGGGAAATGGCCATCGAACGCCTCCATCGCCAGCAGGTAGTCGATGATGGCGCGCTTGTCGGCGCCGGCCTTCTCGCCCGGCATCATCAGCGGGATGCCCGGAGGGTACGGCACCAGCTGCACGGCGACGGTGCGGTCCTGCATGTCGCGCACCGGGATCTGCTCGACCTCGCCGCGCACCAGCCGCGCGTAGGTCTCGCGCGGCGAGGACACCGGGTCGGGCAGCAGGGTGAAGGCGGCATCCATGTTGTGCAGCATCTGCGTAGCCAGCATGTCCTGGTGCATCGCCTCGGCCAGGTCGCGCAGGCCCATGCCGGCGTAGCGCTCGGGGTAGCTGTCCGGCAGCTCCGGCAGCACGTGGTCCAGCGGCGTGTTGGCGTCGTAGTGGCGCTTGAATTCCAGCAGGCCGGCGACCAGCGAGCCCCACTTGCCCTTGGTCACGCCGACGCTGAACAGCAGCAGGAACGAGTACGGCTCGGTCTTCTCCACCACGATGCCGCAGCTGGAGAGGAAGCGCGACACCAGCGGCCCGGGAATGCCGCTGCTCTCCATCCGCCCCTCGAGGCTCATCCCCGGGGTCAGCACCGTCACCTTGATCGGGTCGAGCATGCAGTAGTCGGCGCCGAGATCGCCGAAGCCGTGCCAGCTGGCGCCGGGCCTGAGCACCCAGGCATCGCCGTGATGCAGGCGCTGCGGGTCGATGTCGCCGAAGGGCACGCCGTCCACCACGTCGGGCTGCCAGACGCCGAACCACCAGTCCTGCGCGTTGCGCATGCGCATCTGGTTGCCCAGCCGCACCATCGCCTGGCGGAAGCCGATGGCTTCGCCGATCGAGTCTTCGGTGAGGTACTCGCCGGCATCGTCCATCATCTTCGCCGAAACGTCGATGGAGGCGATGATGCTGTACTGCGGCGAGGTCGAGGTGTGCATCATGAACGCCTCGTTGAACAGCGCCGGCTTGACCGGCACCTTGCCCGAGCGGATGTGGATCATCGACGCCTGCGACAGCGCGGCGAGCAGCTTGTGGGTCGAATGGGTCACGGTCACCGTGGCGTCGTCTGCGTGCCGCTCGCCGCGGTGCATGCCGTAGCGTCCCTCGTACAGCGCGTTGAAGCGCGCGTAGGCGTACCAGGCCTCGTCGTAGTGGATGCGGTCGACGCTCCTGCTCAGCTCGCGGGTGGTGGTCTGCACGTTGTAGCAGAGGCCGTCGTAGGTCGAGTTGGTCAGCACCGCCAGCACCGGGCGCGCCTGCTTGTCGCGCGCCAGCGGGCTCTCGGCGAGCTTCTTCGCCACAGCATCCGGGGTCAGTTCGCTCTGCGGCACCGGGCCGATCAGGCCGCGCGCGTTGCGCCGCGGGCGCAGGTACAGCGGCACCGCGCCGGACTGGTTCAGCGCGTAGTTCAGCGACTTGTGGCAGTTGCGGTCGACCAGCACGGCGTCGCCGTCGGTCACCGCCGAGTGCAGGATGATCTGGTTGCTGGCCGAGCTGCCGCCCACCGAGAAGAAGGTATAGTCGGCGCCGAACACCTGCGCGGCATTGCGCTCGGCCGCGGCCACCGGGCCGGAATGGTCGTTCAGCGAGCCCAGCTCGCCGACCGACACGCTGAGGTCGGAGCGCAGCATCTGCTCGCCATAGAAGTCGAGGAAGCTGCGCCCCACCGCGGTCTTCATGAAGGCGGTGCCGCCGGTGTGCCCCGGGGTGTGCCAGGAGTATTCGCAGGTGTCGGCGAAGTTGACCAGCGCGCCGAAGAACGGCGGCAGGATGGTGTCCAGGTAGCGCCGGGCGGCTGCGGCGATGCGCCCGGCGATGAACTCGGGACTGTCTTCCGGCAACCAGATGAAACCGTCGATCTCCTCGACGAATTCCAGCGGCACCTGGCCGTGATGCGCCTTGCTCATGCCCAGCATGATCGGCAGCTGCGCGGTGCGCCGACGCATAAGGCGGATCACCTGCTGCGCCTTGTCCAGATTCTGCTCGCACGGCCCCCAGCCGAGGATCACGCAGCTGTAGGCCGGCTGGGCGCTGAAGGCGATTTCCGCATCCGCCAGCGAGCCCACCAGTTCGACGTCGAGATCGTGGGCACGCAGCGCCTGGCCGACCGCCCTGGCGCTGTGACCAAGGAAGCTGTCGGCCTCCAGGCCATGGTTGCCGACTACGACCAGCACCGGGAAGCGCTGCGCCAGCGACGGGGGCAACGGCGTTTGCGTACGACTCATTGACGAGCTCCTTGTTGAGGACTGGCTGCGGCTTTCCATCAGGGCACTCCCGTCGCGCGGACGGCGTTCGGCTGCCTCGGACATGTCTGACGCTCCCCAGCACTCATCTCCTGCGCGGAAACGCGGACGTGACCCTGGCGTGGCGGCTGACAGGCAAGGACGGCGGGAGACAACAAGAGGCAACTGGTGACAGCCCTCAACTTCCATGCCCGGCAATTCCAGCGTAGTAGCGTCTGGCACCGCGGCAAGGCGCGAAAAGACGTCAATCCAGCGTCATTGACATTAATCAATGGCGTAAAGACACGGAGAGCCGGCGATTATCTGGCGCAGATCTCGACCAGAAAGCGCTGGCCAACCGAGCGTGTGCGCCAGTCCGGGCCTACTCTTGCTTTTGGATTTCAGCAAACGTGCCCGCCGCGCAGCCCCCCCCCTGTCATCAACAAGGACGACCCACCATGCCCGTGCCGCCAGTGCCCGCGAGTCCTGCAAGCCCGACCAGAACCTCCTCCTGGCTGCGCTGGCTGCCGGGGCTGCTGATGCTCAGGCAATACCAGACCGAGTGGTTGCCCAAGGACCTGGCCGCCGGCCTGGTGCTCACCTCGATGCTGGTGCCGGTCGGCATCGCCTACGCCGAGGCTTCCGGGGTGCCGGGCATCTACGGGCTGTACGCCACCATAGTGCCGCTGCTGGCCTACGCGCTGTTCGGCCCCAGCCGCATCCTCGTGCTCGGCCCGGACTCCTCGCTGGCCGCGCCCATCCTCGCCGTGGTGCTGCCGCTGTCGGGCGGCGATCCGATGCGCGCCATCACCCTGGCCAGCATGATGGCGGTGGTTTCCGGCGTGGTGTGCATCGTCGTCGGCCTGCTGCGTCTGGGCTTCATCACCGAACTGCTGTCCAAGCCGATCCGCTACGGCTACATGAACGGCATCGCCCTGGTCGTGCTGATCGCCCAGACGCCCAAGCTGTTCGGCATTTCCATCGACAGCGAAGGTCCCCTGATCGATCTCTGGCATCTGCTCGAGGCCATCGCCGCCGGCAAGGCCAACTGGTACAGCTTTGCGGTCGGCGGCGGCAGTCTGGCGCTGATCCTGCTGCTCAAGCCCTTCAAGCAGCTGCCCGGCATTCTGATCGTGGTGATTCTCGCCACCGTGGCGGTCGGCCTGTTCGACCTCAACGATTTCGGCGTCAAGGTGCTGGGCGACCTGCCCCAGGGCCTGCCCAGTTTCACCCTGCCCTGGCTCAGCGGCGTGGACCTGGCCACCGTGGTACTCGGCGGCTGCGCGGTCGCCATCGTCTCCTTCGCCGACACCAGCGTGCTGTCGCGCACCTACGCTGCGCGCACCCAGACCCAGGTCGACCCCAATCAGGAAATGGTCGGTCTGGGCGCGGCCAACCTGGCCGCCGGGCTGTTCCAGGGCTTTCCGATCAGCAGCAGCTCGTCGCGCACCCCGGTGGCCGAGGCGGCGGGGTCGCAGACCCAGCTGACCGGGGTGGTCGGCGCCCTCGCGGTGGCGGCGCTGCTGCTGATCGCGCCGGATCTGCTGCGCTACCTGCCGAACAGTGCGCTGGCGGCGGTGGTGATCGCCGCGGTCATCGGACTGTTCGAATTCGCCGACCTCAAGCGCATCTTCCGCATCCAGCGCTGGGAGTTCTGGCTGTCGATGGCCTGCTTCGCCGGGGTCGCCGTCTTCGGCGCGATCCCCGGCATCTGCCTGGCGGTGGGGATCGCGGTGATCGAGTACCTGTGGGACGGCTGGCGCCCGCACTACGCCATCCTCGGCCGCGCCGCGGGCGTGCGCGGCTATCACGACGTCAAGCGCTACCCGGACGCCCGGCGGGTGCCGGGCCTGGTGCTGTTCCGCTGGGATGCGCCGCTGTTCTTCGCCAATGCCGAGCTGTTCCGCGAATGCCTGATGGAGGCCGTCGAGGAATCGCCCACACCGGTTCGGCGGGTGGTAGTAGCTGCAGAGCCGGTCACCAGCATCGACGTCACCTCCGCCGACATGCTCGCCGAGCTGTGCGAGACCCTGCGCGAGCGAGGGATCGAGCTGCATTTCGCGGAGATGAAGGACCCGGTCAAGGACAAGTTCAAGCGCTTCGGCCTGCTGGAGGTATTCGGCGACAACATCTTCCAGCCCACCGTCGGCGCCGGCGTGGATGACTACCTCGCCGATCACGGGGTGGACTGGACGCCCTGAGCACACGGACTGCCCGGGCGGCTGAGCGCAGGCTACGCCGGCTGTCAGCGGCCGCGGGGTCGCCGCCCGGGCTTTCTACACTGAACCAATAGCATCCACGCAAGGAGTTCCCGATGGCCAAGATCAAACTCGGCGTTCATTCCGAAGCCGGCAAGCTGCACAAGGTGATGGTCTGCTCGCCGGGCCTGGCCCACCTGCGCCTGACCCCCGGAAACTGCGACGAATTGCTGTTCGACGACGTGATCTGGGTATCCCAGGCCAAGCGCGACCACTTCGACTTCGTCTCCAAGATGCAGGATCGCGGGGTCGAGGTGGTGGAGATGCACAACCTGCTGACCGAGACCGTGCACAACCAGGAAGCGCTGAAGTGGATCCTCGACCGCAAGCTGTCGGCCAACCAGGTCGGCGTCGGCTTCGGCGACGAGATGCGCAGCTGGCTGGAGAGCCTGGAACCCCGCCAGCTGGCCGAATTCCTGATCGGCGGCGTCTCTGCCGCCGATCTGCTCAAGGGCCTCGGCGACAGCAGCGTGCTGAAGATGCTCGTCGACTTCCTCGGCCACACCAGCTTCATCCTGCCGCCGCTGCCCAACGCCCAGTTCACCCGCGACACCACCTGCTGGATCTACGGCGGGGTGACCCTGAACCCGATGTACTGGCCGGCGCGCCGCCAGGAAACCCTGCTGACCACGGCGATCTACAAGTTCCACCCGGACTTCGCCAATGCCGAGTTCGAGATCTGGTGGGGCAACCCGGACGAGGACCACGGCGCCGCCACCCTGGAAGGCGGCGACGTGATGCCGGTGGGCAACGGCGTGGTGCTGATCGGCATGGGCGAACGCACCTCGCGCCAGGCCATCGGCCAGGTGGCCCGGGCCCTGTTCGCCAAGGGCGCCGCCCAGCGAGTCGTGGTCGCCGGCATGCCCAGGTCGCGCGCGGCCATGCACCTGGACACCGTGTTCACCTTCTGCGACCGCGACCTGGTCACCGTCTTCCCGGAAGTGGTCAACCAGATCGTGCCGTTCAGCATCCGCCCCGACGCCAGCAAGCCGGGCGGCCTGGACATCCGTCGCGAGGACAAGCACTTCATCCAGGTGGTGGCCGAGGCCCTCAACCTGAAGCAGCTGCGCGTGGTCGAGACCGGCGGCGACGCCTACGAGGCCGAGCGCGAGCAGTGGGACGACGGCAACAACGTCGTCTGCCTGTCCCCCGGCGTGGTGGTCGGCTACGACCGCAACACCTATACCAACACCCTGCTGCGCAAGGCCGGGGTGGAGGTGGTGACCATCAGCGCCAGCGAGCTGGGCCGCGGCCGTGGCGGCGGCCACTGCATGACCTGCCCGATCATCCGCGACCCGCTCGACTACTGATTCGCCAACGCGGCGGCCCCGCCCGGCCGCCGCGCCTGCCAGCCCATGCAGCCCCGATTCCCCGAGAGGTAGTCCGTCATGGCGTTCAACATGCACAACCGCAACCTGCTCAGCCTGATGCACCACAGCACCCGCGAGCTGCGTTACCTGCTCGACCTGTCGCGCGACCTCAAGCGCGCCAAGTACACCGGCACCGAACAGCAGCACCTCAGGCGCAAGAACATCGCACTGATCTTCGAGAAGACCTCCACCCGCACCCGCTGTGCCTTCGAGGTGGCCGCCTATGACCAAGGCGCCAGCGTCACTTACATCGACCCGGGCTCCTCGCAGATCGGCCACAAGGAAAGCATGAAGGACACCGCCCGGGTGCTCGGGCGCATGTACGACGCCATCGAGTATCGCGGCTTCAAGCAGGAGATCGTCGAGGATCTGGCCAAGTACGCCGGCGTGCCGGTGTTCAACGGCCTGACCGACGAGTACCACCCGACCCAGATGCTCGCCGACGTGCTGACCATGCGCGAACACAGCGACAAGCCGCTGCACGAGATCAGCTACGCCTACCTGGGCGACGCGCGCAACAACATGGGCAACTCGCTGCTGCTGATCGGCGCCAAGCTCGGCATGGATGTGCGCATCGCCGCGCCCAAGGCGCTGTGGCCGAGCGACGAGCACGTCGCCGCCTGCCGGCAGTTCGCCGAGGAAACCGGCGCGCGCATCACCCTGACCGAAGATGCCCAGGCCGCGGTCAAGGGCGTGGACTTCGTGCATACCGACGTCTGGGTGTCCATGGGCGAGCCGGTGGAGGCCTGGGGCGAGCGCATCAAGCTGCTGCTGCCCTACCAAGTCAACGCCGAGCTGATGAAGGCGGCCGGCAACCCACGGGTGAAGTTCATGCACTGCCTGCCGGCCTTCCACAACAGCGAGACCAAGGTCGGCCAGCAGATCGCCGCGCAATATCCGCACCTGGCCAACGGCATCGAGGTGACCGAGGACGTCTTCGAGTCGCCCTGGTGCATCGCCTTCGATCAGGCGGAAAACCGCATGCACACCATCAAGGCGATCCTGGTATCGACCCTGGTGGACATCTGAAGGGAGAACCCGCATGCGACTAGTCATCGCCCTGGGCGGCAACGCCCTGCTGCGCCGTGGCGAGGCCATGACCGCGGAGAACCAGCGCGACAACGTGCGCGTCGCCTGCGCGCAGATCGCCAAGGTGGCCACCGGCAACCAGCTGGTGATCGCCCACGGCAACGGGCCGCAGGTCGGCCTGCTGGCCCTGCAGGGCGCGGCCTACGATGCCGCCAACCCCTACCCGCTGGACGTGCTCGGCGCCGAGACCGAAGGCATGATCGGCTACATGATTGAGCAGGAGCTGGGCAACCTGCTGCCAGTCGAGGTGCCCTTCGCCACCATCCTCACCCAGGTGGTGGTGGACGGCGCCGATCCGGCCTTCCAGACACCGACCAAGCCGATCGGCCCGGTCTACCCGAAGGAAGAAGCCGAGCGCCTGGCCCGTGACAAGGGCTGGAGCATCGCCCCGGATGGCAACCAGTTCCGCCGCGTGGTGGCCAGCCCGCGCCCGCAGCGGATCATCGAGATCCGCCCGATCCAGTGGCTGCTGGAGAAGGGCTCGGTGGTGATCTGCGCCGGCGGTGGCGGCATCCCGACCCTGTACCGGGACGGCAAGCTGCAGGGCGTGGAGGCAGTGATCGACAAGGATCTCTGCTCGGCCCTGCTGGCCCGGCAGCTGGACTGCGACCTGCTGGTGATCGCCACCGACGTCGATGCGGCCTATGTCGACTGGGGCCAGCCGACGCAGAAGGCCATCGCCGAGGCCCACCCAGACGAGCTGGAGCGCCTCGGCTTCGCCGCCGGCTCCATGGGCCCCAAGGTGCAGGCTGCCTGCGAGTTCGCCCGTCTTACCGGCAGGGTGGCGGTGATCGGTTCGCTGGCGCAGATCGAGGCGATCGTCCAGGGCCGCGCGGGTACCCGTGTCAGCACGGAGCACGCGGGGGTGACCTTCCGCTGAGCGTCACGGCACGACGAAGGCCCGCCGGCCTGAGTCCGCGGGCCTTTTTCTCATCCCGTGCCGCCGCTTCAGAAGCGCTCGTCGACCATCCGGAACGGATAGGGCGCGGTCTGGTATTGGCCGACCTTGCGCTTGGGCAGCTTGATCTTCTCTGCCTGGGTGATGTCCCCGTAGGGAACGTGCTGCAGCAGGTGGCTGATGATGTTCAGGCGCACCCGGCGCTTCTCCTCGGAGCGCGCCACGTACCAAGGTGCCCATGAGGTGTCGGTGGCAGCGAACATCTCGTCGCGGGCGCGGGTGTAGTCGTCCCAGCGAGTGAACGACTTGAGGTCCATGGGCGACAGTTTCCAGATCTTGCGTCCGTCGTGGATGCGGTCGGCCAGGCGGCGCTCCTGCTCCTCGGCGCTGACCTCCAGCCAGTACTTGATGAGGATGATCCCGGACTCGATCATCATCTTCTCGAACAGCGGCACGATGTTGAGGAAGCGTTGCGCCTGCTCCTCGCTGCAGAAACCCATCACCCGTTCGACGCCGGCGCGGTTATACCAGCTGCGGTCGAAGATCACCACCTCGCCAGCTGCCGGCAGGTGCGCCAGGTAACGCTGCCCGTACATCTGGGTCTTTTCCCGGTCGCTGGGCGCCGGCAAAGCCACCACGCGGAATACCCGCGGACTGACCCGCTCGGTGAGTGCCTTGATCGTACCGCCCTTGCCGGCGCCGTCGCGGCCTTCGAAGACCACGCAGATCTTGAGGCCCTTGGCCACCACCCACTGCTGCAGCTTGACCAGCTCGACGTGCAGCCGCTTCAGCTCCTCGTCGTACTCCTTGCGGCCCAGCCTTTCCTGCTCTGCCGGCAGGCTCGCCGATTCTTTGTCTTTCTTCTTGCCCTTGGCCATTCGCTGCACTCCATCCAGGCACCCTGACTCCTTTAAACCTAGCTGACGAATCGCGACTTGCAGGCAGGCGACATCCAGTCACGACTGCCGATGACCACCGGGCGAGCAGGCCAATGGATGAGTTGCGGATTGCCCGTCACGTCGCGTGAGGACAAGCCACGCAAGGCAGAGCACGACAGCCTCGGCGCAGCAGTTGCTGGCGGGGCCTGTTCCCGGACGGGCAGTTGCCAAACCCGATGGGCCGCCGGGCAGCCCATCGAGCCTGAGGCAGGTCAGAGTACTGCCAGTGCCGCGGCGTAGTTCGGCTCGTCGGCGATCTCGGCAACCAGCTCGCTGTGCAGCACCTTGTCGTGCTCGTCCAGCACCACCACGGCGCGGGCGGCCAGGCCGACCAGCGGGCCTTCGGCGATGGCCACGCCATAGTCCTGGAGGAACTCGCGACCACGCATGGTGGACAGGTTGATCACGTTGTCCAGGCCTTCGGAGGCGCAGAAGCGCTTCTGGGCGAACGGCAGGTCGGCGGAAATGCACAGCACCACGGTGTTATCCAGGTTGCCCGCCTCGACGTTGAATGTGCGCACCGAGGTGGCGCAGGTCGGGGTGTCGATGCTGGGGAAGATGTTCAGCACCTTGCGGCGACCGGTGAAGTCGGCCAGGGTGTGCTCGGCCAGGTCAGTGCCCACTAGGTGGAAGGCCGGGGCCTGGCTGCCGACCTGCGGCAGGTTGCCGTCGACACGCACCGGGTTGCCTTTCAGGGTTACTTGACTCATTACCTATCTCCTTTTTTATCAATTAGTTACACGCAAAACATGATGTATTGAGCAAGGATCATCATCCGACGCCTGCTGCTGGATAGCTCCGCCAGAAGCCTAGCATGGGCCAGAAGCGGCAAACCCATGCAGTTTGCACTGTTACTCCCAACCACGTGATCGGCTAGCATCGCGGCTTACCGTTCAAGTCACGGAACCATCGCAACATGAAACTTGTTTCCTTCAATATCAATGGATTGCGCGCAAGACCTCATCAACTTGCCGAGCTGATCGAGCGGCACCAGCCGGATGTCATCGGCCTGCAGGAAACCAAGGTGGCTGACGAGCAGTTTCCCCAGGCCGACATCGAGGCGCTTGGCTACCACGTCGAGTACCACGGCCAGAAGGGTCACTACGGCGTCGCCCTGCTATCGCGCCAGGCACCGCAGAATCTGCTCAAGGGCTTCCCGTGGGACGGCGAGGACTCGCAGCGCCGCTTCATCGGCGCCACCTTCACCGACGAGCGCGGCCAGCCGCTGCACGTATTCAACGGCTACTTCCCGCAGGGGGAGAGCCGCAACCATGCGACCAAGTTCCCCGCCAAGACGCAGTTCTACGCCGACCTGCAGCGTCTGCTCGAGGAGCAGTTCAGCCCCGAACAGGCCGTTGTGGTGATGGGTGACTTCAACATCTCTCCGCAAGACATTGATATTGGTATAGGTGCGGAGAACGCCAAGCGCTGGCTGCGCAGCGGCAAGTGCAGCTTCCTCCCCGAAGAGCGCGAGTGGATGGCCCGCCTGCACGCCTGGGGCCTGGTCGACAGCTTCCGCCAGTTGCACCCCGAGGTTTGCGACCGCTTCAGCTGGTTCGACTACCGCAGTCGCGGTTTCGAGGACCAGCCCAAGCGCGGCCTGCGCATCGACCTGATCATGACCTCCAGCGGCCTCACCCCCCGTCTGCAGGCGGCGGGCATCGACTACGAGCTGCGCGGCATGGACAAGCCTTCCGACCACGCACCGATATGGCTTGAGCTAGCGTGAACCAGCTCACGCTTTTACGGCGGATCTGTAACAGAACGGTCATCGCACTGACTTAATCTGCGCGGCAACTTCAAACCTGACCAACAAGGTTGCCTGCCGCCATGCTGCGCCCCCTCCGCCGTGTTCCCTTCACTGCCCGCCTGCTGTTCGGCGGGCTGCTGGCCATTGCCACGCCGCTCGGCAGCTTTGCTGCCCTGCCCCTGCCCGCCGACGGCAAGCCGGCCCTGCGCCTGCAGGGCTCCAACACCATCGGTGCCAAGCTGGGGCCGGCGCTGGTCGGCGGCATGCTGGAGAAGGAAGGCTTTGCCAATGTGCGTATCGAGGACAGCGGCGAGAACGAGCAGCGCATCACCGCGCGTGATGACCAGGGGCGCCTGGTCAACATCGCCGTCGCCGCCCACGGCTCGGGCACCGGCTTCGTCGCCCTCGGCGACAACAGCGCCGAGCTGGCCGCCTCCTCGCGCCCGATCAAGGATAGCGAAGCCGCCAGCCTGGCTCGCCTCGGTGACCTGAGGAGCCCCGAAGGCGAACAGGTGATCGCCATCGACGGTCTGGCGGTGATCCTGCACCCCAGCAACCCGCTGACGGCGCTGTCGGTCGCACAGCTGGCCCAGGTATTCGCCGGCGAGGTAAAGACCTGGGAGGAGCTGGGCGGTCGCGGTGGCGCGATCAACCTGTATGCCCGCGACGACAACTCCGGCACCTGGGATACCTTCAAGGAGCTGGTGCTGAGCAGCCAGGGCAAGAGCCTGGCCGCGACGGCCAAGCGCTTCGAATCGAGCACCCTGCTGTCCGACTCGGTCAGCAAGGACCCGCAGGGCATCGGCTTCATCGGCCTGCCCTACATCCGCCAGGCCAAGGCGCTGGCGGTCAGCACCGGCGACTCGCAACCGATGCTGCCGACTACCGAGCTGGTGGCCACCGAGGACTACCCGCTGTCGCGCCGCCTGTTCCTGTACATGAAGCCGGGCGAAGGCAATCCCTGGGCCCAGCAGCTGGTGCGCTTCGCCCACAGCCCGCGTGGCCAGGAAATCGTCGCGCAGACCGGCTTCATCGCCCAAACCGTGAAGGCCATGAAGGTCGACGCCCATGGCGAGATGCCGGACAGCTACAGCGCACTGGTGAACAACGCCCAGCGCCTGGCGGTCAACTTCCGCTTCGCCGAAGGCAGCTCCGAACTCGACAACAAGGCCCTGCGCGACGTGCGGCGGGTCCTGGGCTACCTGCGCGCGAACAACAAGATGATGAGCCAGGTCGTGCTGGTCGGCTTCGGCGATCCCAAGCACGACGACCGCGACCGCGCCCTGCTGCTGTCCAAGCTGCGCGCCATGGCGGTACAGCGCGAGCTGGTCAAGGGTGGCGTGCTGGTCCGTGAAATCAGCGGCCTGGGCGATGCCCTGCCGGTAGCCTCCAACGACAGCGAGGACGGCCGGCGCAAGAACCGTCGCGTGGAAGTCTGGGTCTACTGATCCGCCTTCCTGAAATGACAAAGGCCGCTGCCGCCCACGGACGCAGCGGCCTTTTAGTTAGTCGCCGAGCGGACATGACCGGCCGTGGCTCGCGCGCTAAACTGCGCGCCCTTCGCCATCCACTCGAGGAGTCCGCCGATGCCCATCGCCATGGCCCGCCACATCCTGGTCAAGACCGCCGCCGAAGCCGAGCAGCTCAAGGCGCGCCTGGCCAAGGGTGAGGATTTCGCCACCCTGGCACGGCGGCACTCGTTCTGCCCCTCGCGCAAGCGCGGCGGCGATCTCGGCGAGATCCGCCCGGGGCAGATGGTCAAGCCGTTCGAGAACGTGGTGTTCCGCAAGCCGCTGCACCAGGTGCAGGGCCCGCTGAAGACCCAGTTCGGCTGGCATCTGGTGCTGGTCTACCTGCGCAGCTGAAACAGCAATGCCGGCGTCGACTCGCGTCCATGCCGGCATTGCTGGTGGTGCGGGTGCCGTCATCGGGACGGCGCTGGGAGGGGTCAGACGAAGGGCTGTTCCTCTTCCTCGTCCATGGTCGGCTCCAGGCTCCAGGTCGAGGTATCGTCGGGCTTGGCCTGACCGCCCTCGCCCTCGCGGTGCAGCTTGAGCTTGAGACGCACGTTGTTCGCCGAGTCGGCGTTTTTCACCGCTTCCTCTTCGCTGATCGCGCCCTCGTTGACCAGATCGATCAGCGCCTGATCGAAGGTCTGCATGCCCAGCGGCCGCGACTTCTCCATGACCTCCTTGATCAGGTTGAAATCGCCGCGCTTGATCAGGTCGCGGATGGTCGCGGTGCCCATGAGGATCTCCACCGCGGCGCGGCGCTTGCCGTCGACGGTCTTCACCAGACGCTGGGAGACGAACGCCTTGAGGTTGTTGCCGAGGTCGTTGAGCAGCTGCGGGCGACGTTCCTCGGGGAAGAAGTTGATGATCCGGTCCAGCGCCTGGTTGGCGTTGTTGGCGTGCAGGGTGGAGATCGCCAGGTGGCCGGTTTCCGAGAACGCCAGGGCGTGCTCCATGGTCTCGCGGTCGCGGATCTCGCCGATCAGGATGACATCCGGCGCCTGGCGCAGGGTGTTCTTCAGCGCCGCCTGGAAGCTGCGGGTGTCCACGCCAACCTCGCGCTGGTTGATGATCGACTTCTTGTGCTTGTGCACGTACTCCACCGGGTCCTCGATGGTGATGATGTGACCACTGTGGTTGCGGTTGCGGTGGTCGATCAGTGCCGCCAGCGAGGTCGACTTGCCCGAACCGGTACCGCCGACGAACAGCACCAGGCCGCGTTTCTCGAGGATCACGTCGAGCAGCACCGGCGGCAGCTTGAGGTCCTCGAAGCGCGGGATGTCCAGCTTGATGTTGCGCGCGACGATGGACACCTCGTTGCGCTGCTTGAAGATGTTGATCCGGAAACGGCCGATGTTGGGCAGCGAGATCGCCAGGTTCATCTCCAGCTCGCGCTCGAAGTCGACCTTCTGTTCGGCATCCATCACCTCGGCGGCGATCTTCGCCACGTCGCCCGGCGCCAGCGGCTCCTTGCTCAGCGCACGCAGCACACCGTTGAACTTGGCGCAGGGCGGCGCACCGGTCGAAAGATAAAGGTCGGATCCATCCTGGCTGGCCAGGATGCGCAGCATTTCCGTGATGTTCATCGAGATAAACGCCGTAACAGGTTGATCTGAAAGACCATCATTCTGCATCAAGCACGGCGTGACGCCCATCACGGTTATCAGGATTGAGAAACCGTCGATCCTTTGGGCTGCCGCCGCTGCCGCAAAGCGCTACAATTGCGCCTTTTTTGCGCATCAGCGCGCTCCTTCCGGGACAGATTTGTGATTTCCACCGCCAATATCACCATGCAGTTCGGGGCCAAGCCCCTGTTTGAAAACGTCTCCGTCAAGTTCAACAACGGCAACCGCTACGGCCTGATCGGCGCCAATGGCTGCGGCAAGTCGACCTTCATGAAGATCCTCGGCGGCGACCTCGAGCCGTCTGGCGGCCAGGTGATGCTCGACGCCAACACCCGCCTGGGCAAGCTGCGCCAGGACCAGTTCGCCTACGAAGACTTCAACGTGATCGACACCGTGATCATGGGTCACGAAGAACTGTGGAAGGTGAAGGCCGAGCGCGACCGCATCTACTCGCTGCCGGAAATGAGTGAGGAAGACGGCATGGCCGTGGCCGAGCTGGAGACCGAGTTCGCCGAGATGGACGGCTACACCGCCGAATCGCGCGCCGGCGAGCTGCTGCTCGGCCTGGGCATCCCGCTGGCCCAGCACTTCGGCCCGATGAGCGAAGTCGCCCCCGGCTGGAAGCTGCGCGTGCTGCTGGCCCAGGCGCTGTTCTCCAACCCGGACGTGCTGCTGCTGGACGAGCCGACCAACCACCTGGACATCAACACCATCCGCTGGCTGGAAAACATCCTCACGGCGCGTAACAGCACCATGATCATCATTTCCCACGACCGCCACTTCCTCAACAGCGTGTGCACCCACATGGCGGACCTGGACTACGGCGAGCTGCGCCTGTTCCCGGGCAACTACGACGAGTACATGACCGCCGCGACCCAGTCGCGCGAGCAGCTGCTGGCCGACAACGCCAAGAAGAAGGCGCAGATCGCCGAGCTGCAGACCTTCGTCAGCCGCTTCTCGGCCAACGCCTCCAAGGCCAAGCAGGCCACCTCGCGCGCCAAGCAGATCGACAAGATCCAGCTGGCCGAGGTCAAGCCGTCCAGCCGGGTCAGCCCGTTCATCCGCTTCGAGCAGACCAAGAAGCTGCACCGCAATGCGGTGACCGTCGAGAACATGTCCAAGGGCTTCGATGGCAAGACGCTGTTCAAGAACTTCGGCTTCACCGTGGAAGCCGGCGAGCGCCTGGCCATCATCGGCCCCAACGGCATCGGCAAGACCACCCTGCTGCGCACCCTGGTCGGCGAACTGTTCCCGGACAACGGCTCGGTGAAATGGACCGAGAGCGCCGAGCTGGGCTACTACGCCCAGGATCACGCTTCCGACTTCGAAAACGACATGACCCTGTTCGACTGGATGGGTCAGTGGACCCAGGGTGGCGAGCAGCTGGTACGCGGCACCCTCGGCCGCATGCTGTTCAGCAACGACGAGATCCTCAAGTCGGTCAAGGTCATCTCCGGTGGCGAGCAGGGGCGCATGCTGTTCGGCAAGCTGATCCTGCAGAAGCCCAACGTACTGGTGATGGACGAACCGACCAACCACCTGGACATGGAGTCGATCGAGGCGCTCAACCTGGCGCTGGAGAACTACCCGGGCACGCTGATCTTCGTCAGCCACGACCGCGAGTTCGTCAGCTCCCTGGCCACCCGCATCATCGAGCTGTCGGAAAATGGTGTGATCGACTTCAGCGGCACCTACGACGACTACCTGCGCAGCCAGGGCGTGCTGGTCTGACGTGCTGACCTGAAGTGCCCAGCCGGCCGCAAGGGCCGGCTGATTGGCTGAGGAGCGGGCCCCACCCGCTCCTACAGCAATCCTGCCAACGGCGCCAGCATCTGGCGAACGAACCTCCCGCCCAGCAGCAGCCAGTCAACCCAGAACGCCTGGTGCAGCGCGACAATCCCCCAGAACACCAGCTGATACGAGACCTTGCGGGTCTTGTGCCGCAACACCTGCTGCGCCAGCAGCGCGCCCGGCCAGCCGCCGAGCAGCTCGACGGCGTGCAGGGTGTTTTCCGGCGTGCGCCATTGCCCCTGGCGGGCACTGCGCTTGTCGTGCCAGTACAGCGCCAGGATCAGCAGACTGGCCCCGCCATAGGCCAGCAAGGCCCACGGCTGCGCCAGATCCAGCAGCAGCCGCAACGCCCCACCCAGCGGCAGCACGCACAAGGCCAGGAAGGTCGCCACCTTGAGCGGCCACTCCCCGCGTCTGTCCTGCTCCCGCTTGCGCCCTGCGGGCGTGGCTCTGGCCTTCATCAGCCCTGCGCCGTGCTCCAGTCGATCATGCCCAGCTGCCAGGTGGCGAGGATCAGCAGGCCGAAACCGATGCGATACCAGGCGAACACCGCGTAGCTGTGGTTGGCGATGAACTTGAGCAGCGCGCGCACGGCGAGCATGGCGAAGACGAACGAGGTGACGAAGCCCACGGCGAACACCGGCAGATCGCCGCCGCCCTCGAACAGCGCACGGTGCTTGTAGCCGGAGTACACGGCGGCACCGACCATGGTCGGCATGGCCAGGAAGAACGAGAACTCGGTGGCCGCCTTGCGCGACAGGCCGAACAGCAGGCCGCCGATGATGGTCGAGGCCGAGCGCGAGGTGCCGGGGATCATCGCCAGACACTGCGCAAAACCGATCTTCAGCGCGTGCTTCCAGCTCATGTCGTCCACCGCCTCCACCTCGATGGTGTGCTGGCGCTTCTCGGCCCAGAGCATGACCACACCACCGATCACCAGCGCACTGGCCACGGTGATCGGGTTGAACAGCCAGTGCTCGATCAGGTCGGCGAAGGCCACGCCAAGAATCACCGCCGGGAAGAAGGCCACCAGCAGGTTGATGGTGAAACGCTGCGCCTGACGCTCGCGCGGCAGCCCCAGCACCACGTCGATGATGCGCTGGCGGAACTCCCACATCACCGCCATGATCGCCGCCAGCTGGATGATGATGTTGAACGCCTTGGCGCGGTCGCCACCGAAGCCGATCAGGTCGGCGACGATGATCTGGTGACCGGTGCTGGAGATCGGCAGGAACTCGGTCAGCCCCTCGACGATACCCAGGATCAGCGCCTGAATGGCGGTCCAGAACTCCATGCAAAAACTCCCCGTCACGCGCCTGTCGCGCGCTGTTCCATGAATTGATGAATGCCGAGCGGAGCAGTTCCAGCGGAGTACTGCGCGGCGGCCGGGCGGCATCCTACCAGAGCCGGCCACCTGGCTGCAGGTCCTGCGCCAAAGCGTGTTGACCGGGATCAGGGCGATCCGTCAATCTGCCCGCGCGCGCGCAGATGACCGACTTTGCTCGCAAATTTGTGCGACACGACTGGTGAGTTGTCATGTTCTTTACGCATACTGCGGCAATTGTCCGTTGTCGCCTGCCCATGGAAGGGTCGAGAGCCCGCAGCCAACTCGCCTGCGGCCGACAACCACCCCCACCCTGTACGGCGCCGTCGCAATGAGCACATCCATCAGCTTCCAGGAAGTCGACCTCAGCAAGAAATCCAACCCAGACCTGATCTGGGATCTGGACCGCGTGGAAAAACGCGACCTGGCCGAGCGCTTCATCCGCCTGTTCGAGAACCGGTTGTGCGTCTATTCCGAATCGGTGAGCCAGCTGTACACCAACTACGGCCTGCACTTCCCGAGCGAAATCGGCCGCAAGATGGTCGTGCTGCCCAACCCCTACGCGTTTCACGACACCCTGCACCACATCTCGCCTTCATCGGTCCGCAAGACCGGCCTGTGCGTGCTGCCAGGCCAGTTCCAGGACCACAAGGGGCTGTTGCTGGCGCGACTGGGGAGCAATGGCGAGATGCTGCAGGCGCGCCCGTTCAAGAGCGCCCTGGCACAGATCATCAGCAAGTTGAAGCAGAGCGGTGATGTGTTCCTGCCGGTACTGGTCAAGGGCGACCTGCGCGAGTTCGACCAGCGCATGCCCTATCTGCACCTGCACCGCCTGCAGCTGGTCAACCTGCCGCACCTGTCCGCCTTCGAGCGCAACGACCTGCAGCAGACCGTCACCCGCAAGCTGCTGATGCTGTACCGCCAGGCCGACCAGCTGACCTGCTGATCGGTCCGCCGGCAGGCCTCAGGCGGTCAGCACGCCGCCCCAGGCCGCCAGCAGGCTGAGGACCACCACGACCGTCAACACCCTGCGCAGCGGCTTGTACCAGATCGGCGCCAGCCCCAGGCGCACCGCACGCAGGTCGGCCAGATAGAGGCCGATGAACGCCACGACGAACAGCGGAATGGCCAGCACCACCGGCAGACCGAAGGACACGGTTGCCCAGCCAACCAGTGGCGGAATCACCGACAAGCCCAGCTGCATCTGCGCGCGCAGATCGTCCTGCTCGGCACGCATCGCCAAGCCCCAGTGAATCGCCCCCATGAAGGCGAGAATCACCGCCGCATAGTCGAGCAGCGCGGCCAGGACCAGCGGGCGCCAGCCCACCGGCGTGAGCCAGATACCCAGCGCACCACTGATGAACGGGATCAGACCGGCAAGTCCGAGTAGCCAGGCCAGGTGTGGCGGTCGGGTAGCGGTGAATGGATGCATGTTCTCTCCTTGCGTTATGCCAGTGGCAGCCTTGCAGTGACCCAGCAACGGGTGGGTGTCACACGATTGATACAGATCGGCGCCCGCCGATACCGCGAGCACGGGCCTGCCGGCCCTTTGCGGTCGAAGTGTATCAAGCCTGCAACAGCCCCGATCCCCCTGCAGGCAGCGCACTCAGCGGTCCAGGCCCTGAAACCCGCCACCGACTGTCTCAACGAATTGACACCGCGCCTTGCCAGCTGTGCAGGGAGAATGCCAACCCACTGATTCAATTGAAGATCGAGCGACTGGCACGGGGCATGCCTCAGATCTTGCACGCAAAAGGGTCTGAATCGCGCAGGAACCGCTGCCATGGATCGAAACGCTTCAAGGATTTCTCGCTCGGCACTGCTGGCCACGCTGGTGCTCTCAAGCCTAGGGGCGGCCATCCCCGCCTACGCTGCCGACGGAATCATCGTCATCACCCGCGACGTACAGCCGCGGATTGCCACCCGCCCCGCCCTGGTCCCCGATCCCGACCCACGCACCGTCAATGCCAACCCCTCCAGCACCGTCATCCGGGCGACCAGCTCGTACGAACTGACTGATGCCGACTTTGCCGGGGTTACCAGCGGCTCCAGCCTGCAACGCCAGATGCTCCCCGGCGGACAGCTGCCGGGCTTGGGCAACTCATCGCAAGCTTCTGCACACGGGCTGCCCGGCATGCGCGCCGGCCAGGGCGGCGGAGCCGGCAGCAGCGTCTCCAACCAGATCAATCGGAGCCTGCAGCAGGGGCTGGCTCCGCTGAAAATCCTCACCGGAGATCGCTGACATGCGGCGTCTCGCTCTGCTTATCGCCATGGCCATACCTGTCGTCAGCCTCGCCGAACAGGTGCCAGTGCAGGTCAGCAACCTCTCGACAATCGACAACAGCGGCAGAACCTACCAGGGCGTGCTGTCGGTCAACCAGGCCGCCGGCAGCCAGCAGCAACAGATCAACGGCCGGGCACTGGCGTTTGGCGCCAATGCCAACGCCACCAGCGACTTTCGCCAGTACCAGGAGCTGGACGGAATCGATACCGCCATGGATGCCCAGGCCAACATCACCGGCAGCGCCTTCAGCAATGGCTCCGGGGTATTGGGCGTCAATCAGTCGGCTGGCGCCGGCACGCAACAGATCAACTCTTTTCGCGTGAGCGTCGGCTCTGCTGCACAAAGCGTGGATGACAGCATCCTCGCGCAGCAGAACGTGATGCCTGCGCAGAACTCAGGTGCGGCTGAGACAAGTTCGGGAGAGCGTGCCGTCGCTATCGACAGGCAGGCCTTCGCCGGGAGCAGTGGTGTAGTTCAGCTGAACCAGAGCGCTGGGGTGGGAAACCGGATGGCCAACACCGTCAGCATCAGGGTCATGGATTGACTCGTTATCCAACGCAAGACCAACACGTGTTGCATAAAAAACCGCAAGGAGAACTACCATGAAAGTGTCAATGGCTCTGAAACCGCTGGTATTCGCCATGGCTGCAGCAATGGCGATCGCGGCCCAGGCAAACCAATCGGGTGGTCGCCACCATGATCGCGACCCTCTGCTGGACCGCAACGCTGGCGACGCCACTGCCTACGCAGGCCGCGACCAGTACATCGGCGAGGCCCAGGTCACCAATGAGGGGACCGAAAACTCCGTCAACATCGAGAACTCGCTGAGCAGCAGCGGCAACATCGGCGCCAACGTGGCCGCCGGCGACATGAACCAGCAGGCCAACAACGTTGCGATTGCCACCGCCGACGAGCAGTTCGTCTTTGGCAGCGCCGAAGCCACCTCCACCATCGACCAGGATAATGACGGCTGGACCTACAACCTGGGCGGCGGCAACACAGCGACCATGGATGGCTCCGGCAACGGCGCCTCCGGCAACATCGGCGTCAACGCCGCCAGCGGCAACCTCAACCAGCAGCAGAACGCCCTGGCGATTGCCACGGCCAGGGGCTGGGATGCGACAGCCACTGCGACCGGCAATCAGGACCTGCGTGGCGGTGTCCAGAACAAGGCCGCCAGCTACACCGTCGTGAAAAGCCTCGATGTCACCAAGGACTGGAGCAACAACTACTCGAGAGATGAATCCAGTGAATCGAGCCACTCCTGGGATGCTTCGTTCCAGAAGTCGAGCTCCGAGTCGGCGACCGCTTCGGCTTCGCTCTCGGCCAGCCATGACTCGTCCGCGAGTTCCGACCGTACCTACAGCTCCACCCTGGATGTCGTGGTCGACGCGAGCCAGTCGAGCAGCTCCTCTGCCGAGTCGAACAAGAGCCTGGTGGTCGACGCCAGTGCCGACATCGACCTGGAAATCGAAGTTGAGCGCTCGCGCGGCGAGTTCGAGCTTGAGGTCGAGGGCACCGCGGATATCGATGTCAACGTCGACAAGTCCTGGAGCAGCAGCCAGGAGTCCGCAGCAGAGTTGGTCGTCACCAAGAGCGTGGACAAGACCTCTTCCTCCACGGCCGATGACTCCCTCTCCGTCGACAAGTCCTTCGAGGCCGAGTTTGAGAGGACCCACCAGTCCAGCAGCCAGGCCAGTGCGGAGAAGAACGAAAGCCATTCGGCCAGCAGCTCCATCGAGGAGGCCGGCGACCGCACTTTGGCATCCACCGTCACCTTCACCAAGAGCGTGACCTTCGCCAATCCGGTCATCAACAGCGCCACCCTCAGCGACTCGCTCAACGACGCCAGCGGCAACATCGGTGTCAACATCGCCTCCGGCAGCAGCAACCAGCAGTTGAACACCTTGGCTGTCGCCGTCGGCTGCAATGCCTGCAGCAACAACGGCAACTAAGTAACCACGCGCGAAGGGAGCCCTGCACCCGCAGGGCTGCCCTTATAGCCATAGGGAGTGTGTCCCATGCGTCTGGTCATCCTGCCCGTCCTGTGTTGCCTGAGCGTTGCGCTGCAAGCCGGACAAGTCCCTTTCGCCGTACTCCCCGGCGGCGCCATCGCGTTCAAGCAGGTCGAAAGCATCCGCGAGCGGCGCTTCAGCAATCTGGTGGAACAGAAAACCGACTTCAGCTGTGGTGCCGCCGCCCTGGCCACCATCCTGCGCGAAGCCTATCGCTTCGATGTGGACGAGACGTTCGTGATCAACGGCATGCTGGCCGGTGCCGACCATGAACTGGTCCGCACCCAAGGCTTTTCCATGCTCGACATGAAGCGCTATGTCGAAAACCTCGGCATGCGCGCCCGCGGCTATCGCGTCCCCGCTGCCGGACTCGAGCAACTCAAGGTGCCGGCCATCGTGCTGCAGGAAGTCCGCGGCTACAAACACTTCGTGGTCCTGCAACGCACCCAAAATGGCTGGGTTTATATCGGAGATCCGGTTTTCGGACACAAGCGCTACGCAGTCGAAGACTTTCTCAAAGGCTGGAATGGCATCGTCTTCGCCGTGATTGGCCGGGAGTACGACAAGACCAACGCCCTGTTGAATCCGCCCAGGCCGCTGTCAGCCAAAGATCGCCTGAATGCATTCCAACCCGTCAAGGATGCCGAGCTGATGGAGCATGGATTCATCCAGAGCGATTTCTTTTGATAACAGACGAATCATTCTGACATCACGGACAGGAAGTCTCCGGAGGTCGACATGAAGATTCATGCATTACTGGCTGCCAGCTGCATTGCCGCCAGCATTTGCGCCCAGGCCAGCAACCCGTTGCAGCCGGTCGAGCTGAGCGACCAGGAACTGTCCCAACTGCGCGGCCGTTTCGTCATGCCGGGGCACATCGTCCACTTTGGCGTGACCATGAGCAGCGTGTGGGAGAACGCCAGCGGCCAGGTGCTTGCAGGCGCGGTCCACATGCAGGCGAGCGAAGGGATGTTCCAGCCGCAGTTCAACGTTTCGACCATCACCCGAAACGGCGACCACAGCGCCCCGCCTGCAGGCAGCGGACAAATCCAGGGCGGCGAGGGGCTGAGCAGCATCAACGGCGTGGCGCAAAGCGTCCGCGCGGCCGGCGACTTCAATAGCGCATCCAACAATTTCGTCATCAACGTGAAACGCGGCGGCTCAGCCCCGAATACGGCTAATACCGGCCAGCAATTCGCCAACCAGATCGAGGCCACCCAGGCCGGCAATGTGCAGATCAGCGCGAGCGACGGCGGCTTCAGGATCGCCATCAACGCACTTGGCCAGGGCAGCAGCCTGCAGCAACTAGGGGGCGGCGGGTTGCAACAGCACGCCAATATCGGCGGCGCGGGCAATATGGTCAGGAACCTGACCGCGCTGGATGTGCTACTGCGCGACACGCCGGTGCCGGCAAGCTCGATCGGCGCCAACCTGGATCACCTGCGCGCCCTGCGCCCTGCGGGTTACTGATCTACGCTGGATACTTGTTAAATAATCGCGACAGGGACTTCCCATGGCTCCGTCATATTCGCTTCGCGTGGCAGTAGGCATTGCCGCGCTACTGCCTTCGACACTCCTGTATGCCGCCTCGGATGCCGAGGTAAGAGAACTGCAGCAGGCCCTGATCGAATTGCGTCAGCGTTACGACGCCCAGCAGAGAGCGCTGATGGTGCTGGAGCAGCGGGTACGCGAGGTCGAGGCACAGCCTGCCGTGCCCCAGCCACAGCGCCTGGCGCGCTCGCCCTCCTCCACCAGCCAAGCCGCGGCCGGCTACGGCGAAAGCCTGCGCGAAGACAGCAGCCCGGCGCGCAGTGTCGAGAACATCTACGACGAAGCCAGTGGCTTCTTCGGCGAAGGGAGGTTCAGCCTGGAAACCGGCCTGACCTACAGCCACTACGACACCCGCCAGCTGGGCCTCAACGGCCTGCTGTTGCTGGATGCCATCTTTCTCGGCAACATCAACGTCGACCAGATCAATTCCGACAACTTCACCCTGGACGTGACCGGGCGCTACAACCTGGGCAATCGCTGGCAATTCGATCTCAACGTGCCGCTGGTCTATCGGGAATCCACCTACGAGTCGGCTGGCGCGGGCGGTTCAACCACCCAGGTTTCCTCGGAAACCGTCACCGGCGACCCCCGACTCGGCGACGTCAGCATCGGGGTGGCCTACAAGTTCCTCGACGAAAGCGCAGGCGTGCCGGATGCGGTGTTCAGCCTGCGGGTGAAGGCGCCGACCGGCGAAGACCCCTACGGCATCAAGCTGGTGCAGTCGCCGGACAACGACAACCTGTCGGTTCCCGAAGACCTGCCCACCGGCAACGGCGTGTGGTCGGTCACTCCGGGCGTCTCGGTGGTCAAGACCGTGGACCCGGCCGTGCTGTTCGGCAACCTGTCCTACACCTACAACCTCGAGGAGTCCTTCGACGACATCAGCCCGGCCCAGAACCAGAAGGTCGCTGGCAAGGTCAAGATGGGCAACTGGTTCCAGTATGGCCTGGGCATGGCCTTTGCCCTCAACGAGCGCATGAGCCTCTCGATGTCCTACTCGCAACTGATCAGCCAGAAGAGCAAGATCCGGCCGGATGGCGGCAGCTGGCAGACGGTTTCCAGCAGCAACGCCAATGCCGCCTACTTCAATATCGGCATGACCTATGCGCTCAGCGACCAGTTGACCATGGTGCCCAACCTGTCGATCGGCCTGACCCCGGACGCGCCGGACTTCAGTTTCAGCCTGAAATTCCCCTACTACTTCTGAAGCCACCGCGGCGGTCTCACCACGGCAAAGGCCCCTGCCGGGAGGAATCCGGCAGGGGCCTTTTCTGCTGTCTGCGTCATCTCGCGCTCAACGAATCCCGTGCTTGTTCAGCAGTCGGTAGAAGGTCGGCCGCGACACGCCGAGCGCTCGGGCTGCGCGACTGAGGTTCGCCGAGTACTGGCGCAGCACGTCGCTCAACGCCTGCTTCTCGGCCTGCAGCCTGTAGCTCTCGAGGCTGTAGTCCAGGCTCGTCGGTCCGCAAGCGCCACAAAAACCCAGGTCCGGCGCCTCGATCTGCCGTCCCTCGGCCAGCACCAGGCCGCGGCGCACGCGGTTGGCCAGCTCGCGCACGTTGCCCGGCCAGGCGTATTCGCCCATCGCCCGCAGCGCCTCCTCACTGAACGTGCGCGGACGCCGGCCGACCTCGTCGGCGTACAACTGGGCAAAGTGCCGGGCGAGGGCTGGCACGTCCTCGAGCCGCTCGCGCAAGGGGCTGGTATGCACCTGCAGGACGTTCAGCCGGTAATAGAGATCCTCACGGAAACGCCCACGCTCCACCGCCTGCTCGAGATCGATGTGGGTGGCCGCCAGCACCCGCACATTGACCTGGATCGGCTGGTTACCGCCGACCCGCTCGATCTGCCCCTCCTGCAGGAAGCGCAACAGGTTGGCCTGCAGGTCCAGCGGCAGGTCGCCGATCTCGTCGAGGAACAGGGTGCCGCCATGGGCCGATTCGATGCGGCCGACCTTGCGCTGGTGGGCGCCGGTGAAGGCGCCCTTCTCATGGCCGAACAATTCGGACTGGATCAGCTGCTCGGGAATCGCTCCGCAATTGATCGCCACGAAGGCCTGCGCGGCGCGCCGCGACAAACGGTGCAGGGCGTGGGCCACCAGCTCCTTGCCGGTCCCACTCTCGCCGCGGATCAGCACTGGCGAGTCGGTCGGCCCGAGCTTGCCGAGCAGCTTGCGCAGCTCGCGCATGCACGGCGCATTGCCGAGCAACTCGTCACCCGCGTCGACCTGCTCGGCCCGACGCAGCGCAGCCATGCCCAGAGCGTGTCCCAGAGAGAGCAGCAGCCGCTGCCGGTCGAAGGGCAAGGAGTGGAAGTCGAAGCACCATTCGCCAACGAACAGGCCAAGGCTGCCGTCCAGCGAGGTATCCGGCGGGAGAGCGGCGATCCACTGCATCGGCCTACGCCGCAACAGTTCACCCCCGGTGTCCAGACAAGGCCCCAGGCGTATCAGGCCGACCTCGGCCTGACGATCGAATGCCTCGTCCAGGGAGCAGAGATCGACTGCCCAGCCGGCATTCTGTATTTCTGAAAGAAGAGGCGAGAATTCATCGAAAAGGTCGACGACAAGCAGTCGACGCAGCATTGACTTGTGCATGTTCCATCCTGGTTATCCGCTAATACGTCCCGAAGGAGGATTGGCGTTGCACAGATGAAACTAGCAAACCGCGAGATAGTGACTTAGATGCTTTCCTGATAAGCAAAATTACGAAGGGCGGTCGCCCGCCCTTCGTATCCTGCAACAAGAATAGACGCGACTCAGTAGTAGGCGTTTTCCTTGTTGCTGTGGTCGGTGACGTCACGTACCCCCTTCAGCTCCGGGATGCGCTCCATCAGGGTCTTCTCGACGCCATCCTTGAGGGTGGTGTCGACCATGCCGCAACCCTGGCAGCCGCCGCCGAAGCGCAGGATGGCCACGCCTTCGTCGTCGATGTCGACCAGCGAAACCATGCCGCCGTGGCTGGCCAGGCCCGGGTTGATCTCGGTCTGCAGGTAGTAGTTGATGCGCTCGGGCAGCGGGCTGTCCTCGTTGACCATCGGCACCTTGGCGTTCGGCGCCTTGATGGTCAGCTGGCCGCCCATGCGATCGGTGGCGTAGTCGACCACGGCGTCCTCGAGGAAGGGTACGCTCACCGCATCCAGCCAGGCGGTGAAGTCCTTCAGCGCCAGCGGGGTGTCCTCATGCTTCTGCTCGTGGGGCTTGCAGTAGGCGATGCAGGTCTCGGCGTACTGGGTGCCCGGCTGGGTGATGAAAACGCGAATGCCGATACCCGGAGTGTTCTGCTTCTGCAGCAGGTCGGCCAGATATTCCTGAGCCGATTCGGTGATGGTGATGTTGCTCATGGCGACTCCTCGCAAATATGGGCGCAGTGTACGCCATGCCGGGGCGCGGATAAAGTCCCAGCATTTTAGTAGGAATAAACCTGCAGACCAGTCGGCGCGCACTTCAACAGGCCGGGCAAGCCTACAGGTTCTGATAGCGGTTCATGTCCAGAATCCCCGCCTCCACCGGATCGGTCTCGCGGATATGCTCGCTCAGGTCATGGAACAACGCCCAGAACTGCGGATGGGTTCGACGCACCCCCCAGCGCAGCACGATCCTCTCGAAGTCGGCCGCGTTGCGCGCCTGCTGCAGCGAGGCGACGAAGGCGTTGACCTCGCCTTCGCGCAGGCTGAACAGGAAGTTGGGGTAGCTGGTCAGCACTTCCGGATAGAGGGTCAGGGTGTCCTTCTCCGGCTGGTAGCGCAGCGATTCGCCGAGCATGAAGGCCACGTTGCTGTGCGCGCGATTGCGCAGCAGGCTGTACACCTCGCGCCCGCCGCCATCCAGCTCGACGCGCAGCAGGGTCGCCTCCGGCAGGTACTCGATGGCCGGCAGCTCGGCCAGCGACCTGGCCGCCAGACTGCTCAGGCGCTGGTCGATGCGCTGCAGCGCCGGGATCGCCGCGGGGCGGAAACAGCGGCCGTCGCGGCAGCGATTGAGCGGATCGGGCCGCGCATTCAGGGTGCCATAGCGCTCCAGCAGGCGTTCGGCGAACGCCGCCTTGGGATGATCTGCCGGCAGGCGCAGGCCGCTGGGCGTGTGGCGGTCGATGCCTTCGTAATCCAGCCACAACCTGAGCTTGCCGCTGTACTGGTACCAGTCACCGAGAATGGCCTGGCGCTGCGCCGGCGGCATCAGGCGCAGGAAGTTCTGTTCGGCGCCGTTGCGGATCAGGTCGAAGTACAGACGCGTCTGCGCCTGGTGGGAGACGTTGCCGAACACGTCGAAGTTGACCACCAGCTGGTAATAGGTGCGCTCCAGCAACGGGAAGTCCAGCCACCACAGGGTCTGCGGCACGGCGCCGATCAGGCCCTTGCGCACCGAGGCGCTGTCGTGCTGGCGGAAGATGCTCAACAGCGCGTTGTCGTTGCCGGCCCAGATGTGCGACCAGCTCGGGTGCGGCAGGTGCGAGTAGGCCTCGCGGCGCGCCGCCTCGTAGGCATTGCGCCTGGCGCGGGATGCGCTCCAGTACAGCGGCAGCTGCGCCAGGTCGTCCTGCACGCCGGGCAGCGCCAGCAGCGGCGTGACCTGCTCGCGGTAGGCCGCATCGGTCAGATAGAGGTCATGGTCGGGGGCCTGGAAAAGGGTCCAGAAGTGGTCGCGGATCACGTCGGTGGCGATCTGCCCGCGGCACACCGGCCCGCGGATGAAGGTACGCACGAAGTACTCGGCGTCATCCAGCATGAACAGGTAGCGCGCGCGGGCGGGAATGGCGGCGAAGGTCTCGAACGGATTGGCGCGGCGCTGCGGGCCATAGCCGGGCAGCGCCTCGGCCTTCCAGTCGCCGGCAAAGAACAGCTCCTCGACCCGCGCCAGCTTGCCGCGACTCAGCGGGTAGGTGATGTGGGTCTTGTGCACGATCACGCCCTGAATAGGGCGCAGACGATAGAAGACCTGTGTACCGGGGTCGTCGTTGGGCCGGCGGGTGGCAATCACGTCGACCGCCTCGCCACTGGGCGTGCGCGAGCGCACCAGCTCGAAGAAGTGCCCGCTGGCGCCTTGGACGAAGTACAGATGGGCGAGGAACAGGTGCTCGTACAGCCAGCGCGCCGCCAGTTGCTCGCTGGTGCCGGGACGGTTGAGCAGCGACTCCCACTCGGCGATCTGCGCGGCCTCCGAGGCATTCGCTGCGAGCGGCTCGCCATCCAGCGACGCCCCCTCGGCCAGCCACTGGCGCAGGGTGGCGTACTCGCCATCGCTCAGCCCGGTGACGGCGAACGGCATGCCGGCCCTGGGATTCTTGCGGGCAAAGTCGGCGAACTCCTCAGGGCGAGGGCACTGCGTCTCGCGGCGGATGCCGATATCCAGATCCTCGGGCAGCTTGCTGCCCGGCAGCGGCGCATGGCTGCGCCCCAGCTCCAGCATGCGCGCCACCAGCGCCGCATCGCCGCCGCCGAGCACCGAGTGAAAGCCGCGGGCGCGCCAGCCCTCCTCCGTCTGCGCATCGACGAACAGCCGGGTGGTGGCATCGGCCTCGATGCGCTTGCCGTTGTACACCGGCACCCTTGATGCGCCGCGCTGGATGCCGGTAGCGCTGCCCAGGTTGAGCTGGCAGGGCGCGTCGTAGCAGGCATGGCAGGCCACGCACTTGGCGGTGAGAATCGGCTGCACGTCACGGGAATACGACAGCGACGCAGCGGACAGCGGCTGGCTGACCAGAAGGCTGGCCAGCAGCAGGAAGAAAATGGGCATGGGGCTGTCCGTGGCGTGTGATGGGGGATTCTAGCCGCTCTTGTCGAACTGTAGGAGGCGCGCCCTCGCGGCGATACGGACCGCAGGTCCGCCAAGGTACAAGAGCATCGCCCCGAGATCGGGCCTCCCACAGAGCCTGAGCCGGACACCTGCAGGCCCGGCTGTCAACTTGAACCGATGGACGCGGAGCGTCCAGGGCTCCGGCTCACACGCTCCGCGTGGAAGCCATCAAGCGTGGGAGCCATCAACAGGGCCCCTCAACATGAGCAGAATTCATGGCCATCCCTAGCCCGCTCCAGAACCATGCAGCTTTGCTATCATTCCCGCCTTTCGATTCACCCTTTCCAGGTAGTCCCCATGTCCGATCGCGCCGCCCGCCTCCAGGCCCTCCACAACGCCCTCAAGGAACGCATCCTGATCCTCGACGGCGGCATGGGCACCATGATCCAGAGCTACAAGCTGCAGGAAGAGGACTACCGCGGCGAGCGCTTTGCTGACTGGCCGAGCGACGTCAAGGGCAACAACGACCTGCTGCTGCTGTCGCGCCCGGACGTGATCCAGGCCATCGAGAAGGCCTACCTGGACGCTGGCGCCGACATCCTCGAGACCAACACCTTCAACGCCACCCGCGTGTCGCAGGCCGACTACGGCATGGAGACGCTGGCCTACGAACTGAACGTGGAAGGCGCGCGCCTGGCCCGTGAAGTGGCCGACGCCAAGACCGCCGAGACCCCGGACAAGCCGCGCTTCGTCGCCGGCGTGATCGGCCCGACCAGCCGCACCTGCTCGATCTCCCCGGACGTCAACAACCCGGGCTACCGCAACGTCACCTTCGACGAACTGGTGGAGAACTACACCGAGGCCACCCGCGGCCTGATCGCCGGCGGCGCCGACCTGATCCTGATCGAGACCATCTTCGACACCCTCAACGCCAAGGCGGCGATCTTCGCCGTGCAGCAGGTGTTCGAGGAAGAAGGCGTCGAGCTGCCGATCATGATCTCCGGCACCATCACCGACGCCTCCGGCCGCACCCTGTCCGGGCAGACCACCGAGGCGTTCTGGAACTCAGTGCGCCACGCCAACCCGATCTCCGTGGGCCTCAACTGCGCCCTCGGCGCCAAGGACCTGCGCCCGTACCTGGAAGAGCTGGCCACCAAGGCCGACACCCATGTGTCCGCCCACCCCAACGCCGGCCTGCCCAACGCCTTCGGCGAATACGACGAGACCCCGGCGCAGATGGCCGCGGTGGTCGAGGAGTTCGCCGCGTCGGGCTTCCTCAACATCATCGGCGGCTGCTGCGGCACCACCCCGCCGCACATCCAGGCGATTGCCGAGGCGGTGGCCAAGTACCCGCCGCGCGCCATTCCGGATATTCCCAAGGCCTGCCGCCTGTCCGGCCTCGAGCCCTTCACCATCGACCGCAACTCGCTGTTCGTGAACGTCGGCGAGCGCACCAACATCACCGGCTCGGCCCGCTTCGCCCGCCTGATCCGCGAGGAGAACTACACCGAGGCCCTCGAAGTCGCCCTGCAGCAGGTGGAAGCCGGTGCCCAGGTGATCGACATCAACATGGACGAGGGCATGCTCGACTCGAAGGCGGCGATGGTCACCTTCCTCAACCTGATCGCCGGCGAGCCGGACATCTCGCGCGTGCCGATCATGATCGACTCCTCCAAGTGGGAAGTGATCGAGGCCGGCCTCAAGTGCATCCAGGGCAAGGGCATCGTCAACTCGATCTCGATGAAGGAAGGCGTCGAGCAGTTCAAGCACCACGCCCGCCTGTGCAAGCGCTACGGCGCCGCCGTGGTGGTAATGGCCTTCGACGAGGCCGGCCAGGCCGACACCGCCGCGCGCAAGCGCGAGATCTGCCAGCGCAGCTACGACATCCTGGTCAACGAAGTCGGCTTCCCGCCGGAAGACATCATCTTCGACCCGAACATCTTCGCCGTGGCCACCGGCATCGAGGAGCACAACAACTACGCGGTCGACTTCATCGAGGCCTGCGCCTACATCCGCGACCACCTGCCCTACGCCCTGAGCTCGGGCGGCGTGTCCAACGTGTCCTTCTCGTTCCGCGGCAACAACCCGGTGCGCGAGGCGATCCACTCGGTGTTCCTGTTCCACGCGATCCAGAACGGCCTGACCATGGGCATCGTCAACGCCGGCCAGCTGGAGATCTACGACGAGATCCCCAAGCAGCTGCGCGACGCGGTCGAGGATGTGGTACTCAACCGCCACGAAGGCGCCACCGAAGCGCTGCTGGCCATCGCCGACCAGTACAAGGGCGACGGCAGCGTCAAGGAAGCCGAAACCGAGGAGTGGCGCAGCCTGCCAGTCGGCAAGCGTCTGGAGCACGCGCTGGTCAAGGGCATCACCGCCTTCATCGTCGAGGACACCGAGGAGTTCCGCCAGCTGTGCGCGCGGCCCATCGAGGTCATCGAAGGCCCGCTGATGAGCGGCATGAACGTGGTCGGCGACCTGTTCGGCGCCGGCAAGATGTTCCTGCCCCAGGTGGTCAAGTCCGCCCGCGTGATGAAGCAGGCGGTGGCCCACCTGATCCCGTTCATCGAGGCGGAAAAGGGCGACAAGCCGGAAGCCAAGGGCAAGATCCTCATGGCCACCGTGAAGGGCGACGTCCACGACATCGGCAAGAACATCGTCGGCGTGGTGCTCGGCTGCAACGGCTACGACATCGTCGACCTCGGCGTGATGGTGCCGGCGGAGAAGATCCTCCAGGTCGCCAAGCAAGAGAAGTGCGACATCATCGGCCTGTCCGGGCTGATCACACCGTCGCTGGACGAAATGGTCCACGTCGCCAAGGAAATGCAGCGCCAGGGCTTCTCGCTGCCGCTGATGATCGGCGGCGCCACCACCTCCAAGGCGCACACCGCGGTGAAGATCGAGCCGCAGTACAGCAACGACGCGGTGGTCTACGTCACCGACGCCTCGCGCGCCGTCGGCGTGGCCACCACCCTGTTGTCCAAAGAACTCAAGCCCGACTACGTGGCCAAGCTGAAGACCGACTACGCCGAAGTGCGCGAGCGCACCGCCGCGCGCAGCTCGCGCACCGAGCGCCTCAGCTACGACAAGGCGGTGGCCAACAAGCCGCAGTTCGACTGGACCGGCTACCAGGCCCCGGTGCCCTCCTTCACCGGCGTCAAGGAGCTGGACGACATCGACCTGGCCACCCTGGCCGAGTACATCGACTGGACGCCGTTCTTCATCTCCTGGGACCTGGCCGGCAAGTTCCCGCGCATCCTCACCGACGAGGTGGTCGGCGAAGCGGCCACCGCGCTGTACGCCGATGCCCAGGCCATGCTCAAGAAGCTGATCGACGAGAAGCTGATCCGCGCCAAGGCGGTGTTCGGCTTCTGGCCGGCCAACCAGGTGCAGGACGACGACCTGGAAGTCTACGGCGCCAACGGCGAGAAGCTGGCCAGCCTGCACCACCTGCGCCAGCAGACCATCAAGCCGGACGGCAAGCCCAACCTGTCGCTGGCCGACTTCGTCGCGCCGAAGGACTCGGGCGTCACCGACTACATGGGCGGCTTCATCGTCACCGCCGGCATCGGCGCCGAGGAGCTGGCCAAGGCCTACCAGGACAAGGGCGACGACTACAACAGCATCATGGTCAAGGCGCTGGCCGACCGCCTCGCCGAAGCCTGCGCCGAGTGGCTGCACAAAGAAGTGCGCACCAAGTACTGGGGCTACGCCAAGGACGAGACGCTGAGCAACGAGGAACTGATCAAGGAACAGTACAAGGGCATCCGCCCCGCCCCCGGCTACCCGGCCTGCCCGGACCACACCGAGAAGGGCACCCTGTTCCAGCTGCTCGACCCACAGGGCACCAGCGGCGTGACCCTCACCGAGCACTACGCCATGTTCCCCGCCGCCGCCGTCAGCGGCTGGTACTTCGCCCACCCGCAGGCGCAGTACTTCGCCGTGGGCAAGGTCGACAAGGATCAGGTGGAGAGCTACTCGAAGCGCAAGGAGCAGGAACTCAGCGTGACCGAGCGCTGGCTGGCGCCGAATCTGGGTTATGACGACTGAATGGTGATGCAGTAAGTGACAAGGCCCGCGAAGCGGGCCTTGTCGTATCTCGATCACAGGACCTGCCTGTAGACCGCCGAAAGCGCTACTTCGCCCCCGAACGGCGCACGATCTTGATCGAGTATTCCAGCTTCGGCTTGCGCGTCACGCTGATCGCCCGGCGGGTGACGGTGTCGAGGGTGATGTTCCAGAAGCCGTTGCCAGGCACGCGGATCCTCGCTGGGAAGCGCTCGAAGTGACCGCCGATGTAGCTGTGGCGGGCGCCGTTCTTGAAAGCGCGGAAGTTCGCGTCGTTCATCAGGCGGATGTTGCAGGGTTGCGAGCTTTCGATGACGACCAGGTCATCCTCGTTCAGCTGCTCGCGTTGGTGAATGAATTTCATCGGTGATTCCAGGACACGTTGCAAGGCGCGGAACATAGCACGAAGCCGAGGCATTGGCTGCGCGGCTGCGGTTAAACTCGCCCTCCCCAGACGCCGCGAGTGATGAACCGATGCGCCTTTTCAAACTGACCGTATGGCTGGCCGGCCTGTGGCTGGTTTGGATCGTGCTGACTCCCTCGCCGCAAATGCCCCAGGTTAGTGGCGACCTGGCCGTCGGCCAGCTGCGGATCGGCAATCATCGCCTGCAGACCCTGCAGCCCTTCCAGCTGGGAGAGGCCATGGTGCTGGGGCGTGAAGACTACCGCTTCGACCGCGGAGCACAGCTCTCGCCCACCGACCTGGCTCTGGGCTGGGGCCCCATGGCCGACCCGCAGGTACTCCGGGGGATCGAGATCCGCCAGAGCAACCGGTGGTATTACTGGCGAACCGACGAGTTTCCAATTCCGCGCCGGGAGATCGAAAGGCACAGCGCCAATATGCACATGATCCCGGGCAACGCTGCGGTGGCGTCGGTCCTGAATAGTCTGAAGGCTGGTGCGCGCATCAGCCTGTCAGGTCAGTTGGTCAGCGTCGAGGGCGATGACGGATTCCAGTGGGTCAGCTCCCTCAGCCGGGAGGACACCGGCGCTGGCGCCTGCGAGCTGGTCTGGGTCGAGCACTTGACCGTGCTACCCTGACTCATACCTGAATCCCGTGATCTGCAAGGACTCATGGCTAACCCCGGGAATACCCTCGCGCGACAAGGACCCGTCATGCGCCTCCTCCGCCTCCTCCTGCAACTGCTGATCCTCGCCTTATTCCTGCCGATCCTGTTCCTCATCACCGTGCAACGGCCTCTGGAACTGGGTGTGCTGGTCGCCGCGTCCGGACTATTCATATTCCTGCTGCTACTGACCCTGCTGCTGCGCGAGCACACGGCCAAACGCATTGATCCGCGCCGTGACATCAGCAGCAAGGTACTGGGGCCTTCATCGCCTTCGCCGGCTGCGGCCTGGCGCTGTTCGCCTGGCTGATAGCCTCGGGGCAGTATCACCCCACGCGAAGAAATGGCCAGCTGCTCCTGTTCATTATCGAGCTGATCGGCCCGTGGTTGCCGGCTGCCGTGTTTTTCGCACTGGGATTGCAACTGATATGGTTCGGCTACTGCGCCTGGCGGGCACGCTGATCCGTCAAGCTTTCCTTGCTTTCTCACCTATGCCGCATGTCGCGGTATGCCGTCGTACCGCCCTGCTCGGTGGGCTTTCTCCAGGTCGTAGGCCATCTGCAACGACAGCCAGTAGCCTTCGCTGGTGCCGAAGAAGGACACAGCATATGCCGCAACTCAGCAAGCCCAGTGTCCAGTACCAAGGTCGCCCCGCAGCCACACCTTGGTACCAACGACACCGCACCGCGCACCGAATAGGTTCGACCCACCACTCCCCCAAGGTGATCGACCATGTCCCGCCGCCCTGCCCGCCTTGCCCTGCGCTGCGCCCTGCCCTTGCTGCTGGCCTGCTCTACCGCCTTCGCGGACGATGACCAGCAGCATGTCGCCCGCGAGATGATCCAGGCGCTGGATGCCTACGCCGTGTACAAGATGGGCCAGTTCGAGGAGGCCTATGCGCGCTTTTCCAAGCTGGCCGAAGCCGGCAACCGTCAGGGCATGCTCAATACCGGCAACATGCTGGCCGCCGGGCTGGGGGTGACGCAGAACCATGCCGAGGCGCTGAAGTGGTATCGCCGCGCGGCAGAGGCTGGCGACCCCATCGGCATGTCCGAAGTCGGCAAGGCCTACGAGCTGGGTCTGGGCGTGACGGTCGACCGCGAAGCGGCGCTGGACTGGTATCGGCGCGCCGCCGATCTGGACAGCGTCGACGCACAGTGGGCGCTGGGCAAGCACCTGTACAACCAGGGAGAGCAGCTGGCGGGGCTGAGTTGGATCCGTACCGCCGCGCTTGAGGGTGGCAGCCCAGAAGCCCGCACATTTCTCGATACCCTCGAGGGTTCCGGCAAGATGACGACCAAGCCGGGGGCGAGCGAACAGCGTGCCGTGCTCGAAACCCTGGCCGCCATCGATGCCGCCGCCCAGCGCAAGGATGCGTCGGGGATAGTCGCCGCGCTCAAGGAGGACGCAAGCATTCGCGTGCGCCTGCCGGACAGCCCGACCTGGCAGACACTGACTCGCACGGAGCTTGCGGCGTTGTGGCAGGCGACTTTCGCCAAGGTCGCAGGCTATCGCTATGAACGTGCCCAGCCGGAGTTGCTGGCGGCGGCCGGCGGCGTACTGGCCGTGTCGCGCATCAGCGAGCAGCTGGAAAGCGCCGGTGAGACCAAGGAGCTGCTGATCCTCGAGAATGCCCTGCTGCACATGGTCGATGGCAAGCCGTTCATCCATTCGCTGCGCCTGGATATCCGCCACGGCGAGTGACTCGCCCGCCGGCCCAGCAGCCGGCCTCACTCCCGAGTGGGTCGGGGCAATCAATGACTATGGATCACGGAGCCTAGAAGCCGTATCAGCTGCTCGAAAGGCTTGGTACTGAATAGCTACCCTGATCAGATCAAGGCGTTACCTGATACCCGCGCTGCTGCATGCAACTGGTATACGCGGAGGAAGCCGCCGCACTGTTCTGCTCGGCGTTGCGGCGACCTTCGCGGCGCTCCTGGCGCTGCCGGGCGCCGCCGACTACCGCCCCTGCCGCCGCCGTCTCCCTCGCCTGGTTCTGCCGGTACTCCTGCCGGATGTCCTCGTCGACGCGATCGTAGAGCTCCTCGTGCTGGCGGCCACGAACTTCGGCAGCTGCCGCACCTGCCGCCGCGCCGGCAACGGCGCCACGTGCCCGTCCGCCGGCTTGCGGGCTCGTCGTGCTGCTGCTTGTGCTGCCAGCCTGGGACTGGCAGGCACTGATGTCCTGCTGGATGGTCTCGGGCGACTGCCCCTGGAGCGGCGTTACCGTCTCGGCAGTGGCGCCAAGACACACCATCGAGAGGAGCGTGGCGGTATAAATCGAGGCGAGGTGTTTCATGACGGGCACCACTCCTGTTGCAGAGGGTTTGGCAAGGGGATTCCCAACTGGAAAAGCATAGTCCAGCCATCCAGCCCCAGGCGTTCATGAGGCAGCCTGCCCGCTCGCCGGCCCGCTCCCATGCAACCGAACTGCACTGCGCGATTGGACAAGCCATATAAACCCGCCAGACTTCCAATAGTCGGTGGTGCCCTGTTTAGCGAGGGCGATTAGCCCATTTCGATTCATGCGCTTGCGCGGGCAAGCTGTTAGCGCGTTGTCCAACTCAACAGCAGCAGTTGATGCACCCACATCAGGGCGGAGCCCTATGAGAAAACCTCCGATCCGCATTGCCGCCGTTGCCGGCCTGCTGCTGCTCGGTTTGCTGATTGTTGCCGTCGGCGGATGGGGCGTGCTGGCCATCATGTTCTCGGGGCCGCGCGACGACACGCTGCGCAACGGCCTGGCCGCCGCCTTTGGCCTTGCCTCGCTGGCAGCCCTGATTGCCCTTTGCATGCCGCGCTGGCGCTGGCGGGCGATGGGCAGCTACTTCGTCGTGCTCGTGGTACTGGGCGTCTGGTGGCACGGCATCGAGCCCTCCAATCAGCGCGACTGGCTGACGGACGTCGCCGAACTGCCGCACGCCAGCATCGAAGGCGACCTGATCACGATGCACAACATCCGCAACTTCGCGTACCGCAGCGAGACCGACTACACACCGGCCTGGTACGACAAGCGCTTCGACCTGCGTAAGCTGCAAGGCGTGGATCTGGTCGCCGTCTACTGGATGGGGCCGGCCATCGCCCACATCTTCCTCAGCTTCGACTTTGGCGGCGGCGACCACCTCGCCGTGTCCATCGAGACGCGCAAGGAAAAGGGCGAAGGCTACTCCACCCTCAAGGGCTTCTTCCGCCAGTATGAGCTGTACTACGTGGTGGCCGACGAGCGTGACGTGATCCGCCTGCGCACCAACTACCGACGCGACCCGCCGGAAGAGGTCTACGTCTACCGGCTGCAGGGCGACCTCGACAACGCCCGGCGCCTGTTCCTCGAGTACCTGCAACGGATCAACGCGCTGCACGAGCGCGCCGAGTTCTACAACACCCTGACCACCAACTGCACTACCACCATCTGGATGAATACCCGGGTCAACCCGAGCCACCTGCCCTTCGACTGGAGGATCCTCGCCAGCGGCTACCTGCCGGAATTCCTCTACGAGCAGGGCCGCCTGGACAGCCACGGTCTGCCGTTCGCCGAACTGCAGCAGCGGACCCATGTCAACGCCCGTGCCCAGGCTGCGGACCAGGCAGCGGACTTCTCCAGACGCATCCGCGAGGCAACCACCCCGTTGCCCGCCGACGTAGCCAACGACGAGATCGATACAGCGCAGTGAACTGCACCATTCAGGGCCAGCGCAAACAGGGAGAAATGGGGATGCAATTACGTGATTGGGCTGCCCTTGTCGCTGTAGCACTGGCGGTGGCTGCCGTACCTCCAGCCATCGCCGTACCGGCGGACTCCGCCGTCTCATCGCCATCGGCGGGCAGTCTCAAACGGCCGCGGATCTGCCTGGTCCTCTCCGGCGGTGGCGCGCGCGGCGCGGCGCATGTCGGGGTGATCAAGGTGCTCGAGGAGTACCGCGTGCCGATCGACTGCATCGCCGGCACCAGCATGGGCGCCCTGGTCGGCGGCACCTACGCGACCGGCTCGTCGGTGCCGGAGATGGAGGCGGTGCTGGAGGTCATCTCCACCGAGATGCTGTTCAAGGAAGACCCACCGCGCCAGGAACGCTCCATGCGCCGCAAGCAGGACGACTACGGCATCCTGTTCAGCCCCGAGGTCGGTCTGGACAAGGGCGAGTTGAAGTTCGGCAAGGGCATCGTCTCCGGGGTGCAGCTGGAAACCGTATTGCGCCGGCTGGCCAAGGCCAGGGGCCACCACCAGTTCGACAGGCTGCCCATTCCCTATCGAGCCGTGGCGACCGACCTGGTGACCGGCAAGGCCGTGGTATTCCGCGACGGCGAGCTGGCCAACGTGATGCGCGCCAGCATGTCGGTGCCCGGCGCAGTGGCGCCGGCCGAGTTCGACGGCAGGATCCTGGTCGACGGCATGCTCACCAGCAACCTGCCGGTGCAGACCGCCCGCGAGGAGCTGGACGCCGACATCATCATCGCCGTCAACGTCGGCACACCGCTGCTCAAGCGCGAACAACTGACCGGGATCTTCGGCGTGTCCAACCAGATGCTCAGCATCCTCACCGAGCAGAACGTGCAGGCCTCGCTGGCCACGCTTCAACCCGACGACATCCTCATTTCCCCGGAGCTGGGCGACTTTTCCACCGGTGACTTCGACCATCTGGAACAGATCGCCCCCTTGGGTGAGGTGGCGGCACGCAAGGTCGCCGACCGGCTCGCCCGGCTGTCCATCCCGGCCGGCGAATACGCCGCGCTGCGCGAACGCCAGATGGTCGCCGTGGTGCCCGACCTGCGCCCGGTCGACGAGATCCGCTTCGAGAACCTCAAGCGCGTGCATCCGCAGACCGCGCATGCCGCCCTGGACACCAAGGTCGGCGAACCGATCGACCAGACGACGCTCGACCGCGACATGCGCCGCCTCTACGGCAGCGACGACTTCGAGCACGTGAATTACCGCTTCATCGAGGAACCGGGCAAACGCATCCTGGCGGTGGATGCGGTGGAGAAAGCCTGGGGACCCAACTACCTGCGCTTCGGCCTGGGTCTGTCCAGCGATTTCAGCGGCGATGCGTTCTTCAACATCCTCGGCAGCTATCGCAAGACCTGGCTCAACGACCGCGGCGCCGAGTGGCGCACCGATGTGCAACTCGGCCACACCTCGGGCCTGTACACCGAGCTCTACCAGCCATTCAGCGCCGATAGCCCGCTGTTCATCGCGCCCCATGCCGCCATCGAGCGGACCACGACCGATCTCTACCGGGACGACGACCGCGTGGCGACCTACGAGAAGACCTCCATGCTCGCCGGCGTGGACCTGGGCAGCCAGTTCAGCCGCTATGGCGAACTGCGTGTCGGCATGCTGGGTGGCCGCCTCAAACCGCAACTGGACACCGGGCCAGACGCTCTCTCGCCGGGCGAGTCGCGGATCATCCAGGGGGCATTCACCGCCCGGCTGACGCTCGACCAGCTCGACAGCGTGCACTTCCCACGCTCGGGCTGGCGCGCCGGAGCCAGCATCTTCGACTCGACCGACACGCTCGGCGCTGACGACGAATACACCAAGTGGGACGCCGACGCCAATGGCGCGATTTCATTCGGCAACCACACCGTCAACCTCGGCATCAAGGTCGGCGACAAGCTCGGCGACGACCCCTTGCCGCGCTACGACCAGTTCCAGTGGGGCGGATTCCTGACGGGATCCGGCTACTCCACCGGCCAGTTGCTGGGCGAGGAACTGGAGTTCGCCAGGCTGATGTATTACCACCGGATCCTGGAGGGCAGCATTTTCGAGGGTGCCTACAGCGGCTTTTCGCTGGAGGCCAGCCGGATCGGCAAGCCGCTGGTACCCGGCAACTCGGAGGACTGGCTCAGGTCCGCCGCCATCTTCATCGCCGCGGACAGCCCGCTCGGTCCCGTCTATCTGGGCTACGGGCATGCAGAGGATGGCAACAGCAGCTTCTATTTCTATCTGGGAAGACCGTTTTAGGTTCTGGACGTGAATACCACGGCCAACTGATGACCACTACAGAGCGCAGCTGCGCAACAGCAATCCAGCAGGGGCAGCCATGAGCACCGGGAAGAAATCGACCAGCAAGACCAAGACCAAAGCCGCCGAGGCCGCCCCGGTTTTCCGCTCCCGCGACGAGCGCATCAACACCGGGCGAGCGCTGCGCGATAAGGTCTCGCGCAGCAGCCATGCCGCCTGGACGCCACCAACCAAGCACCGCGATCCCATTGCCATCCTCGAGAAATCCAACAAGGACCGCCTGCCGGAACTGGTGCCGATCCGCTACGGCCGCATGCTGCGCAGCCCCTTCGCCTTCCTGCGCGGCTCGGCAGCGCTGATGGCCCACGATCTCGCCACCACCCCCGACACCGGCATCCGGGTGCAGGCCTGCGGCGACTGCCACCTGATGAATTTCGGCCTGTTCGCCACTCCGGAACGCAATCTGGTCCTCGATCTCAACGACTTCGACGAAACCCTTCCCGCCCCCTGGGAATGGGACATCAAACGGCTGGCCGCCAGTTTCGCGGTCGCCGGGCGCGACAACCGGCTGTCCGATAGCGAGTCGCGGGACGCGGCTGTGGCCTGTGTGCTCGCCTATCGGGAGAACCTGCGCGAATACTCCAGGATGAACCCTCTGGAGGTCTGGTACTCGCGCCTGGACGAGGCAACCCTGATCGAGATGGCGCCGGATGAAAAGGTGAGAAAGCTGCGCCAGCAACTCGCCGACAAGGCCCGCGAGCGGGTGGTCGAAAACGTCTTCCCCAAGCTGGCCGAGCAGGTGGCCGGGCACCCCCGCATCGTCGATCAACCGCCGATCATCTACCACGTCGCCGATCCCGAGTTCATGGACAAAGTTCACGAGGGACTGGAGGACTACCGGGCGACACTGTCAGACGAACGCCGTGTGCTCCTGGACCGTTATCGCATGGTGGACGCCGCCATAAAGGTGGTGGGCATCGGCAGCGTCGGCACTCGCTGCTTCATCGTGCTGATGTTCTCCGAAGAAAACCACCCGCTGATTCTCCAGCTCAAGGAAGCCTGTCACTCGGTCCTCGAGCCCTATGCGGGGAAAAGCCACTATGAGAATCAGGGCCAGCGCATCGTCATGGGGCAACGGCTGATGCAGTCCTCCAGCGACATTTTTCTCGGCTGGGCGCGCGGCCGAGGTGGGCGTGACTTTTTCGTGCGTCAGTTGCGCGACATGAAAATGTCCATCCCCATGGAGGGAATTTCAGCCACACAACTCAAGCGCTACGCCGGACTCTGTGGCCTGGTGCTGGCCCGCGCCCATGCCAAGTCGGGCGATGCCGCGACCATCAGCGGCTACCTGGGCAAGGGTGACACCTTCGACGAGGCACTGGGCGACTTCGCCCTGGCCTATGCTGACCAGACCGAGCAGGACCACGCGGTGCTGGTGGAGGCCGTGAACTCCGGACGGCTGCAGGCGCTTGTCGAGGAGGAGTAGTGCCCGGGGCCCCGCCCACACCGAACTGCAGGGGGACTGATGATGCTCAAGCCGCTGACTGGATGTCTGCTCTGTCTCGGCCTGCCCATATGGGCACATGCCGGCGGGATCTTGCTGGATGAGATCGGCACCGATAATACGGGCCTGGTCAATGCGGGTAGCGCGGCCCGGGCGCAGGGGCCCGCGACCATCGCCAGCAACCCGGCCGGTATGAGTTATCTCGACGGTACGCAAATCGCTGCCGGCGCCCAACTCCTGTTTGGCGACCTCAGCTTCGAGCGCGACAGCTCGACAACCAGCACCGGGGGTAACGGCGGCAATGCGCTGCCGCTGATACCAGGCGCCAACCTGTTCGCAAGTCTTCAGGTGGATGAGCATTGGAGCCTTGGTTTTGGTTTCTACGGCGACTTCGGTCTGGCGCTGGACTATGACGATGACTGGGCGGGGCGCTATCAGGTCCAGGACTCCAGCATCATCGGTGTGTCTTTGGTGCCCAGTGCGAGTTATCGCGTCAACGACGCGTGGTCGCTGGGCGTTGGGCTCAGGGCCATGTACACCATGCTGGAGACCGAGGCGGCGATCGATCGGGCACCGTTCGCTCTGCTAGAGCGTGCGGACGGGCAGTTCTCCTATGAAGACCAGACCTGGGGCTATGGCGCCAGGATAGGAGTCATCCATACCCCACGGCCAGGTACGCGTATCGGTCTCGCCTATACCAGCCCGATCGATCTGGACTTTGACGAACACCTGAACGTCGATGGCTCCGGCCCCGCCCTGGCGCGTCTGGACAATTCGAAGATCCAGCTCGACACGACGGTGCCACAAACCCTGACGCTCAGCCTCTATCAGCAGCTCGATCAGCAATGGGCCGTGCTGGCGACCCTCAACTGGCAGGACTGGTCGGAGTTCGGCGAGATCGGCGTGGAAGTCGACACCACTGCAAGCACCGCACAAGCGCGGACCATCGATGCCAACTACAAGGATACCTGGCAGCTCGCCATGGGCGCCCAGTACCAGGCGACCCCGCAGCTGCTGTGGAACGTCGGCGCCGCCTACGACTCGTCAGCCGTGTCCGACTCCGACCGCTCGGTATTGCTGCCCATGGCGGCTTCATGGCGCCTGGGCACCGGGGCGACCTATCGCCTGGATCGAGACACCGACCTGAACGTCAGCTGGGACCTGATCTGGTTCGGCGACATGCCGGTCGAGCAAACCAAGTCGCTTTCCGGTGAGCGCCTCTCTGGCGAGTTCAAGGACGCCTGGGTTCAGACCCTGACGGGCAACATGACCTGGCGTTTCTGAGGGAGCCGACGATTGCCAATCGCTCCCTCAGCGACCGGCTTCCTGCGCCTTCAAGGCCTCGGAGATGACCGACACATCGAGGATATTGCGGACATCCACTTCCTCGGCAATCACCTCTTCTTCGAGCAGGAAGGTCACCAGATAGCCGAGGCGGCGATGGAACTCCGCCCCCTTGACCAGCGAATAGCGATAGCGGGGATCCACCCAAAGGGACAGATCGGGCGGTGGTGAGTTTTCGTAAATCGCCTCGGCCCACTCCTCCTTGATGCTCATCTCCTGCGCCAGCGCCTTGATGCCGATTTCGGGGCTCTTCTGCATGACGTCGCTGGCCATCAGCAGCGCGCGAAGAAAGCGCACTGCCGCCTCCCGGTTGTCCCGCAGCCATTCGCTGCGCGCAGCGTAGACCGACACCGAGGCGTAGATGCCCATCCCTCCCTCGGTGACGATGAGGCGGCCGTTCGCCTCATGCACCATCTTCTGCATCCAGGGTTCCCAGACCATGGCGGCGTCGATCTTGTTGCTGGCCAGCGCGCTCAACTGCTCCGCGGGAGTCATGTCGAACAGTTGGACCTGATCGCGGCGGATGCCCAGCTGGCGCAGGGCCATCATCAGTCCGAAGTGGGCCGTCGAGCCGCGGCAGAAGCCGATGCGCTTGCCGGCCAGGTCGGCGACCGTTTCTATGCCGCTGTCCTTGCGGGCGACCAGGCCCTCGCCGTAGGCGTTCTCCGGATTGATCCCGACCACCACCCAGTCGACGCCCTGGGTCAGTCCGCTGAGGAAGGGCACGCTGCCGATGGAGGCCACATCGATGCTCTGCTCCCGCGCCGCGGCAATCATCGGCGGCCCGGCGACGAACTTGACGAACGTCGGCCGCAGACCGGCCTGTTCGAACAGCTGCAGATCCCTGGCCACCAGCAACAGCCAGTCAGTGTTCGCCTGGAAACCGATGGTCATCGGCAGCGGGCTGCGCTCCGCTGAGCGGGGATTGGCATGCACCGCTCCCAGACCTGGCAGTAACAGCATGCCGAGAAACACCAGTACCGCACTGTTGAGCCTCATTCGCTATCTCCTTTCAGCCCGTCTCAGCGCGTCGTCGGAATGGTCAGGATGGGCGCGGCTTCATGACCTCGGGTCTCGACGAAGGTGAAGAGAAACATGATCGACGAGAACACCTGCTTGGAAGGGATATCCCGGTTGTCGATGTAGAACCAGTAGCCCTGATAGGGAACGGCCACGAAGGCGTCGCTCGGCGGTTGGGCAGAAGTCGCCACCTGAATCAGTGGCGGAATCGCCCCGCCGGGTCCGATATCGCCTTCCGCGGTCGGCCGCACCCGCTTCTCCGCTACGTGCGCCTCGGGCACCGAAATGTACGCCGCGATGTCGACGAGAATCTCGTAGATCGAGCGGGTCAGCAGGGCGATTTCCCGGTCGTTGCCGGCCACCGTCCCGTAGATGACACGGTATTCCCGGGCGGCGGGATCCAGGCCGAGCAGCCGCGCTACATTGCGCAGCGCGCTTTCCTCGGCGGCCGCGGTCCTCGGGCGGAAAATCATCTGCAGCGTCGGCTCGCCCCCCGTCTGCTGGACGCGCATGCCGATGTCGCCCGACGACTGCAGTCGCTCGAGGTTCGGCAGCAGGGCGTAGAACTCGGGGTTGGCCCGGCGCACGAACAGGCGGCCGACCCGGCGGTTGTCGACGCCGTTCACCGACTGGACCGAGGTGCGGAACACCTCCTCCACCGGATTGCCGGCCTGGATGATATTGAGGATCACCGAGGGTGGAATTGGCGTCATCAGCGAACGGGCGAAGCGTTCGCCGCTCATGGGCGTGTAGGTGATGGTCGGACTGTCGTTGAAGGTAGCCCCGGCCGCCATGCCCACCGAGCTGGTGATGGCATTGGCCGCCGGGGTGCCGTCATACTGGTTGACCGCCGCGCTGGCCGCGAAACTGCGCGGGAACGAGTAGCCGGCGACGATCTGCCCGACATCGAGGAACACCGGCGCGTCGCCGTAGCGGATCTTCACCAGGTTGAGCAGCATCTGGCTCTTCCACGAGTCGCCCACCGCTGCCGAGTAGTCCAGCCGGTCGCGCTCCACCGTGCCCGGCCCGATGCTCGCGCAGCCAACCACCGCCATGCACAACCCCGCCACGCCAAGTGCCGCCACGGAGAATCTGCCCATCGCTCAAGCCCCCTTGCCGAGCCCGGAAAGCCACCCGCCAGTCTGTAGTTCGGCGGCTCTGTAGTCCCGGCCTGCAGAGCCTTCCCTCTCCATGACTAGCCGGCCAGCCAGAACAGCGCGACCACGTAAAGCGCCGATACCGTCAGCTGCACGAGCGTGATCGGTACGCCGTAACGCGAAAAGCGCACGAAGGTCACCTTCTCGCCCTGCCCGGCACAGATGCCGACCGTGACGATATTGGCCGAGGCGCCGATCAGCGTGGCGTTGCCGCCCAGCGTGGCACCGAACATCAGGGCGATGAACACCGGCAGGGTGGCGGCCGGCCAGTCAGTGAAGCTCGCGGCCAGGGCTATCTCCGGCACCGCCTCGGCGGCCACCAGGTAGCCCTTGGTCATCACCAGCGCCGCGGCCACCACCGGGATATTCGCCAGCAGACTGGAAAGCACGCCGATACCCGCCAGCAGGGCCAGCGCCACCAGAGTGAACTCGGTTCCGAACCAGGCATGCAGCTTGAGGGCGAAGCCTTGCAGCAGCCCGGTCTGGGTGAAGGCCTGCACCAGACAGAAGATCGCGCCGAGAAACACCAGCGTCTTCCAGTCGATATCGCGCAGCACCGCTTCGACCGGCTCGATATGCACCGAATAGACCACCAGCAGTGCCAGGCTGGCGGCGATGATCGCCACTGCAGGCGGCACGATACGCACCGGCAGCTGCTCGCCGAACAGGAACAGCCCCACCATCAGGGCCAGCACGGCCAGCGCCAGCAACGCGAAGCCCGGCCTCTTGAGGGGCACGGGCGGCTCCGGTGGCGGCAGCGCGACCCTGGTTTTCCATACCTCGGGCATCAGCCAGGGCAACAGCGGGATGACCACCAGCACAGCCAGCAGGCCGGCCAGACTGACCATCTGCAGGTACTGGACAAAGCTCATGCCGATCGAGCTGCCGACCAGGAAGGTCGCCGGATCGCCCACTAGGGTGAGCATGCCGGCGGCATTGCTGACGATCGCCGTCAGCACCATGGGGCCGACGAAATCCACCTTGAGCGCGCGAGCCACACTGATGATCACCGGGGCGAGCAGGATCACCGTGGTGGCGTTGGGCAGGAACGCGCACACCGGGGCGACCAGCAGCACCAGCAGGATCAGGAAGCGCTTGCCACTGCCCCCGCTGGCGCGCAGGTAGATCCCGCCGACCCGCTCGAAGATACCGGTGCTGCCCAGCACGCGCGCCACCACCATACCGCCGAACAGCAGGGAAATGGGGCCACCTGCCATGCGCATGGCGGCATCCAGCTCGTCCTCTCGGAGAATCCCGCTGACCAGCAGCACGCCCACCCCCAGCAGGGTCGCCACGGCCATGTCGATCACATCGAAGGCGATCGCCAGGATCACCGCTGTGAAGACGCCCAGGGTCAGGTAGATCTGCAGGTCGGTCATGCGCCCTCCCCCGTCAGTCGATCGGCGGCGCGTACATCAGCCCGCCGTCGCTCCATAGCCGGTTCAATCCCCGCTCGATGTTGAGCGGACTGGCGGAACCGAGATTGCGCTCATACAGCTCGCCATAGTTGCCGACCGCCCGCACCGCCCGGATCACCCAGTCGTCTCGGGCTCCCAGCGCCCGTGCAAGGCGAGTATCGTGGCCGCTCAGCAGGAGCCCCGTCGCCCCGCCGAACTCCCGCACCTTCGTTTCGACATTGGCCTGGGTCACGCCGTGTTCCTCGGCCAGCACCAGGGCATACAGCACCCAGCGCACCAGGCTGGTCCACTGCGTATCTTCCGCTGCCAGCACCGGACCGAGCGGCTCCTTGGAAATGCGCTCCGGCAGGATCACGAACGCCTCGGGGCCGCCCGGCGCACGCAGGCGCATGGCGGCCAGTTCCGCGGAGTCCGAGGTGTAGGCATCACAGCGACCAGCAAAGAAGGCCTCGGCCACCGCCGACGCCGAATCGAGCACCAACGGCTGCCAGGCCAGGCCGTGGATACGGGCATGGTCGGCCAGGTTGCCCTCGTGCGTGGTGCCCTTGCCGACACAGACCCGCCCCTCCTTGAAATCGGCCAGACGGGCGATGCCGCTGGACTTCGCCACCATGAAGGCCTGGCCGTCATAGAACAGTACCGCCGGGAACTGCACCTGCAGCAGCGCCTCGCGGGTCAGCGTCCAGGTGGTATTGCGCACCAGCAGGTCGATCTTGCGTGCCTGCAGGGCGGGGAAACGGGTAGAGCTCCTGAGCGGCAGGAACGCCACCTTCTCTGCGTCGCCCAGCAGTGCCGCCGCCACCGCACGGCAGAAGTCGGCGTCGAGACCGCGCCAGCGACCGTCGGCATCCTGCTCGGAAAAGCCGGGAATGCCTTCACTCACGCCGCAGCGCAACTCGCCGCGGGCCTTGACGGTGTCCAGCACCTGCCCTGCGTAGGCGGATGCGCCAGGCCATACGGCGAGGAACAGCACCAAGGCCATCAGGAATCGCCCGCGCGCCAACATAAAACCTCCTGGCACAGAGGAGCTCACTGGTCGTCGGACGGCGACCAGCCACCACCCAGCGCACGATACAGGCTCACCACCGCGCTCAACTGCTGCTGGCGGGTCTCCGATTCCAGCAGCTCGGCCTGAAACAGACTGCGCTCCGAATCCAGCACCTCCAGGTAACTGACCAGACCGCCGTCATAGCGTGCCCGCGACAACCGCGCCGCCGTGCGTGCCGCCGCAAGCTGGCGCTGACGGGCAATGTGTTCGTCACGCGAGGTCCGCAGGCCGGTCAGCGAGTCGTCCACGTCGCGCAAGCCGTTGAGCACGGCCTGCTCGTAGCCCAGACGCGCCTGCTCGGCACGCTGGCGCTGGGCCTCTTCCACCGCCTTGAGCTGACCCGCGTTGAAGATGGGCGCGAAGAAGTTGCCGAAGATCCCCCAATTTTCGCTGTCACCCTCGACCAGATCGCTCAGATCGCGGCTTGCATAGCCGAAGCTGCCAGTAAGGGAAAGGGATGGCAGGCGCTGGGCGCGGGCCACGCCAATGCGCGCGGTCTCGGCGGCCAGTTGCTGCTCGGCGGCGAGGATGTCCGGGCGCCGCTCCAGCAAGGTCAGCGGCAGCCCCGCCGGCACCTCGACCGGCATAGCCTGTTGCGCCAATTGCGAACCACGCTCGATGTCCCGTGGACGCGAGCCCACCAGTACGCTCAGGGCATTCTCGGTCTGGCGTACCGCGCGGTCGAAGGCGGCCACCGAGGCCTGGGCGTCGGCGGCCTCGATCTCGGCCTGGTTGACGTCAAGCTCGGGCACCGTACCCTTTTCGTAACGCGCCTTGATGATGCCCAGGGCGTCCTCGCGCGACTTCAGGGTGCGCGTGGCGATGCGCAGGCGGTCGTCGAGGTCGAGCAACTGGAAGTAGCTGGTGGCCACCGCGGCAATCAGCGAAATGGTCACGTTGCGCGCGCTGGATTCGCTGCCCAGCAACTCCGCCCGCGCCGCCTCGGTCGAGCGGCGCAGCTTGCCCCACAGGTCGATCTCGAAGGAAGCGGCGCCGTTGAAGAAGTAGCTGCTCTCGGTCTCGGCGGTCGGCAGGATGTTGCGGCTTTGCGATGAGCGCCCGGCGCCCGCCTCGGCATCGAGGAACGGGTACTGGTTGGCCCGCTCGATGCGCAGGAGCGCCGCCGCCTCGGCGATGCGCGCGACCGCCACGCCGAGGTCGCGGTTGTTGGCCAGCGCCTCCTCGATCAGCGCCTTGAGCCTCGGGTCGGCGAACAATTCCCACCAGTCGAGGTTGGCGAACGCCGGATCGATGGCGGCCGGCTCTTTGTAAGTGATCGGCACATCGAGCGGCGGGCGCTGGTAGTCGGGGCCGACCATGCAGCCGCCGACCAGCAACCCCGCCAACAGCATGGCCGCTGCCAGCGGCCGCCTGACGAATCCCGTCATGGCTTGGACTCCTCGCTGCTGGCGGCGGCAGGCGCTTTTTTCTTCTTGCCACCCAGATACTTTTCGACGATCACGAACAGCCCCGGCACCAGCACCACACCGACCACCGTGGCGGTCAGCATGCCGGCGAACGAGGTCATGCCCATGATCTTGCGCGCCTCGGCGCCGGCGCCGCTGGCGAGGATCAGAGGAATCACCCCGAGGATGAAGGCGAACGAGGTCATCAGGATCGGCCGGAAGCGCAGCCGCGCCGCCGCCAGCGCCGCCTCCACCGGGCCCTTGCCCTTCTCGATCTCGGTGCGGGCGAACTCGACGATCAGGATGGCGTTCTTCGCCGCCAGGCCGATCAGCATCACCAGGCCGATCTGCGCGAACACGTTGTTCTCGTAGCTGGAACTGAAGAAGCGCGCCAGCCACAGGCCGAACATCGCCCCGCAGATGGCGATGGGCGTGCCGAACAGCACGCCGAAGGGCAGCGACCAGCTCTCGTACTGCGCGGCGAGGATCAGGAACACGAACACCAGCGCCATGACGAACACCATGCTGCCGCTGCCTTCGGCGGCCTTCTCCTGGTAGGACATGGCGTTCCAGGCGTAGGACATGTCGCTGGGCAGCACCTCGGCCGCCACCTCCTCCAGCGCCTTGAGCGCCTGCGCCGAGCTGTAGCCCGGCGCCGGGCGGCCGGTGACCTCGGCGGCGCGGAACATGTTGAAGCGGTAGGTGAACTCGGGGCCGTTGGTGGACTCGTCGGTAAGCAGGGTGTTCATCGGCACCATCGCGCCGGCGGCGTTGCGCACGTAGAACAGCGAGGCGTCGGCGAGATCCTTGCGGTAGTCGCTCTCCGCCTGCACGTAGACCTTGTACAGCCGGCCGAAGCGGTTGAAGTCGTTGACGTAGGCGCCGCCGAGGAACGAGCCCAGGGTCTGGTTGACGTCCGCCGGGGTGACGCCGAGCTTCATGGTCTTCTGGATGTCCACGTCCATGTAGATCTGCGGCACCGTGGCCCGGTAGGTGGTGTACAGCCCGGCGATCTCCGGGCGCTTGCCGGCCGCCTCCATGAACGCCCGGGTCTGCTCGGCCAGGTAGTCCGGACTGTTGCCGACGCGGTCCTGCAGCATGATCGAGAAGCCGGAACCGGTGCCGAGGCCGGGAATGGCCGGCGGGCCGAAGGCGATGGCGATGCCCTCGTTGACCGCCGCCAGCTTGCCGTTCAGACGGTGCGCCACGTTGGTGGCCTTGTCCTGGGCTGCCGGTCGTTCGTCCCAGTCCTTGAGCTGGATGAAGAAGAAGGCGTTGTTGGTCGACGAGGCGCCGGACAGGAAGCTGTAGCCGGTCACCGTGGTGTAGGACTCGATGGCCGGCTCGGCGGCGAGGATCGCCTCGACCTTGGCCGCGGCGGCGTGGGTGCGCTCCAGCGAGGCGGCGTCGGGCAGCTGCAGGTTGGCCATCAGGTAGGCCTGGTCCTCCTCGGGCACGAAGCCGCCGGGCACGCTGCGGAACAACGCCACCAGCAGCACCACCAGCACGCCGAGCACCGCCAGCGCGCGCAGCGGGCGGTGGGTGAAGCGGCTGGTCAGGCCGATGTACCTGTCGGTCGCCGCGTCGAGGATGCGGTTGAAGCCGGAGAAGAAGCGCCCCAGCCAGCCCTTGCTGCCATGGCCGTGGGGCTGCAGCAGGGTGCTCGACAGCGCAGGGCTGAGCGACAGGGCGACGATCGCCGAGATGATGACCGAGATGGCGATGGTGATCGCGAACTGCTGGTAGAGCCGGCCGGTGATGCCCGACATGGCGGCCACCGGCACGAACACCGCAGTGAGCGACAGCGCGGTGGCGATCACCGGACCGCTGACCTCCTTCATGGTCTCGACGGTGGCCTGGCGGCGCTCCATGCCCCGCTCCATCTTCTCCGAGACCCCTTCCACCACCACGATGGCGTCGTCCACCACGATGCCGATGGCCAGCACCAGGCCGAGCAGCGAGAAGGTGTTGATCGAGAAGCCGAGCAGCGGGAACACCGCGAAGGTGCCGATCAGTGCCACCGGCACCGCCAGGGTGGGGATGAGGGTGGCGCGGAAGTTCTGCAGGAAGATGAACACCACCAGGGTGACGATGACCGTGGCCTCGAACAGGGTGCGGACGATCTCCTTGATGCCCGCCGACACCGGCTTGGTGGTGTCCAGGGAGACCACGTACTCGACGTCCTGCGGGAAGCGCTCCTTCATCAGCTCCATCGCCGCGCGGATCTTCTCCGCCACCTCCAGACCGTTGGCGTCGGGCAGCTGGTAGACCGCCAGCACCGCCGCCGGCTTGGAGCCGAAGGCGCCGATCTGGTTGTAGGTTTCGGCGCCCAGCTCGATGCGCGCCACGTCGCGCAGCAGCACCTGCGAGCCGTCCGGATTGGAGCGCACCACCACCTGACCGAACTGCTCGGGCGTCTCCAGGCGGCCGCGGGTCTGCACCGCGTAGGCGAACTCGGTGCCCGGCGCCGCCGGCGGACCGCCGAGCTTGCCGGCCGGGGTCAGCACGTTCTGCTGCTGCACAGCGGTGACGATGTCCGGCACGGTGAGCCCCAGGCGGCTGAGCTGGTCCGGCTTGATCCAGATACGCATGGCATAGTCCGCGCCGCCGAAGATGGTGACCTGGCCGACGCCCTGGATGCGGGCGATCTCGTCGAGCACGTTGATCGACATGTAGTTGGTGAGGAAGTCGGCGTTGTAGCTGCCGCCCGGCGAGCGCAGGGTCACCAGCATCAGCGGGAAGGCCAGCGCCTTCTTGACCTTCACCCCGCGGCGCTTGACGTCCTCGGGCAGCTGCGCCGAGCCCTCGGACACGCGGTTCTGCACCAGCACGTTGGAGATGTCGAGATCGGCACCGACCTCGAAGGCCACCGACAGGGTCATCTGTCCGTTGCTGGCGTTGGTCGACTTCATGTACAGCATGTTCTCGACGCCGTTGACCTTCTGCTCCAGCGGCGTGGCCACCGACTGCTCGACGTTCACTGCGTTGGCGCCGTCGTAGGTGGTCTCCACCTTGATCTCCGGCGGGGTGATGTCGGGGTACTGGGCGATGGGCAGGCTGCCCATCGCCACCAGGCCGACGATGACGATGATGATCGAGATCACCATCGCGAAGATGGGCCGGCGAACGAAGAACTCACCCATTCTTGCCACCCTCCGCCACCGGCGGCAGTTCGCTGGCATCGGCCGGGCGCGGCTTGACGGTCATGCCCGGACGCAGGCGCAGCAGCGACGCCACCGCGACCCGCTCGCCCGGCTGCAGGCCGGACTCGATCACCCAGTCGCTGCCCAGGCGCTGGCCCACCTGCACCTGGCGCACCTCCACCGTGTCGTCCGCCTTGATGACGAACACCCGGTGCACCGACTGCAGCTCGCTGACTGCACGTTGCGGCAGCAGGATGGCGCCCTTGATCTCGTCGGCATCGAAGCGGATGCGCGCGAACATGCCGGGGCGCAGCAACCCCTGCGGATTGGGGAACTCGGCCTCGATGGTCAGCGCGCCGGTGGTGGGATCGATGTTGCGGTCGACCTTGGTCGGCACGCCGCGCTGCTCGTAGAGGCTGGCGTCGGCGAGGATCAGCGACAGCGGGCGCTGCTGCGATGCGGGGATGGCGCCATTGGCGGCCCTGCCCTGCTGCTGGTCGGCCAGCCGCCGCGCCGCGTTGAGATAGCTGCGCTCGGTGATGGAGACCCGCACGGCGATGGGGTCGGTGCGCGAGACCACGTTGAGCAGGCCGCCGTTGTTGCGCTGGCTGACGAAGTCGCCGACCTCGGCCTCGGACAGGCCGATCAGCCCGCGCTCGGGCGCGTGGATCCGGGTGTAACCCAGTTCGATCCTCGCCAGCTCGACCTGGGCCATGGCCGCGTCCACGTAGCTCCTCGCCGCTTCGTAGTTGGCCACCGCAGCATCGAGGTCCAGCTTGCTGACGGCGTTCATCGCGGCCAGCGGCCGGATGCGGTCCAGATCAGACTTGGTCTTGACCAGGCTGGTGCGCGCCTGCGCCAGCAGTGCATTGGCCTGCGCGACCTTGGCCTGGAACGGCTGCGGGTCGATGGTGTAGAGCAACGCACCCTTGTCGACGAAGGTGCCTTCCTTGAAATGGATGCCGTCGAGAAAGCCGTCGACGCGGGCGCGAATGGTCACGTCGGTGGAGCCGATGGTCTCGCCGATCAGATCCAGCGGAATGCTCACATCACGCGCGGCGACGGTGACGAATGGAACCTCCAGTACGGCCGCCGCCGGCGGCTCCTTGCTGTCGCAGCCACCGAGCAGCGTCTGCACCAGCGCCAGGGTCATGCCGAAAATCAGGAGAGGCTGCGTGGTCTTTGCCATGGGGGTTATCCGTTAACGATCGGCTCCGTCACACGAATGACGCGCAGAAAAACTGCGGCGCGCTCGTGAGCCTGGTTTCAAAACGGCTCAGCCACCCGGTCCATACCGGGCACGGCCCATTTCTGTTTCACGACTTCCACACTGGTTCTGCAGCTAGACAAGCTGGATCAGCGGACACCCTCAGGAACAACCTAGCGCGGCTGACGGTTTTCGATGGCAGTGGCCATCTCGGCCAGGACGACCTCCAGCGGTTGTTGAGAAGGCCTGAAATAGCCGCTCTCCGGGCGATCGAGCAACGCGATCAGCGTGAGCACCACCGAAAGCGCGATCGCCAGCAGCGGGATTGCCCATGAGCGCCCGGAACCGGCAATCGCCGTCTGATAGCCGAAGCCGAGCATGGTCAGGATCAGCAGCGCGAATAGAACCAGCCATATCTCCTGGGGCAGCCGCGTTTCTATCCCGATGCTCACCCGCAATGCATGCACATTGATCATCTCGTTCAGCGATTCGATATACAGGGCTGCAACATCCGAGTTCATGTCCAGGCGGGCATTGGCGACCGCCATTGCCCAGAGTTGTCGCTGAATCCCCTTCATCTCGGCCACCGTCTTGCGGACGCTGTCGACATCGCCCCCCCGCGCTGCCGCCAGCCCCATGTCTCCGTAGGTAGCGAGAAGCCCTGCCGCCTTTTCGCGGTCGGGCTCCGGGAGGAAGTCGGCGCGCAGAAAGGCCGTGCGAATCGCGTTGGCGTCGTCGCGCACCAGGGCTTTGCGCGTGTCGTAGCGGTCGGCGACTATCGCGAAGGTGAACGCCAGGATGAAGGCCAGCAAGCCCATGGTGGCTCCGGCAATCGCCGAGGCCGGCGACTCCTTCTCCTCCTCTGAGCTCTTGTGCACGGCAAAGCCAAGCCGGTACCCCACCTCGATAGCCATGACCACCAGAAGGACCGTTACCACAAAAAAAACCACGATCATGGATGCTGACTCCCAGTGCCTGGCAACTCGGACTGGCCTTGACCTCTCCGCTCAACGATAGCTCACCGCCATCACCCACGATGGCGCTCCGCGGTTCATTGCAGAGCTTCATTCAGCCGTGACCGACGAAGCTCACAGCCCGCAGCAGACGGGCGCTGCGCCAGACGATCGCGCCAGCGCCACAGCCTGTTCCGATCGTCATCCACGCCCTGGGCGCCGGCTTCTACTCGAACTTCTCGATATCGCGCACGATGCCGTCGATCACGACCTTGAGGGTGTTCAGGGTGACCTGCTCCTCCTTGTTTTCCAGTTCCTTCCCGTAACCCTTGCGCACCACCTGCAGCACCGGCTGGCCGGTACTGGCATCGATCAGCTCGGCTTCGACGAACAGCTCGGTGGTGCGGTCGCGCGCCCCCGCGGCAGTCGTCGCGGCGGCGGTGACCAGGGCGATCGGGATCACCTCGTAGGGTTTGAGGCCTTCGGCCTTGGTGTCCACACCGGTGATGGCGGCACGCAATACCAGGGTTTGCGGACCCGGCAGGGAGCCCTTCGGTGTGGTACTCGGCTCATGCACCTGGAAGCGACGCCCGAATGCGGCCTTGATCTGCTCGGAGGTGTAGGTCTGCAAGTCGGCCAACGCCGGGGCACCGATCTGCTCGGAGGGAGTCGGGGCGGGATAGAAGCCGATCGACTGCACCATCACGTGCCGGTAGTTGTCCAGCTTGACGCCGGGCGCCATCCAGCGCATGACCGGCTGGCCAGTGGCGGACGTGGCCGGCTGCAGGCGCGAGTAGTCCTTGAGGAAGCCGGAATACTGTTCCGGCTTGGTGACTTGCGACGCGCAGCCACCGAGCAACAGTGCGGAAAACAGTAGCCCGGTGACGGCGATGCGGGAACGCTTCATGGTGTTGCTCCTGTGTGCTGACCACGCGATCAATGACTTTAGGTTGCAGGTTAGTTCTCAACGGCCAATCGACAACCGAACAGCAGCCAATAAACCGCCATCCGCCATGATAAAAATCAGGCCGTAGTGTTCTGCGCCATGGAACCGCCGAACAAGGCGCAGCCACTTGAGCGTAGCCCGGTTCCAACCGCGCTCATCGCGAACAACCACTTCGGACTCTGTTGCCGCCCTCCGCCGCCTGCGGAGTAACTATGCTGGGTTGAGAGATTTCACATCGCTTCAGCGACTGGCATGGAGACTATCGATGCTGCCCGCCCCTGCTTCTGACAAGGCGCTGTCCCGCGGCCTGCTCGATGTACTGATCCGTGCCGGCCTGATCGCCGTGCTGGTGATGTTCTGCTTCCAGATCTTCCACCCCTTTCTCAACCTGATGCTCTGGTCGCTGATCATGGCGATCACTCTCCATCCGCTGCACCAGCGGCTCAGGGGCCGGCTGGGCAACAACGACGGTCGCACCGCAACGCTGATCGTGGCGTTCTCCATCGCAGTCCTCATGGTGCCGATCTACCTGCTGGGTTCCTCGCTGGCCGACTCGGTGGAAAATGCCCTGACCATGGTCAGGAGCGGCAATGTGCAGATTCGTCCGCCGGCCGAGTCGGTCGCCAGCTGGCCGCTGGTGGGCAAGCCCCTGCATGCCTTCTGGCTGCAAGCCTCCACCGACCTCACCGGTGCGGCGCAGAAGTTCACCCCACAGATCAAGGAGCTGGTGATCGCCCTGCTGGGCAAGCTCGCCGGTCTCGGCATGGGCCTGCTGGTGTTCATCGTCGCCCTGGTCATCGCCGGGGTCTTCATGGCCTACGGCGAGAGCGGCAGCCGCAGCGCGGTGGAGATCTCCTCGCGCCTCTCCGGCCCGGAACGGGGCCCGCAGATCACCACACTGTGCACCGCTACCATCCGGGCGGTGGCGCAGGGCGTGGTCGGCATCGCCTTCATCCAGATGCTGCTGATCGGCGTCGCCTTCGTGCTCAAGGGCATCCCCGGCGCCGGCCTGCTGGCCCTGGCAGTGCTGCTGCTGGGCATCATGCAGTTGCCGGCCACCCTGATCACCGTCCCGGTGATCGCCTTCGTCTTCACCACCGAGGGGGTCAGCACGGCGACCATCGTCTTTTCCGTCTACGTGTTCGTCGCCGGCCTGGTCGACAACGTGCTCAAGCCGCTGATGCTCGGGCGCGGTGTCGATGTGCCGATGCCGGTGGTGCTGATCGGCGCCCTGGGCGGCATGGTCACCAATGGCGTCATCGGCCTGTTCATCGGCCCGGTGGTGCTGGCGGTCGGCTATCAGCTGTTCTGGCAATGGGTCAGGGACCAGCCAAAGGGCGACGGACCGGGCAGCCAGTAGCAGACCTGACGGCCAGGCGCCGGCAGCATGTCGACTTCACCTCACCCAGGCCGCCTGTTGCTGCTCGGCGTCCTCGGCCTGAGCGGCTGCGTGCGCCTGGGGCCGGACTTCCAGCCGCCGGGCGAGGCCTGGGTCGACCAGTGGCGCAGCCCGGCCATCGAGCAGGCCAGCCAGCAAGGGGCACAACCCGACATCCGCGAGTGGTGGCGGGTGTTCGACGACCCGCTGCTCGACCGCCTGATCGCCGAGGCCGATGCCCACAACTCCAGCCTGAGGATCGCCGGCCTGCGGGTGATGGAAGCGCGCGCCCAGCTGGGCATCGCCCAGAGCGGCCGCTACCCGCAGCTGCAGCAGGCCACCGCCGACAGTGTCTATCTGGATCGCAACCAGTCCGGCGGGCGCAACCCGCAGGACAGCCGTTTCTGGCAGCACAGCCTGGGCTTCGACATCGGCTGGGAGCTGGACTTCTGGGGCCGCTTCAGCCGCGCCATCGAGTCGGCCGATGCCGCCTACTTCGCCGCCGAAGCCAACTACGAGGACGTGCTGGTGCTGCTGCGTGCCCAGGTGGCGGAAACCTACTTCGCCCTGCGCACCACCGAAGCACGGCTGCGCGTCGCCCGCCGCAACGCCGAGCAGCAGAAGCGCAGCTTCGAGATCACCGAACGGCTGTTCACCAGCGGCGAGAGCGACGAGCTCGACCTGCAACAGGCCAAGACCCAGTATCTGGGCACCCTGAGCAGCCTCCCCGAGTTCGAGGACCAGGTGGCGCGCACCCGCAACGCCCTGGCCGTGCTGGTCGGTCGTCCGCCCGGCCCGCTGGCGGAACTGGCCGAGAAGGAAGGGCTGATCCCGCTGCTCGACCGCGCCGTGCTGCAGGGGGTGCCGGCCGACCTGCTGCGCCGCCGGCCCGATATCCGCGCCGCCGAACTCAACGTCGCCGCCCAGTCGGCGCTGATCGGCGTGGCCGAGGCCGACCTCTACCCCTCGCTGAGCCTGCTGGGCAGCATCGTCTGGTCCACCAGCTCGCTGGATGGCGCGCCCGATACCATCGACCTGATCGGCGGCCCCAGCCTGCGCTGGAACCTGTTCGACTACGGACGCACCCGCAACAACGTGCGCGTGCAGGACGCCCGTCTGCAGCAGCTGATCGAGGTCTACCGCGACAGCGTGCGCCAGGCGGCGCGCGAGGCCGACGACGCCGCCCGCGGCCTGAGCAAGGCGCTGGAGCGCGAAATCATCCTGCGCGAGGCGGCGATCTCCGCCGAGCGCTCGCTGACCCTGGCCAGCGCCCAGTACCGCGAAGGCTACGCCGACTTCCAGCGCGTGCTGGATGCCCAGCGCGCGCTGCTGGTGCAGCAGGACAACTACCTGGTCACCCGCAACAGTGCAGTGAGCAACCTGATCGCCCTGTACAAGGCCCTCGGCGGCGGCTGGCACAGCGCCCAGCCGAGGGTCGATGCGGCCAGCCGCGCCCAGATGCAGCAACGCACCGACTGGGGCGAACTGCTGGATGCGCCAGCGGCCAGTGAAGCCCCGCAGCCAGACAAGGAGCGCGAAGATGAGTGATGAAGCGCAACCCGCGCCCCCGGCTCCGGCCCCTCCTCCGCCCAAGCCGCCCGCCGACCCGGTGAACAAGGGGGTGAAGTGGGTGCTCGGCCTGATCGCCCTCAGCCTGCTCTGGTACCTGCTGGCCGACCGTTTCACGCCCTATACCCAGCAGGCGCGGGTGCAGGCCTTCGTCGTGCCGGTGGCCGCCGAGGTGGCCGGCAAGGTGATCCGGGTGCTGGTGGGCAACAACCAGGTGGTCGAGGCTGGCGCAGTCCTCTTCGAGGTGGACCCGCAGCAGTACCAGATCGCCGTCGAGCGGGCGCGCGCCGACCTCGAGTCGACCCGCCGGCAGATCGCCGCCAGCACCGCCGGCATCGAGTCGGCGCAGGCCTCCCTGCGCGCCGCCCAGGCCAACGAACTCAAGGCGCAGCAGGACCGCGAGCGCCTCGAACGGCTGTACCGCGAGGATCCGGGCACCATTTCCCTGCGCCGCCTCGAGGTGTCGCGCGCCAGCCATGAACAGGCCATCAGCCAGGTCGCCGCGGCCCGCGCCGAAGTGCAGCGGGCGCGCGAGCAGCAGGGCGGCAGCGAGGAGCAGAACGCCCTGCTGCGCAGCGCCGCCACCGCCCTGGAGAAGGCCGAGCTGGACCTGGCCAATACCCGGGTGCGGGCTCGCTCGGCCGGGCTGATCACCGACCTGCGCACCGACGTCGGCCAGTTCGCGGCGGCGGGCAATCCGGTGATGACCCTGATCACCATCCAGGATGTGTGGATCAATGCGGAAATGACCGAGAACAACCTCGGCCGGGTCGAACCCGGCACGCCGGTCGCCATCGTGCTGGATGCCCTGCCCGGCGAGGTGTTCACCGGCCGGGTGCGCAGCGTCGGCTATGGCGTCAGCGTCGGGCAGAGCACCGCGCCCGGCACCCTGCCCAGCGTGGAGAACAGCCGCGACTGGCTGCGCCCGGCGCAGCGCTTCCCGGTGATCGTCGAACTCGCCCCCGGCGAGGTGGCCCGGTTGGCCAAGCTGCGCGGTATCCGCGTGGGCGGCCAGGCGGAGGTGATGGCGTTCCCCAGCGAGGGCAATCCGCTCAATCCGCTCGGCCGTCTGTTCCTCTACCTGATGAGCTGGCTGTCCTATGCCTACTGAGCGCGCCCATGGCTAGCCGCCGTGAGCCCCGCGCCCAGCGTGCGCTGCGCCTGGCCAGCGGCACCGCGCTGTGCCTGGCGGTCAGTTTCGGCCTGGGCCTGCCGCTGCCCTTCATTGCTCCGCTGTTCGCCCTGTTCCTGCTCGCCAAGTTCGACCGCCCGCTGTCGCTGAAGGCCGGGCTGGGCCTGACGCTGGTGGTGCTGCTGACCACCGGCAGCGGCCTGTTGCTGATCCCCTTGCTGCGCCATGCCGCGCTCAGCGGCGTGCTGCTGGTCGGCCTGTGCCTGTTCCTGGCCTTCCGCCACGGGCTGAGTGGCGGCAACAACCTGGTCACCACCTTCCTGGTGATCGGCCTGACCATGATTTCGGCCGCCGGCACCGCCGACTTCGCCCTGGCGCTGCTGGTCATCAGCGCCCTGGTGCAGAACCTGCTGCTCGCCGTGCTGATGCTGCCCGTCGGCCACTGGCTGTTTCCCGAACCGGCCGGCGCGCAGGCGTTGCCGAGCGAGCCGACGCTGTCCACGGAGGAGGCCGGCTGGGTGGCGCTGCGCGCCGCGCTGGTGGTGTTGCCGGCCTGGCTGCTGGCGCTGATCGATCCGGCCACCTACATGGCGATCATTCTAAAATCGGTCGGCCTCGGCCAGCAGAGCTGCACCGCCACGGTGCGTGATGCCGCGCGCGAGCTGATCGGCTCGACCCTGCTCGGCGGCCTGCTGGCCATCCTGTTCTGGTGGGCCCTGGGCCTGTTCGTGCACCTGTGGATGTTCTTCCTGTGGATGCTGCTGTTCGGCCTGCTGCTGGCGCGCAAGCTCTACGGCTTCAGTCCGACCCGGCAAAGCCCCGGCTTCTGGCTGAACAGCCTGGTGACCATGATCATCCTGCTCGGCCTGTCGGTGCAGGACAGCGCCAACGGCAAAGATGTCTACAGCGCCTTCGCCCTGCGCATGGGCCTGTTCATCGCCCTCGGCCTGTATGCCTGGCTGATGGTCTACCTGCTCGACCAATACCGCCAACGCCGCCATCTGCGGCAGCCCGGCTGCTGAGGAGTTTCACCCATGCTGCTAAATCTGCTGGTCGGCATTCCCGTGATGCTGCTGTGCCTGGTGATGGAGGCCTACATCGTGGTCTTGAGCCTGCGCTACTACGTGAGCTACTACGCCCGCACCAGCAGGGCTGGCGCAGGCGACAAGACCCTGCTGTGGGATTGCCTGGTGCTGGGGCTGGTGATGCTGCTGATGATGCTCGGCTATTTCGTGCAGATCGCCCTGTGGGCCGGGCTGTTCATGCTGCTCGGCGAGTTCGACGAGTTCGCCACGTCGACCTACTACTCGGGAGTGACCTTCGCCACCCTCGGCTACGGCGATATCGTCCTCTCCGAGCGCTGGCGTCTGCTTGGCGCGCTGGAGGCCGGCAACGGCGTGCTCATGCTGGGGATCTCCACCGGGGTGATGACCGCGGCGGTGAAGGAGGTCATCAAGCACAACATGGAGAGGCTCAAGCACGGATCGAACGGTTAAACTCTGCCGCCTGTTCTGACCAAGGAGGCTGCATGAAGCTCTATCTCTACGATCACTGCCCGTTCTGCGTGCGCGCCGAGATGGTCGCCCACTACAAGCAGGTGCCGGTCGAGCAGGTCTACCTGCTCAACGACGACGAGGCGACCTGCATCGAATTGATCGGCGCCAAGCAGGTGCCGATCCTGCAGTTCGACGACGGTCGCGCCATGGGCGAGAGCCTGGACATCGCCCGCAAGCTGGACGAACTGGGCAACCCGCAGCGGCCGATCCGCCCGCACGGCGACTATCTGCCGACCCAGGAGCACATCAACCAGGCGCGCCTGGCGAACTGGTGCCTGCTGTTCCCCCGCGACATCGCCCTCGGCCTGCCGGAGTTCGCCACCCAGTCCGCGCGCGACTACTTCCAGGCCAAGAAGGAGCAGATCATCCAGCGCCCGTTCGCCCAGGCCCTGGCGGAGAGCGCCGAGCACAAGGCCACGGTTGAAGCGATGCTGGCAACACTGCCGCCGCTGCCACTGCCCAGCGCCCACGGCGACACCCTGGGCTGGGACGACGTTCTGCTCTATCCCGGCCTGCGCAACCTGAGCATGGTCAAGGGCCTGGCCTTCCCGCCGGCGGTGCGCGCCTACGTCGAAGAGGTGGCGCGCCTGACCGACACCGCCACCTATTTCGAGCGGGCGATCTGAGGGCGACACACAACCATGCATACCCTCGAACAACTGCGCCGCGGCGAACTGGCCGGCATCCGCCGCCTCGATCTGTCCGCCGAGCTGACCGAATTCCCCGCAGAGATCTTCGACCTCGCCGACAGCCTGGAGGTGCTCAACCTCTCCGGCAATCAACTGCGCTACCTGCCGAACGACCTGGCGCGCCTGCACCGGCTGCGCATCCTGTTCTGCTCGGACAACGCGTTCAGCGCGGTGCCGGAAGTGCTCGGCGAGTGCGCGAAGCTGGAGATGGTCGGCTTCAAGGCCAACCGCATCGCGCACCTGCCGGCGACCGCCCTGCCCGCCCGTCTGCGCTGGCTGATCCTCACCGACAACCAGCTGGAGAGCCTGCCCGCCGAACTGGGCAGCTGCGACCGGCTGCAGAAGCTGGCGCTGGCCGGCAACCATCTGCGCGCGCTGCCGGACAGCCTGGCCGAACTGCAGCGCCTGGAGCTGCTGCGCATCGCCGCCAACCGCTTCGAGCGGCTGCCCGAGATGCTGCTGCAACTGCCGCGGCTGACCTGGCTGGCCTTCGCCGGCAACCCGTTCAGCGACACCCGCGAGGCGCAGGTGCTGGCCGAGCACCCGCAGCCGCCGATCGCCCGCGACGGCATCGAATTGGGCGAGGTGCTGGGACAGGGCGCCTCCGGCGTCATCCATCGCGCCGACTGGCACCTCGCCGGCCAGCCGGCGCAACCGATGGCCGCCAAGCTGTTCAAGGGCAGCGTGACCAGCGACGGCCTGCCGCACAGCGAGATGGCCGCCTGCATCGCCGCCGGCAGCCATCCCAACCTGATCCGCGTGGCCGGGCCGCTGGCCGAACAGGCGGATGCCGCGCCGGGGCTGTTGCTGGAGCTGATCGACCCCGCCTTCCAGCCGCTGGCCGGGCCACCGTCGCTGGCCAGTTGCACCCGCGACTGCTACGCCGCCGAGCGGCGCTTCGGCGTCGACGAGGCCCTGCACATCGCCCGCGGCGTGGCCTCGGCGGTGGCGCACCTGCACGAGCGCGGCATCCTGCATGGCGACCTGTACGCCCACAACCTGCTGGTCAACCCGGCGGGCGACTGCCTGCTCGGCGACTTCGGCGCCGCTTCGTTCTTCGATCCGGGCAGCTCGAGCGGCCAGACGCTGCAACGCATCGAAACGCGCGCCTTCGGCTGCCTGCTGGAGGAGCTGCTGCAACGCTGCCCGGCGGACCAGCAGCTCGACCGCCAGCAGCGTCTGCGCCAGCTGCAGGAGCAGTGCCTGGTCGAGCAGGTCGGCCAGCGGCCGGACTTCGCCGCTCTGGCCGCCAGCCTTGCGGTCATCTGAGCGGCGGCGACGGCTTGCCGGGCCGCCACGGCCTGGCGCATTCATCGGCGGGGGCCGGCAATCCGGCGGGAGCGCCCTACACTCATGGGGCAGCGAACGCGGAGGAGCCCTGCCATGAATCCCCTGTCCCAAGACCACTGCGAAGCCTGCCGCGCCGATGAGCCGCAGGTTTCCGAAAGCGAACTGGCCGAACTGATCCGGCAGATTCCCGACTGGAACATCGAGGTGCGCGACGGCGTCATGCAGCTGGAGAAGGTCTTCAGCTTCCCCGACTTCCAGCGGGCGCTGAACTTCACCAATGCGGTCGGCGCCATCGCCGAGGTGGAAGGCCATCACCCGGCGCTGCTCACCGAGTGGGGCAAGGTCACCGTGACCTGGTGGAGCCACAAGATCCGCGGCCTGCACCGCAACGACTTCATCATGGCGGCACGGACCGATCAGATCGCCCAGCATGCCGAGGGCCACCACTAGTGGCGCGCAAGCGCCGTACCAGGCGCGTCGTCAGCTGTTTCGCCAGGGCAGCGGCGGCGCCACCAGCGGCGTACCGTCGTAGGCCGGCACGCCGCCGAAACGCGGGCTGCCGGCTTCCCAGTCGCGCTGGGCTTGGGCGATCTGCGCCCTGCTGTGGCCGACGAAGTTCCACCAGATGAGGATCTCCTCGCCGAACGGCTCGCCGCCCAGCAGCAGGACCCGGCTGCCGGGCGCCAGATGCAGCTGCAGACGATCGCGACCGCGCCCCAGGTAGGCCAGCTGGTCGGCGGCGAACTGCTCGGCGCCGATCTGCAGCGAGCCTTCCAGGGGCAGGACGCCGTATTCGAAGGTGCTCTCCAGCGGCAGATCCAGATGGGCACCATCCGGGCTGTGCAGCTCGAGACCGAGCAGCGCCGAATACAGCCGCGTCGGCGCCTGCCGAGCCTCGAAGCGTCCGGCCAGCAGGGTGAAGCGACAGCCATCGTGCTCCCAGCGGGGCAATTCGGGATGGTGATCGAAGGCCGGCGCGCAGTCGCCATCGGCGGCGGGCAGCGCGATCCACAGCTGCGCCGCGTGCAGCACGCGCTGGTCGGCCAGGCATTCCTCGCTGTGGCTGATGCCGCGGCCGGCGGTCATCAGGTTGACCTGGCCGGGGCGGATCACCTGCCTCGAGCCCAGGCTGTCGCAGTGCAGCACCTCGCCCTCGATCATCCAGGTGAAGGTCTGCAAGCCGGTGTGCGGGTGCGGGCCGACGCGCATGCCCTGCCCCGGCTCGAAACGGGCCGGGCCGGCGTGGTCGAGGAAGCACCAGGCGCCGATCATGCGCCGCTGCCGCGAGGGCAGCAGGCGGTTGACCGGGATGCCGCCGCCGATCTGCGCCACCCGCGCGTCGACGCGCTGGATCAGCCGCTCGCCGCCGCGCAGCGGACAGTCGTAGGAGGAGGACAACCGGGGGGTGGGTTCGTGGGTACTCATGGGACTTTCTCCTGCTGACCCCTATTGGCCCCTGCTGGAAGCGGACCGCTGCCGCTCGCGCTCGGCGCCGCCGACCTACTTGCCCGCCGTGAGAGTGGTGTAACTGTTGATCAGGTTACGGTAGTCCGGAATGTGGTTGGAGAACAGCGCGGCCAGGCCATCGACGTCGTTGCGCCAGTCGCGATGCAGCTCGCAGGCCACGCCGAACCAGGTCATCAGCTGCGCCCCGGCGGCGGACATGCGATCCCAGGCCGCCTGCCGGGTCACCTCGCTGAAGGTGCCGGAGGCGTCGGTGACCACGAACACCTCGAAGCCCTCGGCGATGGCCGACAGCGCCGGAAAGGCCACGCACACCTCGGTCACCACGCCGGCAATGATCAGTTGCTTGCGGCCGCTCGCCTTCACCGCCTTGACGAAGTCCTCGTTGTCCCAGGCGTTGATCTGCCCCGGCCGGGCTATGTAGGGCGCATCGGGAAACTGCTCCTTGAGTTCCGGCACCAGCGGGCCGTTGGGGCCGTTCTCGAAGCTGGTGGTGAGGATGGTCGGCAACTTGAAGTAGGTGGCCAGGTCGGCCAGCGCCAGCACGTTGTTCTTGAACTTGTCCGGATCGAAGTCGCGGACCAGCGACAACAGGCCGGTCTGATGATCGACCAGCAGAACGGCGGCCTGGCTCTTGTCGAGACGCTTGTAGGGAGTGCTCATGATGACCTCCTGGTGTGGGATCGCCCGGTTGCGGGCGGTTTGCCGCGAGGCCGGGAGGCAGGGGCTTCGCGTCGAGGGGGAATTGCCCTGTCAGCGAGGCACTGAGCCCGGCACTTGTGTCACTGGGTAGTCATTCAAGATAGGCCAGACTGCTGGCCGGCAGGACTACCAAGCCGGCCATTGGTCAGTTGCGGCATTCCGCAGACCAGCACGCCCTGCACGGCCAGCATCCGCTTCATAGGCACAAACCAGCTCGTCATTTTGACAACTTCATTTCCGGTGCAACACTTGCTCACATTGTTCTGCCTGATTCACGACCGGCAAAACAAGCAGTACATCCCGATCAATCCAGGAGCACCAGAAATGCGAATTGCAAGAACAGCGTTACCCCTGGTTCTGGCGAGCGGCCTGCTGTCGGGCTGTGCTGGCCTGGTTCAGAGTGACTGGCCGCCCTGCGCGGCCGTCGGCGGTGTGGTTGGCGCGGGACTGGGCGCCATCGAAAGCGCGAGCTGGGCCGCCGGCGGCTTGGGCATTGGCGCCCTCACCGGCGCGGCCTACTGCTGGGTGCACGGCGATGCCGACGGCGATGGCGTGGTGAACAAAGAGGACAAGTGTCCCGACACCCCGAAGGGCACCCAGGTGGATGAACGTGGCTGCCCGCTGCCGGTAGCGGCACCGCCGGAGCCGGAACCAGTGGTCGAAGCCGCCGCGCCGGTGCGCGTGGAGCTGGACGTCAAGTTCGACTTCGACAAGTCCGTGGTCAAGGAAGGCAGCAAGGCCGACATCAAGGCCGTCGCCGACTTCATGCGCGAGTATCCGCAGACCAGCACCACCGTCGAAGGTCACACCGACTCGGTAGGCCCCGACGCCTACAACCAGCGGCTGTCCGAGCGCCGTGCCAACGCCGTGCGTGACGTGCTGGTCAACGAGTATGGCGTGAGCGCCGATCGTGTCGATGCGGTGGGCTATGGCGAAAGCCGCCCGGTGGCTGACAACGCCACCGCCGAAGGCCGGGCGATCAACCGTCGCGTCGAGGCGGAAGTCGAAGCACGACAATAAGCATGGCCGTTCTTCCGCAGGTGGCGTTCGCCGCGCCACCTGCGGGAGGCAGGTTGCTGCTGGTCTTGATCCGCATCCCCCTGGCGAGTAGCCGAGACTGCCCCGCCGCGACCCGTGACCTTATCCGCCCAGCGGCTCTGCCAAGGCCGCGGCGCGCCACCTAAACTCAAGAAACCGAGGTCGGACGTACTGGACGTTCCGTTGTCGAGGCTGGCAAAACTGCGCAGGCTCCGCACGCAGTTTGTTGAGAGGGAGAGAGCAGCCCATTGCGGTCTGCGGAGCAGTCGAAACACCTATGAACCGCGTGAAGGGTCCGGTCGCAATCTGCTCGCTGGTGGCCGTGATGCCGTTGTCGAGTCTGCCCCTGGAGCCTGCGAAGCCGCTTCTGCGCGGCCTGATCGTCGCCCTGCTGCTGGCGCTGGCGGGTTGCGCCACCCCAACTCCGCCCCCCGAACCACCGCCCCCGCCGGTAATCTCCGAAAGCACCTGGCGCCGCATCGACAGCGACATATTCGCCGCATCGCTGGGCGCGACAGAGGAGTCCAAGGATTACGCCCAGGAGCTGATGCAGCGCTGGAGAAGCCTGGTCTACCAGCGCACCGATGCGGAGTTCATTCCGTGGTTTTCCGGCTACTGGACGCGGAAATGGCTGACCATGAAGGTGACCTGGTACCAACTGAGCGCGGAGGGCGAGAAAGATGCGGTCGTGAATCGCCTGGCGCTCTACCTGCAGGAGCAATACCAGGATCGCGTGCTGAACCCCGTCGCCAGGCAGATCAGCCCCGACTGGATCATGGCGCAGACGACGCAACTCTACGTCCGCCTCCTGCGCGAGCAGCTGAATGGCATTGCGCCGCGCTACGACGTGCCGCTGGATCAGTTCGACCGCCACATCCAGGACATTCCCGCCATCGCCCTGGCGCCACCACCCAGCCACAGCGCCTCGCTCTACCAGGTTGTCAACGCCGAGCCCTTCGACAGTCAGCCGGCCTATGTGGCGCTGATCGATCGCATCAACAAGACCCCCAGACCCGCGGGAACCTGGTCGGCGGACGCCGGCATCTCCTCAGTCGCACGAGTGACCAGCGAGAGCCTGGTGACCGAACGCAACACCAGTGGCGTCGCGGCCATCGGATCGCTGATCGGCCGGGCCGCAGGCATGGTGATCTCCCTGGGGGCCACGGGCTTCACCGCCATGCTGAACCAGAACCAACGGCCGAAAATGGAGTTGCAGCTGCGCGAGAACCTGCACGCCGCCTTTGACGAAGAGTGGCTGGACCTGATGCACAACCCCGAGACGGGGGTGCTGGCGGGAGTTCATCATCTCTCCGGACAAATCGAGGGCAGTCTCGCCGACAGCGTTGCGCAGCCGATCCAGTACGAACCGCCCTCGCAAACGATCTCCCTGCCGGACGAGCAGCCGCTCCGCGACGAAAACAGCACCGACGAAGCTCCCTACAGACTGTGGTAGCGCATATGGAGCACGCGATCCGGCCGCCGGCATGCAGGTCTTCGCATTGCAGGCTCCACCCCGCTCTCCAGCCTTTTCCACCCACAATTCCACCCGCGGTTCGACGCGCGTTCGTAGCACAGCTTGCTAAAAAACGGCATCGGCATTCATGACGACGTAGACAGCATGAAGCCCGCTTAGCATGCATCCCGACGCGACTAGCGCCTGGCCCTCTCCCCCGGATGAGATGAGCACGCCTTGGCGAGCAGATCGCTGCCTGACTCCACCAGCCCGGACAAGCAGCCTTGACCGAATACCCTGGGCTCTTGTCGCCACACTGCCCTACCCAGAACAAATCCAAGAGGAAAACGCCATGGCTGAAGCAAAAGTACTGAGCGGCGCCGGCCTGCGTGGCCAGATTGCCGGACAGACCGCCCTGTCCACCGTCGGCAAAGAAGGCGCCGGCCTGACCTATCGCGGTTACGATGTCCGCGAACTGGCCAAGGACTGCCTGTTCGAGGAAGTCGCCTACCTGCTGTTCTACGGCGAGCTGCCGACCCAGGCCCAGCTGGACGCCTACCTGCAGCGCCTGCAAGGTCTGCGCGACCTGCCCCAGGCGCTCAAGGAGGTGCTCGAGCGCATCCCGGCCGACGCCCATCCGATGGATGTGATGCGTACCGGCTGCTCGATGCTCGGCACCCTGGAGCCGGAGCACAGCTTCGAGGAACAGCTCGACAAGGCCAACCGCCTGCTCGCCGCCTTCCCGGCGATCATGTGCTACTGGTACCGCTTCAGCCATGAAGGCGTGCGCATCGACTGCGTCACCGGCGAGGCCGACCTGGGTGGCCACTTCCTGGCCCTGCTGCACGACAAGAAGCCCAGCGAGCTGCACCGCAAGGTGATGAACGTGTCGCTGATCCTCTACGCCGAGCACGAGTTCAACGCCTCGACCTTCACCGCGCGCGTGTGCGCCTCGACCCTGTCCGACCTGTACTCCTGCATCACCGGCGCCATCGGCTCGCTGCGCGGCCCGCTGCACGGCGGCGCCAACGAGGCGGCCATGGAGATGATCGAGAAGTTCGCCTCGCCGCAGGAGGCCATCGACGGCACCCTGGCCATGCTCGCCCGCAAGGACAAGATCATGGGCTTCGGCCACGCGATCTACAGCGTGTCCGATCCGCGCAACGAGGTGATCAAGGTCTGGTCGAAGCAGCTCGCCGAGGAAGTCGGTGACACGGTGATCTTCCCGGTCTCCGAGGCCATCGACCAGGTGATGTGGGAGCAGAAGAAGCTGTTCCCCAACGCCGACTTCTACCACGCCTCGGCCTACCGCTTCATGGGTATCCCGACCAAGCTGTTCACCCCGATCTTCGTCTGCTCGCGGGTCACCGGCTGGGCGTCCCACGTGTTCGAGCAGCGCGCCAACAATCGCATCATCCGCCCGAGCGCCGAGTACACCGGCGTCGAGCCGCGCGCCGTGCCGGCTCTGGCCCAGCGCTAAGTAACCGTTTTATGGGAGCAGTACCGGGAGAGAGGCTGGTCACCCTCGCTTTCCCGGTACTGCTCCCATTTTTTTGTCCGCTGTCCTCGCCCCTGCCACCGATATGACTGGAGATACCCCCTTGCTCGCAAGTTATCGCCAACACCTGGAAGAACGCGCCCAGCAGGGCCTGCCGCCCCTGGCCCTGAACGCCGAGCAGACCACTGCGCTGGTCGAGCTGCTGAAGAATCCGCCGGCTGGCGAAGAACAGGTCTTGGTCGACCTGATCACCCACCGCGTTCCCGCTGGCGTGGACGAGGCCGCCTACGTCAAGGCCGGCTTCCTGACCGCCCTGGCCAAGGGCGAAGCCACCTCCCCGCTGCTGTCCAACACCCGCGCCGTCGAGCTGCTGGGCACCATGCAGGGCGGCTACAACATCGCCACCCTGGTCGAGCTGCTGGATGACGCCGAGCTGGCCAACGCCGCCGCCGAACAGCTCAAGCACACCCTGCTGATGTTCGACGCCTTCCACGACGTCGCCGAGCGCGCCAAGCAGGGCAACGCCGCCGCCCAGGCCGTGCTGCAGTCCTGGGCCGAGGGCGAGTGGTTCACCGCCCGCCCGGCCCTGGCCGAGAAGATCAGCCTGGCCGTGTTCAAGGTCCCCGGCGAAACCAACACCGACGACCTGTCCCCCGCTCCGGACGCCTGGTCGCGCCCCGACATCCCGCTGCACGCCCTGGCCATGCTGAAGATGGCCCGCGACGGCATCGAGCCGGAGCAGCCGGGCTCCGTTGGCCCGCTCAAGCAGATCGAAGCGGTCAAGGCCAAGGGTTTCCCGGTCGCCTACGTCGGCGACGTGGTCGGCACCGGTTCCTCGCGCAAGTCCGCCACCAACTCGGTGCTGTGGTTCTTCGGTGACGACATCCCGTTCGTGCCGAACAAGCGCGCCGGTGGCTTCTGCTTCGGCAACAAGATCGCGCCGATCTTCTACAACACCATGGAAGACGCCGGCGCCCTGCCGATCGAGTTCGACGTCGCCAACCTCAACATGGGCGACGTGATCGACGTCTACCCCTACGCCGGCAAGGTCTGCAAGCACGGCTCCGAGGAAGTGCTGGCCAGCTTCGAGCTGAAGACCGAGGTTTTGCTCGACGAAGTGCGCGCCGGCGGCCGTATCCCGCTGATCATCGGTCGCGGCCTGACCGAGAAGGCCCGTACCGAGCTGGGTCTGGCGCCGTCCACCCTGTTCCACAAACCGCAAGCGCCAGCCGACAGCGGCAAGGGCTTCACCCTGGCGCAGAAGATGGTCGGCCGCGCCTGCGGCGTCGAAGGTATCCGTCCGGGCACCTACTGTGAGCCGAAGATGACCACCGTCGGCTCCCAGGACACCACCGGCCCGATGACCCGCGACGAGCTGAAGGACCTGGCCTGCCTGGGCTTCTCCGCCGACCTGGTGATGCAGTCCTTCTGCCACACCGCCGCCTATCCGAAGCCGGTGGACGTCAAGACTCACCACACCCTGCCGGACTTCATGCGCAATCGTGGCGGCGTCGCGCTCAAGCCCGGCGACGGCATCATCCACAGCTGGCTGAACCGCATGCTGCTGCCGGACACCGTCGGCACCGGTGGCGACTCGCACACCCGCTTCCCGATCGGCATCTCCTTCCCGGCCGGTTCCGGCCTGGTGGCCTTCGCCGCCGCCACCGGCGTGATGCCGCTGGACATGCCGGAGTCCGTGCTGGTGCGCTTCAAGGGCAAGCTGCAGCCGGGTATCACCCTGCGTGACCTGGTGCATGCCATCCCCTACTACGCGATCCAGGCTGGCCTGCTGACCGTCGAGAAGAAGGGCAAGAAGAACATCTTCTCCGGCCGCATCCTCGAGATCGAAGGCCTGGAAGGTCTGACCGTCGAGCAAGCCTTCGAGCTGTCCGACGCCTCCGCCGAGCGTTCCGCTGCCGGTTGCGCCATCAAGCTGCCGGAAGACGCCATCGCCGAATACCTGCGCTCGAACATCACCATGCTGCGCTGGATGATCGGCGAAGGCTACGGCGATGCCCGCACCCTGGAGCGTCGTGCCCAGGCGATGGAAGCCTGGCTGGCCGATCCGAAGCTGCTGAAAGCCGACAACGACGCCGAATACGCGGCCGTGATCGAGATCGACCTGTCCGAAGTGACCGAGCCGGTTCTCTGCGCGCCGAACGACCCGGACGATGCCCGCCTGCTGTCCACCGTTGCCGGTCAGCAGATCGACGAAGTGTTCATCGGTTCGTGCATGACCAACATCGGTCACTTCCGCGCCGCCGGCAAGCTGCTGGACAAGGTCAAGGGCGGCATCCCGACCCGTCTGTGGCTGGCTCCGCCGACCAAGATGGACGCCCACCAGCTGACCGAAGAAGGCTACTACGGCATCTACGGCAAGGCTGGCGCGCGCATGGAAATGCCGGGCTGCTCGCTGTGCATGGGCAACCAGGCGCGCGTGCAGGCCGGCTCGACCGTGGTCTCCACCTCGACCCGCAACTTCCCGAATCGCCTGGGCGATTCCACCAACGTGTTCCTCGCGTCGGCCGAACTGGCCTCTGTGGCCTCCATCCTCGGCAAGCTGCCGACCGTCGAGGAGTACATGGAATACGCGAAGAACATCGACAGCATGGCTGCCGACATCTATCGCTACCTGTCCTTCGACCGGATCGCCGAGTACCAGGATGCGGCTGCCAATGCCGTCATTCCGGCCATAGCGGTCTGATCCCCTGCCCCCGACCGGCGCTCGTTTCGAGTACCGGTCGGGGACGGCCCCGTGATAGAGCCTCCATGGTACGGATCTGCTACTTTCACGAGACATGCCGTTAAGAACAACTGAAGAACCCCGATGGCCTCCCCCCTCGTCAACCCGAGCCAGCTTCGCCCCTTGAGCCTGCCCGACAAGGTCCTCGCCCGCCCGCGTCTGCTGCTGCAGCTGCAGGACGCCGCCGCTCGCGGCTGCCGGCTGGTTTTGCTCAGCGCGCCGCTGGGCTATGGCAAGAGCACCCTGCTCGCCCAATACGCCACCCGCCTGCACACGCCCTGGGCCTGGTATCGCCTGGATCAGGCCGACAACCAGCCGCTGCACCTGCTCCTGCACCTGAGCCGCGCACTGGGTCTGCCCGCGCCCGAGCACAGCCTGCTGCCGGCCGACGAGGCCCGCCTGTGGAGCGCCGTGCTGCAGCGCCTGGAACAGCAGGACGACGGTTTCACCCTGTTTCTCGACGACCTGCACCTGCTGCGCGCCGAACGCTCCCGCCGCTACCTCGAACAGCTGCTGCGCTTCGGGCCGCCCGGCCTGAAGGTGATGGCCGCCAGCGAGGGAGCCCCGGAGCTGGCCCTCAACCACCTGCGTCGAGACGAGCGCCTGGCCGTCATCGATGCCCGCGAGCTGGCCGTGGACAGCGAGGAGATCCGCCAGCTGGCCAGCGACCGCGGCGCCAAGCTGGACTCCGACGCGCTCTACCAGCTGCGCGCCGGCAGTGAGGGCTGGATCACCGGCCTGCTGTTCTGGTTCACCGCCTACCGTGAGCAGGCCCCCGCCAGCCCGCAACCCGAACTGCTACGCGGGGTTACCCGTCAGGCCTATGCCTATGTGACCGATTTTCTCTGCGAGGAGGTACTCGCCCGGCTTCCCGAGGAGCTGCTGGCCTTCCTCGAGCGGACCGCTGTGGTGCAGACCTTCGACCCGGCGCTGGCCAACCTGCTCGGCGAGCGGGCGGATGCCGAGCGGCTGATTCGCCAGGCGCAGCGCCGCGACCTGTTCATCGAGCAGCGCGCCGGCGAGCGTGTGGAGTACCGCTACCACCGGGTGCTGCGCGAGGTCCTCTACCAGCACCTGCAACAGCGCGACCCACAATTGCTGCAGCAGCTGCACCAGCGGGCAGCGGCCTGGCTGCTCGAGCAGCACCGTTACTCGGAGGCAATCCACCAGTACGGCCGCGCCCGCGACTTCAATGCGGTGCTGGCCACCGCCGAGCGCCACACCTTCGACCTGTTGCGCGACGGCCAGGTCAACGCGCTGGTGGACCTGCTCGGCCAGGTCGAGGTGAACGGCCAGACCGGCAGTGACCACTTCACCCTGGCAATCAGCGAAGCCTCGATCGTCATGGTCACCAACGACATCGCCCGCTCCAAGGCCTGCATCCAGCGCCTGCGGCTGCTGCAGCGCCAGGGCGTGCAACGCAACCCGGAAAGGGTGCAGCAGACCATCGCCTATCTGCGCACCCTGCTGGCGCTCCTCGGCGGCAACCTGCGTCACGGCATCGAGCTGGCCGGCCAGAAGCTGCAGCGCTACCCGCAGCGCAATGCCGCCGGCTCGGTGCTGCGCTTCAACCGGGCGCGCTGCCTGTTCGAGCTGGGCCAGCTCGCCGCCGCCCGCCGGGACGTCGAACAGGCACTGGGCGAATTCGACGAATTCGGTTTCAGCGGCTTTGCCAACATTCCTCACCTGCTGCTGGGACAGATCGAGCTGGCCGAGGGTGACAGCCTGGCGGCCCTGCGCCGCTTCCTGGCCCTGGAGAGCCAGTCGCCGGCCACCGCCTCGCGCAACTTCTACGAGCTGTTCCACCACCTCGGCCTGGGCCTGGTGTTCGTTCAGCAGGGCCATCTGGAGCAGGCCCGGCAGCGCCTGGCCAAGGCGGAAACCCTGGCGCTCGGCTTCCCCCACTCGGCCGCGCTGGTGCAGGTGCTGCACCACAAGGCCTGCCTGTACGATGCCATGGGCGAAGCGGGCAAGGCGCTGGCGCGCTGGGACGAGGCGCGCCGCCTGGCTCGCCAGTTCCGCCAGTTCGGCCTGTATCGGCTGGCCGGCGCCTGGCGCGCGCGCCTGGCGGTGCGCGAGCGCGACCAGGACTTCATCCTCGCCTGGCTGCAGGAGTGGCACTGGTGCCAGCGCCACTACGGCGAGGACCTGATGCCGGACGAATGGCTGGCCTACGCCTGGGTGCAGCGCCACCTCGGCCAGCCGGCGGTGGCCCGGCAGATCCTCGCCAACCTGCGCGAGCAGGCCGAGGCGGAGCACAACCATCGCCTGCAGCTCGACCTGTGGCTGCTCGACGCCGCCCTGCAGCGCGACCGCGGCGAGCAGAACGCCGCCCTGACCTGCCTGGACGAAGCCCTGCAACTGGCCGCCGCGCACGGCTTCGGCCAGTTGCTGCACCACGAGGGCCGCGAACTGGCCGAACTGTTCCGCCAGTTGCTGCAGCCGCCAGTGCGCCGCCAGGCGGGGCTGGAGCGCCCGCTCCCGGCCCGCGAGCAGCTCGAGCTGTTGCTGGCCAGACTCGGCGGCGGCGAAAGCAAGACAACCCCGCTGCTCGAACCGCTTACCCGCCGCGAACTGGACGTGCTGCGCCGGATGGCCCGCGGCCAGACCAACCAGCAGCTCGCCGACGGCCTGTTCGTCAGCCTCAGCACGGTGAAGACCCACATCAACAATCTCTTTCGCAAGCTGGACGTCTCCGACCGCGACACCGCCCTGCGCGCCGCGCGCGAGCTGCGCCTGCTCGACTGACCAGGCGCGGCTACGCCGACAACTCCACCTCCCCTCTCCGCCAGACTCCACCCGTAAATCCACCCGCGGTTCGAAGCGAACCGCGCTGGTGGCTTGCTAAAAATCCGGCAACCCTTCTCCCGGCATAACAACAACCAAGGGAACTGCCATGTACACCCTGATCGACTATTCCCTGGACAACGAACTGGCCCTGATCGGCCTGTCGCGCGCCCCGGTCAACGCCCTCGGCCTCACCCTGCGCCAGGAGCTGCAGGCCGCCTTCCGCCAGGCCAGCTCCGATCCGGCGGTCAAGGCCCTGGTCGTCTACGGCCGCGGCCTGCCATTCTGCGCCGGCGCCGACATCGCCGAGTTCGGCGGCGCCGCCTTCGACGCCCCAGCCCTGCCCCAGCTGCTCATCGAGCTGGCCGGCAGCAGCAAGCCGATGGTCGCCGCCATCGGTGGCCTGGCCCTCGGCGGCGGCCTGGAGCTGGCCATGGCCTGCGGCTACCGCATCAGCGAGCCGAAGGCGCGCCTCGGCTTCCCGGAAATCACCCTCGGCCTGCTGCCCGGCGCCGGCGGCACCCAGCGCCTGCCGCGTCTGATCGGCGCCGAGGCCGCCCTGGAAACCATCCTCGCCGGCCAGCCGCTGCACGCCGAACGCGCCCTTGAGCTGGGCCTGGCCGACCACCTGGCCGACTCCGCCGACGAGCTGCTCGACGCCGCCCGCGCCTATGCCCGCGAACTGCTGCAGGCGGGCGCCCCGGCGCAACCGGCCTACCCCCATGCGGAGCCGGGCGTCGCCCTGCCGGACAACTTCTTCGTCGACTACACCGCCAAAAAGAGCGGCCAGTGGAAGGGCCAGCTCGCCCCGCACCTGGCCCTGGAGGCGGTGCGCATCGCCTGCGAGCAGCCGCTGGACGTGGGTCTGGCCCGCGAGCAGGAGCTGTTCCTGGAGGCCATGGACTCGCCGCAGTTCCAGGCCCTGCGCCACCTGTTCTTCGCCGAGCGCGAGGCCGGCAAGGTGCCGGGCATCGACGCCTCGCTGCCGCTGCGCCCGATCGGCAAGGTCGCGGTGATCGGCGCCGGCACCATGGGCGGCGGCATCGCCATGAACTTCGCCAACATCGGCATGCCGGTGGTGCTGCTCGAGCAGAAGCGCGAGGCGCTGGATCGCGGCCTGGCGCAGATTCGCAAGAACTACGAGATCAGCGCCAAGCGCGGCAAGCTGACCCAGGAGCAGGTCGAGCAGCGCATGGCCCTGCTGGCCGGCACCCTCGACTACGCCGATCTGGCCGACGCCGACCTGGTGATCGAGGCGGTGTTCGAGAGCATGGAGGTCAAGCGTCAGGTGTTCGTCACCCTCGACGAGATCTGCAAGCCCGGCGCCATCCTCGCCACCAACACCTCGACCCTTGACGTCGACCAGATCGCCGCCTTCACCCGCCGCCCGCAGGACGTGATCGGCCTGCACTTCTTCAGCCCGGCCAACGTCATGCGCCTGCTGGAAGTGGTGCGTGGCAAGGAGACCGCGTTGGACGTGCTGGCCACCGCGCTCAAGCTGGGCAAGCAGATCGGCAAGCTGCCGGTGGTCTCCGGCGTGTGCTACGGCTTCATCGGCAACCGCATGCTCGAGCCCTACGCCCGCGAGGCCCATCGCCTACTGCTGGAAGGCGCCACCCCGGCGCAGATCGACCGCGTGCTCACCGACCTCGGGCTGAACATGGGCGTGCTGAGCATGTACGACCTAGTCGGCATCGACGTGGGCTACCTGATCCGCACTCCGCTGCGCGAGGCGCTGGCCTGCGATCCCAGCTACTACCGCCTGGCCGACGAGCTGTACGCCCTCGGCCGCTATGGCCAGAAGACCGGCCGCGGCATGTACATCTACGAAGGCCGCGAGCGCCACGACGATCCGGAAGTGCTGGCCATGGCCGAGCGCTTGGCCGCCGAACTGGGCATCCAGCGCCGCGTCATCAGCGACCAGGAAATCCACGATCGCTGCCTGTTCATGCTGATCAACGAAGGCATCCAGATCCTCGACGAGGGCATCGCCCTGCGCGCCGGCGACATCGACCTGGTATGGACCTGCGGCTACGGCTTCCCCACCTGGCTGGGTGGGCCGCTGCACTACGCCGGGCAACTGGGGCTCGACCACGTGCTGGCCGGCATCAACCAGTACCGCGCGCTGCTCGGCGCCTACGGCGAGCAGTGGTTCAAGCCCGCGGCCTTGCTCGAGCAACTGGTCGCCGCCGGCAAGACCCGCATCAGCAAAGACTAATCAGCCAATTTCAGACTTTAAGCAGAGGTAACCCCCATGAATCAGCGTGAAGTAGTCATCGTCAGCGGTGCCCGTACGGCCATCGGCGACTTCGGCGGCAGCCTGAAGGACTTCTCCCCCAGCGATCTGGGCGCCATGGTCGCCCGCGAAGCCCTGCAACGCGCCCAGGTGAACGGTGACGAGGTCGGCCAGGTGGTGTTCGGCAACGTCATCCATACCGAGCCGGTCGACATGTACATCTCCCGCGTGGTCGCCCTGAAGAGCGGCGTCAGCGAGCACTCCACCGCCCTGACCGTGAACCGCCTGTGCGGTTCGGGACTGCAGGCCATCGTCAGCGCCGCCCAAGGCATCCTGCTCGGCGACGCCGACATCGCCGTCGCCGGCGGTGCCGACTGCATGAGCCGCGCGCCCTACTCCTCCTCGGCGATGCGCTTCGGCGCGCGGATGGGCGACACCGGCATGACCGACATGATGATCGGCGCCCTCACCGACCCGCTGCACAAGGTGCACATGGGCATCACCGCCGAGAACGTGCGCCGCACCTACAACATCTCCCGCGAGGCTCAGGACGCGCTGGCCGTGGAATCCCATCGCCGCGCCGCCCAGGCCATCGAGGAAGGCCGCTTCAAGGAGCAGATCCTGCCGATCACCCTGAAGACCCGCCGCGGCGAAGTGGTGTTCGACACCGACGAGCACGTGCGCGACAACCTGACCCTCGAGGAGCTGAGCAAGCTCAAGCCGGCCTTCGAGCGCAACGACGGCAGCGTCACCGCCGGCAACGCCTCCAGCCTCAATGACGGCGCCGCCGCCGTGGTGCTGATGGAGCGCGCCACCGCCGAGCGCCGCGGCCTCAAGCCGATGGCCCGCCTGGTGTCCTACGCCCTGGCCGGGGTCGATCCGCTGCACATGGGCATCGGCCCGGTGCCGGCGACCAAGCTGGCCCTCGAGCGCGCCGGCCTGAGCGTGGCCGACCTGGACGTGGTCGAGGCCAACGAGGCCTTCGCCGCCCAGGCCTGCGCGGTCATCCAGGAGCTGGGCCTCGACCCGGCCAAGGTCAACCCCAACGGCTCGGGCATCTCCCTCGGCCACCCGATCGGCGCCACCGGCGCGATCATCACCCTCAAGGCCCTTCACGAACTGCAGCGCATCGGCGGCCGCTACGCCCTGGTGACCATGTGCATCGGCGGCGGTCAGGGCATCGCCGCGATCTTCGAGCGCATCTGAGAGAGGACACGTCCATGAAAGTACTGGTCGCGGTAAAGCGCGTGGTCGATTACAACGTCAAGGTCCGCGTCAAGGCGGACAACAGCGGCGTCGACCTGGCCAACGTCAAGATGGCGATGAACCCCTTCTGCGAGATCGCCGTGGAAGAAGCCGTGCGCCTCAAGGAAAAGGGCATCGCCAGCGAGATCGTCGTGGTCTCCATCGGCCCGGCCACCGCCCAGGAGCAGCTGCGTACCGCGCTGGCCCTCGGCGCCGACCGCGCCGTGCTGGTCGAGTCCAATGACGAGCTGGGCTCGCTGGCCGTGGCCAAGCTGCTCAAGGCCGTCGTGGACAAGGAGCAGCCGCAGCTGGTCATCCTCGGCAAGCAGGCCATCGACACCGACAACAACCAGACCGGGCAGATGCTCGGCGCCCTCACCGGCTTCGCCCAGGGCACCTTCGCCTCCAAGGTCGAGGTCGCCGATGGCAACGCCACCGTCACCCGCGAGATCGACGGCGGCCTGCAGACCGTGGCCCTCAACCTCCCGGCCATCGTCACCACCGACCTGCGCCTCAACGAGCCGCGCTACGCCTCCTTGCCCAACATCATGAAAGCCAAGAAGAAGCCGCTGGAGACCGTCACGCCGGATGCGCTCGGCGTATCCACCGCCTCCACGGTGAAGATGCTCAAGGTCGAGGCCCCAGCCGCGCGCAGCGCCGGCATCAAGGTCAAGTCGGTGGCCGAGCTGGTCGAGAAACTGAAGAACGAAGCGAAGGTGATCTGAGATGGCAATCCTGGTAATCGCTGAACACAACAACAGTGCCCTGGCTGCCGCCACCCTCAACACCGTGGCTGCCGCAGCCCAGATCGGCGGCGACATCCACCTGCTGGTCGCCGGCCAAGGCTGCGGCGCGGTGGCCGAAGCCGCCGCCCAGGTCGCCGGCGTCGCCAAGGTGCTGCTCGCCGACAACGCCGCCTTCGCCCACCAGCTGCCGGAGAACGTCGCGCCGCTGATCGTCGAGCTGGCTCGTGGTGCCTACAGCCACGTGCTGGCGCCGGCCACCACCAACGGCAAGAACTACCTGCCGCGCGTCGCCGCCCTGCTCGACGTCGAGCAGATCTCCGAGATCGTCAAGGTCGTCTCGGCCGACACCTTCCAGCGGCCGATCTACGCCGGCAACGCCATCGCCACCGTGCAGTCTTCGGCCAGCGTCAAGGTGATCACCGTGCGCAGCACCGGCTTCGACGCCGTGGCCGCCGCGGGTGGCAGCGCCGCCATCGAAGCCGTCGGCGCCGCCTGCAATGCCGGCATCTCCAGCTTCGTCGGCGAGGAGCTGGCCAAGTCCGAGCGTCCCGAGCTGACCGCCGCCAAGGTGGTGATCTCCGGCGGCCGCGGCCTGCAGAACGGCGACAACTTCCAGCTGCTCTACGGCCTGGCCGACAAGCTTGGCGCCGCCGTGGGTGCCTCGCGCGCCGCGGTGGACGCCGGCTTCGTGCCCAACGACATGCAGGTCGGCCAGACCGGCAAGATAGTCGCGCCGCAGCTGTACATCGCCGTCGGCATCAGCGGCGCCATCCAGCACCTGGCCGGCATGAAGGACTCCAAGGTGATCGTGGCGATCAACAAGGACGAGGAGGCGCCGATCTTCCAGGTGGCCGACTACGGCCTGGTCGCCGACCTGTTCGAGGCCGTGCCGGAGCTGTCTAGTCTGCTTGGCTGATTCGCCAGGCGGCACCAGCAACTATTGTTGCCGCCGGCACTCAGCGTGCACTCGAGGACATGGGCAACCCACGGGTTGCCCATTTTCCTGCCTGCCGGTTTTCTGCGAAGAAATTTGAGGTCACGAAATGCAACGCGAATACATGGAATTCGACGTGGTCATCGTCGGCGCCGGTCCTGCCGGACTTTCCGCCGCCTGCCGCCTGAAGCAGAAGGCCGCCGAAGCCGGCCAGGAGCTCAGCGTCTGCGTGGTGGAAAAAGGCTCCGAAGTCGGCGCCCACATCCTCTCCGGCGCGGTGTTCGAGCCGCGCGCGCTCAATGAGCTGTTCCCCGACTGGAAGGCCCTCGGCGCCCCGCTGCATACCCCGGTGAAACGCGACGACATCTACCTGCTGAAGAGCAGCGAGGCCGCCAGCAAGATCCCCGACTTCCTTGTGCCGAAGACCATGCACAACGAAGGCAACTACATCATCTCGCTGGGCAACCTGTGCCGCTGGCTGGCCCAGCAGGCCGAGAATCTGGGCGTCGAGATCTACCC
>NZ_FOXM01000044.1 GCF_900115715.1 Geopseudomonas sagittaria
GGCCCCCGGGTTGTCTCAGCGGAAGAGTTACGCAAGTGGTTGAGTAGAAAAGAAAATTTCGAAAAACGCTTGACAGGTTGCAAGGCTGCTGTAGAATTCGCGGCCTCGGTTGAGACGAAAGACTTGATCGAAACGCTCTTTAACAAGTTGAATCAAGCAATTCGTGTGGGTGCTTGTGAGATAAGACTGATGGTCGCAAGATTATCAGCGTCACAAGTAGTCTCGTGAATTCATGAGTTTATTTGCGATTGCTGAGCCAAGTTTAGGGTTTTCTCAAAACCCGCAATGATGTGAACTGAAGAGTTTGATCATGGCTCAGATTGAACGCTGGCGGCAGGCCTAACACATGCAAGTCGAGCGGATGAGGGTAGCTTGCTACCTGATTCAGCGGCGGACGGGTGAGTAATGCCTAGGAATCTGCCCGATAGTGGGGGACAACGTTTCGAAAGGAACGCTAATACCGCATACGTCCTACGGGAGAAAGCAGGGGACCTTCGGGCCTTGCGCTATCGGATGAGCCTAGGTCGGATTAGCTAGTTGGTGGGGTAAAGGCTCACCAAGGCGACGATCCGTAACTGGTCTGAGAGGATGATCAGTCACACTGGAACTGAGACACGGTCCAGACTCCTACGGGAGGCAGCAGTGGGGAATATTGGACAATGGGCGAAAGCCTGATCCAGCCATGCCGCGTGTGTGAAGAAGGTCTTCGGATTGTAAAGCACTTTAAGCTGGGAGGAAGGGCAGTAAGTTAATACCTTGCTGCTTTGACGTTACCAGCAGAATAAGCACCGGCTAACTTCGTGCCAGCAGCCGCGGTAATACGAAGGGTGCAAGCGTTAATCGGAATTACTGGGCGTAAAGCGCGCGTAGGTGGTTCAGCAAGTTGGATGTGAAAGCCCCGGGCTCAACCTGGGAACTGCATCCAAAACTACTGGGCTAGAGTATGGTAGAGGGTGGTGGAATTTCCTGTGTAGCGGTGAAATGCGTAGATATAGGAAGGAACACCAGTGGCGAAGGCGACCACCTGGACTAATACTGACACTGAGGTGCGAAAGCGTGGGGAGCAAACAGGATTAGATACCCTGGTAGTCCACGCCGTAAACGATGTCAACTAGTTGTTGGGTTCCTTGAGGACTTAGTAACGAAGCTAACGCGATAAGTTGACCGCCTGGGGAGTACGGCCGCAAGGTTAAAACTCAAATGAATTGACGGGGGCCCGCACAAGCGGTGGAGCATGTGGTTTAATTCGAAGCAACGCGAAGAACCTTACCTGGCCTTGACATGCTGAGAACTTTCCAGAGATGGATTGGTGCCTTCGGGAACTCAGACACAGGTGCTGCATGGCTGTCGTCAGCTCGTGTCGTGAGATGTTGGGTTAAGTCCCGTAACGAGCGCAACCCTTGTCCTTAGTTACCAGCACGTAATGGTGGGCACTCTAAGGAGACTGCCGGTGACAAACCGGAGGAAGGTGGGGATGACGTCAAGTCATCATGGCCCTTACGGCCAGGGCTACACACGTGCTACAATGGTCGGTACAGAGGGTTGCCAAACCGCGAGGTGGAGCTAATCTCACAAAACCGATCGTAGTCCGGATCGCAGTCTGCAACTCGACTGCGTGAAGTCGGAATCGCTAGTAATCGTGAATCAGAATGTCACGGTGAATACGTTCCCGGGCCTTGTACACACCGCCCGTCACACCATGGGAGTGGGTTGCTCCAGAAGTAGCTAGTCTAACCTTCGGGGGGACGGTTACCACGGAGTGATTCATGACTGGGGTGAAGTCGTAACAAGGTAGCCGTAGGGGAACCTGCGGCTGGATCACCTCCTTAATCGAAGACTTCAGCTTCCTCATAAGTTCCCACACGAATTGCTTGATTCACTGATGAAAGGCGATTGGGTCTGTAGCTCAGTTGGTTAGAGCGCACCCCTGATAAGGGTGAGGTCGGCAGTTCGAATCTGCCCAGACCCACCAATTGTCGTGGTGCGCAGGCCGGTCAAAATTGATGGGGCCATAGCTCAGCTGGGAGAGCGCCTGCTTTGCACGCAGGAGGTCAGGAGTTCGATCCTCCTTGGCTCCACCACTCCCAAGACGAAAATCGCCGAAAGCTCAGAAATGAGTGTTTACCGCCCGGTGCCGCAAGGCAGATGTGGAGGGTGAAACATTGATTTCTGGTCTTTGTATCAGACTGTTCTTTAAAAATTTGGGTATGTGATAGAAGTAGACTGGTTAGTCGTTTTCACTGGCGGCTAATCAAGTCAAGGTAAATTTGCGAGTTCAAGCGCAAGTTTTCGGCGAATGTCGTATTTACACGAATATAACCAGATTGCTTGGGGTTATATGGTCAAGTGAATAAGCGCATACGGTGGATGCCTTGGCAGTCAGAGGCGATGAAAGACGTGGTAGCCTGCGAAAAGCTTCGGGGAGTCGGCAAACAGACTTTGATCCGGAGATCTCTGAATGGGGGAACCCACCCAGCACAAGCTGGGTATCTTGTACTGAATACATAGGTGCAAGAGGCGAACCAGGGGAACTGAAACATCTAAGTACCCTGAGGAATAGAAATCAACCGAGATTCCCTTAGTAGTGGCGAGCGAACGGGGATTAGCCCTTAAGCTTCTTGGATTTTAGTGGAAGGCTCTGGAAAGTGCCGCCATAGTGGGTGATAGCCCCGTACACGAAAGAATCCTTGAAGTGAAATCGAGTAGGACGGAGCACGAGAAACTTTGTCTGAATATGGGGGGACCATCCTCCAAGGCTAAATACTACTGACTGACCGATAGTGAACCAGTACCGTGAGGGAAAGGCGAAAAGAACCCCGGAGAGGGGAGTGAAATAGAACCTGAAACCGTATGCGTACAAGCAGTGGGAGCCCACTTTGTTGGGTGACTGCGTACCTTTTGTATAATGGGTCAGCGACTTATATTCAGTGGCGAGCTTAACCGTTTAGGGGAGGCGTAGCGAAAGCGAGTCTTAATAGGGCGTTTAGTCGCTGGGTATAGACCCGAAACCGGGCGATCTATCCATGAGCAGGTTGAAGGTTAGGTAACACTGACTGGAGGACCGAACCCACTTCCGTTGAAAAGGCAGGGGATGACTTGTGGATAGGAGTGAAAGGCTAATCAAGCTCGGAGATAGCTGGTTCTCCTCGAAAGCTATTTAGGTAGCGCCTCACGTATCACTCCAGGGGGTAGAGCACTGTTTCGGCTAGGGGGTCATCCCGACTTACCAAACCGATGCAAACTCCGAATACCTGGAAGTGCGAGCGTGGGAGACACACGGCGGGTGCTAACGTCCGTCGTGAAAAGGGAAACAACCCAGACCGTCAGCTAAGGTCCCAAAGTTATGGTTAAGTGGTAAACGATGTGGGAAGGCTTAGACAGCTAGGAGGTTGGCTTAGAAGCAGCCACCCTTTAAAGAAAGCGTAATAGCTCACTAGTCGAGTCGGCCTGCGCGGAAGATGTAACGGGGCTCAAACCATACACCGAAGCTACGGGTGCATCCTTTGGATGTGCGGTAGAGGAGCGTTCTGTAAGCCTGTGAAGGTCAGTTGAGAAGCTGGCTGGAGGTATCAGAAGTGCGAATGCTGACATGAGTAACGACAATGGGAGTGAAAAACTCCCACGCCGAAAGACCAAGGGTTCCTGCGCAACGTTAATCGACGCAGGGTTAGTCGGTCCCTAAGGCGAGGCTGAAGAGCGTAGTCGATGGGAAACAGGTTAATATTCCTGTACTTCTGGTTACTGCGATGGAGGGACGGAGAAGGCTAGGCCAGCTTGGCGTTGGTTGTCCAAGTTTAAGGTTGTAGGCTGGGATCTTAGGTAAATCCGGGATCCTAAGGCTGAGAACTGATGACGAGTTGTCTTTTAGATGACGAAGTGGTTGATGCCATGCTTCCAGGAAAAGCTTCTAAGCTTCAGGTAACCAGGAACCGTACCCCAAACCGACACAGGTGGTTGGGTAGAGAATACCAAGGCGCTTGAGAGAACTCGGGTGAAGGAACTAGGCAAAATGGCACCGTAACTTCGGGAGAAGGTGCGCCGGTGAGGGTGAAGTATTTACTACGTAAGCCCATGCCGGTCGAAGATACCAGGCCGCTGCGACTGTTTATTAAAAACACAGCACTCTGCAAACACGAAAGTGGACGTATAGGGTGTGACGCCTGCCCGGTGCCGGAAGGTTAATTGATGGGGTTAGCGAAAGCGAAGCTCTTGATCGAAGCCCCGGTAAACGGCGGCCGTAACTATAACGGTCCTAAGGTAGCGAAATTCCTTGTCGGGTAAGTTCCGACCTGCACGAATGGCGTAACGATGGCGGCGCTGTCTCCACCCGAGACTCAGTGAAATTGAAATCGCTGTGAAGATGCAGTGTATCCGCGGCTAGACGGAAAGACCCCGTGAACCTTTACTATAGCTTTGCACTGGACTTTGAGCTTGCTTGTGTAGGATAGGTGGGAGGCTTTGAAGCGTGGACGCCAGTCTGCGTGGAGCCAACCTTGAAATACCACCCTGGCAACCTTGAGGTTCTAACTCTGGTCCGTTATCCGGATCGAGGACAGTGTATGGTGGGTAGTTTGACTGGGGCGGTCTCCTCCTAAAGAGTAACGGAGGAGTACGAAGGTGCGCTCAGCGTGGTCGGAAATCACGCGTAGAGTATAAAGGCAAAAGCGCGCTTGACTGCGAGACAGACACGTCGAGCAGGTACGAAAGTAGGTCTTAGTGATCCGGTGGTTCTGTATGGAAGGGCCATCGCTCAACGGATAAAAGGTACTCCGGGGATAACAGGCTGATACCGCCCAAGAGTTCATATCGACGGCGGTGTTTGGCACCTCGATGTCGGCTCATCACATCCTGGGGCTGAAGCCGGTCCCAAGGGTATGGCTGTTCGCCATTTAAAGTGGTACGCGAGCTGGGTTTAGAACGTCGTGAGACAGTTCGGTCCCTATCTGCCGTGGACGTTTGAGATTTGAGAGGGGCTGCTCCTAGTACGAGAGGACCGGAGTGGACGAACCTCTGGTGTTCCGGTTGTCACGCCAGTGGCATTGCCGGGTAGCTATGTTCGGAAAAGATAACCGCTGAAAGCATCTAAGCGGGAAACTTGCCTCAAGATGAGATCTCACTGGAGCCTTGAGCTCCCTGAAGGGCCGTCGAAGACTACGACGTTGATAGGCTGGGTGTGTAAGCGTTGTGAGGCGTTGAGCTAACCAGTACTAATTGCCCGTGAGGCTTGACCATATAACACCCAAACAATTTGTTGTTTGCGTGTGACAGGCCGAAAGCTTGCAAGAGCACGTGAAATTACCGAAGATACACCGATATCACATACCCAATTAGGGGAAGCGACTAAAAACGATTCCCCAACAAATTGCTTGACGACCATAGAGCGTTGGAACCACCTGATCCCATCCCGAACTCAGCAGTGAAACGACGCATCGCCGATGGTAGTGTGGAGCTTCTCCATGTGAGAGTAGGTCATCGTCAAGCACCTATACAGAAACCCCGATCAGCTAACGCTGGTCGGGGTTTCG
>NZ_FOXM01000037.1 GCF_900115715.1 Geopseudomonas sagittaria
ACACCCTGTTGATCACCCACCCCGGCCGCACGCAAAAAATCGCGGCGCGGGGAGGTGGCAGTGGTGTTTTCGGGTTTTTTCTACAGCTTCGTTAGAGGGCAAATCCATGCCGTGCCTTTGCTCACAATTGGAAGCACTAATCAAGGTTGAGTCACAACCCGATTTCTTCGACCGCCTTACGACAATTGAGCACGGAAACTGGGTAAAACTTTGCCAGTGCCAAATATGCGGACAACTCTGGAGCGTTGATGAATGGGATAAGGGCAATATCGCTTTTGCCAAAAAACTAAGCAGCAGTATCAACTGGCAGACTCAGGATGTAGAGGCGCAAAAAGCCTTTCTTCTCAAAGCACGTGGAGGCACAGACAACAAGGTTTGCGCCCAATCTGGTTGCCAACAGCTTTGCCTGAAAGGTGTTGCTTTCTGTGTTGATCACTACTTTGCCATAGGGTGGCGAGAGTAATGCCCTCTAACATCCCGCTCCAGTCGACCATCAAAAAGCTATGCTTTTTGCCGTCGGCTGAGCTTGCACGTTAGTTCTAGAAACCTGCCTTAAAGCAAAGAGGAAATTGTAATGGCAAAATCGTACCCTCCTTATATGAACGCCACTGGGTTAGTAGCAAAGGTGCTGGAAAAAATAAAAGTAGCCGCTACACCTGACAGGTTTACACAGGACTACTTGGCTACTGAGCTTGGATTTAGCGGAGGTAGTGCTAAAGCCTTCATACCGTTAGCGAAGAAAATAGCAATTCTTTCAAGCGATGGCAGTCCCACAGATCTTTATAAGCAATTCAGGAACACCAATAAAGCAATTTCAAAAGCTGCCATGGCAGAAGCAATTCGAAAAGGATACTCCGACATATACTCTCGAAACGAATATGCACATAGTCTTAGTAAATCTGATCTTGAGGGATTGATTGTCGAAATGACAGGATCAGAAAAAGGTAACAAAACGGTACAAGCAGTCGTCGGTACATTTGAAGCATTAAAGGGTTTCGCAGATTTCAAAGTTTCCACCTCCGACATTGTGCACGAAAAACCATCAGAAGATGAAGAGACTGAATCTCCTGAGCGACTGAAAACGAACGGCTCTCTTGGTGTTGCAGAGGAATTTGGTTTAAGTCTTTCCTATACAATAAACTTGGTATTGCCTAAAACTGATGATGTAGCTGTTTTCAATGCCATCTTCAAAAGCCTGCGAGAAAACCTGCTGAAGAAATCATGATGGAAGACAAGATAAAGCTATTCGCAATTTCGAACCAGATGACAGAAAGGTCTCTTGATTATATTGAGCGAGATCTGAAAATAGATTTAGGTAGAAACATACATTTGTCAGAAGAAAAAGATGATGAATATTATCCGCAGTTTCAGCACTTAATTCGTGTGGAAGCCCGAGAAATGGCAGTTCATTATGAATTATTCTACTGCTTGGAAGTTTCTATCAGAAAAATGATTAATGAAAAACTACTCTCAGAGCTGGGTGATGACTGGTGGGAAAAAGCAGATATACCTGAGCAAACTCGTAAAAATGTGAAGGACAACATTCAGAGAGAAATCGATTCGGCTTTTACTCAAAGATCAGAAAATGAATTGGATTACACCACGTTCGGTGAGCTCGGTGAGATTGTGCGAAAAAATTGGGAAAAATTTGGCGACCTTTTTAATAGTCAAAAAGGGTTCAACCGTGTCATGAACAGCCTAAATCTTTTGCGGGGACCCATAGCGCATTGTAGTCCTCTGGCTGAAGATGAAGTTGTGAGGCTGAAGCTTACTGTCCGAGATTGGTTCAGGCTAATGGAATGATGAACTAACAAGAAATTGCAGCGGATAAAATATGCTGCGCATTTTTTACCGCTGAATTTAGCGTTATAACTCAGGGAGTCAGAATGGTCAGGCCGAAGGGATTTGGTAAAGGTCTTCCCCCAAAAGCATTAATTGGGTACCCGGTTTGGCTAGCCTTAGCTCTAATCGTCTTAATTGTGTCCAGTACCAGTATTGGGGCAAATTTTCTGAACTCTATATCGGCCCTGCAAAACACAGCCCCACAGTGGTTTCAAAGAAGTGGCTCAATCGTGACGGTCATCTGCGCAATCACAGAAGCCTTAATTTTGGTGAGGTTGCATAGGCAAATGAGGGGCGAGCCTACGATGGAAACAGTTGCAGGGTTTTTGACACTCGAGGAGATTAAATACCTTGGTTTTTTGCAGTGGGTGGCCTTGGTACTTCTTGTTGTAGGCACAGTGGTGTGGGGTTATGGCGATGTTCTTTACGCGACCATGTTATAACAAGGCAATTAAATTCGTTACGGCCCGATGGGCCTCCACCGGACGCCCTTGTCAGGGCGCCGTTTATTGCTGGCGTTAGGAGGCAGATATGCAGACGTACCTCGTGGGCCTCCAATATCACGAGCCAGAGTCATATGCGCTTTGGAAAAATGGGGTTGTTGAGGACTACGAATCTTCGACGGGAATATTCGTTAAAGCCAAGTCCGAAGGCGAGGCTCTTGCGTGGGGCATGGAAGTAGCTAACGCAGTCCTACGCGCGGCTAACAATGACAGTGGTTTGTCAGCCGGAACGTTTGGTTACGAGTGCTGGATTGAACACAACCCTGAGAAATCCGACTGGCAACATTGCTTATCTTTTTTCCAAGAGGTTGCGGTCGGAGAGCTGCCAAATATTGAGAAAATGAGCGCATTTGCTTATTCGGTATGGTGTAAAGAAAATGGCATTGAATATTAATTCTCGATCGTTGCTGCCGCCTCCTAACACTTGGTTCAAACCGTTCGCTTCACTCACTGGGACCGGCTGAAGCCGGCCCTTTAACCAAACGTTGAGGCTGTAGAAAAACCTGCTGCTGGCCCGCCCCGAGGCTGATACCCTCCAACCCATCCATTCGCAGGGAGGCGCGAGGCGATGCCTCGGT
>NZ_FOXM01000010.1 GCF_900115715.1 Geopseudomonas sagittaria
GCGGATTGCCGAGCAGGCGATCCACACGCTTGATGGCGTGCTTGGGGTAGGCCTGCCCCGGCAACGAGCGTCCCAGCGCCGTCAGGGTCAGGCGCTGACCTTGTAGCAAGGCGCTGACGCAAGCCATGAGTGCGGTCAGGCGGCGAGCGTGAATGGTCGGCAGTGCTTGAGCGAACGCGGTATGTAAAAATTGGACGGCCTGCATGGGGAACGGGTGTGGTGGCTATGTTTGGCGACAACCACCGTGCCCGCCCATGCAGGCATCTTCAAGCCCTATCCTTTTGATTCGTAAAGATTTTTTGTGGGGATTCCTCAGAATCTGTCCCCTTTCTTTCTTATTTTACGAGCGATTTTAACCATTTGTTAGCCATTGAGAGGTTGTCAGGGCTCATCAGACAGGAATCTGGCAAATTCTAGGTCGTGAGGGACTGGCTCAAAGAGTGCCTGGATATCTGACTCATACATTTTTGTCAGTACTCCAAGGTTAATTCTGCTGGGGCTGGCGAACTTTTGCTTGCACCATTCCTCCAGCATGCCGTCAATGTATTGCTCTGCTATCTCTGCATCAATCCTGAACCACTCTGACTTACTATCTTCATGGTTGTTTATTCTGTAATCTTGAAATTCATAGTGAATTCCTGACTCGAATTTTTCAATTTTACCGAGGTGCTCTGGTATGTAGTAGGCGACAACCAGCGCAAGACATGGATCCCCTGTGCGCAACTGCCTATATCTAACAAGAGGGTTATTAATGGTTTTGCCTATCTTGCAGCGACTGTAGTCTGCAGAACTAAGCAAAATGTATATCCAGCCGCCAGGTAAGTTTCTCATATTCATATAGCTAACGTTTGGTTAAGGGGACGACTTTAGCCGGCCCCGAGTGAGCGAAGCGAACGGTTTTAACCAGTTGCTAGGCTGCACCACTAAAGTGACCAATACTTTTTTGCCAACCACTCGATATCGTCTCGATCAATAAAAAACACACTTCCGCTTAATTTCTTATCAATTTTTTCATTTATTTTTCTGACGGCATTTTCGCTTATTTTTCCGCTGATTATTATAAATAGTTCAGATATGTGATAGTTTTTTGCCTGTCCAGGCCCCTGCACTGGCATTGAGAAGGCATCATCAATTTGCGCAATTATGGTGTCGATTAATGAGTTTGCTCCACCACTGATGTCTCCGACCTTTACTTGTGCTGCGCATCTACGTGAATTTCCAAAGCGATCAAGTTCACTAAATAAAACATCTCGACCGAATTCTGTGGTTCCGTGATTGTATCTTACATGCTGGAATCCCATCTTTTGCATCAGAGGGATTATTAATTCTTTCGTAAATACACTCTCAACAACATCGAATTCCTGTTTCCAGTAAAATCCAAGCAGCCGAGACTCCGCCTGAACTACAAGATCTTTTGCCAGTTGTAGCTTTTCTGAAATTAGATTAAATAAGTCTTCATTGTTACTAGCAATGTCGGCATAGATGAATATATCCCCATCAGCGTACTCGGAGGAAATTTTATCACCGCAATCATTAATCGTTAGCAGTTCAGAAATTTCTCTGTGCATAGCTTTGGTAGAAAGTTTTTCGCCCCAAACACCTTCTTCTTCTCCGAATGAAATAGAGAATGAGTAACCTTCGCCCGCTCTATATATGCAGTATCTGTTCGCCTTAGGTATAAGGAGGTCTTGACTGATATTCAAGCTGGCAATTAATAGGTCAGGTAATTCGGAGGCCTTTAAGCCTTTCAAGTCCGAAAGATCACATTCGACTTCGCTCTCAAGGATCTCGCTGTGGCTAATTAGTTTAATTTTCTTTTCGTTTATATATGCAGCAGGTGGGTTTCCGGTTATCAAAAGCATGCGAGTCTCTTGCGTAATTTGCCTAAAACTGGAATTAAGCCGCCCGCTTTAGCGGATCGACTTAAACGACTTATTAGAGGATTTACAGCGCGAACTGTTGTAACACATTGCGAAGCCTTGATTCATGAGACTGGCTTCGCTTGCAGTTTTCCAAAAGGTCGCTGGCGAATTTTTCAAGGCCATCAAGGAAGGCCAGATATGTATCTTCAATGTGGGCGGGCACATGAGCGCCACTATCAATTTGCCTTGTTGCAGTGAAAAAGGCGAGAGCCATTGGGCTATCTTTTGGCCCCGAGCAGTACTGAATTTGTCTTGCCTTGCCGGCACTAGAAAGGTCTGATTGTGCAGTAAACGTGTGAAGAACCGAGCAGCGAGCAGCCCAGAAATCGACTTCGTTAAACTCAAGGCCGGGATAGGTAAGCATGTATTTATTTACCCAATCCTTGAATGATTGACCCGAAGCGCTAGTTTGATTTGCTGGCGCATCCAGTAGCCCCATGGAATCAATGGACGAGTAAATAACCACCATTAAATGGCCGTACAGGCTGTTAGAGTATAAAAGGTGAGTAGCCTTAAGAGTATTGATAATAAAGCAATTGATCAAGTCTTCTATATTCTGCCGCACTTAGTTAAATCCTCTACCGATTAATAGACACCAATATTCACAACACCCCGAACAGGTTTGGTTAATAACATCACCAGACAGGAGAAGGGAGCCGCTCTGGTATGCGGCCTTGAGAAAGGCACTGGGTGTGAAGGTGGCTTATACGCCATGACTGCAAATCCCTTGCTTGCGGGGGTATCCAACAAGCACCGAGGGTATCGCGCGCCCCCAAAAAAGAAAACCGGGACAGCCATCGCCGTCCCGGTTCTTGAAGCGAAAATACGATTTTGTCTGCCGACCGCCCTACCCCAACCGCTCCTCGATCGCCCGCCGTACCTCCGGGTCCTGCTCATCCAGCACCCGCAGCGCCTCCAGCGGCGCGTTCTCCACCGCCGCCAGGCGCACGGTCCAGTCGGGGTCGTGGAGCATGTCGATCACGTCCTCGCCCTTGAGCCGCGAGGCGACGATGCGGCGCACTTCCGGTTCGGGGTCCTGGGCCATCAGGCCCAGGCTCATTTCCGGCAGGCGCTTGGCGACCAGCTTGCGCACCTGGCGGTCTTCGTCGCGGATGAAGCGGAACAGCCGGCCGGGGGCGATGCGCTGGACCACGTAGGCGCGCACCAGGTAGTCGCGGTCGCCGGCCATCTGTTCGAGCTGTTCGAGTGGCAGGCGGTCGGCGACGGTGATGCGCACTTCGCGGTCTTCGTCCTGCATCAGCGCGACCAGCTGCTCACGGGGCAGGCGATAGGCGACCGCACGGCGCACCACCTCGTCGCTGTCGCGGATCAGCGGCGTGAGCGCCTCGACCGGGGCGTAGCGCACGGCGATGGCGCGGCGCTCCCAGAACGGGTCGCCGAGGTACTGCCCGGCCACCTGCGGGTTGTTGCGGAAGAAGCGGTCGATCTGCCGGCCGCTCTCCACCGCCACGCAGGCATCGCCCGGGGTACAGCGGCCGGCCAGCAGCAGGCTGCGGTGGAAGGGGCATTCGCGGCAATCGCCAATGGGGGTGTGGTCTGGGCCTTGATCGTCGAGCATGCCGCACCTCAATCGGGGATGACTTCGGCCAGGACGATGCCGGAGGCGGCGTCGGGGTCGTTGCTCAGCACCGAGCAGTGATCGCTGGAGTTGACCAGATAGAGGTTGAAGCGCGGACGTTCGACCAGCGGCTTGGCGTTGACCATGATGTCGTCGTCCATGCACCAGGTGAAGTGCACGCCGGGGTTGGCGCTGCGCAGGCTGGCGAGCAGGGCGTCGTCGAGCACGCCCTCCTCGGCCCGGCGAACGACGTCGTCGATTACGGCTTGGCTGATCATGGCTGTGTCCTCATCCTGAACTATCGGAAGTGAATCGCACGCGCTGGCCTGGCTCGGCGCCCATCGCCTTGGCCAGCCAGGGTGGTGGCGTGGTCGCCAGCACGCGCTGCAGCTCCTCGACGATCTCGCGAGCCGGCTGCGCGCTGGCGTGCTTGATCGGGTGCACCCCGGCGCGGATCACCTTGGCCGCCGCCGGGCCGCCGATGCTGAGGGTGTAGAGCAGCTGGCAGTCGTGGAGCAGTTCGGCACGGCGGGTGTTGCGGTCGTCGTCCTCGCTGCAGGGGCCGGGCTCGCGCAGGTCGATCAGGCGGCTTTCGCGCGGCGAGATCTGGTAGATCAGAAAGCGCGCGCAGCTGCCGAAGCTGCCGTCCAGACGCTCGCCGCTGTTGGAGGCGCAGGCGATGCGCACCGAGTCGGGCAGCTCGCCGTCGCGGTAGGGCTGTACAACCGGCAGCGGCTCTTCGGGCATGCGCACGCCGCGGCCCTTGAGCAGGCCGACGGCACGCTGCAGCTGGCGCTCGGTGAGTTCCGGCTGCGGCGCCTCGTTGGGCCCCGGAGTCAGCAGCGCGGCACGCAGACGGGCCATGCGCAGCTTGCTCAGGCGGGCTTCGGTAATCGGCTCGCCGGTCACCGCCAGCAACGCGCGCAGCAGGCGCGCGGTATCCACGTCCTTGAGCTCGCGTGCCGCCAGGGCAATGCGCAGCGCCAGATGGCCCGGCAGTTGCGCAGGCCTGGACAGCGGTGGCGTGGCCATGGCTCAGGCCTCGCCGGCCCGCTTGGCGCGCAGGGTGATCGGCAGCTTCGGCGGTGCCGAAAGCGGTTCGAGATAGTAGCTGGAGCCGTCAGCCAGGGTGACTTCGCCGCCCCAGCGCTCGGGGCTGTCGAACTCCAGCGCGGTGACGATTTCCTCCTGGTCCTTCTTGGCGATGTAGAAGGTCAGCTGACCTTTGGCGTTGTGACGAAGCATGACGCTGGGCATGGCACGTTCTCCAGGAACAGGTGGCTGGCGTCGGCGGCGCGCGGCGGCCGGTGGGGCCGCCACGCGTGCGGATCGCCAGTGGAAAGGCCGGGGCGGACAGCGCCGCCCCGGCCGGTACCACAGTCAGACAACCGACCTCAGCGCACCAGGTCGTAGTTGTAGTCGGTGGTCTGCATGCCACGGGTTTCCTCGTCCAGACGCTCCAGCACCGAGTTGACGATGGTGGTCAGCATCTGCATGGCACCCTCGTAGCCCAGGGTGGTCTGGCGGTGCAGGTGGTGACGGTCGAAGATCGGGAAGCCGAGGCGGATCAGCGGGACTTCGAACTCCTTGCCCTTGTGCAGGGTGTCGCGCTGGATGAACTTGCCGTAGCTGTTGCCGATCATGAAGTCCGGCTTGTTGGTGAACACCAGCGAGCGCAGGTGCCAGAGGTCCTTGCCGATGTAGACGGTGCAGTCCTTGCCGTACGGCGAAGCTTCCAGGATCGCATCCAGGGCCTTCTTCCAGCGCTTGCTGCCGTTGTTGCAGAGGATGTGGGTCGGCTCGCAACCCAGCTCCAGCAGGAACTTGGCCAGGCCCATGACGAAGTCCGGGTCACCCCAGATGGCAAACTTCTTGCCGTGCAGCCAGGTGTGCGAGTCGGTGATCATGTCGACCAGGCGACCACGCTCCTTTTCCAGGCTGGCCGGGATCGGCTGGCCGGTGATTTCGCTGATCTTCATCAGGAATTCGTCGGTCCAGTCCAGGCCCATCGGGATGCTCAGCTTGGGTACTTCGTGCTTCCAGGTGCCTTCGACCAGCTTCTTGGTCTTGTCCAACTGCCACGGCTGCAGCAGCAGGGTGGTGGTGGCGTTCGGCGCGTCCTTGATTTCGGCCTGGGTGGTGCCGCCGGCGTACATGCGGAACTGACCGTCAGCCGGGGTATCCAGCACCTCTTCCGGGTCGGAGAGGAAACTGTAGTCGACGTCCATTTCCTTGAGCATGCGCTTGATGACGCGGAAGTTGCCCAGGTAGGTCTCGAAGCCCGGAACGATGTTGACCTTGCCGTTGCTGCCAACGACCTTGTCTTCCATGTAGTTGAGGGTGAAGTAGCGGGCGATGCCTTCGAACATGTTGTCCCAGCCGGTCACGTGGCTGCCGACGAAGCTCGGGGTGTGGGCGTACGGAACCGGGTAGTCCTGCTCGATGAACCCTTCCTTCTTCGAGTTGTTGATGAAGGCGTTGAGGTCGTCACCGATGACCTCGGCCATGCAGGTGGTGGACACGGCGATCATGTCGGGCTTGTAGGTCGCCTTGCAGTTCTGCAGACCGTCCTTCATGTTCTGCTGGCCGCCGAACACCGCCGCGTCTTCGGTCATCGAGTCGGATACGCAGGACACCGGCTCGCGGAAGTGGCGGTTGAAGTAGGTACGGAAGTAGGCGACGCAGCCTTGCGAACCGTGCACGTAGGGCATGGTCTTTTCGAAGCCCAGCGAGCAGAGCACCGCACCCAGCGGCTGGCAGGCCTTGGCCGGGTTGATGGTCAGCGCTTCGCGCGCAAAGTTCAGTTCCTGGTATTCCTGGGTGGTGGTCCACTGGAAGACTTCGTCGATCTTGTCCTGCGGATGCTTCTCTTCGAAGTCATCGCGCTTGCGGTCAAGCATCTGCTTGTATTCTTCGTCGCGGAACAGCGGGTAGCTGGGTTTGATGTTGTCGACTTGCTGGCTCATGACTCTTCTCCTGCGCCTCACTCATCTGTGAACGGCGCTAGCGGAAATCGGCCGCGGGCATGCCCTTGCTTGCAAGGGGCCGCCCGCAGCGGACGTTGCGTACGGTTGCGGACAATCAGGCGCTGACGGCGACTTTCTCGGCGGCGGCTTCAGTCTTCTGCCAGGGAGCCTGCAGCTTGCTCCAGCACGGATTGTTCAGGGTCATGTCCATGTCACGGGCGAAGATGGCGAAGCCGTCGAAGCCGTGGTACGGGCCGGAGTAGTCCCAGGAGTGCATCTGGCGGAAGGGGATGCCCATCTTCTGGAAGATGAACTTTTCCTTGATGCCGGAACCGATCAGGTCGGGCTTGACGCGCTTGACGAACTCTTCGAACTCGTAGCCGGTGACATCGTCGTACAGCAGGGTGGCGCTGCCCATTTCCTTCATGGTGCGGTCGTAGTCGTCGTTGTGACCGAACTCATAACCGGTACCGACCACTTCCATGCCCAGATCTTCATAGGCACCGATCACGTGGCGCGGGCGCAGGCCGCCGATGTAGAGCATGACGCGCTTGCCTTCCAGGCGCGGACGGTACTTGGCGACGACGGCTTCCCACTCGGCCTTGTACTTGGCACACACTTCTTCGCACTTGGCCTGGATCGACTCGTCGAACTGGGCGGCGATGGCGCGCAGCGACTCGATGGTCTTGGTCGGGCCGAAGAAGTTGTATTCCATCCATGGGATACCGTACTTCTCTTCCATGTGACGGGAGATGTAGTTCATCGAGCGGTAGCAGTGCACCAGGTTCAGCTTGACCTTCGGGGTCAGCTCGATTTCGGCGATGGAGCCGTCGCCGGACCACTGGGCAACCACGCGCAGGCCCATTTCCTCGAGGAGGATGCGCGAGGACCAGGCGTCGCCACCGATGTTGTAGTCACCGATGATGGCCACGTCGTAAGGCGTGGTCTGGAAGGAGTTGTCCTCGTCGCGGGCACCCAGCACCCAGTCGCGCACGGCGTCGTTGGCGATGTGGTGACCGAGGGACTGCGACACGCCGCGGAAACCTTCGCAACGCACCGGCACCACGGTGGTGTCGTGCTCGGCAGCCTTCTTCTTGGCGACGGCTTCGATGTCGTCGCCGATCAGGCCGATCGGGCACTCGGACTGGATGGAAACGCCCTTGTTCAGCGGGAACAGGGTTTCGACTTCGTCGATCAGCTTGGCGAGCTTCTTGTCGCCGCCGAAGACGATGTCCTTCTCCTGGAAGTCGGAGGTGAAGTTCATGGTGACGAAGGCGTTCACGCCGGTGGTGCCGATGTAGTAGTTACGGCGGCCCGCACGCGAATACTGCCCGCAGCCGACCGGGCCGTGGGAGATGTGGATCATGTCCTTGATCGGACCCCAGACCACACCCTTGGAGCCGGCGTAGGCGCAGCCGCGGATGGTCATCAGACCCGGCAGCGACTTCTTGTTGGAGGTGATGCACTTCTTCGATTGTTCCAGGGTCGGATCGTTCGGAGACAGGTGCTTCGCGCGGTCCTTGCGGGCCTTCTCGGGATAGACTTCCAGGACTTCCTGGATGAGGCTTTCGACCTCTTCGCGTGACATACCGGACATGGGTATGACTCCTCTTGCCTTGCGTTCATATGCGGGTAACGGATCAGTCGCACTGCGCACCGCGCAGTGCGACTATCCGGCAGGGCCCATCTGCCCTGCCCCGTCCTGCTGCAACGGTGCGATCAGGCACTGACCTCGTCGGCGGCGGTCTTGCCGACGATGCTCTCGTCCTCGACATCCATGACGCCGAACTCCATCAGCAGGGCTTCGAGTTCGTCCATGGTGATCGGGGTCGGGATGACCAGGTTCTTGTTCTCGTAGATCTTCTTGGCCAGAGCGCGGTACTCGTCGGCCTGCTTGGCGGCCGGGTCGTACTCGATCACGGTCATGCGGCGGATTTCGGCGCGCTGTACCACGTTGTCGCGCGGTACGAAATGGATCATCTGGGTGCCCATCTTGTCCGCCAGGGCCATGATCAGCTCGTCCTCGCGGTCGGTCTGACGGCTGTTGCAGATCAGGCCGGCCAGGCGCACGCTGCCGGAGTTGGCGTACTTGACGATGCCCTTGGAGATGTTGTTGGCGGCGTACATCGCCATCATCTCGCCGGAGCAGACGATGTAGATTTCCTGGGCCTTGTTCTCGCGGATGGGCATGGCGAAGCCGCCGCACACCACGTCGCCGAGCACGTCGTAGAACACGAAGTCCAGGTCCTCGTCATAGGCGCCTTCCTCTTCGAGGAAGTTGATCGCGGTGATCACGCCACGGCCGGCGCAGCCAACACCTGGCTCCGGGCCACCCGACTCGACGCACTTGACGCCGCCGTAGCCGACCTTGAGCACGTCTTCCAGTTCGAGGTCTTCCACGGTGCCGGCCTCGGCAGCCATTTCCATGATGGTGTTCTGGGCCTTGGAGTGCAGGATCAGGCGAGTGGAGTCGGCTTTCGGATCGCAACCGACGATCATCACCTTCTTGCCCATCTCGGCCAGGGCTGCCACGAGGTTCTGGGTGGTAGTGGATTTGCCAATCCCACCCTTACCGTAGATAGCGCATTGACGCATTGCCATAATTGAGTTCCTCAGGTTTCGTTTCCACATCAAGTGGGCTGTAGGCACGAACAAGCCTGCGCATCGAGATAAATGCAGTGTCTGTGCCAGCCTCGAAAAACAAACCCAAGTTATTGTTTTAAAAGGAGTTATTTTTATCATTCGAATTGTCGCGGACGTTTGATACACAACAAACGCGCGCCGCCCGATGTATCAATGGCGACAACCCAACAAACTTCCCGATAACCACCAGCACACTCTCCAGTGAACTTTGCGCAGTTGTGGCAAATACGACAATTGTCGCGAAACAACTCGCTCCAGCCCGTCAAAGTGCGCTACGTTAAACTCCCGAACATCAATGAATCCTTTCAAGATCAATGAGTTGTAACGATCACAAAAAGTGGCGCGGATATTGCGATTGGACACTGCAGCACTACGCCCTTATTCCCAGCAGGAGAGTCCAGTGAACAGCAGCCAGATAAAGGAGATCCTTGCCCAGCTCGGCAGCGGCGACGTCGTTCCCTACCTGGGCCCCGGCGTCCTCGACGGCGTGGTCGACCGCGTGAGCGGCCAGCCGATCCCCGCCGACAGCGACAGCCTGATCCTCGCCATGACCGGCGGCCAGCCGATGTCGCCGCGGCTGATGTACGAGTTCCCGCGCGCCGCCATGCACCTGGAGAACAAGAAGGGGCGCAGCTACATCGAGCGCTTCCTGACCCAGACCTACGGCGGCGACAACTGGACGCCCTCGCCCATGCACCAGTGGCTGGCCGACCTGCAGCTGCCCTACGTCATCGACTGCAACCGCGACACCCAGCTGCAGCGCTGCTATGCCGACCGTGCACACACCCTGGTGGTCGGCGCCGCGCGCCTGGCCGGCACGCCCTACCGCTTCGACCTCTACCAGGGCGAGGGCGGCCAGTACCGGCCGATCAGCCTGGCCGAGGTGGATACGGCGCTGCCGGTGCTGTTCAAGCCGCTGGGCACGCCGCTGCCCAAGCCGAGCTTTGTTGCCTCGGATGCCGACTTCGTCGACTACATCACCGAGCTGATGGGCGGCTTCGCCGTGCCGGCCTGGGTCAAGCTCAAGCGCCGCAACCAGCGCTACCTGTTCCTCGGCATGCCCTTCAACCGCGACACCGAGCGCATGGTGATGAGCGACCTGATCCACGACGCCGCCACGCCGGCCGGCTGGGCGCTGATTGCCGCACCCGGCAACAGCGCGCGCAAGCTCTGCGCGCGCAAGCACGTGCAACTGATCGAGGCCGACTGGAGCAGCCTGTTTGCCCTCGGCAACCCCGCCACCGCCGCCCACGCCCCCTGCGGCGGCCTGAATCCCTTGACCGACATGAGAGCCTGACCATGCTGCTGAAAACCTACGAAGCCCAAAACCTGCTGTGCAACCTGAGCGTGCTCGGTGCCACCAGCCGGATCGACACCTACGCCTTCCGGGGCGACCTGGTGCTCGAGGAAGGCGAGATCGCCGACGACGCCGGCCGCCGCCTGCCGCCGACCGCGGTGGTCAAGCAGTCCATCGTGCTGGTGAGCGGCAACAAGCTGGCCATGGTCGCCGGCGGCCTGGTGCATCTGCGCGAGCTGCCGCTGTTCATCGAGCGCTATCGCGGCGACCTGGCCGCCGGGGTCAGCGTGCTGTTCTACGTCGAGGACCTGACCAAGGCGCTCATCACCGAGCTGGACGGCGTGCCGATGATCCTGCTGCCGCACGAGGAAGGCGCCATCTGGAACACCCTGATGGGCGACCTGCGTCTGGACAAGGAGGACTTCAAGGGCCAGAGCGCCGAAGACAAGGTGATCACACAGTACGAAGCGCTGAAGACCTTCAAGCCCAAGCTGGAAACCGTCGCCTTCGAGACCGCCCTGACCTTCGTCAGCAAGATCCAGCGCGAGCATCGCGGTCCGGTCTGATTCATTTGCTCTACAGAGTCCCGCTTGGCCTATAAGCCACTCCCCCGCTCCAGGGGGAGTTTTTCTTTGCGCGGCCTACCGCGGTCGCCGCAGCGCGGTAAACGCCCCCAGCTCCCACTCGCGCAGCGCCAGCAGCAGCCCGCAGCCGTGCCGCTTGCTCAGCGGGGCGGCGAGACTCTCCTCGTGCAGTTCGGCGAACTTCTGCCGCAGCTTGCGGATCTCCGCCTGCAGGCGGGCCTGTGCCGACTCGGTGAGCATGCCGTGGGAGAACGCCAGCACCTCGTCGCTGCCGGTGAAGTCGCTGGCGAGGAAGTCGGCCAGGCCGCGGCGACGGAAGAACGCGCGGATCGGGCCGTCGGGCAGCCAGTCGAAGTCGCGCGCCACGTTGAGGCGCACGCGGTTGCCCGGCAGCAGCTGGATCAGGCGCAGGCGGTCCAGGCGCGCCAGGCGCTGGATGCACTCGGCCTCGCTCAGTCGGTATACGCCGAGGATCTCCGCCAGGGTCCACTGGTTGAGCACGCACACCGCCACCAGCAGCAGCTTCTCGTCGCCGATCAGCTCCTGTTCCTGGTCTTCACTGAGGGTGTGCAGGCGGCTTTCGCCGAGCGCCGCCTCCTGGGTCAGTTCGGCGAGGGTGAAGCCGAGCAGGTGGCTGATCTCCAGCAGTCGTTCCAGACTGAAGCGTTGCGTGGCGAACATGCGCTTGATGCTCGGCTCGGAGACGCCGAGGGCGCTGGCCAGCTCGCGGTAGGTCATGCCGTGGATCTTCAGGCGGCGCTTGAGGGTGGCCACCAGCTGGTCGAGTTCGCTCATGGGAAAGTCGCATATTCCGATACTTTGCCGGTCAGTCTACGCGCCTTTTTCCGCCAAAGTTCAACCAATTCTTGCCGGCAGGCATCCTGAGCCCGTCCATTTCAGGGAGAAATGCCATGAACCGCCTGCGCCACCATCTGCCCCTCGCGCTCACCGCGCTGCTATGCATCGCTGCCCTGCTCTACGGCCCCATCGCCCAGCTGGCCAACTACCACGCCTTCGCCGACCAGAGCGAAGTCTTCGGCATCGCGCACTTCGCCGACGTGCTGTCCAACCTCGGCTTCGCCCTGGTCGCGCTGTGGGGTCTGTGGCGCCTGGTGCCGGCGCGCCACTCGGCCGCTCTGGTTCACGGCTGGCCCGGCTACTGCCTGTTTCTCGTCGGCCTGCTGCTGACCGCCTTCGGCTCCAGCTGGTATCACCTCGATCCCGACAACGCGCGGCTGGTCTGGGACCGCGTGCCCATCGCCCTGGCCAGCGTCGGCCTGCTCGCCGGGGTGTGGGGCGACTGCCGCCAGCGCAGCTGCGCCCTGCTCGCTGGTGTGCTGGCCGTGGCCGCGCCGCTGAGCGTCGCATGGTGGTACTGGACCGATCTGGCCGGCGCCGACGACCTGCGCCCCTACCTGCTGCTGCAGGTGCTGCCGATCGTGCTGATCCCGCTGTGGCAGTGGCTGCACGGCCGCCCGCGCGGCGAGCGCCTGGCCTTCGCTGCGGCGCTGGCGCTGTACCTGGTCGGCAAGTGCGCCGAACTGCTCGACCACCAGCTCGCCGCACTGCTCGGCCCGCTCAGCGGCCACACCCTCAAGCACCTGCTGTCCAGCGTCGCCACCGCCGTGGTGGTCGCCCAACTGGTCCGGCGCAGCCGCACGACTCTGCAGAATCCGCGCGCCCCGCTGGCCGCCGACACGGCCGCGGTGGCACCATCGCGGCACAGCACTCCCCATCACTGAGGTCAGGGAACGATCATGCTCAAGACTCTCCTGCGCCGCCTGTTCCAGGCCCTGTTGCGCGTCCGCGTCCACGGCGATCCCGAGGTGTTGCGCAACCCGCGCACGCTGATCGTCGCCAACCACGAGTCGTTCCTCGACGGTCTGCTGCTCGGCCTGTTCCTGCCGGTCGACGCGGTGTTCGTGGTCCACACGCAGATCGCCAACCGCCCGCTGTTCCGCTGCCTGCTGTATTTCGTGCCGCACCTGGCGGTCGATTCGACCAGCCCGCTGGCGATCAAGCAGATCGTCAAGCTGGTGGAAAGCGGCCGGCCGGTGATGATCTTCCCCGAGGGGCGGATCACCCGCACCGGCTCGCTGATGAAGGTCTACGACGGCGCCGCCTTCGTCGCCGCCAAGACCGGCGCGACCATCGTGCCGGTGCGCATCGACGGTGCCGCGCAGAGCTACTTCGGCCGTCTGGCCGGCGTCTATCCGCGCCGCGCGCTGCCCCAGGTGAGCATCGCCATCCAGCCGCGCCGCTACATCCCGATGCCCGCGCTGCCGTCGGCCAAGCTGCGCCGCCGGCGTGCCGGCGAGCTGCTGCGCCACATCCTCCTCGACATGCTGGTCGCCACCCGCCCGCAGCGCACCCTGTTCGAGGCCTTCCTCGAGGCCAAAGCCACCTTCGGCAGCCACTACAAGCTGGTCGAGGACATCCGCCTGCAGGAGGAGTCCTACGGCTCGCTGCTGAAGATGGCCCTGGGCCTGGCCCGCCTGATGGCGCGGCACAGCGCGCCGGGCGAGGTGGTCGGCGTGCTCACCCCCAACGCCGCGCCGACCCTCGGCCTGGTGCTCGGTCTGTCGCTGTCCGCGCGCATCCCCGCCCTGCTCAACTACACCGCCGGCAGCGAGGGCCTGCGCGCCGCCTGCACCGCCGCCAACATCAAGACCATCGTCGCCTCGCGCACCTTCATCGACAAGGCGCGCCTCGGCCACCTGCTCGACCAGCTCGACGGCATCCGCGTGCTGTACCTGGAGGACCTCAAGCGCGAGCTGACCATCGCCGACCGCCTGTGGCTGCTCGCCCACCTGTTCGCCCCGCGCCGCGCCGCGCTGCCCCAGCAGCCCGACGATGCCGCGCTGGTGCTGTTCACCTCCGGCTCGGAAGGCAAGCCCAAGGGCGTGGTGCATTCGCACAGCTCGCTGCTGTCCAACGTCGCCCAGGTGCGCGCGGTGGCCGACTTCACCCCGCTCGACAAGTTCATGATGGCGCTGCCGCTGTTCCACTCCTTCGGCCTGACCTGCGGCGTGCTGCTGCCGCTGGTGTCCGGCTGCAAGGTGTTCCTCTACCCCAGCCCGCTGCACTACCGGATCATTCCGGAGATCGTCTACGACCGCGACTGCACCGTGCTGTTCGGTACCTCGACCTTCCTCGCCCACTACGGCAAGTTCGCCCACCCCTACGACTTCGGCCGCCTGCGCTACGTGGTCGCCGGCGCCGAGCGCCTCAACGACGAGGTGCGCCAGCTGTGGATCGACAAGTTCGGCATCCGCATCCTCGAAGGCTACGGCGTCACCGAGTGCGCGCCGGTGGTGGCGGTCAACGTGCCGATGGCCTGCCGCCGCGGCAGCGTCGGCCAGCTGCTGCCCGGCATGCGCTACCAGCTCGAAGCGGTGCCCGGCATCGACAACGGCGGCGCGCTGCACGTGCAGGGGCCGAACCTGATGAAGGGCTACCTGCTGTTCGACCAGCCCGGCATCATCCAGCCGCCGCCGGCCAGCAGCCCCGGCTGGTACGCCACCGGCGACATCGTCGAGTTCGACGCCGACGGTTTCCTGCACATCCGCGGCCGCCTCAAGCGCTTCGCCAAACTGGCCGGCGAGATGGTCTCCCTGGAGGTGGTCGAGCAGATCGCCGCCAGCGCCGCGCCCGGCGCCCTGCACGCCGCCTCGACGCGCAGCGACGCCGGCAAGGGCGAGGCGCTGGTGCTGTTCACCAGCGCCGCCGAGCTCGGCCGCGAACAGCTGCTCGCCGCGGCGCGCAGCCTCGGCGCCCCGGAACTGGCCGTGCCGCGCGACATCCGCCGCGTCGCCGAGATCCCCCTGCTCGGCTCGGGCAAGACCGACTACGTCACCCTCAAGCGCATGGCCGAGGCCGGCGCCGAGCGTCCCGCCATCGCGGCGGATGCCAGCCAGGACAGCCCGACATGAGCTCGCCCCTCGACCTGCTCAAGGCGCGCCGCTTCGGCCCGCTGTTCGCCACCCAGTTCCTCGGCGCGTTCAACGACAACCTGTTCAAGAACGCGCTGGTGGTGCTGCTGACCTTCCAGGCCGCGCAGTGGACCACGCTGAGCATCGGCGTGCTGGCCAACCTGGCGGCGGGCATCTTCATCCTGCCGTTCTTCCTGTTCTCGGCCACCGCCGGCCAGCTCGCCGACAAGTACGACAAGGCGCGCGTCGCGCGCTGGACCAAGCTGCTGGAGATCGTCATCGTCCTGCTCGCCGGCGCCGGGTTCTGGGCGCACAGCCTGGAGCTGCTGCTCGCCGCGCTGTTCCTGCTCGGCCTGCAGTCGACCCTGTTCGGCCCGGTGAAGTACGCCATCCTGCCGCAGCACCTGCGCGAGGAAGAGCTGGTCGGCGGCAACGCGCTGATCGAGGCCGGCACCTTCGTCGCCATCCTCATCGGCACCCTGGCCGGCGGCCTGCTCGCCGGCATCGACGACGGCAGCCGGTGGATCACCGCCGCCTGCCTGCTGGTCGCCGTGCTCGGCTACTGGAGCAGCCTCGGCATTCCCGTGGCGCCGGCGCCCGAGCCGGGCCTGAAGGTCAACCTCAACCCGCTGGTGGAAACCTGGCGCAACATCGGCTTCGCCCGCGAGAGCCGCACGGTGTTCCTGGCGATCCTTGGCATCTCCTGGTTCTGGCTGTACGGCGCGCTGCTGCTCGCCCAGTTCCCGGCCTACGCCAAGGACGTGCTGGGCGGCACGGAAACCGGGGTGACCCTGCTGCTCGGCGTGTTCACCCTCGGCATCGGCGTCGGCTCGATGCTCTGCGAGCGCCTGTCGGGCAAGCTGGTGGAGATCGGCCTGGTGCCGCTGGGCTCGATCGGCCTGACCCTGTTCGGCCTCGACCTGGCCTTTGCCTCGCCGGCCAGCCCGCCGCCCGCGCCGCTGGGCCTGGGCGCGCTGCTGCAGGCGCCCGGCACCCTGCGCGTGCTGTTCGATCTGTTCGGACTGGGACTGTTCGGCGGCTTCTTCATCGTGCCGCTGTACGCGTTGATGCAGCTGCGCTCCAACCCGGCGCACCGCGCGCGAATCATCGCCGCCAACAACATCATGAACGCGCTGTTCATGGTGATCGGCGCCGGCGCCGCGGCCGCGCTGCTGAGCGGCGGCCTGTCGATCCCCACCCTGTTCGCCGTCGCCGCGCTGTGCAACGCCGTGGTGGCGCTGTACATCTACCGCCTGGTGCCGGAATTCCTCCTGCGCTTCATCGTCTGGATGCTGGTGCACTCGGTGTACCGGCTGGACAAGCACAACGTCGAGCGCATCCCCCTGAGCGGCCCGGCGCTGTTGGTGTGCAACCACGTCAGCTACGTCGACGCCCTGGTGATCACCGCCGCCTGCCGCCGGCCGATCCGCTTCGTCATGGACCACCGCATCTTCCGCTGGCCGCTGCTGTCGTTCGTGTTCCGCACCGCCCGCGCCATCCCCATCGCCCCGGCCAAGGAGGATGCCGCGCTGCTGGACAAGGCCTACGACGAGGTGGCCGCCGCGCTGGCCGCCGGCGAGCTGGTGGCGATCTTCCCGGAAGGCCGGCTCAGCCCGGACGGCGAACTCGGCCCGTTCCGCCCCGGCACCCAGCGCATCCTCGAACGCCACCCGGTCGATGTACTGCCCATGGCCCTGTCCGGGCTGTGGGACAGCCCGTTCTCGCACAAGGCCGCCTCGCTGCTGGAGCGCCTGCGCCGGCTGCATCCGCTGCGCCGCATCGCCCTCAGCGTGGGCGCACCGCTGCCGGCGCTGGCCGCCGAGCCGGAACGGCTGCGCGCGCAGGTGCTGGAACTGCGCGGCAGCGTGAAGTGAAGCGCCTCGCGCCGGGCCAGGGAGTGGCTGCACCGCTGGGCCGGTAGCGGCTCGCCCGGCTGCGCGACCGGGGTATGCTCGAACGCATGGCAACTTCGCTGGATGAAGGAGTCGTGATGGACAGCCCTGCGAATCTCACCCGCCGCCGGCTGCTCGGCGCGCTCGCCGCAGCGGCCCTGCTCGGCCCGGCGCTGGGACTGGCGCGCCAGAGCGGCCCGGCCACCCGCAGCATCCCTTCCAGCGGCGAGGCCCTGCCGCTGGTCGGCCTGGGCAGCTGGATCACCTTCAACGTCGGCAACGACCGCGCCGCGCGCGACGCCAGCGCCGAGGTGATGCGCAACTTCTTCCGCGCCGGCGGGCGGCTGATCGACAGCTCGCCCATGTACGGCTCGGCGCAGGAAGTCATCGGCTACGGCCTCGCGAAGCTGGGGCATCCCGCACAGCTGTTCGCCGCCGACAAGGTGTGGATTGCCGACGGCGCGGCCGGTCGTGCGCAGATGGAAACCTCGCGCCAGCGCTGGGGCATCCCGCGCTTCGACCTGCTGCAGGTGCACAACCTGGTGTCGTGGCAGGCGCACCTGCCGACGCTGCTGGCGATGAAGGCGGCCGGCCAGCTGCGCTATGTGGGCATCACCACCTCCCACGGGCACCGCCATGCCGAGATGGCGCGGATCATGGCCAGCCAGCCGCTGGACTTCGTCCAACTGACCTACAACCTCGTCGACCGCGAGGCCGAGCAGCGCCTGCTGCCGCTCGCCCGCGAACACGGCATCGCGGTCATCGTCAACCGGCCGTTCCAGCGCGGCGAGCTGCTGCGCCGGCTCGACCGCCATCCGCTGCCGGCGTGGGCAGGCGAAATCGACTGCACCAGCTGGGCCCAGTTCGCCCTCAAGTTCGTCATTTCCCATCCGCACGTCACCTGCGCGATTCCCGCCACCACCCGCGTCGACCACGTGCTGGAGAACCTCGGCAGCGCCTCCGGACGCCTGCCGGATCAGGCCATGCGCAGCCGCATGGCCGCATTCGTGGCCCAGCTCTGATGGCGGAGTGGTGGCTCTACGGCCCGCGCGATCTGCTGCTGTTTGCGCCGCGTACCTACTACCGGCTGTTCGAGCTCTACAACCTCGAACTGTGGCCGCTGCAGCTGCTCGCCCTCGCGCTCGGCCTGGCAGTACTGGTGTTGGCGCGGCGCGGCGGCGAGCGGGCGGGACGTGCCAGCGCCGTGATCCTGGTGCTCTGCTGGCTGTGGGTCGCCTGGGGGTTCCACTGGCAGCGCTACGCCAGCATCAACCTGGCCGCCGGCTATTTCGCCCTGGCCTTCGTCGTCCAGGCGGCGCTGCTGCTCTGGTCTGGGGTCCTGCGCGGCCGACTCGCACCGCCATCTCCCACGCGGCTGCAGAAGCGCGCCGGCCTGGTCCTGCTGCTGTTTGCCCTGCTGGTCTTTCCGGCGATCGGCCCGCTGCTGGGGAGAAGCTGGACGCAGGCGGAGCTGTTCGGCATGGCCCCCGACCCGACCGCGCTGGCCACCCTCGGCGTCCTGCTGCTGGTCGGCGGGCGGCCGGCGTGGGGCCTGTGGCCGATTCCGGTGGCCTGGTGCCTGCTCAGCGGCACGACCCTGTGGGCGATGGAAGCGCCCGACTTTGCGCTGGCGCCGCTGCTGGCGTTGCTGGCGGTCGGCCTGGCCGTCGGCGGTGCCGCGAGGCGCTCGAGGTGACGCCCCCGCGCAGTCAGCCGCCACCCGCCCTCTCCCGCCGCAGCCATCTTCGTGTTGCGGCTGGGAGGATCACGCGGAACGAGGCTCAGAAGCCAAACTGGCCGAGGGCGGCCATCAGCACCAGCGCCAGCACGGCGAGGCCGACGCACTGGACGTAGGTCTCCTCGCGCCGGCCGCTCAACCAGCCGTGGCGGGGATACTTGCCGAGGGTGAACAGCTTCACCCAAGGCCAGCCGGCCCAGTAGCAGAGGGTGCCGAAGAACAGCTCGACGAGGATATGGGCGAGAAAGCGAGCGACCAGGGACAGCAGCTCATCCATTGCTTACGGGCTCCAACTACCGATTCGCTTGTTTACCAAGCGGGATATAGCCCTTGCATGCGGGAAAACTGGAGCAGCCCCACAACTGTTTTCCCGCATGAGCTCCGCTCTTGACCGTGCGGAGTAGTGTCAGCCCACCACACTTTGGACAAACGGGCGCCTTATCCTGAGAGTCTGTTGCAGGCGACAATTGAGCGGTTGGATTCTGGCTCTCCATGTCGTTGGGTTTCGGCGCCGGCTCCAGCTTGATAACTGCCACCTGCTGAATGGATTCCCGCACATCCTGAATGGTGTACGTGGCCTTCGCTACAAACCTGGCCAGCGGCAAGCCGGCTGCACGGCATGCCTCTTCCACGAAAGTGTCCCGCTCCTTGCGCCGTGCCTGTTGATGGGATGCGTCGTCCAGCTCAATGGCGCAGACGATCTCGAGGGTTTCCTTGTCGCACAACACAAAGTCGGCATGCTTGCGGTTGATTCGGTTCAGGGCAATTGTGCGGGCAGACCTGCCGATGCCGGTTCTCACCGCGAGCAGGTCTGCAAGCCGCACTTGGGCATACACACGATATTGGCCGCCAATCGCTTGCTCAAGCACGCCCAGAAATGAGCGCTCCGCAGGGGTTAGCAGACAATCCTTCTTGATGTAAGGAAACGGCTGGCCAGAGGCTCCTTTAGCGGATTTTCCCGCAGCAATGATTACTGCCATAAGCACGGCCAATACAACTACCGCAATCAGTAGCCACGTCATCTAATTCCTCCATGAACACATAACATCCGTGCCCCAAGTCTTCATTTACTGGATCGCAGCCACAGCATCGGCTGGGAAATGCAGGGTGATTGCATCCTTGGCGAAATGCAGGGCGGGACGTTAACCCTCCCCCCAATGCTTGTCTACCGGTTAGACAACCTGCACGGTCAGTACAAAACCAAAACGGCCGAAGCAGATCCAATCTCCGCTCCGGCCGTGGCAACTGGCGCTCAGGTCCTGCCAACGCAGTTCAAGCCACCTCTTCCTCCTCCCACTCGAACCGCACCCGCTCCTCCGCACTGCGCCCCAGCAGCTTGGCCAGCCACGGCGGCGGCGAGCCGGCCATGACCTGCTGCAGCTCGGCCAGGACCTCCTCGGCGCGACCGCCATTGGGTTTCTTCAGCGGGTAGATGTTGGCGCGCACCACCTTGGCCGCGGCCGGGCCGCCGATGGAGACGACGAACAGCACCTGGCAGTCGGCGATCTGCTCGACGCGCCAGGCGTTCTTGTCCTCGGCCAGATCCGCTTCCAGGGTCGAGCGGATGTCGATCAGCGTGCTGTCGCTGGCGCCGACCTGGTAGATCAGAAAGCGCGGGCAGGTGCCGAAGTGGCCGTCCAGCTGCTCGCCGTTGTTGGAGGCGACGGCGACGCGGATCGAACCTGCCGGAACGCTGGCCAGGACCATCGGCTGCGGCAGATCGTCGGCCACGGTCTCGCCCCAGAGAATGCGCACGGCCTCCTTGAGGGCTTCCATTGGCGTATCGAGCAGGTCGACGTCCTCCTCCGAGCCGGCCAGGCCGATCTTCAGGTCGGTGACGGTCACCCCCTGCAGGCTCTTTTCGGTCAGCGGGCCGTTGACCTGCTGGTGGAGGATTTCCAGCAGCTGGCCCACGCTGGTGCCGGGCAGGGCCCGGGCGGCCAGGGCGATGCGCAATGCGGTGTCGCGGCTCATGCTTACAGGACTATTCATCAGCGGGCTCCTGGACGACCGGGACGGCCGTCATGGTGATTGGGTCGAGCACGGGGCAGGCAACACGGCCGGGGGAACATCCCGCTCAGGCGTCGTCGTCCGCCTCGGCGAAACGCAGACGTCGTTCGGCATGCTGGCCGAGCAGCTTGGCCAGCCACGGCGGCGGCGCGCTGGCCATCACCGCCTGCAGCGCGGCGAGGATCTGCGCCGCTTCGCCGCCGGCGATCTTCATGATCGGGTAGATGCCGGCGCGGACCACCTTGGAGGCCGCCGGGCCGCCGATGGTGACTGCGTAGAGCACCTGGCAGTCGGCGATCAGGTCGCGCCGGTAGCCGTTGCGGTCTTCGGCGAGATCGGCCTCGCGGGCCGAGCGCACGTCGATCAGGGTCAGCTGCGCGCTGCTCACCTGGTAGATCAGGAAGCGCTGGCAGGAACCGAAGTGGCCATCCAGCCGTTCGCCGCAGTTGGAGGCGACGGCCACGCGGATCGAGCCCGGCGGCAGTTCCGCGAGGGGCGTGGCGCGCGGCAGCTCGCCGGGCACGCTTTCGCCCCAGAGGATGCGCACGGCCTCCTTGAAGGCTTCCATCGGCGTGTCGAGCAGGTCGACGTCGTCTTCGGAACCAGCCAGGCCGATCTTCAGGTCGCTGACGGTCACCCGTTGCAGGGTCGACTCGATGAGCGGGGCATCGATGCGCTCGCGAAGGATCGCCAGCAACTGGCGCACGGGGACATCGGGCAGCACGCGGGCGGCCAGCGCGATGCGCAGGGCTGCTTCACGGCTCAGGGGCGCGGCAGTATCCATCGGTGCCTCCTCGACTGCGGCTTACGCCGGGTGGTGCCCTTCCCCGCCGCACGCATGCTCGTCGTGGGGCTGGCCGGGTGGCAGGGCGTCGGCGAGGAAGGCCTTGACTGCCCGTTCGGGGTCGCTTTCGCCAGTGGTGAGCAGGATCACGCCGCGCTCGCCGAGGCGCCGGGTCACGCCGTCGCCGGCACTGCCGGCAATCGCCACGTCCACCGCGTGCAGCGGGTGGCGCTCGGGCTGCGCGCAGACGTGCCACTCGTGCAGGCAGGCGTGCTCGTCCAGCTCGAGGGTGTAGGCGCCGTCCGGAGCCTCGCCCGGCCAGACGTCGAACACGCGCCAGCGGTGGGCGCGGCCGGCGTGTCCGGCCACCTGGCCCTGGCGATCGATGGCGACGGCGATCAGTCGACGGGGATCACTCATGTTCACAGCACCTCAGCCGAACGGGAAAAGCGCACGCGTTGCTCGGCGCCGTCGCCGAGCAGCTTGGCCAGCCAGGGTGGCGGCGAACCGGCCATGACCGCCTGCAGGTCGGCGAGGATGTCCGCAGCCAGGCCGCCTTCGATCCGCTTGATCGGGTAGATGTCGGCGCGCACCACCTTGGCCGCCGCCGGTCCGCCGACCGACACCACGTAGAGCACCTGGCAGTCGCGGATCAGGTCGACGCGAAAGCCGTTCTTGTCCTCGGCGAAGTCCGCCTCCAGGGCGGAGCGCACATCGACCAGCGCCACCTGCTCGGCGCTCACCTGATAGACCAGAAAGCGCAGGCAGGAGCCGAAGTGGCCGTCGAGGTTCTCGCCGCTGTTGGAAGCGATGGCCACACGGATCGAGCGCTCCGGCAGCGTGTCGAGAACCACCGGCTGCGGCAGATCGCTGTCCACGGTCTCGCCCCAGAGGATGCGCACCGCATCCTTGATCGCCGGCAGGCCGACGCTGATGTCCTCGCCGTCCTCCTCGCCGTCGGCGCTGGCGAAGCCGGTCTTGAGGTTGGTGACGGTCACCGTCTGCAGGCTCTCCTCGGTCAGCGGCCCCTCGATGCTCTGGTGCAGCATCTCCAGCAGGCGGCCGACGCCGATGCCGGGCAACGCCCGGGCGGCCAGGGCGATACGCAGTGCGGTCTCGCGACTCATGTTCATGGGGGTTTGCATCAGTGGCCTCCCGGGCAAGCCAACAGCGGATCAATCGTCGTCATCGTCATCGTCTTCGTCGAGCACCCGCGTGATGCGCTGGTAGATCTCCACGCGATCGCCCTCCTTCAGGCAACTGTCGAGCTTCACGAACTTGCCGAACACGCCGACCTTCTGCTTCTTCAGGTCGATCTCCGGGCAGTAGCGCAGCAGCCCGGACCGTTCGATGGCCTGCGCCACGGTGCTGCCTTCTTCGACCTGGCAGGTCAGCAGCAGCGGCTGGGGAGCAACGGCGTACACCACACCAACTTTCATGGCTTCACTCCTGTGCCGGACTCATTGCAGAACCACCAGCTCGCCGTGGCTCTTGATCCTGCGCTCGGCGCGCTTGCGGTCGAGCACGCGCTTGCCGGCGAGCAGGAAGCCCAGGACGATGAACGCACCCGGCGGCAGGATGGCCAGCAGGATGCCCTGGAAGCCGGGCAGCACGGTGATCTCCAGCCACTGGAAGTGTGCGCCGAGCAGCGACGAGGCCTGGGCGAACAGGGTGCCGCTGCCGAGGATCTCGCGGATGCCGCCGATCACCACCAGCACCCAGGTGAAGCCGATGCCCATGCCGGCGCCGTCGAGCATCGCGGGAATCACCGGGTTCCTCAGGCTGAACGATTCGGCGCGGCCGAGCACCGCGCAGTTGGTGACGATCAGCGCGATGAACAGGCCGAGCACCTTGTACATCTCATGCATCCAGGCGTTCATCGCCATGTCGATCAGGGTCACCACGCCGGCGATGATGGCGATCATCACCGGGTTGCGTACCTCGGGGGCGATGCTGTGGCGCAGCGCGGAGATGATCGCGTTGGTGCAGATCAGCACCAGGGTGGTGGCCAGGCCCATGCCCAGGCCGTTGGTCGCGGTGGTGGTGACCGCCAGCGCCGGGCACAGCGCGAGCATCTGCACCAGGGCGACGTTGTAGTCCCACAGCGCCGAGGTGAAGTAGTGCCACGGCCGTTTCGCTTCGCTCATCGTTGTGCCTCCTCTGCGGTCGCGCCCAGCCGCGCGGCCTGGCGGACCTGGAACTGCAGGGCCTGCAGCACGCTCTTGACCACCGCGCGCGGGGTGATGGTGGCGCCGGCGAACTGGTCGAACTGGCCGCCGTCCTTCTTCACCTTCCACTGCACCAGCGGGGTGTTGGCCAGCGACAGGCCATCGAACGCCTTGATCCAGTCGCTGCGCGACACTTCGATCTTGTCGGCCAGGCCGGGGGTCTCCTTGTGGCTGAGCACCCGCACGCCGAGGATCTGCCCTTCGCGGCTCAGCGCGATCAGGTGCAGGATCGGACCGCCGTAGCCGATGTTGCTGACCTGGAAGGCCACCGCCACCAGATGGCCGTCCTTGCGCGCCGGATACACCTCGACCGCGCCCAGCTCGGCGTCCTGCACGGTGAAGGCGTCGCTCAGCGGGTTGTTGTCGTACAGCCGCTGCGGCAGGACCTGGCGCAGCACGGCGAGGCGGTCGGCCTCCTGCTGGGCGGTGATCTGCTCGTGGGTCAGCTGGTTGCCGAGCAGCAGCGACAGCGCTACCAGCGCGCAGATCGCCGCCAGCGACAGGCCCTGGTACTCGACCCGCGAACGCCAGCGTTGCAGCAGCGAAGGCGGCGCGACGACCTCCTCCGCAGGGGTCAGCGTGTTCTCGCTCATGGCTTGCCCTCCTGGTTGACCGGATTGGTTTGCCGACCGATGGGCAGCGGCTTGCCACGTGCGTTGCGGCCGTAGGCGCGCGGCCGCCAGTAGCGGTCGAGCAGCGGGGTCAGCGCGTTCATGAACAGCACGGCGAAGGCCACCGCCTCGGGGAAGCTGCCCCAGGTGCGGATCACGTAGATCAGCACGCCGCTGCCGGCGCCGAACAGCAGCCGGCCGCTGCGGCTGACCGGCGAGGTGACCGGATCGGTGGCGATGAACAGCGCGCCGAGCAGCAGGCCACCGCTGGCCAGGTGGTAGAGCCCGCCGGGATAGCGCCCGGGATTGATCTGGTGGGCGATGGCCGCCAGCAGCACCACGGCGAGCAGCATGCTCAGCGGGATTTCCCAGTGGATGATGCGCCGCGCCAGCAGCCAGGCGCCGCCGAGCAGGAGCAGCAGTTCGGAGGTTTCGCCCAGGCTGCCGGCGCTGTGGCCCAGCAGCGCCGCCAGCAGGCTGAAGTCGCCGGCGAGGATCGCCTCGGCGCTGTGGCCCAGGGTCAGCTCGGTCTTCAGATGGCCCAGCGCGGTGGCGCCGCTCATGCCGTCGGCCAGTGGCGCGCCGGCGAAGGTGATCGCCAGGCCGTCGAGGAAACCCGGCGCGCCGGCCGAACCCAGAGGCTGCGGCAGCGCCCAGCTGGTCATCTGCAGCGGGAAGGCGATCAGCAGGGCGACCCGTGCCAGCATCGCCGGGTTGAACAGGTTCTGGCCGATGCCGCCGTACAGCTGCTTGCCGATACCTATGGCGAACGCGGCGCCGCCGACGGCGATCCACCAGGGCGCCGTCGGCGGCAGCGACAGCGCCAGCAGCCAGCCGGTGAGCAGCGCCGAACCATCGAGCAGACGCGCCATCGGCTGGTCGAGCCAGCGCAGGCACAGCGCCTCGGTGGCCAGCGCGCTGGCGCAGGTCAGCAGCCACAGGTTGATCGCCGGCCAGCCGAACAGGTAGAGGCCGAACAGGGTGGTCGGCAGCAGCGCCAGGCTGACCTGCAGCATGATGCGGTTGACCGAGGAGCGGTCGTGGGCGAAGGGCCCGGAGGCGATGTCTAGGCTACTCATGGCTTCTCCACCTCGCTGGACGCTGCGGTCTGGGCCGGTTTGGCCTTGGCGGCGGCCTTGGCTGCCTTGACCGCGGCCTTGGCGGCTTCCTCCGCCGCCAGACGCGCGGCGCGCGCCTCGGTCAGCTGGCGGATGTAATCGTTCTTGCGCGCGGCGCTGCGCCGTTCGTCCTGCTGGCCCATGGCGTGCTGGAAGTACTGCACCAGCGGGATGTGCGAGGGGCACACGTAGGAGCAGCAGCCACAGAGGATGCAGTCGCGCAGGCCGTAGTCGCTGGCCCCGTCGAGATCGTCGACGCGGGCGCGGGCGGCCATTTCCAGCGGCAGCAGGCCCATCGGGCAGGCGTCCACGCAGCTGGCGCAGCGGATGCACGGCGAGGCCTGGTCGTTGCGCAGCTCGTGGCGCGCCAGGGCCAGCAGGCCGGTGGCGCCCTTGATCATCGGCACCTGCGGCGAGGGCAGCGCCACACCCATCATCGGCCCGCCGAGCAGCAGGCGCGCCGGCTCCTGCTGCAGGCCACCGCAGGCGTCGAGCAGCAGCTGCGCCGGGGTGCCGATGGGCACCTCCAGGTTGCGCGGACTGGTCACGCAGCTGCCCGCCACGCTGACCACCCGCGAGATCAGCGGGCGGCCGTGGCGCAGCGCCTGCTGGATGGCGTAGACGGTGCCGACGTTGTGCACCAGCGCGCCGACCGAGGTGCTGCGCGCGTCGGCCGGCACCTCGCGGCCGGTGACCGACTGGATCAGCTGCTTGGCCGAGCCCATCGGGTACAGCGCCGGCACCGCTTCCACCTCGATGGCGCCGAACGGCTCGCTGGCCGCGCGCATGGCCGCCAGCGCCTCGGGCTTATTGTCCTCGATGGCGATCACCACCCGGTAGGCGCGCAGGATGTGCTGGATCAGCCGCGCGCCGTCGACGATGGCCTCGGCGCGCTCGCGCATCAGGCGGTCGTCGCAGGTCAGGTAGGGCTCGCACTCGCTGCCGTTGACCAGCACGGTCTTGATCTCGTGGCGGGTGCCCTGCTTGAGCTTGACCGCCGCCGGGAAGATCGCCCCGCCCATGCCGACGATGCCGGCCCGGGCGACACGGTCGGCGAGCAGCAGCGGACTCTCGGCGAAGGGATTGGCCGGCACGTCCAGCTCGATCCAGCGCTCCGCGCCGTCGCACTCGAGCACCATGCCGTTGACCGTCAGGCCGGAGGGGTGCGGGGCGAGGATCGGACCGATCTCGACGATGCGCCCGGAACTCGGCGCGTGGATCGGCGCCGACATTTCCGCCGGTGAGCCGGCGATCAGCTGGCCCTTGAGCACCCGCTCGCCGACCCTGACCAGCGGCAGGGCCTCGGCCCCGGCGTGCTGGCGCAGCGGCAGGTAGAGACGCGGCGGCAGCGCCAGGCTGCCGATCGGCAGCGCGGCCGAGCGGTCCTTGTGGGCTGCGGGATGGATACCGCCGCGGATGCGGGCGAGATTGAACATGGCAATGCTCCGTGGTCGGTTCAGACGGCCTGGGGCTTGGCCCAGCGCCAGGTGTCCAGGCTCGGTGCCTGCGCGGCGAGGACGATGCAGTCTTCCGGGCAGGCGTCTAGGCACTTGCCGCAGCCGGTGCAGGCGCCGCCCAGCACGCTGTGGATCTGCCCGCTGGCGCCGACGATGGCGTCGGTCGGACAGGCGCGATAGCAGCGGGTGCAGCCGGTGCATTGCGTGGCGTCGATGCGCGCCAGCTGCGGCACGCTCACCTGCCCGGCATCCAGGGTCACGCCTAGCAGCGCGGCGAGCTGCTCGGCCAGGGCCACGCCGCCGGGAGGACAGCAGGTAATCGCTGCCTGGCCTTCGACCAGCGCCGCGGCCGCCGAGCCGCAGCCGGGAAAACCGCACTGACCGCACTGGCTGCCCGGCAGCAGTTGCTCGATTTCCTTGACCAGCGGGTTTTCGTCGCTGACCGCGAACTTGCGCGCCGCCAGGCCCAGGCCACCGCCCAGCAGCAGGCCCATCACCGCCAGGGTCAGGATTGCCACCACCATCTCGCGCTCCTCGCCGGCCTCGGCCGGCCATCAGTGTCGATTCAGATCAGGCCGCCGAAGCCCATGAACGCCATGGCCAGCAGGCCGGCGGTGACGAAGGCAATCGGCGCGCCGGCGAAGGCCGCCGGCACGCTGGCCAGGGCCAGGCGCTCGCGCAGGCCGGCGAAGATCACCATGACCAAGGAGAAGGCCAGCGCCGAGCCGAAGCCGAACAGCCCGGCCTGCAGCAGGCCGTGGTTGTCGCGCACGCTGATCAAGGGCACGCCGAGCACCGCGCAGTTGGTGGTGATCAGCGGCAGGTAGACGCCGAGGGCGCGGTGCAGCGGCGGGCTGACCTTGCGGATGATCAGTTCGATCAGCTGCACCAGCGAGGCGATCACCACGATGTAGGCGAGGATGCGCAGGAAACCGATGCCCAGCGGCTGCAGCACGTGGTGCTCGAGCAGCCAGCTGCTGATGCCGCCGAGGGTCATCACCAGGGTGGTGGCCACGCTCATGCCCACCGAGGGATCGAGCTTGCCGGACACCCCCATGAACGGACACAGGCCGAGGAAGTGCACCAGCACCACGTTGTTGACCAGCACGGTGCCGATCAGAAACAGCAGATAATCCATAACGACCCACCCACTTGGCTGACCTCTGCAGTGCACCCTTGTCGGGCGTGCTGCGCTGTGGGTGTATCTGCAGCAAGCGTGCCATGGCCCGGCGCGCCGACGATCCGCTCGCCCAGGCCCCGGAAAGCTTGATCCAGATCAACGGCGCTGCAGACAAATCCGCGCTGGCCGGCCCTCTGCGCTGGGCCTTTGTCGGCTTTGCGACAGACAACGGCGGCCATCCGCAGCCCCGCGTGGGCTTTCGCACAGGAAAAGCCGGCCAACCGCGGCAAAACCGCTCTGCCAAGCCGCTTTTGCGCGCCTGACCGGCCTCCCGAGCGGCATTTGGCGGCGGCACAGTGTTTGCACAAGTCCCTACACCTGCTGTGCCTTTGTCGCTACCGTGACCTCAGCGTGCCGCAGGCGAGTTCCGCGTTCACTGGTTCTCCGTGGATTGAAGAGGCAAAGCGCATGACCCAGGGCATTCCGACCCGCAGCAACGAGACGCCAGTGGCCAGTGCCGCGAGCGATGAGCTGTTACCCGAGGCATTCCGGCAGATGGCGGAACACGCGCCGATCGCCATTTCGATCACCGACCTCAAGGCCAACATCCTCTACGCCAACCGGGCCTTCAGCAGCATCACCGGCTACAGCCGCGAGGAAGTGATCGGCAAGAACGAATCCCTGCTGTCCAACGGCACCACGCCACGGCTGGTCTACCAGGCGCTGTGGAGCCGGCTGGCGCAGAAGAAGCCGTGGTCCGGCGTGCTGGTCAACCGACGCAAGGACGGCAGCCTGTATCTGGCCGAACTGACCGTGGCGCCGGTGTTCGCCGAAAACGGCGAGACCCTTCATTACCTGGGCATGCACCGCGACAGCAGCGACCTGCACGAACTGGAGCAGCGCGTCAGCAACCAGCGCCTGATGATCGAGGCGGTGGTCAGCGCCGCCCCGGCGGCGATGGTGGTGCTCGACCGCGAGCACCGCGTCGAGCTGTCCAACCCGAGCTTCGCCCGCCTGGCGCGGGAGCTGACCAGCGATGGCAGCGGCGACAGCCTGGTGGCCTTGCTGCGCGAAAATCTCGCCATGCCGTTCGCCGCCCTGGAAGAGGAAGGCCACCCCTTCTCCGGCAAGGAAATCCCCTTCGACCTCGGCGGGTATGCCCCGCGCTGGCTGTCCTGCCACGGCATGGCCATCCATATCGAGGACGAACGGGCCCAGGTGTTCTTCTCGCCCAGCGAGGAACGCTACCTGCTGCTGACCATCAACGACATCTCCGAGCTGCGTCAGAAGCAACAGGACTCGCGCCTCAATGCGCTGAAAGCGCTGATGGCCGAGGAGGAGCTGCTCGACGGCATGCGCGAAACCTTCAACGGCGCCATCCATCGCCTGCAGGGGCCGGTCAACCTGATCGGCGCCGCGTTGCGCATGCTCGAACGGCGCCTCGGCGAGAAGGCCGGCAACGATCCGGTGCTGAGCGCCATGCGCGAGGCCAGCCTGGCCGGCCAGGAGGCGCTGGACAGCCTGTCCGGAGCCATGCCGGTGCGGCGCATCGAGGCGAAGATGCCGGTCAACGTCAACCAGCTGATCCGCGAAGTGATCACCTTGTGCACCGACAACCTGCTCGCCCAGGGCATCGTCGTCGACTGGCAGCCGGCGCTGCGCCTGCCTTGGGTGATGGGTGCGGAAAGCCGCCTGCGCAGCATGATCAAGCAACTGCTGATGAATGCCATCGAGGCGATTGGCCACAGCCAGGTCAGCCGCCGCGAGCTGTTCATCAGCACCCGGGTGGAGAACCAGCAGGTGGTGCGCATGGAAATCACCGACAGCGGACCGGGGATTGCGCCCGAGCTGGTGCTCAAGGTGTTCGAGCCGTTCTTCAGCACCAAACCGCCGCATAGCGCCGGCCATGGCATGGGCCTGGCCATGGTCCAGGAGATCGTCAGCGAACATGCCGGCACCGTGCATATCGACACCAGCTACCAGCAGGGTTGCCGGGTGGTGGTCGAACTTCCCTTCACCGCCAGTTGACCCATGGAGCGCAAGCCGATGAATACCCAGATCGCTCAGCGCCCTGCGCCGACGTCGCGCCCCGACCTCTACGACAGTCAGCTGCAGGCCCTGGCGCGCATTTCCCGCACCCTCAGCCGGGTGCAGCAGATCGAGGACATCCTCGCCCAGATCCTCGCCGTGCTGCACAACGACCTCGGCCTGCTGCACGGTCTGGTGTCGATTTCCGACTCCGGGCATAGCGCCCTGCAGGTCGGCGCCATCCACAGCGACTCCGAGGCGGTGGTCAGCGCCTGCGAGTCGGTGCGCTACCGGATCGGCGAGGGGGTGATCGGCAACATCTTCAAGCACGGCAACAGCGTGGTGCTCGGGCGCATCTCGTCCGAGCCGCGCTTTCTCGATCGTCTGGCGCTCTACGACCTCGAGCTGCCGTTCATCGCCGTACCGATCAAGACCCACGAGGGCAACACCATCGGCGTGCTGGCCGCGCAGCCGCAGGGTCGCGCCGACGAGCTGCTGCCCGACCGCGCGCGCTTCATGGAGATCGTCGCCAACCTGCTGGCGCAGACCGTACGCCTGGTGGTGAACATCGAGGACAGCCGCGAGGTGGCCAACGAGCGCGACGAACTGCGCCGCGAGGTGCGCGGCAAGTACGGCTTCGAGAACATGGTGGTCGGCCACACGCCGTCGATGCGCCGGGTGTTCGACCAGGTGCGCCGGGTCGGCAAGTGGGACAGCACGGTGCTGGTGCTCGGCGAGTCGGGTACCGGCAAGGAGCTGATCGCCAGCGCCATCCACTACAACTCGCCGCGCGCCCACCAGCCGTTCGTGCGCCTGAACTGCGCGGCGCTGCCGGAAACCTTGCTCGAGTCGGAACTGTTCGGCCACGAGAAGGGCGCCTTCACCGGCGCGGTCAAGCAGCGCAAGGGGCGCTTCGAGCAGGCCGACGGCGGCACCCTGTTCCTCGACGAGATCGGCGAGATCTCGCCGATGTTCCAGGCCAAGCTGCTGCGCGTGCTGCAGGAGGGCGAGTTCGAGCGGGTCGGCGGCAACCAGACGGTGCGGGTCAACGTGCGCATCGTCGCCGCCACCAACCGCGACCTGGAAAGCGAGGTGGACAAGGGCAAGTTCCGCGAGGACCTCTACTACCGCCTCAACGTGATGGCCATCCGCATCCCGCCGCTGCGCGAGCGCAGCGCCGACATCCCCGAGCTGGCCGAATTCCTCCTCGCCAAGATCGCCCGCCAGCAGGGCCGTGCGCTGTCGATCACCGACAGCGCCATCCGCCTGCTGATGGGCCACCGCTGGCCGGGCAACGTGCGCGAGCTGGAGAACTGCCTGGAGCGTTCGGCGATCATGAGCGAGGACGGCAGCATCGGCCGCGACGTGGTGTCGCTCGGCGGTCTCGACCACGACAGCCTGCCGCTCGCCCCGCTGCCCGAGATCGACCTGGCCGACGAGGGGCTGGACGACCGCGAGCGGGTGGTCGCCGCGCTGGAACAGGCCGGCTGGGTGCAGGCCAAGGCCGCGCGCCTCTTGGGCATGACCCCGCGGCAGATCGCCTACCGGATCCAGACCCTGAACATCCACATGCGCAAGATCTGAGTCCTCGCGGCTCCTCCCCCCTCTCCCATTCATGGGAGAGGGGCCGGGTCGACGGGCCGCCACACGCTCCCACCCTCACCCCAGCCCTCTCCCGCCAGCGGGAGAGGGAGCAACTCTCTGGCCCCATATCGACGCGCCCTTGTCGCCTATCCGACAAAGCCATGCCCGCGCCCCTGTCGGCTGCCCGACAAAGCCCCTTCGACCCGCGCCAGAAACTCCTTTGAAAACAACGAGTTAACGATTGGGCACGGCGATTGCTCAGTCTCTCGGGACTTTCTCTTTCCCGGAGACCGACCATGGAACTGAGCGTACTTGGGCAAAACGAGGCGGAGCAGCACAGTGCTGGCGGTTGCTCCTCTGGATCCTGCGGCAGCACGGACGATCAGCTTTCCCAGCTGCCGGAACATATCCGCGAGAAGGTGCACAACCACCCCTGCTACTCGGAAGAAGCCCACCACTACTTCGCCCGCATGCACGTGGCGGTGGCGCCGGCCTGCAACATCCAGTGCCACTACTGCAACCGCAAGTACGACTGCGCCAACGAGTCGCGCCCCGGTGTGGTTTCCGAGGTGCTCGATCCGCTGCAGGCGGTGAAGAAGGTCAAGGCGGTGGCGGCGACCATCCCGCAGATGACCGTGCTCGGCATCGCCGGCCCCGGCGATCCCTTGGCCAACCCGCAGCGCACCTTCGAGACCTTCCGCATGCTCAGCGAGGAGGCGCCGGACATCAAGCTGTGCGTCTCCACCAACGGCCTGGCGCTGCCGGACTGCGTCGACGAGCTGGCCAAGCACAACATCGACCACGTGACCATCACCATCAACTGCGTGGACCCGGAAATCGGCGCCAAGATCTACCCGTGGATCTACTGGAACAACAAGCGCATCCGCGGCGTCAAGGCAGCGAAGATCCTCATCGAGCGCCAACAGAAAGGCCTGGAAATGCTGATCGAGCGCGGCATCCTGGTGAAGGTCAACTCGGTGCTAATCCCCGGGGTCAACGACGAGCACCTCAAGGAAGTCAGCAAGATCGTCAAGTCCAAGGGTGCTTTCCTGCACAACGTCATGCCGCTGATCGCCGAAGCCGAGCATGGCACCTTCTACGGCGTAATGGGCCAGCGCAGCCCCGAGCCGGAGGAGCTGCAGGACCTGCAGGACGCCTGTGCCGGCGACATGAACATGATGCGCCACTGCCGCCAGTGCCGTGCCGATGCGGTCGGCTTGCTCGGCGAGGACCGCGGCGACGAGTTCACCATCGACAAGATCGAGGAAATGGACATCGACTACGAGGCCGCCATGGTCAAGCGCGCCGTCATCCACGCCGCAATCAAGGAAGAGCTGGACGAGAAGGCCGCGAAGAAGGCGCGTCTGGCCAGCCTGTCGGTGCCCAAGTTCGACGCCCCGGCCGGCAAGGCGCATCGCCCGGTGCTGATGGCGGTGGCCACCAGCGGCGGCGGCCTGATCAACCAGCACTACGGCCATGCCACCGAGTTTCTCGTCTACGAGGCCTCCGCCAACGGCGTGCGCTTCATCGGCCACCGTAAGGTCGACCAGTACTGCGTCGGCAACGACAGCTGCGGCGAGAAGGAAAGCGCGCTGGCCGGCAGCATCCGCGCCCTCAAGGGCTGCGAGGCGGTGCTCTGCTCGAAGATCGGTTTCGAGCCGTGGGGACTGCTCGAGGAGGCCGGCATCCAGCCCAATGGCGAGCATGCCATGGAGCCCATCGAGGAAGCGGTGCTGGCGGTCTATCAGGAAATGCTCCAGGCCGGCCGCCTGCAGCAGGACGAGGCGCCGCTGCGGGCCAACGCCTGAGCCGCTATCCGGGACAGTTCAAGCGATTCGTGGAGGTGCAAGATGGCGCTGAAAATCGAGGAATCCTGTGTCAACTGCTGGGCCTGCGTGGATGTCTGCCCGAGCGAGGCGGTATCCCCGGGCGGTACGCACTTCAAGATCAGTGCGCACAAGTGCACCGAGTGCGACGGCGACTTCGCCGAGCAGCAGTGCGCGAGCATCTGTCCGATCGAGGGGGCCATTCTGCTGGCCGACGGCAGCCCGGCCAATCCGCCCGGCTCGCTGACCGGCATCCCGCCGGAGCGCCTGGCCGAGGCCATGCGCGAAATCCAGGCACGCTGAGGGCCGGGTCATGACCGCCGTCGTCTTCTACGAGAAACCCGGCTGCGCCAGCAACCGCCGGCAGCAACAACTGCTGCGCGCGGCCGGTATCGACCTGCAGGTGCGCGACCTGCTCGGCGAGGCATGGAGCGCCGAGCGCCTGCGGCCCTTCTTTGCCGGGCGACCGGTGGGCGAGTGGTTCAACCGTGCGGCGCCGGCGATCAAGTCCGGCGCGCTGGATCCCCGGCAGCTGAGCGCCGAGCAGGCCCTGGCGCTGCTGCTGGCCGAGCCGCTGCTGATCCGCCGTCCGCTGCTCCAGCTGGGCGCCGCACACCTGGTCGGCTTCGACCCGGCGGCGCTCAACGCCCTGCTGCCGGCCGCGCAGCAGCTGCCGGCAGCGCCGGATGGCGGCGACGGTTGCGCGCGCGCAGCCCACGGCCACGCCGCCTGTCCGCCACCCCGGGAGTCGCGACCATGATCAGCCAGCCCCTCCCCCGCAGCGCCCAGCCGGCGCCCGCCCGGCGCAGCCCCAATCCTGGCTGGCTGGCGCAGATCCTCCTGGCCCAGCGCAACGGCCACAGTTGCCTGCCGCTGCACCTCGGTCTGGACGCGCTAACTCACGCGGCATTGATCCAGGCCAGCTTTCCCGATCTGGCCAGGCAGTACGGTAGCGCTCCGCCGCGGGCCGAGGAATGCGATGCCCTGCGCGCGGAGTTGCTGGAGCTGCGCCGCGACGAGTGGCAGGAGCTGCGCGACCTGCTGCTCGGCGCACGACGCGGCCGCGAGGCGGAGGAAGAGGCGCTGGCCAGCATCGTCGCCGCCGCCTGCCTGGGCGGCGGCCACCTGTGGCACGACCTGGGCCTGAATTCGCGCGAACAGCTGCGCGAGCTGCTGGAATACAACTTCCCCCAGCTCGCCAGCCGCAACGTGAACAACATGCGCTGGAAGAAGTTTTTCTACAAACAGCTGTGCGAACAGGACGGCGGCTACGTCTGCCGCTCGCCCACCTGCGAAGACTGCCCCACCTACCATGACTGTTTTGGAGAAGAGCTATGAGCGACTTCAAGTGCATCAGCGTCGAACACGCCGAGGCATTGCTGCGCGGCGGGGAGAACGTGATGCTGCTGGACATCCGCGACGCCCGCGCCTACTGCCAGGGACATGACCCGCGCGCCATCCACCTCAGCGACACCACCCTGCGCTCGCTGGTGCGCTTCACCCCGCGCCAGGTGCACCTGATCGTCTACGGCGACGAGGCCCCGGCCAGCGCGGAGATGGTGCGTTTCTTCAGCGACTACGGTTTCGTCAACAGCTACAGCCTCGACGGCGGCTACGCGGCCTGGCAGGCGCGGCGCGGCCAGCAGGCCGGGATGCCGCGCCGCGCGGCCCTGTCCCTCGCCGCCCACGGCTGAAAAGGAAGAGATCATGCAGGTACTGGATACCGAAACGCGCATCCGCCAGCAGATCGCCGACAACCCGGTGATCCTCTACATGAAGGGCACACCCGAGGCGCCGGAGTGCGGCTTTTCCCGCGCGGCGGTGGCGGCGCTGCACAAGACCGGCAAACCCTTCGCCTTCGTCAATGTGCTGACCGCCCCGCACATCCGCGAGAAGCTGCCGAAGATCTCGCAGTGGCCCACCTACCCGCAGCTGTTCGTCAACGGCGAGCTGGTCGGCGGCTGCGACATCATCCTCGGCCTGGAAGCCGACGGCAGCCTGCCGACCTTGCTGGCCGGCGCCCCGGCCTGAGTTGTCCAGCGCCGCCGCACGTGGCGTCACTCCCCGGACGCCACGTGCGGCGGCGCTGCCTTATGCCTCGACCTGCCCCGGCGGGACCAGGCCCAGGAACTGCGCGATATCGGCAGGCGCGAACGGCCAGCCCAGCTCGGCGCCGCTGTCCAGCCGGCGCAGCAGCGGAATGCGCAGGCCGTAGGCCGCCACCCATTCCTCCCGCTCGGCGATGTCGACCAGCTCGATCTGCACGCCCGCGGCGGCGAAGGGCATCAGCACGTCCTCGGCCTGTTCGCACAGGTGGCAGCCGAGGGTTCCGAACAGTTGGCAGGCGGGCAGCATGACATCACTCATGGAGAAGAAACGGCCGGCAGTTTAGCATTCGTCATGCGCGTCTCGACCCCGGACGCCGACGTCCGGGAGCGGGCATCCCGTCTCACCCTGCCGGACCCTTCGCATGGAGCACTGCCGTTGTTCGTCAACCTGCTGATCATCCTGGCCGCCTCGCTGCTGGTCATCGCCCTGTTTCGCCACCTGAAACTGCCGCCGCTGCTGGCCTACATGAGCGTCGGCCTGGCGCTCGGCCCCGGCAGCCTGGGCTGGCTGCAGCACCACGAGGACATGCCGCTGCTCGCCGAGTTCGGCGTGGTGTTCCTGCTGTTCAGTCTCGGCCTGGAGTTCTCCCTGCCGCGCATGCTCGCCCTGCGCCGGGTGGTGTTCGGTCTGGGCAGCCTGCAGGTGATCGTCTGCACCCTGCCGCTGGCCGGCCTGCTGCACCTCGCCGGCCTGGCCCTGCCGGCGGCGCTGCTGATCGGCGGCGGCCTGGCGCTGTCGTCCACCGCCATCGTCACCAAGGAGCTGAGCAGCCTCGGCGAGGTGTTCAGCTCCCACGGCCAGAACTCCATCGGCGTGCTGCTGTTCCAGGACCTGGTCGCGGTGCTGCTGCTGACCATGATTCCGGTGATCGCCGGCGGCACCGAGCAGGCCTGGTACTGGGCCCTGCCGATCACCCTGAGCAAGGCCGCGCTGCTGTTCGCCGGCCTGCTGGTGGCCAGCCGCTGGCTGCTGCCGCGACTGTTCCACGAGGTGGCGCAGGCCAACGCCGCCGAGCTGTTCGTGCTGCTGGCGCTGGTCATCGTGCTGCTCACCGCCTGGCTGACCCACCTGCTCGGCCTGTCGATGGCGCTGGGCGCCTTCCTGGCCGGAATGCTGCTCGGCGAGAGCCACTATCGCCACCAGATCGAAGCCGACATCCGTCCGTTCCGCGACGTGCTGCTCGGCCTGTTCTTCGTCAGCGTCGGCATGCTGATCGACGTCAGCCTGTTCGCCTCCCACGGCCTGCTGATCCTCGGCATGACCCTGGCCCTGCTGCTGATCAAGGGCAGCCTGGTGGCGCTGCTGGTGCGCCTGCGCGGCGGCGACAACGAGACGGCCTGGCGCAGCGGCCTGACCCTGGCCCAGGGCGGCGAGTTCTGCTTTGCCCTGGTCGCCCAGGCACAGCTGGTCAAGCTGGTGCCGGCCGAACTCAGCGGACTGATTCTCGCCGCCACCTTCTGCTCGATGGCGGTCACCCCGCTGCTGCTGCGCGCCGCGCCGCAGATGGCGGCGCGGCTGAGCAAGCGGCCGCATGCCGAAGGCCGTGCCGAGGAGATCGCCAGCGCCTGCGAGGAACACGAGCAGCATGTGCTGATCTGCGGCTTCGGCCGGGTCGGCCAGTCGATCGGCCGCTTCCTGCGCCGCGAGGGCATTCCCTTCGTCGCCCTGGACAACGACCCGATCCGCGTGCAGGAAGCCGCCGCCGGCGAGCTCAGCGTGCACTACGGCGACTCGCGGCGCGGCGAGCTGCTGGAGGCCCTGGGCGTGACGCGGGCGCGACTGCTGGTGGTGGCCGCCGACAACCCCGCCCACGCCCTGGAGACGGTCAAGCAGGCGCGCAAGCTGTCGACGACCCTGCCGATCCTAGTGCGCACCCGCGACGACAGCCACCTGGCCAGCCTGCAGGAAGCTGGCGCCAGCGAGGTGGTGCCGGAACTGCTGGAGTCCAGCCTGATGCTGGCCTCCCATGCCCTGGTGATGCTCGGCCTGCCGGAACGCCGGGTCCAGGCGCGCATCGACGAGGTGCGCCGCGACCGCTACCACCTGCTGCATGGCTTCTATCACGGCACCAGCGCCAACCTGCTCGACCAGCAGGGCCGCCCGCGCATCCTGCTGCACGCGGTCAACCTCAGCGCCGACGCCTACGCCTGCGGGCGCCCGCTGAACGAGCTGCGCCTGAACGAACTGGGCGTCGAGCTGCAGGCGGTGCGCCGCGCCGGCGACGAACTGGCGCTGACCGACAATCCGCTGCTGCGCGAGGCCGACGCCCTGCTGCTGACCGGCACGCTGGACGCCATCGAAAGAGCCGAAGCCCGGCTGCTGGCCGGCACCCAGTAAGGAATCTGCCAGGAGCTAACAGGCCAACCAGTCATGGTTGGCCTGTTAGTTCACCATCAAACGGCTGGAATGCGGCAATTCTCCGCACCAATCGGCGCAGCTCATACTAAGATCACGCAATGTCATCTGACTGACGCAATTCATTCATGCGGCTTTCACATAGAGCTGTTTCCACCTGCCCCAGCGTAAAGACTCAGGAGTATTTCCCATGAACCTGACTCCGCTTGCTCGCGCTGTCGCCTTCGCGACCGTCGGCGCCGCCATGCTCGTGCCCAGCCTCGCCCAGGCGGCCTTCGTCGAAGACAGCAAGGCCAGCCTGGAACTGCGCAACTTCTACTTCAACCGTGATTTCCGCCAGGGACATGACGACGCTCCGGCACTCGGCACCGTGACCGGCAAGGCACCGGAAGTACGCAGCAAGTCGGAAGAGTGGGCCCAGGGCTTCCTGCTGCGACTGGAGTCCGGCTACACCGAGGGCACCGTCGGCTTCGGCGTGGATGCCCTCGGCACCCTCGGCATCAAGCTGGACTCCGGCCGCGGCACCAGTGGCAGCGGCCTGCTGCTGGTCGATCGGGAAACCGGCGAAGCCCAGGACACCTTCGGCGACCTGGGCGTCACCGCCAAGGCCAAGGTCTCCAACAGCGTGCTGAAGGTCGGCACCCTGCTGCCGACCCTGCCGACCGTCACCCGCAGCGACTCGCGCCTGCTGCCGCAGACCTTCCAGGGCGCACACCTGAACTCGCTGGAGATCGACGGCCTGACCCTCGATCTGGGCATGCTCAACCGGGTCAACAACCGCGACTCGCAGGACCACGAGACGATGCTGATCACCAGTGGCGGCCGCCGTGGCATTTCCGTCGCCCCCGGCACCGACAGCGACGAATTCAACTTCGCCAGCGCCAGCTACAAGTGGAACAGCCAGCTGAGCACCGGCTACCACTACGGCAACCTGGAAGACTTCTACCGCCAGCACATCATCAACGTGGTGCACGCGCTGCCGATCGGCGAAGACCACAGCTTCAAGAGCGACCTGCGCTACGCCCGCTCGCTGGATGCGGGCACCAGCAACGTCGACAACAAGGCCATGGGCGCGCTGTTCACCTACAGCCTGCAGGGCCACAGCCTGGGCCTGGGCTACCAGTCGATGACCGGCGAGACCGGTTTTGCCTACATCAACGGCACCGACCCGTTCCTGGTCAACTACGTGCAGATCGGCGACTTCGCCAATCGCGATGAGAAGTCCTGGCAGGCACGCTACGACTACAACTTCGCCAGCATCGGCATCCCCGGCCTGACCTTCATGACCCGCTACCTCAGCGGAGACAACGTCGATCTGGGTGCCAACCGCGCGGAAGGCAAGGAGTGGGAGCGCAACAGCGAGCTGATGTACGTGTTCCAGCAAGGCGCGCTGAAGAACCTCGGCCTGCGCTGGCGCAACGCCACCGTGCGCTCCAACTTCGCCAACGACCTCGACGAGAACCGCCTGATCGTCAGCTACACCCTGCCGCTGTTCTAGGCACCTGACCGGTAACGCAGGAGCCCGCTCTCGAGCGGGCTCCTGCGTGTGCGGGACGGCGCTTACTCGTGGCTGGTGGCGCCGATCTTGTGGATCGACAGGTCCGCGCCGTAGTACTCCTCTTCCTGACTCAGTCGAATGCCCAGGGTGCCCTTGAGCAGGCCATACACCGCCAGGCCGCCGAGCAGCGCCACGACGATGCCCAGCGCAGTACCGATCAGCTGGCTGGTCAGGCTGACGCCGCCCAGGCCGCCGAGCGCGGTCTGCCCGAAGATGCCGCAGGCGATCCCGCCCCACACCCCGCACAGGCCGTGCAGCGGCCAGACACCGAGCACGTCGTCGATCTTCCAGCGGTTCTGGGTGGCGGTGAAGGCCCAGACGAACAGCGCACCGGCAATCGCCCCGGTGAGCAGCGCACCAATCGGGTGCATCAGGTCGGAACCGGCGCACACCGCGACCAGACCGGCCAGCGGGCCGTTGTGCAGGAAGCCGGGGTCGTTGCGGCCGACCAGCAGCGCCGCCAGGGTGCCGCCGACCATGGCCAGCAGCGAGTTGACCGCCACCAGGCCGCTGACGCCCTGCAGCGTCTGCGCACTCATTACGTTGAAGCCGAACCAGCCGACGATCAGGATCCACGAGCCCAGTGCCAGGAACGGGATGTTCGAGGGCGCGAAGGCCACCAGCTTGCCGTCGCGGTAGCGGCCGTTGCGGTGGCCGAGCAGCAGCACCGCGGCCAGCGCCAGCCAGCCGCCGACGCCATGCACCACCACCGAACCGGCGAAGTCGTGGAAGGCAGCGCCGAAGCGCGCCTCCAGCCAGGCCTGCAGGCCGAAGTTGCCGTTCCAGATCAGCCCCTCGAAGAACGGGTAGATGAAGGCGACGATCAGCGCGGTCGCGCACAACTGCGGGCCGAACTTCGAGCGCTCGGCGATCCCGCCGGAGATGATCGCCGGGATCGCCGCGGCGAAGGTCAGCAGGAAGAAGAACTTCACCAGCGCGTAGCCGTGGTCGGCGCTCAGCACGCTGGCCGGCTCGAGGAAGCTCACCCCGTAGGAGATCCAGTAGCCGACGAAGAAGTAGGCCAGCGTCGACACCGCGAAATCGGCAAGGATCTTCGATAGGGCGTTGACCTGGTTCTTCTGCCGCACGGTGCCGACTTCGAGGAAGGCAAAGCCGGCGTGCATGGCCAGGACCATGACCGCACCGAGCAGGATGAACAGGGTGTTGGAACCATGGATCAGGGTTTCCACGGCACTATTGAGGTTTTCCATCGGCGCAGCGCGCTCCTCTGACAAGCAGTAAGGCACCAAAGCGGATCACTGACAGCTCGCCGCGCACTACTGGCGGGCGCGCGCACCATCCGGAAGCACTGATCACGATAGACCAGTCAGCCTGGAAACTCCGGTCAGTCAGGCCAGCTTTGGCAGCTGGTTCTTGTAAATCAAGGGGTTGAGTGCGTGTGGCGACATCCTGTCGGTCATCGCCCCGGCCCCGATGTCGGGCAGGTGCAGGTGCACACGCATCAATCCAATGCAAGCAACATGCCGATACGCACCATCAACTGGCGGGAGTGGCGCAGCAATGTGCACTCGCCGCCCGGCAGCCGACCAGAGCGCCGCCCTCGCGCCAGACGCAGACCATCCGCGCCTGGACGCATGCCTCAATCCGGGCCTCGCGGCACCGAAAGCGCGCGTGGCGGCCCCGCGAGGCGCGGCAGCCAGGCGCCGGCAGGCCCGACGAGGCCAGCCAGGGCACCGAAAGCGGGCACGACCACGCCCACAGCGCCTCTTTCCGCCCGCCGGGGAAAGCTGGCCGCATTCTTGCTTGCTCACGCCATCCGCCCGTGTGGGTCACTGCTGGAGCCTGTTGTGTTCGATGGCCAACCGCTTGCCGTCTTCCAACCCTTTGTCGATACCGCCACCGGCCTGATCGCCGGCGTGGAAGCCCTCGCCCGCCTGCGCGACGACCATGGCCACCTGCGCTCGGCCGGCCCGCTGTTCGCCAGCCCGCACACCGACCAGGGCGCCCTGCGCCGCCTCGACCGCCAGGTGCGCGAGCAGGCCCTGCAGCGCCTGCGACTGGCGCCGCGCGACTGGTTCCTCAGCCTGAACATCTCGCCGCGCTGGATCAGTCGCCTGCAGCCCGGCCAGCCGCTGCCGAGCCTGCGCCAGCTCGACCGGCACCAGGTCGATGCGCGGCGCATCGTCTTCGAGATCACCGAACTCGACGGCGACAGCCCGCGCCTGCTCGACGCCGTGGCGCAATACCGCCAGGCCGGCGCGCGCATCGCCGTCGACGACTTCGGCGCCGGCTATTCGCAGCTCGATCGGGTGCTGGCCCTGCAGCCGGACATCCTCAAGCTGGACATGCGCCTGTTCAAGGACGCCGCGCGCGGCGGCCCCAGCTGCGAGGTGGTCAAGGCGCTGGCGCAGATGGCGGAAAAGACCGGCTGCCAGATCATCGCCGAGGGCGTGGAGAGCGAAGCCGAACTGGATTTCGCCCTGGAGTGCGGCGCCCGCTATGTGCAGGGCTTCCTGTTCGCCGAGGGCCAGGCGCTGTTCCCGGCCGCCGACGCCTTTGCCCGCCGCTTCGCCGCCCTGCGCGACCGTTACGTGCTGGGCAAGCTGGCCGAACGCGCGCGGCTGATCGAGCTGCGCCGCCAGCTCGGCGAACTGATGGGCCGCCTGCGCCCGTGGGCGGAAAGCCGCGCCGGTGCCAGCGCCCTGCCGCTCATGAAGGAGTACCCGTGGCTGCTGCGCATCTACCAGTGCGACCGCAGCGGCGCGCAGATCACCCCGAACTTCGACCGCCAGGGCGATGGCTGGCGCGAGGATCCCAGCTACCTGCGCCACAACTGGTCGTGGCGCCCCTACTTCCACCAGCTGCTGGCCGAGGGGCTCGACGAGTGGCGGCTGACCCTGTCCCCCACCTACCGCGACGTCACCAGCAACCAGTACTGCCTGACCGCCGGCCAGTGCATCGACCACGGCCGATGCCTGCTGCTGGTGGATATCGACGCCGCCGCCCTGAGCGCCTGCCCGCAGCCGGCCGGCCTGCACCCGGTCCCGTTCGGCCTCACCGGCTCCTGAACCGGCGGCGGGGCTTGCAGGCCGGCGCGCCAGCCAGCAAGCTGGAGTCTCCGCGATTGCTGAGGATCTCCCTTGGACTGGCACACCCTGCTTACCCGCGAACGTTTCGGCAAACCCGCACAGAGTTCGGAAGAACTCGGCCGCAGCGCCTTCCACAAGGACCACGACCGCATCATCTTCTCCGGCGCCTTCCGCCGCCTGGGGCGCAAGACCCAGGTGCATCCGGTGTCCAGCAACGACCACATCCATACCCGCCTGACCCACAGCCTGGAGGTCGCCTGCGTCGGCCGTTCGCTGGGCATGCGCGTCGGCGAGATCCTCCGCGACGCCCTGCCGCGCTGGTGCGATCCCAGCGATCTGGGGGTGATCGTGCAGTCCGCCTGCCTGGCCCACGACATCGGCAATCCGCCGTTCGGCCACTCCGGCGAGGACGCCATCCGCCACTGGTTCCAGCAGGCCGACGAGCGCGGCTGGCTGGATGCGCTGAGCGAGGCCGAGCGCGCCGACTTCCTCGGCTTCGAGGGCAACGCCCAGGGCTTTCGCGTGCTGACCCAGCTGGAGTACCACCAGTTCGACGGCGGCACCCGGCTGACCTACGCCACCCTCGGCAGCTACCTGAAGTACCCCTGGACCGCCCGGCACGCCGACGCCCAGGGCTACAAGAAGCACAAGTTCGGCTGCTACCAGAGCGAGCTGCCGCTGCTCGAGCAGATCGCCCGCAAGCTGGGACTGCCGCAGCTGGACAACGAACGCTGGGCGCGCCACCCGCTGGTCTACCTGATGGAGGCGGCCGACGACATCTGCTACGGCCTGATCGACCTCGAGGACGGCCTGGAGATGGACCTGCTCGACTATCCGGAGGTCGAGGCGCTGCTGCTCGACCTGGTCGGCGACGACCTGCCGGAGACCTACCGCCAGCTCGGCCCGCGCGACTCGCGGCGGCGCAAGCTGGCGATCCTGCGCGGCAAGGCCATCGAGCACCTGACCAACGCCGCCGCGCGCGCCTTCGTCGCCCAGCATGACGCCCTGCTCGCCGGCAGCCTGGAGGGCGATCTGGTCGAGCACATGCACGGCCCGGCCAAGCAGTGCGTGCTGCGCGCCAAGAGCCTGGCGCGCGAGAAGATCTTCCAGGACAAGCGCAAGACCCTGCACGAGATCGGCGCCTACACCACCCTGGAAATCCTCCTCAACTCCTTCTGCGGCGCCGCCCTGGAGCAGCATGGCGGGCGCACGCCGTCGTTCAAGAACCGGCGCATTCTCGATCTGCTCGGCAACAACGCCCCCGATCCACACTGGCCGCTGTACAAGGCCTACATGCGGGTGATCGACTTCATCGCCGGGATGACCGACAGCTACGCCACGGAAATGGCCCGCGAGATGACCGGCCGCTCCAGCCCGGTGTGAGCCCTCCGAAAACGCAAAAGCCCCGCGACACGTTCAGTGGCGCGGGGCTTTTGCACGAATCAGGCGATCAGGCGTTGATCGACTTTTCCGGATACCAGGCGTCGGCCAGCGCGCCGATGGTGTAGCTTTCCAGCTCGCTGCGGCCCTTGAGCCAGGCGTCGACCTTGCCACGCTGCTCTTCGCTGACCGAGCCACGCTTGCCCAGGCAGACCATGCCGAACTCGTCGCAACCGATGAAGATCATGTCGTTGGCGCTGATCGCTTCCTGGAGGAACTGCTGCAGGAAGGCGTCGGCGGCCGCCTCGTCGAGGTCTTCGCGGTAGTTGAGCAGCAGCTCGAAGCCGAGTTCCTGGAACTCGTCGACACACAGTTTCTTGCGCAGACGACGGGAGCGGTTGGTAGCCATGGGGTGAATCCTTGAACTGGTGGGGATGCGGCACTCTACCAGCTTCCGCACGGCAGGCCCATGACAGGCTGACCGTCCGGCTCGAAAAGCCACGGAATAGGGCCTTTGCGGCTTATAATGAAAAATGTCTATTCGTTCACGCATGTGAGCCTTCCCATGTCGTTTCGTTCTTCCCTGTCCTTGCTCGCCAAGGTCCAGAAAATCTGCCGCCCGCTGCGCCTGCTCAGCCTGGCCGGCCTGCTGCTGCCCGCCACCCTGCCGCTGCCCGCCAGCGCCGCTACCCTGCCGCCGCGGGTGGAACAGGCGCTCAAGGCTGGCAAGCTGAACAGCGATGCGCTGTCGCTGGCGGTCATCCCGCTCACCGGCCCCGGCAGCGCCAGCTACTTCAACGCCGACGTGTCGGTGAACCCGGCCTCGACCATGAAGCTGGTCACCACCTATGCGGCCCTCGAGCTGCTCGGCCCGACCCACCAGTGGAAGACCGCCTTCTACACCGACGGCCCGCTGCGCAACGGTGTGCTGCAGGGCAACCTCTACCTCAAGGGCGGTGGCGACCCCAAACTGACCATGGAGCGGCTGTGGCTGCTGCTGCGCGATCTGCGCAACGCCGGCGTGCAGCAGGTGCAGGGCGACCTGGTGCTGGAGCGCAGCCACTTCCGCACCGACGGCCAGACGCCCTTCGACGACGATGGCGGCGATTCGAGCAAGCCCTATCTGGTCGAGCCGGACGCGCTGATGGTCAACCTCAAAACCCTGCGCCTGATCGTCCGTGGCGAAGCCCGCGGCGCGGCCGTGCAGGTCGAGCCGCCGATCCCCTACATCAGCATCGACAACCGGGTGAAGGTGACCGCCGCATCCGCCTGTCCGGGCTGGCCACAGGTGACCTACAACTTCCAGCCGCAGGCGGATGGCAGCCTCAACGTGGTGGCCAGCGGGCAGATTCCGGAAGGCTGCAGCGGCCAGCGCTACCTGTCGCTGCTCGACCATCCGGCGTTCACCGGCGGCACCGTGCGCGCGCTGTGGAGCGAGCTGGGCGGCACCATCACCGGCCGCGACCGCCTGGGCGCCACCCCGGGCAACAGCCGCCTGCTGGCCCAGGCCTGGTCGCCGGACGTGGTGGAGGTGATCCGCGACATCAACAAGTACAGCAACAACACCATGGCCCGCCAGCTGTTCCTGTCGATCGGCGCGCGCCACCGCCTGCCGGGCGATGGCGACGATGCCGCCGCCGCCTACCGGGCCATCGACCAGTGGCTGGGCCGCAAGGGCATCCGCGCACCCAACCTGGTGATCGAGAACGGCTCCGGGCTGTCGCGCCGCGAGCGCATCACCGCGCGGGAGATGGCCGCCATGCTGCACGCCGCGTGGAAGAGCCCGTATGCCGCCGAGTTCGTTTCCTCGCTGCCGCTGGCGGCGATGGACGGCACCCTGCGCAAGCGCATGCGCAACACCCCGCTGGCCGGCAATGCGCACCTGAAGACCGGCACGCTGAACAACGTGCGCGCCCTCGCCGGTTTCAGCCGCGACGCCCAGGGCCACACCTGGGCGGTGGTGGCGATCCTCAACCACCCGCGGCCGTGGGGCGCCTCGGCGATCCTCGACCAGGTCGTCCAGGAACTGTACCGCCAGCCGGACATCCTCAGCGCCGGCCTGCAACGCTGAGCCCGTAACACTGAGCCCGCAACGACAAAGCCGCCTGCCCGGGACACCGGACAGGCGGCTTTTTCATGCCTGGCAACTCGCGCAGCCAGACAGGGTGGCCAACTCGCGCCAGCGATTGTCCGCCTTCGGCGGCGCAGGGCAGCGGTAGAAGATCGCTGCGCGAGTCTTCTACCCTACCCCTTGCGGCCAGGACACCCTCCTAGCGGGCAGTCAGACGCCAGGCGCGGTGGATCTTCGGGTTGCGGGCGAAGTCCGGGTCGAGGGTCTGCGCACTGATCTCCTCCACCGCATAGCGCTGCTCCAGCGCCGGATCGAGCTGGAACTTGCGGAAGTTGTTGGAGAAGTACAGCACGCCGCCCCTGGCCAGGCGCGCCATGGCCAGATCGATCAGGTGCACGTGGTCACGCTGCACGTCGAACACGCCTTCCATGCGCTTGGAGTTGGAGAAGGTCGGCGGATCGATGAAGATCAGCTCGTATTCGTTCCGATCGGCCTCCAGCCACTCCATCACGTCGCCCTGCTCGAGCTTGTGCTTGTCGGAGAAGCCGTTGAGCGCCAGGTTGCGCCGCGCCCAGTCCAGGTAGGTCTTCGACAGGTCGACGCTGGTGGTGCTGCGCGCGCCGCCCTTGGCCGCATGCACGGTGGCGGTCGCGGTGTAGCAGTACAGGTTGAGGAAGCGCTTGCCGGCCGCCTCGCGCTGGATGCGCATGCGCAGCGGACGGTGGTCGAGGAACAGGCCGGTATCGAGGTAGTCGGTCAGGTTGACCAGCAGCTTGACGCCGCCCTCGCTGACCTCCATGAAGCGGCCCTGCTGGTCCTGGCGCTCGTACTGCTTCTTGCCGGCCTGGCGCTCGCGGCGCTTGATCACCACCCGCGCCGGATCCATGTCCAGCGCCTGGGGAATCGCCGCCAGGGCGTCGAGCAGGCGCGCCTGGGCCTTGTCCGGATCGATCGAACGCGGCGGCGCGTATTCCTGCACGTGCACCCAGTCGCGGTACAGGTCCACCGCCAGGGCGTATTCGGGCATGTCGGCATCGTACAGGCGGTAGCACTCGACGCCTTCCTTGCGCGCCCACTTGCCCAGGGTCTTGAGGTTCTTCTGCAGGCGGTTGGCGAACATCTGCCCGCCCTCGGACAGGCGTGCCGGTTCGCTGCGCACCGCCGGCGGACGCTCGACCAGCTGGCCGCCGATCATCCGCGCCTGGCTCGGCACCGGCTGCGTGGCCGACTCGTTGCGCCCGGTGACGAACTGCTCGGGCAGCACCTTGAACAGCAGCAGCTTGCACGGCAGCGCGCCGTTCCAGAAGGCGTACTGCTTGTGGCTGCGGATGCCCATGCGCTTGCCCAGCTCCGGGGCGCCGGTGAATACCGCCGCTTCCCAGTTCAGGCACGCCTGGCGCAGGCGCTCGCCGAGGTTCTGGTAGAGATACAGCAGGCTGGCTTCGTCGCCGAGGCGCTCGCCGTAGGGCGGGTTGCACACCACCAGGCCCTTCTGGTTCTGGTCCGGACGCGGCTCGAAGGTGGCCAGTTCGCCCTGGTAGATCTTCACCCACTCGGCCAGCCCGGCGCGCTCGACGTTGTTGCGCCCCGGCTGGATCAGGCGCGGATCGGCCTCGTAGCCACGGATCCACAACGGCTCGCGGGCCAGGCCGGCGGCGGCGCGCGCCTCGGCTTCCTCGTGGAGTTTCTTCCAGATGGCCGGCACGTGACCGAGCCAGTTGGAGAAGCCCCACTTCTCGCGCTTGAGGTTGGGGGCGATGTCGGCGGCGATCATCCCCGCCTCGACCAGGAAGGTGCCGACACCGCACATCGGGTCGGCCAGCGCGCCGCCCTCGGCGGCGATGCGCGGCCAGCCGGCACGGATCAGGATCGCCGCGGCGAGGTTTTCCTTGAGTGGCGCCGCACCCTGCTGCAGGCGGTAGCCGCGCTGGTGCAGGCTGAAGCCGGACAGATCCAGCGACAGCACCAGCTCGCCGCGCTCGAGACGCGCGTGGATGCGCAGGTCGGGCTCGTACTTGTCCACCGACGGGCGCTCGCCGGACGCGGTGCGCAGGCTGTCGACGATGCCGTCCTTGACCTTGAGGGCACCGAAGTGGGTGTTGTCGATGCCGGCGCCACGCCCGGAGAACTCCACCGCCAGGCTGCCAGTGGGCAGCATGTGCTCGCTCCAGTCGATCGAGCGCACCGCCTCGTAGAGCATCTCGGCGTTGTCCACCGGGAAGCGGCCAAGGACCAGCAGCACACGGTTGGCCAGGCGCGACCACAGGCACAGGCGATAGGCGGTTTCCAGGCTGCCCTGGCCCTGCACGGCGGCCACCTGCGAGCGTCCCTCGAGCAGGCCCAGTGCGTTGGCCTCCTCGAGCAGCAGGGTTTCCAGGCCCTTGGGACTGGTGAGAACGAGTGGGTACAGATCTGACATGCAGTAATCCAGGGGCAGGGCCCGTAATGGCCAGAGGGCGGAGCCCGTAATGGGTAATTGATTGTAACGCCGGGTTACAGGCAACCCTTCGTCGGAAGATGGCCGCCGGCAGTGGCGACCCTCCTCAAAGTGTTCAGTATCGGTACAAAGTCTGCCACAACGCGAGCCAGCGGGTGCGCCAGGCGATGGCCGAGGCGACTTCTTATAGTCTAGATACCATTTTGATTAAGCCCTTATGACAAAACGATCATTCACAGGATCGTGGGCATTGGTTAGAACTGAACTCAGTCCGCAGCCGCAAGAGCTGCGGAATTTGCTCGCCACGCCGGCAGCGGGCAGCACGCAAGTGGCAGACAATCTGCCTGGCCTCCAAGAGGCCAACGGGACAGTACAGTCAACGAACGAGGGCAATACCCGATGAGAAGACTTAAGCGTGATCCGTTGGAAAGAGCCTTTTTGCGCGGTTATCAGTATGGCGTCAGCGGGAAATCCCGTGACATGTGCCCCTTCACCCTTCCCACCGCTCGCCAGGCCTGGCTCAGCGGCTGGCGCGAAGGGCGTGTCGACAACTGGGAGGGCATGACCGGCGCCGCCGGCGTTCATCGTCTCAACGAGCTACACGCTGTCGGCTGAACCTGACTCCGGTTCAGCCCACCAACACCGGCTTTTTCCATCCATCCTCGCCAGGGCTCCTTCGGGAGCCCTGTTCTTTTCCGGCTCGCCGCTTACGGCTTGCCGGATGCCGCGATGGCATCCACCGCGGCACGGATCAGCGCCGGCCCCTTGTAGATGAAGCCGGAGTAGATCTGCACCAGGCTGGCACCGGCGGCAATCTTCTCCGCCGCATGCACGCCCTCGGTGATCCCGCCCACCGCAATGATCGGCAGACGCCCCGCCAGCTCACCGGCCAGCACGCGGACGGTGTGGGTGCTCTTGTCGCGCACCGGCGCACCGGACAGGCCGCCGGCCTCGTCGGCATGCGCCAGCCCTTCGACGCCCTCGCGACCGAGGGTGGTGTTGGTGGCGATCACCGCATCCATGCCGGTGTCCAGCAGGGCGCGGGCGACCAGCACGGTTTCCTCGTCGCTCATGTCCGGGGCGATCTTGATCGCCAGCGGCACGCGGCGGCCATGGCGCGCGGTCAGCTCTTCCTGGCGCACGCGCAGGGCCTCGAGCAGCTGCTTGAGCGAGTCGCCGAACTGCAGGCTGCGCAGGCCGGGGGTGTTCGGCGAGCTGACGTTGACCGTCACGTAGCTGGCATGGGCATAGACCTTGTCCAGGCCGATCAGGTAGTCGTCCACCGCGCGCTCGACGGGGGTATCGAAGTTCTTGCCGATGTTGATGCCCAGCACGCCGCGATACTTGGCCGCCTGGACCCGCTCCAGCAGGTGATCGACGCCCTGGTTGTTGAAGCCCATGCGGTTGATGATCGCCTCGGCCTGCGGCAGGCGGAACAGCCGCGGCTTGGGATTGCCCGGCTGCGGCCGCGGGGTGACGGTGCCGATCTCGATGAAGCCGAAGCCCAGCTGGGCAAAGCCGTCGATGGCGTCGCCGTTCTTGTCCAGACCGGCCGCCAGGCCGACCGGATTGGGGAATTCCAGGCCCATCACCGTCACCGGCAGGCGCGGGGTCTGGCAGACCAGGCGATTGAGGCCGAGTCGGCCACCGGCACCAATCAGGTCGACAGCCAGTTCGTGGGAGGTTTCCGGATTCAGTTTGAACAGCAGCTCGCGAGCCAGAGCATACATGGGCAGGGGTCATCAGCAGGTCATCGGGGCGCAGATTATAGCCCAGGCGCCGCTGCCGGGCGAAGTCGCCGCCGCCCATCCGAAAGCGGCCGTTTCCGGCACCAGCGATGCGCCAGCATTTTTTCGCAAGGCGAAGTCGGTTAATCTTGACGTCTGTTAGGCCGCTGCCGGCAGGCGCCATCCGCCACAGCACCTATAACTTATCTGTATGCAGGAAGCATTCAGGCGTGCACATGTCCTCTTTTTCTCTGATCGATCGTCTTGCAGGCATGCTCGGCCTCTTCGGCCTGGCGCGTCGCGGCAGTCAGCAGCTGCGCGAGCAGGCTGCCCGCCTGCGCCTGCCTTTCGGTCCGCTGCCGGAAGTACCGGACAGCATCTGGTGGCAGGAGGGCCCACCGTTGCAGCGCCTGGCCGATCTGCCCCGCAGTGCGCTGTCCGGGCCGGTCCAGGAGGACAAGGCGGCGGCTCACGCGGCACTGCGCGCCCTGATCACCCTGAACGCCCGGCCGATCAGCGAGTTCGACCTGCGCTGGGTCGACGGTCTCGGCGGTGCAGCCGAGCCGGGCGCCCGCTTCACCCGCTTCGAGGACTATGCGGCCTCACCGGCCTGCCGCAGCATCCGCCTGATCAGCTACAAGGACTTCAGTCGCACCCTGGCGCAGGCCCTGCCGCATCACGCCAGCGGCGAAACCCTGCACCTGCGCCAGGCCAACTGGCGCGGGGAGCGCTACTTCTGGAGCGGCGAGCAGGCGCCGCAGGCCTTCGCCTGTGCGGTCGCCTATGCCCGGCGTCGCGGCCTGACCCTGCAGATGCCGGCGGTGCTCAGCGAATACCGCCTCAACCGCGGCGGGCTCGAGCAGCTGGAAAGCGGTTACCACGTCCTCGCCATGCCCGCCGCCGCCTGGAGCGATGCGCGCTTCATGCGCCTGCTGCTCACTGGCATGCCCTACTCGCGCCTGGCCCTCCTGCGCGACAGCGGCGGCCCGGAGTTTCTCCTCCTGCCGCGTACCCAGAGCGAGGCCAACGCCCTCGGCGAGGGGCTGCGCGAGGCCGGCGCCGCCGACGTCTGCGCCTGGCTGCGCGCCCTGCTGCCGAACTGACTCCGGCCTTCAGTCAGGCCGGCACAGCGGCCTGTTCACGCGCCAGCCGCACCTGCGCCAGTGCCGCAGGCACCGGCCGGCCGCACAGGTAACCCTGCACCGCATCGCAACCCAGCGACCGCAGCAGCTCCAGCTGGCTCGCATTCTCGACGCCCTCGGCCACCACCCGCAGATCCAGACCCTGGCCCATGGCGATGATGGTGGCGACGATCTTGTCGGCCCGCGCGTCCTGGCCCAGACCGTCGATGAAGCTCTTGTCGATCTTCAGCTTGTCGATGGGGAAGCGGCTCAGATAGGCCAGCGACGAATAGCCGGTGCCGAAGTCGTCCACCGCCAGCTGCACGCCGAGCGCCTTGAGCTCGCCCAGACGCTCCTGGGTTTCCAGATTCTGCGCCATCAGCGCGCCCTCGGTGATCTCCAGCTCGAGCAGCTCGCCGGGCAGGCCGCTGTCCGCCAGCGCCTGGCGCACCAGTTCGACCACGTCCAGGTGCTGGAACTGGCGCGGTGACAGGTTGACGCTGACCGGCACCTTGTCCAGGCCGGCCGCGCGCCAGCGCACCGCCTGGCGGCAGGCCTCGTGCAGCACCCAGTCGCCGAGAGCGAGGATCAACCCGGTCTCCTCGAGCAGGGGAATGAACACCGCGGGCGAAACCCCCTCGCCACTTTCCGGACGCCAGCGCACCAGCGCCTCGAAGCCGAGGGTCCGGCCACTGGCGACATCCACCTGCGGCTGGTAGTACAGCTCGAACTCCTCCGCGGTGATCGCCCGGTGCAGGCGGCTTTCCAGGGCCTGGCGGTTTTCCGCGGCGCGGGTCAGTTCCAGGGTATGGAACTGGTAACCGTTGCGGCCGTTCTCCTTGGCCTGATACATGGCCACATCCGCACAGCGGATCAGCTCGGCCATTTCCTGACCATCGTCGGGGAACAGGCTGATGCCGATGCTGGCGCCGACGAACAGCTCGTGGCCGCTGCCGACGCGGAACGGCTGCTGCAGCAGGTTGATCAGGTCCTGGGCGACCAGCGCCGCCTCCTCCGGGTGACCGATGCCCTCGAGGATCAGCAGGAACTCGTCGCCGCCGAGGCGGGCGAACATGTCCTCGGCGCGGATGCGCTGGCACAGGCGGCGGGCGATCAGCACCAGCAGCTCGTCGCCCACCGAGTGGCCGAGACTGTCGTTGACCCGCTTGAAGCCATCGAGGTCGAGGAACAGCACCGCCACCTTGCAGTGCTGGCGACGGGCGCGCTCGATGGCGCTGTTGAGATGCGACTGCACCAGGATGCGGTTGGGCAGCTCGGTCAGCGGGTCGTAGTGGGCCAGACGCTCGAGCTGCGCCTCGGACTCCTTGAGCTGGGAAATGTCGCTGAATACCGCCACATAGTTGGTCAGCTTGCCCTTGTCGTCACGCACCGCGCTGATGCTGTGCCACTGCGGGAACACCTCGCCACTCCTGCGCCGGTTCCACACCTCGCCCTGCCAGTGGCCATCGGCGAGCAGGGTATCCCACATCTCGCGGTAGAACTCCTTGCTCTGCCGGCCGGAGCTGACGATGCTGGGATTGCGCCCGAGCACCTCGTGCTCCTCGTAGCCGGTGATGTCGCAGAAGGCGCGATTGACCGCAATGATCTGCGGACTGGTGTCGGTGATCACCACCCCCTCGCGGGCACTGGTGAACACCGCCGCGGCATGCCGCAGCTTCTCGTCGCTCACCTTGCGCGCGGAAATGTCGATCAGCAGGCTCTCGAGCCAGGTCGCCTCGCCGCTCGAGTCGCGATGCACGCGGGTATAGTCCTCGACCCACAGATAGCTGCCGACGCCGCTGCGGATGCGGTATTCGAGGACGAACTCGGGGCGCAGTTCGTGGATGCTGCGCTCGACCTCGGCGAGGACCTGCGCCAGGTCGTCGGGGTGGATCAGCGTGGTAAACCAGCGCGGGCCATCAAGCAGGCTGTCCACCGAGTAACCCCAGCGCTCGACGTTCTCCGACACATACTGCAGCGGCCAGCCGGTCTGCACCTTGCGGCGCAGCATGACCATCGGGCTGGCCACCACCGCATCCACCACCGCCTGGACGGTTTCGCGGTCCTTGTAACGCTGGGTCACGTCCAGCAGGGTGCCGATGATCGCCGGCATGCCATCCAGCTCGATGCGGGTACCAAAGGCCTCGGCCATGAACTCGCGACCAGTGCGGGTCAGCGCGCGGAACTCGTAGTGCGCCGACACCAGCTCGCCGCGCTCGCGCCGTTCGAGCATCTCGCAGACCAGCGCGCGGTCACTCTCGCAGACCAGATCCAGCAGCGAACGGGCCACCAGTTCCTGCGGCTGGTAGCCGAACCACTCGGCCAGGCGCGGGTTGGCGTACTCGAAGTGGCCGTCGCGCAGCACGTAGACCCCCACCAGCGACTGTTCGACCAGACCGCGGAAGCGCGCCTCGTTGGCCTGCAGCTCGGCGCCGGCATCCAGCTCCGCCTGGATGTCGAAGGCGCTGCCGAGGTAGCCACTGAACTGGCCATCACGCCCGACCAGCGGCTCGCCGTGCAGCTGCATCCAGTGGTGGCGACCGGAGCGCGTGCGCAGACGCAGGCGCATGGCAAAGGCCTCCCCGCACGCCCCCTGGCCGGGCCCCAGCAGCGACTCGAGGCGGGCGCGGTCGTCCGCGTGCAGCGCCTGCCACCATCCCTCATGCAGGCTCTCGGCCTGACTGAGGCCGGTGAAGTGGCTCCAGGCGGCGTTCACGTAGACACAGCGTTGCTGCGCATCCACCTGCCAGACCGGGCTGGGGATGCAGTTGAGCAGGTATTGGTTGTAGTCACGCGCGCTGATCACCCGCTGCATCAGGGCGCCGAACTCGGCAGCCAGCTGCCCGACCTCGTCGCCGCCGAGCACCGGCAGCGTGTCGATCCGTCCGCTGCTCAGGTGGCGGACATCCTGGAGCAGCTCCTCGATGCGATCGGTGAGCAGCCGCTTGAGCAACCAGGCCAGCAGCACGGCCATCAGCAACAGCGGCAGCAGCAACAGGAGCAGCTGGTTGCCGGTACGCGACCAGGCGTGGGCGCGCAGGGTATCGCTGCGCATGGCCAGCACCACCATGCCCTGCCCCGGCGCCGCGGGGTCTTCCACCAGCGGGTAGCCGCCGATCAGCAACTCTTCCCGCTCCAGCCAGTGCAGGTGATTGTCCGCCCCCTGTTCACGCTCGTGCAGCAGCCGCTCGATGGCCGGGACGCTCAGCGGCATGCGTGCGGCGCCCTGCGGCAGACTGAGGGTACGCATCTGCCCGGCATCGTCGAGCACCGCCGCGTAGACCAGCGCAGGATGGTTGAGGTGCTCGGAGAACAGGTGGCCGACCCGGTCGGTCGTCTCGGGGCTGCCCTGGCCCAGTCCGCTGGCCAGGAAGTGGCCGATAAAGTCGGTGGTGGTTTCCAGCTCGCCCATCGCCTCCTGCAGCGAGTGGCGATAGACCGACACCACCTGATAGACGGAGACCAACAGGCCGAAGCAGAGAAAGGCACTCAGCAGCAACGCACGCAGAGTGAACAGGCGACTCATCCGCAAGCTCTCCAGGGCAGAATTCTTCCACTAAGGCGATGAAAGCCGGTTCGGCGTATGCCAGGCAAACACTCCGCGGGCGCGGACGACGGGAAATCGAGGTGCACGAGGTTGCCGCTGTTGCTCAACGCTTCCGACGGCACACTTTGCATGCACCTGCGACAGAAATGCAAAAGGGTCACTCCTTAAAGCGTAACCCTTTGATTTACATCAAGAACTTGGTGCGCGAGGGGGGATTCGAACCCCCGACCTACCGCTTAGGAGGCGGTCGCTCTATCCAGCTGAGCTACAGGCGCACACGGCCGGCGATGTTAAACGAGGCGCTGCGACTTGTCATGCCCCGGCGGCACACATGGCTGCCTGATGTGGCCGATGCACGTCAGCCGATGCGGCAATGCAGAACCATTCGCAATTCCGGGACCGGCAACTGGCCATGGCTGCAGCCAGGGGGCACACTCGCGCCTCAGGCAATTTCGGAGAAAAACCATGCACAGGAATGCAATGGAAAGGAACAACGGCGGAGCAGAGCTTCGGGAGATGAACGCACGCCGGAAACTGCGGTCATAACGTCGTTACCTCGCATCCTCATCAGCAAACCTACTGCCCAACCGGTTATCGACAGCCTATGAAACAGAGTCCCCCCTCTCGCTCCAGCCGCAGCGCCGACAAGTTTGTCGTGCGGCTGCCCGAGGGCATGCGCGCACGCATCGCCGAAGTGGCCCGCCACTACCACCGCAGCATGAACTCCGAGATCATTGCCCGCCTGGAAAAGACCCTGCTGGCCGAGGGCAACCTGCCGAGCGAAACCGCCAGCGCGCCGACCCATACCGAACTGCATCCCCACGAGCATCAACTGCTCCAGCACTTTCGCCGCCTGCCGCAGCCCCAGCAGAGCGCGCTGATCGCCCTGCTCAACGTCAAGGGCTGACCCCCGCAAGCAAAAAGGCCCCCCGGCTTGCACCGGGGGGCCTGTTCAGCGACGGCCGCACGCGGCTCGCCAGGGCCTCAACCGACGAAGTTGAGCAGCACCCCCGCAGCCACCGCAGAACCGATCACCCCGGCCACGTTCGGCCCCATGGCGTGCATCAGCAGGAAGTTCTGCGGATTGGCCTCGAGGCCGACCTTGTTCGACACCCGCGCCGCCATCGGCACCGCCGACACGCCGGCCGAGCCGATCAGCGGATTGACCTTGTGGGTGCTGAACAGGTTCATGAACTTGGCCATCAACACACCCGCCGCCGTACCGCCGCAGAAGGCGATCATGCCCAGCACCAGGATGCCGAGGGTCTTCAGCTGCAGGAAGGCATCCGCCGACAGCTTGGAACCCACGGTCAGGCCCAGGGCGATGGTGACGATGTTGATCAGCGCGTTGCGCGAGGTGTCGGCCAGACGCTCGACCACCCCGGCTTCGCGCAGCAGGTTGCCGAAGGCGAACATGCCGATCAGCGGCGCGGCATCCGGCAACAGCATGCCGATCAGCACGCACAGCACCAGCGGGAAGACGATCTTCTCGACCTGGCTGACGTGGCGCAGCTGCGACATGACGATCGCGCGCTCTTCCGGCGTGGTCAGTGCGCGCATGATCGGCGGCTGCAGCAGCGGTACCAGAGCCATGTAGGAGTAGGCCGCCACGGCGATCGGACCGAGCAGCTCCGGTGCCAGCTTGGAGGTCACGAAGATCGAGGTCGGCCCGTCCGCCCCGCCGATGATGGCGATGGAGGCCGCTTCCTTGAGGGTGAACTCCATGCCCGGAATGCCCATCGCGGTGAGCGCCAGGGCGCCGAGCAGGGTACCGAAGATACCGAACTGCGCCGCAGCGCCGAGCAGCAGGGTCTTCGGGTTGGCCAGCATCGGACCGAAGTCGGTCATCGCCCCCACACCCATGAAGATCAGCAACGGAAACACGCTGGTCGGCAGACCGACTTCATAGAACAGGTGCAGCAGACCGGCGCCTTCGGCCATGTTCGCCACCGGAATGTTGGCGAGAATCCCGCCGAAACCGATGGGGATCAGCAACAGCGGCTCGAAGCCCTTGCGGACCGCCAGGTAGATCAGGCCGATGCACACCGCCATCATCAGCGCCTGACCCGGCTCCAGATGATAGAGGCCGGTGCTCTGCCACAGCTTGAGAAGCTTTTCCATGCGCCGCTCCTCAGCCGATGGTCAGCAGGGTTTCGCCCACTGCCACGGCATCGCCGACCTTGACGTTGACGCTGCCGACTTGGCCAGCACGGAAGGCGCGAATCTCGGTCTCCATCTTCATCGCCTCGAGGATGATCACGATCTGACCCTCCTCCACCGCTTCGCCCGGCTGCACCAGCACCTTGAAGATGTTGCCGGCCAGCGGCGCATTCTGCGGCTCGCCCGCCCCGGCCGGAGCCGCAGCTGCAGCCAGCGCCGCCGGTGCCGCCGCGCCGCCGAGTGGCTTGATGCCCTCGATGTCGCCGCCTTCATTGACCTGCACCACGAAGGACTTGCCGCTGACTTCGACGGTATACACCTCGGGCTTGCCGGCCTCGCGCGGCGCGCTTTCCTTGCCGTTCGGCGCCGGTTCGAAGGCCGCCGGATTGCCGCGGTTCTCCAGGAACTTCAGGCCGATCTGCGGGAACAGCGCATAGGTCAGCACGTCGTCGATCGCGTCGGCGGCCAGCTTGAAGCCCTTGTCGCTGGCCAGTTGCTTGAGTTCGGCGGTGAGCTTGTCCATCTCCGCCTCGAGCAGGTCGGCCGGACGGCAGGTGACCGGGTCCTCGCCGCACAGCACGCGGGCCTGCAGCTCCTCGTTGAACGGTGCCGGCGCCGCGCCGTACTCACCCTTGAGCACGCCGGCAGTTTCCTTGGTGATCGACTTGTAGCGCTCGCCGGTGAGCACGTTGATCACCGCCTGGGTACCAACGATCTGCGAGGTCGGGGTCACCAGCGGAATGAAGCCGAGGTCTTCGCGCACCCGCGGGATCTCCGCCAGCACCTGGTCGAACTTGTCCTGGGCACCCTGTTCCTTGAGCTGGCTCTCCATGTTGGTGAGCATGCCGCCCGGCACCTGGGCGACCAGGATGCGCGAATCGACGCCCTTGAGGTTGCCCTCGAACTTCGCGTACTTCTTGCGCACTTCGCGGAAGTAGGCGGCGACCTCTTCGAGCAGCTCGAGGTTGAGGCCGGTATCGCGCTCGGTGCCCTGGAAGATGGCCACCACCGACTCGGTCGGCGAATGGCCGTAGGTCATCGACAGCGAGGAGATGGCCGTATCGACGTTGTCGATCCCCGCCTCCACCGCCTTGACGATGGCTGCGGTGGACAGGCCCGCCGTGGCGTGGCACTGCATGTGGATCGGAATCGACAGGCTGGCCTTCAGGCGCGACACCAGCTCGAAGGCGACATAGGGATTGAGGATGCCGGCCATGTCCTTGATCGCCACGGAGTCGGCGCCCATGTCCTCAATCTGCTTGGCCAGGTCGACCCACATCTCCAGGGTGTGCACCGGGCTGGTGGTGTAGGAAATGGTGCCCTGGGCATGCTTGCCGACATTCTTGACGGCCTGCAGCGCGCGCGCCAGGTTGCGCGGATCGTTCATCGCGTCGAACACGCGGAACACGTCGACGCCATTGAACGCCGCACGCTCAACGAACTTGTCCACCACGTCATCGGCGTAGTGACGGTAGCCCAGCAGGTTCTGCCCGCGCAGCAGCATCTGCTGCGGCGTCTTCGGCATGGCCTTCTTCAGCGCACGAATGCGTTCCCACGGATCTTCGCCGAGATAGCGGATGCAGGCGTCGAAGGTGGCGCCGCCCCAGGACTCCAGCGACCAGAAGCCGACCTGATCGAGCTTGGGCGCGATCGGCAGCATGTCCTCGAGGCGCAGACGGGTGGCGAGGATGGACTGGTGCGCGTCACGCAGCACCACATCGGTAATGCCGAGCGGCTTTTTCACGTCAGTCATGACGACATGACTCCTTGAGCAATGACTCGTGATTCAACCGCGGCGGGCGCGGTGCTGATGGATGGCGGCCTGGATCGCGGCCAGCAGTTCGGCATCCGGCTGTGGCGCCGGCGCGGGCTGCGACCGGACCGTGCGGGCAGCGGCAGGCTGCGGCACGGCAGGAGCAAGCCGGGTGATCAGCCACGACATCACGCGGATGGCGCCGATCAGAAGGACGAGGAAGGCAAACACGAAACCCATGCCGAACAGCATGAGTTCAACGCCTTCCATAAGCAGTTGGCCCGAGGTCATGTAGGCTCTGACTCCCTGAAACTGGCAGTTCGTTGTTGGAATGGAAGATCCGCGCACACGCGGACCGGACAAAACCCACCGAACTTACCGGGAAAAGCGCCCTCGGACAATAGTCTGATTGACCGTCGCCTGCCCAGGCGATCCATGCAGGGGCGCGACACTGGAGCTACATCAGGAACAGCGTGGCCAGACCGAGGAAGATGAAGAAGCCGCCACTGTCGGTGACCGCGGTGATCATCACGCTGGCCCCCATCGCCGGGTCGCGCCCCAGACGCAGCAGGGTCATGGGAATCAGCACGCCCATCAGCGCGGCCAGCAACAGGTTGAGGGTCATCGCCGCGGTCATCACCGCGCCCAGCGACCAGCTGCCGTACAGGTACCAAGCCACTGCACCGATCACCCCGCCCCACACCAGGCCGTTGATCAGACCGACCCCCAGCTCCTTGCGCAACAGGCGCATGGTGTTGCCGGTACCCACCTGATCCAGCGCCATGGCACGCACGATCATGGTGATCGTCTGGTTGCCGGAGTTGCCGCCGATGCCGGCGACGATCGGCATCAGCGCGGCCAGCGCCACCAGCTTCTCGATCGAACCCTCGAACAGGCCGATCACCCGCGAGGCCAGGAAGGCGGTGATCAGGTTGACCGCCAGCCAGGCCCAGCGGTTGCGCAGCGACTTCCACACCGAGGCGAAGATGTCTTCCTCCTCGCGCAGACCCGCCATGTTCAACACTTCGTTCTCGCTTTCCTCGCGGATCAGGTCGACCATCTCGTCGATGGTCAGACGACCGATCAGCTTGTCGTTCTTGTCCACCACCGGCGCGGAAATCAGGTCGTAGCGCTCGAACGCCTGGGCCGCATCGTAGGCATCCTCGTCGGGATGGAAGGTCACCGGATCGGTGGCCATCACCTCGGCCACCTTCTTGTCCGGATCGTTGACCAGCAGGCGCTTGACCGGCAGCACGCCCTGCAAGACGCCGTCGTAGTCGACCACGAACAGCTTGTCGGTATGCCCGGGCAACTCCTTGAGTCGGCGCAGGTAGCGCAACACCACCTCGAGGCTGACGTCGTCGCGGATGGTGACCATCTCGAAGTCCATCAGCGCACCGATCTGGTCCTCCTCGTAGGACAGCGCCGAGCGCACCCGCTCGCGCTGCTGCGCATCGAGGGACTCCATCAGCTCGTGGACCACGTCGCGCGGCAGCTCCGGCGCCAGGTCGGCCAGCTCGTCGGCGTCGAGGTCGCGGGTGGCGGCGAGAATCTCGTGATCGTCCATGTCGGCGATCAGCGTCTCGCGCACCGCATCGGAGACTTCGAGGAGGATGTCGCCGTCGCGCTCGGCCTTGACCAGCTGCCAGACGGTCAGACGGTCGTCGAGCGGCAAGGCTTCGAGGATATGGGCGATGTCGGCGGGGTGGAGATCGTCGAGCTTGCGCTGCAACACGGCCAGATTCTGGCGGTGCACCAGACTCTCCACCAGCTCCTGGTGGTCGCCCTCCTGACGCTGGGCCAGCTGCTCGACCAGCTTGTGCCGGTGCAACAGCTCGATCACCAGAGCCAGGCGCTCCTGCAAGCTTTCCTGCGGCTTTTTAACTTCGGCTTCGGTCATGATGGCGCACTCCCTGTCCCCCAGTGGCGGGACGCGCACCGGAGGCGATCAATCTTTCAAGATGCAGACGAACAATCGCGGTTCGCTATGACTACTGGGTAATTCCATGGCTGGATGTCCACACAACCCGCTGGGGGCAGATAAGCGCAATGTTAGCATTTGCCTGCTGCCGCACGAGCAACAAATCTCTGCCGGAATCGCCGGCCAACGCTGCCACGGCGAGCACGCGAAACGCGCATGACTCGCCAGCCGAGCCACCGGAAAAGCCGGGGCTCGCCAAAAAAAAGGCAAAAAAAAGGCCTGCATCGCTGCAGGCCTTTTTCGATATGGTGCACTCAGGAGGATTCGAACCTCCGACCGCCCGGTTCGTAGCCGGGTACTCTATCCAGCTGAGCTATGAGTGCGATTGTGATGTTTAGCCAGATCACCTCTGGATTGACCCTGAAGCCTTGGCTGCAGGGTCGAATAATGGTGCACTCAGGAGGATTCGAACCTCCGACCGCCCGGTTCGTAGCCGGGTACTCTATCCAGCTGAGCTATGAGTGCACTGGGTGGTGCGCATTATAGGCTCTGTCTTTCGACAGTCAAGATGTTTTTGCTATACGATTCAATCACTTACGCAATCGAACAACATCTCTACCGGTAATGTTTAATGGCGGAGAGGGGGGGATTCGAACCCCCGACACCCTTTTGAGATGTACTCCCTTAGCAGGGGAGCGCCTTCGGCCACTCGGCCACCTCTCCGCAACACGGGGCGTACTATACCCAAGCAAACCCCGCTTTGCAAAGCCCTGATTCGCTAAAAAGCGAAAAAAAATCAATGGCTTGGTTCTTCGTCCTTCTCTTTCTGGATGCGCTGGTAGATTTCCTCGCGGTGCACGGCGACTTCCTTCGGGGCATTGACACCGATGCGCACCTGATTGCCCTTCACTCCCAGCACGGTCACAGTGACATCGTCACCGACCATCAGGGTCTCTCCAACCCGGCGAGTCAGAATAAGCATTCCTTTTCTCCTTGTACCTGTTTCAGGACAGCTGTCTGCAAGATAAAAAAACGACCACAACCGGCAAGCTCGAAACCTGCCGGCTATGGCCCAAGTATTGACCAGTGCCGCCAGAATAAAAGCCGGCGGCCCAACCAAAAACGACAAAAGGCGCGGAAGTCCGCGCCTTTTGCTCGGGAAACGTCACTCGGCCTGACGGACCGGCGCGTCCAGATCGAAAGCGGTATGCAGGGCACGCACGGCCAGCTCGAGGTACTTCTCCTCGACGACCACGCTGACCTTGATTTCCGAGGTGGAGATCATCTGGATGTTGATGTTCTCCTTGGCCAGGGCTTCGAACATGCGGCTGGCCACGCCGGCGTGGGAGCGCATGCCGACGCCGACGATGGACACCTTGGCGATGTCGGTGTCGCCCGACACTTCGCGCGCCCCCATGGCATCGGCGGTCTGCTTGAGCACGCCCAGCGCCTTGTCGTAGTCGTTGCGGTGCACGGTGAAGGTGAAGTCGGTGGTGTTATCGTGCGCCACGTTCTGCACGATCATGTCCACTTCCACGTTGGCCGCGCTGATCGGGCCGAGGATCTTGAACGCCACACCGGGGGTGTCCGGCACGCCGCGAATGGTCAGCTTGGCTTCGTCGCGGTTGAAGGCGATGCCGGAGATGATCGGCTGTTCCATGGATTCCTCTTCATCGATGGTAATGAGGGTACCCGGACCCTCCTGGAAGCTGTGCAGCACGCGCAGCGGAACGTTGTACTTGCCGGCGAACTCCACCGAGCGGATCTGCAGCACCTTGGAGCCGAGGCTGGCCATTTCCAGCATCTCCTCGAAGGTGATCTTCTCCAGGCGCTGCGCCCGGGCCACCACGCGCGGGTCGGTGGTGTAGACGCCATCGACGTCGGTGTAGATCTGGCACTCGTCGGCTTTCAGCGCCGCCGCCAGGGCCACGCCGGTGGTGTCCGAGCCGCCACGACCGAGGGTGGTGATGTTGCCCTGCTCGTCGACACCCTGGAAGCCGGCGACCACCACCACGCGACCGGCCGCCAGCTCGCCACGCAGGCGCTGGTCGTCGATCTCGAGGATGCGCGCCTTGGTGTGCGCGCTGTCGGTGAGGATGCGCACCTGGTTGCCGGTGAAGGACACCGCCGGCACGCCGCGCTGAATCAGCGCCATGCTGAGCAGCCCGATGGTGACCTGCTCGCCGGTGGAGATGATGGCGTCCAGCTCGCGCGGATCCGGCTGCGGCATGACCTGTTTGGCCAGCTCGATCAGACGGTTGGTCTCGCCACTCATGGCCGAGACCACGACCACGATGTCATGTCCCGCCGCGCGGAACTTCTTCACCTTGTCGGCCACCTGCCCGATGCGCTCGACGCTGCCGACCGAGGTGCCACCGAATTTCTGTACGATCAATGCCATTTGGATGCCGCCTAAGCGCAAAAAAGTCGCCCATTAAACCCACCAGGCCTGCGCCTGCCAAGAGCCCGCCGGGCGCCGGGCGGGCTCGGTGATGGGCGGTTGTCAGAACGCGGCAGCGACGAACGGCTCGACCAGCGCCAGCGCCTCGCCCAGCTTGCCGGCGTCCACGCCGCCGCCCTGGGCCATGTCCGGACGACCGCCACCCTTGCCGCCGACCACCGCGGCAGCCTGCCTCATCAGCTCGCCGGCCTTCAGCTTGGCGGTGAGGTCCTGGGTGACGCCAGCGACCAGCACCACCTTGCCGTCGAACTCGCCGCCGAGCAGGATCACCGCACTGCCCAGCTTGTTCTTCAACTGGTCGACCAGGGCCAACAGAGCCTTGCCATCCACACCGTCGAGACGGCTGGCCAGCACCTTGACCCCAGCCACCTCGATGGCGGCACCGGCCAGATCGTCGCCGGCGGCACTGGCAGCCTTGGCCTTGAGCTGCTCCAGCTCCTTCTCCAGCTGACGGTTGCGCTCGAGCACCCCGGCCAGCTTGTCCAGCAGGTTGTCGCGGCTGCCCTTGACCAGCGCCGCGGCTTCCTTGAGCTGCTCCTCGGCAGCGTTCAGGTAGTCCAGCGCGCCGACGCCGGTGACCGCCTCGATGCGGCGCACGCCGGCGGCCACGCCGCCCTCGCTGATGATCTTCAGCAGACCGATGTCGCCGGTACGCTTGGCATGGATGCCGCCGCACAGCTCGACGGAGAAGTCGCCCATGCTCAGCACGCGCACGCTGTCGCCGTACTTCTCGCCGAACAGCGCCATGGCGCCCTTGCGCTTGGCGGTCTCGATATCGGTAACCTCGGTTTCCACCGCCGCGTTCTTGCGGATCTCGGCGTTGACCAGCGCTTCCAGCGCCTTCAGCTGCTCGGGCTTGATCGCCTCGAAGTGGCTGAAGTCGAAACGCAGGCGCTGGCTGTCGACCAGCGAGCCCTTCTGCTGCACGTGTTCGCCGAGCACCTGGCGCAGCGCGGCGTGCAGCAGGTGGGTGGCCGAGTGGTTGAGCGCGGTGGCGCCGCGCACCGAACCATCGACCTGGGCTTCCAGGGCCTGGCCGACGCGCAGGCTACCCTCGCCGACCACGCCGTGGTGCAGGTAGGCGCCGCCGGCCTTGGTGGTGTCGCGTACGTCGAAGCGCACGCCACTGGCATCGCTCAGGTAGCCGCAGTCACCGACCTGGCCGCCGGACTCGGCGTAGAACGGGGTGCGATCGAGGACCACCACGCCCTCCTCGCCTTCCTGCAGCTGCGCGACCGCCGCGCCGTCCTTGAACAGGGCGACGACCTGGCCCTGGCCGAAGGTGTCTTCGTAGCCGGTGAACAGGGTGTCGGCATCGACTTTGACCAGGCTGTTGTAGTCCAGGCCGAAGGCGCTGGCGGAGCGGGCGCGCTCGCGCTGGGCCTGCATCTCGCGCTCGAAGCCGTCCTCGTCGATGCTCAGCTCGCGCTCGCGGGCGATGTCGCCGGTCAGGTCGACCGGGAAGCCGTAGGTATCGTACAGCTTGAACACCACGTCGCCGGGAATCACGCTGCCTTTCAGCTCGGCCAGGTCCTGTTCGAGGATCTTCAGGCCCTGCTCGAGGGTCTTGGCGAACTGCTCTTCCTCGGTCTTCAGCACACGCTCGATGTGCGCGCGCTGCTCGCGCAGCTCCGGATAGGCCTCGCCCATCTCGGCGGCCAGCGCGGCGACGATCTTGTGGAAGAAGCTGCCCTTGGCGCCCAGCTTGTTGCCGTGGCGGCAGGCGCGGCGGACGATGCGGCGCAGCACGTAGCCGCGGCCCTCGTTGGACGGGGTCACGCCGTCGGCGATCAGGAAGCCGCAGGAACGGATGTGGTCGGCCACCACCTTGAGCGACGGCGCGCCGTCGTTGGCGCAGCCGATGGCGTCGGCGGAGGCCTGCAGCAGGTTCTGGAACAGGTCGATCTCGTAGTTGGAGTGCACGTGCTGCAGCACGGCGCTGATCCGCTCCAGGCCCATGCCGGTGTCCACGCTCGGCGCCGGCAGCGGGTGCAGCACGCCGTCCGCGGTGCGGTTGAACTGCATGAACACGTTGTTCCAGATCTCGATGTAGCGGTCGCCGTCCTCTTCCGGAGAGCCGGGCGGGCCGCCCCAGATGTGCTCGCCGTGGTCGAAGAAGATCTCGGTGCACGGGCCGCACGGACCGGTGTCACCCATCGCCCAGAAGTTGTCCGAGGCGTAGGGCGCGCCCTTGTTGTCGCCGATGCGCACCATGCGCTCGGCCGGCACGCCGACTTCCTGGGTCCAGATGTCGTAGGCCTCGTCGTCGCTGGCGTAGACGGTGACCCAGAGTTTCTCGGCCGGCAGGTTCAGCCACTGCGGCGAGGTGAGGAATTCCCAGGCGTAGCGGATGGCGTCGCGCTTGAAATAGTCGCCGAAGCTGAAGTTGCCCAGCATCTCGAAGAAGGTGTGGTGACGCGCGGTGTAGCCGACGTTCTCCAGGTCGTTGTGCTTGCCGCCGGCACGCACGCACTTCTGGCTGGTGGTGGCGCGGGTGTAGGCGCGCTTTTCCAGGCCGAGGAAGCAGTCCTTGAACTGGTTCATGCCGGCATTGGTGAACAGCAGGGTCGGATCGTTCGCCGGGATCAGCGAACTGGAGGCGACACGGGTGTGCCCCTTCTCTTCGAAGAAGCGGAGGAAGGCTTCACGGATTTCTGCGCTTTTCATGGATTGTTCTCGGAAAACTGGGCCGCGGCGGCGATTGCGAGACTGCCGCACGGATTGCCGGCAAAGAGCGGCATTATATAAACAACCGGCGCCAGCGTGCATCGCCGCAACAACTATTAGCGCGATAGGCGTCGATAATGCGTCAGCGGGGGGAGCGTCAGTCGCAGACGTCGTCCAGCGCGGCGGGAACCACGATCAGGCCGGCGCGCAGGCCGTTACGTACCTTGGGATTGGGAAACACGATGCGCGCGCCGCGCTCCTCCACCCGCCAGCTGCGCCCGTCGCCATCCTCGGCCAGCAGGCTGCCGGGGACCAGCTCGGTGAAGTTCTCCACGCTGTCGTCCAGGTAGAGACGGAAGGCGTCGCTGTGGCGGACGACTTCCCGCGCGACGCGAAACAGCTGCAGCTGCTGCAGATCGCCGGCAACCGGTGGCTCGCGCCCCTCGATCAGCGCCCGCAGCAGCGCCTCCAGGCGACTGAGGTCGATGGTCGTGTTTTCCCCGAATGGCCGCGCCTGGCCCAGCTCGAGGGTGAAGGCTTCGGCCGCCAGGCGGCGACTGGTAAAGGCGCTGAAGGTGGCCGAGGTGCCGTTCTGCAGCAGCACCGCCTGCATTCCTCCCGCCTGCAGACGGGCCAGCTGCTCGCGGGTCGGCGGCTGCGCGCCGCACGGGTGCAGGGCGAACTGCTCGATCTGCGAGCCACGCATGGCGGTATGCAGGTCGTAGTGCAGACGCCGGCGCTGTGGCTGAGCGAAGAACAGCTCGGCCTGCAGCTCCAGCTCCACCGCACGCAAGGCCTCGGGACCACTGACCGAGGGCTCGCCGCCGCCGAACAGGCGATTGAGGTCGTAGCTGACGAAGCGCTCGCCGCGCCGCAGCGCCGCCGGATTGCCCAGCACCAGCAGCAGGCGCACGGCCGGCAGCAGTCGGCAGGAAGCGATGTCGTGGAGCAGGCGCTCGAGCAATTCCACCGGCGCGGTTTCGTCGCCATGGATGCCGGCCGACAGCAGCAGATCGAGCCCGCTGTCGCGCCCGCCCAGGGGATCGACTTCCAGCACTCCCTCGGTTTTCCACTGCAGGCGACAGCCGTCGGCACACAGCTGGATCGCCTCCGACGGCTCGCGCCCCGTCAGGGTCAATTCAAGCAAACGGCCCAGAGCAAGCATGGCGCGCACTCCTTGGTTGCGACACCACAAGCATAGCTACCGACACCGAATCGTCAGTGGTGATGATCGCAGCCGCAGTCGGGGCCGTGCTCGTGGGCTTCGGCGGCCTCCAGCTCGACCGACAGCGACAGCTGGTTGACCGCCTGGGGGCGCACCACCAGCAGCGGGATGTCGGTTTCACCCTCCACCGACTCGGCGTAGATGATCACCCCGCCCATGCCATCGGCTTCCAGCCACAGCTCGCGGCCTTCGAGGCGTACGCCAACGCGCGCGCTGTGGGTTTCCCGGCGCTCGCCGTGGGCATCTTCAAGAATCAGGGGCAGGCTTTCGCTCATGGAGTTTCTCGCTCGGATAGGCTGGAAAAATGCACAGAGTCCAGCTTAAGGGTTTGCATCAATTCGTCCAGTGCCGCGCGCGACAGAGGTCAACGCCAGCCGATCTGCGCCGACAGCGGCACCGCGCGCACCTGCGCACCGGCACTGAGGCGCAGGCGCTTGGCGGTGGCGGCGTCCACCACCAGGGTCCCGGAGGCGGGGCGCGCCTGACCGACGGTGATCCGGCACTCCTCGCGCTTGCGGTTGTGGATGAGGAACTGCGGCGCCTCGTCGCCCGGCGTGCCGATCGCCAGCACCAGGGTCTGGCTGTCGCGCACCGCGCGGATGTTGCCGGTTTCGCACTCCAGCGCCGGACCGCCGTCGAAGATGTCAATGTAGCCCTGGTAGGTGAAGCCCTCGGCGCGCAGCATGGTCAGCGCCGGCTCGGTGTCGCGGTGCACGCGGCCGATCACCGCGCGCGCCTCCTCGCTGAGGAAGCAGGTGTACAGCGGAAACTTGGGCATCAGCTCGGCGATGAAGGCCTTGTTGCCAACCCCGGTCAGGTAGTCGGCCTGGGAGAACTCCATCCTGAAGAAGTGCCGGCCGAGGCTTTCCCAGAACGGCGCGCGGGCGTTGTCGTCGGAAATCCCGCGCATCTCGGCGATCACCTTGTCGCCGAACAGTTCGGGGAATTCGGCGATGAACAGGAAGCGCGCCTTGGACAGCAGGCGGCCGCTGAGGCCGCTGTGGCGATAGTTGGCATCGAGGAACAGCGAGCACACCTCGGTGTTGCCGGTCAGGTCGTTGGCCAGGAACAGCGTGGGATTCTGCCGGTGGATACCCAGCGCGCGCGAGGCACTCACGGTCAGGCCGACACGGAAGTTGTACCAGGGCTCGCGCAGTCCCACCGCGCCGTTCATCGCCGAGATGCCGACCACCTCGCCGGCATCGGTCTCCAGCACGAACAGGTAGTCGGCGTCCGCACGCTCGGACTCGCCGCGGAAGGATCTTTCCGCCCAGACGACCCGCTGGGTCAGGCGCTCCTCGTTGGCCGGCAGCGAAGTCAGGCCGGCACCGGTGCTGCGCGCCATGGCAATCAGCGCGGGCAGGTCGGTACTGCGGACGGGACGAACGATCATGGTGCCTCCTGTTGACGGCCCTGCTTGGTCAGGGCCGGGCCGCGCCGACTGCGCGCGGCATCGATGCCGGAGGCGGCAAGCCTCCAACGGGGTCCGCTCAGCGGCTGATGGAGCTCACACCGCCACCACGCGCACGCTGCTGCCCTCGCCGACACCCAGCGCTTCGGCCACCGCCGGCTCGAGGGTCAGCGTCTGGCCGGGCTGCCAGTCCAGCTCGGCGATCAGCGCGCGGAATTCCTGGGTCTGGTTGTTGGCCACCAGGTAGAGCCGGCCGGTCTGCGCCGGCGCACCCAGGCGCACCGACGCCACGCGGCTCTGGGCGATCGAGTGGATGCCCGAAGTGCGCGCATGCACGGTCGGCCCGCCGTCGAAGATGTCGATGTAGTGCTCGGCCTCGAAGCCTTCGCGCATCAGGATGTCGAAGGACACCTGGGCGCGCGGATGCACCTGGCCAATTGCCTCCTGGGCGCTGTCGGGCAGCAGCGGCACGTAGATGGGGTAGCTCGGCATCAGCTCGGCGAGCATGGTGCGGCTCTTCAGGCCGCACAGGCGTTCGGCCTCGGCGTAGCTGATGGCCAGGAAGTTGCGGCCGATGGCGTCCCAGAATGGCGCGTCGCCCTGCTCGTCGCTGTAGCCGACCACCTCGACCACCATCGCCTCGGCGAAACGCTCGGCGTGGCTGGCGACGAACAGCAGGCGGCCCCGCGAATTGAGCTCGGCCGCCGGGGTGCTGTCCAGCTCCGGCTGCAGGTGGAAGCTGGTCAGCAGGCTGTTGCCAGTCAGGTCGTGACACAGCGACAGCACATGAATCTTGTTGTGGATCTTCAGCTCGCGCGAGGCGTGCACGAAGGTCTCGTTGCGGTAACTGTAGAACGGCTCGGAAAAGCCGGCGGTGGCGACCACCCCCGAGCAGCCGACCAGCGTGCCGCTGGCGGTGTCCTCGAGCACGAAGAAGTAGCTTTCCTCGCCATTGAAACCCACCTCGGCGGCGAACGAGGCCTCCGAGATGCGGATCTTCTCGGCCAGGCGCTCGCGGTCGTCCGGCAGGGAGGTGACACCGATGGGACTGTCGGCCGCCAGACGCTGGACTTCCGGCAGGTCGCCCATCCGGGCCGGGCGCATGATCAGCATCGGTGTCACTCCTTGCGGTTGTCGTCAGGCGGCGGTCAGGCTGGCCAGGGCGCGCTCGAGGCGGGCCATGCCCTCGGCGATGTCGGCGTCACTGATCACCAGGCTGGGCGCGAAGCGCACCACGTCCGGACCGGCCTGCAGGATCATCAGATCCTGCTGCTGGGCCGCGGCCATCACCTCGCCGGCACGGCCCTTCCAGGCCTCGGTCAGCACCGCGCCGAGCAGCAGGCCCATGCCGCGCACCTGGCTGAACACGCCGTACTGCTCGCCCATGCGCAGCAGCTCGCTGCAAAAGCGCGCGCTGCGCGCCGCAACGCCGGCCAGCACCTCGGGGGTGTTGACGATGCTGATCACCGCCTCGCCCACCGCGCAGGCCAGCGGGTTGCCGCCGTAGGTGGTGCCGTGCACGCCGACGCCGAAGTGCTTGGCCACCGCGTCGGTGGTGAGCATGGCGCTGACCGGGAAGCCGCCACCCAGGCTCTTGGCGCTGGTGAGGATGTCCGGGGTCACGCCGTAGTGCATGTAGGCGAACAGCTCGCCGGTGCGGCCGACGCCGGTCTGCACCTCGTCGAAGATCAGCAGCGCGCCGTACTCGTCGCACAGCTTGCGCACGCCTTCCAGATAGGCCTGATCGGCCGGCAGCACGCCGCCCTCGCCCTGGATCGGCTCCAGCACCACCGCACAGGTGTTGGCGGAGATCTGCGCCTTCAGCGCTTCCAGGTCGTTGTACGGCACATGGCTGATGCCTTCGATCTGCGGGCCGAAGCCTGCGGAGTACTTGGGCTGGCCGGCGACGCTGACGGTGAACAGGGTACGGCCGTGAAAGCTGTTGAGCGCGGAGATGATCTCGCACTTCTGCGGGCCGGCGACTTCGTGGCCATAGCGGCGCGCCAGCTTGAAGGCGGCCTCATTGGCCTCGGCGCCGGAGTTGGCGAAGAACACGCGGTCGGCGAAGGTGGCCTCGGTCAGCAGCTTGGCCAGGCGCAGGGCCGGCTCGTTGGTGAACACGTTGGAGACGTGCCAGAGCTTCTGCGCCTGTTCGGTCAGCGCCTCGACCAGTGCCGGGTGGGCATGGCCGAGCACGTTCACGGCGATGCCGCCGGTGAAGTCCACCAGCTCGCGGCCGCTCTGATCCCAGACTCGGCTGCCCTCGCCACGCACCGGAATGAAGGCGGCAGGGGCGAAAACGGGAACCATCAGCTGGTCAAAATCGGCGCGTTGCACCGGCGCGTGCGGAACAGACATCGAACTCTCCTGCCTTGGCGGCTAGTAGGACTGGGTTGTTTCAGATAGGGATTGTAGAGACAAAGCCCGGATCGGCATTGCAGCCATGCGACATCTTCGTACAGCTGGCGCCGGAACCGCTCCGGAATCGCACCTGCCGCGCAGGCCAGCAACGCCGGAAACCGCGCAGTGTATAGGCTCGGGGCGGCAACTCGAAAGTCCGCAGCGGCGCAAAAACGCCGAGCCGCCGCAGCTCAGCCACGCTCGGCCGGTCCCGGCCCGGCGGCCGCGGCGACGGCTGAGCGGCGCAGGTTGCGATCATCGCGCGGGGTGACGCCAAAGAAATTGCGATAGGCGCTGGAGAAGTGCGGGCCGGAGGAAAAACCGCAGGACAGGCCGATCTGGATGATCGACGTACTGGTCTGCTGCAGCAGCTGACGGGCACGGTTCAGGCGCAGCTCCAGGTAGTACTGGCTGGGCACGCGATTGAGGAACTGCTTGAAGATCCGCTCCAGCTGACGACGCGACACGCACACCTGCTGGGCGATCTCGTCGGTGGTCAGCGGCTCCTCGATGTTCGCCTCCATCAGCAGCAGCGCCTGGCTCAGCTTCGGGTGGGTGGCGCCGAGACGGTTGCGCAGCGGCGCGCGCTGCCGTTCGCCGCTCTCGCGAACCCGCTCGAGCATCAGCTCGGCGGCAATCGCGCTGGCCAGGTCGCCACCATGATCGCGGGCCAGCATGGCCAGCAGCATGTCCAGCACCGCCAGGCCGCCGCAGGCAGTCAGGCGCTCGCGATCCCACTCGAACAGATGGTTGGTCGCCGTCACCTGGGCAAAGCGCTCGCTGAAGTCGTCCTGCCAGCGCCAGTGCAAGGCCACCCGGTAGCCATCGAGCAGGCCGAGCTGGGCCAGCGGATAGATGCCGGCCGCCACGCCGCCGAGCAGCGCGCCGTCGCCGGCCACCTGGCGCAGCGCCGCCTGCAGCGCCGCGTCCGGCTCGCCCGGTGGCTCCTCGGCCAGCAGGAACAGCCGCTCGCACCCGGCCAGGCGCGCCTGCCAGGGCTCGCCGGGCAACGACCAGCCGCCCGCCGCGCGCGGCTCGGCCTGGAGGAAGGCGACCTCGTAGAGCGCCTCCGGATGCAGGCGAGCGGCCAGCTGCAGGGCTTCATCGATCAGGGCCAGGGTGAGCGGACGCACGTCCGGCCAGTAGAGAAACGCGAGATGTACGGGGGTCATGGACGGCAGTCTGGCCGGATTGCTGGCGCGAGGCCAGGCACACGATGTGGACGAGGCAGCAATTTAACCGGAATCCCCGGCAAATGCACCAAAAAGGGGCAAGAATCCACCCGCGCGGCGGCGCAGAAACTTCCGGCGGCAATTCTGTCGCCGCCGCAGCCATGGGCCGCGCCTAGAATGAGCCATCCGTCAACCTCCGAGGCCCCGCCGTGGATTCCCTGACCCAGGCCCTGCTCGGCGCCAGCCTGCAGGGCAGCCTGCTCGGTCGCTGGCAGGGGCGCAAGGCGCTGCTCTACGGCGCGGCGCTGGCCTCCCTGCCCGACCTCGACGTGCTGCTCGACTTCGGCGACGCCGTGGCCAACATGACCCAGCACCGCGGCTTCAGCCACTCGCTGCCGGTGCTCGCCGGCGTCAGCCTGCTGCTCGCCTGGCTGGTGCGCCGCTGGCGCCCCCATCCCGGCTACTCCGGCCGGCGCCTGCTGGCGTGCATCAGCCTGATCCTGTTCACCCATGTCCTGCTGGACGCCTTCACCAGCTATGGCACCCAGCTGTTCTGGCCGCTGGCGACGCCGCCCGTGGCCTGGTCGACCATCTTCATCATCGATCCGCTGTACAGCCTGCCGCTGCTGCTGGCGGCGCTGGCCGGCCTGGCCGCCGGGCGCGGCCGCATCCTGCAGCGGGGCAGCCTGCTCGCCCTGCTGCTGTCGACCCTGTACCTGGGCTTCACCGTGGCCGGCAAGCAGATGGCCGAGCAGCGCGTCGGCCCCGAACTGGCGCGCCAGGGCATCGCCGCCGAGGCCGTGTTCAGCGCACCGACACCGTTCAACAGCCTGCTCTGGCGGGTGGTGATCCTGGAGGGTGCGGACTACCACGAAGCCCTGGTCGGCTGGCTGGACCCGCAGCCGCCGCAGCTGCACCGCATCGAGCGCGGCAGCGCGCTGGCCGCCGCCCTGGCCGGATCGCCGCAGCACCAGCGTCTGCTCTGGTTCACCGGCGGTTTCCTGCGCTACGACCAGCTCGGCAACCAGCTGGTGGTCACCGACCTGCGCCTGGGCATGACCGGCTTCCATCCGTTTCGCTTCAGCCTGGCCGAACACCAGGGGGCGGCCTGGCAGCTGCTGCCCACCAGCCAGCGCTGGCCCGCCGAGCGCGGCGACTGGCAGCGATTGCACAGCCTGTGGCAGCGCATCTGGCAGCCGCAGGCGGAAATTCCGCTACCGGCCTGGGCCGCAGAACTGCGTCGCCTGCAAACGCAAACGCCGCGCCAGCTGGACACCCGGTCGGGCGCCAACTGAACGCGGCGTTGTGCCGACCCGCCGCACCTCGGGCGCGGCGGGGATGAGCGCGAATCAGCTCGGCTGATGCAGCTCGAGGGCCTCGCCGGTGCGCGCACGCACCCGGCGCAGCAGCGCGGCGTCCTTCTGCAGAACCTGCTCGTCGGCCTCGAAGATCTTGCCCAGGCGCTCCTGCCAGGCCGCGCTGCGGTACTGCTCGGGGAAGCAGCGCTCGATCACTTCCAGCATCACCGATACCGACACCGAGGCACCCGGCGAGGCGCCGAGCAGCGCGGCAATCGAGCCGTCGGCAGCCGCGACGATCTCGGTGCCGAACTGCAGCACGCCGCCCTTCTTGGCGTCCTTCTTGATGATCTGCACGCGCTGGCCGGCGATCTCGAGACGCCAGTCTTCCTTCTTGGCGGCCGGGAAGAACTTGCGCAGCTCTTCCAGACGCTGGTCCTCGGACTGCAGTACCTCCTTGATCAGGTACTTGGTCAGGTCCATGTTGTCGCGCGCCACCGCCAGCATCGGGCCGATGTTGTTCGGCCGGATCGACAGCGGCAGGTCGAGGAAGGAGCCCTGCTTGAGGAACTTGGTGGAAAAACCGGCGAAGGGTCCGAACAGCAGCGACTTGCCGCCATCGACCACGCGGGTGTCGAGGTGCGGCACGGACATGGGCGGTGCGCCGATTTCGGCCTGGCTGTAGACCTTGGCCTGGTGCTGCTTGACGATTTCCGGATTGTCGCAGCGCAGCCACTGGCCGCTGACCGGGAAGCCGCCGAAGCCCTTGCCCTCGTCGATGCCGGACTTCTGCAGCAGGGTCAGCGCCGCACCGCCGGCACCGAGGAACACGAAGCGGGCGAGCAGATCACGGCTGCCGCCGCGGACCTTGTCGTCGACCACCAGCCGCCAGCGACCGTCGGCCTCGCGGCGCACGTCGGTGACCTTCTGGTTGTAGGAGACCTTGGCGTTGTCGGTCTGCTCCAGATGCTGCAGGAGCTTCTTGGTCAGCGCGCCGAAGTTCACGTCGGTGCCACCCATGGCGCGCGTCGCGGCCAGCGGCTCGTTGCTGGTACGACCCTGCATCAGCAGCGGCGCCCAGTCACCGATGGTGGCGCGATCCTCGCTGTACTCCATGTCGTCGCTGAAGCAGTGATGTGCCTTCAGGGCATCGAAGCGCTTGCGCAGGAAGGACACGCCCTTCTCGCCGCGCACGAAGCTCATGTGCGGAACGGGATTGATGAAGTCCTTGGGCGACTTGAAGTAGCCCTGCTCGACCAGATAGGCCCAGAACTGCCGGGAAACCTCGAACATCGAGTTGATGCTCACGGCCTTGGTGATGTCGACCGAGCCGTCAGGGCCTTCCGGGGTATAGTTCAGTTCACAGAGTGCGGCGTGGCCGGTACCCGCGTTGTTCCACGGGAAGGAGCTCTCGGCAGCCCCGGAGTCCAGTTGCTCCAGGACCTCGATCTTCAAGCTCGGGTCGAGCTCTTTCAGCAGTACCGCCAGGGTTGCGCTCATGACGCCTGCCCCGACGAATACCAGATCCGGCTGTTCACTACCAGTTTGCATCATTCATGCTCCTGAGACACAGGTGTCGCATTTTACCTCGGATCGTCTACAGACGCGTACTGTAGTCTGTCCGACAAAGGTACTACACGCTCCCCGGAACACCCCCTGAAAGGGGGGGCTGGCGAAGGCGGCGCCATGCTAACGATGTGCGCCGCGTAGCGCCAGTGGCACGGATTGGTTGCGGAAAAAAAGTCTCCGGCGCCGGCACATGGCGGCTGCGGCAGATTTCGGCAGGCTGCCGACAGTCCGGGGTAGGAGAATGGCGGCAGGCACTACAGCGCAGCCGGCGCCGGACGCCGGGCAGCGCGCCGTCGGCGCCGATTGTCGACACTTTGGCCAATTCGTCCGCACGGACCCTGCCCGGCGGAGCGGCTAGAGCACCGCCTCGAACAGCTCCAGCTGCGGCGGGCCCAGATAGATCTCGCGCGGGCTCTTGCCGGCATTGGCATGGGCCTTCCTGAACGCCTCGGAGTACGTCCAGTCCTCGAAGGCCTGGGTGGACGCCCACTCGGTGTGCGACACGAACAGGGTGTACTCCTCGGTCTGCGGGCCCTGCAGCAGATGGAAGCGGACAAAGCCCGGCACGTCGTCGAGGTAGCTGTCACGCTGGCGCCAGTGGGCGATGAAGGTGTCCTCGTGGCCGCGGGCAATCTTGAAGCGGTTCATGGCGATGAACATGCGCAAATCTCCTGATGATCGAGCTGCCGGCATTCTAGCCGGCTGCCACTAATGCTGCAGATTGCCGTACAGCCGGGCATACAAGCCGCCCTCGGCGATCAACTGGCGATGGTCGCCATCCTCGGCGACGCGCCCGCCGTCGAACACCAGCACGCGGTCGGCCTGCTTCACCGCCGACAGGCGGTGGGCGATGATCAGCGTGGTGCGCCCGCTGAGAAAGCGTCCCAGCGCCTGATGCAGGGCGTACTCGGTGGCCGCATCCAGCGCCGAGGTGGCCTCGTCGAGGATCACCACCTTGGGCTCGGCGAGGATCATCCGGGCGATCGCCAGGCGCTGGCGCTGGCCGCCGGAGAGGCGCACGCCGGAGCGGCCGACCACGCTGTCCAGCCCATCCGGCAGGCTGCGCACGGTGTCGGCCAGCTGGGCGATCTCCAGCGCCCGCCAGCAGGCGGCATCGTCGCGCTCGCGGCCCATGCTCAGGTTGGCGCGCACCGTGTCGTTGAACAGCGCCGGGTGCTGCAACACCACCGCCACGTGCTCGCGCACCCGCTCCAGGCCGATCTCCTCGAGGGTCGCGCCGCCGAAACGAATGGTCCCGGCCTGCGGGCGGTAGAGACCGAGCAGCAACTGCACCAGGGTGCTCTTGCCACCGCCCGAGGCGCCGACGATGGCCACCTTCTCGCCCGCAGCGATCTCCAGGTCGAGACCGTCGAGCACCGGCTCGTCGCGGTAGGCGAAGCGCAGGCCACGCACCTCGATGCCGACCGTGGCCTGCCCGGCGAACGGATCGACGCTTCCCGCATAGCGCGGCTCGTCGGCGCGGGCGAGCAGCTCGTTGATCCGGGTCAGCGCGCCACCGGCGGCGTAGTAGGCGTACTGCAGACCGAGCAGCTGCTCGACCGGACCGATCATGTACCAGAGGTAGCTGAACACCGCGAGCATCTGACCGATCGACAGGTCGGAGAACAGCACGGTAAGCATGGCCGCGGCGCGGAACACGTCGATGCCGAACTGGAACAGCAGGCCGCTGGCGCGGTTGGCGGCATCGCTCTTCCACAGCGAGGTCACCGCGTAGTCGCGCACCTCGCGGGCGCGCAGGCCGAGGCGACCAAGGAAGAAGCCCTGGCGGTTGCCGGCGCGGATCTCCTGGATCGCCTCGAGGGTTTCGCCGAGCGCCTGGGTGAAGCGCGCGGTGCTGTCGTTCTCCAGCTTCTTCAGGTGCTTGACGCGCTTGCCCAGCTGCACCGTGGCGTAGATCACCAGCGGGTTGAACAGCAGGATCAGCAGCGCCAGCTGCCAGTGCATCCAGATCAGGATCGCCGCGGTGCCGGTCAGGGTCAGCAGCGCCACAAGCAAGCGGCTCAGGGTGTCGCCGACGAACTTGTCGAGGGTGTCGAGATCGGTGACCAGGTGCGCGGTCACCGTGCCGCTGCCGAGGCTTTCGTACTCGCCGAGGGAAATGCGCTTGAGGCGCTCGATCAGACGCAGGCGCAGGCGATAGACCACGTCCTTGGACAGCCCGGCGAACAGCCTGGCCTGCAGTACGTTGAACAGCAGCGAGACGCCGCGCAGCAACAGGGTAGCGACCAGGATGAGGCCGATATAGCCGCCCGCCTGCTGCCAGGCCGCCGGCAGGTAGCGGTCCATCAGGCGCAGCGCGGCGCCGCCCTGGCCAAGCAGCACCTCGTCGACCAGCAGCGGCAGCAGCAAGGGGATCGGCACGCTGCACAGGGTGGCCAGCACCGCGACCAGGTTGGCGATCAGCAGCTCGCGGCGATGGCCCAGCGCCAGCCGGCGGATTTCCGCCCAGCTCAGCCGGTCGCGGCTGTCGGCCGGGTCAGCCATCGGCGCCGCGCTCCAGCCAGCGCGCGAGCAGCGGCGCGAGATTCTCCAGCGGCTGGTAGCCGTTGGTCAGCAGCGCCAGCTGGCCGTTGCGCTCGGCCAGCAGGGTGGGGAAGCCGGCGATGCCGAGGTTCTCCACTCGCGCGAAGTCGTCCCGGGTGGCGGCGCGCAGGGCCGGGCTGTCGAAGGCCTCGGCAAAGGCCTGGCGCGGCACGCCGACCTGCTCGGCCAGCTCGACCAGCAGCGCCGGGCGGGTGACATCGCGGCCCTCGACGTAGAACGCCTGCTGGATCGCCTGCACCAGCGGCCAGACCTTCTCCGGCGCCAGGCTGCGCAGCGCCACCAGCGCGCGACTGGCCGGCTCGGTGTCGTAGACGAAGCCTTCCGGCAGGGCGTCATCGAAGCGGAACGGTTGCCCGGTGCGCTCGGCCACCGCGCGCCAGTGCTTGAGGATGTAGCTGCGCGTGCCGTCGTCCAGCGCCTGCGCGGTGCCCGGACGCAGACCGCCGGCGACCAGATGCAGGCTGACCCCGGCTGCCTGCGCCTGGGCAGCCAGGGCATCGAATACCGGCGCGAAGCCCCAGCACCAGGAGCACATCGGGTCCATCACATAGAGCAGGCGGGCGTTCATGCGGGCTCCTGTTGGCCGGTGGACGACACCGGCCGTTTGAGGTGCGGCCACGCGCACCGGAAAGAGGGCTGGGGCCGCCAGGCGCCCCCGCTGAGGATCAGTCGGCCTGACGCGGGTCGCGACCGATCGGATGCGGCTGCTGACGCGCGCGCGCCAGCTCGATCTGCTTCTGCCGCTCGCGGGCGCTGGCGCGGGTCTTCTCGCTCAGGCTGTCCCAGCAGTGCGGACAGCTGATCCCCGGCGCGTAATGCTCCGACTGGCGATCGGCCAGCGAGATCGGCGTACGGCAGGCATGACACTGATCGTAGTCACCCTCGCTCAGATCGTGGCGCACGGTGACCCGGTTGTCGAACACGAAGCAGTCGCCGCGCCACAGGCTCTGCGCCTGCGGGACCTCCTCCAGGTACTTGAGGATGCCGCCCTTGAGGTGGAACACCTCGGCGAAGCCCTGACCGAGCATGAAGCTGGACGCCTTCTCGCAGCGGATGCCGCCGGTGCAGAACATCGCCACCTTCTTGTGCTTCGCCGGGTCGAAGTGCTGCTGCACGTACGCGGGAAACTCGCGGAACGAGCGGGTCTGCGGGTCGATGGCGCCCTCGAAGGTGCCGATGGCCACCTCATAGTCGTTGCGCGTGTCGATCAGCAGCACCTCAGGGTCCGAGATCAGTGCGTTCCAGTCCTGCGCCTCGACGTAGGTACCGACCGCCTGGTTGGGGTCGACGCCGGGCACGCCGAGGGTGACGATTTCCTGCTTCAACTTGACCTTGGTGCGGTAGAACGGCTGCTCGTCGCAGTACGACTCCTTGTGGTCGATGTCGACCAGCCGCGGATCGCTGCGCAGCCAGGCCAGCAGCGCGTCGATTCCCGCGCGCGTGCCGGACACCGTGCCGTTGATGCCTTCCTCGGCCAGCAGCAGGGTGCCCTTGACCCCATTGGCCTGCATCGCCGCCAACAGCGGCTCGCGCAGGGCGACGTAATCCTCGAGGGTGACGAACTTGTACAGCGCCGCCACCACGATGTTCTGACTCATGACGCTCTCCAGTGGTCGCCCCCGCAAAGGGCGGACCGGACCATGCACATTGGATCTCAGGCGACGCCTGAAAACGACAACGCCGGCGGGAGCCGGCGCGGGGGCGCATTCTAGCAAAGGCCGCGCGGCGCCGGTGCCCAAGCGACCGGCGTGCCGCCTCAGTGCGCGTGGCGGTCGTGCTTGCTGCCGCCCATGCAGCTCGGCGAGTCCGGAGCGGCGCCCTGTGCGGCCCACTCCTCGGGAGTGTAGGTGTGCAGCGCCAGCGCGTGGAAGCTGCCCATCAGCTCGCCCAGGGTGGCGTAGACCTTCTGGTGGCGCTTGACCGCATTCAGGCCGGCAAACAGCGGGCTGACCACCACCGCCTTGAAATGGCTTTCCTGGCCACGGCTGTGCATGTGGCTTTCGTTGAGGATCTCGAGGTGCTGCGGCTCGAGGGCGGCCAGCGCCTGCTGGATCTGTTCCTGCATCGACATCGAGGTGCTCCGGAATGGCTGCGGGCCGCCGGCGGCGGTCCGTTATCGGTCCATTCTGCGCAGATCGCCCGCCACGCTCAAGTGCAGGACTGGCGCAACGGCTGGACGGACGGGGCCGCCGGCGCGGCGCAGGCTGCCTAGACTGTGGAAAACCCTGCGGAGAGCCGCCCGATGAGCCGTACCGAAACCGACAGCCTGGGCCCCATCGAGGTACCGGAAGAGGCCTACTGGGGCGCCCAGACCCAGCGCTCGCTGATCAACTTCGCCATCGGCAGCGAACGCATGCCGCTGGCGGTGATCCACGCCCTGGCGCTGATCAAGAAGGCCGCCGCACGGGTCAACGCGCGCATCGGCGCGTTGCCGGCCGACCGCGCCCGGCTGATCGAGCAGGCCGCCGACGAGGTGCTCGCCGGCAAGCACGACGGCCAGTTCCCGCTGGTGGTGTGGCAGACCGGCAGCGGCACGCAGAGCAACATGAACGTCAACGAGGTGATCGCCGGGCGGGCCAACGAACTGGCCGGCCAGGGCCGTGGCGGCAAGCAGCCGGTGCACCCCAACGACCACGTCAACCGCTCGCAGAGCTCCAACGACTGCTTCCCCACCGCCATGCACATCGCCGTGGTGCGCGCGGTGCACGAGCAGCTGCTGCCGGCGCTGCACGAGCTGCGTGCCGGCCTGCACGAGCAGGCCGGCCGTCACGCCAAGCTGGTCAAGACCGGGCGCACCCACCTGATGGACGCCACCCCGCTGACCTTCGGCCAGGAGCTGTCGGCCTTCGTCGCCCAGCTCGACTACGCCGAGCAGGCGCTGCGCGCCAGCCTCCCCGCCGCCTGCCAGCTGGCCCAGGGCGGCACCGCGGTGGGTACCGGGCTGAACGCGCCCAAGGGCTTTGCCGAGGCAATGGCCGCCGAGCTCGCCGCCCTCAGCGGCCTGCCGTTCGTCACCGCACCCAACAAGTTCGCCGCCCTCGCCGGCCACGAGCCGCTGGTCAGCCTGGCCGGCGCGCTGAAGACCCTGGCGGTGGCGCTGATGAAGCTGGCCAACGACCTGCGCCTGCTCGGCTCCGGCCCGCGCGCCGGGTTTGCCGAGGTGCGCCTGCCGGCCAACGAGCCGGGCAGCTCGATCATGCCTGGCAAGGTCAACCCGACCCAGTGCGAGGCGCTGTCGATGCTCGCCTGTCAGGTGCTCGGCAACGATGTCACCGTGACGTTCGCCGCCAGCCAGGGGCATCTGCAGCTCAACGTGTTCAAGCCGGTGATCGTGCACAACCTGCTGCAGTCGATCCGCCTGCTCGGCGACGGCTGCCGCAACTTCAACGAGCACTGCGTCAAGGGCATGGAGCCGGACGCCGCCCGCATGGCCGAGCACCTGGAGCGCGGCCTGATGCTGGTCACCGCGCTGAACCCGCACATCGGCTACGACAAGGCCGCGCAGATCGCCAAGAAGGCCTATGCGGAGAACACCAGCCTGCGCCAGGCGGCACTGGCGCTGGGCTACCTGAGCAACGAGGAATTCGACAGCTGGGTGCGCCCGGAGCAGATGCTCGAAGCCGACGACGAGTGATCCGGCGCGGCCGGCTCACTCAGTTCAACGCTCAGTCGGCGACGATCCGCGCCGCTCGGCGCGAACGCTGGCGGGCCAGCCAGGTCGGCGCCAGCGCGATCAGCGCCGAACCGGCGGCCACCAGCAACGCGCCGCCATAGGCCAGGGCGTTGATGTCCTCGGCCTGTACCTGCCCCGGCCACAGGCTGGCCGCCAGGGCCACCGAGCCCAAGGTCACCAGCGGGGTCAGCGCCAGCACCGCGCTGACCCGCGAGGCCTCCCAGTGCGCCAGCGCCTCGGCAAAGGCGCCATAGGCCACCAGGGTGTTGAGACAGCAGGCCAGCAGCAGCCACGCCTGCAGGCTGCTCAGCTCGAACAGCTGGGCCGGCTGCGCCCAGGGGGTCACCAGCGCGGCGCAGGCCAGGTAGATCGCCATCATGATCTGCACCGAACTCCACTGGGTCAGCAGCTGCTTCTGCGCCAGGCCGTAGAACACCCAGACCAGCGCAGCCGCCAGCACGGTGAGCACGCCGAGGGTGTAGTTGCCGAGCGAGCCGAACAGCTCGCCCAGGCGCTGGTTGAAGAACAGTCCGAAGCCCAGCAGCAGCACCAGCAGACCCAGGCCCTGGGCGCGGCTGAACGACTCGCGGAACACCAGCAGGCTGGCGAGCAGCAGCATGACCGGCGCGGTCTGGATGAGCAGCTGGGTGGTGCCGGCGCTGAGCCGCTCGAGGCCAAGGAGGTAGAGCACGTAGTTGGCCGTCAGCCCGCCGATCGCCAGCAGCAGCAGGCCGTGACCGCGCCGCCCCAGCGGGCGCAGCGACGGCAGCTGCCGGCTGGCGGCCAGCCAGGCGAACAGGATCAGCCCCGAACTGAACAGGCGGTACCAGGTCACGGTGACCGGATCCATCGTCTGCAGGACTTGCTTGAGCCAGATCGGCAGCATCCCCCAGAGCACCACGGTGATCAGGGACAGGAACAGGCCGTGCAACCAGCGGCCGGAGGAGACATGCATGGGAATTCCAGAAAGCGAGCCTGCCCGAGGCCCGCAGCAGCGAGGGCAGCGCCCATTCTAGACGGCCTCCTCTCCCGCGGACAGACAAACACCGACTGCGTCCCTCCGCCTGCACCGCTGGTCGACTGTCCCTGCGTGCGCGCCGCCAGCAGCTAGACTTATTCTGTTCACCCATCGTTCGGGAGATTTGGCCATGTTCGGAAAACGTCAGCACGATGAGGCGCCCGATACCCACTACCGCACCGACCGCATCAGCACCGTCAACGGCCAGTACTTCTTCGCCACCCGCGAGGGCACGCTGGAGGGGCCGTTCTTCACCCGCTTCGACGCCCAGCAGGCCGCCACCCGCTACGTCGGCGACCTCGGCAGCCACGGCGTGCCACAGACCGGCAAGGCCCCCCATTCGCCGCGACGCTTCTGAGACCGTTCAGCGCTTGCGGGCAAACGCCGCTTCCAGCGCCTCGTTGATCGTACGCAGCACCTTGACCCGGGCGAAGCGCTTGTCGTTGGCCTCGATCAGCGTCCACGGGGCGATCTCGGTACTGGTGCGGTCGACCATGTCGTTCACCGCATCGACGTACTGCGTCCACTTATCGCGATTGCGCCAGTCATCCTCGGTGATCTTGAAACGCTTGAATGCGGTCTGCTCGCGCTCCTTGAAGCGCTCCAGCTGGGTCTGCTGGTCGATGGCCATCCAGAACTTGACCAGCACCACGCCGGCGTCAGTGAGCTGCTCCTCGAAGTCGTTGATCTCGCTGTAGGCGCGCAGCCAGTCGGCCTGCGAGCAGTAGCCCTCGACCCGCTCCACCAGCACCCGGCCGTACCAGGAGCGGTCGAACATGGTGAAGCGCCCGCGGGCCGGAATGTGCCGCCAGAAGCGCCACAGGTAGGGCTGGGCCTGCTCCTCCTCGGTCGGCGCCGCCACCGGCACGATGTGGTACTGGCGCGGGTCCAGCGCCCCGGTCACCCGGCGGATCGCTCCGCCCTTGCCCGCCGCGTCGTTGCCCTCGAACACCGCCACCAGTGCGTGGCGGCGCATGCGCTTGTCGCGCAGCAGCTGCGCCAGGCGCGCCTGCTCGGCCACCAGCTGCTGCTGGTAGCTGTCCTTGTCCAGGCTCTGGGTCATGTCCAGGCTGTCGACCAGGCCGCGATTGTCGATGCTCGCCGCCACCGGCGCGGCATGGGGCTGGCGCCTGGGGCGCTCCTCGAGGCGCAGCGCGGCCTGCAGGCCCTCGAGGAGGATGCGCCCGACGGTGAGGCTGCGATAGCGCTCGTCGCTCCCCTCGACCACGTACCAGGGCGCATAGTCGCGACTGGTACGCCGCAGCACGCGCTCGCCGTAGCGCACGAAGTCGTCGTAGGTCTTCGACTGCTGCCAGTCCAGCGGACTGATCCGCCAGCTGTGCAGCGGGTCGTCCTGCAGCGTCTTGAGGCGCGCCTTCATCTGCTTCTTCGACAGGTGCAGCCAGAACTTGAAGATCAGCGCGCCCTCGTCGCAGAGCATGCGCTCGAAGCGCACAGTGGTGCTGATGCTCTGGTCGAGCTGGGCGTCGTCGATGCGTCCGTGCACCCGCCCCTGCAGCATCTGGCTGTACCAGTTGCCGAAGAACACGCCGGTGCGCCCCTTGGGCGGCAGACGCCGCCAGTAGCGCCAGAACGGCGGGCGGGCCAGCTCCTCGTCGGTCTGCTGGTCGAAGGTCTCGACCTGGATAAGGCGCGGATCCATCCACTCGTTGAGCAGCTTGACCGTCTCGCCCTTGCCGGCGCCCTCGATGCCGTTGAGCAGCACGATCAGCGGAAAGCGCGCCTGCTCGCGCAACTCGAGCTGCGCCTCGAGCAGCGCCTGGCGCAGCTCGGGCACGGCGGCGTCGTAGGTTTCCTTGTCGATCTGGTGGCCGATTTCGGCGGATTCGAACATGCGGGCACTCCTTGGCGATACTGCGCAGACTAGCCGATGCCCGGGGGAGGCACGCAAGGGTTTTGCCGCAGCCCATCGCAGCCAATCGGCTAGAATGGACGCCCCTTCCTGCCGCATACCGCACCGATGACCGAGCAACCGCACGCCCAGCTGGACTGGGACGAACACGGCCAACCGCTGTCGCGCACCTTTGCCGACGTGTACTTCTCCACCACCTCGGGGCTGGAGGAAACCCGCTACGTGTTCCTCGCCCACAACCAGCTGGCCGAGCGCTTCGCAGCCCTACCGGCTGGCGGGCGTCTGGTGATCGGCGAGACCGGCTTCGGCACCGGGCTGAACTTTCTCTGCGCCTGGCAACTGTTCGAGCGGGTGGCGCCAGAAACGGCGCAGCTGCACTTCGTCAGCGTGGAGAAGCATCCGCTGAGCCGCAGCGACCTGCAGCGCGCCCTGGCCCTGTGGCCGGAGCTGGCGCCGCTGGCCGGGCAACTGCTGGACCAGTACGTGGCGGTGCACGCGGGCTTCCAGCGCTTCGTCTTCGCCGGCGGCCGGGTGATCCTCACCCTGCTGGTCGGCGACGTGCTCGACGCCCTGCCGCAGCTGGATGCGCGCATCGACGCCTGGTTCCTCGACGGCTTCTCGCCGGCGAAGAACCCGCAGATGTGGACCCCCGAAGTGTTCGCCCAGCTCGCCCGCCTCTCGGCGCCCGGCACCACCCTGGCCACCTTCGCCAGTACCGGCTTCGTCCGCCGCGGCCTGCGCGAGGCCGGCTTCGCAGTGGCCCGGGTCAAGGGCTTCGCCCACAAGTGGGAGATGCTCGCCGGCGCCTTCCAGGGCGCGGCCGCGGACGGCGGCAAGCCCTGGCTCGCCCGCCCGCCGCGCCCCAGCGGCCCGCGCCAGGCGCTGGTGATCGGCGGCGGCCTGGCCGGCTGCGCCACGGCCAGCAGCCTGGCTGGACGCGGCTGGCAGGTGACTCTGATCGAGCGCCACGCCGCACTGGCCGCGGAAGCCTCGGGCAATCCGCAGGGCGTGCTCTACCTCAAGCTCTCCGCCCACGGCACCGCGCTGTCGCAACTGGTGGTCGGCGGCTTCGGCTACACCCGCCGCCAGCTTGAGCGCCTGCAGGCCGGCGTCGACTGGAGCGCCTGCGGCGTGCTGCAACTGGCCTTCGACGCCAAGGAAGCCGAGCGCCAGGCGCGGCTAGCCGCCGCCTTCCCGAGCGATCTGCTGCGTACGGTGGATGCCGGCGAAGCCGCGCAACTGGCCGGCCTGGCGCTCGACCAGGGCGGCCTGTGGTACGCAGAGGCCGGCTGGGTGCATCCGCCGGCGCTGTGCCGCCTGCTGGCCAGCCAGCCCGGCATTCGCGTCCTGACCGGCAGCGAGGCCCTGGAGCTGCGCCGCGTCGACGGCCAGTGGCAGGCCTGGCAGGACCAGCAACTGCTGGCCGGCGCGCCGGTGGCCGTGCTGTGCACCGCCAGCGAGGTGCGCCGCTTCGCTGGCGCCGAACACCTCAAACTCAAGCGCATCCGCGGGCAGATCACCCGCCTGCCGGCCACTGCCGCCAGCCAAGCCCTGCGCACCGTGCTGTGCGCCGAGGGCTACGTCGCCCCGCCGCGCGCCGGCGAGCACACCCTCGGCGCCAGCTTCAACTTCCAGCGCGACGACCTCGCGCTGTCGACCGAGGAGCACGCCGACAACCTCGGCATGCTGCGACAGATCTCGCCGGTGCTGGGCGAGGCCCTGCACATCGACCAGCTCGACCCGGCCGCCCTGGCCGGGCGGGTGGCCTTTCGCAGCACCAGCCCGGACTACCTGCCGCTGGTCGGCCCGCTGGTGGACGCGCCGGCATTCAAGCTTGCCTATGCCCGCCTGGCCAAGGACGCCAGCCTGCCCATCGACACCTCGGCACCCTGGCTCGAGGGGCTGTACGTCAACTGCGGACATGGTTCGCGCGGCCTGATCACCGCGCCGCTGTCCGGCGAGCTGCTGGCCGCCTGGCTCGACGACGAACCGCTGCCGCTGCCGCGCGCCGTCGCCGAGGCCTGCCACCCCAGCCGCTTCCTACTGCGCGAACTGATCCGTGGCCGCTGAGCCCGGCGCTACCGGCCATCGCCCTGCGACACTTGGCGTATTGCCAGGCCACGGCCTCCTTCCGATACTCCCCCTAGTACGAAAGGACCGCCACCTTCAGGAGTTCGACCCCATGCGCCTCATCACCCTGTCCCTGCTTGCCGCCCTCAGCACCCCGGTCCTGGCCGCCGATGTCCAGCAACTGACCGCCGAGGGGGCTGCGCTGATTCCGCCGTTCCAGCAACAGCTGCTGGACACCGTCAAATCCGCCATGCAGAGCGGCGGCCCGGTCAAGGCCGTGGAGGCCTGCCAGCTGCTGGCGCCGCAGATCACCGCGCAGCACAGCCAGGCGCCATGGAAAGTGGGCCGCACTGCCCTGAAGCTGCGCAACCCGAACAACGCCCCGGATGCCTGGGAGCGCCGGGTGCTCGAGCAGTTCGCCGCCCGCGCCGCCGCCGGCGAGCCGGTGGCCGAGCTCAAGCACGCCGAGATCGTCGCTGGCGAATTTCGCCTGATGAAGGCGATCCCCACCGGCGAGCCCTGCCTGGCCTGTCATGGCCAGAACCTCAAGCCGGAGCTGGCCGCGGTGATCGATCAGCGCTATCCGCAGGATCAGGCCCGCGGCTTCGCCCCCGGCGAGCTGCGCGGCGCCTTCACCCTGCGCCGCAGCCTGGATACCACGCAATGACCGAGATCATCCCGCCGCATCAGGACGCCATGCTCAAGCGCCTGGCCCGCATCGAGGGCCAGGTTCGCGGCCTGCAGGCGATGATCCGCCGCGGCGAGGACTGCGAGGCCATCGCCCAGCAGTTCAGCGCCGCACGCAAGGCGCTCGACCGCGCCTATCAGGAAATGCTCGCCTGCCTGTTGGAGGAGGCGGTACTCGACCCCCAGCAGGACAGCACCGCCACCCTGGCCAAGGTCCGCGCCATCTTCACCAAGTACACCTGAGCGACAGCCACGCCGCAGTGGCCAGAGGCGGGCATGGACGCTAGCATCGCCAGCCGTTTAGCCGAGATAGCCCATGCTGATTCCCCACACCCTGCTCGAGCCCGACACCCTGGATCGCCTGATCGAGGACTTCGTCACCCGCGAGGGCACCGACAATGGCGACGAAACACCGCTGATCACCCGCGTCGAACGGGTCCGTCACGCCCTGCGCCAGGGCGAGGCGGTGATCGTCTTCGAGCCCGACAGCCAGCAGTGCCAGTTGATGCTGCGCCGCGACGTGCCGGCCGAATGGCTCGCCGACTGAGCGCGCCGCGGCGCGCCTAGCCGCGCAACCCTCCCTCGTGCTCCCAGGCGCAGCGCATGCGTAGCACGCCCTCGCCCGGATGATGGAAGCCCTGCTCGCTTTCCCAGCGGAAGGTGTGGAAGCCGCGCAGCTCGGTATCCAGGTGCACCACCGCACTGGACCAGTACAGGCGCCCGAGCAGGGTCTCGAACTGCTGCAGCCAGGCCGCCCACTCGTACTCCACCGCGCGATAGCTGGCCCCGAAGTGGATCACCTGGGTCTGGTACAGACCGTCGCCCTCGAAGCGGCAGAAGGAGAACATCTGCCGGCTGAGCAGCGACAGCGCACCCAGCTCCGGCAGCTCGTCGAGCACCTGCCGGTTGTGCAGGCGGCGACTGCGGCGCGCCAGCGGATCGCCATCCGGGCAGTCGCGGATGCATCCGTAAACGATGGATTCGGGGTCCACACGGACACTCCTGAAAGGACAGGCCCGCCTTCTACCACAGCAACCGGCAACGGGAAAGGAACTGGCGCAAGACTCGCTGGTGCGCGGCGCCGAGGCAGGAATGAAAAGGGGCAGCCCGCAGGCTGCCCCTTTGTATTGCCAAGCTCGGATGAGCGAATTGCTTAGTGCGCTACGGCACCGCTGGCACCCAGGCCCGTCTGCGAACGCACGAACTGCGGGAAGAACCGCTCGCGCTCGTCGCTGGCCATCCTCGACTTGTCGGTGATCGAGAAGAACCAGATGCCGGCGAAGGCAACGGCGACCGAGAACAGCGCCGGGTAGGAGTACGGGAAGATCGCCTCGGCGTTGCCCAGTACCTGGACCCACACGGTCGGGCTGAGGACGGTCAGCAGCAGCGCGGTGAACAGACCCAGGGCACCACCGAACAGCGCGCCGCGGGTGGTCAGGTTCTTCCAGTACATGGAGAGGAACAGCACCGGGAAGTTGCAGCTGGCGGCGATGGAGAAGGCCAGACCCACCATGAAGGCGATGTTCTGCTTCTCGAAGGCGATGCCGAGCAGGATCGCGACCACACCCAGGGTCAGGGTAGTGATCTTGGTCACGCGCATCTCGTCTTCTTCCTTGGCCTTGCCCTTCTTGATCACGCAAGCGTACAGGTCGTGGGACACGGCCGAGGCGCCCGCCAGGGTCAGACCGGCGACCACCGCCAGGATGGTGGCGAAGGCCACGGCGGAGATGAAGCCCAGGAACAGGTTGCCGCCGACGGCCTCGGCCAGGTGGATGGCCACCATGTTGGTGCCGCCGATGATGGCGCCAGTGGCGTCCTTGTACTCGGGGTTGGTGCTGACCAGCAGGATCGCGCCGAAGCCGATGATGAAGGTCAGGATGTAGAAGTAACCGATGAAGCCGGTAGCGTAGAACACGCTCTTGCGGGCTTCCTTGGCGTCGGACACGGTGAAGAAGCGCATCAGGATGTGCGGCAGGCCGGCGGTACCGAACATCAGCGCCAGGCCCAGGGAGATCGCCGAGATCGGATCGGTCACCAGACCACCCGGGCTCATGATGGCTTCGCCCTTGTCGTGGATCTTCACGGCTTCGGAGAACAGGGTGCCGAAGTCGAAGTTCACGCCCTTCATCACCATCACCGCCATGAAGCTGGCGCCGGAGAGCAGCAGGACGGCCTTGATGATCTGCACCCAGGTGGTGGCCAGCATGCCGCCGAACAGCACGTAGCAGACCATCAGCACGCCGACCAGGATCACCGCGACGTAGTAGTCGAGACCGAACAGCAGCTGGATCAGCTTGCCGGCACCGACCATCTGGGCGATCAGGTAGAAGGCCACCACGGTCAGCGAGCCAAAGGCCGAGAGGATGCGGATCTGGGTCTGGCCGAGACGGTAGGAGGCCACGTCGGAGAAGGTGAACTTGCCGAGGTTGCGCAGGCGCTCGGCCATCAGGAACAGGATCAGCGGCCAGCCGACCAGGAAGCCGATCGAGTAGATCAGGCCGTCATAGCCGCTGGTGAACACCAGGGCGGAAATACCCAGGAAGGACGCCGCGGACATGTAGTCGCCGGCGATCGCCAGACCGTTCTGGAAACCGGTGATGCTGCCGCCGGCGGTGTAATAGTCGGCGGTGGAGGTATTGCGCTTGGCCGCCCACTTGGTGATGCCCATCGTGAAGATGATGAACATCACGAACATCGAGATGGCGGTCCAGTTGGTCGCCTGCTTTTGGACTTCGCCGGTCAGGGCTTCGCCGGCCAGCAGCATCGGGGAGGCGGCCAGTAGAGTGGCGGCGGTCAGGAAACGAGCAATCATTACTGTTGGGCCTCGTCGAGAATTTCCTGGGTGATGCGGTCGAACTCGCCGTTGGCGCGCTGAACATAGACACCGGTCAGCGCGATGGCCAGAAAGATCAGGCCCAGGCCAGCCGGGATGCCCCAGGTAGTCACGGTATCCGGGCCCAGCGGAATGCCAAGCACCTTGGGGTCGAACGCAATCATCAGGATGAAGGCGAAATAAGCGGCCAGCATGATGATCGACAGCACCCAGGCGAACCGACCGCGCTTGGCGACCAGCTCCTGGAAGCGTGGATTGGCGTAGATCTGCCGGTACACATTTTCATTGTTCATTGGATGGTCTCCACACGATCTGATGCCCCCCCTGTGGAGGACACTGCGGTACTTTATGTCCGGGTGTTGCAAACACCAGACGACTTTAGTCGCGGACCAGATGACCGCTAGCCGGCGAGATAGAGCGCCTGCAGCCCTGCAGAGGCCGCCTTCCGGGCTGCAGACCGCGATAGCTGTGGCTTTGCGCTATTTGCACCACGATAGAGCATAGCTATGCCGACCATCGATTCGAGCGATTTCTCCATCCGCCAGGACGGGTCCAGAATCCTTCACAAGAGATAAAAGTTCCTATCCCGGCCCCGTAGGGAGGTGCGCCATGCTCAAGACCCTGACCTTCACCGTCATGCACTTCTGCATCGCCTTCACCGTCGCCTACGCGCTGACCGGCAGCCTCACCGTCGGCGGGCTGGTGGCCACCGTGGAGCCGCTGTGCAATGCCGTGGGCTTCTTCTTCCACGAAAAAGTCTGGCAGCGCCTGGAACATCGCGATTCTGCAGCGAGCAGGCGTGCCCGGCAGATCTGGCAGCACCGGCATGTCTGAGCGCCTCCGCAACGCCATCACCATCCCCCGCCACGGCAGAACCTGCGCGCCTCTGGCGCGCCGGGTGTCCTGTCTTTAATATCCGCGGCCTCCTCCTTCGATCCGCGCCGACATGCCCCTCCAGTCCCGTGCCTCCCTGGCCTATTGCTGTGCCCTGCTGTTCACCCTACTCGCCCTTGCCGGGCTCTGGTACGGCCTCGGCCGCGAACAACTGCTGGCCGACCCGCAGCCGCACAGCGGCAAACTGCAATGCGCGTCCTACAGCCCTTTCGATCATGACCAGTCGCCCTTCGACAAGCCGCTGGGGATCCGCCGGGAGCGCCTCGAGGCCGACGTCGCCCTGCTCGCCGAGCGCTTCGACTGCCTGCGCACCTATTCGGTGACCGGTCTCGAGGCCCTGCCCGACATCGCCCGCCAACACGGCATCACCCTGATGATCGGCGCCTGGGTCAGCCGCGAGACCAAGGCCACGCGCAAGGAAATCGAGCTGCTGGTGAAGACCGCCAACGCCCACCCGGACGTGGTCACGGCGGTGATCGTCGGCAACGAGGCGCTGCTGCGCCGGGAAATCAGCGCGAAACGGCTGAGCGCACTGATCGAGGAAGTGAAAGGACGGGTGGCGCAGCCGGTGACCTACGCCGACGTCTGGGAGTTCTGGCTGCGCCACCCGGAGATGGCCCCGGCGGTGGATTTCATCACCATCCACCTGCTGCCCTACTGGGAGGACGACCCCACCGGCATCGACGCGGCCCTCGCCCAGGTCGAGCGGGTCCACGAGAAATTCGAACAGCTGTATGCGCCCAAGCCGATCTTCGTCGGCGAGACCGGCTGGCCGAGCGAAGGCCGCCAGCGCGAGGACGCCCTGCCCAGCCGGGTCAACGAGGCGCGTTTCATGCGCGGTTTCATCGCCATGGCCGAGCAGAATGGCTGGCAGTACAACCTGATCGAGGCCTTCGACCAGCCGTGGAAGCGCATCAGCGAAGGCACGGTCGGCGGCTACTGGGGACTGTTCGATGCTTGGCGCAGCGACAAGGGTGTGCTCGCCGGACCGGTCTCCAACCTTCCGGACTGGCCACGCTGGCTGGGCCTGAGCGGCGCACTGCTGATCGCCGGCCTGCTGCTCGCTGGCGCCCCGCATGCGCGCCGGGCCGCCTGGCAACTGCCGCTGGTCAGCGGCATCGCTGCCGCCGCCATCGCCCTGTGGACCCAGCAACTGACTCTCGACAGCCGCCATGCCGGCGAATGGCTGTGGCATGGCGCCCTGCTGGTGCTCAACCTGCTGGTCGCGGCGCGCACCCTGCTGCGCCTCAACCCGCCGCAGTCCGGCTGGCGCGTGCAACTCGGCAGTTGGCTGGAGGCGCGCGCCGGCTGGTGGCTGCTGGCCGCCGGCCTGGCCGCGGCCTGGCTGATGCTGGCTCTGGTGTTCGAGCCGCGCTATCGCAGCTTCCCCAGCTCCGCCCTGCTGCTGCCGGCGCTGGCCTACCTGTGCTGGCCGGCCCACGGTCCGCGCGACGAGCTGGGCCTGCTGGCGGTCCTGCTCGGCATCGGCCTGCCGGTGATGCTCTGGCAGGAAACCCTGCTCAATACCCAGGCGTTGGGCTGGGGGCTGGTCAGCCTGCTGCTGCTGCTCGCCCTGTGGCGCTGCCGCCGCCCGGCCTCGGTCGTCGGTCTGCTGCAACGCCAGCAGGGCACGTGAGGCGCGCGGCGCGCCTAGCGGGCAGGCGATCCGCGCAGGAGTGATTGCCTTAAGGCTGGCCGACTCCCTAAGCTGATCGGCCAGGTCCTGCCCGCGACACCGCGCGGGCCACGAACCGCAGAGGCCTCCCGCCAAGGATTGTTCATGACGCCCCAACGCCCAGCCCTGTTTCCGGTTCTGCTGGCCGGTGCCCTGGTCCTGCTGACCGTGCACACCCTCGGCCGGTTCATCTACACGCCGCTACTGCCGTGGCTGGTCGAGGACGGCCTGCTCACCCTCAGGCAGGGCGCCGACATCGCCAGCTGGAACTACCTCGGCTACCTGCTCGGCGCCCTGCTGGCGATCCGCTGGCACCGCATTGCCCAGATTCGCCGCTGCCTGCCCTGGGGACTGGGGCTGCATGCGCTGACCACCCTGCTGCAGACCCAGGCCAGCGATCCCGACCTGCTGGCCGCCCTGCGTCTGCTCAACGGCATCAGCAACGGCCTGGTGTTCGTCCAGGCCCCCGCGCTGATCCTCGAATGGCTGGTACGCCACAACCGCGCCAGTGCCAGCGGCCTGGTCTACCTCGGTGTCGGCGCCGGCCTGCTGCTGTCCAGCGCCATGGTCGGCCTCAGCGCCGACCGGCTGCAGGGCGCCGCACGCTGGTGGCCGGCGGCCCTGCTCAGCCTGCCGCTGGCCTGGTGGGGCTGGCGCCAGCTGGCGCGTCTGGACACCGCCGAGCAGCCCGCCACGCCTGGCCAGGCCAGCCCGAGCGGCCGCCTGCTGGACCGCCGCACCACACCGCTGTTCCTCGCCTACGCCGGCGCCGGCATGGGCTACATCCTGCCGATGACCTTCCTGCCGACCCTGGCGCGACTGCAGGTCGCCCCGGACAGCTTCCTGATCAACGGCAGCTGGCTGGTGGTGGCGCTGGCCACGCTGATCGCCCCCTGGCTGTGGAGCCGGCTGGGCGGCGGGCTCGGTGACAAGCACGCCCTGCAGATCAACTACCTGATCCAGCTGGCCGGCGTACTGGCCGCCCTGCTGCTGCCCGGCGCTACCGGCATCCTGCTCTGCGCCCTGCTGGTCGGCGGCACCTTCCTCGGCACCGTGCTGCTGACCCAGCGCCTCGGCCGCAGCCTGCAGCCGCATCAGGGCCCGCGCATCTCGGCGGCGATGATCGCCCTGTACAGCGTCGCCCAGCTGGCCGCGCCCTGGCTCACCAGCCAGTGGCTGGGTATGGGCGGCAGTCTGCACAGCGCCTTCTGGCTTGGCGCGGGGGCGCTGGCCTGGGGATTCGTGTGGATGCAGCCTGTACCGGAAACCGCGGCGGAGAAAGCGCATAACTGAAGCGTGACAGGGGCAGCACAGAGAATGGCACCGACTGCCACCTCAGGCGGCAGTCGGCTGGTCGAACGCGACTCAGAGCAGGTCGTAGCGCAGGCCGAGCGACCAGAAATCGACGTCGGCATCGCCGCCACTCAGATCATCGCTGCCAACGTCCCGGTAGCGCTCGAACTCACCGACCACGCTGAACTGCGGCGCAAACTGCCAGGCAGCACCAACCGCCCAGGAGCCGACGCTTTCAGTGTCGTCATCGGATGCAGAGGCACTTCCACCACCGGCCGCAATGCCCTTCGCTGAGACCTTGGTCTTGAGCGCATGCCAGCCTGCCTTGGCATACACACTCAGGCCGTAGTCGAAGGGCAGTCGACCGACCAGATGTCCACCAAAACCACTGCTTTCCAGATCGAGCTTCAGGGAACCCTCGTTGGCCACGCCCTTGTAGCTGAACTCCCCCAGATCGACCCAGGTACCCTCGAGGGCGAAGTAGCGATTCAGTTGTAGCCCCAAGCCCAGCTTGTAGGCGGTATCCTCGTCGTCCAGCGAGGACGACAGATTAGTCGCCCCCGCGTCCACCAGGAACTGATCGAGCGCGCGCCGCTCACTGCCGAGGTCGATACTGGACTGGCCGACATGGCCGAACATGTACAGCCCGACCGAATCATACTGGGCCATGGCCGGCAGGCTGGCGGCGGCAAGCAGCAACGCGGCCGCGACACGGGAAGTTGCATGATGCATGGACGATCTCCTGACTCCGCTGACAGGCAGCAGGCTCCGGCCAGCCAGGGCCTCGGCACCACGCCCGTAGATCCGCGAGCCGACGCTCCCGGCCGACCCCATGTCCGCCAGGCGACTCGCTCCTGAGTACCGCGAAGAGAAGCATAGACCGCACTGCACAAGCTGCAATGTCACGTGAAAGGCGTGCCTCAAGTATTTGTTTATTGGCGAAGCCCACTGGACGGCCTACGCCCCTCCCCCAGCCGCATGGGCGGCGTGCGTATTTCATATTGCAGCGCAGCAAAGAAACCGCCCGCAAAACGCCCGGCCGGTGGCCAAAAACGACCAAGCCCCGATCTCTCGGGGCTTGGCATGAGGGCGGAGCAGGACTTCAGCGGGGCGCCGGCTGCCCCTGCTGCAGGCGCGGCCAGGACTCTTCGATCAGCTTGCCGACCTCCGCCTTCGGCGCCATGTAGCCGAACATGCCGGCGGACAGCTTGGCGGCATGGAAATGTTCGTCAGAGGACTCCAGCATCTGGCGCGCCTTGGTGTTCGGCGTCTGGTAGTAGGTGGCCCGGGCGATCTGGGCCGAGACCTCCGGACGCAGCAAGTAGCTGATGAAGGCCTTGGCTCCTTCCACGTTCTGCGCTGCGGTGGGGATCGCCAGGATATCGACGAACACCAGACTGCCCTCCTCGGGCTCGATCAACTTCACCGCTTGACCTTGCGCTTCAGCCGCCAGCGCATCCCCCGTCCAGGCCATGCTCACGCAGTTCTTGCCGGCGCTCAGATCGTCGATGTAGTCATCACCACCGACGTAGCGGTAATGCGGACGCAGCTCGCCCAGATACTGCAGCGAGCGCGAGGCGTAGTTCTCGCCAATGTGGCTCAGACTGCGCCCGCGATAGTTCACCAGCAAGCTGACCACATCGTTGGCAGAGTCCAGCACGGTGACACCGCAGGAAGACAGCCGCCTGACCAGCTCCTTGTCGAACACCAGCCCCCAGGTCCTGGGCACCGGACCGCCCAGCGCGGCCTCGGCCAGCGGCACGTTCACCGCCAGGCCGATGCTGCCCCACAGGTAGGGCACGCCATACTCGCGGGCCGGATCATGGCCGGAGAGACGCGTCATGATCAACGGCTCGAGGACCTCGAAACCGGGCAGACTGGCCGCCGCATAGGGGCGCAGCAGCCCCTCCTCGATCAGCTTGCCGAAATTGTCGGTGGATGGCACCACCACATCCAGCGACGCCCCCTTCTTCAGCAGGTCGTAGACCTCCTGGTCGTTGTCGTAGGTCTGGTAATTCACCGCGATGCCCGTTTCGCGGGTAAAGGCTTCCAGCACCGCGGGATCGATGTAGTCGCTCCAGTTGGCGACGTTAAGTGACTGGGCTTCAGCTGCAGCAACCGAGAGCGCCAACAACGGCGCAGCGATCCACTTTTTCACGATGAGGAATCCATTCTTTGACGGGCAGGGGGCAAATATTATTGCCCGGCAAGCGTGGCGACCGGAATGCGGAGGCGGAAAAAACCGCGGATAGCGCGCAACCATGTCGAGGTTTGGGTCGTAAAAACCCGGTGCTCCCGATGAACAGACCGCGCGCAACCATCGCCTTGCTCGAGCAGGGTCGCCGGATGCTTGCCGGTTTCGGGAGGGAGGAGCACAGGGAGCGACAGGCGCCCCAGAACTCCGGGGATTGGCCTACCCTAGAAACGCGAAAGCCCCGCAATGCGGGGCTTTCAACGTCAATATGGCGGGGAGATAGGGATTCGAACCCTAGGTACTCTTGCGAATACAACGGATTTCGAATCCGTCCCGTTCGACCACTCCGGCATCTCCCCCAAGTCGGCGCGAATAATACCAGCTCAAATCCGTTTGGCGAAGCCCCTTGCGAGGATTTTTTCACGCAGGATCAGTTGCTTGCGCGTCCTGGCAGTTTTCAGCAGGTCAGCCGGGTGAGCGCTTCGCGGTATTTGTCCGCGGTCTTCTGCGCCACCTCGGCCGGCACGGCAGGCGCCGGCGGCTCCTTGTTCCAGCCGGTGGACTCCAGCCAGTCGCGCACGAACTGCTTGTCGAAGCTCGGCGGGTTGGTGCCTTCGGCGTAGCTGTCGGCCGGCCAGAAGCGGCTGGAGTCGGGGGTCAGCGCCTCGTCCATCAGGGTCAGGGTGCCATCCTCGTCGAGGCCGAACTCGAACTTGGTGTCGGCGATGATGATGCCGCGGGTGGCGGCATACTCGACCGCCGCGCTGTACAGGGCGATGGCGGTGTCGCGCACCTTGGCGGCCAGCTCGGCACCGATGATCGCCTCGCACTGGGCGAAGGAGATGTTCTCGTCATGGTCGCCGACGGCAGCCTTGGTCGAAGGAGTGAAGATCGGCTGCGGCAGCTTGGCCGCTTCCTTCAGGCCCGCCGGCAGGGCGATGCCGCAGACGGTGCCGCTCTTCTGGTACTCCTTCCAGCCCGAGCCGACCAGATAGCCGCGCACGATGGCCTCCACGGCAACCGGCTTGAGGCGCTTAGCCACCACCGCACGCCCTTCCACCAGCGGCAGCTCGTCAGCCGGCACCACGTCCTCGACCTTGTCGCCGGTGAAGTGGTTGGGCACCAGGTCCTTGAGCTTGTCGAACCAGAAATTGGAGATGGCGGTGAGGATCTTGCCCTTCTCCGGGATCGGCTCGTCGAGGATGACGTCGAAGGCCGACAGACGATCGGTGGCCACCATCAGCATGCGCTTGTCGTCGATTTCGTAGAGGTCGCGAACCTTGCCCGAGTAGATCTTCTTCAGGCTCAGGGTGGTGGGTGTGCTCATGTCGGCATTTCCGTTTCTGGCAAACAAAACAGGCGAAACCCTGGGGGTTTCGCCTATCGCTGGTAGCGGCTGGGGGCTGCTGCCCGGATCAGCCGAGATGTTCCTGGATCAACTCCAGCACGCGGCGCGCCACATCGCTGGGTGCCACGCTCTCGAGGCTTTTCTCGACCGACACCTGGACGCTGTCGCCCACGGTGGTCAGGCGGACCTGATAACGCTCGCCACTCGCCTCATCCTCTGCGGCATCATCGTCACCCAGCAGGCGGGCGAAGAAGCCCGGCTCTTCGTCGGGCTTTTCCGCGCCTTCGGCGAGGTTGATGTAGTAGATACCGAGACTGCGGTTCATGTCGTCGACCCGCACATCGCCATCCTGCAGCGCTCGACCCACCGCCGACCAGGCGCGATCGAAATCGCTGGCCAGGCTGAGCAGCGGATTGCCGCTGCCGTCGGTGGTCAGGCTGACGCGATCCGGCGCATCGTAGCTGCGGTCGGCCAGCAGCGACACGCTGCCGCCCTGCGCAGCGTCGTCGCCGCGCAGGGCGGCAGCATTGAGCGCCTGCGGACGCGGCACTTCGAACTTGCCCTCGGCAGTGGATGCCGACACGGCAGCCGGCACCGGCAGCAGGGGCTCGAGGCGACGCGCCTGGACATCCGGCGGCAGCTGCATCGGAGCCGTTTCGCGGGCAGTCAGGTAGTCGCTGCCACGGTCTCGGAAGTAGCCATTATCGCCCCAGATCCAACCGCAGCCGCTGCTGGCAGCGATGATCAGGGCAAGCGCGGAAAGTCCGGCCAGTTGCTTCATGCATGTTCTCCGTCGATCAGGCCAGCACACCGGCCTGGCGCATGGCCTGACGCAGCGGCTCCTGGCAGTCCTGGCTGAGCCAGGTCAGGGGCAGGCGGATGCCTTTGGGAATCAGACCCATCTCGTGCAGGGCCCACTTCACCGGAATGGGGTTGGCTTCGCAGAACAGTTGCTTGTGCAGCGGCATCAGGCGCTCGTTGATCGCGCGACCGGTGGCGGCATCACCGCGCATGGCGGCGGCGCACAGTTCGCTCATCGCCCGCGGGGCGACGTTGGCGGTCACCGAGATGTTGCCCTGGGCGCCCATCAGCATCAGCTCGACGGCGGTAGCGTCGTCGCCGGAGTAGACCAGGAAGCCGGAGGCAACCTTGTCCAGGACTTCCCTGCCGCGCTGCAGGTCACCGGTGGCTTCCTTGACGCCGATGATGTTCGCCACCGTGGACAGGCGAGCGATGGTATCGGCCAGCATGTCGCAGGCGGTACGCCCCGGCACGTTGTAGAGGATCTGCGGAATGGCCACGGCCTCGGCGATGGCCTTGTGGTGCAGGTACAGGCCTTCCTGGGTCGGCTTGTTGTAGTACGGGGTGACCAGCAGGCAGGCATCGACGCCGGCCTGCTTGGCGGCGGCGGTCAGCTCGATGGCCTCGCGGGTGGAGTTGGCTCCGGTACCGGCGATCACCGGGATGCGCCCGGCGACCTGCTTGACCACGTGGCGGATCACCGCGACGTGCTCGTCGACGTCCAGCGTGGCGGACTCACCCGTGGTGCCGACCGCGACGATGGCGTTGGTGCCTTCCTGGAGGTGAAAATCGACCAGCTGGGTCAGGCTGTCCCAATCCAGACGGCCTTCTGCATCCATGGGCGTGACCAGTGCCACCATGCTGCCCGTAATCATGCAACCACTCCTGCCGCTATATAGATAAAGGCGTAATGGTACTGATGCCACCAGCCTTGCACAAGCTGGTGGCAGGCCGCCGGGCATTCCCCTTGCCGGCGCTTTTCGCTACCCTTCCCGGCTCTGCCGGCCCCCGTTCTGCCGCCATCTCTTTGCACCAGGAATTCTGCATGTCCACCACCCTACCCCGTGAACAGTTTCTCGTGATCAGCGCCCTGGGAGCCTCGCCCATGGAGCTCACCAGCGTGCTCTGTCGCGCCAGTCAGGAAAGCCGTTGCAACGTGGTCAGCAGCCGCCTGACCCGGCATGGCGAGTACAGCGCGCTGGTACTGCAGGTTTCCGGCAGCTGGGACGCGCTGGCGCGTCTGGAAGCCAGCCTGGCGCCGCTGGCCAAGCGCCACAAGTTCAGCATCAACATGACCCGCAGCGCCGCCGCCGTCGAGCGCGCCAACGCCCTGCCCTACGTGGTCTACATCAGCGCCGCCTATCGCCCGGACATCATCGGCGAGCTGTGCCAGTTCTTCACCGACCACCACGTCGAACTGGAAAACCTCACCTGCGACACCTATCAGGCGCCGCAGACCGGTACCCTGCTGCTCAACGCCACCATCACCGTGACCCTGCCGCCGGGCACCCAGATCAGCTGGCTGCGCGACCAGTTCCTCGACTTCGCCGACGCCCTCAACCTCGACGCCCTGATCGAGCCGTGGCGCCCGCAGAATCCGTAACCCTCTACTGTTCAGGAGCCTGCCATGCCGGTAGCCATCGATTCGCCCGTCGCCGATTTCCAGATCCAGGCCACCAGCGGCCAGCAGGTGGTGCTCAGCGCGCTCAAGGGCCAGCAGGTCGTGCTGTACTTCTACCCGAAGGACAGCACTCCGGGCTGCACCACCGAGGGTCAGAACTTCCGCGACATGCACAACGAGTTCGCCGCCGCCAACACCCTGGTGTTCGGCGTGTCGCGCGACAGCCTGAAGTCCCACGAGAACTTCAAGGGCAAGCAGGAGTTTCCCTTCGAGCTGCTGTCCGACGCCGACGAGCAGCTGTGCCAGCTGTTCGACGTGATCAAGCCGAAGAAGTTGTACGGCAAGGAATACCTCGGCATCGAACGCAGCACCTTCCTCATCGACAAGGACGGCGTGCTGCGCCAGGAGTGGCGCGGCGTCAAGGTGCCGGGTCATGTCGATGCCGTGCTGGCAGCCGCGCGCGCCCTCAACGCCGGCTGAAGCCCGCCGGCTGCCGCAGGCCTGTCACCACAGGCCTGCGGCAGCCGCTACTGCGCGCCGGCCTGCACCCGCCTCGGCCAGGCATTGATGACCGCCTTGAACAGGGTCGCCAGCGGGATGGCAAAGAATACCCCCCAGAAGCCCCACAGCCCGCCGAACAGCAGCACCGCGCAGATGATCGCCACCGGGTGCAGGTTGACCGCCTCGGAGAACAGCAGAGGCACCAGCACGTTGCCATCCAGTGCCTGGATGATCGCGTAGATCACCATCAGGTAGATGAACTGGTCGCCCCAGCCCCACTGGAACAAGCCGATCATCGCTACCGGCACGGTCACCACCACCGCACCGACATAGGGCACCACCACCGACAAGCCGACCAGCAGGGCCAGCAGCGCCGCATAGTTCAACCCCAGCACGGCAAAGGCGACGTAGGTGACCCCACCGGTGATGACGATCTCGATCACCTTGCCGCGGATGTAGTTGGCGCTCTGCTGGTTCATCTCCTGCCAGACGCGGGTCATCAGAGCGCGCTCGCTGGGCAGGTAGCCGCCGAACCACTCGGCGATCTGCCGGCGATCCTTGAGGAAAAAGAACACCAGGATCGGCACCAGCACCAGATAGATCATCATCCCCACCAGGATCGGCAGGCTGGCCAGCGACTGGGACAGCAGCCACTGCCCGACCTGCCCCAGTTCGCCGCGGGCATTGTCGATGGCACGCAGCACCTGCTCCTCGGTGACCAGTTGCGGATAGCGCTCGGGCAACAGCAGCATCAGCCCCTGCCACTCGCCGAGCATGCGCGGCAGCTCGTTGAACAGGGTCAGCAGCTGGCGCCAGACCAGCGGCACCAGCAGCAACAGACATACCGCCAGCAGGGCGACAAACAGGGTGAACACCCCCCACACCGCCAGCATGTGCGGCACGCGCAGGCGCTCCAACCAGCCGATCGGCCCTTGCATCAGAAACGCCAGCACCAGGCCCGCCAGTACCGGCGCGAGCATGCCGCCTAGATTCAGAACGACCGCGAACCCCAGCACCAGCACCACCGCCAGCACCACGGCTTCCTCGTCAGAGAAGTAGCGGTACAGCCAACCACGCAACACCTTGAGCATCGGACTTCCTTGGACACAACAGCTAGTGTCGACCAATCGCCGACGTGTGGGTTTCAGGCCTTGCGCAGCCAGTAGCGGAAGCAGCCCGCTTCCTCTTCCTCACGCAACAACTGGTGCCCGGCCAGACGGGCGAAGGCGCGAAAGTCGCGCTGGGAGCCGGCATCGCTGGCAATCACCTTGAGCACCGCGCCGCTGGGCAAGCGATTGAGCTCCAGCTTGGCCTTGAGCAGCGGCAACGGGCAGTTCAACCCGCGGGCATCCAGCTCGGCGTCGTGGGCCGGCACCGGCCCGGCAGTCTCGATCATGATCGCTCTCCGCAAATGCCGCGCAGCATACCCAAGCCGGCGCATCACTGGCCAGCCGGGTCCGCCTGCGGCTAGAGTAACCACTTTGCCGTCCCGAGTCCGAGCGATGAAGATGCTGCGCCCCACCCTGCTGACGCTGACCTGCCTGCTGGCCACCCCGGCCCTCGCCAGCGACCTGCCCGCGCTGGGCGATGCCAGCTCCTCGATCGTCTCGCCCGAACAGGAACACCAGCTCGGCCGCGCCTGGCTCAACGTGCTGCGCGGCCAGGTGAAGAGCCTGCCCGACCCGCTGCTCAAGGACTTCGTCGAAAGCAGTGTCTACCGCCTGGCGGAAACCAGTCAGCTGCAGGACCGCCGCCTGGTCTTCGTCCTGCTCGACAGTCCGCAGCTCAATGCCTTCGCCGCCCCCGGCGGGGTCATCGGGGTCAACGGCGGCCTGTTCCTCCACGCGCAGACCGAGGGCGAGTACGCCTCGGTGCTCGCCCATGAACTGGCCCACCTGTCGCAACGCCACTTCGCCCGCGGCCTCGAGGAGCAGAAGCGCATGCAGGTGCCGATGATGGCGGCCATGCTCGCCGGCGTGGTCGCCGCAGCCGCCGGCGCCGGCGATGCCGGGATCGCCGCGATCGCCTCGACCCAGGCCGCGGCCATCCAGGCGCAGCGGCGCTTCTCGCGGCAGAATGAACAGGAAGCCGACCGCATCGGCATCCTCAACCTGCAGCAGGCCGGCTACGATCCCCGCGCCATGCCGAGCATGTTCGAGCGCTTGATGCGCCAGTACCGCTACAGCCGGGTGCCGCCGGAGTTCCTGCTGACCCACCCGCTCAGCGAGTCGCGGGTCGCCGACACCCGCAACCGCGCCGAACAGGCCGCCAGCAACGGCCACACCGACAGCCTGCGCTACCAGCTGATGCGCGCCCGCGTGCAGCTGAGCTATGAAAGCTCGCCGGGACTGGCAGCCAAGCGCTTCCGCGCCCTGCTCGACGAAAACCCCGAGCTGGACGCCGCGCGCTATGGCCTTGCTCTGGCGCAGATCAACAGCGGGCAGCTCAAGGAAGCCGGCAGCAACCTGCAGCCCCTGCTGGCCAAGGCGCCCAACGACATCGTCTACAACCTCGCCCAGGTCGAGCTGGACATCGCCGGCAACCGCCTGGACGCCGCCAGCCAGCGCCTGCAGCGCCTGCTCGGCCTGTATCCGGCCAGCTATCCGGTCCGCCAGTCGCTGAGCGAACTGCTGCTCAAGCAGAACCGCGCCGCCGAGGCCGAACAGCAGCTCGACCGCCTGCTCAAGGAGCGCCCCAGCGATGCCGAGCTGTGGTTCCAGCAGGCGGAAACCCGCGGCCTGTCCGGCAACATCATCGGCCTGCATCAGGCCCGCGCCGAGTATTTCGCACTGGTCGGCGACTATGACCAGGCGCTCGAGCAGCTGGATTTCGCCCGCCGCCGCAGCAACGGCAACTTCCAGCTGGCGGCACGCATCGACGCGCGCCACAGCGAGCTGGAGGCAGAGAAGCGGATGATCGACAAGCTGCTGCGCTGAACGGCGCACAGAAACGCGAAGGCCCGGCAATTGCCGGGCCTTCGCGTTTCTGTAGGGCAGATCAGGCGTTGCCGGTCACCTTGAGCCGCGCCGCCTGAGTGAAGTCGAGCATGCGCTTGAGCGGCTTGACCGCCTTGGGGATCAGCGCCGGATCGACGTGGATCTCGTTGCTGCCCTCGCGCAGGCACTTGAGCGTACGCTCCAGGGTGTTCATCGCCATCCACGGGCAGTGCGCGCAGCTGCGGCAGGTCGCACCCTGGCCGGCGGTCGGCGCCTCGATGAACGACTTGCCGGGGCACAGTTGCTGCATCTTCCAGAGGATGCCGCGGTCGGTGGCGACGATGAAGATCTGGTTGGGCAGCGTCTGCGCCGCCTTGATCAGCTGGCTGGTGGAGCCCACCGCATCGGCCAGGGCAACCACCGACTCCGGCGACTCCGGGTGCACCAGCACCGCCGCCTCCGGATACAGCTCCTTGAGATCGAGCAGCTGCTTGGCCTTGAACTCCTCGTGGACGATGCACGAGCCCTGCCAGAGCAGCATGTCGGCCCCGGTTTCGCGCTGCACATAGCTGCCCAGAAAGCGGTCAGGCGCCCAGAGGATCTTCTCGCCGTTGTCCATCAGGCTCTCGACGATCTCCACCGCGCAGCTGGAGGTCACCACCCAGTCGGCACGCGCCTTCACCGCCGCCGAGGTATTGGCGTAGACCACCACGGTGCGCTCGGGATGCTGATCGCAGAAGGCCGAGAACTCCTCGACCGGACAGCCCAGATCCAGCGAGCAGGTCGCCTCCAGGGTCGGCATCAGGATGCGTTTCTCGGGATTGAGGATCTTCGCCGTCTCGCCCATGAAGCGCACGCCGGCGACCACGATGGTCGAGGCCGGGTGCTGGCTGCCGAAGCGGGCCATCTCCAGCGAGTCGGACACGCAACCACCGGTTTCCTCGGCCAGCGCCTGGAGGATCGGATCGGTGTAGTAGTGGGCAACCAGCACGGCGTCACGCGCCTTGAGCTCGGCAGCGATGGCCTGACGGTAGTCGGCGATCTCCAGCTCGGTGAGCGGGCGCGGCTGCTTGGCATCCAGATGAGCCTGGACCAGGAGTTGTTCGGAAATCTGCGTCATGTTTGCTGCACCTGAAGGTTAGGGTGCGGGAAACGGAGTATAAACCCGATCCAGAGCACCAGACGGGATAACTAGCAGGGAAGAAACGAGGGAACTGCGAGGAGGGAAAAAATGGTGGGGCGTGTGGGATTCGAACCTACGACCAATTGGTTAAAAGCCAACTGCTCTACCACTGAGCTAACGCCCCAACTTGGTGTGTATATTACTGATTTCTAACGGAAATACAACACCCAGCGGCAACTATTTTCAAACATAGCGGGTCGGGTCGGCAATCCCGGCGGCGTGGAAGCCTTCGGCACGCAGGCGGCAGCTGTCGCAGCGGCCACAGGCGCGACCGTCGGCATCGGCCTGATAGCAGGAAACCGTCAGGGCAAAATCCACCCCGCGGGCCAACCCCGCCTCGATGATCTGCGCCTTGGACAGGTACTGCAGCGGCGCCTGGATGCGAAAGCCCTCGCCCTCCACGCCGGCCTTGGTCGCCAGGTTGGCCAGGCGCTCGAAGGCCTCGATGAACTCCGGCCGGCAGTCCGGATAGCCCGAGTAGTCCACGGCATTGACCCCGATGAAGATGTCGCGAGCGCCCAGCACCTCGGCCCAGCCCAGCGCCAGCGACAGGAACAGGGTGTTGCGCGCCGGCACGTAGGTCACCGGGATGCCCTCGCTGGCCTCCTCCGGCACGGCGATCGAGCTGTCGGTCAGCGCCGAGCCACCGATGCCGTTGAGGTCGATGCCGACCACCTTGTGCTCCCGCGCCCCGAGCTGGCGCGCCACCCGCTCGGCAGCCTGCAGCTCGGCGCGGTGACGCTGGCCGTAGTCGAAGCTCATGGTGTAGCAGGCGTAGCCCTCGGCACGCGCCATGGCCAGCACGGTGGCGGAGTCGAGGCCGCCGGACAGCAGGATTACCGCTTTCTTGTCAGTCATGTCGATGGTCCTCGCGATCAGTGGCCGGGCTCGTCGTTCCACAGGTACTTGTGCAGCTGCAGCTGCAGGCGCACCGGCAGGTTGTCGGCGATGATCCACTCGGCCAGGCTGCGCGCCTCCAGCTCATGATGGCTGGGCGACATCAGTAGCTCGCCAGCACGCTGGTCGAGACGGTACTCGATGATCTTGGAGACCGCCCAGTCGTAGTCCTCGCGCGAGCAGATGACGAACTTCACCTGATCGTTGCGGGTCAGTTCGGCCATGTTCTCGTAGCGATTGCGGCCGACCTCGGCCGAGCCTGGCGTCTTCAGGTCGACCACCCGGCTGACCCGAACGTCCACCGGCGCGATGTCCAACGCGCCACTGGTTTCCAGCGACACCTGGTAGCCGGCATCGCACAGCGCCTTGAGCAGCGGGATGCAGTTCGGCTGCGCCAGCGGTTCGCCGCCGGTCACGCAGACGTAGCGCGGCCGGTAGCCGGCGACCTGCTCGAGGATCTGCTCGAGGGTCATGAGCTCGCCGCCGCTGAAGGCATAGGCGGTATCGCAGTACTGACAGCGCAGGGGGCAGCCGGTCAGGCGCACGAACACGGTCGGCAGGCCGACGGTCCGGGTCTCCCCCTGCAGTGAATGGAAGATTTCGGTGATGCGCAGAGTCTGATTCATAAGCCCCGGGCGTGATGGCGAAACAGGCCATCCGCCTCCGTTGCAGGATGTGGAAAAAGGAGTGCGAGTTTAACGAAAAAACCCGCGCCAGGCGCGGGTTTCCTCGGTGCCGCTGGCTGCGCTCAGGGCAGGCGGGCGAGATCGCGCTGGGCCAGCTGGGCCGCCGAAGTGCCCGGGTACTGGGCGATCACCTGCTGCAGGATGCCGCGCGCCTTGTTGGCGTTGCCGAGGCGCTGCTCGACATCGGCGAGCTTGTACAGCGAGTCGGCCACCTTCTGGTGGCTCGGGTAGCCCTGGCTGACCTGGGCGAAGGCACGACCGGCGCCCTGCAGGTCGCCTTGGGCGAGCTTGACTTCACCCAGCCAGTACTGCGCGTTGCCGGCGTACTGACTGGTCGGATACTTGCGCAGGAACGCGCTGAAGGCCTGGTCGGCCTTGGCAAAATCCTTCGCCTTGATCAGGTCGAAGGCGGCATCGTAGAACAGTTTTTCCTTGGCCGGATCACCCGGGGCGCCATTGGCTGCCGCAGCCGGTGCGGCAGGCGCCGCTGCCTGGGAGCCGCTTGCCCCCGGGGCGACAGGAGCCGCCGGAGCCGGTGCCTGGCCCGCGGAGGACAGACGACTGTCGAGATCCTGGTAACGCTCGAGACTTTCCTGCTTGAGACGCTGGATTTCGTACTGCTGTTCTTCCAGGGTGCCACGCATGCGGGCAACCTCTTCCTGCAGCTGCTGCAGCTGCAGGAAGAGTTCACCTTGCGCCGAGGTGGGGGCGGCGGTTACCGCCCCACCGGCATAAGCAGCTCCCGTGGCCCCGTAGCCGGAAGGCGGATAACCGTTGCCACCCTCGATGACGGGCACCTGGGCCCAGGTCGCGAGAGGAGCGGCCAAGGCCAGCAGGATCAGGAAACGGGAGTGCTTGCGCATGGCTTCTTACTTCTTCAGTTCTACGCGACGGTTCTGCGCCCAGCTTTCTTCGCTGGTGCCCATGACCATCGGACGCTCTTCACCGTAGGACACCAGCTCCAGCTGGGCCGGGGACACGCCCTGCAGCACCAGGTAGCGCTGAACGGCCTTGGCGCGACGCTCGCCCAGAGCCATGTTGTACTCGCGGGTACCGCGCTCGTCAGCGTGGCCTTCCAGGACGACGCGAGCGCCGTTGGCCTGCAGGTCACGAGCGTGAACGTCCAGAGCGCGCATGGCTTCCGGCTTCAGGTCGGAGCTGTCGTATTCGAAGAAGAAGGTGGTGATAGCGCGCAGAGCGGCTTCTTCACCGTTCAGGCTGCCATCGACGGCACCGGTGTTGGCGCCGTAGCCAGCGTTCGGATCAACTGCGCCCTCGCCAGCAGCGTCGCCGCCCTTGGAGGAGCAACCCACGGCAACTGCCATAGCCAGAGCCAGCGCAGCAAACTTGCCGAATTTCAGCATTTCCATCTTTTTAAAACCCCAGTGTGTGTTCAAAACAACATGTTCAAAACAACGGATTAGAACGAGCAGTTGGCAGCCGCCATCAGTTCAGATAGGGAGACCAAGAGGGCTCACGGACTTCACCCTGAGCGACGGGCAGCGGGAGCCGCACACGACCATTGGTGGACACGAGCATCAGCACCCCCTTGCCCTGTTGGCGGGTGGCGTAGATTAGCATGGTGCCATTGGGCGCAACAGTGGGCGACTCGTCGAGACTGGTTTGTGCAGAGAGCACCCGCAGGGTGCCGCGCTGCAGATCCTGGGCGGCCACGCGGAACACGGTAAAACCGTCCTGGCGATGGATCATCACCAGAGTCTTCTCGTCGGCGGACAGTTTCGGGTTGGCGTTGTAGTTGCCAACGAAGGTGACCCGCTCCACCGCGCCCGAAGCGATACTGGTCTTGTAGATCTGCGGCTTGCCGCCGCGATCCGAGGTGAAGTAGATGGTCTGGCCGTCCTTGCCCCAGAACGGCTCGGTATCGATGGCCATGTTGTTGGTCACGCGGCGCACCTGGCGGCTGCCCATGTCCATGACGTAGATCTCCGGGTTGCCGTCGCGCGACAGCACGAAGGCCAGACGATTGCCATCCGGCGACCAGGCCGGCGCACCGTTGAGGCCTTCGAAGTTGGTGATCTGCTCGCGGCGACCGGTATCGATGTGCTGGACGAAGATGCGCGGACGCTGCTGCTCGAACGACACGTAGGCTACCCGGCGGCCATCCGGCGCAAAGCTCGGCGACAGGATCGGCTCGCGCGACTGCAGCAGGGTCACCGCCCGCGCACCGTCGTAGTCGGAGCGCTGCAGGGTGTAGCGGGTGTTGTTGGCCGAGAAGCGTTCGGCGGTGACATAGAGCATGCGGGTCGAGAAGGCCCCCTTGATGCCGGTGAGCTTCTCGAACGACTGGTCGGCGATGTAGTGCGCCATGTCGCGCAGCTGCGCCGTCGTGCCGCCAACACTGCCGGTGAGCATCTGCTGCTCGGTGGTGACGTTGAACAGCGCGTACTGGATCTGCAGGCCGCCGCCACTCGGCACGATGCTGCCGGTCAGCACGTACTGGGCACCCAGCGCCTTCCAGTCGCGGTAGATCACTTCGCTGGCCTGGCTCGGCAGGCTGATCATGTTCTGCCGCGGAATCGGCTCGAAGTAGCCGGAATTGCGCAGGTCGTTGCCGACGATCTCGGCCATGTCCTCGGGCAGCACGGCGCCGCCCTGCCAGCCGAACGGCACTACGGCAATCGGGATGGCGCGGTCGGTACCACTGGAAATCACCAGCGGGTCGGCCGCTTTCGCCACACCGGCGAGCAGCACCAGGCCCAGCAGGGCCATGCGGATCAGGGTGTTCACAGGCTCAAGTCCTCCGGTTTGAATATCATGGCTCGCTTTCGATACATGCGATCGAAGGTCGCCCGGTCCAGCTGTTGCATTTCCGGTATGCGGCCGACGTTGCGCACCGCGGCTACCGCCGAATTGTCGAACGCCACATCGCCGCTGGAGCGGGTCACGCTGGCACTGCTGATGGTGCCGTCGGGCAGCATCTGGATCAGTATCGTTACACTCATGCCCTGACGAGCCGACGGCGGCCGCCGCCACTGCTGACTGACCAGGTTGATGATCAGGTCATCCAGATTGCCGGCCACTTGGTCGCCGACGCTGTCAGCCAGCGCCTGCTGGTGCTGCACGTCGTCGGACAGCAGCTCGGCCAGTGCGGCGGCCTTCTTGTCTTCCTGGGCCTGGCGGGCTGCCGCCTGCTCGGCCGCCTTCTTCTTCGCCGCCTCAGCCGCTGCAGCCTTCTTCTTCGCCTCCTCCGCGGCTTTCTTCTTCGCATCTTCGGCCAGTTTCTTCTTGGCGTCCTCGGCGGCCTTTTTCTTGGCCTCCTCCGCCGCCTTCTTCTTCGCGGCCTCCTCGGCGGCTTTCTTCTTGGCAACATCGGCCAGCTGCTTCTGCTCGGCGGCCTTTTTCTCGGACTCAGCCTTGGCTTTGCTCGCCGCAACCTCCTTCTGCTTCTGCGCCTCGGCCGCCTTGGCCTGCTCGACCTTCTTCTGTTCCGCCGCCTTGGCCGCCGCCACGCGCTGCTGCTCGGCCTTCTTCTGCTCCATCTGCTCGGTTTCGTACTGCGGCGCCGCGGTCTTCTGCGCCTCGCCGGCGATGCGCTGGTTGGTCTGCACGGTCGCCTGGCTCTGCGACTTCAGCTGGTACAGGGTCGCCTGGACGATCGGCCGCGACGGCGGCAGCTCGGGAGTCATGGAGAAGCTGACGAACAGCATGGCAAAGATCAGGACGTGCAGACCCACCGCCCAGATGGTCGGCCAGAAGTAGCTTTCCGGGGAAGAGCGCTCACGCTGCTGCATCAGGGCGCCTCGGTAATCAGCCCGACGTTGCCCACGCCGGCCTGCTGCAGGCCGCCCATGGCCGCCATCACCGCGCCGTAGTCCACTGCCTTGTCGCCGCGGACGAAGACCTGGACCTGCTTACCCTGGCTGCGGCTCTGGTTCATGATCGCGGTGACCGCCTGGGTCATCTGCTCCAGGGTCAGGGCGCTGTCCTGCACGGTGTCGGTATCGACCTCGCTGCCCATGTTCCAGTAGTAGGTCTTGTCGGCCTTGATGGAGATGGTCAGCACCTGGGCATTATTGTCCTGCGGCAACGCCTCGCTGCCCACCTTGGGCAGGTCGACCTTGACCCCCTGGTTGAGCATCGGTGCGGTCACCATGAAGATCACCAGCAGCACTAGCATCACGTCGATATAGGGCACGACGTTCATCTCGGCGACCGGCTTGCGTCTGTTGCGAATTCTGGCCATGAGGGGTCTCAGTCGTCCGAGGTGTGCACCTTGCGATGCAGGATGGCCTGGAACTCATCGGCGAAGGTGTAGTAGCGGCCGATGAACATCTCGCCGCGCGCCGCAAAGCGGTTGTAGGCGATGACCGCCGGAATGGCGGCGAACAGGCCGATGGCGGTGGCGATCAGCGCCTCGGCAATACCCGGCGCTACGGTGGCGAGGGTCGCCTGCTGCACCTGGGCCAGACCGCGGAACGAGTTCATGATCCCCCACACGGTGCCGAACAGGCCGATGTACGGGCTGGTCGAGCCGACGGTGGCGAGGAACGGCAGGCTCTGCTCGAGCTTCTCTTCCTCGCGCGAGATGGCCACGCGCATGGCGCGGTTGACGCCGTCCATCACCGCATCCGGGTCGACGCCCGGCTGCTGGCGCAGGCGCGAGAACTCCTTGAAGCCGGCGCGGAAGATCTGCTCGACGCCGGAATCCGGGTCGGGGTTGCTGCCGGCCTGGCGATACAGCTTGGACAGGTCGATACCCGACCAGAAACGCTCCTCGAAGGTATCCAGCCCGCGCTTGGCGGCACGCAGCAGACTGCTGCGCTGGAAAATCATGATCCACGAAGTGACCGAGGCAGCCACCAGGATCAGCATCACCAGTTGCACTACGAAACTGGCATTGCTGATCAGGCTCCACATGGACATATGGTCAACGGCGTTGGCTTCCACGCTTACTCTCCTGCAGGGGATAGACCCGCGCCGGCGAAGGCTGCACGCAGCGCTTCGGGTATGGCCCGGGGTTTGAAACTGTCGGCGCGCACACAGGCCACCATGATATGCCCTTCACAGAGCAGCGTCGCATCACTCGTCCGCCGCACCTGCTGGCGAAAACGCAGGCTGGCGCGATTGAGCTCGACGACCTCGGCACTGACCAGCAACTCGTCGTCCAGCCGCGCCGGCGCCAGGTAGCGCGCCTCGGCCGAATGCACGACGAACAGCAGGTTCTCCGCCGCCAGTTGCGACTGGGCACAGCCCAGTACACGCAACCATTCGGTGCGAGCCCGCTCCATGAACTTGAGGTAGTTGACGTAATAGACGACGCCGCCCGCGTCGGTGTCTTCGTAATAGACCCGACAGGCATGGGTGAACGGCTGTCCCTCGTGTTGCGCGCGCATACTCTAGTCTCGGCTCCCCCGGTTGCCAACGGCCGTGGCAACTATTTTTTCCGTCAGTCGTCGACGCCAGACAGGTCGGCATCACTGGTTTGGCTCAGGCGCCCCGGCACATTGAGGCCGAAGTGCAGATAGGCGTGGCGGGTCACCACCCGCCCGCGCGGTGTGCGCATGATGTAGCCCTGCTGGATCAGGTAGGGCTCGAGCACGTCCTCGATGGTGTGACGCTCCTCGCTGATCGCCGCCGCCAAGCTGTCGATGCCCACCGGACCGCCATCGAACTTGTCGATCATGGTCAGCAGCAGGCGGCGGTCCTGGTGGTCGAAACCGTGGGCGTCGATGTCCAGCAGGTTCAGCGCGCGATCGGCAATCGCCAGACTGATCTCGCCCTGGCCGCGCACCTCGGCGAAGTCGCGCACCCGCCGCAGCAGGCGGTTGGCGATACGCGGCGTGCCGCGGGCGCGCCGGGCGATCTCGTAGGCGCCCTCGGCATCGATGGGCAGGCCGAGAATCCCCGCCGAACGGCTGACGATGGTCGACAGATCCGCCACGTTGTAGAACTCCAGACGCTGGACGATGCCGAAGCGGTCACGCAGCGGGTTGGTCAGCATGCCGGCGCGCGTGGTCGCGCCGATCAGGGTGAAGGGCGGCAGGTCGAGCTTGATCGAGCGCGCCGCCGGCCCCTCGCCGATCATGATGTCGAGCTGGTAGTCCTCCATCGCCGGGTACAGCACCTCCTCGACGATCGGCGACAACCGATGGATCTCGTCGACGAACAGCACGTCGCCCGGCTCGAGGTTGGTCAGCAGCGCCGCCAGATCGCCGGGGCGCTCCAGCACCGGGCCGGAGGTGCTCTTGATCGACACGCCCATTTCCTGGGCGATGATATTGGCCAGGGTGGTCTTGCCCAGCCCCGGCGGGCCGAAAATCAGCGTGTGGTCCAACGCCTCGCTGCGCCCGCGGGCGGCCTGGATGAACAGCTCCATCTGCTCGCGCACGCCGGGCTGGCCGATGTACTCGGCCAGCTTCAGCGGGCGGATGGCGCGATCCTGCTGCTCCTCGCGCTCGCGCGGAGCAGCCGTGATCAGGCGGTCGGCTTCAATCATCTGGGGTCATCCACGGGTTCAGGCCATGCCCTTGAGGGCACGGCGGATCAGTTCTTCGCTGGACAGATCGTCCTCGTCCACCAGACTGACGGCGCGACTGGCCTCCGCCGGCTTGAAGCCGAGGGCCACCAGGGCGCTCACCGCATCGCTCTGTGCGCTTGAGACCGCCGCCGCGCGCGCAGGTTCCACCAGCGGGGCGATCGACGGCATCGACTCCCAGACCTTGAAGCGATCCTTGAGCTCGACCAGCAGACGCTCGGCGGTCTTCTTGCCGACGCCCGGCACCCGGGTCAGCGCCGAGGTATCCTCCGCCTGCACGCAGCGCACCAGTTCATCCACCTCCAGCGCCGACATCAGCGCCAGCGCCAGCTTGGGGCCGACGCCGTTGAGGCGGATCAGCTCGCGGAACAACTCGCGCTCGCGCTTGCTGGAGAAACCATAGAGCAGCTGGGCGTCCTCGCGCACCACCAGATGGGTGTGCAGGGTCAGCGGCTCGCCGAGGCTCGGCAGGCGGTACAGGGTGGTCATCGGCACTTCCAGCTCGTAGCCGACGCCATTGACGTCAACCAGCAGGTGGGGCGGTTGCTTTTCCGCCAAGGTGCCGCGCAGGCGTCCGATCATGCTGTGCTGTCCTTCGAATCAGAGACGCAGCCGGCCGCCGCGCCGGCGCGCGGTGGACAGGCCATGGGGAAGCAGGCTCTGCCGGTGATGGGCGTGGCAGAGGGCGATGGCCAGGGCATCGGAGGCGTCGATCTGCGGCTTCTGCACCAGCCCCAGCAGATGCATGACCATCAGCTGCACCTGCTGCTTGTCCGCCGCGCCGGTGCCGACGATGGCCTGCTTGACCTGGGTGGCTGTGTACTCGGCCACCGCCAGCCCCTCCTCGACCGCCGCGACCAGCGCCGCGCCGCGGGCCTGGCCGAGCTTGAGGGCCGAGTCGGCGTTGCGCGACATGAACACCTGCTCGATGCCCAGCATCACCGGCCCGTGCAGGCGAATCACCTCGCGCACCCCGCGATAGACCTTCTGCAGGCGCTCGGGCAGTGGCCCGTCGCCGGTGCGGATGCAGCCCGAGGCCACGTACTCGCAGCCGCGCCCGGTGTCGCGCACCACGCCGTAGCCGGTGATGCGCGAACCGGGGTCGATACCGAGAATCAGGGTCATGCGGAGTCATCCAGCCGAGGCGAGCAGCGGCCGACCACCATCGATGGCCACTGTCTATTTATCCAGCCGCGAGTATAGGTGGGGCATGCTGCGCCGTCACGTCCGGCAAGCCGGCCCATGACGCCTCTCCCAAAAACAAAGCCGGAAGAGAATTCCCCCTTCCGGCTGTGCATGCCCCAGAGGATCGCCGGAGTCAGCCGAGCTGTTCCATGATCTCGTCGGGAATCTCGGCGTTGTGGTAGACGTTCTGCACGTCGTCGAGATCCTCGAGCATGTCGATCAGCTTGAGCACCTTCTGCGCGGTTTCCAGATCGGCAACCGGCGCGGTGATCGACGGGATCATCGCCACCTCGGCCTCGTCGCCCTTGAAGCCAGCGGCGGTCAGCGCCTCGTTGACCGACAGAAAGTCGGCAAAGCTGGTGAACACGTCCACCGAGCCGTCGTCGTTGGTGACGATGTCGTCGGCACCGGCCTCCAGCGCCGCCTCCATCAGGGCCTCCTCGTTGACGCCCGGAGCGAAGCTGATCTGCCCCTTGCGGTCGAACATGTAGGCCACCGAGCCATCGGTACCCAGGTTGCCGCCGCACTTGCTGAAGGCGTGGCGCACTTCGGCCGCGGTGCGGTTGCGGTTGTCGGTCATCGCCTCGATGATGATCGCCACGCCGCTCGGCGCGTAGCCTTCGTAGCTCAGCTCGACCATGTTGTCGGCTTCGCTGGAGCCGGCGCCGCGGGCGATGGCGCGCTCGATGGTGTCGCGGGTCATGTTGGCGGTCAGCGCCTTGTCCACCGCCAGGCGCAGGCGCGGGTTGTCGGCCGGCACGCCGCCACCGTGCTTGGCCGCGACGGTCAGTTCGCGGATCAGCTTGGTGAAGATCTTGCCGCGCTTGGCGTCCTGACGTTCCTTACGGTGTTTGATGTTGGCCCATTTGGAATGACCTGCCATGACTCTCTCCGTCGTGTTGCTGGTGGATCTTGTCTTTTGCTGCCCCTGAATCGAAGGAGCCTGGCAAAACCAGGCTCCTGTCGGTCGGCTTATTCGGCCTTGGGCTGCTCGCGCAGGCGAATGTTCAGCTCGCGCAACTGCTTGCTGTCCACGGTGCCCGGCGCCTGAGTCATCACGCAGGCGGCGCTCTGGGTTTTCGGGAAGGCGATGACGTCGCGGATCGAATGGGATCCGGTCATCAGCATCACCAGACGGTCCAGACCGAAGGCCAGACCACCGTGCGGCGGCGCACCGAACTTCAGGGCGTCGAGCAGGAAGCCGAACTTCTCCTGCTGCTCGGCCTCGTCGATGCCGAGGATGCGGAATACCGCCTCCTGCATGTCCTTGCGATGGATACGGATCGAACCGCCACCCAGCTCGGTGCCGTTGAGCACCATGTCGTAGGCGCGCGACAGGGCGGCACCCGGATTGGCGGCCAGCTCTTGCGGCGAGCACTTGGGCGCGGTGAACGGGTGGTGCAGCGCGGAGAACGAACCGTCGTCGTTTTCCTCGAACATCGGGAAGTCGACCACCCACATCGGCGCCCACTGGCAGGTGAGCAGGTTGAGGTCGTGGCCGAGCTTGATGCGCAGGGCACCGAGGGCTTCGGAAACAATCTTGGCCTTGTCGGCGCCGAAGAACACGATGTCGCCATCGACCGCGCCGACGCGATCGAGGATCACGTTGAGGTTGGCCTCGGGGATGTTCTTGACGATCGGCGACTGCAGGCCTTCGACGCCCTTGGCGCGCTCGTTGACCTTGATGTAGGCCAGGCCCTTGGCACCGTAGATGCCGACGAACTTGGTGTAGTCGTCGATCTGCTTGCGCGGCATGCTCGCGCCGCCCGGTACGCGCAGGGCGGTCACGCGGCACTTGGGATCGTTGGCCGGACCGGCGAACACCTTGAATTCCACGTCCTTGAGCTGGTCCTCGACATCGACCAGTTCCATCGGGATGCGCAGGTCCGGCTTGTCTGAACCGTAGCGGCGCATGGCCTCGGCGTAGGGCATGTGCGGGAATTCACCGAACTCGACGTCGAGCACTTCCTTGAACAGCTTGCGGATCATCTTCTCGGTCAGGCCGATGATGTCGTCTTCGTCGAGGAAGCTGGTCTCGATGTCGATCTGGGTGAATTCCGGCTGACGGTCGGCACGCAGGTCCTCGTCGCGGAAGCACTTGGCGATCTGGTAGTAGCGGTCGAAGCCGGCGACCATCAGCAGCTGCTTGAACAGCTGCGGCGACTGCGGCAGGGCGAAGAAGCTGCCGGCGTGGGTGCGGCTCGGCACCAGGTAGTCGCGCGCGCCTTCCGGGGTGGCGCGGGTGAGGATCGGCGTCTCGACGTCGAGGAAGCCGTTGTCGTCCAGGTAGCGACGGATGCTGCTGGTGATGCTCGAGCGCAGCTTGAGCTTCTCGGCCATCTCCGGGCGACGCAGATCGATGAAGCGGTAGCGCAGGCGGGTTTCCTCGCCGACGTCGGTGTACTCGTTGAGCGGGAACGGCGGGGTTTCCGCCTCGTTGAGCACTTCCAGCTCGTAGCCGAGCACCTCGATGGCGCCGGAGGCCATGTTCGGGTTGACCGCGCCGGCCGGGCGCAGGCGCACCTTGCCGGTCAGCTTGACCACGTACTCGCTGCGCACGCGGTCGGCCTTGGCGAAGGTCTCGGCGCGATCCGGGTCGAACACCACCTGGGCCAGACCTTCACGGTCGCGGATGTCGAGGAAAATCACCCCGCCGTGGTCGCGACGGCGATGTACCCAGCCGCACAGGGTGACTTCCTGGCCGTCCAGGCTTTCGTTGAGTTGGCCGCAATAGTGGCTGCGCATCATGATCGGTTCGCTTCTCAAAAGTCAGTCGTAGATTCCGCACGGCGGTCGATCCGCGGCTGCCAGGCAACCGCTGCCGCCACAGGCGCCGGCCTGCCGCAAAATTGCGGGCGACGACAGGCCTTGCCGTGACAAAGGGCGGGGATTATAGCCTGAAACAATCCCGCGGCGCAGGCCCCGCGCCCGGCAACCACAGCCACAGGCGCGCACGGCACTTTTCCACCCGCCAGGCGGTGCGGCAGTGGATTTCCCGCTACCCGCTCATGCTAGTCTCTCGGCATTCAAGGCCCGAGATGCCACAGAGGGAGAGCTCCATGCAGATCAATATCGGAATTGCCGAACAGGACCGCGCCGCCATTGCCGAGGGTCTGTCGCGCCTGCTGGCCGACACCTACACCCTGTACCTGAAGACCCACAACTTTCACTGGAACGTCACCGGGCCGATGTTCAATACCCTGCACCTGATGTTCGAGGCGCAGTACAACGAACTGGCCCTGGCGGTGGACCTGATCGCCGAACGCATCCGCGCCCTCGGCTTCCCGGCGCCCGGCACCTACGCGGCCTACGCGCGCCTGTCCTCGATCAAGGAAGAGGAAGGCGTGCCGAATGCCCAGGAGATGATCAAGCTGCTGGTGCAGGGCCAGGAAGCGGTGGTGCGCACCGCCCGCGGCATCTTCCCGCTGCTGGAAAAGGTCAGCGACGAGCCGACCGCCGACCTGCTGACCCAGCGCATGCAGGTACACGAAAAGACCGCCTGGATGCTGCGCAGCCTGCTCGAGGGCTGAGCCAGCGCCTGACGCGAGGGGCCGCCGGCCACGCCCCTCGCGTGCCTTCTACGGCCCTGCCGGGGAGCTCACCCTGCGCTCGGCAGCGCCCTGTCGCACGGCGCAATTGAGCGCCCGCAGCCTTTACGGTTAAATAGCCGCCGCGCCAAGGCAGCTCGCTTATCGTTTGCCGAGCCTGTCCCGCGCCGTCCGGCCTGACCCGAACACCTTGGCGCCATCCATTTCCGCCTCGCCGTCGTCTTGTCCGGACGCAATCGTCTGTGTCTGTTGGTTACCAAGGTGAAATCTTTGAGCATATTGAAAACCGTCCACCTCTTGTCGGGCGCGGCCGCCCTGCTGCTGTCCATCGTTCCCAGCCTGCGTGCCGACGCCCTGCCCTGGCTGCAACAGCCGGACTCCCTGTACCTGGCCTTCACCGGCCTGGCCAACCTGCTGGTCGCCCCGCTGATCGGTGGCGCCCGCCAGCGTCTGCAGGGTGCCGCCAGCAGCCTGCTGGTCCTCGCCGTGGTCCTGCAAAGCCTGGCGCTGATGGTGCCGCTGCACAGCATCGGCGGGCAGCCGGCGGAGCTGTTCACCCTGCTGGCCGTCGCCCTAGCCGCCCTCATGCAACTGCTTCCGCAACCGAGTGCCGCCGCCGCGACTGCCGCGCCGGCGCCTCAGCCGACCGAACCGTCTCGTCCGGCCAAGACCGCCAGCCCGAGCGTCAAGACTCCCGCCACCAAGGCGACCGCCGCCACCCGCCGTGGCGAAACGGACGGCGCGCGCGAGACCGGCACGGTGAAGTGGTTCAACACCTCCAAGGGCTTCGGCTTCATCTCCCGCGACAGCGGTGACGACATCTTCGTGCACTTTCGCGCCATCCGTGGCGAAGGCCACCGGGTACTGGTCGAAGGCCAGCGCGTGGAGTTCGCCGTGGTCCAGCGCGACAAGGGGCTGCAGGCCGAGGACGTGACGATCATTGACTGATCCGCCCTCTCCACAACGACAGAGCCCGCCAATTTGGCGGGCTCTGTCGTTATGGAGGGGCGACTCAATAGTGCGGCGGCGGAGCCTCATCCTCCACCGGGCCGATCTGCCCGGCCAGATCGGCCTGACGGGTGGCCAGCGCCTCGATCTGCCGCTGCAGGCGCTCGATCAGCCGGTTCTGCACCAGCAGCTCGTCGCTGAGCTGCTGCAGGGCATCGTCCTGGAACGCCAGACGGGTTTCCAGCTCGGTAACGCGCAGCTCCAGGCTCATACGGCCTCCTGGGCGAAGCGGAAGTCTGCGGAACTCAGCACCAGCTTCAGCCGGTCGCGCATTTCCTTCACCTCATCCTCGCTATACGGCTGCGCCGGCTGGTGCCCCCACACCGGCGCCGGCCAGGCGGCATCGCCGCGACGGCGGGCGATCACGTGCATGTGCAGCTGGCTGACCATGTTGCCGAGGCTGGCGACGTTCATCTTGTCGGCCTTGAAGGTGTCCTTGAGCACTTCGGCGAGCAGATGGGTCTCGCGCCACAGCGAACGCTGGTCGGCTTCGTCCAGCTGGAACAGCTCGCTGACCTCCTCGCGGCGCGGCACCAGGATGAACCAGGGATAGTTGGCGTCATTCATCAGCAGCAGGCGGCACAGCGGGAAGTCACCGACGTGCAGGGTGTCCTGCTGCAGGCGGGGATCGAGGGCAAACATGGCGGCATCTCCTTGTGGTTCGGCGCTGCGCGCCAGTTTGCCACAGCTCGCTAGGCAACTGGCGGCAGGTTGCGCGGCAGCCAGACCGCCACCTCGAGCCCGCCCAATGACGCCTCGCCCAGGCGGATCTCGCCGCGGTGCAGCTCGACGATGCGCTGCACGATCGACAGCCCCAGCCCCGCGCCCTGCCCTTCGCCCTGGCGGTAGAAGCGGCGGAACAGCTGCTCGCGCTGCTCGGCCGGCACCCCCGGCCCGCTGTCGGCCACGCGCAGGCAGATGCGCTGCGCCTCGGCCTGCAGGCTGACCGCCACCTGGCCGCCGTGCGGGGTGTACTGCACGGCATTGCCGACCAGGTTCTGCAGCAGGGTGCCCAGGCTCGGCGCATCGGCCAGCAGGCGGTAATCGGCCGCCTCGTCGTAGTCGAGGCTCAGCTCCTGCTCGCGCTCCAGAGCCAGCGGGATCAGCTCGGCCAGCTCCTCGCGCACGTAGGGCGCCAGGTCCAGTTCACGCATGGCCGTCTGCAGGGCGCTCGGCTCGAGGCGGGCCAGGGTCAGCAGCTGGGTCACCACCCGGGTGGCGCGCTCCACGCCGGCGCCCAGCTGCTGCAGGGCGGCCTCACGATCGGCGGCCTCCGACGCCTCCAGCGCGTTCTGCGCATGGATGCGCAGTACCGCCAGCGGCGTGCGCAACTCGTGGGCGGCATCGGCGAGGAAGCGCTTCTCCCGCTCCAGCAGGCCGGTGACCTGCAGCAATAGGCGGTTGAGGGCGGCGACCATCGGCTCCAGCTCCTGCGGCAGCGGCGCCAGGGTCAGCGGGCTGAGGTTTTCCGCATCGCGCGCGCGGATCAGGCCGACCACCTGCTGCAGCGGGCGCAGCCCCAGGCCGATGGCCGACCACACCAGCAGCGCCAGCAGCGGCAGGCCGATCAGGTCGGGCAGCAGGCTGCGCAGGGTGATCTTGCCGACCAGCTCGCCGCGCACGTCCTCGCGCTCGGCGACCAGTATCCAGTGCCGGTCGGCCAGATCCTGGCGCAGGAACAGACGCCAGCGACCGTCCTCCAGGCTGACATCGTGATAGCCGATCAGCTGCGCGGCCCGAGCGGACAGGGGCTGCGCCTTGCCGTCTACCGCACCCAGTAGCTGGAGCAGGCGCGGCAACAGGGTCGGCGGGGCACTGGCCGAGTGCAGCAGCACCTGCCCCTGATCGTCGAGCACCTGGAAGGCCAGCTTGGTTTCGTAGCGGTGCCCCTCGACGCGGGCGTCCGGATCGTCCAGATCGTGTTCGACCAGCAGCGCCGCATCCAGCGCCTGCTGCAGGGCGGCCCGGGTGGCCGGTGGCAGGTCGCGGCCGACCATGCCCTCGAGCAGGCGTGCGCCCTGCGCCAGCTGGGCGTCGAACAGCTCCTCGATCTCGTGCTGGGCATCGCTGTAGCTGCGCCAGGAGATCAGCGTCAGGGCAACGCACAGCACGCCGAGCACCAGCGCCAGGGTGCGCGAGCGGATCGAGCGCAGCCTCACGCCTTGTCCACCAGGTAGCCGACGCCACGCACGGTGCGGATCAGTTCGGGAAAGAACTTCTTGCGCAGGTGGTGCACATGCACCTCGAGGGCGTTGCTCTCCACTTCCTCGCCCCAGCCATACAGCACCTGCTGCAGCTTGTCGCGGGTCAGCACGCGGCCCGGCTGGGCCAGCAGTTCGTGGAGGAGGAGAAACTCCTTGCGCGCCAGGCTGACCGGCGCGCCCTGATAGCTCACCTGCTGACTGTCGGGTTCGATGCGAATGCCGCGGTACTCCAGCACCGGCTGGGCGCGGCCGAAGCTGCGCCGCAGCAGGGCACGCAGACGCGCCTTGAGCTCGGCCACATCGAAGGGCTTGACTAGGTAGTCGTCGGCGCCGGCATCCAGCCCGGCGATGCGGTCGCTGGTGGCGTCGCGGGCGGTGAGCACCAGCACCGGCATGGCGTTGCCGGCGGCGCGCAGGCGACGCAGCACCTCCAGGCCATCCATGCGCGGCAGGCCGAGATCCAGCACGCACAGCTCGAAGCTCTCGTGACTCAGCGCATGCAGGGCACTGGCGCCGTCCTGCAGCCAGTCCACCGTGTAGCCCTCGGGCTTGAGCGCGGTGCAGATACCCTCGCCCAGCGCCTTGTCGTCTTCCACCAGCAATATGCGCATGCAGCACTCCTGTGTTCGGCCCACTCCGGCAACCGCTGCCTGTAATTCAATCAAAAAAACGCCGAGCCGGCAGAAGTGTCTCACCTCCACCGGCTCGGCGTGCAGCGCGCATCGCGAACGTCGCTGCCCCGTGGATCAGTTCAGCTTGGCCCGCGCCTTGTCCAGCAGTGCCTGCGCTTCCTGGCGCCGGCCGGCATCGGCCACCTCGCGACCGGGGCGCGGCGGTGCGGCCAGCGCCTTCTGCAGCGCCTTCTCGGCCTCGGCGTAGCGTTTCTCGCCCAGCAGGAAGTCGCCGTAGAAATAGTTGGGGTCGATTCCGTCGGGATTCAGGCTCAGTGCCTGCTTGAGCAGCTGCTCGGCGCGCTCGTCGTCGCCGAAGCCGACCGGCCAGCCCGGCACCTGATAGTAGAGCGAGCCGAGACTGGTGTAGGCCGAGCCGTCGAGGGCCTTGGCATCCAGCTCGATCGCCTGCTCGAACTGGCCGCGCGCCTGCTTGACCAGATCCAGCGCGCCGAGGCCGCCCTTGGCGCCCGCCCAGGTGCTGAGGATGATGCCGCGCCAGATCAGCAGCTCGGGCGCCTGCGGCTCGGCCTTGAGGGCGACCTCGGCCTCGCCGGCCAGCTTGGCGAACGCCGCCTCGCGCTGCGCTTCGGGCAGCTGGTAGTTGATTTCGGCCCAGCGGGCCTGCAACTGCTTGAGGCTCTGAGCACTGGCGGCGGTCAGGGCGAAGCTCGGCAGGCTGAGCAGCAGGGCGCCGCCGAGGATCAGGTGTCGCACGAAGGATTTCGACATTCGCTCTACTCCACTTCAGGAAGGAATCAGGATTTGCCGCGGGCGAAGCGCTGGATGATCGGCAACTGCTTGCGCAGCGCCTGATCCACCATCCGCGGCAGCAGGCTGTTGAGGCGCACGAAGAGCTTTTCCGGCCAGCCCAGATAGAGCTCCTCGCTCTCGCGACCGATGGCCTTGACCACGGCATCGGCCACCAGGGCCGGGGCGTCCATGGCCACCTTGAGCTCGTCGTTCATCGCCACCACGCTCTGCTCGTTCATGCTGGTGCGGGTGGCGCGCGGGGCGATGTACATGACCTTGACCCGGGTATCGGCCAGCTCGCGACGCAGCGCCTCGGAGAAGCCGCGCAGGGCGAACTTGCTCGCGCAGTAGGCGGAAAACCCCGGATAGCCGATCGAGCCGAAGGTCGAGCCGATGTTCACCACCAGCGCCTGGCCCTGCTGACGCAACATCGGCAGCAGACGATGGGTGAGCTGCAGGGTCGCGGTGACGTTGAGCTGGACCAGCGCCGCCAGGGCCTCCTCGTCGTGCTGCTCAAGCATGCTGAAGTGGTTGATCCCCGCCGCGTTGATCAGCAGGTTGACGCCGCCCATGCGCCGCGCCGCCTGCAGCACCGCCTCGCGCCCGGCGCTGGCGGTGATGTCGGCGCAGACGCTCTCGGCGCGGCCGTGGCACTGCGCCACCAACTGCTCGAGACGACTCGCCTGGCGGCCGACCAGCAGCACCCGCGCGCCGCCGGCGCACAGCCGCTCGGCCAGCAACTGGCCAATGCCGCCGGTGGCCCCGGTGAGCAGGACGCGACACTCAGACAGCTGCATGCTGGTTCTCCCCTGACAGCGGCAGGCTGCGGAACAGGTCGCCGTACAGGCGATAGACCACCCGCGCGGTGTGCACCACCGCGGCCTGGTCGGCCGGATCGTCGAGACGATCCATCAGCGTCTTGAAGAACTCGACGTGGCTGATGTCCAGGCTGCCGTGGGAGGTCAGGTAGCTGAAGGCCTGGGCCGGCAGCTGCAGGCGATCCTGGATGATCGCCGCGGCCTGGGTGGCCAGGGCGATGCTGGTGCCCTCCAGCACGTTGACCATGCCGAAGAAACTCACCGGATTGTCGCGGGCGATGCGGTCGTAGACGTAGCTGACCATCAGCTCGGTGGGCAGGTTGGGCGTCCCGCGGCGCACCGCCTCGGCATCGGCGCCACAGGCGCGGATGTCGTTGAGGATCCATTCCTGGTGGCCGTACTCTTCCTCGATGTACTCGGCAATTGCCTCGCGCAGCCACTCCAGGCGCTCCGGCAGGCGCGCCCCGCAGGCCATCAGCAGCGGCACGGTGTGTTTGACGTGGTGGTAGGCCTGGGCGAGGAAGGCCACGTAGCTGTCGAGGCTAATCCGTCCGGCGAGGACCTCGGCGAAGATCGGCGCGGCCAGCAGGTACTCGCGCTCGGCTTGGGTCTGTTCTTGCAGGGACTGGTAGAAACTCATCAATGCGCTTCCTCTAGATGATCTGTGGCATCCATCAGTTCGTCGATGGCGCTCTGGTAATACGGCAACAGCGCGGTGCGGCGCAGCCGGCCATTGGCCGTGGCCAGGCCGTTGGCCTCGCTGAACGGCTGCGCGGCACGCAGCCAGTGATGGACACGGGCGTAATCGGGCAGCCCGGCGTTGACCCGATCGATGGCCGCCTGCAGCTCGGCGTCCGCCAGCTCGCCGCCGCGCGGTACGATCACCGCGACGTTGGCCGCCAATGCCTCGCCGTACAGCCAGGCCTGGGCAATCGGTAGTTGCTGGACCAGCTCCGCCTCGACCCATTCGGGATTGACGTTGCGGCCGAAAGCGGTGACGAACTGGTGCTTCTTGCGCCCGTGCAGAACCAGGAAGCCGTCCTCCCAATGCCCTAGATCGCCGGTGCCCAGCCAGTCGTCCGCCAGCGGCGGCTCGCCGAGGTAGCCGAGCATGCAGGCGCCACGCACCAGCACTTCGCCATCGTCCGCCAGGCGCACCTCGGCATGCGCCAGCGGCTGACCGACCGTACCGATGCGCCGCTGCTCGGGGGTGTTCAGGCAGACCACCGAGGCGCACTCGGACAGCCCGTAGCCCTCGAACACCGGCAGCCCCAGGGCGGCGGCGCGCTCGAGCAACTGCGGCGCCACCCGCCCGCCGCCGACGGCGATGAAGCGCAGCGAATCCGGCAGCGGCAGTCCGCGCTCGGCGGCGCTGACCAAGCCCAGCAGCAGCTGCGGCAGCAGGATCAGGCTGTTCGGGCGCAGGCGCGCCAGCGTGGCGAGGAACACCGGCAGCTCGAACTGACTGGCGCCGCGCAGGCCGACCGCAGCCAGCGGCGGCAGTTCGATGCGCGCGCCGAGCAGCAGTGGCGTGTAGTTGCCGGCGAGGTTTTCCAGCAGGGTCGCCAGCGGCAGCACGCACAGGTGGCGCTCGATATCGCGGTTGGCGAGGGTCTGGCGCAGGCTCTCGGCCACCGCGAGCATCGCCTCGGCCGCCAGGCACACGCCCTTGGGCTGGCCGGTGGTGCCGGAGGTGTAGGTGATCTTCGCCGTGCCGGCCGGCAGCGGCGCGGCAGCGGCGACCGGGCGCCGGCACAAGCCGTCGCCGCCCGCCACGAAGCCCAGCGCGGCGAAGGCCTCGGGGCTGCTGGTGACCAAAGTATCGACGCCGGAACTGTCGAGCACATGGCGCTGCTGCGCCGGCGAGAAGAACCCCGGCAGCGGCACGCAGACCACCCCGGCGAACAGCGCGGCCAGATCCCAGAGCAGCCAGTCCGCTCCGTTGTCGAGGGCAATCGCCAAGCGCCTCGCACCGCAGCGGTGCAGAACCGCCTGGCGCGCAACGACTTCGTGCTGCAGCTCGGCATAGCGCCACTGGCGCTCACCATCGCTCAGGGCAATGCGCGAACCATGGGCGGTCAACTGCCGCCACAACCGCTCAACCGCAGGCGACATGGGCAAACTCCCCGTCCAGTGCTTGAGCCGAGCGGTAACCCAGCTGCCGATAGACGCCCATCGACTGCAGGCGCTGATGGGCGGCGAGCACGTCGCCGACCATCACCTGCGGCTGGGTGGCGTAGTAGCTGCCCCAGTCGGCCAGCTCTGCGCCCAGGCGCTGCCCATCGGCCGCCCCCAGGTGCAGCAGGCTCAAGCCCAGACGCTGGAAGCTGTTGAGCAGCAGCGAAGTACCGGTGAACGCCACCCAGCGAAAGCCCGCCCTCGCCAGCAGGTCGGTCAGCGCGACGATCAGCAACCGGGCATGCCCGGCGCCCAGCGAGGCCAGGTTGCCGACCTCGGCGATCAACCCACGCGCGGGCTGACTGCCGCCATTGAGTTCGGCGATGCGCTGCTCGACCGGCGTATCCAGATAGCGCTCGAGGAACAGCGCCCCACCCTGCCCGCAACGCACGCCAAGGGCCGCCTGCAACTGTTGCATGGGGTCATACAGGCCCAGCAGACAGGGCATGAAGTGCTGTATCCGGGCGCCATAGTGCTCGGCAAAGCGATCGCCAATAAAGTTTTCCAGCTGTCTGCGACGCTCTGTGCACGGCTTTTGCATAGCGCCATACAGCGCAAGTTCGGCATGTGTACCGATCGTTGCCAGAAAATCATCCTGACCTGACTGAAGCGCCGCCATGAAAAGGCCTCTCCTCTTAGGGTATGGAAGCGATTCTGCGGCGACTGACTTAACACAGTCTTAAGTGCGGCAAGACGGCTTCACAGCCGACAAGGGGGCGGCACTCTCCAGGCGGCCGACCAACGTGGCGTACCCGTACTTTCGTGCCACTTCAGCAGCGTGTTATAAGTTGCCGCCGACAATAAGAAAGTAGTGCCCTGCCAGTCAGTATTCGTGGGGCTGCAAACACTTCGAAAAAATACCAAGGGGCTATTCCTGATATGCAAATGATGAAACTGAGCGCCATCGCGTTCGCCGTCGCCGCGAGCACCTCCCAACTGGCCATGGCCAGCGCGCAGTCCGAGTCGAACGGCTTCGTCGAGGACGGCAGCCTGGTCCTGCTGAACAAGAACTACTACTTCAACCGCGACTTCCGTAACAACGCAGGCACTGGCGGCCAGAGCTACCGCGAAGAGTGGGCTCACGGCATCCTGGCCACCTTCGAGTCCGGCTACACCCAAGGCACCGTCGGCTTCGGTGTCGACGCGCATGCCGCACTGGGCCTGAAGCTGGACAGCGGCAAGGGTACCGACGGCACCGGCCTGCTGCCGACCGGCGCCGACGGTCGCTCCCAGGACGACTACTCCTATGCCGGCGGCGCGGTCAAAGCGCGCATCTCCAACACCGAACTCAAGTACGGCAATCTGTTCCCGACCGCTCCGGTCTTCGCCACCGGTACTGCTCGCCTGTTCCCGGGCTCGGCCACCGGCTTCCAGCTGTTGAGCAGCGAGATCGACGGCCTGAATGTCGACGCCGGTCACTTCACCGCGATCCGTGACGGCAGCCGCGAAACCAACAGTGACGGCGACATCACCCTGGCCTACTCCGCCCTGCCGATCGACGCCAAAAGCGCCGACTACCTGGGCGGCACCTACGCCTTCACCGACAACTTCAGCGCCACCCTGTACGGCGCCCAGCTGGAAGACGTCTGGAACCAGTACTACGCCAACCTGAACTACAGCATCCCGCTGAGCGACAGCCAGGCGCTGACCTTCGACGCCAACGTCTACGACACCAGCGAAACCGGTGACGAGAAGGCCGGCAAGATCGACAACACCACCTGGTCGCTGTCTGCCGCCTACACCCTGGGTGCGCACAAACTCACCCTGGCCCACCAGCAGGTCGATGGCGACGTGCCGTTCGACTACATCTCCATGGACGGCCGCAACTCCGGCGACTCGATCTTCCTGGCCAACTCGGTGCAGTACTCCGACTTCAACGCGCCAAACGAGAAGTCCTGGCAGCTTCGTTACGACCTGGACATGGCCGCCTTCGGCGTACCGGGCCTGAGCTTCATGGCGCGCTACATCACCGGTGAGGACATCGACGGCACCAAGGCAGACGCCAGCGGCGCCTACAGCTACTTCAACACGGTCGAAGACGGCAAGGAGTGGGAGCGCAACCTGGAAGCCAAGTACGTGTTCCAGGCAGGCGCCGCCAAGGATCTGTCGATCCGTGTACGTCACTCCACCTGGCGCGCCAACGGCGAAGCCAATCCAGCCCTGGGTGACGACCTCGACGAAATCCGCGTGATCACCGAGTACCCGCTGAGCATCCTGTAACGCTCCGCTGCCCACTCGCTGAAACGGAAGCCCGGCCCTGCGCCGGGCTTCCGCTTTTTCGGCCCCGCACAGTCCATCCCCCCGCCCTGTACGCCACCAGACCCGCGCCGTACAATGCGGGCATTTTTCCGTTCAGCGAAACCGGATCATCCTGCCCATGCGTACCAGCCAGTATCTGATCTCGACCCTCAAGGAAACCCCCACCGACGCCGTGGTCATCAGCCACCAGCTGCTGCTGCGTGCCGGGATGATCCGCAAGCTCGCTTCCGGCCTGTACACCTGGCTGCCGATGGGCCTGCGCGTGCTGCGCAAGGTGGAGAACATCGTGCGCGAGGAAATGAACGCCGCCGGTGCCCTCGAGGTGCTGATGCCGGCCATCCAGCCGGCCGAGCTGTGGCAGGAATCCGGACGCTGGGAGCAGTACGGCCCCGAACTGCTGCGCATCAAGGACCGCCACGGCCGCGAGTTCTGCGTCGGCCCGACCCACGAGGAAGTGATCACCGACCTGGCACGCAACGAGCTGAACAGCTACAAGCAGCTGCCGATCAACTTCTACCAGATCCAGACCAAGTTCCGTGACGAGATCCGCCCGCGCTTCGGCCTGATGCGCGGCCGCGAGTTCCTGATGAAGGACGCCTACTCCTTCCACCTCAACCAGGAGTCGCTGCAGGAAACCTACGACCGCATGCACCAGGCGTACTGCAACGTGTTCACCCGCCTGGGCCTGAACTTCCGTCCGGTGCAGGCCGACACCGGCTCGATCGGCGGCACCGGCTCCCACGAGTTCCACGTGCTCGCCGAGTCCGGTGAAGACGACATCGCCTTCAGCGACAGCTCCGACTACGCCGCCAACATCGAGAAAGCCGAGGCCATCCCGCGCGAAACCGCGCGTGGCGCCGCAACCGAGCAACTGCGCCTGGTCGACACCCCGGACGCCAAGACCATCGACGAGCTGGTCGCCCAGTTCGGCGTGGCCATCGCCAAGACCGTCAAGACCCTGGTGGTGCACGGCGCCGAGAAAGGCCAGCTGGTCGCCCTGCTGGTACGCGGCGACCACGAGCTGAACGAGATCAAGGCCGCCAACCTGGCCCAGGTCGCCAGCCCGCTGGTGTTCGCCTCCGAGGCCGAGATCCGCGCCGCCATCGGCGCCGGCGCCGGCTCGCTCGGCCCGTTGAACCTGCCGCTGCCGTGCATCGTCGACCGCTCGGTGGCCCTGATGAGCGACTTCGCCGCCGGCGCCAACGTCGACGACAAGCACTACTTCGGCGTCAACTGGGAGCGCGACCTGCCGCTGCCGGAGATCGCCGACCTGCGCAACGTGGTTGCCGGCGACCCCAGCCCGGACGGCCAAGGCACCCTGGAGATCAAGCGCGGCATCGAAGTCGGCCACATCTTCCAGCTCGGCACCAAGTACAGCGAGGCGCTCAAGCTGTCGGTGCTCAACGAGATCGGCAAGCCGGTGACCCTGACCATGGGCTGCTACGGCATCGGCGTGTCGCGCGTGGTGGCTGCCGCTATCGAGCAGAACTGGGACGAGCGCGGCATCCTCTGGCCCGAGGCGCTGGCACCCTTCCAGATCGCCATCGTGCCGATGAAGTACGAGAACGCCGCCGTCAAGGAAGCCGCCGACCGCCTGTACGCCGAGCTGACCGCCGCCGGCTACGAAGTGCTGTTCGACGACCGTGACAAGAAGACCAGTCCGGGCGTCAAATTTGCCGACATGGAACTGATCGGCATCCCGCACCGCATCGTGGTCAGCGAGCGCGGCCTGGCCGAGTCGGTTCTGGAATACAAGGGCCGTCGCGACAGCGAGGCGCAGAGCGTACCGCTCGCCGAGATCCCGGCCTTCCTCGCAGCCCGCCTCAACCGTTAAAAGAGATCATGCCCAGACGCTGCCATCGCCTTGCCGGCGCCGCCTTGTGCGGCACCGTGCTCCTCACCGGTTGTGCCAACCAGCTGCCGCAACGCAGCGAACTCGAGGAGCGGGTCGAGCGCAAGCTGCTCGATCACCGCCTGCAGATCGACGCCGGCAGCCCGCTGGTGCTCGACCTGCCGCAACGCCGTGTGCGCGTCCGGGAGCAGAAGACCTTCGAGGTCACCCCGTTCGAGGTCACCCGCCGCTACCAGCGCTATACGCCCTACCAGCCCTGGCGCGAACTCTACGAGATCCCGCTGGGCGCGCTGGCGGTGGTCGCCGGGGTCGGCGCCAACGTGCTCAACGTGCCGCTGCTCGGCCGCCTGCCGGAAAGCGCCACCCGCGGCTGGATCAGCTACGGCTTCGCCGGCCTCAACCCGTTCATGAACGCCGAATCCAACGGCCGCGCGCAGCAAAACCTGGCCTCCCTGGACGAGCAGCAGGGCGAAACCCGCCTGGAATACTCCAGCCTGCCCTGGGCCGAACGCCCGGTGCTGGTCCTGGCCGGCGACCAGAGTTACGAGCTGACCACCAACCGCAACGGCGTGCTGCGCCTGAACCTGCTGGACATCCCGTTCGCCGAGCAGGATCTGGGCCGCGTCGGCAAGCTGCAGCTCCAGGTGGAAGATCCACAGGACCAGACCCGCGCCGACCTCACCCTGCTGGTCAGCAGGTCCCTGCGCGGGCGTCTGCAGGAAGCCCACGCGCTGATCTACGAAGACCTCGAGGACAGCGACGTGAGCCGCTGGGTGCATCGGGTCAAGCGCCTGTCCGAACTGGGCATGGAAGAGGAAGCCAGCGAGCTGGAGCAGAGCCTGATCGAACTCACCCGCAACGACCCCGAACTGCAGGAGGAGCTGGTCCAGGCGCTGCTCAAGGATGCCGGGCGTGTCGCGGCCACCACCAGCAGCGACAGTTAAGCCAATCCGCTAATCCGCAGAGCGGCGCAGCTCCGCCAGCCGGGCCTTCAGCCCCAGCGCCGTCTGCTCGCCGGGCAGCTGCTCGCGCACCCGGCCCTGCGGATCGACCAGCCAGGTCACCGGCAACACCTGACTCGGCGTCAGCCCCAGGCGCGGCGCCGGATCACTGGCCAGCACGGTGAAGCGGATCCCCAGCTGCTCGGCCGCCGCGCGCAGTTCCTCGCCCTGCAGGGCATCGAAATTCACCCCCAGCACCGTCACCTGCTGCGCCTGCAGTTCCTCGGCCAGGCGATTCAGCTCGGGAATCTCCTTGCGGCAGGGACCGCACCACTCGGCCCAGTAGTTGATCACCAGCCAGCGCCCTGCCAGCTCGCCGGCCGCGATCTGACGCCCGTGCTGGTCGACGCCCCAGTCGGCCTCGCTGCAACCGGCCAGCAGCAGGCTGACGCCCAACAGCCATCCCCGCAACCTTGTCCCACCCATACCTGCCCGCTCCCATCCACTTGTCGGCCGCCGCAGGCTCCGCGCGCAAATTGCGCACCCGGTCACCCGCGGCCTCGTGCTGAACCACAGTTTCCACCCTGCCGGGCTTTTTATAATTCTGACGCCAAATCAACTGCATCAGAGGTCCGCATGCTTTCCCAACACGACCAGCTGCTCCATGCCCTGAGCGCACCCCAACTGGACGCGGTCCGCAGGCACAACGGCAACCGCGGCAACCGTGTCGTCGAACTGGAAGTGGCCGCCTGGCTGCACCTGCCCGGCCTCAGCAACCTGCCGGTATCGCTGATGGTCAGCTATCTCGACGGCGACCAGCCCCGTGAAGTCCCGGTCGACCACGGCCGCATCGATGCGCAGCAGCGCATCCTGCTCTCCGGCGTCGCCCGCCTGCCGCTGCACAAGGCCCTCGAAGGCGTCGAGCTGCGCCTGCGCTGCGCCGTGGTTCCGCAAAGCATCAAGGTCGAGGACATCTTCGTGCAACCCATCGAGTCTGTTGCGACCCGCCAGCTGAACATAGCCTGAAACCGCTGCGCCTTCAGCCGGCCAACGCCTGTTCGCCCAGCCAGTCGGCCAGACTGGCGCCAAGCTGCTCCGCGCGCGCCTGCTCCAGCACCTGCAAGGCATGGCGCAGGCGCGGATACCAGGGAGCGCACAGCTTGCCGGGCAACGACTCCGGCAGGCTGGTCAGCGCCGGCAGCGGCCAGGGACTGCGCTCGAGCAGCTGCTGCAACGAAACCTGCGACAGATCGCGGCACAGCACCCAATCGCCGCCACGGGTGGCCGTCACCAGGCGCTCGCGCTCGAGAAACTCGATCAGCGGCGCCCACTCGTCCTCGTCCAGCACCCAGCCCTGACGGGCCAGCGCCGCGCGCGACAGGGCGCGACCGCTCTGCTGGTGCGCGTACAGCTGCGCCAGCACCCCGAGCAGATTCACCAGCGGCGGCCGCGCCACGCCTCGCCAGCAGCCGGGCGCACCGAGATGACAGACCAGTTCGGCGCCGAACAGCACGATCAGCCAGGCCACCAGGCCAGATAGATCCACAGCAGGAACAGCGGCACGGCGGCGAAGGCCCCATAGATCAGCTGATAGCCGGGAAACTGGCTGACATACAGGGCGAACAGGGCCTTGGCCACCTCGAACGCCAGAGCGCTGAAGCAGCCACCGAGCAGCGCATGGCGCAGCGGCACCCGGGTATTGGGCACCGCCGCATAGAGCAGGGTGAAGGCGGCGATGCCGGTGAGCAGCGGCATCAGACCGATCAGGGTTCCCGCCCCCGGCAGCGCACGGGGGCCGGAGATCAGCTGCAGCGAGGTGACGTAGGTGCCGGCGGCGAAGCCCAGGCCCAGCAGCAGGGGGCCGAGACTGAGGATCGCCCAGTACAGCAGGAAGCTCGACAGCCCGCGCCGCGCCCGGCGCACCCGCCAGATATGGTTGAAGGCATCCTCGATGGTGTGCAGGGTCAGCAGCGCGGTCGCCACCAGTACGGCGACGCCGAGCCAGGTCAGCTCGCGCGCCTGGGTGCTGAAGCCGCGCAGATACGCCTGCACCTGCTCGCCCGCCGAAGGCACGAAGTTGCGGAAGATGAACGCCTGGATCGGCTCACCCAGGTCGCGAAAGGCCGGCACCGCGGCGAGCATGACGAAGGTCACGGTCATCAGCGGCACCACCGCGAACAGCGTGGTATAGGTCAGCGCCGCCGCGCTCTGCGGCCCGCGATCGGCGAAGAAGCGGCCGACCAGATGGACGACGAAGCGCCGCGCCGCCTGCAGGTGTTCGAGCATCCCCTCTCCTTGGTATCCAAACGGCGCCCCCGGAAAGTTCAGGGACATGCGCCGACGCGGTTAGAATAGCGCCCTCCTCTACCCACGGGCCAACCGACATGACCGACCTGACCCTGTATCACAACCCGCGCTGCTCGAAATCCCGTGGTGCCCTGGAACTGCTCGAGGCCCGCGGCCTGCAGCCGCGCGTGGTGCACTACCTGGAAACCCCGCCCAGCGCCGCCGAACTGCGCGAGCTGCTCGGCAAGCTCGGCTACAGCGCGCGCCAGCTGCTACGCAGCGGCGAGGAGGCCTACCAGACCCTCAACCTGACCGACCCGGCGCTGGACGACGAGGCGCTGATCGCCGCGATGCACGCGCATCCGCGACTGATCGAGCGACCGATCCTGGTGGTCGGCGACAAGGCCATCATCGGCCGCCCCTCCGAGCGCATCCTGGAGCTGCTTCCGTGAGCGCACCCTACATCCTGGTGCTCTACTACAGCCGCCACGGCGCCACCGCCGAGATGGCCCGGCAGATCGCCCGCGGCATCGAGCAGGGTGGCATGGAAGCGCGCCTGCGCTGCGTACCGGCCGTCTCCGCCGAATGCGCCGCGGTGAGCGCGGAGATCCCCGAGGACGGCGCGATCTACGCCACCCTCGATGATCTCAAGCACTGCGCCGGCCTGGTCATGGGCAGTCCGACCCGCTTCGGCAACATGGCCGCGCCGCTCAAGCACTTCCTCGACAGCACCAGCAACCTGTGGCTGACCGGCGAACTGGTCGGCAAGCCGGCCGGGGTGTTCACCTCCACCGCCAGCCTGCACGGTGGCCAGGAAAGCACCCAGCTGTCCATGCTGCTGCCGCTGCTGCACCACGGCATGCTGGTCTGCGGCCTGCCCTACAGCGAAACGGCCCTGCTGGAAACTCGCGGCGGCGGCACCCCCTACGGCGCCAGCCACCACGCCGGCAGCGATGGCAAGCGGGCGCTCGACGAGCACGAAACCACCCTGTGCCGCGCGCTGGGTCAACGTCTGGCGCAGACCGCGCAGAAACTGGGGAGCTGAAATGGCCAGGAAGAACAAACCGCTGCCGGCACTCGACTGGCTGGAGCCGCGCCTGCGCCTCAGCCGCTGGCTCAGCCTGGCGCTGTTCGTGGCCCTGATCGGGCTGCTTGCCGTCTGGTACCTGCTGCTGGTCGACCTGCATGGCGCGCGTCCCTGGGTGATCCTCGGCGTGCACCTGGTGCCGCTGGCGATCCTCGCCCCGGGCATGCTGCTCGGCAACGCCCGCGTGCACGCCTGGGCCTGCTACGTGCTCAACCTGTACTTCATCCAGGGCGTGGTCACCGCCTTCCAGCCGGGCCGCGAGCTGTTCGGCTGGCTGGAGGCCGGCGTGAGCCTGGCGCTGTTCTGCAGCGCCCTGCTCTACACCCGCTGGCGCTTCCAGTACGACCGCAAGCTGGCCGGCGAATAATCCGTTCGGATTGGCCGGCACGCCGCTTCCAGGCCGCAAAATCTGCGTGCAAAGCGCCGCGAGCGAAGGCAAGGCAAGGCAAGGCAAGGCAAGGCAAGGCAAGGCAAGGCAAGGCAAGGCAAGGCGAGCGGAACGCTGAAAAGCTGAGTTTACGCGCAGTAAATGAGCATTTTCAGCGCCCCGCTCAACGCGGCATGGCCGAGCGCAGCAGCTTTGCAGCAGACTTTCACCAGCCGAGGGTTTCTTTCAGGAAGGGAATGGTCAGCTTGCGCTGCGCCTGCAGCGAGGCGTGGTCGAGCTGGTCGAGCAGGTCGAACAGCGAGTTCATGCTGCGCGAGCCGCGGGTGAGGATGAAGCGACCGACCTCATCGGTCAGATGCAGGCCGCGCCGCGAGGCGCGCAGCTGCAGGGCGCGCAGCTTTTCCTCGTCGGACAGGCCGTGAAGCTGGAACACCAGCGCCAGGGTCAGCCGCGACTTGAGGTCGGGCAACTTGATCGCCAGCTCGCGCGGCGGCGCCGAGGCCGACAGCAGCAGACGCCGGCCGGCGTCGCGCAGGCGGTTGAACAGGTGGAACAGCGCCTCTTCCCAGGTCGGGTGGCCGGCGATCAGGTCGATCTCATCGATGCACACCAGATCGCACTGCTCGAGGTTGTCCAGCAGCTGCGGGCCGTACATGGCCACCGCATCCAGCGGCAGATACACCGCGCGTCCGCCGAACTGCTCCATGCGCAGGCAGGCGGCCTGCAGCAGGTGACTGCGCCCGACGCCCTCGGCGCCCCACAGGTAGATGAGGTTCTCCGCCCAGCCGGCATCCGTCTCGCACATGCGCTCGACGTAACCCAGCGCGGCCGCGTTGGCCCCGGGATAGAAATTGGCGAAGGTGGCGTCATCACGCAGACGCACCCCCAGAGGCAGCTGGATGGGTTTCATGGGGACTCTGACGACTCCTGAGAGTCGCGGCCTGACTCTCCGTATAGTGCCGACAGTTTATAGAAGTCATGCACATGGCGCAGCAGCACCATGATCACCGCCGCCACCGGCAGGGCCAGCAGCACGCCGGTGAAGCCGAACAGCTGGCCGCCGGCGAGGATGGCGAAGATCACCGCCACCGGATGCAGGCCGATGCGATCGCCGACCAGCAGCGGCGTCAGCCACATGCCCTCGAGCAGCTGGCCGACGGTGAACACCAGCAGCACGCCGAGCAGCGGGTACCAGTCGAGACCGAACTGAAACAGCACCGCCACCAGCGCCGCGACTATGCCGACCACGAAGCCCATGTACGGCACGATGCTGGCCAGCCCGGCGAGCACGCCGATCAGCAGGCCCAGCTCGAGGCCGACCAGCATCAGTCCCGCCGCATACACCAGCGCCAGCGCCAGCATCACCAGCAACTGGCCACGCAAGAAGGCACCGAGCACCTCGTGACACTCGCTGGCCAGCGTCACCACCAGCCCCTCGCGCTTGCGCGGCAGCAGCTTGCGCAGATGCGCCAGCATCAGGTCCCAGTCGCGCAGCAGGTAGAAGCTGACCACCGGGATCAGCACCAGGTTGCCGATCCAGGCCAGCAGCGCCAGGCTCGAGGAAGTCACCTGCGCCAGCAGCATGCCGGCGATGTCGCCCGCCTGGCCGAGGTGTTCGGTGAACAGCGCCTTGAGCCGCTCCAGCTGCCAGAAGTCGGCGCGCAGGCCGAGCTGCTGCTGAACCCAGGGCAGCGCCGCCACTTGCAGCCAGTCGAGCATCTGCGGCACCAGCTCGTACAGGCGCAGCAGCTGCCTGCCGAGCAGCGGCACCAGGACCAGCAGCATGACCAGCAGGATCAGGCTGAACAGGCTGAACACCGCCACCACCCCCCAGGTACGCGTCAGTCCGCGCGCCTCCAGGCGATCGACCAGCGGATCGCCCAGGTAGGCGAGCAGCAGGGCCACCAGAAACGGCATCAGTACCGGCTGCAGCTGATGAACCAGCCAGCCGAGCAGGACCAGGGCCGCCAGCCACAGCCAGCTGCGGGAATCGTTCAACATGTGCGCACTCCGATCCATCCATGAAAGGGCCAGCGGGTGGCCGCGGGCTTACCAGGCGAAGCGCATCCGGTTGGCGGTTGCCGCCGGCACCTGCAGCGGCTGGGCCTGCGGCGCAGCCTGGGCATCGACGGCCTCGGCCGGCAGCTCGTGCAGCCGACCGAGCTGCAGCTGGGAACGCAGCTGATCGGGACTGGCGTCGACCTCATAGACCAGGTTGCCGCCGACCACCGCCTGCAGGCGCGGGGCGAATGGCTCGAGCAGGCGCTGCAGGCTGGCGTAGCGCGCCAGATCGTTGCCCTGCACTTCCAGGGTCAGACTCTGCGCGGCGCCGGCTTTGGCGAACTGCGTCGCCAGGCGCTCGCCGACCTCCAGCAGCACGGCATCGGCCAGCGCGGCCTGGCTGGCGGCACTGCTCGAACCCGACACCCGCTGGCCAGCGACCCACAGCTGCCAGTCAGCCTGCCAGCTGTCGCCGGCGCCCTTCGCCACCACCGCCAGCAGGGCATCCGCCGCGTAGCGCTCGGAAGCCTCCTGCAGCGCCTGGGCATCGCTGCCGCGCAGGGTCTCGGGGTTGGCCAGCAGCTGCTCGTTGAGGTCGCCCAGCGGCAGGTTCAGCGGCACCCCGCGGTGCTGCGCCGCCGCACGCAGGGTATCGGCGCTGCCCTGATCCTCGGCCACCAGTTCGCTGCCGCCGTCCGTCTCGTTCAGCCACCAGGCCAGCACGGTGGCGCGCTCGGCACTCTGCAGGGTCAGGCCGGCCTCGCGCAGGGCACGCTGACTGAGCACCGGATCGAACACCACCGACAGGGTGACCGGCGTACCCGCCTCGTAGACGTACTGCTGCACCAGCTGCTGCGGATCGGCCAGCAGCGGCTGCAGGCGCGGATCCTGCGCCGCCTTGCGCTCGCCGGTCAGGCGCACCACCAGGGTCTGCAGGGCCCGGCTCATGGCCGCGGCACGCTCGCCCGGATCCTGCGAAGCCACCGGCTCGCGCACCTCGTAGAGCCCCTCGACCTGGGCCGCCGTGACCGACAGGGTGGTGAACAACAGGCAGAAGGCAAACCATCGGGCGATCAGGCGCATGCAGGCATCTCGACAAGGGGACAGGCGCGCGGCCAATGCGCGCAACAGACAAGGCCTATACCTTAAACAGCCGTCCGGATGACGGCAACCGCCCGTGATGGCCGCTATCTTGCAAGAATGCTAAAATCGCGCGCTTTCACGCACTTCCTTCAAAGGCCCGGATTTATGAGCAAGCAACCCTCCCTGAGCTACAAGGACGCCGGTGTTGACATCGATGCTGGTGAAGCACTGGTCGAACGCATCAAGGGCGTGGCCAAGCGCACCGCGCGCCCTGAAGTGATGGGCGGCCTGGGCGGCTTCGGCGCCCTGTGCGAAATCCCGGCCGGCTACAAGCAGCCGGTGCTGGTTTCCGGCACCGACGGCGTCGGCACCAAGCTGCGCCTGGCGCTGAACCTGAACAAGCACGACAGCATCGGCCAGGACCTGGTCGCCATGTGCGTCAACGACCTGGTGGTGTGCGGCGCCGAGCCGCTGTTCTTCCTCGACTACTACGCCACCGGCAAGCTCAACGTCGACGTGGCCGCCACCGTGGTCACCGGCATCGGCGCCGGCTGCGAACTGGCCGGCTGCTCGCTGGTCGGCGGCGAAACCGCCGAGATGCCCGGCATGTACGAAGGCGAGGACTACGACCTGGCCGGCTTCTGCGTCGGCGTGGTGGAAAAGAGCGAGATCATCGACGGCTCCAAGGTCGCCGCCGGCGACGCGCTGATCGCCCTGCCCTCCTCCGGCCCGCACTCCAACGGCTACTCGCTGATCCGCAAGATCATCGAAGTCGCCGGTGCCGACATCGAGCAGATCCAGCTCGACGGCAAGGCGCTGACCGAGCTGCTGATGGCGCCGACGCGCATCTACGTCAAGCCGCTGCTCAAGCTGATCAAGGACACCGGCGCGGTCAAGGCCATGGCCCACATCACCGGCGGCGGCCTGCTCGACAACATCCCGCGCGTGCTGCCGGAGGGCGCCCAGGCGGTCATCGACGTAGCCAGCTGGAACCGTCCGGCGGTGTTCGACTGGCTGCAGCAGCAGGGCAACGTCGACGAGCACGAGATGCACCGCGTGCTCAACTGCGGCGTCGGCATGGTCATCTGCGTGGCTCAGGATCAGGTCGAAGCCGTCCTCGCCAACCTGCGCGCCAGCGGCGAGCAGCCGTGGGTGATCGGCAGCATCGCCAGCGGCGCCGAAGGTGCCGAGCGCGTGGTGCTGAACAACCTGAAGGCGCACTGATGGTCCAGCCCTGCAATGTGGTGGTGCTGATCTCCGGCTCCGGCAGCAATCTGCAGGCGCTGATCGACAGTCTGGGCGAAGACAATCCGGCACGCATCTGCGCGGTGATTTCCAACCGCGCCGATGCCTACGGGCTGACCCGCGCGCAAAACGCCGGAATCGCCACCGCCGTGCTGGATCACAAGGCGTTCGAGGGCCGCGAGGCCTTCGACGCCGCACTGATCGAGGCCATCGACGCCCACCAGCCTGACCTGGTGGTGCTGGCCGGCTTCATGCGCATCCTCACCCCGGGCTTCGTGCAGCACTATGCCGGCCGCCTGTTCAACATCCATCCCTCGCTGCTGCCCAAGTACAAGGGCATGCACACCCACCAGCGCGCGCTGGAGGCGGGAGATGCCGAGCATGGCTGCAGCGTGCACTTCGTCACCGAGGAACTCGACGGCGGACCGCTGGTCGTACAAGCCGTGGTGCCGGTGCAGGCGGGCGACACTGCCGAGACGCTGGCCAGCCGTGTACAGATCGGCGAGCATCACATCTATCCGCTGGCGGTACGCTGGTTCGCCGAAGGGCGACTGCGCCTCACCAGTCGAGGTGTCGAACTGGACGGAACCCCCCTGCCGGTCAGCGGCCAGCAGATTCGCGACTTGCCGCCACACCACTGAGGTCACCGGCAAGCGTCCGCAACTCAAGGAGATTTGCCATGCGTCGTGCGTTAACGCTTGCCCTCGCCCTGTTAGGTCTGCCGGCCAGCGCCCTGGCCCTGGAACCCTTCAGCGCCCAGTACACCGCCGACTGGCAGCAGGTGCCGGTCAGCGGCAGCGCCGAGCGCCAGCTGGAGCAGGCCGCCGACGGCAGCTGGACGCTGCGGTTCAAGGCGTCGATGCTGGTGGCCGGGATCAGCGAGGAAAGTCGCTTCAACTACGTCAGCCAGCGCTTCGTGCCGCTGAGCTACCGCTTCGAGCGCAGCGGCCTGGGCAAGAGCAAGAACATCGCCCACGACTTCGACTGGCAGAGCAAGCTGGTCACCGGCAACGATCGCGACCACCCGGTGAAGCTGGTGCTGAAGAGCGGCCTGCTGGACAAGTCGACCTACCAGCTGGCGCTGCAGGAAGATGTTGCCGCCGGCAAGCAGAGCATGAGCTACCAGGTGCTCGACGGCGACGAGATCGAAACCTACGACTTCCGCGTGCTCGGCGAAGAGGCGGTGTCGACCGAAGCCGGCCAGGTCGACGCGATCAAGGTCGAACGCGTGCGCGACCCCACCAAGTCCAACCGCCAGACCGTGCTGTGGTTCGCCAAGGACTGGGGCCATCTGCTGGTACGCCTGCACCAGGTGGAGAAGGACGGCAAGGAATACCGCATCATGCTCAAGCAGGGCTCGGTCGACGGCCGCGCCGTGCAGGGCAAGTAAGTCTGTACGCACATGAAAACGCCCGGCATGCGCCGGGCGTTTTTCATTCTGCGAGAGCCACTCTCAAAGCCTGGATCACCACATCAGGTCGTCGGGCACCACGTAGTCCTTGTACGGATCGTCCTCGTCGTCCGGCACTTCGCTGGCGATGTTGAGCAGGATGATGCGCTGCGGTTCGCGCTCCTGCACCTTCAGCGCCGCCTCGCGCGGGATCAGCTCGTACTTGCCCTCCAGGCGCACGATGGCCAGGGTGCCGCGGCTGAGCTTGTCGCGCAGCATCGGGTTGACCGCGATGCGCTTGACCTTCTTCTCGTCGACGAAGTTGTAGTAGTCCTCGGTCGCCAGGCGCGGCAGGCGGCTGCCTTCGATCAGCTGCTTGACCTGCGCGGCCATCGCCTTCTTCTGCGCCTTTTCCTGCTGCTGGCGGTTCAGTTCCTGGTCGCGGGCGAGCTTTTCCGCCTGCGCCTGGAGCGCCGCCTCGCGCTGCGAATTGTCCTTCTCCAGCTGACCCTTGTGCTCCAGGCGCTGCTGTTTCTGCTTCTGCTTGCCGACCTGCTTGGCCTGCTTCTCGTTGACCAGGCCGGCTTTGAGCAGCTGGTCGCGTAGGGAAAGACTCATGACGTACCTTGTACCCGAGGAATCTGACTGAAGTGTGGCGCCGGCCTGGCGCCCCACCGGGAATGCTCTGGAAAAGCGGCTAGCCGCAGGCGGGGCCTTCCCGCTCCTCACGCTTGGCCTCGCCCCACAGGGCGTCCAGCTGTTCGAGGGTGCAATCTTCCATGCGCCGGCTGTCCGCGCGCAAGGCCTGTTCGATGAACTGAAAGCGCCGCTCGAACTTCTGGTTGGCCGCGCGCAGCGCCGCCTCCGGCTCGACCTTGAGATGGCGGGCCAGGTTCACCGCGACGAACAGCAGGTCGCCGACTTCCTCGGCGATGTGCTGCTGGTCGCCCTCGGCCATCGCCTCGAGGACTTCGTCGAGCTCCTCCTGCAGCTTGTCCAGCACCGGCAGCGGCGCCGGCCAGTCGAAACCGACCTGGGCCGCGCGCTTCTGCAGCTTGGCCGCCCGCGACAGCGCCGGCAGGGCGTGGGGAATGTCGTCGAGCAGCGACAGCTGCTCGGGTGCCGCGGCCTTCTCGGCGCGCTCCTCGGCCTTGATCTCCTCCCAGCGCCGCTTGATCGCCGCCTCGTCGAGCCTGGGCAGGTCCGCCGCGCCGTACAGGTCGCCGTCGGGGAACACGTGCGGATGGCGACGAAGCAGCTTGCGGGTGATGCCGTCGACTACCTGGGCGAAGTCGAAGCGGCCCTCCTCGCGGCCCAGCTGGCTGTAGTAGACCACCTGGAACAGCAGGTCGCCGAGTTCGCCCGGCAGGTGGGCGAAGTCGCCGCGCTCGATGGCGTCGGCCACCTCGTAGGCCTCCTCGAGGGTGTGCGGGACGATGCTCGCGTAGTCCTGGGCAAGATCCCACGGGCAGCCTGACTGCGGATCGCGCAGGCGTGCCATCAGGTGCAGCAGGTCGTCCAGTCGGTAGCTCTCCACCTCAGACTCCCGAGCGGCTGCGCCGCGCCTCGATGATGTTGGGCAGCTGCGAGATGCGCGCCAGCAGGCGGCCGAGCGCCTCCATGCCGGGGATCTCGATGGTCAGGTGCATGTTGGCGGTGTTGTCGTTCTTGTCCGACCGGGTGTTGACCGCCAGCACGTTGATCTTCTCGTTGAGCAGCATCTGCGACACGTCGCGCAGCAGACCGGAGCGGTCGTAGGCGCGGATCTGGATATCCACCGGATAGGTCTTCGCCGGCGCCTGACCCCAGCTGACCTGGATCATCCGCTCGGGCTCGCGCTCGGTCTGCTGCAAGGCCATCGGGCAGTCCTGGCGATGGATGCTCACCCCGCGCCCCTGGGTGATGTAGCCGACGATCGGCTCGCCCGGCACCGGCTGGCAGCAGCCGGCCATCTGGGTGAGCAGGTTGCCGACGCCGAGGATCTGGATCTCGTCGCGCCCGCCGCTGCGCCCGCTGGCGGGGCGGCGCGGCAGCAGCTCGAGCTGGTCGAAATCGCGCTCGGGCTCGACCAGCTGCTGGGCGGCATTGACCACCTGGGCCAGGCGCAGGTCGCCGGCACCGAGGGCGGCGAACAGGTCCTCGGCGGCCTTCAGGTTGCATTTCTCGGCGAGACGCTCGAAGTCGACGCCCTGCAGCGCCAGGCGGTTCAGCTCGCGCTCCAGGTAGTTCTTGCCGGCGATCACGTTCTGGTCGCGCGCCTGCAGCTTGAACCAGTGGACGATCTTCGCCCGCGCCCGCGAGGTGGTCACGTAGCCGAGGTTGGGATTGAGCCAGTCGCGGCTCGGCGCGCCATGCTTACCGGTGATGATTTCCACCTGCTCGCCGGTCTGCAGGCTGTAGCTGAGCGGCACGATGCGCCCGTTGACCTTGGCGCCACGACAGTTGTGGCCGATCTCGGTGTGCACGCGGTAGGCGAAGTCCAGCGGCGTGGCGCCGGTGGGCAGGTCGATGGCGTGGCCGTCGGGGGTGAACACGTAGACCCGGTCGGGCTCGATGTCGACGCGCAGCTGCTCGGCCAGGCCGCCGATGTCGCCGAGTTCCTCGTGCCATTCGAGCACCTGGCGCAGCCAGGCGATCTTCTCTTCATAGTGGCTGGAGCCGGACTTGACGTCTGTACCCTTGTACAGCCAGTGCGCACACACCCCCAGCTCGGCTTCCTCATGCATGGCGTGGGTGCGGATCTGCACCTCCAGCACCTTGCCCTCGGGGCCGATCACCGCGGTGTGCAGCGAACGGTAGCCGTTTTCCTTGGGGTTGGCGATGTAGTCGTCGAACTCCTTGGGAATGTGCCGCCACAGGGTGTGCACGATGCCGAGGGCCGTGTAGCAGTCGCGCACCTCCGGCACCAGCACGCGCACCGCGCGCACGTCGTAGATCTGGCTGAACTCCAGACCCTTGCGCTGCATCTTGCGCCAGATCGAATAGATGTGTTTGGCCCGGCCGCTGATGTCGGCCTCGACCCCGGTGGCGCTCAGCTCGTCGCGCAGCTGCTGCATCACCTCGTTGATAAAGCGTTCGCGATCGAGCCGCCGCTCGTGCAGCAGCTTGGCGATCTGCTTGTACTGGTCGGGCTGCAGGTAGCGGAAGGACAGGTCCTCGAGCTCCCACTTGATATGGCCGATGCCCAGACGATGGGCCAGCGGCGCGTAGATGTCGAACACCTCGCGGGCCACCCGGTAGCGCTTGTCGTCGTCGGTGTTCTTCACCGCACGGATCGCGCAGGTGCGCTCGGCCAGCTTGATCAGCGCCACGCGCACGTCGTCGATCATCGCCACCAGCATCTTGCGCAGGTTCTCCACCTGCGCCTGGGTGCCGAGCACCAGCGACTGGCGCGGATTGAGGCTGGCGCTGATCGCGGCCATGCGCAGCACCCCCTCGATCAGCTTGGCCACCGGCGCGCCGAAGTGCTTTTCCACCGCCTCCAGCTTGGCCTTGCCCTCGCGCACCGCGCGGTACAGCACCGCGGCGACCAGCGACTCCTGGTCGAGCTTGAGGTCGGCGAGAATCTCGGCGATCTCCAGGCCAGTGCGGAAACTCGAGGTGCCCTCGGCCCAGATGTGCTGGACGGCGATCGCCTGCTGCTCGGCCTCGCGGGCGAACTCGCAGGCCTTGCGCAAACTGTCGCGATCCAGGGCCGGATCGACGCCGAGGACGTGATCCAGCCAGGCCTCGAGGTTGATGCTGCCGTCGGTATTGACCGGCTGTTGCGCTCTTACCTGTACCATCGTCTTTCACCTTTCCTGCCACGGCGCGACACGCGCCACGCCTGGTCCAGGGCCACCTGCAGGCCCTGATTGCGCCGACCTTCTGTGGGTCGGTCCATTGGCAGGTCGTGGAACAGCGACGGCTGTGCGCGCGCCCTCTCCTCCATCGACCCGTTACGGACGCTCCGCATCCGTTTCGAACAAAGCCATCGCCTCGACATGCGCCGTCTGCGGGAACATGTCGAGGATACCGGCGCGCTTCAGCCGGTAACCCTGCTGCGCCAGCAGCGCCGCGTCGCGCGCCAGGGTGACCGGGTTGCACGACACATAGAGCACGCGCCGCGCGCCGAGGCTGCGCAGCTGGCCGACCACCGCCGCCGCGCCGTCGCGCGGCGGATCCAGCAGCACCGCGGCGAAGCCGCCCTCGGCCCAGCGCGCCTCGGCCAAGGGCTGAGACAGATCCGCCCGGAAAAAGTGCGCATTCTCCAGGCCGTTGGCCGCGGCATTGGCCGCCGCCCGCTCGACCATCGCCTGCACCCCCTCCACACCGACCACCTCGGCCGCCCGCTGCGCCAGCGGCAGGGCGAAGTTGCCCAGACCGCAGAACAGATCCAGCACCCGCTCGCCCGCCTGCGGCGCCAGCCAGTCCAGCGCCTGCGCCAGCATCAGGTCATTGACCGGCGCATTGACCTGGACGAAGTCGCCCGGTCGCCAGGCCAGGGTCAGGTCATAGGCCTCCAGCCGATAACCCAGCGCCTGCGCCGGCGCGTCCGCCTGCGGTTCGCCCTCGCCCTGCCACCACAGCTGGGCGCCGTGCTCGGCGCAGAACGCGCGCAGCAGCTGGCGATCCTCCTCCGCCAGCGGCTGGGTATGGCGCACCAGCAGCGCGCAGGCGGTGCCCTGGAACAGCTCGGCATGGCCGATGGCCTGCGGTTTGCGCAGGCGGCGCAGCACGCCCGGCAAGGCGGCGAGCAGTGGCTGCAAAGCCTGTACCAGCACCGGACACTGGTCCAGATCGACTATCGCCTGACTTGCCGCCGCACGAAAGCCGACCTCCAGCTGGCGGTTCTTGGCATCCCAGCGCACCGCGATGCGCGCCCGGCGCCGATAGCCCAGCTCCGGGCCGAGCAGCGGCGGCGCCCATTCCTGCGGCTGCAGCGCGGCCAGACGGCGCAACTGTTCGGCCAGGCTGCGCTGTTTCAGGGCAACCTGCTCGTCATGCGGCAGGTGCTGCAGGGTGCAGCCGCCACAGCGCCCGGCCAGCGCACAGGGCGCCGCGCGCCGCAGCGGACTGGCCTCGAGCACCCGCTCGACCCGCGCATCCACCACCTGGCTGCGCGCGGCCAGCACCCGCGCCTCGACCTGCTCACCGGCCAGCGCGCCGGCGACGAACCAGGTGCGCCCGCCTTCATGGGCGATGCCGCGACCGTCGTCGGCCAGGCGCTCGATGACAAGACGCTGCTTCTTGCCGACCGGCAGTTGTACGGCGCGCGAACCGCCGCTCGGCTGGAAGCGCAGCCCGCTGTTGCGTTTGGCCATCAGGCAACCTGCAAATAGTGTAGGGCGCGCCAGGCGCACCGGAGGAAAGGTTCAGAGCCGGCCCACGTCACGTGAGCCGGCGATCAGACCGACGGGGCGTCGTAGACACCCGTGGACAGGTAGCGGTCGCCGCGGTCGCAGATGATCGCCACCATCACCGCGTTCTCCACCTCACGCGACAGGCGCAGCATCGCCGCCACCGAACCGCCGGAGGAGACGCCGCAGAAGATGCCTTCCTCGCGCGCCAGACGGCGCATGACGTCCTCGGCTTCGCTCTGCGCCATGTCGATCACCCGGTCGACCCGGCTGGCGTCGAAGATCTTCGGCAGGTACTCCTGCGGCCAGCGGCGGATGCCGGGAATCGCCGAGCCTTCCTGCGGCTGCAGACCGACGATCTGCACCGCCGGATTCTGCTCCTTGAGGTAGCGCGACACGCCCATGATGGTGCCGGTGGTGCCCATCGAGCTGATGAAGTGGGTGATGGTGCCCTGGGTCTGCCGCCAGATCTCCGGGCCGGTGCTCTCGTAGTGGGCCAGCGGGTTGTCCTGGTTGCCGAACTGGTCGAGCACCTTGCCGCGCCCCTCGCTCTGCATCTTCAGCGCCAGGTCGCGGGCGCCTTCCATGCCCTCGGCCTTGCTGACCAGCACCAGCTCGGCGCCGTAGGCGCTCATCGCCGCCTTGCGCTCGGCGCTCATGTTGTCCGGCATGATCAGGATCATCCGGTAGCCCTTGATCGCCGCGGCCATGGCCAGGGCGATGCCGGTATTGCCGGAGGTGGCCTCGATCAGCGTGTCGCCGGGGTAGATGTCGCCGCGCAGTTCGGCGTGGCTGATCATCGACAGCGCCGGCCGATCCTTCACCGAGCCGGCCGGATTGTTGCCCTCCAGCTTGACCAGCAGGGTGTTGGAGGTCTCGCCCGGCAGGCGTTGCAGGCGTACCAGCGGGGTGTTGCCGACACAGTCGGCAATGGTGGGGAACTGCACGGTCATGACACGCTCGGCTTTTCGCAGCGACAAACAGGGTGCCTATGATAGCGGCAAACGCCGCGGGCCGATAACACGGCACGGCAGTAGGATATGCCTCCTGGCTATATAGGTAATAGCCGCAATGCGGACTTGCTCGACATCCCGCCGCGCACCGCTTTGTCGACCCGGGGCAAGGCGCTACACTGCCGCGACCCCACTGCAGCGGAGACTCTGCGTGTTCGACAATCTCGGCATCAAGGGCCGCGTGCTGCTGCTGACCCTGCTGCCCACCAGCCTGCTGGCGCTGGTCCTGGGCAGCTATTTCGTCTATGTGCAGCTGGCGCAGATGAACCGACAGCTGACCGAGCGCGGCCAGCTGCTGGTCGAGCACCTCGCCCCGCTGGGCGCCCGCCTGCTGGCCGCCCGCGATGCCGCGCTGCTCGAGCGCCTGGCCATCCAGACCCTCGAGCAGACCGACGTGCGCGCCCTCAGCCTGCTGGACCCGCAGGGCGCGCTCCTCGCCCATGCCGGCCCGCGCATGCGCACCGAGCCGCCCGAGCGCGCGCCCGATCGCCTCAGCCAGACCAGCAGCGTCAGCGCCACCCGCTTCCTCCTGCCGGTCTACGGCCACCACCGCCAGCTCGGCGGCCATGCACCGCTCAACGAGGACGACCGCCTGCTCGGCTGGATCGAGCTGGAACTGTCCCACCAGGGCACCCTGGTGCAGAGCTACCGCAGCCTGCTGGCCAGCCTGCTGTTGACCTTCGGCGGACTGGGGTTCAGCGCCCTGCTCGCCCTGCGCATGAGCCGGGCGATCAGCCAGCCGCTGGAGCAGATCAGCCACGGCGTCGCGCAGATCCGCGACGGCCAGCTGCACACCCGCCTGCCGACCTTCGCCAGCCGCGAACTGGACGAACTGGCCGGCGGCATCAACCGCATGGCCGAGTCGCTGCAGAACGCCAACGAGGAGCTGCAGCTGAGCGTCGAGCAGGCCACCGAGGACCTGCGCAACACCATGGAAACCATCGAGGTGCAGAACATCGAGCTGAGTCTGGCGCGCAAGGAGGCCCTCGAGGCCAGCCGGATCAAGTCCGAGTTCCTCGCCAACATGAGCCACGAGATCCGCACCCCGCTCAACGGCATCCTCGGCTTCACCAATCTGCTGCAGAAGAGCGAACTCAACGGTCGCCAGCAGGACTACCTGACGACCATCGAAAAGTCCGCCGACAGCCTGCTGGCGATCATCAACGAGATTCTCGACTTCTCAAAGATCGAGGCCGGCAAGCTGGTCCTCGACCAGGTGCCGTTCAACCTGCGCGACCTGATCCAGGACACCCTGACCATCCTCGCCCCGGCTGCCCACGAGAAGCAGCTCGAGCTGGTCAGCCTGATCTACCGCGACACCCCGCAGGCCCTGGTCGGCGACCCGCAGCGCCTCAAGCAGGTGCTCACCAACCTGGTGAGCAACGCGATCAAGTTCACCCGCAGCGGCAGCATCGTGGTGCGCGCCATGCTCGAGGAGGACCTGGGCGACCACGCCCAGCTGCGCATCAGCGTGCAGGACAGCGGCGTCGGCCTGTCCGAGACGGAGCAGCGAACGCTGTTCCAGGCCTTCACCCAGGTCGACAATTCCAGCTCGCGCCAGGCCGGCGGCACCGGCCTCGGCCTGGTGATCTCCAAGCGCCTGATCGAGCAGATGGGCGGCGAGATCGGCGTGTCCAGCGAGAGCGGCGAAGGCGCCGAGTTCTGGCTACTGCTCAACCTGCCCAAGGCCGCCGCCGAGGGCGACGAGTTGCCGCGCGCCCTGCTCGGCGGGCGCTGCGCCGCGCTGCTGGAAAGCCACGAGCTGGCCCGCCAGTCGCTGCGCCACCAGCTCGAGGACTGCGGCATGCAGGTGATCGAATTCAGCAACCTCGATGCGCTGATCGAGGAAGCCGCCCTGCGCCAGCATGGCAGCTCACCGCTGGGCATCGCCCTGATCGGCATCGACACCCGCGAGCATCCCCCCGAGCGCCTGACCCGCCAGCTATGGGAGCTCAACCAGCAAGGTTGCCAGGCGCTGCTGCTGTGCCCGACCACCGAGCAGGCGCTGTACCACGCCAGCCTGCCGGAAAACCACGGCATCCTGCAGGCCAAGCCGGTCTGCACGCGCAAGCTGCAGCGTACCCTGAGCGACCTGCTCAGCCCGCGCGTGCAGCGGCTCGAGCAGCACGCCGTCAGTCCGGTAACCAGCAGCCGGGCGCCACGGCTGCTGTGCGTCGACGACAACCCCGCCAACCTGATGCTGGTGCAGACCCTGCTCGGCGACATGGGCGCCCAGGTGCGCGCGGTCGACAACGGCTACGACGCCCTGCGCGCCGTGCAGCAGGAGCGCTTCGACCTGGTGTTCATGGACGTGCAGATGCCCGGCATGAACGGCCGGGAAACCACCGAGGCGATCCGCCAGTGGGAAACCGAGCACCGCCAGCCGCCCATGCCGATCGTGGCGCTGACCGCCCACGCCCTGGCCAGCGAGAAGCGCGCCCTGCTGCAGTGCGGCATGGACGACTACCTGACCAAGCCGATCAGCGAGCGCCAGCTGGTCCAGGTGGTGCTGAAATGGACCGGCCTGTCGCTGCACAACGGCGAGCCCGTCGAGACGACGCTGCCCGAGCGCGGCAGTGCGGCCCCCGAGCTGCTGGTGCTCGACCCGGCCGAAGGCCTGCGTCTGGCCGCCGGCAAGGCCGACCTGGCCGCCGACATGCTGGCCATGCTGCTCGACTCGCTGGCCGCCGACCAGCAGGCGATTCGCCAGGCCCGCGCCAGCAACGACAGCGCCGCGCTGCTCGAACGCATCCATCGCCTGCATGGCGCCACCCGCTACTGCGGCGTGCCGCAACTGCGCGCCGCCTGCCAGCGCAGCGAAAGCCTGCTCAAGCAGAACGCGCCGGCCAGCGTCGCCCTCGACGAACTGGATGCCGCGATCAGCCGCCTGGCCGAGCAGGCCGCCCACCCCGCCTCCGAAGCGGCGTCCTAGACAACAGGAACCTCCCGTGCGCATCACCCTGTTCAGCAGCAAGCCCTACGACCGCGACAGCTTCCTGGCCGCCAACCCACCCCACGGCTTCGAACTGCACTTTCTCGAGACCCGGCTGGATGGCGAAACCGCCGCCCTGGCGGCCAACAGCGAGGTGGTCTGCGCCTTCGTCAACGACGACCTGTCGGCAGCGGTACTCGCCCAGCTGCAGGCTGGCGGCACCCGGCTGATCGCCCTGCGCTCGGCCGGCTACAACCATGTCGACCTGCACGCCGCCCAGGCCCTCGGCCTGCCGGTGGTGCGGGTCCCGGCCTACTCGCCGCACGCGGTGGCCGAGCACGCGGTGGCGCTGGTCATGGCGCTGAACCGGCGCATCCATCGGGCCTTCAACCGCACCCGCGAGGGCGATTTCTCCCTGCACGGGCTGACCGGCTTCGACCTGCACGGCAAGGCGGTCGGGGTGGTCGGCTGCGGACAGATCGGCGCGGTGTTCGCGCGCATCATGCTGGGCTTCGGCTGCCGCGTGCTGCTCCACGATCCGCACCCCGACGCCAGTCTCGAGGCGCTCGGCGCGCGCTTCGTCGGCCTCGACGAACTGCTGGCGGCCAGCGACATCGTCAGCCTGCACTGTCCGCTGACGCCGACCACCCGCCACCTGATCGACCAGGACAGCCTGCCGCGGATGAAGCCCGGCGCCATGCTGATCAACACCGGCCGCGGCGCGCTGGTGGATACCCCGGCACTGATCGAGGCGCTGAAAAGCGGCCAGCTCGGCTACCTGGGTCTGGATGTCTACGAGGAGGAGGCCGACCTGTTCTTCGAGGACCGCTCCGACCAGCCGCTGCAGGACGACGTGCTGGCGCGCCTGCTGACCTTCCCCAACGTGATCGTCACCGCCCATCAGGCCTTCCTCACCCACGAGGCGCTGGCGGCGATCGCCAGCACCACCCTGGACAATGTCGCCGCCTGGCAAGCCGGCCGCCCCAGCAACCGCGTGCAGCCCTGATCAACCGCGGGCGGCGTGCTAGCATGCGCGCCCTTCCCGGAGGCCCCATGACCGAACACGATTTCCGCTACACCCTGCTCAACCCGCAGCACACCCTCACCGAATGCCGCGCGCTGGCGCCCGGCCTCTATCAGGTCACCGGCAACGGCGGCTCGATCCAAGCCGGCGACAGCCTGCTGGTCACCCTCAAGGGCAGCCGCGACCTGTCCATGCGCCTGGTGGTGGACAAGGTCCGCCACCTGATCAATCCGCCCGGCCAGTGGCTGGCGGTGGCCAAGGGGCCGGTGTTCAAGGAGCTGAGCATCCTGCAGTGGCAGGTCGACTGCGACGGCTGCGGCGTGCAGCTGGACTTCGAGTTCGCCGTCGACGCCAAGCTGGGCGAGGCGGCCCGCGCCCCGGCCGCCGAAGCGCGGATCGCCGAACTGGGCTGGCACAACCGCGCCGGCCGTCACCTCTGCCCTCGCTGCCACGCCCGGGAGGCCTGATGTTGCGCGCCACCTTCGCCGCCAGCCCGGCGGCCCTCGCGCTCGCCCTGGCCGGCTGCGCCGCCCCGCCGCTGGCCCTGGAGCAGGAACGCACCTACCGCGTCGAGTGGATCGGTGTCCTGCCGGTCGAGCGCAGCTATCTGACCATCACCTTCGGCGCCGACGACCGCGCCTACGGTACCGGCGGCTGCAACCACTGGTTCGCCGGTTACGGTGTGGAAGGCGAGATCCTGCGCTTCAGCCAGGTCGGCAGCACCCGCCGCCTGTGCGAGCCGGAGGTCATGGAGCAGGAGCAGCGTTTCTTCGAAAGCCTGCGCCAGGTGCGCCGCTGGGACCTGTCGCCGCTCGACGAGCTGCGCCTGTGGCCCGAACAGGGCAAGCCGATCCGCTTGAAGGTGGAGCAGGGCTGAGCCCGCCTCAGAACAGCGCCAGCTGCTCGCCGCCCTCGCGCAGGTCGAGCAGACGCACCCCCACCCCGATCAGGCGCACCGGCCGGCCGCCGCGGGCGAAGGCCGCCACCAGCAGCTGCCGGTAGCTGTCGGCATCGCGGCCGGCGCCGGCCTGCTCGAGGGTGGTCTGGGTGAAGTCGTGGAACTTCAGCTTGACCAGCGGCTTGTCCACCCGGTAGCTGCCGTCCAGGCGGGCCAGGCGGCGTTCCAGCTGCTCCAGCAACGCCGGCAGTTCGGCCTGGCAGGCGGCCAGATCGGGCAGGTCGCGATCGAAGGTGTGTTCGACACTGACCGTCTGCCGCCGCCGCTCCACCTGCACCGGCCGCTCGTCGATGCCATGGGCCAGTTGCCACAGGCGCTCACCGAAACTGCCGAACTCGCGCACCAGCGCCAGCCGCGGCCACTCGCGCAGGTCGCGGCAGCGCTGGATGCCGAGGCGCGCCAGGCGCTCGGCGGTGACCTTGCCCACCCCGTGCAGGCGCGCCACCGGCAGCGCAGCGACGAATTCCTCCACCTCGCCCGGGGTGATCACGCACAGGCCGTCCGGCTTGTGCCAGTCGCTGGCGACCTTGGCGAGGAACTTGTTCGGCGCCACTCCGGCCGACACGGTGATATCGAGCTCTGCGCGCACCCGCCGGCGGATGTCCTGGGCGATGCGCGTGGCGCTGCCGGCGAAGTGCGCCGACTCCGACACGTCCAGATAGGCCTCGTCCAGCGACAGCGGCTCGATCAGTTCGGTGTAGTCCTGCAGGATCGCGTGGATCTGCTGCGAGGCCGCCTTGTAGGCCTCGAAGCGCGGACGCACGATGAGCAGCTGCGGGCACAGCGCCAGCGCCGTGCGCGAGGCCATCGCCGAGTGCACGCCAAAGGCACGCGCCTCGTAGTTGCAGGTGGCCACCACGCCGCGCCGGTCCGGCGCACCGCCCACGGCCATCGGCCGGCCAGCCAGCCGCGGGTCGTCACGCATCTCGATGGCGGCAAAGAAGCAGTCGCAGTCAATGTGGATGATCTTGCGCACGACAAACCGGCGAATCGACCGGGCTCCGGGTGAAAACAGGTGGATGGCCAGTGTAACGCCTGCGCCGCCGGCATGGCGCCCTTGCCCATGGCGACGGCCATTGACCGCGGCTAAAGCGGCGCTGCGTCCCTGCAGGCCACGAGCGCTGCGGCGCGGCGCCCCTTTCCGGCAGTAAACAATTGATCCTCTTGAAGTTTTTTCGCGATCACGCTTGACACTCCGGCGCATTTGCGTAGAATGCGCCCACACAGACGCGGGGTGGAGCAGTCTGGTAGCTCGTCGGGCTCATAACCCGAAGGTCGTAGGTTCAAATCCTGCCCCCGCAACCAAATTTGAAAAGGCCATTCTTCGGAATGGCCTTTTTCGTTGGCACCGAAAAATCCCGTGCAGCGCCTTGCTCAGCTTGGCTTAAGCTTGCCCTCCTAGACTCCTGCGTATCGACTTCCACCGGATGCTCCAGGAATCCTCCATGCCCACCGCCCCCTCCCGCTACAGCTCTCTTACCATCGCCCTGCACTGGCTCATGCTGCTGCTGATCGCCGCGGTCTACGCCTGCATCGAACTCAAGGGCAACTTCGTCCGCGGCAGCGAGATCCGCGAAGGACTCAAGCACTGGCACTTCATGCTCGGCATGGCCCTGTTCGCCCTGGTCTGGCTGCGCCTGCTCGGCCGCCTGCTGAGCAAAACCCCGGCGATCCTGCCGAAGCCGCCCGCCTGGCAGACCGGCCTGTCGCACCTGATGCACCTGGCCCTGTATGCCCTGATGATCGGCATGCCGCTGGTCGGCTGGCTGCTGCTCAACGCCGAAGGCAAGCCGGTGCCGTTCTTCGGCCTCGAGCTGCCGATGCTGGTGGCGAAGGATCACGGCCTGGCGGAGAGCCTCGAGGAGCTGCACGAGTTCGGTGGCGTGGCGGGCTACTGGCTGATCGGCCTGCACGCGCTCGCCGGTCTGCTCCACCATTACCTCATCCGCGACAATACCCTGACCCGCATCCTCCCGGGCCGGGCCTGAACCGCGCCCCGGTCCCCCGCCCCGCTCGCTGCGCGCGCGGGGCTTTGCTTTGTCCGCGCGGTACTGGTCAAGCGCGGCCGGCATCGCTAGAATTGCGCACTTTTTGATCAGAGGCGCCAACCCGGCGCCCTTCGAGGTTAGCCTGCATGTCCACCGCCACACCCAAAGTCGGTTTCGTTTCCCTCGGCTGTCCGAAGGCGACCGTCGACTCCGAACGCATCCTCACCCAGCTGCGCATGGAGGGTTACCAGATCGTGCCGTCCTATGAGGATGCCGACGTGGTGGTGGTCAACACCTGCGGCTTCATCGACAGCGCCAAGGCCGAGTCGCTGGACGCCATCGGCGAGGCGCTGGCCGAGAACGGCAAGGTGATCGTCACCGGCTGCATGGGCGTGTCCGAGGACAGCATCCGCAACGTGCACCCCAGCGTGCTGGCGGTCACCGGTCCGCAGCAGTACGAGCAGGTGGTCAACGCGGTGCACGAGGTGGTGCCGCCGAGCACCAGCCACGATCCCTTCGTCGACCTGGTTCCGCCGCAGGGCATCAAGCTGACCCCGCGCCACTACGCCTACCTGAAGATTTCCGAAGGCTGCAACCACAGCTGCGCCTTCTGCATCATCCCCTCGATGCGCGGCAAGCTGGTCAGCCGCCCGGTCGGCGACGTGCTCAGCGAGGCCGAGCGCCTGGTCAAGGCCGGGGTCAAGGAGCTGCTGGTGATCTCCCAGGACACCAGCGCCTACGGCGTCGACCTCAAGTACAAGCTGGACTTCTGGAACGGCCAGCCGGTGAAGACGCGCATGCTCGAGCTGTGCGAGGCGCTCGGCAACATGGGCGTGTGGGTGCGCCTGCACTACGTCTATCCGTACCCCAACGTCGACGACGTGATCCCGCTGATGGCCGCCGGCAAGATCCTGCCGTACCTGGACATCCCCTTCCAGCACGCCAGCCCCAAGGTGCTCAAGGCCATGAAGCGTCCGGCCTTCGAGGACAAGACCCTGGCGCGCATCAAGCAGTGGCGCGAGATCTGCCCGGAGCTGACCATCCGCTCGACCTTCATCGTCGGCTTCCCCGGCGAGACCGAGGAGGACTTCCAGTACCTGCTCGACTGGCTCACCGAGGCCCAGCTCGATCGCGTCGGCTGCTTCCAGTACTCGCCGGTCGACGGCGCACCGGCCAACGACCTCGGCCTCGAGCCGGTGGCGGACGAGATCAAGCAGGAGCGCTGGGAGCGCTTCATGGCCCACCAGCAGGCAATCAGCGCCGCGCGCCTGCAGCTGAAGATCGGCAAGGAGATCGAGGTGCTGATCGACGAGGTCGACGAGGAAGGCGCCATCGGCCGCTCCGCCGCCGACGCCCCGGAGATCGACGGCAACGTCTACGTCGACAGCGCGCAGCCGCTCAAGCCGGGCGACAAGGTCTGGGTGCGCGTCACCGACGCCGACGAGTACGACCTGTGGGCCGAGGCGATCTGAGCCTGTTTCGCCCGCAACGAGCCCGGCCCCGCGCCGGGCTCGTCGTTTCTGCCTCCTGCTCAGCGGCTAGGCTGTAAGCGAACCCGCCGATGCCCGGAGGCCATCGTGAACCCCTGGCTGCAGATCCTCGCCCTGACCCTGCTGGCCGGCATGACCATGCCGCTCGGCGCGCTGCTCGCCTGCCGTGAGCGGCTGCGCCCGCGCTGGCTGGAAACCGAGCTGCGCCACAGCATCCTCGCCTTCGGCGCCGGCGCGCTGCTCGCCGCGGTGGCCCTGGTGCTGGTGCCCGAGGGCATGCGCGGCCTGTCGGCCGGACTCACCGCGGCCTGCTTCGCCAGCGGCGGGGTGGCCTTCATGCTGGTCGACCGCTTCCTTGCCGCCCACCGCACCGCCGCCAGCCAGATGATCGACATGCTGCTCGACTTCATTCCCGAGGCCATCGCCCTCGGCGCGGCGATGGCCTTCGGCAACCCCAGCGCCCTGCTGCTGGCCCTGCTGATGGCGCTGCAGAACCTGCCTGAGGGCTTCAACGCCTATCGCGAGCTGCGTCGCGCCTCGCGCCTGTCCAACCGGCGCATCCTCGTGCTGTTCAGCCTGATCGCCCTGCTCGGGCCACTGGCCGGCTTCAGCGGCTACCTGTGGCTGGCCCCTCATCCCGAGGTGGTCGGCGCCATCATGCTGTTCGCCTCCGGCGGCATCCTCTACTCGGTGTTCCAGGACATCGCCCCGCAGGTCCGCCTCGAACGGCACTGGTCGCCGCCGCTGGGCGCGGTGGCCGGCTTCCTGACCGGCATGCTCGGGCAGAACCTCCTCCAGCACTGATCGCGGCGACCGGGCAGGGATCTGCCGGCGCCGGGCCTGGCCATTGCCGGCCCCGAGCTGCTGCTATGCTGGGTAGCACGGAGGATGCCCCATGCAACAGCTCAAACTGCTCTCATCGCGCAACGAGGCCGGCAACATCAAGAGCTTCGTCTTCGAAACCGGCGGACTGCACTGGACCGCCGGGCAGAACCAGGCCTTCGTCCTGCCGCAAGCCGGCGCCGACGAGGCCGACAACCTGCGCTGGTTCACCCTCGCCTCGGCGCCCAGCGAAAAGGTCGTGCAGGTGTCCACCCGCGTCGGCCCCAGCGCCTTCAAGCAGGCGCTCGATCGTCTGCAGCCCGGCGACAGCATCGGCGTACGCGACCTCGGCGGCGACTTCACCTGGGAGGAGGACTCCGCCGCCCCGGTGGTGCTGGTCGCCGGCGGCATCGGGGTGACGCCGTTTCGCAGCATCCTGCTGGAGCGCCATGCCCGTGGCCAGGCGCTGAATGCCACGCTGCTGTACTTCAGTCGCGACGCGCAGATCGCCTTCCGCGCCGAACTCGACCAGCTCTGCGCCCAGCATCCCGAGCTCGACGTGCGCTACCTGATCGGCGAGCCGATCAGCGCCGAGCGGATACTGGACGAAGAACCGCAGGCCGCCCGGGTTCCGGTCTATCTGTCCGGTCCCGAACCCATGGTGGAAAGCGTCGGCAATGCGCTCAAGCAACGCGGGGTCGACCTCAAGCAGGACTGGTTCCCGGGGTACGATGAAAGAAACTACTGACCTCCCCGTGACGCAGCCCCCACAACGCGGCCGATGACGGCCGCCGAACACGGCGAAATCTTTGCCGGCGCGGCCATGTCGATAATATCCTCATGAATTTCCGGCCGGCGACGTCCTGTCGCCGCGCCCTTCCCCATGAGTAGATACCGCATGAGCGACTCCCATCGTTTTGCCCCCATGCCCGACACCCGCGGCTATTTCGGCCCCTACGGCGGCCAACTGGTGCCGCCGCACCTCAAGCAGGTGATGGACGAGATCGACGCCGCCTACGAGGAGATCCGCCAGCGCGAGGACTTCCAGCAGGAGCTGGCCAGCCTGTTCGCCGACTACGTCGGCCGCCCCAGCCCGATCTTCCATGCCCGGCGCCTGAGCGAAAAACTCGGCGGCGCGCAGATCCACCTCAAGCGCGAGGACCTCAACCACACCGGCGCGCACAAGATCAACCACTGCCTGGGCGAGGCGCTGCTGGCCAGGTTCATGGGCAAGAGCAAGGTGATCGCCGAGACCGGCGCCGGCCAGCACGGCGTGGCGCTGGCCACCGCCTGCGCGCTGGTCGGCATCCCCTGCGAGATCCACATGGGCCAGGTGGACATCGAGAAGGAACACCCCAACGTCACCAAGATGAAGATCCTCGGCTGCACGCTGGTGCCGGTGACCCGCGGCGCGGCGACCCTCAAGGAGGCGGTGGACAGCGCCTTCGAGGAGTACCTCAAGGACCCGCACAACTTCATCTACGCCATCGGCTCGGTGGTCGGTCCGCATCCGTTCCCGAAGATGGTCCGCGACTTCCAGTCGATCATCGGCACCGAGGCCCGCGCGCAGTTCCTCGCCAAGCACGGCGGCCGCCTGCCCGACCACGTCGTCGCCTGCGTCGGCGGCGGCTCCAACGCCATGGGCATGTTCACCGCCTTCCTCGACGATGAAGCGGTCAGGCTGGTCGGCGTCGAACCGGCCGGCGAGGGCCTCGACAAGCCCGGCCGCCACTCGGCCACCCTGTCGATGGGCAAGCCGGGCGAGCTGCACGGCATGGCCTGCTACGTGCTGGAGGACGCCGAGGGCCACCCGGCCGCGGTGCACTCGATCGCCTCGGGCCTCGACTACCCCGGCGTCGGCCCGCAGCACAGCTACCTGAAGGACCTCGGCCGGGTCAGCTACCAGACCGCAACCGACCAGGAATGCCTGGACGCGTTCATGACCCTGTCGCGGGTCGAGGGCATCATCCCCGCCCTGGAAAGCGCCCACGCGGTGGCCTGGGCCATGCGCGTGGCGCCGACGCTGGCGAAGGATCAGCACATCCTGGTCAACCTGTCCGGCCGCGGCGACAAGGACGCCGACTACGTGGCCAAGCTGCTCGGCCTGTAAGCACGGCGCGCCCCTCTTCCGCCGCCGGGGAGAGGGGCTGGTGCATTCCCTGCAGGCCTCGCCGCTGGCGCTGCCCGGCGCGTATCATCACCACTCCCCTGCCCCGCAAGACTCCCGCCATGCCCTACAGCGTCAGCCCCGTCGGTTACCTGCGCTCCTGCTTCAAGGAGAAGTTCGCCATCCCCCGCCAGCCGCAGCTGGCTCCGGCCGCGCGCGGCGTGCTGGAGCTGGTGGCGCCGTTCGACGGCGGCGAGGCGCTGGCCGGACTGGAGCAGGTCAGCCACGTCTGGCTGCTGTTCCTGTTCCACCAGGCGCTGGAGGACCAGCCGCGCCTCAAGGTGCGCCCGCCGCGCCTGGGCGGCAACCGCTCGCTGGGCGTGTTCGCCACCCGCGCCACCCACCGCCCCAACGGCATCGGCCAGTCGGTGGTCAAGCTAGACAGGGTCGAGCCGGGACGCCTGCACCTGTCCGGCATCGACCTGCTGGACGGCACGCCGGTGCTGGACATCAAGCCCTACGTGCCCTACGCCGACATCGTCAGCGAGGCGCGCAACGCCATCGCCGATGCGCCACCGCCGGCCATCCCGGTCGAATGGAACGACACGGCCCTGCTGCAAGCCCGCGAACACGCCCTGCGCCTGGACGAGCCGGTGGTGGAACTGATCGAGCAGTGCCTGGCCCAGGACCCGCGCCCGGCCTACCAGACGCCGCTGCCGGAGCGACGCTACGGGGTGCTGTTCTGGGACGTGCAGGTGCGCTGGCACTATCCCGAGCCGGGACGCATCCGCGTGCTGGAGGTGGTGCCGGCCTGAGCACCCCGCAAGGCAAAACGGCGGAACCCGTCACCGAGATTCCGCCGCTTTGCATCCGATCTATCGCTTACTTCTCGACGAAGGCGCGCTCGATCAGGTAGTCACCCGGGTCGCCCATGCGCGGCGACACCTTGAGGCCGAAGCTGTCCAGTACCTGGCTGGTTTCGTCGAGCATGCTCGGGCTGCCGCAAAGCATCGCGCGGTCGTCCTGCGGGTTGATCGGCGGCAGGCCGATGTCGCTGAACAGCTTGCCGCTGCGCATCAGGTCGGTCATCCGGCCCTGGTTGCGGAACGGCTCGCGGGTCACGGTCGGGTAGTAGATCAGCTTCTCGCGGACCATCTCGCCGAAGTACTCGTGCTGCGGCAATTCCTCGGTGATGAAGTCGGCGTAGGCCAGCTCGCTGACCCAGCGCACGCCATGGACGAGGATGACCTTGTCGAAGCGCTCGTAGGTTTCCGGATCCTGGATCACGCTCATGAACGGCGCCAGGCCGGTGCCGGTGCCGAACAGGTAGAGGTGCTTGCCCGGCAGCAGGTCGCTGAGGATCAGCGTGCCGGTCGGCTTGCGGCTGACCATCAGCTCGTCGCCCGGCTGCAGGTGCTGCAGGCGCGAGGTCAGCGGGCCGTTCGCCACCTTGATGCTGAAGAACTCCAGGTGCTCCTCGTAGTTGGGGCTGGCGATGCTGTAGGCACGCATGAGCGGACGCCCCTCCACTTCCAGACCGATCATCACGAACTGGCCGTTCTCGAAGCGCAGCCCCTGGTTGCGGGTGGTCTTGAAGCTGAACAGGGTGTCGTTCCAGTGGTGGACACTGACGACGCGCTCGCTCACCAGGTTGCTCATGCGATGACTCCTTGCAGAAAGAGGCCGAGTGGCCCTGTTGCGCTCCATTCTAGGCAGGCGCAAAATATCTGTTAAATGAATAATCAAAATATTCTTTATAGGTTATATCGATATGCGTTTCACCCTCAGGCAAGTGCAGGTGTTCGTCGCCATCGCCCGGCTGGAAAGCGTGTCGCGCGCGGCCGAATCGCTGGCCCTGTCGCAATCGGCGGCAAGCACCTCGCTGGCCGAGCTGGAGCGCCACTACGACAGCCCGCTGTTCGACCGCATCGGCAAGCGCCTGGCGCTCAGTGCGCTGGGCGCGCAGCTGCTGCCCAAGGCGGTGGCCCTGCTCGACCGCGCCGAGGAGATCGAGCAACTGCTGCAGGGCAAGAGCGGCTTCGGCTCGCTGCAGCTGGGGGCGACCCTGACCATCGGCAACTACCTGGCCACCCTGCTGATCGGCCGCTTCATGCAGGCTCACCCGGAATGCCGGGTACGCCTGCACGTGCAGAACACCAGCCATGTGGTGCAGGGGGTGGCCCAGCACGGTCTGGATCTGGGCCTGATCGAGGGCGACTGCCAGCATCCGGACATCGAGGTGCAGCCGTGGGTCGAGGACGAGCTGGTGGTGTTCTGCGCGCCGCAGCATCCGCTGGCGCAGCGGCGCACGGCGAGTCTCGACGAACTGGTGCGCGAAGCCTGGATCCTCCGCGAACAGGGCTCGGGCACCCGGCTGACCTTCGACCAGGGCATGCGCCATCACCCGGTGCCGCTGAACATCCGCCTGGAGCTGGAGCATACCGAGGCGATCAAGCGCGCGGTGGAGTCGGGGCTGGGCATCGGCTGCATCTCGCGCCTGGCCCTGCGCGACGCCTTCCGGCGCGGCAGCCTGGTGGCGGTGGAAACCCCGGAGCTCGATCTGCGCCGGCAGTTCAGCTTCATCTGGCACAAGCAGAAGTACCAGAGCAGCGCCATGCGCGAGTTCGTCGAACTGTGCCGCAGCTTCACCGCCGGCGTGCAGCGCAGCGACCAGATCGCCCTGCAGGAGATTCCCTGACGGAGCGGGATCAGCCGAGCAGAATGACGCCCCACACCAGGGCGATCATCGACAGCGTCACCGCCTGGGCAGCGCTGCCCATGTCCTTGGCGTTCTTGGACAGCGGATGGCGCTCGAGGGAGATGCGGTCGATTGCCGCTTCCACCGCCGAGTTGAGCAGTTCGACGATCAGCGCCAGCAGGCACACGGCGATCAGGATGGCGCGCTCGCCGCGACTAACTTCGAGGAGGAAGGCCAGCGGCACCAGCAGGGCATTGAGCATGACCAGCTGGCGGAACGCCGCCTCACCACCGAAGGCCGCGCGCAGGCCATCCCACGAATAGCCGGTAGCGTTGAGGATGCGTTTGAGGCCGGTCTGGCCCTTGAAGGGTGACAGCATGTGCGGGCGTCCGTAGCGAGGGGCCGGCAGTCTGGCAGTGGCGGCCTGAAAAAAACGTCAAGCAGGCCACGCCTGCCCTGCCGGGCGCGTCAGGCCGCCGGCAGCGACTCCATCTGTTGCAGCAGCAGGGCCGCCTGGGTGCGGGTACGCACGCCCAGCTTGCGGAAGATCGCGGTGACGTGGGCCTTGACCGTGGCTTCCGAGACGCTCAGCTCGTAGGCGATCTGCTTGTTCAGCAGCCCTTCGCAGACCATGGTCAGCACGCGGAACTGCTGCGGGGTCAGGCTGGCCAGCCCTTCGCTGACGGCCCGCACCTCGTCGCTGAGGACAGAGGCTTCCTCGAGCTGCGGCGGCCACCAGACATCGCCATCGAGCACCGCACGCACGGCCAGCTGGATCGTTTCCAGCGGGCTGGACTTGGGAATGAAGCCACTGGCGCCGAATTCACGCGAGCGCTGGACCACCGCCGCCTCTTCCTGAGCCGAGACCATCACCACCGGGATCTGCGGATACTGGCCACGCAGCAGCACCAGGCCGGAAAAGCCGTAGGCACCGGGCATGTTGAGGTCGAGCAGGACCAGATCCCAGTCGCGCTTTTCGTTCAACCGCGCTTCCAGTTCGGCGATACTGGCCACCTCCACCAGGTGCGCCTCCGAGCCGAGCCCCATGCTCAGAGCCTGTTGCAGGGCGCTGCGAAACAACGGATGGTCGTCGGCAATCAGTATTTCGTAGGCGGCCATGATGGTTCCTGTTGTTGTTCTGAACGGGCGGGGGCGCAAGCGGCGCTCAGGATGCCGAGCACACCCTATACGGTCAAGAAAAATACCCGCAAAGCCCCTGGGGGCTTTGCGCCGCGACACTCATCGGGTCACGCGAGTTCCCTGATTCTACCTTGTCGAGGCTGATCTTCGCCTTTTTTTCCAAGGAGCCACCATGCGCAACCAGGCCTTGCGTGCCGATCTGCTGATGCTGCTCACCGCCCTCATCTGGGGCAGCACCTTCGTCGCCCAGCGCCTGGGCATGAACGAGATCGGCCCCTTTCTCTACTCCGGCCTGCGCTTCGCCCTGGGTGCCCTGGCGCTGCTGCCGTTGCTGCTGTACCGGCCAGCCGGCGCCGCCGTGCCGACGCCCGTCAGCCGCAGCCTGCTGCTCGGCGGACTGCTGCTCGGCCTGGCACTGACCATCGGGATCAACCTGCAGCAGGTCGGCCTGCTGTTTACCAGCGTGACCAACGCCGGCTTCATTACCGGCCTGTACGTGATCATGGTGCCGCTGCTCGGCCTGTTGATCGGCCAGCGTACCGGCTTGGGCACCTGGCTGGGCGCCAGCCTGGCGGTCGTCGGCATGGCCCTGCTGAGCATCGGCGCGGACTTCCGGGTGGCCCCCGGCGACTGGCTGCAACTGGCCGGCGCGCTGGCCTGGGGCGTGCATGTGCTGCTGGTCGGCGCCCTGGCCAGCCGCCACGACCCGGTGCGTATCGCCTTTCTGCAGTTTCTCACCTGTGCCGGGCTGAGCCTGCTGCTGGCCCTGCTGTTCGAGGAGATCGACAGCGCGGCGATCCTGCGCGCCGGGCCGGCCATCCTCTATGGCGGGCTGATCTCGGTGGGCATCGGCTACACCCTGCAGGTGGTGGCGCAGCAGCACGCCATCGCCTCGCACGCGGCGATCATCCTGTCCCTGGAAGCGGTGTTCGCCGCGATTGCCGGCGCCCTGGTGCTCGGTGAAGCGCTGGCGCCGCGCGGCTACCTGGGCTGCACGCTGATGCTCGCCGGCATGCTGGTTGCCCAGCTGTGGCCACGCCGCGCCGACGCGCTCAGGGCGTGAACGGGCGCAGCCGCTGGTGGGCAGCGCTGTGCTCGTCCAGCGGCAGCTGACGCTTGAAGCCGAGATAACGCTCGCTGAACACGTCGAGATAGGCATCCAGCGCCTCGGCCGCGGGACTGTCGCCGGCCAGCTCCAGGCACATGGCCGCCACCTCGGCGGTGCACAGGTGCTCGCCGCGCGTCGAGCGACGCAGGCGGTAGCGCGACTGCTGCTCGGGGGTCAGGCTGAGCACCGGGAAACGATCCAGGTAGGGACTCTTGCGGAACATCTTGCGCGCCTCGGTCCAGGTGGCATCCAGCAGGATGAACAGCGGCCGCTTGCCGCTGGCCGGCTCGACCGTCTGCACCACCCGCGGCGGCTCGGCATATTCGGCCGGGAACACCACGTAGGGTTGCCACTGCGGATCCTCGAGCAGCGCCAGCAGGCGCTCGTCGACCTCGACCCGCGACCAGCCGAAGGCGCTGTTGTCGGCCACCACGTCGGCGATCAGCCAGCCGGTGTTGCTCGGCTTGAGCGCCTCGATGTCGTGCATCAGCAGGCACACGGCGGCGTGCGCCGCCACCTTGGGGCGCCAGGCGCACATGCAGTGGCTGTGCGCCAGCCGGCAGTCCGCACAGCGCGGGATGCGCGAGCCGCGGGCGACGAAGGGCTTGAGGCTGCGGGCCAGGCGCTCGGTGCGCAAGCGGGCGACACTGTTGCTCATCGGCCGGCACCCGGCCCGGCAGGCAACGACAACGAACGAGGCGCGGCGGCGAGTAGAGGCATGCGAACTCCAAGGAGGTTGCCCGGACAGTCCGGGAAAGGCGCGGCAGTCTAGCAGAGCCGCACGCGCGGACCGACGTCAGGGGTATGATGGTGCACCGCGAACCTGCCGCCCAACGGCAGGTCGAACGGTCAGGTTTCCAGGAGTATTCCCATGCATCGTCTCTTCACCCTGCTGGCCGCCCTGCTGGCCGCATCCACCGTCCAGGCGGCCTCGCTGCAGGACTTCGAGCTGAACAAGCAACTCAAGGCGGTGGCCAAGCAAAGCAGTGTCGGAACACCGCGGGCGATCAACGCGGACATCCTCGACCAGGGCTACACGGTCGAGGGCAACCAGCTGATCAATCACCTCAGCGTGCGCGCCTCGCACGCCAACGAGATGCGCGGCAATCCGGACGCCGTCCGCCAGCAGCTGCGCGCCAGCGTCTGCCAGAACCCGGGCTATCGTCAGCTGCTGAGCCAGGGGGCGGTGCTGGCCTACTCCTTCAGCGAGCACAAGAGCAACCGCCCGGTGACCACCGAGCGCTTCCAGGCCACGGACTGCGGCCTGCGCTGAGTCCACCGCCCCTTAAACCCAACCAGTTACCCTGCCCGCCAGCCGCGGGCCAGGGCTGCGGCATTCAGCGCAGGATGCTCGGATCGCCCTTGCCGGCCAGGGCAGCGGCCTCCTCGCCGGTCAGCAGCGCGGTACGCGGCACGTCCATCAGCCGCGCACAGGCCGACACCACATTTGCCCAGCAGGCGCGGTTGGCGAACAGCATGCCGGCTTCGTCGAAGGTGCCGCCCCGGTTGCGATAGCCCAGCGCGGCACTCTGGCTGGCATCCGGGAGGAGCGGCCACAGGTGGCCGCGCGCCACCTCCGGGCGCATGTGGGTGAGCAGCACGCGGCGCCCCATCCGCGCCGGGAACAGCCGCGCGCGCAGGGCTTCGTCGGCCACCACCTGCTGCTCGAGCAGGTCGCGCGGGGCGCGGAAGCGCCCCGGCTCCTGCAGATAGACTAGGCGGTAGGCATAGCCGACCTCCTCCAGCCGCCTGGCCGCCCGCTGCATCTCCGCCAGTTGGTAGCTGCCGTTGGCGATCAGCAGCAGCGGCTCGCTGCCCTCCCGCTCCTGCACCACGATGGCGCCGTCACGGGCCAGCTGACGGGCCTGCTCGGCATCGAACACACCAGGCCGCTCGCGCTTGGGCACCACCAGACAGGCCAGCCGGCCGCGGCTCTGGTAGATCTGCGGCAGCAGCGCCAGGGTGCTGTTGTGGTCGGCGGGGAACAGCACGCACACCGCATCGCTCATCTCGCCCAGCAGCGCCTCGCAGAAGGTGGTGTCCTGGTGCGACTGCTGGTTCTTGCCGTTCTCCCAGGTGTGCGAGGTGGCCACCAGCGGCCAGCCGAGCCAACCGGCCGGACGCCCGACCTCGTGCTGCTGGCGGGCGAAGATCAGGGTCTGGCGCACCGCACCGAGCATCTTCACGCAGAAGGCCTCGTAGCTGGCCACCAGGTTGAGGCCGCCCTGGTTGGCCAGACAGGCCGACACCACCGCCTCTTCGTTGAGTGCGGTGATGATGTGGCCGTGGACGGCCTCCTCGTCGCTTTCCGGCGCGCTGACGCGGTGCTTGAGCGCCTGCAGTACGCCGCCGAGACGGTTGCTGGCCAGCTCGTCGGGATTGCCGACCCGCGGGCGCAGCTGCGGGTTGGCCGCCACCAGGTCGACGAAGAAGCGGTCGATGGCGCTCATCGGCGAGCACACCTGGTCATGGAAGTGCAATTCGGGGATGCGCGGCAGCTCGGGATGACGCACGGCCAGCGCATGGTCCCGCTCCAGCGGCCGCCCGCCGCGCAGGGCGGCAAAACGCTCGAGAGCCTGGTGCAGCTCGTCCGGCGCCACCCACAGCGGCGCAACGCTGGCGTTGAACAACCGGCGGGCCTCGGCGTCGTCGTGCGGATTGCCCGGCAGCGGCAGGTTGTGCGCGGCGTTCTCGCCGGCGCCGTGAAAGCCGAAGCCCTTGATGGTCTCGGCGATCGCATAAGGCATGGGCAGCGGATAGTCGAGGATGCCGCGATTCTTCTCGTCCACGCGGTGGGCCAGCCGCTGCTCCAGCTCGTACAGGGTACAGACGAAGGCGGCCGGGTCGCGGCCGTCGAAGCGGATCGGATCGAACCCGCAGTGGCGCAGATGCTCGACGAAGCCCTGCACGCCCGCGTGGGTGCCCAGCTCGGTGCGCTGCTCGATGCGCCTACCGTTGGCGATCATCACCGGCAGAGCCACCCCGCAGTCCTCGGCGCGCCACCAGCGCGGCATCCAGTCGCTGCCGCGCTGCTCCTCGGCCGCGCCGTCGGAGAGGAAGGCCACCAACGTCTCGCCGGGCAGCGGCTGGTGGGCGTACTGCAGCTCGGCAAAGCCGAGATAGCCGCCCTCGGCGCTGCCGCCGGCGGTATGCGGATTGACGTGGCTGCCCAGCGGCACGCCGGGCAGGCCGTCGGGCGCCTGGGCATAGCTGTAGAAATCACCGACCAGGCGGTTCAATCCCTCGGCGTCCCGAGCGTAGCGCGCCGCCTGCTCGGGGTGCAGGTTGCCGGTCAGCACGTTGAGCGCCTCGATGGCCGCCACGCAATGCCCTTGGCCCATGGTCCAGGCGCGGGTCTGTCCGGTCAGCGCATTCAGCGCCAGGTAGCCGGCATACGCCGGCACCATGTTCAGGGCGCCGCCGGTGTGACCTTCGGGACGGGCCTTGAAGTCCTCGGCCTCGAGCGCGGCACCGTCGAGACACACGCGCCGCGCGTAGGTCATGTGCACGACCAGCCACAGGCCGGCGCAGGTCAGTCGGTCGAGGGCCTGGAACAGGCGGTAGACACTGGTAAGATCGGGTTGGTGACCGGCCTGCACCAGCTGGTGGGCCAGGCGGAACACCGCCGCCTGGGTGGTCGGCGAGTGCTCCAGCGGACCACGCCCCCCCGCCCACTCGGCAAAGGCCGGCTCGGAAAGCGCATGGGCCTGCAGTTCTTCGGCGCTGGGCAAAAGCTGACTCATGGGCAAGACTCCAAAGCAGGGTTGGGGGTAGTCTAGAACGACGAGACCATTTGCGGCTGATTTGTATCAAGGCCCTGCCAGACCTCCGGCAGGCGGTCGCGCCAAGCGGAACAAGGAGTTTTTATGGCCCTTCTCACCTTTTACGGCGCCATCCAGCAGGTGACCGGCTCCCGCTACCTGATCGAGACGCGCGACGGCGCGCGGGTGCTGCTGGAGTGTGGTATGTGCCAGGGGCGGCGCGAAGAGGAGGCGCACAACAGCGAAGCCTTCCCCTTCGACCCTCTGCAGCTGGATGCCGTGGTGATCTCCCATGCCCATATCGATCACAGCGGCCTGCTGCCGCGGCTGGCGGCCAAGGGCTACCGCGGACCGATCTACGCGACCGATGCCACCTGTGAGCTGCTGCAACTGATGCTGATGGACTCGGCGCACATTCAGGAAAGCGACGCCGAGTGGGAAAACAAGTGGCGCGCCCGCCAGGACAAACCCTTGGTGGAGCCGCTGTACACCGAGGCCGATGCCGAGCTGGCCCTCACGCTGCGTCGGCCAGTAGTGTACGGTCAGACCGTGGAAGTGGCTCGCGGCGTCAAGGTGACCTTCCACGACGCCGGCCACATCCTCGGCTCGGCGATTGTCGAGCTGGAGGTGCACGACCACGGCCTGACCCGCCGCCTGGTGTTCTCCGGCGACCTGGGCAATGCCTGCACACCGTTGATGCGCGACCCTACCCCGCTGGGCGAGGCCGACGTGGTGCTGATGGAATCGACCTACGGCGACCGCGATCACCGCTGCGACGAGGACACCCTCGACGAGCTGGCCGAGATCCTCCAGCAGGCCCATCGCGACGGCGGCAACGTGCTGATTCCCGCCTTCGCCGTCGGCCGCACCCAGGATCTGATCTTCCATCTCGGCCGTTTCTACCAGCAAGGTCGCCTGCCGCAGCAGGCGGTGTTCCTCGACAGCCCCATGGCGATCCAGGCCAACGCCATCTACCACCGCTTCCATGAGCAGTTCGACGCCAAGGATCGCGAAACACTGATCAACCACGGCGTCACCAAGGTCGAGGACTGGCTGCCGATCCTGCGCTGCACGCCCCGAGTCGAGGACTCGATGGCGATCAACCGCATCCAGAGCGGGGCGATCATCATCGCCGGCAGCGGCATGTGCAACGGTGGGCGCATCGTCCACCACCTCAAGTACAACCTGTGGCGCAAGGAGTGCCATATCGTGTTCCCCGGCTTCCAGGCCAAGGGCACGCTGGGACGCGCCATCGTCGATGGCGCGCCGACCGTGCGCGTCCTGCGCCAGCGCATCGCGGTCAAGGCACAGGTGCACACCCTGGGTGGCTTCTCCGCCCACGCCGGCCAGTCACAATTGCTCGAGTGGGTGAAACACTTCGACCACAGACCGGAGCTATACCTAGTGCATGGGGAACTGGAAAAAATGAAGGTGCTGCAACAGGCACTGCACGATCGCCTGCAGTGGACTGCCAACATCCCGGAACCGGGTGAGCAGATCGCACTCTGAGCGACGATAAAAACAAGGAGTACATGACATGGCTTATGAGTCGGATGACTATCTGTCGAGACACTTCCAGACCAGCGGCATCGATGTCGGACTGAAGGTCGACGAGCTGGTCGGCCTCAGCGTGCCGCCGGGAAGTCCCAACCAGGCGCTCTATCACGAGATGCTGATGACCGTGGTGCGCATGGCCGAGGCCGACCGCAACCGCTGGGACGCCAAGATCATGATGCAGACGCTGCGCGAGATGGAGAACGCCTTCAGCATGCTCGAGCAGTTCAAGCGGCGGCGCAAGGTCACGGTGTTCGGCTCAGCGCGCACCGCACCGGACCACCCGCTGTACCTGCAGGCCCGCGATCTCGGCAAGTTACTGGCCCATCACGAACTGATGACGGTGACCGGTGCCGGCGGCGGCATCATGGCCGCGGCCCACGAAGGCGCCGGGCTGGAGCACAGCCTGGGCCTGAACATTGCCCTGCCCTTCGAGCAGCGCGCCAACGATGTGGTGCACGATACCGGCAACCTGATCTCCTTCCACTTCTTCTTTCTGCGCAAGCTGTTCTTCGTCAAGGAGGCCGATGCCCTGGTGCTCTGCCCGGGCGGCTTCGGCACCCTGGACGAGGCCCTGGAGGTGCTGACGCTGATCCAGACCGGCAAGAGCCCGATCGTGCCGGTGGTCCTGCTGGACGTGCCGGAGGGTCGCTACTGGAAGGATGCGCTGCACTTCATGCGCGAGCAGCTGGAAGAAAACGGCTATATCCTGCCCAGCGACATGAACCTGCTCAAGCTGGTCACCAGCGCGGAGGAAGCGGTGGTGGAAATCACCCATTTCTACCGCAACTACCACTCCAGCCGCTGGCTCAAGGGCTTGTTCGCCCTGCGCATGAATCGGCCGCTCAACGCCAGAGCCCTCGCCTACCTGCACGACGAGTTCGCCGACCTGTGCCTGGAGGACGGCTTCCACCAGCAGCCGTACTGCGAACTGGAGCAGGATGAGCCGGAGTTCCGCCACCTGATCCGCCTGGCCTTCCACTTCAATGGCCGCGACCACGGGCGGCTGCGCGAGCTGATCAACTTCATCAACCTGCCGGAGAACTGGCAGCGCGAGCTGCCACGCGCCGAATAGCTCCGGTCAGCCGTCCACAGCAAAACGCCCCGGCTCACAACGAGCCGGGGCGTTTTTTCATTGCCAAACCACACCGCTAGTCATCACCCGCGCTACGCAGCAAGCGACTGACCGCCTCGTGGGAAAAGCCGCGATAGAGCAGGAAGCGCCCCTGCTTTGCCCGCTCGCGGGCATCGCCGGGCAGGCCGGCGAAGCGCCGCTGCCACAGCTCGCGCAGGTTTTCCGCCCAGTCGATCGGACTCTCCGCCAGGGCCCGCTCCACTGCGACACGCGGCAGGCCACGCTGATTCAGCTCGTCACGAATGCGCAGCGGGCCGTAGCCAGCATTCGCCCGGCTGCGGATGAAACTCTCCAGGAAGCGCTCGTCACTGAGCAGACCCTCCTCGCTCAAGCGCTCGAGCGCGCTGTCGATCAGTTCCGTTTCGGCGCCGCGCTGGCGCAGCTTGCGTGCCAGTTCGGCACGCCCGTGCTCACGCCGGGCCAGCAGATCCATGGCGGCCCGGCGCACCGCGGCGGGACTGTCGAGCACGACGGCCATGCTGGTTTAGATATCCATTTCCGCGTCGACGTCTTCCTCGATCGCCGCTGTTGCCTTGAGGCCACCCGGCTGGGCGAGCAACTGGGTGCGAATCGCGCCCTCGATGGTGTCGCGCACCTCGGGGTTGTCCTCGAGGAAGCGCGCGGCATTGGCCTTGCCCTGGCCGATCTTGCTGCCCTGGTAGCTGTACCAGGCGCCGGACTTCTCGATCAGCCCCTGCTGCACACCCAGATCGATGATCTCGCCGTTGCGGTAGATGCCCTTGCCGTAGAGGATCTGGAACTCGGCCTGACGGAACGGCGGAGCCATCTTGTTCTTCACCACCTTGACGCGGGTCTCGTTGCCGACCACCTCGTCGCCTTCCTTGACGGCGCCAATGCGCCGGATGTCCAGGCGCACCGAGGAGTAGAACTTCAGCGCATTGCCGCCGGTGGTGGTTTCCGGATTGCCGAACATCACGCCGATCTTCATGCGGATCTGGTTGATGAAGATCACCAGGCAGTTGGCGTTCTTGATGTTGCCGGTGATCTTGCGCAGGGCTTGCGACATCAGGCGCGCCTGCAGGCCAACATGGGTGTCGCCCATCTCGCCTTCGATTTCCGCCTTCGGCACCAGGGCAGCCACGGAGTCGACGATGACCACGTCCACCGCATTGGAACGCACCAGCATGTCGGTGATTTCCAGCGCCTGCTCACCGGTATCCGGCTGCGACACCAGCAGGTCGTCGACATTAACGCCGAGCTTGGCGGCGTAGTCGGGGTCGAGAGCGTGCTCGGCGTCGACGAAGGCACAGGTCGCGCCCAGCTTCTGCGCTTCGGCGATTACCGACAGGGTCAGGGTGGTCTTGCCCGAAGATTCAGGACCATAGATCTCGACGATCCGCCCCTTGGGCAGGCCGCCGATACCCAGTGCGATATCCAGGCCCAGCGAGCCGGTGGAGATCGCCGGCACGGCCTGGCGTTCCTGGTCGCCCATGCGCATGACCGCGCCTTTGCCGAACTGACGCTCGATCTGACCCAGGGCCGCAGCCAGGGCGCGCTTCTTGTTCTCGTCCATTGAAGTCCTCTCGTTCAGAGCAGCCAGCCGGCCACGATCAACTGTATAATTAGCCAGTATTATTCCACAGGGTAGGTTACCCGCCTACCCCTCGACGGGATTTTGCCCTGCCGTCAGTCGCAACAATCCCTGCAGCGCCAGAAGCACGGTCCGCTCACGCACCGCCTGGCGGTCGCCGGCAAACTGCCGACGACAGCTGAAACAGCGTTCGCCATCCTGCCAGGCCAGCCAGACCGTGCCCACCGGTTTGTCCGGCGTGCCGCCATCCGGCCCGGCAATCCCGCTGACGGCCACCGCCAGCTGTGCCCCACTGTGCCGGCAGGCTCCCCGGGCCATCGCCTCGACCACCTCACGACTCACGGCGCCAACCGTGTCGAACAAGGTATCCGGCACACCGAGCTGCAGGGTTTTCTGCCGATTGGAGTAGGTGACGTAGCCGGCCTCGAACCACTGCGAGCTGCCGGCGATCCGCGTGATCGCCTCGGCGATGCCGCCGCCAGTGCAGGACTCCGCCGTGGCGACCTGCATCCGCCGACTCAGTAGCGCCTCGCCGAGTTGTCTGGCAAGCCGGGTGATCGGGTCCATAAGTGTCTCCGGGGTTAAGCCTGTCCATGCGATACCGTACACTAGGCGCTTTTGCGACTTGAAGCCGGACAGCGATGAGCAACAGCGATTTTTCCGCCCACACGCCGATGATGCAGCAGTACCTCAGAATCAAGCAGCAGCATCCCGACCAGCTGCTGTTCTATCGCATGGGCGACTTCTACGAGCTGTTCTACGCCGATGCCCAGAAGGCTGCCCGGTTGCTGGACATCACGCTGACCGCTCGCGGTCAGTCCGCCGGCCAGCCGATCCCGATGGCCGGCATTCCGTTCCATGCGGCCGAAGGATACCTGGCCCGCCTGGTAAAGCTCGGCGAGTCGGTGGTGATCTGTGAACAGGTCGGCGATCCGGCGACCAGCAAGGGGCCGGTGGAGCGTCAGGTCGCTCGCATCCTCACTCCCGGCACCGTCAGCGACGAAGCGCTGCTCGACGAGCGCCGCGACAACCTGCTGGCAGCCCTGCTCGGCGACGAGCGGTTGTTCGGTCTGGCGGTGCTAGACATCACCAGCGGACGCTTCAGCGTGCAGGAAATCAAGGGCTGGGAACCGCTGCTCGCCGAACTGGAGCGCCTCAGTCCCGCCGAGCTGCTGATTCCCGATGACTGGCCAAGCGGCCTGCCGGCCGAGAAACGTCCCGGCGTGCGGCGCCGGGCGCCCTGGGACTTCGATCGCGCCACCGCGCTGAAAAGCCTGTGTCAGCAGTTCGGCACCCAGGACCTAAACGGCTTCGGCTGCCAGGGCCTGACCCTCGCCATCGGCGCCGCCGGCTGCCTGCTGCTGTACGCACGCGACACCCAGCGCAGTGCCCTGCCACACATCCGCAGCCTGCGCCACGAGCGGCTGGACGACACGGTGATCCTCGACGCCGCCAGCCGGCGCAATCTGGAGCTAGACACCAACCTCACCGGCGGTCGCGACAACACCCTGCAGAGCGTGGTGGATCGCTGCATGACCGCCATGGGCAGCCGCCTGCTGTGTCGCTGGTTGAACCGCCCCCTGCGTGACCACGGCATCATCGAGGGCCGCCAGCAGGCCATCGGCTGCCTGCTCGACAGCTACCGCTTCGAGAACCTGCAGCCGCGCCTCAAGGAAATCGGCGACGTCGAGCGCATTCTGGCCCGTATCGGTCTGCGCAGCGCACGGCCGCGCGACATGGCACGCCTGCGCGATGCCTTGGCGGCCCTGCCGGAACTGCAGCAGAACCTGTCCGAACTGGAAGCTCCGCGCCTGCAGGCGCTGGCGGCCAACATCCAGACCTACCCCGAGCTGGCCGACCTGCTGGCCCGGGCAATCATCGATAATCCGCCCGCAGTGATCCGCGACGGCGGCGTGATCAAGAGCGGTTACGACGCCGAGCTCGACGAACTGCAGATGCTCAGCGAGAACGCCGGCCAGTACCTGATGGACCTGGAGGCGCGGGAAAAGGCCAGAACCGGCCTGGCCAATCTCAAGGTCGGCTACAACCGCATCCATGGCTATTACATCGAGCTGCCGCGGGTCCAGGCCGAGCAGGCGCCGGCCGACTATATCCGCCGCCAGACTCTCAAGGGTGCCGAACGCTTCATCACCCCCGAACTCAAGGCGTTCGAGGACAAGGCGCTGTCGGCGAAAAGCCGCGCCCTGGCACGGGAAAAGCTGCTGTACGACGCCCTGCTCGACATCCTGATCGAATCCCTAGCGCCGCTGCAGGATACTGCTGCCGCCCTGGCCGAGCTCGACGTGCTGAGCAACCTGGCCGAGCGTGCGCTGAATCTGGACCTCAATTGCCCGGCGTTCGTCGAAGAGCCCTGCCTGCGCATCACCCAGGGTCGCCATCCAGTGGTCGAACAGGTACTCAGCACGCCCTTTGTCGCCAACGACGTCTACCTCGACGACGGCACGCGCATGCTGGTGATCACCGGTCCGAACATGGGGGGCAAGTCCACCTACATGCGCCAAACCGCGCTGATCGTACTGCTCGCCCATATCGGCAGCTTCGTGCCGGCGCAAAGCTGCGAGCTGTCGCTGGTCGACCGCATCTTCACCCGCATCGGCTCCAGCGATGATCTGGCCGGCGGGCGCTCGACCTTCATGGTGGAGATGAGCGAAACCGCCAGCATCCTGCACAACGCCAGCGAGCGCAGTCTGGTGCTGATGGACGAAGTCGGCCGCGGCACCAGCACCTTCGACGGCCTGTCACTGGCTTGGGCAGCTGCCGAGCATCTGGCGCAGCTACGCGCCTTTACCCTGTTCGCGACCCACTACTTCGAGCTGACCGTCCTGCCCGAGAGCGAACCCGTGGTCGCCAACGTGCATCTGGATGCTGCCGAGCACAAGGAGCGCATTGTGTTCCTGCACCATGTGCTGCCGGGACCGGCGAGCCAGAGCTATGGCCTGGCCGTCGCGCAACTGGCCGGAGTACCCGATCCGGTGATCGCTCGCGCCCGTGAGCATCTGGCACGGCTTGAGGAAACCAGCCTGCCGCATGAGCACGCCGCGGTGCCAGCGACAAAAAGCGTGCCGAGCAAACCGCTGCAGCACGACCTGTTCGCAGTCCAATCGCATCCATTGCTGGAAGAGCTCGAGCGCCTCAGCCCGGACGACCTGACCCCCCGTCAGGCGCTGGAGCTGATATATGCTTGGAAGATGCAGATATAACGAAGCAAATAGCAAGCTGCTAAAATTTCGCGCGCCATGCCATGGCTGGCGCTTGCCTGTCTGAGGAGACAAAAGAACATGACCTTCGTCGTTACCGACAACTGCATCAAGTGCAAGTACACCGACTGCGTGGAAGTCTGCCCGGTGGACTGCTTCTACGAAGGCCCGAACTTCCTGGTGATCCACCCAGACGAGTGCATCGACTGCGCCCTCTGCGAGCCCGAGTGCCCTGCCCAGGCGATCTTCTCGGAAGACGAGGTACCGGATGACCAGCAGGAGTTCATCGAACTCAACCGCGATCTTGCCGAAGTATGGCCAAACATCACTGAGAAAAAGGATGCTCTGGCCGACGCCGAGGAGTGGGATGGCGTCAAGGACAAGCTGCAGCACCTCGAGCGCTGATCAAACACAGCGTCCGCCTCAAAACCCAGCTTTCGCGCTGGGTTTTTTTCTGCCCGTTTTCAACCCGGTTTCCGGATGCCGAAAAGCCGAAACCCCGACCAGCGTTAGCTGATCGGGGTTTCTGTATAGGTGCTTGACGATGACCTACTCTCACATGGAGAAGCTCCACACTACCATCGGCGATGCGTCGTTTCACTGCTGAGTTCGGGATGGGATCAGGTGGTTCCAACGCTCTATGGTCGTCAAGCAATTTGTTGGGGAATCGTTTTTAGTCGCTTCCCCTAATTGGGTATGTGATATCGGTGTATCTTCGGTAATTTCACG